>CAKOHZ010000003.1 GCA_934086315.1 uncultured Bacilli bacterium | reverse complement strand
TATCTATTAACATTATATATGGTAAGTATCCAGTATAATTATTTAATTCATATGTTGTTTTATATATTTCTTTTTCTTCTTTTGTTATATTATCTATTTCTATATAGTATGTTTTTATTTCTTTTTCTAGTTCTTTTAGATTATTTTTTATTTCTTTGCATTTTTTTGATTTATCAGTACATATTATTGTTAGCGTTTTTTCAGTTTTGGAATCTATTATCCATTCTTTTGTTGTTTCTGGTATATTTTTTTTATCTAAATTTTCTTTTATTTCATTTTTATTATCTAATTCTTTTGCCTTTTTTAATTCTTCTTGTGTTTGACATGAACATAGTATACTTATACTCATGATTATTAACAACATTTTTTTCATTTTTTACCTCTATGATAAGTATATTACTTTATTTTTCTTTTTTCAATTCTTTATATGCTTTTTAAGCACATTTAAAGCCTTTTTAAGACACTTTTTTAATTGTTACTTATAAGTTTCTTTCTTTTTAATTTTATTTCTTTATTACCTTTCTTTTTAAATTGCATATTTTATCATATAGTACTTGAAATTCTAAATTTTCTTTGCTATAATATGTGTTGCTATGGCGCAATTGGTGAAGTGGTTAACACGGCGGATTGTGGTCCCGTTATGCGTGGGTTCGATTCCCACATTGCGCCCCATATTGTTAAATAGTCGATGGTTCGACTAATATAAATTATCGGTTCATTTATTGAATCGATTTTTTAATATTTATTTTACGTTATTTTTAATTATTTAATTTTAGTTTTAAATATTAAAAAAAATCTTTATAATTGTTTTATTATGTGTTATACTGTTTATGTATTTAAAGGGCTAGTATAGACTTTATAAAGTTTTATATTAGCTTTTTTTAATTTTAAATTTTTTTTTCATTTATTATAATTTAAAATTTAATTAAGTGTTAATTAGAAATTAAAGTAAGGAGATGTATTAAAATAAAAAAGATTATTTATCAGGGGAGAATTAATGGTGACTTTGAAGGTTTTAATGATGGAATGTTATTTGAAACTATGAATGGCCAATTTTGGATTCAAGCTGAATATAAGTATTGGTATCATTATGCTTATAATCCGGAAGTTGTAATTTATCAAAAAAATGAAAAATATATTTTATCAGTTGCTGATCAAGAAATACAAGTTTATGAATTATCAAATGTAATTAAGAGTAATATAGATGGGGAATTTACTGGTTGGGATGGTGATAGTGTGTATACTTTAATGAATGGACAAAAGTGGCAACAATATGAGTATAAATATCAATATAAATATGCTTATTGTCCTAAAGTAGTTATTTATGATGATGGTAATGGAATGGTTATGAAAGTTAATGGAACGTCCATAAGAGTAAAAAGAATTATATAATAAAAATTCTTTATAACTCTATTATGTTATCGAAAGTATTTCTTTGATTATATACATGTGTTTTGTTTTGTTTTAAAAAATATTTATAAAATTTTCACAATTTGTTAACATTTGAGTACTAATATTTATATTGAGGTGGAAATATGAAAAAGGAAGAAAAAGAAAACAAAAAAAATAATGAAAATAAAAATACAGAAGATGTTGAAGTTGAAGTTATAAAAAATAGTTCGTCTAATGAGCCTAATATTGATAAAAAAATAGATGATAGTTCACCAATAGTAATAAAAAAAACATTATTTGATAATAAGTGTTTAGTATATTCATTTGTAACTTTTTTAATTTGTTTATGTATATTTGGTTTGTTTTATAAATTTTACTTAAGAAATCTTACTATTGAAACTACGAAGACAATTAAAGAAATAACTGTTACTGATGCAGGTATTGCGGATGCAGTTGAGAAAGTTTATGATTCAGTTGTTACTGTAAAAAATTATTCTCGTGGTCAATTATATTCTACTGGAAGTGGTTTTGTATTTAAAACTGATGATAAGTATGGTTATATTTTAACAAATTATCATGTTATTAGTGGTGGAAGTGAAGTATCTGTCGTATTTACTAATAATAAGGAAGAAAAAGTTACAGTAGTTGGTTATGATGAATATTCAGATATTGCAGTTCTTTCTGTTGATAAATCTAACATTTTAACAACTGCTCAAATTGGTAGTAGTGAAAGTTTAAGAATTGGTGATACTACTTTTGCCGTTGGTACTCCAGTTGATTCTAGTGTTTATTCATGGAGTGTTACAAGAGGAATTTTGAGTGGAAAAAATAGAATGGTAGAAGTTGATAATTATGTTATGAGTGTACTTCAAACAGATACTGCAATTAACTCTGGTAATAGTGGGGGCCCTTTATGCAATTCTAATGGTGAAGTAATTGGTATTACTAATATGAAACTTGCAAGTTCTCAAATTGAAGGTATGGGATTTGCTATTCCAATTGAGGATGCCGTTAAAAGTGCAGAATCACTTATAAGTGGTAAAAAAGTTAGTAGACCATATTTAGGTATTAGTATTTATGATGCAAATAATTATTTTAATAATGATTCTGGTGTATATGTAGAATCTGTTGAGCAGGGCGGTGCGGCTGATAAAGCTGGAATTAAAAAGGGTGATAAAATCTTAAAGATCGAAAATACAGCAATTGAAAATACATCATATTTTAGATATCAATTATACAAATATAATGTAGGTGATAAAATTAAAATTACTGTAGAAAGAGATAGTAGTGAAAAAACTTTAACAGTTACATTATCAAGTAATAGTGTTAATAATTAATAAAAAAAACTTAAGATATACAATTCTTAAGTTTTTATTTTATCTTGATAAAGTATTTCTTTCTATTCCTATTGTTTGACAGTATTCGTTTAAATTGTCATAAAATCTATTTGTATCAATATTATATTCTGCTGGTACATCAAACATTATTCTTTCTACAAGATTATTTGTTAGTTCTAAACATTCATCGTAAGACATATTAGGTGTAATATATTTTTTAAAATACATATTTGTTATATAATCATATATTGGATAATATTCTTGCTGTTCTATTTCTATTCTATCACTGTGATAGTCGTTAAATTGTGCTTCCATCAATTGTAATATTGATACTGCATAATTATTATTACCATTTTGTTCATCTAATTTCTTTGCAAAATAACTTAAACTATGATTCATGTAATCAGATATTTTATAATTATCCATACATTCTAATATCACTGTAAAGTAATTACTTTGTAATTGATATGCTATATCTTTTTCATCATAGTCAAATAGACTTACAGCAAATATTGAGTTTAATGCTTCGGAGCATGTTGTTGTGTAAAAATTAAGCCCTTCACATTGTGCTCTTAATTGTTTTTCATCATTATCCCAAAAACCTGTTCTTGCAGCGTGACATAATTCATGATAAATTACTTGGTACTCCCAAGTTCCTTTTTTATAATCATTATCTTTTAAAACATATATTTTATTTTTGGTTCTTATATAACATCCATATGAATCAGCAGATAAACTTTCTAACATTAATTCGTTTTTTGTACATTCTACTACTTCTAGTGTTTTAAGATTTTCATATAATATTCTTTTTTCTGCATCTGGTTGTTTTTCATATAAATTATCTATAAATTCATTAATTAGGTTTTTATATTTTGGTGTAATATTTGTATTATTATTTACAACTTTATGCATTTCATCTGCTGTAACAGTATCATAATCAAGTATTTCTCCTAGATATTCATTATCATACACATATGTGTAATTTGCGTAATCACTAGTGAGCATTGTATCTACAACTAATTCTTCCTGAGAATCAACTACATCAAATGATATATGATTTATAATATCTCTTTCTGGTTTTTCATATTCTTCGCTATAAGCATATTGTGGTTTTGAATTATCTGCATTATTTAATTGATTTGCAACTTCTTGTATTGTTGCTTTTGCAAATAGTAATGATACGAGTGATAATGGCACTGCAATTGTTCCTATTAAAATTTTTGGAGCTAATTTTAACTTCTTTTGTTTTTTTTCATCTTTTTGTATTCTTAAGATGTGTGGTGTATTGCAGAAAATTGAACATATTTCTTTAAATGTTTCTAATGGAATATATTCATATTGATTAGAATCATTTATGTGTAAAAAAAAGTACTTATTACATTTATCAATAAGCATTACATATTTCTTACTATTATATTTAAATTTCAATAATTCTCTATATTCTTTCATCTTTGCTCCTTATCTATATATATTATTATATTATAAATTTTTACTTTAAAACAATATTATTCATTTTAATTGACAATGATTTTTTCCTAATGTATACTTTAATATGATAGAGTAGGTGTTAATGTGATAGTATATTTATTTAATGATATATATTTTAATAAAATTAATTTACCTGTTAAGATTAATGGTGTATACCCATTATATTTAAATAATAGAGTTTTTTTAGGAAATATTGAAGAGGTCAATGGTTCTTGGAAACTAAATTTGGCTGAAAATATAGTTTATGATACAGGAAGTAGTTTCAATATTGAAAATTATTCTAATTTTACTTTAAGAGATGAAAATACTGGAACTATATACTATGTTTATATATTACCAATCTATGATACAACCGTTGGTTATTTCGAAATAAAAAGTGATAAATTTACAATAGGCAAAAATAATTGTGATTTAAATTACGATTGTAGTTATATAGATGATAAAATTATTACTTTAACATATACGGATAATAAATGGAATGCTAAAACTGATGCTAATTGTTTGTTTATTTCTGGTGTAAGAGGTAATGATATAGTATTATTTAATGGGGATTATATTTTTTATTATGGATTGAAAATATTATTTTTAAATAAATATATAATTATTAATAATATGAATAAAGTAAGTTTATCATCTAGTATATTTGTATTAACACCACTTTCAAACAATTCTCCTGTAGTAGGAAGAGCAAATGTTGAAGATGATATCCCTTTATTTAGTAAAGATGATTATTATTTTAAATCACCAAGATTTAATTCGGTTATTGAAGAGGAGAGTGTAGTAATAGACACACCACCTGACCCTATTACACCAAATGATACTCCTGTAATACTATCTTTGGGTCCTAGACTTACAATGCTTTGTACGTCTATAATATCTTTAATTTCTTATATAAATTCATATTTAGATGGAACTGCAACTAAATCAAGATTTATTATGTCTTTAGCAACTGTTTTAGTAATGATAACTGGTACTCTTGTATGGCCTTCAGTTACTAGAGTTTATAATAAACATGTGGCAAAGAAAAAAGAGAAGAAACGTCAAGAAAAATATAGAGCTTATCTAGCAAAAAAGAGACATGAAATAGAACTTATTAAAACAAAGCAACGTCAAATTATAATGGAAGATGCCCCATCTTTAGAAAATTGTAAACTTATAATTGATACTAAACCTAGGACATTATGGCAAAGAAATATTGAAAATAATGATTTTTTATTAATAAGATTAGGAATAGGAAATGTTAATAGTAATATTAAGATAGATAAACCTAGAGAACAATTTTCTATGGAAGATGAAGATAATTTATTTGGTGAACTCCAAAATGTTATAAGTGATTCCAAACTTGTTAAAGGTGCACCATTAACTGTTAATTTGATTGAAAGCAATATTACTGGTATAGTTGGTAATCCTTTATTGGTAAAACAATTTATTGATGGAATTTTTTTACAAATAATGACATTTCATGCTTACACTGATTTAAAAATAATTGTTTATACAAAAAATGAAAATAAATGGGATTATTTAAAAATATTACCTCATTGTTGGGATAACCAAAAGTCTATTAGGTATTTTGCAACTAATTTAGATGAACTTAATACAGTAACAATTGATCTAGAAAAAATATTTGATGCGAGAGTTGAAAAAGATGAATCTGTTCAATTAGAAAGTGATGGTTCTGAAGAAGAAAATGTCGATTTGTATAAAAACTATAAACCATATTATTTGATATTTACTGATGATATAAATGCAATTAGAAACGTTTCTTTAATTAAAAAAATATTAAAGTATAAGAAAAATTTAGGCTTTTCGATGTTAATGTTTAATGATAGATTATCTACTTTACCAAGTGAAACATCAACTTTTATTAATATTGATGAGCCGGTTTCCGGTCTTGTAACTAATGAACTTGCAGAAGATAATCAAAAACAATTTACAGCTGAGATTGATAAAAATATTGATATATATGATTGTGCACAAAAATTGGCTAATATTCCTATTAACGTTGAAAAGGAAAAATATGAGTTACCTACTTCTTTATCTTTTTTAGAGATGTATGGTGTTGGGAAAGTTGAACAATTAAATATCAGTGAAAAATGGACTAATAATAATCCTGTAAATAGTTTATCTGTTCCTATTGGTGTTGATCAAAATGGTGAGTTATTTAAGATGGATATTCATGAAAAGGCTTATGGGCCACATGGTTTAGTTGCTGGTACTACTGGTAGTGGTAAGTCTGAATGGATAATAACATATATTTTATCGTTAGCAATTAATTTTAATCCAGATGAGGTACAATTTGTCTTAATAGATTATAAAGGTGGAGGACTTGCTCTTAGTTTTGAAAACTCTGAAATGGGAATTAAATTGCCTCATTTAGCAGGTACAATTACTAACTTAGATAAATCTGCAATAAATAGATCTATCGCTTCTTTAGAATCTGAGTTAAAAAGACGTCAGTCTATATTTAATGAAGCTCGTGAAAAACTAAAAGAAGGTTCTATGAATATCTATAAATATCAACAATTTTATAGAAAAGGGTTAGTTAGTGAACCGATGAGTCATTTGCTTATTATATGTGATGAGTTTGCTGAATTAAAACAACAACAACCTGAATTTATGGAACAATTAATTTCTATTTCAAGAATTGGACGTAGTTTAGGTGTACATTTAATATTGGCTACACAAAAGCCTAGTGGAGTTGTTAATGATCAAATATGGTCAAACTCTAAATTTAAAGTTTGTTTGAAAGTACAAGATAAGGGTGATTCTAATGAAATATTAAAGAAACCAGATGCTGCATTTTTAAAACAAACTGGTGCTTTCTACTTAGAAGTAGGTAATGATGATTATTATAATTTAGGGCAATCTGCTTGGGCTGGTGCTAAGTATTATCCTAGTGACGTATTAAAAAAGAAAATAGATCAGTCTGTTCAATATATAGACAATATTGGAAGAACTATTAATGTTTATGACGACATCGATACTGATGTTAAAAAAGAGGATAAAGGTGAACAACTATTAAATATTGTTCAGTATATAGATAGTATAGTAAAAAAAGAAAATTATGTTGAGAGACAATTGTGGCTGCCTAATGTACCTGGCGTAAGTTATATTTCTGATTTAGTAAAAAAATATGATCATAAACCTATTAGTTATAATTTTAATGTTCCTATAGGTGAATATGATGAACCTAGACGTCAAGAACAAGGTTTACTTGAAATAGATTTAGAAAAGGGTAATGTTGCTATAATAGGACAAACAGGTAGTGGAAAAGAAAACTTAATTTCTACAATTTTATGGTCAAGCATTATAGAACATACACCATATGAAATAAATCATTATATAGTAGATTTTGGTTCTGAAACATTGAAAAAGTTTGCTAAGTTCCCTCATGTTGGTGAAGTTATATTCCAAAGTGATATTAATAGATTTGCAGAATTACTTGATTTAATAGATACTGAGTTAGAAAAAAGAAAAGAATTATTTTCTGATTATAATGGTTCTTTTGAATATTATAATAAAATGAATGAGAAAAAATTACCTTTAATTGTGTTTACTATTAATGCTTATGATATACTGCTTGAATTAATTCCTAAGGTAGCAGATGTATTTTTATCATTGTTTAGAGATGCTCCAAGATATGGTATTGTTATGGTGGTTAGTACTTCAACTAATACTGTACTTCGATCTAGACAATTACAATATTTTAATCATATAATAATGCTTCAAATGCAAGATGAATCATTATATAGAAGTATTACTAATTGTAGAAGAGATCTACTTCCTAGCAAAATATTTGGTAGAGGTATATGTAGAATAGGCGTTGATGATGATAGTTATTGTGAATTTCAAACTGCATTTATTGCAGAAGAAAGTCAATCTTATGAATTTATAAAAAATACAGCTAATAAATTAACAGATTATTACAAGGTTAAGGCTAAACAGTTAGCTAAAATACCTGAAACTGTTTCTAGTAATGATTTAGTAAAATATGTAACTGATCTTAGTGCAGTTCCTGTAGGATTTAATTTCTATGAAAAAGATATTGCTAAATATAGTTTTGTAGATAATAAAATAAATATAATAACATGTAAAGATATAAAATCTAATATTAAATTTATATATGGTCTTGTAAATTTGTTTAGTAAACATCAAAATGTTAAAGTTAGAGTTGTTGATATGCTTGATATATTTAAAAAACCAATACTTGATATTAAGTTATTTAACGATAATTTAAGTGAAGTAGTAGGAGCATTAGAAAATGATGTTTTAACTAGAAATGAAACACAAGATTATGCAATTAATGTTATTATAGGTGCTGGTCAATATAAGAAGAAACTTAGTAAAGGTGGCATAGAAATATTTAATAATATGTTTGATAAGGTTTCAAACTCTAAAAAAATAATATTTATTCTTATAGATGACTATGATAAGATAAGAACATTGAAATTAGAATCTTGGTATGCTAGTGTTAATACTGGTTTTGGAATATGGTTAGGCCCTGGATTTAGTAGTCAAAGTTTAATTTCATCAGGAGAATTAACTCAAGACGATAAGAAATATAATTTTGAAGGACTTGCTTATTCTGTAACTAATTCTAACTATACTGTAATTAAGACTGTATTGGATGGTGATGATTAATGGAATATAAGGTTTTGATTAAGTTATTTGTTCCTGAAATAGAGCAAAGTTATGAAATGTATATTCCCGTTAATAGAACTATTGGACAGGTAATTGAATTGATGAATAAAGTAGTTAATGATTTGAGTATGGGTGTTTTTCCAATCAAAGCTGGTTTAAATCTTATGAATAGAAGAGAAAATATAATTTATGATTATAATAGTTTAATTAGAGAAACTGATATTAGAAATGGAAGCGAACTAATTATATTTTAAGAATACATAAAAATATGTATTCTTTTTTTTGTAAAACTTTCGTAAATTTTTTTAACATTTCATTGCATTAGTTTTCAATAAAATATATATTGGTATTAGAGTATGGACGATATGATGTACTCTAGAGGCGTAGGAGGTACAATGACTGCTGACTTTATTGGTGGAATTGAAGAAAATGATGTTCATTTACTTAGTATGGAAATATTAAAATATTCTGATAAAATTTCTGAGATATTTGATGCTGTAGATACTAAAATTGATGAATTATCTGTTTATTATAAGTCTACTTCTTTTGATGAATTTCAGAAGTCTTATAATGATTTTAGAAAAAATTATTCTATCATTAAATCTAATGTTATTTCTTATTCTGATGATCTTTTAAGATTGATAACTAAGATGCATGAGGGTTTAGATGAAGTGGCTGGAATGTATGAAAAATATGCTGAAGATAAAAAGTCAAAAGCTAAAAATGTAGAGTATAAGGAGGTGCTTTAAATGGCTTTAAATATCGAAGGTGCAACATTAGGTTATGATGCAAACAATGTTCAAGCTGCATTTAACAGTTTGAATCAAGAAGTAATAGGTGAAACTATTATTCTATTAAAACAAGGTCTTGAAAAATTAAATCAAGCAACTGATCAAGTTTGGGTTGGACAATCTGCTGAACAATTTAAAAAGAATATGCAATATGATGCAGATTTCATTTCTGAACGTTTAGAAGAAACTCGTGATATTCTAAAAACAGAATTAGATGAGATTGTAAACAAGATGGATGAAGTTGATCAAAATCTTGTTAAGGGAAGGGAGTAATAAAATATGTCAATTCAAAGTGCTGTTGGTAATATTGTTAGTGGTGTTAATAATGATCTTCAATCAATATTAACAGCTGCTAAAACTGCTTTACAAAATATTGTTGGAAGCGTTAATACAGGTTTAAATACTATGTGGAGTGGTGGCTTCGCTGGTATTGATGAAAATAATTTAGATATAATGAAGAATGCTTTAATAGAGTATTGTGATACTATTGATGCTCATATTAATGAATTCGATCAAATGAGTAAATTAGAAGTAGCATACAAAGGAGTTATCCAAGGTGCTGCTGATGAATTTGTAAAATCAGTTAAAGATATTTTAGTTGCATATGTATCTACAATGAGAAGAAATATTTCTGAAGCAGATACTGCATTCCAAAACTATAAAGAAGCTGCTCAACAAATTGCTCAAAATGTTGGTAGTGATGCTGAACAAGTTCGCGCTGAAGCCCAAAAAATTAAATTAGACTAAATTACTTAAGTAAAGGAGGAGTTTTATATGCCATCTACTATAGCTGGTTGTTATGCTGAGATTAGAAAATATCAAATTTTAGCTAATGGTGTTTCTAATGTAATATCACAATTGAAAAGTTGTAGTTCAAATTATATTAATCTTAAAAAGAACATACAAGAAAATTATTTAGTAAATAGTGATACTACTCCAGTATATGATAAAGTATCGTCTTTAGAGAGTGAGGCAAATAAAACTTCTAATTATTTAAGTAAGACTATTTTACCTGCTATTTCTGCTGCGATTCAAGCATTATATAGAAGAATTGCCGAACTTGAAGAGGAGGAAGAAGAATAGGAAAGCAATAAAGGAGGTCAGGCTATGGATTCCATAGTTTATGCTGAAACAAATCAAATTAAACAAATTGCTAAAGAAATTATTGATTTAGGAAATGATTTTGAAAGTACTATAAATGATTTATTCAAAAAGTTTTCAGATGTGCCTTATTCTACAAAGGAATGGGTTGGTAATCAATCTGAAAAGTATTTTGATTTAGTTTCTCTTGAAAAAGATGATTATATCGATTTTGCCAATAAAATAAGAAGTTATGGTGAGAAACTTAATAGGGATGTTAATGATATAGAATCAACAATAAATACTGTTATAAAAAAGGAATCTATGTGAGGTATTTATGGCAAAGATAGAATATGTTAAAAATGGTTTATATTCTTATTGTAGTACAGATATTAATGATATAATAACTGCACTTGAAAAAGCAAAATCAAAGGCATCTACTTTATCTTCACCCGCAAGCTTTTCATATAGTGGATATATAAGTTCACTATCTTCAAATATTGGAAAACTCGTTGCTAAGGCAAATAAAATAGATAGTATTTTAAAAGAAATAAATAAAGAATATGAAGAATTAAATACAAGAATGAAAAAAGATGTTGATAGTTTGGACTCTTCATTAGTTAAAGAAAGAGAGAGACTTATTGAGTAGAAAATAATAAAGAAATTTATTATTTTTTTGTTTGTTATATAATTATATTTTGTTATAATATATTTAATATATAAGATAATAATCTAGAGTGTTGAAGGTTAAATGGGTGATAATATGTTAGAGTTAAAGAACGTATCTAAATTTTATTCAAATAATGGTATGATATCAACTGGATTTTCTCGTGTTTCTTTAAAATTTAATTTAGGTGAATTTGTAGCAATTACTGGTGAAAGTGGTAGTGGTAAAAGTACTCTTTTAAATGTTATTAGTGGACTTGATTCTTATGAAGAGGGAGAAATGTACATTAATAGTAAAGAAACAAGTCATTATACTGAGAAAGATTATGAAATATATAGAAGAAAATATGTAGGAAATATATTTCAAAATTTTAATTTAGTTAATAGTTATACTGTTTATCAAAATATAGAATTAGTTCTTTTATTAAATGGTAAAGATAAAAAAGATATTAAAAAACAAGTTATGTCTTTGATAGAGCAGGTAGATTTGTATAAATATAGAAATACTAAGGTTTCAAAATTATCAGGTGGTCAAAAGCAAAGGGTTGCGATAGCTCGTGCTTTAGCTATGAATACGCCAATTATACTTGCTGATGAGCCAACTGGTAATTTAGATAAGAAATCTAGTGAAAGTGTTCTAAAATTATTACATGATATATCTAAAGATAAACTTGTTATTGTTGTTACACATAATTATGCTCAAATCGAAAAATATGTTACTAGAAAAATAACTATGAATGATGGTAGAGTCCTTGAAGATAAAAAAATAAGAGAATATGAAAAGGTAGAAAATATAGTTGAAAATAAATTTGGTGATATTAAATGGTATAATAAGTTACGTTTGGGTATTCGAAATGCATTTAATATACCATCAAAGTTATTCTTAGTTACTGCTGTTTATTTCTTTATTGTTATGTCTATATTTAGTGCTTATTCATCATTTGAAAAATTTCAATATGAGGTTTCTGTTGATGGGTCTAATGCATTTTTTGTTAATACGAGTGATAAAAGAATAATAATAAAGAAGAAAGATAAGAGTAGTATTACAAAAAGTGATTATGAAAAACTTAATAATTTAAGTAATATAGATACTATTATAAAAAGTGATATACTTTTAGATAAAAGGGTTAGCGTATCTAATAGTGATAATATTAGTTTTTATGGTTCTATAACTAATATAAATGAAATTAAATCTGTTACATATGGTAAAATGCCTAGTAATGATGATGAAATTGTTCTAGGAAATATTGAGAATTATTACTATTTAGATTCTGAAGAAGATATAAATAGAATTTTAGATAAAACATTTTTTATAAATTTAGATAGTGGTGAAGAAATTAAAGTAAAAGTTGTAGGAATAATTAGAAGTGATGATGACTCATTTTTATATTCAAATAGTTCCTTCTATGTTAATGATAATTTGTTAAGCAAGTTAAATGAATCTGTTAATAGAAGTTATACAAAAGTAAGCTATAAGTTTGGTGATATATCTGGTGAATCTTATATTGGAAACATAACTGGTGAAATACTTCCTAGCGATAAAGTTGATGCTGGTAAAATTATTATACCTGACAATTGGCAATATCAATGTAAGAATTATGATTGTAAAAATTATAAAGTAAATATAAATGTTAATAATTTATATTTTAAGCTTAATAAAGATTTTATTGTGTTTGATAATTATGATTCTGCAACATTAGAAAAATTAACTGGATATAAATATGATAAATATAAAAGTGCTATATTCATCAATAAAGATGATTATGATTCTTTATATGATAACGGTTATTATCAAAGCAGTATATTTGTCAAAGATGTTAAAACTGTTAGGGATACAATTAAATCTATTGAAAATTTAGGTTATACAACATTATATCTTCCTGATGTTTTAACTAACTTAGCAACAGATAGTATGCCAGGTTTAAAAATAGCAAAAATGTTAGTACTTGTTATATTATTTATTACATTATTCTTCATTTCATATTTTATAATTCAATTAATATTTAAATCTAGAAATATATATTATTCAACACTTAGAATATTAGGTTCATCTTTAAAATGTACTAAATCACTTTTAAATATAGAATTATTAACGCTTGCTCATTTGGCATATTTTGTATTTATAATTTTCTTAGTTCTTGTTAAATATTCAATTATAGATAATTCGTTATTAAGAGATTTATCTACATATATGACTTTAAATAATTATGTAGTTTTATATATAGTTTTATTACTTATGTCATTATTTATTACATTTAGATATTCTAGAAAGCTATTTAAGGATTCTGTAATGAATACGTATAGGGAAGAGGTGTAACATGATAAAATTAGAGAATGTTAATAAATACTTTAATAAGCACAAAAAGAATCAAATACATGTTATTAATAATACTTCTCTTACTTTAGAAGATAAGGGATTAGTTGCTTTACTTGGGCCTTCTGGTTGTGGTAAAACTACTTTATTAAACACAATTGGTGGACTTGATAAAATTAATAGTGGAAAAATATATATTAATGGTGAGAGAATTTCTAAACGAAGTGTTTCTAAAATTGATAAAATTAGAAATTTAAATATAGGGTATATATTCCAAGATTATTATCTAGTTAACAATATGACTGTTTTTGACAATGTAGCTTTAGTACTTAGAATAAATGGTATTAATGATAAAAATGAAATAACAAAGAGAGTAAAATATGTATTAGAAAAAGTTGGAATGTATAGATATAGAAATAGATATGCTAATATGTTATCTGGTGGAGAAAGACAAAGAGTTGGTATAGCTCGTGCTATTGTTAAAGATCCAAGTATTATTATTGCTGATGAGCCAACTGGAAACTTAGATTCTAAAAATACTATAGAAATAATGAATATAATAAAAGCTATATCTAAGGATAGACTCGTGATACTTGTTACTCATGAAACTGAACTTGCAAATTTTTATGCTTCTAGAATATTAAAAATAGAAGATGGAACTATTATAGATGATATAATAAATGATCATAATAATGATTTAGATTATAAATTAGATAATAAGATATATCTTAAAGACATGGTTAAACATAATATATTAAGTGATGAAAATATTAATGTTAATTATTATGGCGATAATGAAGAAAAAATTGATATAAAAATAGTTGTTAAGAATGGTAACATCTATATTGAAAGCAAAAATAAAGTGGAAGTTGTAGATAATAGTTCAAGTATAGAACTTGTAGATGATCATTATAGAAAAATATCTAAAGATATATATCAAGAGTATAAATTTGACTTTGATAGTGTTATAGATAAAAATATCAAGAAAAGATATTCTTCTATATTTAATCCCATTACATTAATAAAAAATGGATTTAAGAAAGTAATTAATTATTCTATTATGAAAAAGTTATTATTGCTTGGTTTTTTCTTATCAGGCGTATTTATTACATATTCAGTGTCATCTTTGTATGGTATCAATAATATTCAAGATAAAAATTTTGTAACTATGAATAAAAATTATTTAGTTATTGATTCTAATAAAATAAATCTAGATAAATTCTTAGAATATGAAAAGGATGATAATATTAATTATATATTACCTGGTAATAGTAATGTTTCATTTACTGTTAGGTATGATGATTATTATCAAACGATGTATCATAGTGATTATATTAATGGTTCTATGTCAAGTATAAATATGATAAGTAAAAATGATATAGTAACCGGAAGAATGCCAAATAATTCTAAAGAGATAGTTATTGATAAACTTGTTTTTGATAATTATTATAACAATATCTATCCAGCTATGATTGGTGTAGATAGTCCCGATAAATTATTTAATAGAAAACTTTCTGTTGGTAAAATAAGTGGATATGAAATAGTTGGAGTAGTTAGTTTAAATAGTCCATCTATATACGTTAGTGAAAGTGAATTTGTTAATATTATATATAATAGTTCTACAACTTATGATATGGATTATTATTATGATACTGTTGAATCAACTGACTCAATTACTTTATATGATATTGAGCTTTTTAAGGATAAAATAACTATTGATGATAAAGTTAATATTAACGATTATGAAATAATAGTAAATGAAAAATATAAAGACATGTATAAGCTAGATAAAACTATTGATACTAAAGTAAATGATAAAAACCTTAAGGTAGTAGGTTACTATAAAAGTAATGATGTGGATTATATGCTTACAAATAATAATACTATTAAATATGATATTGTTTCAAAAGGAAAAGATTTATATTTAAGTGTTAAAGATAAAGATAAAGCTTTAAAAGAATATAGAAGTGTTGGTTTAAATATTAAAGATTCATATGGTTATTCTAGAGAAAAATATATTAAGGATAGAATGGAATCTATGTCTTCAACTCTTATATTTAGTGTTATTGTTTTAACAATTTCATTAATTGAAATATATTTAATGATGAGATCTTCTTTCTTATCTAGAATAAAAGAAGTTGGAATATATAGAGCAATCGGTATGAAAAAAATAGATATATATAAGATGTTCACTGGAGAAGTTATAGCTATAAGTACAATAGGAAGTATGACTGGTGTATTTTTTACATCATATATAATATATCAATTAACTACAGTAAATTATTATGCTAATAAATTTTTAGTAAACGGTTACACTGTATTAACTGTTATAATTCTTGTATATTTATTTAATTTAATAGTTGGTTTATTGCCATGTGCTTTAACACTTAGAAAAACACCTGCTGAAATTATGAGTAGGAGTGATATTTAGTGCTAGACAAAATGTTAATTTTGTGTTAAAATCAGTTGTAATTGATGAAGAAGGAAAGAGATAGATATCTAATTTGTAGAGAGTTAGTGGTTGGTGAAAACTAATATGAAGATACTTGAAAATGGTTCTGGAGTCAAAACGTTATTCGCGTTAAGAATATTGAGATGCATGATAAGTCATGAATTAAGGTGGTACCGCGGCATTAGTCGTCCTTAGTTTATGACTTTTTTATTTTAGGAGGGAAAAATGGAAAAGGAAAAATTTTATATAACAACACCAATATATTATCCAAGTGCTAATTTTCATATTGGACATTGTTATACAACTATTGTTGCTGATGCAATTGCTCGTTATAAAAGATTAAAAGGTTATGATGTATTTTTTCAAACTGGTACTGATGAGCATGGACAAAAGATAGAAAAGAAGGCTGAAGCTGCAGGTGTTACACCAATTGAATATATTAATCCAATTGTTGATAACGCTAAAGATTTATGGAGTAAACTTGGTATTTCATATGATCATTTTATAAGAACTACTGATGAAGAACATGTTAAGGCTGTACAGGCCATATTTAAAGAAATGTATGATAAGGGAGACATTTATAAAGGAGAATATAAAGGACTTTATTGTACACCATGTGAATCATTCTGGACTGAAAGTCAATTAGATGAAAATGGTATGTGCCCTGATTGTCATAGAGAGGTTCATGAAGTTAGTGAAGAAGCTTATTTCTTTAAATTATCTAAATATCAAGATGATTTAGTTAAATATTATGATGAACATCCTGACTTTATATTACCATTAACTAGAAAGAATGAAATGCTTAATAACTTTATTAAACCAGGTCTTGCTGATTTATGTGTATCTAGAACATCATTTACTTGGGGTATACCAGTTACATTTGATGAAAAACATGTTGTATATGTATGGGTAGATGCTCTTTCTAACTATATTACTTCACTTGGATATCCTGATAGAAATAGTGAGAAATTTAAGAAATATTGGCCAGCTGATTTACATTTAGTAGGCAAAGAAATAGTAAGATTTCATACTATTATATGGCCTTGTATGTGTATGAGTTTAGGTATTGATTTACCAAAACAAGTATTTGGACATGGTTGGTTAATTATAGATGGCGGTAAGATATCTAAATCACTTGGAAACTATAAAGATCCAAGAGAATATATTAATACCTATGGTGTAGATGCTGTTAGATATTTTGCTTTAAGAGAAGTTCCTTTTGGTAATGATGGAAATTTTAGTGAGGAAGCACTTATTACTAGAACTAATGCAGATCTTGTAAATACACTTGGTAATTTAGTAAATAGAACTATTGCGATGAGTAAAAAGTATTTTGAATCTAAAGTAGAAAATCCGGGTGTAAGTGAAGAAGTTGATGAAACACTTATTAGCTATGCTAAAGAGTTACCAGCATTAGTTGATGAAAAAATGAATTCATTAAAAGTTAATGAAGCGCTTGAAGATATATTTGAGTTATTAAAGAAAAGTAATAAATATATAGATGATACTACTCCTTGGATACTTGCTAAAGATGAAACTAAAGCTGATAGACTTAGAACAGTACTATATAACTTACTTGAATGTATTAGAATATCTGCTATATTATTAAGACCATATATACCAGGAACTAGTGATAAAATATTCGAAATGTTAAATACTAAAAATACTGAGTTTAACACTTTAGAATTTGGTAATTTAGAAACTGATATAACTCTTAATGAGGCAGAAATACTATTTAATAGAATAGAAACTAAATAGATTGTTTACATACAATCTATTTTTTATGTGTAAAATATTCGTTAATTTACATAGCCGTATTGATATGATAAAATTTATGTGGTGATAATATGGAAAGCAAGAATGATTGTACTATTCTTAACATGGATACTAATTTTTTAAAGTTGATTGCTATTATATCTATGTTTATAGATCATGCAGGTTATACACTTTTTTCTAATAACTTGATAATGCGTTCTATTGGTAGAATTGCTTTTCCATTATTTACATTTTGTATAATGATAGGTTACTTTAATACAAAAGATTTAAAAAAATATATAAAAAGAATTTTGATGATAGGTATTATAAGTCAACCAATATATATATTACTTTTTAATATATATACTCCAAATACAATGTTTACATTAATAACTGAATTGTTATTATATTATTCACTTGATAATAAGAAGTGGTGGTATATTCCTTTTTTAGTTGTAATTCCATTTTTATTGAAATTTGATTACTCTATAATATATTTGTTTATTGTACCAATATTTTATTATTTTAGAAATAATAAAGTTTTACTATGTATTTCATATATAACGTTTTATTTTAGTTACTTATTGGATTTCTTTATAACAAAAAATATATTTTGTTGTGTTACATCATGTTCAATATTTGCTTTATTCTTTATACTTATTAAAACAAAAACTAATTTTAAAATTAATAAATATTTCTTTTATTTATTTTATCCTTTACATTTATTAATACTTTTAATCATAAAATATATTATTATGTAATAAACACTACTTGACAATACATAGTAGTAGTGATATTATTTTTTTGAGGTGGATGAATGGATACACAATTTAAGAAAGGCGTTCTAGAGTTGTTGGTATTTTTATTTGCATCTAAAAAAGATAGATATGGCTATGAACTTGTAGAAGAAATTAGTAAAGTAGTAAATGTTAATGAAGGAACTATATATCCAATATTAAAGAGATTAACAAATGAAAACTATTTTGAAACATATCTAAAAGAATCAACTGGAGGTCCTAGTAGAAAATATTATAAGTTAACAATTCTAGGTGAAAAAAGAAAAAATGATTTATTAGAAGAATGGAAAAAGTTTGAAAAAAGTGTTAATACTTTTATAAAGGAGAGTGAGTCTAAATGACAAAAGATGAATTTATTAACAAATTAAAAGATAAACTTAATATATTAAATGAAGATGAAGTTGAAGATATAATAAGTGAATATAGTGAACATATAGATGAAAAAATAAAATCAGGTGTTAACGAAACTGATGCAACTAGTGAATTTGGTGATATTGATGAATTAGTTGCTGGTATACTTGATGCATATAAAATAAATAAAAATTATAATAAAGGACAAAGTAATTTTGTTAATGATATAGTGAATACTACTAAAGAAGTATTTGATAAAACTATTAAGATATTCTCTAATGGTAATTTTAAAGACATTATACAGTTACTTATATATATTTTAATAGCCTTGTTAATTTGTGCGATTGTAAAAATACCATTTTATTTATTACAAGATGGATTTGAAAATATAATTTCACCTATACCTTATAAATTCTATACAATAATTAGCACTATTGTTGGTGTTGTGATTAATCTAGTATATGTAGTAGTTGCCTATATAGTATTTATTAAAATAATGAATGAAAAAATATTAGGTAGTTTTAATGTATCAGTAAGTGAATCTAAAGTTAAGAGTAAAAATAAAAATACTAAAAAAGATAAAGATGAAGTAAAAGAATTAAGAAAAGAAAATAAAAAAGAAAGACTATATAAAGAAGATAATTCTTTTATGACTTTTGTTGGTAAGTTAATACTATTTGGATTTAAAATTGTTGCGTTCTTCATACTAATTGGTATGGCTTGCGGTTTAGTAACTTCATCTGTATTATTTGCAATGTCAATTGAATTTTCAATTAAGTATTACTTATTTTTAGGAATTATTATTGCTTCATTTGGATTACTTGTTGGATTTATATGGATTTGTGAATTATTGTATAGATTTATATTCAGTTTAAAATTTAATACTTTAAGACTTCTTATAACTTTTATTGCTTCAATTGTATTATTTGGAGTAGGTATTGGTGTATTTATGATAGAAGTAACAGATTTAGATTTTAGTGATGCTGAAATAGAATATGTTCTTAGAAAAGATTATCAAATAAATGTAACAGATGTTAAAGAAATTAGGTGTGATAGTTGTGGAAGTGTAGATAAAAAGATTAATGAAGATATAGAAGATAATATTATTAATGTTAAAGTATATGGTTCTGATTATTCAAATCCATATTATACTACTAATCAGTATAATGAAACATCTATAATATCATTTCATTATATGAATTCAACAAATAAATTTATTAATACAATACTTAATGATATTAAAAAAGGTAAATTTTATAATTATGATAGTTTAATTAATTTAAAAATAGAAATAGAAGGAAATAAAAAGACGCTTAATAAATTAGATATAACAGAGTGTAGCTGGTGTAATTAGGAAATAAAAAGTATTTCCTTTTCTTTTGTATTATTTTATAATAATGGTTATGAGAAATGTGAAAAAATATATTTTAATAATTATTTTATTTTTGGTATTAATGGTAGGAGTTTTAGTATTCTTTATTTTTAGATATGATAAATTACACTTATTAAATAAATCTAGAGATTTATTAACCTATTTATATACTTTGGATAGTGGAGAATATAAGTTTAAAAGTGGAGCTATTTATAATGAAACAAGTGTTTTAAATACAACGTATTATTTTGATGGAAGTGGTTTAATAAAAATAGATAAGTATAAGAATGTTAGCTTTATAATAGAATCTAATGATTATTGTGTTAGTAAAACAGCTTTAGGTAATATAAAAGTAGATAAAAATAAATGTGGAGAATTTGTTAATATAGAAGCAAGTGTTGTTAAAAATAATAATATAGTATCTTTTAACGTAAATAAAAATAATTTAGATTATATGGTATCTAATAATGATGATTTTAATGGTTCATGGGAACATGTTGATTATAAAGACAATATTATAATAAAATCCTTTGATGAAGAAAAACATTATATTTGGTTTAAAGATAGTGAAGGTAATGTAAGTGATGTTTATAGCTATAATGTTGAATGTTTTTTTAGTAATAAGGGAGAATATGCTATTGATAAATATTATTGTGATGGTTCAATAGTAAGTATAGATGATATTAACTATATAGTACTTAGTGATAATGATAAGGAAATTACGCTTATGAAACAAAATCCTTTGGATATAAAACTTAATCATTGTACAGATAGTGTGAGCAAATTTTGCTATTATACAAGTGATAGTGTAAACAAATATAAATGGAGTAACTCGTACATAAATTATTATTTAAATAATGAGTATATAAAGACATTAGGCAAAGATATTACTTATAAGTTAAAAGAAGAAGCGATATGTGATGACTTTTTAGATATTGGTTGTTTAAACGATGAAGGTTGTGGTGGATACACTAAAGATGAAATTACTAAAAACAAATATACTTGTAATAATTATAGTAAAAGTAAAGTTAGAATTATGTCATATAATGAGTATGTAAAAATATATGATAGTGTAAAAAAAAGATCGGAATTAAATGGCAATTATTGGTTAATAAGTTTAGGTGAAAAAGATAAAGGATCTTCTGTTCAATATAATTATGATGTTTATATTCGTGAAGAACTTACTACTAAGTTAGATGTTAAACCTGTTATAACAATGTTAAAATATTGAAGTATTTAAATCTTTATGTTAAAATTATTTTGATAATAGGAGAGGTAAGTTATGGAAGACGATGTTACTTTAAATGATGAATTTAATAATGGTCAAGTAGATGATGAATCTGAAGAAAAAGATAAAAAGAAAAAAAGATTGTTACTTCTATTACTTTTATTATTGTTGATAATTATATTATTTTTAGGTGGAACTGGTCTTTATATCAAATATAAGGGTGATGGTAATTTAAATATAGATATTGATGGCGATGGTATTGCTGAAATAAATATTGATAAGGGAACTGGTAAGTGTCAGGTAAATTGTAGTATTGACAATAAGAAGCCTAATACAAATATAGATTATAAAAAAAATCAAGAACCAACGTTTAATATAGATGAAGATAGTGATGGAATTCCAGACAAGAATTTAGTTAATCAAGATAATGATGGTGATGGAAAGTGTGACTTGAATTGCGATACTGATGATGATGGATGGCCAGATAAAAATATAGATTTAGATGGCGATGGGAAGTGCGACTTGAATTGCGATACTGATGGAGATGGAAAGTGTAATATAAATTGCGATACTAATGATGATGGCAAATGTGATTTAAATTGTGATACTAATGGAGATGGAAAATGTGAACTAAATTGTGATACTAACAATGATGGAAAGTGTGATTTAAATTGCGATACTAATGATGATGGTAAATGCGATCTAAATTGTGATACCGATAAAGATGGTAAATGCGATTTAAATTGTGATACCAATGGTGATGGTAAATGTGATGAAAACTGTGATACTGATGGAGATGGAAAGTGTGATGAAAAATGTACAACGATAGACATAGATGATAGAGAAGAGTATACATTAACATTTACTGATTCTGATACATTTAATAGAAAAAATATATATCCTGGTTGGACCGGTTCAAAAACTTTTAAGATTAAAAATAATACTTCTACTAATCAAATCATTAGTTTGAAATGGATTGATGTTACAAATACATTTACGATTACTAATAATTTATATTATTCTGTTAAAAGAGGAAATACTATAATAGTAAATAAATTAAGAACTCCATATGCTGAAACAGAAATATTATCTTCAATCAGCATACCTGCTAATACTACATATACATTTACTTTTGATTTTGAATTTAGAAATACGAATATAAATCAAGACATTGATAAAGGCAAAACTTTTGATGCTAAAATAAAGGTAACTCTAAAATAGTCTTAATTAAAAGAGTCATTAGAATTAACTAATTGACTCTTTTTAAATTCTTGTTTTTCTTGTATAAATAATTGTTATTATTAATGCTATAAAACTTATTATGAAACCTGCTATAAAACCTCGAGGAATATACTTAAATTCTATAGTATGTTTTCCTTCTTCTAAATCTAAACATATAAATGCCTTAGTACATGTATTATAATTCATTTTCTTATTATCAACATATATTCTCCATCCTTTGTTATATGGTATTGTTGTATAAAGTGTAGTTTTTTCTTTTTCTACATTAACTGTACCTTTGATATAATTGTCTTTTTTATACTTAGTTATTTCTAATTGATTATTTTTAAGTTCATTAATAAAACTTTGATATTCATCAATATAAGTAATATAAGCATTAATATATTTCTTTTTATAAGTATCTTTATTACTTTTGAATATTAATTTATATTTTTCTCCCTTTTTAAGTATTATTGGTAGTTTATTTATACCTAATTGTTCGTATTTGTTATCGTTTATGTATAATTCAACATCAACATAGAAATCTCTTTTTTCATCTAATGACAAGAATCCATCTTTTAATATTGTACCTTCAATCATAACATAATTATTTTTTGTATCAAGAACTTCTATATATTCTGTATCATTTTTTATTATTGATTTAGTATTATGATAAGTAATGTTTTCATTTAAGATGTCGTATGTTTTTTGATTTTTATTTGTCATTAAATTTACTATTTCTTCTATATTTTTAAAACTATTATTTTGTGGCTTATAATTATTAATATTTTTGTTGACCATAAATCCTAAAGATAATGCATCGTTATTTTTATATAATACGATATTTTCTTTTTGCTTAATAACTTTTTCATAATATTCTTCGTTATCTAAACCATTAATGTATTTTACTCCTAGTAATGATGTAATATATGGATTTTTACCACTAAATATTAGAGATGTATTATTGTATACTTCATAGTCTAATTGTTCATCAAAGAAGTGTAGTAGTTTAGAATACTTAATAGAACTAAAAGAACTAACACCATTGTATTTGTAAAATGAACCTGAATTATATAATGCCATACGATCTATATGCATTCTATAAAAATTATTTTCTTTTGGGTCATCTTTATTTATCTTATTTGTTAAAGCTGTATAATCTTTAATATTACTAATTAATCCTTCATATGGATAATAACATTCCAAATTATCAAATGTTATCATTGTATTAAATGTTAGTTCTAAAAATAGCATAGAGAATATGAGCAGTCTTGCTTTTTTATTTTCTAATAAAAACATATATTGAAATAGTAGTAATATTCCAAATACAAATGCACTTATTTTGATTCTATTTTCTATGTTACTTATTTTAATCATTGGATATATTGTAAGAACTATAAATATTAATGAAGTTATAATTTTTAATAAATTATTTTGTTTTATTTTATCTAAGTTAATATATGCTTTACATCCTATGATAATTAGAAAAAATGATATTACAAATGAATATCTATTTGGATACCAAATAGGTCGTTGAAACATATGCCATGTGTAATCGATTAAGTTAAAACTTATACTTAATATAAAGAATAAAATAAATATTAAGGTTGTTATTTTTTCTTTTTTAGATATATTTTTTATGAAAAAATATTTTATTACTAGAACAGCTACTAACATTGACACATAAATATTTACGCTTCCGTATTTTATGTCTTCCTCTATAAGTGTTCCTGGCATTAATTTATAAAAGAAATTTAAATAATTTTGATTAAATGCAAAATAATTGGTTTGTGTGTCTATATAAAAATGCTCTATCTTTCCATTTAATAACTCTAGTATTTCTGGAATTAGTGTTATTGCACACATAATACCAGATAGTAAACTACTTATTATAAAATCTTTTATGATCTTTGAATCTTTTTTCTTTAAATTTATATAACTATAAATAAAATATAATAGTGAGAATATACATTCCATATAACCAATGTAAAAATTAGAAAGAATAGATATTGTTAACATTAAAATGTAAAGCTTGTTTTTTTTCTCATATATTAATTTATCAAGTCCCATTATAAGTAGTGGTAAAAAAACTATATTATCAAAATACATATAATTAAAATAATATGCTACGTTGTATCCCATTAGCGCATAACATACACTAAATGTTATGTAAAATATGTTTTTTTGATTTTTAAATTTATACTTTAGATATTTACACATTGTGAATGATGATAAACTTATTCTCAAAAGTATAATTAACATATAATAATTAAAAATATTTTCTTGATTAAAAAAAATGCAAAGTATATTAGTTGGATTAAATAAGTAATATATTGCTGTTGCATAAAAGTTATATCCTAATGATGCACCAAATGAGTAAAATAAACTGTTTTTCCCAAGCAAAATATCTTTAAAATTTATGGTAAAACTTGCGTATTGATATAATCCATCATATTTTGATAATGAATATTTTCCTATTGGGTATGTATTTGTAAATGCACATGCAATTAATATGATTACTATTGGTATTAATATGCATAATATTTCTGGCATATATCTTTTAATTTTATTCATTGTTTACCACCATAGAAATTATATCATACATTGAAAGTTTTTAAAAAACTATTGAAACATTTGACTAAAAATGCTAATATTATTATAGCAAAGGGAGGATGAGTTATGGATAATAATAAAGGACAAACAATATTCTTATCTGTTATAGGTATTGCAACATTGTTAGTAGCTATTATAGGAGCAACATTTGCATGGTTTAGTATTACTATTCAAGGTAATGAACAAGCCTCAAGTATTATTGTTACTACTGCTACTGTAGGTAATGTAGTTTTTACAGATGGCAATGAAATTAATATGACTAATATTAGACCTGAAACTAGTCCACAAAGTGTAAAAACATTTACTATTGTGAATACTACATCAGGTGCAACTGAAAAGATTAATTATGTTATCTATTTAAATGTTACAGCTAACACTTTAAGTGCTGCAGCAGATGGATATTTTGTTCATTCACTAACTGGTACTGCTAATAATAATGGTACTGTTGCTGATACTATAACTGAACAAGTTGTTCCTGGAGTTGGTAAGAATAAATTAGGTACAGGTACATTAAATGGTACTGAAACTCATACTTATACTTATACAATTCAATTTAAAGAATCTAACAGTGATCAAAATGCCGCTCAAGGTAAGACATTTGCTGGACAACTTCTTGTTGAGAATGCAGTTGATGAATCAACTGGTAATTAGTTTATAGTTGCTAAATATAAATAAGTAGTAGAAATGCTACTTTTTTATTTGTATTTATTATAATAATTGCCTTGTATAATTGGTGTAATTTTGTTATTATATATATAGTATGGTGACTAGAAAATGAAAAAAGAAGATATCAAATCTAGAAAATTTAATATAATAATTTATTTGGTAACTCTGATAGTTTTATTTGCCATGTTAATAGGCACATCATATGCTTATTATATTAAGAAAATTAAAAACGGGGATGAAACAAGAGTCATTATAAAAAGTTCAAACATGTTACTAAGATTTTATGATGGAAATCAAATAAATGCTGCTGATGTTATGCCTGGATGGGAATCAACTTATAGATTTTCAGTAGAAAATTATAGTCCTGATACTGTTGGCAAATACAAGATTAAATTTGAAATTATAAATCCATTGATTGATAAAATTGAAAATAATTTTGTTTATGAATTAAAAGGTACTTCAACTAAGAATGTTAATGATAAAATTGTTCTTAAAAATGAAACTGCCATACCAATAACTACAACAGATATTGGTATAGGTACAATAAGTATTGGTTCTTTGCATGAGTATGAACTTAAATTAAAGTTAAAAGAGAATAATCAAAATCAAACTTACTTAGCAGGTAAAGCATTTATTGCCAAGATAGTTGTTGAATATGTTTATGAGTAATGGAGTTTTATTATGGAAGAAGATAAGAATATTAAAATTAAAAAAATATTTAAAATGATTTATAAAGTTGTAAGTTATACGATTATATGTATTCTTATGTTTATAGCTTCTTTTTTAATATTTTATGTTATAAGTGGTAAGATAGCTAAGAAACAAGGAAAGAAGCCACTGTTTGGTCTATATACAATAATAAGTCCTAGTATGACTGGTACTTTAAATGTATATGATGTTGCATTTACTATGAGAGTAGATACTGATAAATTGAAAGAAAAAGATATTATAACATTTTACTCAACTAATTCATTTTTTGGGGGAACACCTATAACGCATAGAATAAAAGAAATAGTAGATGTGCCAGGTACTGGTAAAATGTTTGTGGTTCAGGGAGATGCAAATCCAAAACCTGATGATGAAAAAGTATTACCTAGTAATGTCGTTGGGAAAGTATTATTTAAAATACCACAACTTGGTAGAATACAATTTTTCTTAGCATCTAAAGGTGGTTGGATTATTGCTATAATGATTCCAGCTTTAGTAATTATATCTTATGATATTTATAAAATATTTAGATTAGTTCTTTTAAAAAGTAAATTAGTAAGTATTAAAAATGAACATGGTAACATTTAGGAGGTATATTTATGTTATTATTAGATATTTGTGAAAATTCATCTGTTCTTAATGTAGTATATATTGTTAAAATTATTACATTAATTATTTGTATAGTTGTTCCTATTATTTTGATGCTTTCTTTGATGATAAAAATTGTTAAAGAGATGACTAATAGCAATAATGATGTTTTAGAAAATATATTAAAGACTTCATCTAGAAAGATGATAGCTACTGTTGCATTGTTTTTAGTGCCAACTTTTGTTAATGTACTAACAAGTATTACACCAGGTAATGATGGATATTTAAGTTGTTATCAAAGTGCAACACCTGAGTATATTGCTAAAAAAGAAAGTGAAGAGAAAGCTTTACTTGAATTAAATAATGAGAAATTTAAAGAATATAATAAGAAGCTTGCTGAAGAAGCTAAACGAAGAGAAGAACAAAGAATAAGAGATATGAATAGTGGAAGTGGAGACGGTTCAGGCTCTGGTAATGGCTCTGGTAATGGTTCAGGAACAGGTTCAGGTGATGGATCTGGATCTGGCGGATCTGGTGGTGGAGACGGAACCGGTTCTGCTGGTAGTGAGTCAGTTGGAAGTTATAAAACTTGGAAACAATATGATCCAAAATGGAAAGATAATCAATTAGGTGCTACTGGTACTATTGGTAGAATTGGTTGTACTTCTACTTCAGTTGCGATAGCACTAGCTAAAAGTAATGTAAAAACTAATTTAAGCACAACATTATCCCCAGCATCATTTGTTGCATGGATGAATAAGAATGGTGGTTATGTTGGTTCAAATGGTGGACCTGGTAACTTACTTGCTTGGTATACAGTACAAAGTTTAGCTCCAAGCTTTAAATTTCAAGGCTATAGAGGGTTAAGTGGAACTAATGCTCAAAAAGTTGATCAATTAAAAAGAGCACTTGATAATGGTGAATATATAATTGCATCTGTTAAAAATGGCGGCCACTGGGTATTTGTTGACTATATAAAAGATGGAAAAGTATATATATTAGATCCAGGAAGTGGTAGTACAACAGAATTATTTCAATATGGAGGAGTGAATGGATTTGCAAGCTACAAAGTTTCTTAATTTAAAAAAATTATCTTTACTATTATTTGTAATTATCTTATGTTCAGGATGTTCTAGTGAATTATATTATAAATTTGATGAAGATAAAATAGAATCTAGAATAACAATCGAATATAACTCTGATGAATATAAAACTTATATAAAAAATTCAGAAAGTAATGCTAATGCAAATACTAATATTACTAATAGTGAAATAAAGACACGTTCTGAAGAAATGTTTGAAAATTACAAAATAGATAGTTTTAAAGATAATGATTTTTATCAATATAGTGGTAAATTAACTCAAGATAATGATAAATTTACTTATGTTTATACTTTTGAATATAAGTATAAAGAATTTGCTAATAATAACATTTTTAATAATTGTTTTATGTCTCCAGTTATCAAAGAAGATGATGAAGCTTATTATTTTGCATTATATGGTGACTTTACTTGTAGATATTCTGATGGAATGAAATTTGTAATAGATGCTCCAGGAAAATTATTAAGTAGTAACTCATCTGATGAGAAAAATGGTAAGGCTACTTGGACAATAAATCAAGAAAAAAATGATATATATTTTTCTATAAGTAAAAGTAGTTCATCAAGCAATGCATTTAATAAAATTTATATTATTGGTGGAGTAGTACTTGGAATAATTATGATTGTTACATTATTTTTATATAAAAAAATTAAAAATTCATAGTACACATTAATGTGTACTTTTTCTTTCATATGTGTTGACAGGGATACCCCCCCTATACCCTATAATGTGTATGGTGATATGTATGAATGAATGTGTTAATTGTGTTAGAACTAAACATAGAACAGAAGAAGAAAAGAAAGATTTGAAAAGGAGATTAAAAATTCTTTCAGGACAAATTAATGGTATAGAACAAATGATAGATGATGATAGGTATTGTGATGATGTATTGCTTCAAATAGCTTCAGCTACGAATGCTCTTAAAAGCTTAGGAACTGAAATACTTAAAAATCATATGAAAACTTGTATGATTGATGAAATAAATAAAGGTAATAATGATGTAGTAGAAGATATAATAGGTTTAATGGGTAAATTAAAGTGAAAAAGATTTATATTAAAATAGAAGGAATGCATTGTATTAATTGTGAGAATACTATTAAATATGCATTAATGTCTGATAAAAATATTAAAAGAGTGAGCTTTGACGACTTTATTGCGGTAGTTACTTGTGAAGATAAATTTCATGAAGAAAGTCTTATAAAAGTTATTAATGATTTAGGGTATTATACAAGACGTGAATATATAAGTGATAACATTGAAGTTTTAAAAGATAATATAAAATTAAAAGAGTTTTTTATTATTTTTCTATCAATAATAATTGTATGTTTCCTTTTATATAAAATATTTGGTTATAATGTGTTTAATATGATTCCTACTATAGATAATAATATTACATATGGAATGTTATTTGTAACTGGACTATTAACTAGTATACATTGCATAAGCATGTGTGGCTCAATTAATTTAGTCGCATCTATAAATAATGAAAATAAAAGGGATTTTAAAAGACCAATACTATATAATTTAGGAAGAATTATTTCGTATACAGTTATAGGTGGATTAGTGGGACTTCTTGGTAAAGTAATAAGTGTTAATAATATAGTAAGTGGTATCATAATTATTATTGCTTCTATTATTATGTTATTGATGTCTCTTACTATGTTAAATATAGTAAAAGTAAGATTCAAATTCTTTAAATATAAAGTTAATAATAGAAACCCATTTATAATTGGATTATTTAATGGGCTTATGCCTTGTGGACCATTACAAGCTATGCAGGTATATGCTTTAACAACAGGTAGTATGTTTAAAGGTGCATTATCTATGTTCTTATTTGGATTAGGTACGGTTCCATTAATGTTGTTTACAGGTGTTGTATTCTCATCTATGAAAGGTAAAACTAAAATATTAATTAATAAAATAGCTAGTGTTCTTATATTAGTACTTTCATTAATTATGTTAAACAGAGGACTTCTTTCGTTAAATATAGATTTATTTAAGAATAATAATTATGGTGACCATGTTAAAACTACTATTAAAGATGATTATCAGGAAATAGAGTTTGATTTAGATTATGATAACTATGAAGATATAATAGTACAGAAAGATATTCCAGTTAGGATAATAATAAATGCATCTAAAGATAAGTTAACTGGTTGTAATAATGAAATAATTATAAGCAAGTATAATATTAAAAAGAAATTAGAGGTAGGAGTTAATGTAATAGAGTTTACTCCTGATAAAGAAGAAATAATTAGTTATGCTTGTTGGATGAATATGATTAAAAATAATATTAAAGTAATTGATGATATAAGTTATTTTGAAGGTGATAAAAATGAATAAAATTGATCTTAGCATTGGAGGAATGAGCTGCAGTGCTTGTTCTTCAGGACTTGAAAAGTATTTGAATAAACAAAAAGGTATAATAGATGCTTCTGTTAATTTGGTTCTTGCGATGGCTACTATAAAATATGAAGATATAAGTATAGAAGATATTGAAAGATATATTAAAGAAGCTGGATTTGAAAGTTTAGGTCCTTATGATTTATTTAAAGAAAAGAAGAGCAAAAATGTAAAAAATAATTTAATAATATTTAGTGTATTAGTTGTAATTTTATTATATGTATCTATGGCTCATATGATTGGACTTCCGCGTATTAGTTTTCTAAATATGGAAAAGTATCCTCTTAATTATGCAGTATGTTTGTTAGTACTTACTATTTCGTTTATGATATATGGAGTAGATATATTCAAAAGTGGTTATAAGAATTTAATACATAAGACACCCAATATGGATACTCTTGTTTCTATTGGGGTAATATCTAGTTTTATTTATAGCTTAATAAGTACTATTATGATAATAATTGGTAAAGAGATGTATGTTCATAATTTATATTTTGAGAGTGCTGGAGTGGTTGTATATTTTATTAAACTTGGAAGATATATTGATTCTAAGAGTAAAGAGAAAACTAAAGAAGCTATTAAATCCTTAGTACAAATAACTCCGATGATGGCTTTATTAAAAACAAAAAATGGTGAAAAGGAAGTAACTATTGATGAAGTAAAAGTTGGTGATATATTAATATGTAAACCGGGTATGAAGTTTGCAGTTGATGGTATTATAGTTGATGGTAGTACACATGCTGATGAATCATTTATTACTGGTGAAAGTATACCAAGCAAAAAAAATATAAATGATAAAGTAGTAGCTGGTAGTTTAAATATTGATGGATCTGTTTTGTATGAAGCTAAAGCTATAGGGAAGAATTCTACAATATCTGAGATAGTAAGATTAGTAGTAGATGCTAGTAATACCAAAGCACCTATTGCTAGATTTGCTGATAAAGTAAGTGGTTACTTTGTACCAAGTATTATTTTAATAGCAGTTTTAACATTTATTGGTTATTTATTTTTAGGAAAGAGTATTAATGATAGTTTAGTTCACTTTGTTAATGTTCTTGTCGTAAGTTGTCCTTGTGCTTTAGGTCTTGCGACTCCTCTTGCGATAGTTGTTAGTGAAGGAGTATGTGCTAAAAATGGAATACTTGTTAAGAATAGTGAAACTTTGGAAAATTCATATAAAGTAGATGCTATATGTTTTGATAAAACTGGTACTCTTACATATGGAAACTTAAAAGTTAATAAAGTTAATAATTACAGTAGTTATAAAGAAAGTGAACTTAAAGTAATTATTTCATCTTTAGAAAGTAAATCTAGTCATCCAATAGCTGGTGCATTTAAAAGTGATAAATTAAAGCTTAAAGAAGTAAAGAACTATAAGAATATTGATGGAGTGGGTTTAGAAGGTACGATTGAAAATAATAAATATTATATTGGTAACTCTAGATTATTTGAAATCTTAAATATTAAAAATGAATATTTAAGTGATGAAGAAAAGTTAACTCTTGAAGGAAATAGTATTTTATATGTTATAGAAAATAAAAATGTTATAGCTTTGGTAGGAGTAAAAGATATAATACGAGATGATGCTAAAGATATAATAAGTGAATTAAGTAAAGATAAAGAAGTTATAATGCTTACAGGTGATAATAAAGTAACTGCTGGTGTTATAGCAAAAGAACTAAATATAAGCAATGTTATTTCTAATGTACTTCCAAGTGAAAAAGTAAAAGAAATAAAAAAATTAATGAAAGATAAAACTGTTATGATGATAGGTGATGGTATTAATGATGCTCCCAGTCTTGCTACTAGTAATATAGGCGTTTCTATTGGAAGTGGTACTGATATAGCTAATGATTCATCTGACGTTATACTTATGAATGATAATTTAGTTAATATAGTTAACTTGATAAATATAAGTAAAAAGACAATGAAAATTATAAAAGAAAATTTATTTTGGGCATTCTTTTATAATATATGTATGATACCTATAGCTATTGGATTATTTAATAATTTTGGTATCAATATGAATCCAATGATAGCAGGTTTATCTATGACATTAAGTAGTGTTACAGTAATTTTAAATACATTAAGATTAAAGAAAATAAAAGTAAGGAAGTGTTAATATGTTTGGACATAAAAATAAAGTTATTATTAAAGTAGATGGTATGCACTGTGAACATTGTGCTAAAAAAGTAAGTGATGCAATAGTAAAAGTAGATGATAGTTATAAAGTTAAGGTTGATTTGAAGAATGGTGAAGTAACTATTACTAGTAAAAATACTATTGACATTGATAATGTAAAAGAAAATGTAAATGAAACCGGATTTACATTTGCAGGTGTAAAGGAATAATATGAAGAAAATACTTAGTGTTTTAGCAATATTCAGTATATTTATTTTATATGGTTGTGATAAAGAAAAGATAGAAGAAGAAAAGAATAATATAATAAATATAAACTCAGTTGATGGCAAAATTGAGATAGATACTACTAATATTACTAGTGATGTTACATTTGTTAATTATGATAGTAATGGTGTTATTATTCAGTTTATAGTAGTACGTGGTACTGATGGTGTTGTTAGAATAGCATTCAATACTTGTCAGGCATGTAATCCATCTCCAAGAGCATATTTTGTTCAAGAAGGGGAATACCTAAAATGTGAAAATTGTGCTAGTTTATTTCACATAGATAAAATAGGTGTGGAAAAAGATGGATGTAATCCTATAGTTGTAGAAGAAAAAGAACAAACTGATAATAAAATAATTATTAAGACTGAATATGCTGATACTTTTGGAGATAAATTTGTTAATTGGAAAGGAATTATAGAATAGTTAGTATAAATTTAAATACTAACTTTTTTCTTAAACCATAAAATGATTTTTTCTCAAAATGTAAAATTGTTAATTTTATATATAAATTAAAACTTATAAAGACGAACTTTATAAGTTATTTTTGTTTACTAATCTCTTCAATAATTTTATACATAACTATTGAAATAATAGTTAATAAGAATATACCAGTCATTACTAAATCTAAATTAAATACTTGAGAACCATATAATATTAAATAACCAATACCTGCTTTAGATGTTAAGAATTCTCCCATGATAACACCACTATAATAGGTATGGGGAGAAAATCAAAAGCAATTCTTACATTTATATTGTATTGCAATGAGGTAAAAAAATTATGGCAAAAATATGTTTTTCATACTGTAATGGTAGAAATATATTAAGATTGGAAGTTGTATTAATATGTATTTATTTTTCAAAAAATATAAAATAAACAACAAAAATTATTTCCAAGTTTTTAAGTATCTTAATTATTATTTCGAAAAAATTTCCTTGATACTTACACCTTTTTTACTATGTATAATTGTAACACTACATGATATATATAAAACCATATTAAAAACTTTTTGTGAATTAAAAAAGTCATGATATAATTACTATATATGGAGTAAATCACATTTAGTTTATTATTTGTGAGGAGGTATAATAATGCAGAAAAAAAGAATAATTATCATACTGTGTTCTATAGTTGGTTTAATATTTTTAGATTTTATAGTTGCTTTATCATTTAATAATAGTCCTATAATAAAAATTAGAGATTATAATAATGGTGGTTCTACTGTTTATAAAGATAAAGGAATATTTACAAATACTTATAAATGTTCTGATGGTAAAACTAAAACAGTTTTAAAAACGACTAAATATGTTTGCTATATGAATGACGTAGAAAAAGATATAAAAGAAGCAATAACAATTACATTTGATACTAATGGTGGAAGTATAATAGACAGTATTACTATTGGCAAAGATACTGAACTTACACTTCCAAAAGATCCAACACGAGATGGTTATGTTTTTAAAGGTTGGGTTGATAAAAATGAAACTCCAATTTATAACAAAGCATTATTTACAGAAGATACAATTCTTTATGCTGTTTGGGAAAAAGATGAAATTAGTAATACAATAACAATTACATTCGATACTAAAGGTGGAAGCAAAATAAATAGTATTACCATAAATAAAGACACTGAATTAATACTTCCAAAAGATCCAACACGAGATGGTTATAAATTCAAAAGTTGGGTTGATAAAAATGAAACTTCTATTTATAACAAAGCATTATTTACAGAAGATACAATTCTTTATGCTGTTTGGGAAAAAGTAGAAAATAAAAAAACTAATGCTAAAACTGAAAAACCTAAAACAAACACTAATACAAATAATAATAATACAAACAATAATAATGAAAACACTATTTCGCCTAAAGAAAAACCACCTGTTGTAGAAAAGACTCAAGCAGAGAAAAATAATGAATATAGAAAAATGTTAGAGAATAAATATTCAGTTAAGATTGTATATAAGGATGAAAATGCTGGTTATTTAATTGGTGGCTCTATAAACACTGAAAAATTAAATGATGATAAGGAGATAAATAAATATTTAAAAGAAGTAGAATTAACATTAAAAAAATATCCAAATGGTTTCTTTAAAGAAATGAAAAATAATAATGTTTCACTTAGGATATACATGGTAAATAAAATAGATGGAAATTATTCAGGAATGACAGATGGTAGAAATCAAAGTAATATAACAGTAACTATCGGAACAGATGGCACTAAATTATTTGAGAGTACTTTACATCATGAGTTAATGCACTATATTGATATTTATATGAGACAAAAAAATCCAACATTAAACTTGGAAGAAATAATGAAGTCTTATAATCCTGAAGGTTTTAGATATGGTTCTAGTGATAGTACCTATGATTTTAATTTTTCAAATCCAAATGATGCTTATTTTATATCGTATTATTCAAGACAAAGTTATTTAGAAGATAGAGCTGTTTTGTTTTCTGATATGATGACTAGATCAACAAAAAAAGCATATTACAATGAAGGGACTCCAATAAACAAAAAAGCAAAATTAATTAGTTCACAAATAAAAAATCATTTTAAAATACTATCTAATACCGGAAGATATTATTGGGATAGATTCCTATAATATAAATTTAATTAATGAAGGGAGGAGAAATGAAAAAAAATTTACTAGTAAAAATAATTATAGCTGTTGTTATTCTTGCAGGATTAGGATACTTCGTATATACAAATTATGTTTCAAAAGAAAAAGAATTAGTTTTTGAAGCAAGAATTAAAGAAGTGACAGTAGATAATAATGTATATACTGTTTTAGTTGAAGAGTATGATAAAAATAAAAAAGAATATATTACTGAATATGAATTCGAAATAAATAAAGATACTAAAATAATATATAATAATGAAGATTCTACGGCAGAGAAATTAAAAGTTAATCAAAAAATAACTATTATATCATCTGATGTGATGCTTCCAAGTGAACCAGCTAAGTTATCTAATGTAAAAAAAATAACAATTTTAGAAGACTAATTATTTTTAAAATTTATTATAAATGTAGGAATATTGATAAATAATCTAATGAATTCCTACATTTTATTTTGTTATCTACTTATAAAAAACTATAAATATTTCTATTATGAAAATGTTAAAACAGATTATATTGTATTGTATGGTTTATATATAATTAATGTTTTGCATGTTTAAATTTATATTTGTATAATTTTTATGAAATTGAAATAGGATTAAATAGAGGTGAGTATAATAGTGATTAATAGAGTAATAAATTATGATTCTAAAGGCAAAATTATAAATTCAAAAGATATTATTATAAAAATACCTTTAATATATGAATTAATTAAAAAATATATATAGCAAAAATAATTATAATATTGAAAATTTTTAGTTATTTTTTTTGATAAAAATAACTTATTAATTGAATGTTATATTGTAGGAATTGTTAAATATAGTTTTTATAATGGGGGGTGAATATTTTAAAAGCAGGATTATATGCTAGAGTTTCAACTGATATCCAATTAGAGGGTTATTCAATTGATGCACAAAAAGAATTTTTATTAAGCTATGCTAAAGCTAAAGAATTTACTGAATTTGAATATTATATAGATGGTGGTTATAGTGGAAAAGATTTAGAACGACCAGCTATTCAAAAACTCATAAGAGATGTTAAAGAACATAAGATAGATTGTGTAATTGTATTTAAACTAGA
>CAKOHZ010000002.1 GCA_934086315.1 uncultured Bacilli bacterium | reverse complement strand
AAATTATGATTCCAATGGTAAAATCATAAACCCAAAAGATATAGTAATAAAAATACCATTAATATATGAACTAATTAAAAAATATTCACAGCAAAAATAGTTATATTTTAAGGGAGAGTTTACCAAAACTTTCCCTTATTTTTTGATTAAGGACATAACTGCTGAATGTATGTTATACTATAAGAGCAATCAAATATAGTATATGAATGCTTTTATAGTTAAAAGGAGGTAATTGTTATAAAAGCAGGATTATATGCTAGAGTTTCAACTGATATTCAATTAGAGGGTTATTCGATTGATGCACAGAAAGAATTTTTATTAAACTATGCTAAAGCAAAAGAATTTACCGAGTATGAATATTATGTAGATGGTGGTTATAGTGGTAAAGACTTGGAACGACCAGCTATTCAAAAACTCATAAGAGATGTTAAAGAACATAAGATAGATTGTGTAATTGTATTTAAACTAGATAGAATATCAAGAAGTCAAAAAGATACTTTATATTTAATTGAAGAGGTATTTAATAAATATAATGTTGGTTTTGTTTCTGTGAGAGAAAACTTCGATACTACAATTCCATTTGGCAAAGCTATGGTCGGTGTTTTATCAATATTTGCACAGCTCGAAAGAGAAACAATACTTGAAAGAACAAAAATTGGTATACAAAAAAGAGCCGAAAATGGATATTGGAAAGGTGGAGGCAAAGATCCATTTCCTTATACCTATGATAAAAATACAGGAACTTTAATTCCTGTACCAGAACAAGTAGAGTTGTTACATAAAATGATAAATCTTTATTTAAATGGTTATAGTTTTGTAAAAATTAGTAATATAGTTGGCATGGATGAAAGTATGGTAGAAAAAAGGATACTTTCAAGAAGAACATTAGGTATTGTACCATATAAAGATCAAGAGTTTAAAGGAAAACATCAAGCAGTAATATCAGAAGAATTACATAATAAAATAATAGAAACTAATAAACTACGAAGTAAAGCAAGAACCGAAAGTCATTATTTGTTATCAGGAAAAATATTTTGTGGATACTGTGGTGCAAAGTATAGATATCAAAAATGGGGAAAAAGGTTGATTTGCTATTGCTATTCTCAACAAAAAAGCAAACCAAAATTTATTAAAGACCCTAATTGCAAAAATAAAAGATGGGACTCATTTGAAATTGAAGATGTAATATTAGAAAATTTATTTTCAATGGCACTTGATGAAAATATGTTTAGAGAAAAATACGAAATTGCACAAGTCGATGTTATTAATGAATATGAAAAAAGATTATCAAAGATAAAATTACAAATAAGCAATTTAATTAATTTTATTTCAGATGGTATAGCAGTTCTTGACACTAAAAAGAAAATTGAAGAATTAGAACAAGAAAAAAAATCAATATTAGAGATAATTGATAATGCTAAAAATAATGAAGTTCATAATAAAGGATCATTAGAAAAGTTAAGAAATCTACAAACTACTTGGAATAAAATGACATTTGAAGAAAAAAGAATAATAATTATGCACGTTGTTGATAAAGTTGTGGTAACTGATAATGATATAAAGATATTTTATAAGATATCTTAATTTTTTAAAATATTTTCTCTCCATTGCACCATTAGCCCTATTAAACACATAGATATATTTATTTTTAATGTATTAATAATAGTACTTTTATTGGATGGTATTACTACATTAAATAATATATCTTTTTTAGTAGCATTAAATGTCTTTAATAATTTTATCTTTAACTTATCAGTGTTTACAAAACCATTATATATAGTTTGAATACTAACAATAATAGATATTAATATAGCCATGGTGATAATACCATTTTGATTAGCTCCAATCCATATAATAATTATAGGACCTAATGCTACTTTAGGAAGACTATTTAAAATAGTTAAATATGGGTCAATAACTTTAGAAAGAAAATCACTTTCATATAAAATTATAGATATAATAATAGAGAGAAGAGTAGTTATTATAAAAGAAATAATAGTTTCTTTTACAGTTATCCATATATGAATGAACAAATTATTTTCAATATAAAGTTTAGAGATAGTACTTAATATTTTAGATGGGGAACTGGTGATAAAAGAATTTATATAATTATGACTAGCTAGAAATTGCCAAATGATTATAAAAAATATAAATATACTAATTTGTGTAATAGATATTAAAAGTTTATTTAGTTTTAACTTTCTTAAATATTTTTTATGTTCATTGCTCATTATTATCTATTTCCTTCCAGATAAGTTTGTAGTAATCTTTGAATTCTTTAGCATCTCTGTTATTAATTGGTGTACTTTTATTAGATAAATTTATTTCATGAATGTTTTTAATAGTAGCTGGTCTTTTAGAGAAAACAATGATTTTATTACACATAGATATTGCTTCTGCGATATCATGAGTTACTATTAAAACAGTTTTATTTTCTTCTTTTATTATTTTAAATACATCATCTCCGACTTTTAATCTAGTTTGATAGTCTAATGCACTATAGGGTTCATCAAGAAGTAATATATCTGGATGCATAGCTAATGTTCTAATAAGAGCTAGTCTTTGCTTCATACCACCTGATAAGGAACTTGGATATTTATTAATAAAATCATAAAGATCATATTTCTTTAATAAAGATAATACATATTCTTTATTTTCTTTAGTAAGATTATGTTTTATTTTTAAACCAAGTAATGCATTATCAAGAACTGTAAGCCATGGAAATAATGCGTCTTCTTGAAGCATATATGAAACTTTTATACCATTTTTAATATTTATATTTCCATTATAGTTTTTATCAAGATTAGATATTATGTTTAATATTGAACTTTTACCACATCCGGATGGACCTATAAGCCCGATGAAGTCTCCTTCATTAATAGAAAAACTTATGTTATTTAAAGCTTCTATTTCTCCTTCAGTAGTATGATAAGTCTTAGATATATTTTTAACTTCTAAAATATTAGTTGTATTCATTAGTTATTAAATCGTCAATATTAACTTTCTTATCTATTGTTTTACCATATATCATAATATCTAATAATCTATTATAGTCTTTTTTGTTTATGTATGTTGTTTTATACCAAGAGTCAGCACTCTTATATCTTTCTACTATTGTTGTTAAATCTTCAATAGAAGTATCACTAAATTGATTTTTAATAGCATTGGCTATAGTTTTAGAATCATTTTTTTGAACGAATTCTAATCCTTTATTTAGAGCTTCATTAAATTTCTTTATAACGTTTTTATTCTTTTTGATATAACTTTCTTTAGCATAGAAAGCAGTGTAGGGAACAGTACCTGATATATTACCAAGTGAAGATAATACACAACCTGAACCTTCTTTTTCTACTTTTAGAGCATTTGGTTCAAAAAGATTAACAAAGTCTCCTTGACCACTTATGTATGCGCCAGTTAGTGATGCAAAATCTATAGATGTATCAATAATAACATCTTTTTCATCAATATTTGATTCTTTTAAGGCATACTTAAACATAAGTAATGGCATACCGCCACTTCTTCCAGCTAATACTTTTTTACCTTTTAAGTCTAATATACTAAAGTTATCTTTATATTTACAGTCACCAACTATAAATTGACCATCTCTTTTAGTAAGAGATGCAAATGTAACTAGTTTTTCATTACTATTATTGTAAACATAAACAGTTGCTTCAGGACCAGAGAATCCTATATTAGCGTCTCCGGATATTACAGAAGAAGCAACCTTATCAGCGCCTGGAGTTAATACTACTTCAATATCAAGACCTAGACTTTCAAAATATTTATTTTCAAGAGCTACATACCAAGGACTATAGAATACAGAATGTGTAACTTCTGAAACAACAATTTTATTGCTCTCTTCCTTCTTAAAAGAGAAAGCAATTATAAATATTAAAAATATAGTTACTACTACAAGAATTATCTTTTTCATATAACCTCACTTTCATAGTAATATATTCTAAATAATTTTTTTTGTTAAATTAAAAAGACTTTATAAAGTCTTTGTTAATGGTTCTTCTATATTTTCTACTTCTTGCATTCTATTTTTAAGTTCATCACTTACTACTATAAATTCATCACTAATTAAGTTTAACAAGTTGTTTAATTTTTTGAATATACCTTTAACTGGGTCTAAGTAGTAGTAAGTATTACTATTATCAATAGAAAATATAATGTCATATTGTTTTCTTATGGTAGAGTAGATTACATATCTTTGAATTCTATTTCTGTATAACGAATACTTTGGATTTATTTTAATTCCTTCATTGGCTTTTCCTTCTCTTAATTCAGGAAACATATTTTCAATAAATATATCAATAAAGTCTAATTTTTCAGATAATCCTGTAAAACTTGATGTAAGTGGTAATGAATTTTCATTGAAATTAAAGAATTTTGGAAATAAATATTCGAATTTTTTTTCTAAATATTCTTGTGAACAAAATCCATTTTTAACAATCTTGTACTTTTCATCAACAAAATTAATACCTAATTGTCCTACAAGATTTCTATATTTTTTTGCATCTTTATTTTGAAGAGCTTTTCTAAGAGCTGATATTTTACCATTTACTTCTTTATCTTCATTTGGGTTATGTCCATAGAATGTTGCTCTTTCTTTTATAAATTCTATCCACTTATCTATTTCTATCATATTGAAATCTTTAGTGTTTAAATAATCCTCTATTAACATGTTATTAACATTATAAGACATTATATCTTTGAAAAATTTTGTATCGTAACCTAGTTCTATAATATAATTATTCTTTCTTACGAATGTTCTTAGATTTTCAATAAATACATTATCATAACCATCATAATTTTTTTGTTTTCCATCTTTGTCAGTGAAAGTATAAGGAACTGCATACCCAATTTTTTTATCTATTTCAGCTAATTCTTTTTCGTCTAATATAGTATGTTTAATTTCAGGACCTTTGTATTGTATTTCTATTTCTCCATTCTTATTGATTCTTTTATATTCAATATTATTAGCAAAGTGTTCTGTTTTCATATTAAATTGTATGTTGAATAAATCAGGTACTATAGTTAAAAAATATATTCTATTATTTTCACCAATTACTGCTAAAAACCAATGATGTACTTCAAGTAATTCTTTAGATTCATCATCAACATATGGATTAAACTGAGTGGTTTCAATTAAATTGCTTTTAATACCTAGTTTTTTATATATTCTTTGTAAAATTATTGCTGAAGATTTACATATGACTGATAAATTTCTTATTTGTTTGCTTTCATAGGTACTTTTTATTTTTTTAAAATCATAATTTTTATTTTCTAGTTTCCTACCTAATGAATAGAAGAATTCAACATTTTTAGAAATGTATTTGCCTATATATAAATATACATATCTAATGATTTCATCTTTATTCCATGAAGGGTTGATTGATTTTACAATTTCTTCTTCTATGATTTTTAATTTTTGTTCTTCATTAATATTTTTAGAACCTATTATCATATGTAACTCCTTATCATATTTAAGTATACCATATATTGATTCTTATTCAATATTAAAGTTGACCAAATTATTTTAGAATATTATAATATAGTTATATGGTAATGAGGTGTTTATGAGGAACAATAAAAATATTAGAATTTTATTTAGTATTATAATAATTTCATTAATATTATTTAGCATATTTAGTTATTCATATGCTTATTTTACTATGAAAATTGATGGTAATAGTAAAGATATGGTTGTATCTACTGGTGAATTGAAATTAGAGTATACTGATGGGTCTGATATAGTTTTAAATGGTGCGTTACCAGGTGACTTTATAACAAAAAAAATAACGGTTGCGAATGTTGGTACTAAAGGTGTTTTATATTCTTTCTATTGGGAAAATTTAATTAATACTATAGATAATTTTGAATTTCACGTTACATTTGAATGTAAGAGTTATAAAAATTATGGTAGTGAAGATCAAGAGGAAAGTGGCAGTTGTGATAGAATTTATAGAGCTGTACCAATAAGTAGTACTGCTACTACTAGTAATATTAAAAGTGGAATTTCTATTGATACTGGAATTACTCATGAGTATACAATTACTGTTAAATTCGATAATAAAAATTATTTACAAAATGATAATATAAATAAAAAGTTCTCAGGAAAAATTAATATAAAAGAGTATAGAAATTTTGAAAATGTAAATTGTACTTTTGATGGTGAGATGGTACAAGGTGCCGAATATGTAAATGGGCAATACACTTATAGATATATGCAAGAATATGATGGTATTTTAACTCCTATGAGTAGCAGTGTGAGTCCATTAATGAATGTAATAAATTATGATTGGAATAATATTTCTGATGATGGATGGGGTGTTATTTTAACAGATAAGGATAGTACATCATCTGTCACTAGTAAAGTTTGTAGTACAATTAATGGTAAACCTGTAATATCAATGAGTTATATGTATTATAAAAGTCAAGCAACGAGTATAGATTTAAGTAGTTTGAATACAAATAATGTAACTAATATGAAGAGTATGTTTTTGAATAGTCAGGTAAGTGCACTAGACCTTAGTGATTTTGATACATCGAAAGTGATAAACATGGAAAGTATGTTTTCTAATAGTCAAGTAGATAAACTTGATTTAAGTAGTTTTGATACAAGTAACGTAGTTAATATGCATAGTATGTTTTCTAGCAGTCAAGCAACAAGTATAGATTTAAGTAGTTTTGATATAAAAAATGTTACTGACGTTGAAGAATTGTTTTATGAGAGTAATGTTACAAAATTAGATTTGAGTAGTTTTACAAGTAATAAAGCTACAAGTATGTATTGGATGTTTTTTGGTAGTAGTATAAAATATTTAGATATAAGTAATTTTGATACTTCGAACGTAACTGATATGATTGGCACTTTTGAAGTTAGCTCTTTAATTGATATCGTAGGACTTAACAATTTTAATACAAGTAATGTAACTAATATGAGTTACATGTTTGATGGATACCAAGGAGAATCTTTAGATTTAAGTAGTTTTGATACATCAAATGTAACTGATATGACTCAAATGTTTTCCAAATCAAAATTAAAAACCATATATGTAAGTAATAAGTTTTCAATAGATAAAGTATCTACTAGTAACAATATGTTTTTAAATTCTACTAATTTAGTAGGTAGTAGTGGTACTAAATATGATAGTGCTAAAATAGATAAAACTTATGCTAGAATTGATGGTGGAACTAGTAATCCAGGATATTTTACTTTTAAAAGTTAATTTGACAAAAAATAGTAAATTAATGTAAAATGATTATAGAGGTGTTTGTATGGTAGATGAATATTCTAATATAGATATATATGTACCAGTTAGAGTAATCAATGGCAGGGCTAAAAAAGATATTAGTATGTTATTGTTTTCTAAAGAAGCTGGATATGGTGGTTCTTCTTATTATGTTTATAATTCCGTATCACATAAATTTTTTAGAGTTGATAATATTATGAGATTTTTAATTTCAAATAATATATCTAAACTTGCTAAGGTAAGTCCTAATAAAAAGAATGGCATAGTAATTGGACTAGGTAAAGCTATAGGCGATGCTGAAAGTGCTAAATCATACAAAAAAATGATAACTCGTAATCATGAATTTACTTTATAAATTATAGAAGGGAAACCTTCTTTTTGATTGTTAGAATATTGTGTTTTTTTAAAATCTAGTATATAATAAATTTGTATAGTGTATAGGGTAAATTTGTGCCTTATGTAAAAAATATTATGGATATTTTTTATAAATATGAAAGGATTAATTATGGAAAATGAAGAAATGATAAATAACAAAAAGAGAATTATTCCAACATTTATTATGTTGGTTGTTACTGCAGTTACATTAACTACTGCGTCTTATGCTTGGTTTATTGATAACACAAACAATAATGCTGATGGTATTGATGTTAATGTAAGCGTTGAACCTGGTATTCAGGTTTCAGTGGATGCTGTTAATTGGAAAAGTGATATTTCAACAAATGATATATTAAAAAATGCTTATGATGGTAATACAAATCAATTGCCAAATCAAGTTTCTCCTATTTTCACTGTTGGTGATGTTGATCCTGTTACTGGATTTATGAAAATGTTTAAAGGAAGTATTGAAGCTGATGTTACTGCTGCTAATGGATATAAAATAGTATCTGAAGAGTCAGTTGAAAAGGCTGGTACTGATGGAGATTTTGTTGCATTTGATTTATTTATACTAACTCCACAAGCGACTACAATATATTTAACAACTTCATCTGATGTTGTAGCAGATGATACTAATAGTGGTCTTAAAAATGCTGCTAGAGTTGCATTCTTATATCAAGGTAATGTTGATAATGGTGCTACTGCTGCTGCAATTGCATTAAGAAGTGCTAGAAATAATAGCTTAAATGAAAAAAATAATATAATTTGGGAACCAAATTCAAATATACATACACCAGAAGGAATTTCTCAAGCTAATAGTTATGGAGAAAAATCATTTGATAAAGATACAGTAGTTTCTAGTTATTATGGAATTAAAGCTGCTATTGCAAGTGAATTTGCTATTGATTATCAATCAAAATCAGATGATTATTTTGATGAAGTAACACCTGATATTCAAACTCCTGATAAAAATTATGCTAATGGAGAAAACAAAACATTATTTAATTTATCTGCTGGTATAAATAAGATTAGAATATATGGTTGGGTAGAAGGACAAGATTATGACTGTGAAAAAAACACTACAGGTTCTAATATTACTTATAATATTCAAATATCTAAGAATGCATTAGCACAGTAAAGTTGGAGGCATTATATGAAGGGAAAAAAGATTATAAAAGTTGTTTTAAATGTTGTGATTTGGGTTGTTATTGTTTTAGCTGCATGTTTAACTCTTATTACATTTACATCTCGTGAAAAGGGTGTTTCAAAAATTTTTGGATATGTTCCATTAGATATTCAATCTAATTCGATGGAACCCACTATTAAAAATGGTGACTTAATTATTACTAAATCATACGATGGAAAAAGTGATCTTAAAGAAGGTGATATTATAGCATTCTTCGTTATGGAAGATAATACAAAAGTTATTAAAATTCAACGTATAAATTCAGTAAATACAGTCAATGGTATGACTTCTTATGTGACTCAAAGTGAAAATACAAGTGAAGAGCCACAACAAGTTGCTCCAGGAGATATTATCTCTACATGGAATGGAACAAAAGTAGCAGTTTTAGGAACAGTGTTCTCATTTCTTAAAACTAAAGTTGGATTCTTCGTATGTATTATTTTACCTTTAGCTGCGTTCTTTATATATCAATTATGCGAATTTATAATGTTATTACTTGATTATAAAAAAGTTAAATAATTCATTAATATAAAAGTACTATTCTTTAGAATAGTTTTTTTATTGTGAAGTTTTAGTATTTTATATTAAAGAATTTAAAATATTTTGTTTGTTTGCTTTTCTAAGAGTAATCTTAATGTTATAATGGTTAAGAGGTAATAAATATGATGTTAAATAATAAACAATTGGAAGCAGTTAATCATAAAGAAGGACCTTGTTTAGTTCTTGCAGGAGCAGGTAGTGGTAAAACAAGAGTATTAACTGAAAGAATAATAAAATTAATAGATGAAGGAGTAAGTCCCTATAATATACTTGCAATAACATTTACTAATAAAGCAGCAAAAGAAATGAGAGAAAGAGTAGAAGCTAAAATTGATACTATTGCTGATTCAATATTTATTGGAACATTTCATTCATTTGGACTTAGGATACTTAGAGAAAATTATAGTGATATAGGATATACTTCTAATATAACAATACTTGATACAGATGATACTAAAGCACTTATTAAAAGAATATTAAAAGAAAATTCTTATGATCCAGCTAACTATGATATAAAACATATTATATCTAGAATAAGTAGTGCTAAAAATGATGGTTTAAGTCCTTTGGAGTATTCCAAATTATTTTTAAGAGATGAAGATAAAGTAATATCTTTTGTATATGAAAAATATATAAAATTATTAAAAGAAAATAACTCAGTAGATTTTGATGATTTATTATTAAAACCAGTAGAGTTATTTAAGAAACGTAAAGATATATTAGAAAAATATCAAGAAGGATTTCAATATATTTTAGTAGATGAATATCAAGATACTAATAGCATTCAGTATGAATTGTGTAAGTTACTTGCTAGTAAATATCATAATATCTTTGTCGTAGGTGATGCTAATCAGTCAATATATTCTTGGAGAAATGCTGATTATAGAAATATACTTAACTTTGAAAAAGATTATAAGAATACAAAAATTGTTCTTTTAGAAGAAAATTATAGAAGTACTAATACAATACTTAAGGCTGCCAATTCGGTAATTAAAAATAATCGAGAGGGTACTAAACTAAATCTATGGACATCAAGTGGTGATGGAGAAAAGATTGAATATATAAGACTTGAAGATGAAATTAAGGAAAGTTCATTTGTCATTAAGAAAATAAAAGAAATGATGGATGAAGGATATCAATATAGTGATTTTGCTGTACTTTATAGAACTAATGCTCAAAGTAGAACAATTGAGGAAGCTTTTGTAAGAAGTAATATTCCATATAATATTATTGGTAGTTATTACTTCTATAGTAGAAAAGAAATTAAAGATTTAATTGCATACTTAAATTTAGTATATAACTCAAATGATTCAGTTAGTTTAGAAAGAGTAATTAACACTCCTAAAAGAGGAATAGGTACTAAGACTATAGAGAATATTCGAAATAAAGCTCGTGAAAATGATATATCTATGTTTGATTCAATAGAGTCAGGAAAAGAACTTGAATTTAAGAAATTAATACTTGAGTTACAAGAGGATGCTAAAACTCTTAGTTTATCTGAATTAATAGAAGATGTGCTTGTTAAGAGTGGGTTAAGGGCTGAATATGAATTAGATAAATCACTTGAAAGTGACGCTAAGATAGAAAACTTAAATGAATTTAAGTCAGTAGCTGTTGCTTTTGAAGAAAGTGGGGTATATGACTTATCAACATTCTTAGAAAATATATTACTAGTAAGTGATGCTGGTCAATATAAAGAGAATAAAGATGCTGTTAATTTAATGACTCTTCATTCTGCGAAAGGGCTTGAATTTAAAGTAGTATTTATTCTTGGTATGGAAGAAGGAATATTTCCTCATAGTAGAAGTTTTGAAAGTGCTAGTGAACTTGAAGAAGAAAGAAGATTATGTTATGTAGGAATTACTAGAGCTAAAAGCATTCTTTATTTATTAAGTGCTAGACAAAGAACACTATTTGGTAAAACCAGTGGAACAGTAGAAAGTAGATTTATTAAAGAAATAGATGATGATTTAATTAATAAGACTAATATGTCAGTAAGACCAGATGATAGACCTAAGAGAACACTAGAAAATATGTATAATAATAATGCTACTAGCGATGGAATTAAAGCAGGAGATAATGTTATACATACTGTGTTTGGAGAAGGTGTTGTTATTAAGATTAGTGGCGGTATTGCTACTATAGCATTTGCTCATGGAGTAGGTATAAAAAGTATAGCTGCTAATCATAAATACTTAACTAAAAAATAATAAATTTTTTGACTAGAGATTTATCTCTAGTTTTTATTTCTTTTGTTTAAAATGTCTATTTTTTTACTATAATATTTGTTATAATAATTATTATAATAGAGGTGTGTATATGTCACTATTTAAAGAAATGAAAAGTAGACAAATTCAAAAAAAAGCTAATGATTTTATTAAGAGTCTTGGTAATAAAAGCGAAAAAGATATAGAACAAGCTTATTTGAATACTAAAGAATTTGAAAATAATGAAATAGTATTAAGTTACTTGTTTTTTCATCATCCTTCTTTAATAAGAATATTACCATTAGATTTTCAAAAGTCACGTCTTAATAGTAATCTTTCTATGTTTAGGTATGGTAGCGTTGAAGCACGAAAAGCATTAGTTTGCGATTGGCTAAGTGGTAATAAGTTTTTTATGAATAGTAATGTTCTAGATTTAGACCCGGAAGAATACACATCATATATTAAACTTTATTTTAATCAACCAGATGATGTAGCCAAATTATATATGGAAGATTTAAAAGAAGTAATAACTGTTTTATCAACAAGTGATTTAAAGGCAACAGAATTATTACTTGATAAGATAAAAAATAAATTAACTGATAGACAATGGGAATTTGTAATAACTGTTAATCCTATGTTTATTAAATATGCTAGTCAAACAATACAAAATAAATATGCAGAAGATGAAAAATATAATACATATATAAGTGGAAATGCACGAGAAAATTTTATTAAAAAGCAGGTTGAAAAAATAAGAGAAGATTTTAATCTTTTAAATACTATGCCTATAGATATACAGAAAGAATATATTAATAATTATCCATTTATGATTAATTATTTAAATAAAGAAACTCTTATAGAGTTATTAAAATATGATATAGATTTAATAAAATATTTAAACATTTCAGCATTAAAAAGTAAAGGCAATTTAGATCAAGATGTTATATATGGTTTGCTTGATGGAATAGAACATAAAAGTATAAATGATATAGTGAATATATTTATCAATAAAGGTGTATTGAATGCTAAAGGAAAACTATTTAGATATGATGCTAAAAGTAATAATATGAGTTATCAATATACTAAGAGATTAATAAAAATAATACAGGGTCTTAGTATAGAACAAATAATGTTACTTATAAATATTGATGTTAATTATGTACTTCCTTATATAGTACCAGTTTATAATAGTGATACAGAAAGAAGTACTAAAGAGCAAATAATAATAGATTGTGATTCTAGATGTTTAAATTTATTTAAATCATATTATGGAACTGAAATTTATAATAGATTTTATAAAGTTATTAATAAAATCTATAGTGAGTTATTAGATAACATTGATAAGTATGATTACAATACTGATTATGAATCTATATTCGACTTCTTCAAAGTATTATTTAATAAAACTATAATGACTAAGAATAATCCAGAGAAAATTACTTTATTTATAGGTATTTCTTTACTTCATAAAGGTGAAGAGGGAAGAGCTAAAGAAACATCAAATAAATTATTAACTGATTTATTAAGTACAGCATATGATAGAGATATTAAATTAAAAACAGATATATATAATATTAATTCATTAGAAATATTTGATAATAGATTATCGTTTATATCAAAAGAATTATTAGAAGATTATTCTAAATATAATTTTGTTAATATTTCAACATTATTATTCATAGTAAAGAGTAATAGAAATAGAGAGTTATTTATTAAATATTTCAATATATTTAAAATGATTTATGGTGAGACTAAAGAGTCATTATTTAAGGCTGTTGAAAATTTTAATTATTATAAAGAAATACTTAGTGATGTTGATGAAGCTAATTTAAGTGATAAAGAACTTGATAATTTAATAGATTTAATTGCTACTTATGGAAATCATATGAATATTACTAAGATAGATGAACTTTCTTCTTATGACGTTTTGTTATTGAAAAAATTAATATTAGAATTATCTGCTGTTAAAGATGCTGATGTATATAAAAACTTATTATGTAATTATTTATTTAATAAAGGTTATGACAAAAATGGAAATAGTGGATGGATAGAACTATCTACTATAAAAGAATTATGTGATGTATTTGATAGTGAGAGTTTAAGTAGTATTGAAGACTATGGTAAGAAAGTATTTACTCTTGAAGAAATTAACTTATTTATCATGATGAAACTTATGTTTAATGTAAGCGATTTTGATATGAATCTTCAATATATAGATAATCTTATGAGTAGTGGCTTTAATAGAAATTTGGTTAGTGTAATAGATTTCTTTAATAAATTAAAAAAATATAGATGTGAAATCATAAATGATCAAATAGTTACACTAGATGAAATAGAAATGTTATATATAGATAGTCCTGATATAGTTAAGAAAGAATATAATGATGACTTAATTATATATACAATATATAATCAGGATTTTAAGATATTATGTTCTTATACTAATGACGGAACGCACTATGCTTGTATGAATATATCTGATTTAGAAAAGAATTGTTATGGATATGATAAACTAATTAAAACTGGTTCTCTTAGATTTACAACGTATGAAGATCATACATTAATTAAAGTTAATAAAGATAGATTAGATAAATATACTATGATACCTAAGTTTATAGTAGTAATAGGTGAACTTACTGAAGATTTAAAATCAATTGCTAAAAAAAATAATTATAAAATAGTATATATTCAAAATAAATAATTAGGAGTGTATATGGAAGATAAAATAAAGATTAAGATTGAATCATTAAAAAAAGATAAAACTACATTTAAACAATATATTTCTAGTTTTTGTAACATTAGTAAATCACAAGAATTATTTAAAAGTAATAAAGAATTTAAGGCTTTAAAAGATTATGTAAATGTTAAGAAAGATGAAATATTTTATGATTAATAGATTCTTGAAAAGAATCTATTTTTTGATATAATTAGCTTATGAATAGTAGGGTAGTTAGAACTATGATTATTATATTTGTTATTACGCTTGTCTTTGGAGTAATAACTTTTTCTTATGCCTATTTTAGTATGGAAATTAAAAATAATTCTAAAAATATAGTTTTAAGTACTGAAGAATTAAAGCTTAAATATACTGATGTTTCTACTTTGAGTATGGAAAATGCATTACCAGGAGATTCTATTTCAAAAACTTTAATAGTTGAAAATATTGGTACTAAAAACGTAAGTTATAATATCGTTTGGAAAGATTTAATAAACCAAATTAATTATTTTGATTTACATTTAGATATGAAATGTAAGAGTTATAAAAACTATGGTACAGACACTCAAGAAGAATATGGTGAATGTAAGAGTTTTTATAAAGCTATTCCATACACTGAAGATAAGATAAATAAAGATATTAAAAGAGATGTGGAAATAGATATTGGTGTAACACACGTATATGAATTAACAATAACTTTTTTAAATAGAAATTATCCACAAGATGAGAACATTGGAAAAAAATTTAGTGGCAGGATAGAGTTGGAAGAATATTTAGATAATTCTATATATTGTTATTCTGATAATGAAAAAGAATATGTGAGTGGACAATATACATATACTTCTGCTGGTAATAATGGTTGGAGTGTTTCCTTAACAGATAAAACAAGTACAGATCCTGTAAATACAGTTTTATGTACTTATATAAATGATAGACCAATTGTTTCTTTTTATAATGCTTTTAGAGATAGTGAAGCTGTAAGTATTGATCTTGGTAATATTAATACAAAAAATGTTACTAGTATGTATGCGATGTTTATGAATGCTAAGGCAACTACAATTGATGGTTTAGAATCGTTTGATACTTCTAAAGTTACTGAAATGCAACATATGTTTAGAAATAGTAACTTTTTGTCATTAGATCTTAGTAGTTTCGATACTTCAAATATAACTTCGTTTTTGTGTTATTTCTTTTCTAGTAAAGCAACTTATATAGATGTTTCTAGTTTTAACACTAGGAATGTTACTGGTATGGGGGCATTTTTTTATAATACACTGGTAAAATATATTGATTTAAGCAGTTTTGATACATCTAGTGTTACTAGTTTTAATTCTATGTTTTGGGGAACTAATCTTGAATATATTGATTTAAATAATTTTGATACTTCTAATTCAACTAATATGGGTTCAATGTTTCAAGGCTCGAATATGAAATACTTGGATTTAAGTAATTTTAATACAAGTAAAGTTACTAATATGGGTGGTATGTTTCAAAGTTCTCGTGCTACTGAAGTTGTTGGTCTTGATTCTTTTGATACTAGTAATGTAACTGATATGAGTAATATGTTCAATTATTCTAGAGCAATTAATTTAAACTTAACTAATTTTGATACTTTAAATGTTACAACTATGTATCGTATGTTTTTTGGAAATAAATCTAACTTTTTAGATTTAAGCTCATTTGATATTTCTAATGTGACTAATATGGACGAAATGTTTAAAAATGTTTCTGCTACTAGTGGATATGTTAAAGATGAAGAAACTGTTTCTAAATTTAGTGATTCTACTGTTACTGGAATACCTAGTACATTAAAATTTATAACAAAATAAAACTGAAGATTTATTTCTTCAGTTTTAAATTATTTCGTTATTTTCAAATTTTATATTTAAGAATTTTCTACTTGCTAGATAATCACACATATGAACAAATCTTTGATATTTATCTTTTGGTGGTTCTAGTACTTCATTTCCATTAAAATCTGTAGTCCATGGTCCCATATGAGTAGCAATACATCTACAGATTAAATCAATTTGAGAATCGTTAAGTTCTAATTTGTCTTTATTTTCCTTAACATAATTACTCATTTGTATAGGATGATCAGTTGCTGTATAACGTCCTTTAATTTTTCCATTTTTTAATCCATCATGAACAGTTAGAGCAAATAATAATAAATCCTTTTCTTCTTCGGTAAAATTATTAATAGCTGGATTTTGAAGTAACTCATAAGCAATTCTCACAGCTGCTTTTGTATGTCTCACAAGACCACCATTACCTAAAGTAAATTCAGGATGATATTTGCCAGTAGAGCTAGCAGGAATTTCATAAAAATACTCTGGTAATAAATCTAACATAGTTTTTAAACTATTCTTAATTTTTTCATCTTTTATATAACTTAACTCTTTATTAAAAATTTCATGCATAATAATACCTCTAGAAAGAATTATATAATAAATAAATTATTTTTTCTACTATAAATAAATAGTTTGAAAAACATAATTTATTGTGTTAAAATGTATATGTAGGATATTGGAGGACATATGAAGAAATTATTAAAGAAGAAATTTGAAATATTTGATAAAAAGATACCAACTCGTAATTATTTTATTGTATTGGTTGTGTCTATATTAGTTATAATACTTTCGTTATATTTAAGAACTTTCTATTTAACTTATAAAAATAATAAATTAAATACTAGTGTATTCTTAGATCAAAAAGTAAAACAAATTAATTCAAAAGATGCTGATTTTGCTTTAACTGAAACAGGAGATGTACTTTTATATGTAAGTTATACTGGTAATGACGAAATATATAGTAACGAGAAAAAAATGTATAGTGTTTTAGAAAAGAAAGATTTATTAGATGATTTTATATATTGGAATGTAGCTGATTATGGAGATAATACTGATTATTTAGTTACATTAAAAGAAAAATATCCTAATATTAAAGATCAAATTACTAATGCTCCATTACTTATATATATTAAAGATGGAGAAGCTCAAGAAGCTATGAGTAGTGAGCTTAAATATATTAATTATAAAGTACTTGAGAAAATGATTGAAAAATATGGAATTGAATAGTTTCATATTTTTTTTTATTTAGATTTATGTTATTATATATTTGTATACTAGGAGTGCGTAATGAAAGAATATATTGTTTTGACAATTAGAGATAAAACTTTATTCTTTGACTTTAGAACTATTAATGATGAAGAGAGTAAACATGTTAATAGTTTAGAGTTTTATAATGCTTCATTATTTTTAACACTTAAATATTATAGAAAAAATTATTCTAAAGTAATAGAACTTTTAAAGAATAATAATATAGATATACTTACAATAAAAAGATTAATTACTTTTAAATATAGTATATATATTTTAGATGAATTAAATATAAGTTATTTAAGATTAGATTTTCCTTCTACAATAGGTCTTGCAGATTATGAAATGTTTTTAGGAGTAAATTCACTAAAGAAAATAGATTGTTATTATATGCCTAAATTCATTATTGATAAGTTTAAAATTAATGGAGTTGAAGTAAATCTATATAATAAAGAGAAGGTATCTGATAGATTTATGTTACTTCAGGATGCTTTTGATTATGAAACATTATATTATAAAAAGAATATAGAAATTAGAGAAAACTATAGTACGTTACTTTTAGATTTAAAAGAATTTTTAAGAATTAATTATAATCTTAAATCTATACATATATATGTGTTTTCAAAGGAACTAATAGGTTCAATTATTGATTTAGTAAAAAAAGACGAATCTAGGAATATAATTGTGTTCTTGCATCAAAGCTATGATGAGGATAACTTTATTACTAAAAATTTTGCTTGGTTAAAAGAATTAAACAAGAAATGTAAAGATGAATATACTTGTGAGTTTAGAATCGTATATTCTAATACATTCTTGTTTAATAATTTGTTTAAACAATTAACATTTAACAATTTAAAACTTATATCTCTATTATGCGTTTATGTAAGCTTAGTTAGTTTGATTATTGTTAAGTCGTATGAATATGTTGAAAAGATGAGTATTGATGAGTTAAATAATGCTATTAATAATGGTAGTTACGCAGCTGATAATAATTTCGAATTAGATAGATTTAATGATAAAAATAATAACAATAGTGAAAATAATGATGAAGATATTGATAACAGTAATAATAGTTCTAATAGTAATACAAATACTTCAAATAATGAAAATAAAACAAATAGTAGATATAATTTTGAGAAGGTGTTTTCTAAACTAAAAAAGATTAATAAAGAAACAGTTGGATTTTTAACAATTAATGGTACTGAAATTAATTATCCAGTAGTTCAACATTCTGATAATAGTTATTATCTATCTAGAGATTTCTATAAAAGAAAAAGTTCTATGGGTTGGTTATATATGGATTATAGAAATGATAGTGTTAACTTTAGTTCAAATAATATTATATATGGCCATAGTATGCTTAATGGTACAATGTTTGGTACATTAAGATATGTTCTTACTTCAAGTTTTAGAAAGAATAGTGAGAATATGATTATTAGCTATGATACTCCTAATGGAGAATACAAATTTAAAATATTTGCTGGGTATAGAGTTAATTACACTACTGATTATTTAAAAACTGATTTTGAAAATAAAAAAGAATTTGATAGTTTTGTTAAACTTATTAGAGGAAGAAGTACTTTTAAGACAAATGATAAAATAGAGTATGGAGATAAAATTTTAACATTATCTACATGTGCTGGAAATGGTGAAAAAAGATTAGTAGTACATGCAGTTTTAATAAAAGAATAAAAGAAAGGGAAAATGTATGAAAAAGAAAATTTTAATAGCGTTACTTTTAATGATACCGTTTGCTGTTAATGCGACTAGTAATACTGGTGGTTGTGATAATTCATTGTTTGTTCAGTATCAAAAAGCTTCAATGAATATTGAATATGAAACTTCGTATAATAAAAATAAAAAAGAATATACAATTAAATTTTATAACATAATTAAGGGTTTATATTTAAGTTATAATAGTGAGGTTTTTTCTTCATCTGAAGAAAAAAATTTTGAAGTAACTATTAAAAATTTAAGTGAAGGAAATTCACTTAACATTTATGTTAATACAAATGAAACAACTTGTAATTCAAACTTAAGAACTATACAAATTTCGTTACCATACTATAATACAATTTATGATAATAGTAAATGTAATGGATATAGAAATAAACTTACGATATGTACTTCTAAATTCTTGAATTATAAACCAACTGAAGATTTACTTGATAGTATGATAAAAAACTATAATAATTCAATTCCAGTTGAGGAGCCTGAAGATCCAGATATTAATAGGACAATACTTGACGACATTAAAGATTTTACTGTCAGGTGGGGAATTCAAATATTATTAGTTGTTATTTCTAGTAGTGTAACAATCCTTATTTTTAATGGTAAACTAAGAAAAGTTAAACATGGAATTTAGTAGTGGAAATGTAAAAAAAAGTATGCTATAATTTTTAATAGGAAAAGTAGGTGAATTATGAAAAAGAAAATAAATCTTTTACTTTTAGTACTATTATTTACTTTGATTTTTCAACCTAAATTATTCGCTTTATGCAATGATTATGAATTAAATAATTTAGCTGAAAAATTGGATGTATTTTTGGTCGAAGATCTTGAGATAGTAGGAAAAGATAATAAAGTTGAACGTGAAAGAAAATATTTTTATTTATTAAGCTTTGGTGATACCTTAAGAGGTATGAAAGATAAAGTTAAAGTAGAAGTTACTGATAGCGAGAGCAATGAGAAATACAGTGGTTATTATGATGACTTCTTTGATTCATATGTGATAGGTTCATATATTCATTTTGAACCAAAAACTTATAATATAACAGTTTATGGTGGAGATAAATCTAAGTGTCCAAATGAAAAGATAAAAGAATTCTCTCATAAGGTAAATGCTTATAACACTTATAGAGATACTGAATATTGTCAAGCGCACTTAAATGAAGATATTTGTTCAATTGACTATGATTCTTCTGAATTAAATCACGATGATTTTGGTGAAATTATCAATCCAGATGTTACTCCTAAGCTTAATTTTTTTCAAAAGGTTTGGAATTTTATTAAATCGTATTGGTATTTTGTAGTCATTCCAGTTGTTGTTATATCTTTATTTTATATTGTTATTATATTTATTTACAAAAAGAAAGGAAGTAAAGAATAATGAAGAAGAAGCTTAGTTTATTAATTATTTCTTTACTATTGTGCTTTGGTTATGTAAATGCCGAAAGTATAAATGATAGGGTAACAATTAGTGCATCAGGAGCAACAGCTAAGATTGGACAGCATTGGGTTAGTGCTTCTGGTGCAGAGTATACTACAGTAAAAGATGATTTTGTTATGGATACTAAAACATATACAGGTTTAGAAGCTGCTCAAGAAGCTTGTAGGAAAGCAACTGGTAGCAGTGATCCTAACGCTTGTGTTTATTCTATGCAAACAGTAAGAAATAAATGTACTTTAGATGGTGCTAGCGATATGCTTCCTGATGAGTGTAGACAACATATAGCTACTGGAACTTGTACATATGATTATCGTGGCCATTATAAATGTGATATTACTGGTACAAGTTATAATAGTTCTGGTGAATGTAATAGTTATTGTCAAAGCAGTTGTAATAATTATTGTGCTACAGATGAACTTAGAACTGTTTATAAAATAGGCGTTAGAGGTAATCCTAATGTTAGTGGAAGTTTTAATGATAAATTAAAAGATTCTGTTGTTTGGGAATATTTATTAAATGGTAGTGATCGTGCATATTGTATACAACCAGGTAAAAAAGGCCCTAGCGCTGCTGGTGAAACTTATTGTTTAAATAAAGAAATGAATTTAAAAGATTGTGATGACAAGTTACAAAATCATTATTATTGTGGTCTTGCACAAATATTATATTATACTATGATACCTTCAACTGATAGTAATGGTAACACAATTTTTACTAGTAATGATGCTGAATATGGCTTTGGTGCTGTTACTACAGCTCTAAGAATGTGGACTTCATATTATGGTAATGTAAAAGGTAATCCAATTAGTGGTGTTGATGGTGTTGGATTTGAGCAAGAGTTTGATTATTTTTCAACTACTAAAGTTTATTTAAGTACAGCTAAAGCTGCTGCTGGTGGTTATACTGGACAAGAATGTTGGCAAGCTAAGAGCGATTCTAATCTAGGTGTGCTTTGTGGTAATTTGTCTGGCAATAATAATTATATTGCTGCTATTCCTTTATTTAACAAAGCATTAGATATGTTTAATGGTAATAGTAGTGAAAAATTTCTTGATGGTTTACTTGGCACTAATGATGATAAATTTCAAATAGAGGCTTCAAAAAAAGATAATGGTGGGGCTAGTATGGTAGCTAAATGGCCTACATCTTTTATAGAACAATATGAGAGAGAAACAACCACTAAAACATATGAGGTTGAATGTACTTTAGATCAATTATTAAAGAAGGATTCTAGATGTAGAATGTATGTTCAAGTATTTTATACAGATGCTAATGGTAATAAAGTTAAGGTTCCACAAGGAGATTTATCTCTTGTAGGTGGTACATGTAGTAAAGAAAAATGCGAACTTGAAGTTGGCGGTAGTATGACTTGTAGTACTACTGAAACATCTGAGAGTTCAATGAAAAAGTATATTTTTGAAGTTACATTAAAAGGATATAATTCAGTTGGATTAATAAGAGAATATAGACATTGTATTAATCCTAGTTTATATCAAATAATGTATACTGCTGTTTTTAATAAGTCACAAAGGGAAGAAAGTGGTCCAAATTCATCTACAGATAAAAAGTTTGAAAAATCTGTGTACTCTGATTGTCCTTGCAATGATGATACAAAATGTACTGACTTTAATCCAGTATCTAAAACTTTATCTGGAGATTTAGGTCAAGCAACTTGTGGAAATAATTACGATGGTTATGATAGTTTTGATAAATCAGATCCATATATGAACTGTATTTTACATCCATGTAAAGATTCAGATAAGTTACAATTTAGAAAAACTGAAGAAGTAGGTCTTAATAAAAATGTTTGTGATTTGTATTGTCGTAAAGAAGTTGTGTTCTATTTAGCAAACAAAAAGAAAGTTTATGCTGGAATGCAATTTAGATATGATATTGGTCCATCCGTTCTTGCTTGTGAGGAAGATGTTACTGAAATTGTAAGAACTGATGTTGCATTGACTAGTATAGTTCTTCAAAAACAACAATGTACTTCAGAAATTTATTATGATACTAAAAATAAATATGGTAATAAGAATACTTGGTTACAACAGTATGATGCTGCTGTGAAGAAAATGATGGATGCTTATGTAGAATGGAAGAAATATGAATCAGCATTAAGCTGGGAAGAAAATAATGGTGGACCACATCAAGTTTTGATTGAAGGAAAACAATGTTATTCTGGTACTGGATGTCCAGGAGATTGCTCAGTTGGTGAATATTTACCACCAATTCAATGGCATTTATATTGGCCAACTAAGGGTTCAAGCATACCATATAAGTATTGTTGGGTTGAATCAGGTTCTGAAAAGGGAGTTAATTTTAACATAAGATGTAGTAATGGCTCTTATAGTACAGATTCAGGTGTTGAAAATGAAAGTAGTTCTTGTTATCCTACCACTTGTAATCATGATTATTCTTGTGGTGAGAATGGAACTTCTTGTTGTGGGCATGATGATGGTTATGGTACTAGCGGAAGTTGTAATAGAGGAGATCCAGGAGATCCTGCTAAAGCATCAGATGATGAAGATAAATATTATAAACTATATAAATCTGCATTGGATGCTGTTGCTCAGTTAATATATGATCTGCAAAATTGTAATATGTATGTTGCAACAGGTGATACTGCCCCAAAGATTGAAGATGTTTATCAAAATGTTAGTACTGAACATCATGGAACTATAGCAGCAAGCATTAATAAAAGTGCTAAAGGTTCTGCAAAAAATATTTTACTTGATAAAGCTGTATGCAGTGATAGTAATAATGATTGTGCAGAATTAAAAGTAGAATATGAAGATGAGTTATATGGCAAAAATGTCACAATTGAAAAAGAAACAAAAACATTGCCATCTGAAAAATTAAACAAAACTTATTTTTGTAAAAATAATGATGATAGAAATCCTGATTGTTATAAATATGTGAAAGGTCAAGAGGTTGAACTTGATAAAGGTAATTCTTTGAAAGATCATGATTTAATTGAATGTGAGGGTACTTTAAATAGCGTTCAATGTAAGAAAAAGAAAATATCTTTGCCTACTAATGATTACGCGTCATTTGTTGTAGTTACTGAAACTGATTTCTGGCGTAGCGATAAATTCTCTGCTGGTGCTTATACTGGTGAAGTTGGAGAAGCAGGTAGAAATGGTTTAACGACTCCATTAGGAAATGAAGAATATCCTGTAAGTAATGGATTAAATACTGGAGGTAAGACAGGCAATTATACTGTAAAACAACATATCGATAATGTTAAAATTGTTGTTGATGATAACGTGTCATTAGATTATACATGTTCATATGATGTTTACAACACAACAAATTTATATGATTGTGCTACTAGAACATCTAATGGAAAATTGGATTTAAGTGCTTGTAAAAATAGTTGTTATAAATTAGTTGCTGGTGTTCCGGTTATTACTAAAGAATGTAATGAGTTTGAGTTAAAAGATAATGAATCTAAAGGATATGGTTTTGTATATAGAAATATTGATTTAACTAATGTTTTCCCAAATTCAGTTACATCTGATCAAAACGATTCTAATACAACAAAAAATAATAGGCCTATTGGTACAAACTGGGCAACAACATTAGGTGAAAATGTAAAAACACAAATAGAACAAAAGGGCGACGATATGTTTGCTGATGAAAGTAATTTAAAATATAGTTTCATTCTTACACCAACTGCAATTAGTAGAATTAGAGAATACAATACTCAACAAGAATTAATGGGTGTTGGTTACCAAGACAATAGTTATTTATCTTGTCAATTAGTTAATGATCCAAGTGGATTAAATGGTTTCTATAAATGTAAATCATCATTCTTAGAAGAAATTTCTCAACCTAATAATAGTTATGATGTTGAAACTGTTAAATTTTCAAATCCATAGGAAGGAGGGTATTAAATGAAACATTCATTTTGGGGATATTTTGTAGTACTTTGTGGAGTTGTAATTGTAGTCATCTTGCTTTTAATTCAAAGAATGACTACAACTTCTGAAGAAGATTTCTATTTAGCACGTGAGGTTTTAGAATCTTCTATGATAGATGCAGTTGACTATGGTACATATAGAACAACTGGTAGACTTGTAATGTCAGAACAAAAATTTGTTGAGGTTTTCATTAGAAGATTTTCAGAAAGTGTTACTAATAATAAAACTTATAAACTAGAATTTTATGATATATATGAAGAACCACCTAAAGCTAGTGTTCGTGTAAGAACTAGTTCTGGAAATACCGCTAATATTAAAGAAACATCTTTTGATGTTAACTTGGATACATTAGTAAATGGTATATTGGAAACTATATATAGCCAAGCAGATGGAGATTCTGATGAAGATGGAAATGGAGGTGGAAGCAGTACTATTACTGTTGCATGTCCTGATGGTAGTTCTAGAAATGTTACACCAACTCCAAATATTCCTGATGGTGGAGGAGATAATGGCGGTGGAGGAAATACTGTAAATCCAACTCCTGATGACAGTAACTTATTAACTTCAAATGTATTAGATTTCTATTCTATTGCATATTTACAAAACCCAAGTGCTTATAATAGTGAAACTGGCTCTTGCAATAATAGTTCTACTACTGGAAATATGTCATTCCTAATGTCATACAAGTCATTACCTAATGGAATGAACGAAGACATTATTGCAGGAAGAATTAAGAGTTGTGAAGTTATTGCTAGTTCTGCTAAAGTATTTGAAAGTATTAATGATGTTAGAAATTATAAAACTATGAAACAAAAATTCCAACAATATTTAATTGGAGATAATGGTGGAACTGTTCCAGTAGAAGAAAACTTCAATTACTTTGCTACTGCGAGTGAAGTGAGTAATATTGGAGTCACTTGTAATCTTTATACAACATATGATACATCTACTAATAGTGAAAGAGCATCTATTCAAATTAAATTAAGATATAATGCAGAATATAGAAATAGATCTTCTGCAAATGGAAATTTAGTTAAATCAAAAACCGCAGAAAATGGTGGAACTGTTAGATGCTTTATGTATACTGGTATTAAATGGAAACTTAGATTTAAGTATACAAGAAATTAAAAGAACATTTTAAAAATGTTCTTTTTATATTGATTTAACTCTTATAATTTTGTATAATTTATATTGATAATAGATAAGAATCTTTGGAGGAAAGAATATGAATAGTGTATTAATAGGGGTTAAAAGATTTTTTAAAAATAAAAATACTGTAACTATATTTGCAGTAATTGTTTGTTTACTTATAATTTATTGGGCTTATTGGTGGAGAATTGAAAAAGCAACTGAACCTAGAATGGTTCCATATGCTATTAAAACATTGTTACCAAGAACTTTAATAACTTCTGAAATGGTTGGTACTAGAAAAGTTCCAGGAAAAGTTATTACTGCTAATGTTATTACTGAATCTAGCAGAATAATTGGTATGTATGTTAGTAATAAAGTAGAAATTCCTGCTGATAGTATGTTTTATAACAATACTTTGTTAACTTGGGATGAGCTTCCATCAAGTATTTATGAAAATATTGCTGATGGTAATACAATTGTAGCTTTACCTGTTACTATAGAAACAACATATGGTAATTCAATTTTTACTGATAACTATATTGATTTATATTATCAAGGATACGATAATGATGGGAAACTTTTAATAGGAAAATTTATTGAAAGTATTAGAGTTTTAGCAGTTACTGATAGTAATTATAATAATATATTTGAAAAAAGTGGTGTTACTGAAAAACCTAGATATTTGATTTTCTCTATTCCTGAAGATATGCACTTATTGTTAAGAAAAGCATTGTATACATCCGGTACTATTTTTCCGGTACCTCGTAATGCTGATTATTCTAATAATCCTAAAGATACAAGAATTAGTAGTACTTATTTAAAAGAGTTAATTTTATCAAAAACTGTTAATGTTGATAATGAAGATTTAAAAAATATTGAGATAGATAATCCTAATTCTGAAGTAGATTCAAATACAAATAATGTTGTAAATGGAGGTGAATAGGATGAATAATGCTATTAAAAAATTATTAGGCAATAAAGGCTTAGTTACTATTGTTGCTGGTGTTGCATGTTTAATAATATTGTTTCTTGCTTATAATTATCGTGTAAATAAAGCAATTAATGCAATTGAAGTTCCGTATGCTTTAATAGACTTAAGTGCTCGTAAGGAAATTAAAGAAGAAGATGTAGGTGTTGTTAAAGTAGCTTCTTCTTTAGTTACTTCAACTGTTGTTCGTGATAAAAAGAATGTTGTTGGAAAATATGTTAATTATAATACAATAATTCCTGCTGGTAGTTTATTTTATAGTTCTGAAATTGTTACTTGGGATTCTATGCCTGATTCAGCTTGGAATAACATTTATAAAGATTATACAATTTTCTCACTAAGTGTTTCTACAAATACTACATATGGTAACTCTATTTATCCTGGAGATGCAATTGATTTGTATTATATGACTAGTGATGGTGGAAAACTTGTTTTTGGTAAATTAATTGAAGGTATTACAGTTTTAGCTGTTAAAGATAGTGATGGGTCACATATTTTTAAGAAAGGAGCTAATCAAAAAGATGCTTCTGCGTTAATTTTTGCTGTTCCTGAAGACTTACACTTGTTATTAAGAAAAGCTATAGCTATTTCTGGAACTGGTAGTTTGGTTCCAGTTGTTAGAAATGCTAATTATAATCCAGGAAGTACAAAAGTTTCTAGTGAGTATTTAACAAATTTAATACTTAAAGAAACAAGGGAAGTTCCATTAGATTTTGTTGATGATTCTACTGACAATGGTGATAACGGCGATAATGGAAACAATGGTAATGGAGGAGATATAAACATTACTGAATAAAAAAGAAGGAAGGGAATAATAATGGAGGATGCTGTATTTTCACAAATAGACTTTGGTTTGTTAATGCCTCTTTTAGAAGATGATGATATTACCGATATTTCGTATTCTAATAATGGTCAGCTGTGGATTAAAACTTTAACACAAGGTGTTAAACCAGCTCATATTGAGGGATTAAATAATGAAGTAATGGAAAAACTTGCTTTCCAATGTTCTAACGTTATGGGTAAAACATTTAATATGGCACATCCATTACTAGATGCCGAAAGTGCTGAGTTACGTCTTAACTTTGTACATGATTCTATTGCAACGAATGGAATTGCTGTTCTAATAAGAAAAACTCCAGCAAAAATAAGATTGAATAAAGATAAATTAGTTAAAGAAGATTATGTTTCTTTAAAACTTCATGACTTTTTGATGACTTGTGTTGGTGGTCACTGTAATATTCTTGTAAGTGGAGAAACTGGTTCAGGTAAAACAGAGCTTGTTAAATACTTAGCAAGTCATATTAAAGAGGATGAAAAAATAATAACAATTGAAGATACATTAGAACTTCACTTGGATAAAATTTATCCAACTCGTGATATAGTAGCAATGAAAACAAATAATATTGCTTCTTACTCAGATGTTTTGGTAGCCTGTATGCGTCAAAACCCAAGATGGATTTTACTATCAGAGGTTCGTTCTGCAGAAGCTGTTCTTGCTGTTCGTAACTCAATTTCTTCAGGACATAATATCTTATCTACAATACACTCTGATAAAGCTTCAAGTATTCCAATGCGTCTTTACTCACTACTTGAAAGTAGTCAAGATATTGATCAATTTGTTAAAGGTATGCATAGATATATTCAGTTAGGTATACACGTTAAAGGTTTCTTTTCAAAAAAATATAATAGATTTCAAAGAGAAATTACTCAAGTTGTTGAATTTTATGTTGATGATGAAACTAATGAAGCAAAAGTTAATATATTGTATGCTCGTGATTTGATGGAAAATGAAGTATATAATAATCCAACTTCTCATTTAATTGATTATTTAGCGTCACAAGGTGTTATGATGCAAGAAGATCCATTTATACCTAAAGGCAGTGAATTACAAGAAGCAAGTGGTGAGCAAAGTGAAAGTACCGAAGGTACTTCTACTGTTGGTAGTGGTGTAGAGAGTGCGAAGGTTAATAATATTCAGAATGGAGACACTTCTGATGAACCTGAAATTGTTGACAATAATGTTGCTAATGTAGGTTCTGAGGTAGCAAGTGAATCGGAAATTAGTCCTGGTCCTAATACTGTTTCGGAAGTTGCAGTCGTTAGTGAACCGGTTGCTAGTGAACCAATTGTTACTGCTCAACCTGTTGCTGCAGGGGCTATGGTGCAGCCTGTAGTTAATGAACCACAAGAAGAACATTTAATTGTAGAAGAACCAGTAGTTAATCAAACTACTAATAATATAGAAATGGTAGAAATTTAGTAATGGAGGTGTTATATGTATTTTGAGATAATTATTGTTGCTATTATTGTTATATTTGTATTAATATATAGAAAAAATACTGGTGACAATTCATACAAATTTATTACTAAGACTATTGCAAATACTTATGAAAAATATGCTCCTTATTCTTTTAAAGTTGTTCGTGAGAAAGCAAAAGAATTAGGACAAGAATATTCAACTCGCCAGTATGTTATTCAAATTGTAGTATTTGGTGTTGGTGCTGCATTTGTCTCATTCTTGTACTTTTATAGTATTATATGGAGTATAGTGTATGCTGCAGCCGCTATAATGGTAATTCCATATTTGACTTATATGAGATGTAAAAAGGCATATAGTGAGTATATATTTGAACAAATTCAAGTATATACAACTAATGTTATTATGGAATTTAACACTACACAATCATTTGTTAAAGCATTAGAAGGCGTTAGAGATTCTGAAGTACTAGAGGAACCATTATTAAGCGATGTCAAAGAAATGATACAAATGTCTTATGAAAATGGTACTATCGATGAAGCTATTCGTTTTATGAATGAAAAATATGATTATTATGTAATTAAGAATATGCATCAATTGTTCTTACAAATCACTAAAGAAGGTTCTAAAGATTCTGGTGAAGCTTTAGAAGGCATGCTTCAAGATATAGATATGCTTGTAGAAAGTGTATATCGTGATAGAATTGATAGAACAACATTCTATAAACAATTCTGTACATTTGGTGTAGCTCTGTATTTATTAGTTTTATTAGTACAATTATTATTAGGTGATTCTAGTTATACACAATTGCTTGAGCAATGGTATGTTCAAATATTACTTCATGGTGTAATATTAATTAATACATACTTCTTACTATCAGGTATAAAATACTACCATGAGGATGTAGGTGCTGAATAATGGAAATATTTGCTGTTGGAGTAATTATTATATTGTTATTTAACTATTTAGGTACTTTTAATTTTAATAAGTTTGTTGATGATAATAAAGTACTATTTGCAAAATTAAAAGAAGATGACTATGATTTCTTGGTAGTATCTAAATATGGTGAAAAGGTTGACGTAAATCTTAGATATCAAAAAAGAGTAAAAAATGCTATTATTACATTTTTAATACTTTTGATATTATCAATTACTAGTATTCAAAGTCTTAATTTTGCTGTTAAGTTGGTATTATGTTTTGCTGGTGCTTATCTTATGTTTAAGGATGATTATAGTAAAGTAAAAAGTTATTACAAAGTTCATTTACATGATATCAACTTGAAATTACCATATTATCTAAAGAGTTTAGAAATTTTAATTCAACACTATACTGTTCCTGTTGCTATTACGCGTAGTTTAGAAACAGCTCCAGAAATGTTCAAACCAGGACTTCGTGATTTGATAGCTTCTATAGATGCAGGTGACTCTAGTATTGAACCTTATATGGCATTTGCTCGAAGATATCCTGTTCGTGATAGTATGCGTATGATGAGACTTCTATATAGACTTGGTTTAGGTAGTCAGGAGAGAAAACAAGAACAATTATTGGCATTCTCTAAAACTATTTCAAATTTGCAAAATAAGTCAAGAGAAACTAAATATAAAGAACGTCTTGAAAAAATGGAAAAGAAAACATTTACAATGCTTACATCAACAGGTGCAGGTGTTATGGTTATTCTAGTACTAGCAATATTCCAAATGTTTGTGAGTGTTTAGTGTAAATAAATATTGATTTATTAAAATCGATATTGTATAATTATTTTAGAAAGTAAAGGAGGACTAATAAATGAAAGAAGCTTCAGGTGAATTAAACATGACAGTTATTACTATCATAGCTATTGCGGCTGTTGGTGGTTTGTTCTATGCATTTGTTTGGCCAATGATTCAAAAATCTATAGTTAATCAAACTTGTAGAACTTATGGTACTGACTTTCAAGCTGTTAGTGTAAGAAGTTTTGACGATGGTACTCAAGCAACTGTTAAGGTTTGGAAATGTTGTAGAGATGGCGATGCTAATGGCAAATGCTATGATACTGACTATGGTCAAGATTCTGAAGGTGGAACAACTACAGGTGGAACAACTACACCATAATATAATGTATTAAGTTTTGGTACTATAGGTGTCATTGATTGATATCAATGTACCTGTAGTACTTTTTAAATACTACAATTGTAAAGGAAGTGTTATATGAAGGATGCGATGGGTGGTACTTGGTTAACTGGATTAGTTATAATTTTTATTGCATTATTTGCAGGATTTTTAGCTTATTCTATCAGTTACACTAAAGCTTTTAGAGCCAAGAATGAAATCATTAATATAATTGAAAAAAATGAGGGTTTTACATATTCTAGTGATAGTGCTAGATTGCATGATTTTAACTTGGAGCAATTAAAAACTGATACTAGTACTGAAGGAAAGGCATTTGCATTTATAAAAGCATTAGGTTATGATTATGATACTGCAGAACAAGCAGGTTGTAATGGTGATGGAAAGATGCAAAATGGAGGCTATTGTCTTAAAAAGTTTTGTCCTACTGATGGTAATGGTAAAATCTATTATAAAGTAACAACTTTTATAGCACTTACTATACCTGTGATTGAAGTCACTGTTAAATTACCTATTGCTGGTGAAACTAAGACTATGTTTTATGATGTTACTGGTAGTTTAAATTGTAATGAATAATAAATTTTGATAGGGGAGATGATATAATGAACGTAATGGTTTATAATAAATATAAAGAACTTTTAATTGGTTTAAATATTGAAGTTATGAAGTCCATGGAAGGGGTCTTTAATGTTGATGAGATAATAGATACTTTTACAAATTTCTATTATGATAAAATGATTTTGGATATTACTGCTATTCGTGATTATCAAAATACTGATAATTTACAAAAACTAGCGATGAATATAAATATGGAGAATGTAATTTTATTACTTGATGATAGTCCAGAAAGTGATTCAAAGACATATCTATCAAAATTAATATCACTAGGTATTTATAATTTTACTCGTAATGCTGAAGGTATTAATTATTTATTAGTTCATCCTCATACTTATAGAGATGTTGTAAATATTCATAATTTACAAGATCTTGACTATGGTACTACTGATAATAGTGGTTCTGATGGTATGGGCATGGGTGGCGGAAAGATGAGAATCATAGGATTTAAAAATATGACTCAACATGCTGGAGCTACTACTCTTATTTATATGATTAGAAAAATGTTATCAGAAATTAGAAGTGTAGGTGCTATTGAGGTAAATAAAGTGGACTTCTTATATTTTAACGATAAAGATCTTGTTAGTACTATTTCTTCAGATTTACCAAAAGAACTTATGAAGAAACAAATGTGTGATGTAGTACTTGTTGATTTAAATGATTATGATGATGTTTCAATATGTAGTCAAGTTTATTACTTAATAGAACCATCAACTATTATGATAAATAAAATGTTAAGAAAAAATAGAGCTGCACTTGAAATGCTTAAAAATGAAAGAGTTGTATTAAATAAGTGTGTACTTAACTCTGAAGATGTAGCTACATTTGAGTATGAAACTAAACTAAAAGTATTCGCTACTATACCACCTTGTGATGATAGACAAGATAATATTGAACCAGTTAAAAACTTTATAAGCAAAATGGGAATTTAACCAGTAAATATAAATGGTGTATAGTTGACAAAAAAATAAAAATTATGTAAAATTTATATAGAGAAGGAGAAATGAGTTATGTTAAATTTAATTAATGTGTTAACTACAGTACAACCTGGCGAATTGTGTGATGAATTAGGTCCAGTTTTAAGAATAGTTGGTATCGCAATTTTCATTATTAAAGTAGTTGTACCAATTATGTTAATTGTTGTTGGTATGTTAGATATGGCTAAAGCTGTTACTGAAAAAGATGAGAATAAAATTAAAGATGCTCAACATAAATTAATTAAAAAAGCAATCGCTGCAGTATTAGTTTTCTTAATTGTAACAATTGTTGGTGTACTTATGAACTTAATAGGTGCTGATGATTATAAACAATGTACTAAATGTATTACAAGTCCATTTAATTGTAAGACTGCTTCTGATGATATTATTAAAGGCTAATGCCAAGTGTAAAATAAGGACATTGGTCCTTTTTTTTATGTTGTTGAAAAAATATAATAATAATGATATAATTACCTAGAGGGAATTAGTATGAAAAGGTTAAAAAAATTTGATTTTAAAAATATTAATATTAAAAAAATATTTAAGAAAATAGTTAATGGTATCAAGAGGTATGCTTCTACTAATATATTATTTATTTCTTATATAATTATTTCAATTTTAATTGGATTCTTATTAAGATTATGTACGATAGGTACTCCAATATATTTTAAAGCATTTTTATCTGACTTTATGATTTCATTATTAATTGGTGCTTTTGGTTATTTATTTAAACCTAAATATCAATTTACGTATTTCTTTATATGGGTTATATTTGCTTCAGTACTAGCGATAGGAAATACTATTTATTATCAATTTTATCAATCATTCTTATCAGTTAATTTAATATCAACTGCATCTATGCTTGGAGCTGTTGATGATTCATTATATGATAAATTACATATTACTCAATTTTTATATATTGTGTTTCCAATTATATTCTTTTTAATACATAAACATTTAGTTAAGAAAAATTATTATTTTGAAGTTGAAAAGACTGAAAAAGGTAAAAGAAACTTTATATATTCTATAGCTACTTCAGGAGTAATTATTTGTTCATTATTATTTACTTTAAATGCTACTGATACTAGTAGACTTGTTAAACAATGGAATAGAGAGTGGTTAGTTCAAAAGTTTGGTTTATATACTTATACTGCTAATGATTTAATTCAAAGTATACAACCTCATTTAAATACATTATTTGGTTATGATGAATCAGCTCGTAAGTTTAGAAATTTCTATGCATGTAAAAATGAAGAAAAAGTTAGTTCTAATAAATATACTAATGTATTTAAAGGTAAAAATGTTATATTTATACATGCTGAAAGTATGCAAAACTTCTTAGTTGGTTTAAAAATCAATGGACAAGAGGTTACACCTAATTTAAATAAACTTGCTAATGAAGGAATTTATTTTGATAGGTTTTATCCTCAAATTAGTGTAGGTACAAGTTCAGATACAGAGTTTACATTAAATACTGGTCTTATGCCTTCAAGTAGTGGTACAGTATTTGTAAACTATTATAATAGAACTTATTATTCATTACCTAAGTATTTTAATGATATGGGTTATTATACATTTAGTGCTCATGCCAATAATGCTGATTATTGGAATCGTAAAACTATGCATCATACTTTAGGATATCAAGATTTCTATGCTAAAGATAGTTATGTTGTTCCTACAGATACTAGCGATCCTAATTGGGTTGGTTTAGGTCTTTCAGATAAATCATTCTTTAACCAATTAGTTCCAATACTTAAAAATATTAAAGAAAGTCATGAAAAATTCTATGGAACAGTTATTACACTTTCTAATCACTCACCATTTAATGATTTAGAAAAATATGATCCATTTGATGTAACTATGAAGTATACTGTTACTGATGAAAATGGAGAAAAAAGAGATGCAGTTGCAAACTATTTAGAAGGTACTTCTATGGGTAACTATATTAAGAGTGCTCATTATGCTGATGCTGCTTTAGGCGAATTTGTACAATTATTAAAAGATAATGATTTACTTGAAAATACTGTAATTATATTATATGGTGATCATGAAGCAAGACTTGCTAAAAAGCAATTTAACTTATTATATAATTATGATCCATTTACTAATGATATTAAGAGTGAAGATGATCCAACTTATATATCTATGGAAAATTATAATTATGATTTATTAAAAAATACTCCATTAATCATGTGGAATGTTGATAAGAAATATAGAAGAAAAGTAAGTAGTGCGATGGGTATGTATGATGTACTTCCTACTATTGCAAATATGTTTGGATTTAAAGATAAATATGGTCTTGGTCATGATATATTTAGTGACAATGAAAAAATTGTAGTATTCCCAAATGGAAATGTTCTTACTGATAAAGTATATTATAGTAATTTAAATGATGAATATATAACATTAAGTGAGCAACCAATAGATACTGATTATATAAGTAGACTTAAAGATTATGCTAATCAAATATTAGATGTATCTAATGGAATTGTACTTCATGATTTAATTAAGAATGAAGAGGATAAGATAGGAGCTTGCGAACGTGAAGAAAAAAAGTGATAGAAAAATAATAATCTTATTTGTAATTGTTGGTATCTTATTACTTGGATTTCTTGGATATAGAGTTAATAAAGACTTCTTAAGTAAATCAAATAATAAAAAACAAATTGATTCTATAGATTTCTATGGTTATACGTTATCTAAGAGTGATACTGATTTATATAAAAGTACTTTTAAAGAGTTAAGTAAGGTATTAAATGAAAAACCTGTTGATATGAATAGTTATGCTAAATTAATATCAGAGTTATTTATAATAGATTTGTATTCACTTGATAATAAACTTACTAGTACTGATATAGGTGGAGTAGAGTTCCTACATAAAGACTTAAGAGAAAACTTTAAAGAAAATATGGGATCAACATTATATAAATTTGTTGAAAGTAATATAGCTGGTAAGAGAAAACAAGAATTACCTATGGTTAAAGAAGTTAATGTAAGTGATGTATTTGAAACTAAATACACATATAATAAAAATGAATATCCTGCTTATTTAGTTACTGTTGATTGGACTTATGAGAAAGATTTAGGATATCAAACAAGTGCTAAATTAACAATTATTAATGATAATGATGTTCTATATATAGTTAAAGGAAATTAAGACTAGAAATAGTCTTTTTCTATTGAATAAAATATTTAATTTGATATAATTTATATATACAATAAGGAGGATAAAATGGATAGTAAAAATAAACCATTAATAATTGGTGTTTCTTTAATAGCACTAGCTGTTATTATGCTTGCTGTTATTATGTTGGTGAGAAGTAAAGATAAAAGTACTTCTGAATTTAATAGTGTTGATGATCTTAAAACTATGGTAAAAAGTATTTATAGTGATTTAGGTGATACTTTACCAGCACTTGAATTTCAAAAAATAAATAGTTCTACAGAATCATGGAAATATTATACAGGATTAAGTGATAGTTCAAATGTAGAATTCGCATTAGTAAGTGAACCATTAATGAATGCTCAGGCATATAGTTTAGTTGTATTAAAAGTTAAAGATACTTCAAAAATTGAAGATATGAAACAAGAGATGTATGATGGAATTAATATGTCTAAATGGATATGTGTTAGCGCTGAAAAGTTATATATTACTAATAGTGGTAACATAATATTTATGGTTATGGCAAGTGATGATTGGGCTACTCCAGTATATAATGGATTTAAAAAATATGTTAATAATAATATTGGAAAAGAATTAACTAAAACAGATAGTGGAAGTACTGATTTACCAGGTGAAATGCCTGATGCTAGACCTGGTGCTTAAATAATACTGCTCCTTTATGGAGCCTTTTTAAAAGGAGAATGTATGATATTTGCTAGTATTACATTTTTATATTATTTTTTACCTTTGTTTTTGATATTATATTTTATAGTACCTAAAAAATATAAAAATATAGTTTTATTAATATTTAGTTTTATATTTTATTTTTATGGTGAACCTAAATATATATTGTTGATGATTATAGAAGTGTTATTTTCATATTATATGACACTTAGTTTAGAAAAGAATAAAAGTAGGAGTTTACTTGCTGTAATAGTATCTTTTCATTTATTACTACTTTGTGTATTTAAATATTTTAATTTTATAATTGATAATATAAATACTATATTTAGTAGTAATATATCTTTGTTAAATATAGTTCTGCCAATTGGTATAAGTTTTTATACTTTTCAAATTATTAGTTATGAAGTTGATGTTTATAGAGGAAAAGTAAAAGCTTCTAAAAGTTTAATAGAATATATGACTTATGTGTTCTTGTTTCCACAATTAATAGCTGGACCTATTGTTAGATATGAAAGTGTTAATAAAGAGTTAAAATCAAGAAAGATTTCTTTTGAAGATTTTAGTTATGGAGTTAATAGATTTGTGATTGGCTTATTTAAAAAAGTTGTTATAGCTAATAATATAGGGGAGTTATGTAATACATTAGTTGGTAGTACAGAAGTATCTGTTTTATTATATTGGATACTTGGTATTGGTTATATGTTACAGATATATTTTGATTTTTCAGGATATAGTGATATAGCTATTGGAATTGGAAGAATGATAGGATTTAAATTTCCAGAGAACTTTGATTATCCTTATATAGCAGATAGTGTCACTAATTTTTGGAGACGTTGGCATATGACACTTAGTGGTTGGTTTAAAGATTATGTATATATTCCACTTGGAGGAAATAGAGTAAGCACTTTAAAACATATTAGAAATATATTTATAGTATGGATGCTTACTGGTTTATGGCACGGAGCTAGTTGGAATTTTATAATATGGGGATTATATTTTGGAGTTATACTTATAATTGAAAAGTATTTTCTTAATAAAATATTAGAGAAGTTACCTAAAGTGATTAGAGTAATTTATACTTCATTTATTGTTATGATAAGTTTTATTATATTCTCTAGTGATGACTTAAATAGTGCATTAACTATTATAAAAGGATTATTTAGTTTTAAGAGTTTAAGTTTATATAATGATTTTATACTTTATTATATAAGAAGTTATAGTGTTATATTGATTATTGGTATTATATTTAGTACACCTTTAATAAAAAATATAATAGAGAAATTTAGAAGTAAGAAAGTACTTAATAATATTATTAATATATTAGAAATAATAGTTATTCTTTTAATACTTTTAGTTATTACATCTATGCTTATTGATAGTAGTTATAATCCATTTTTATATTTTAGGTTTTAAGGAGGGAATATGAGTAACAAATATAGAAATATAGTTATTAGTGTATTATTTGTATTAGTACTTTTATTATTCTTTGTTTTAAACGTTTTTAAAAGTGATAATGAAGTATCAGTAAGTGAGAGACGTAAACTTACATTAATGCCTAAATTTAGTTTAAAAAGTGTGTTTAATGGAACGTATTTTAATGAGTTTGATAAATATACTACTGATCAATTTATATTTAGAGATAACTTTAGGACTTTAAAAGCTAAGATGGATTTAAGTATTAAGAATAATTATCATAATTTGTATATAAAAGATGATTATTTTATCGAGATGGAGTATCCATTAAATATGGATTCTGTTGATAATTTAATAGATAAAATTAATTATATAAGAGATACTTATTTAAGCGAAAGTAATGTTTATTATTCAATAATACCTGATAAGAATTATTTTATAGATGATAATAATTTAAGAATAGATTATCAATATTTAGAAGATTATATGTATAGTAAGTTAAATTTTAGATATATTGATATTTTTAATGCTTTAGAGTTAGATGATTATTATAAAACTGATAGTCATTTTATGATTAATAAAATTGATAAAGTAGCTTCAAGATTATTGAGTGGTATGAATAATTATAATGATATTAATTATAGTGTAGAGAATGTTAGTGGTTTTGATGGCGTTTATAAGTCTAGAGTACCTATTAGTGGTGAAAGTGATGTATTAAATATTATTAAGAATGATAGTATTAATAATAGTTTAGTTTATGATTATAGTAAGAGTAGTTATATAAATTTTTATGATATGGATAAGCTTAAAAGTAGTGATAAATATGAAATGTATTTAGGTGGTAGTACTCCTTTAATAAAAATATATAATAATCTCTGTGATAATGATAAAGAATTAATAATATTTAGAGATAGTTTTGGTAGTAGTTTAGCTCCATTATTAGTATCATCATATAAAACTATTACTTTAGTAGATACAAGGTATATGAGTCCTAAAATACTGGGCAATTATATTGATTTTAATAATAAAGATGTCTTGTTTATTTATAATACTTCTATTATAAATAATAGTTATAGTTTAAAATAAAAATAATTTACTTTATGGGTAAATTATGTTATATTATTGATAGTGAAGTACTTGACCCCATGAGTCAGGTACCACGGTTTGGGTTGCCTAACTACTAGTGAGTTAGGTTTTATTATAATCTAAGATATTATCTAAGATGATTAATAAAATAATGATTACTAAAAGAACTACTATTAGCAAATCTTTTTTCTTCATTATACCACCTCCTTATTAGGGTAAAATATATAGTCTTAGGTTTTGAGGTGGTACCTAAACAAGCACTTCGAAGTGTAATTTAACATACAAGAAAATTAATGTCAAAATTATTATATTTTATTTTTTAGTTTGTTTTTTCTTATGAAATTAGGTTTATGAATGTCTTCGTTTGCGATAATCTATTTATTTTTTAGATCTTAATTATAAAATTTTATTTTAATCTTATATTTTATAATATCTAATTAATTTAAATTAGATATTTTTTAATTATTTAAAATGAGAAAATTTTATAATGTGTTTAAGAATGAAAAAGTGGCACCATTGGTGCCACAATTAACTCATTGTAAATACTTGTACTAATAAAAGATATAAATGAAATTTATTATGCTGTTCAAGTGAAGAAGAGAAGACTTACAAAAAGACATTTAGAAAATATAGTTAGAAATAAAGAATATTCAATTAATAAAAATGAATTAATAACAAAATATTATATGATGCTGGTAAAAATTATGATGAAAGAACATTAATAAGAATTAGACAGTTTTATTTATTTTTCTTTAATAATAAATGGTCGCTAGTTGCAACCAAATTATCTTGAAGTTATTATACTGAGTTATTATCAATAAAAGAATATGATAGATTAGATGATAAAACTATAAGTATTATATGTTAGTTTGAATGAAACTAGAAATAGGCTTTACATAGACCCCCCCAGGGTGTATAATATTTTTGGTGATTTGAATGAGAGAAGAGTGTAAGAATTGTGGTATGTGTATGAATTCATTTCATAGAACAGAGAAAGAAACTCAAGATTTAATAAAGAGACTTAATGTTATTGAAGGGCAAATTAAAGGTGTTAGACAAATGCTTGAGAGTGAACGTAAATGTGAAGATGTGTTAATACAAGTATCAGCAATAACTAAATCATTACAAAGTTTTGGTAATACACTTTTAAAAAGTCATTTGGAGACATGTGTTACTAAAAAGATATTAAAGGGTGAAAATAAAGCTATAGATGAAGCTATGGATTTATTTAAGAAATTATATTAGAGGTGGAATATGCTAGAGATTAAAAATATAAGTGTTAAAATTAAAGATTCAGATAAACATATAATAGATGGACTTTCTCTTGATATTAAAGATGGAGAAGTACATGCGATAATGGGGCCTAATGGTACTGGTAAAAGTACATTATCTAAGGTAATAATGGGTAACTATAAATATGAACTTACAGATGGAGATATACTTTTTAATGGTGAAAGTATTAGGAATCTAAAAGTAAACGAAAGAGCTAAAAAAGGAATATTCTTGGCTATGCAAGATCCTACAGTAGTGGATGGTGTTACTAATAGTGAATTTTTAAAGACTGCTAGTAGAGAAATAACTGGTGAAAATATAGATTACTTTAAGTTTCTTGATGAAGTTAATAAATCAATAGAAGATTTAGAATTTGATAAAGATATGTTATATCGTCATTTGAATAAAGGTTTTTCTGGTGGTGAAAAGAAGAAGAATGAAGTATTACAAATTAAGATGTTAAAACCTAAATTTATAATACTTGATGAAATAGATAGTGGACTTGATGTAGATAGTCTTAGAATAGTATGTGAAAATATTAATAAATATAGAGAAGAAAATAAAGATACTTCAGTACTTATAATTACACATTATCCTAGAATACTTGAATATATTAATCCAGATTATGTTCATATTATGAATAATGGTAAGATTGTTAAAACAGGTAATATGGATTTAGCATTTGATACAGAGAAACATGGATATCATGAAAGAGGATAGTCATGGAAACAGTAGATATAAAAGAAAATAAAGAATTATATATAGTAGATAAAACTAATCAAAGTAGAATTTATAATGTAAGTGAGAACTCTAAATTAGTAGTGTATCAATATGGAATAAATATAGATAATGATATAATTGTTAATTTAAATGGAGAAAATTCAGAAGTAGAATATCACTATAGTACTATTAACTATGATGATCATAAATATAAAATAGTAGTAAATCATAATAGTAGTAAAACTATAAGTAATATATATAATCATGGAGTAAATGTTAAAGATAATGAATTAGATTTTGATATTACAGGGTATGTACCAAATAAAAGTGATAAGAGTGAATGTAATCAAAAGAATCAAATACTTAATATTAAAGATGGTAAGAGTACCATACTTCCTAAATTATTAATAGATAACTATGATGTAGTAAGTTCTCACTCTGCTTATATTGGCAAATTTAAAGATGAAATATTATTCTATTTAATGAGTAGAGGTATTAGTGAGAAAGTAAGTTATGACTTGTTAATTAAAAGTTTCTTAGTAAATAATTGTGAAAATAAAGAAATAATTGAAACTTTAGAAAAAGAAATAGATAAGATTTGAGGTGTGTTATGAATAGAGAAGACTTTCCAGCATTAAATGATAAATTAATATATTTTGATAATAGTGCAACTTCTTTAAAACCTAAATGTGTTATAGATAAGATGGTGGAGTATTATAGTAAGTATACTTCTAATATACATAGAGGTGACTATGATAATGCGATGCGTACTAACAAAGAGTATGATGAAACTAGAGAAGTAGTAAAGAATTTTATTCATGCTAAAAGTAGTGATGAAATAGTGTTTACTAGTGGAACTACTGATTCCATGAATACAATAGTTTTTGGATACTTTAAAAACATACTTAATAAAGATGATGAAGTATTAATTACTAAGAGTGAACATGCATCTAATGTACTTCCTTGGTTTGTTCTTGAAAAGATGGGTAAATGTACTGTTAAATATATACCACTTGATGAGAATTATGAAGTAACTCTAGAGAATGTTAAAAAGTCTATTACAAAGAATACTAAAGTAATAAGTATAGCTCATGTATCTAATGTAATAGGGGACAAGCGTGATATAGAAAGTATTGGTAAGATAGCTAAAGAGAATAATTTATATTTTGTTGTTGATGCTGCTCAAAGTGTATCTCATATAAATATAGATGTAGAGAAGAGTAATGTATCATTTTTAGCATTTAGTGGTCATAAGATGTGTGGCCCTACTGGAGTAGGTGTTCTTTATGGCAAAAGTGAATATTTAAAAGATTTAGTACCTCTTAAGTATGGAGGAGGCATGAATGAAAGTTTTGAAAGTGATAAATGTTATGTAATAAAAAGTTTTCCAACTAATCTTGAAGCAGGAACACCTCCCATAGCTGAAGTAATAGGCCTTAAAGAAGCAATTAACTATATAACTAGTATCGGAGTAGATAATATTCATAAACATGAAGTAGAGCTTAAAAAGTACTTATTATCTAAAATTAAAGATATGGATAATATAATTATATATAATAAGAATAGTGAAAGTGGAATAGTAGCATTTAATATAAAAGATGTGTTTGCTCAAGATACATCAGTATATCTAAATACATATGGTATAGCTATAAGAGCAGGTAATCATTGTGCTAAAATATTAAAAGATGATTTAGGTATTAAAAATACTTGTAGAATTAGTTTTTATATTTATAATACATTTGAAGAAGTAGATAAGTTAGTAGAAGCACTTAAAAATAGTGATAAATTATATGATGTGGTGATATAGATGAATAAAGAAATTAAAAGAGAGATAATACTTGATAATTATCAAAATCCTGTTAATAGGGGACTTGTTGATGATAAAAGTTATATTCTTAAAAATACTAATAGTGATTCATGTATAGATAATATAGATTTAATGTTAAAGATAGTAGATGATAAAATAGTGGATGCTAGATTTGATGGAGAAGCTTGTGCGATATGCACTTCTGCTGTTAGTATAATGATTAAAAAAGTTATTGGTAAAACAATAAGTGAAGCAGAAGAGATAATTACTAATTATCAAAATATGATTAATGAAAAAGAATATGATAAAGATTTACTCGGAGAGTTAAACGTGTATGATGAAATATACTTACAACCTAATCGTAAGAATTGTGCATTACTTCCAAGTAAAGCAATTATAAATATAATTAAAATATACGAAGATAAATAGAAAGAAGAGAATGTATGGAAATAGTAGGTTTAACAAAAGAAAATGTTCTTAAGATTTCTAATATAAAAAAAGAAGAAGAGTGGATAAAAGACTTTAGACTTAAAGGTTATGAAAGTTTTATGAAGCAAGATAATCCTTCTTTTGGTCCTGATGTAACTTTAGATTATGATAAAATAGTTTATTATAAAAGTAATGATGCAGATAAGAAAATCGAGAGTGACTGGAATAATGTACTTAAGCCTGTTGTTGATGAACTTGCTGATTTAGGTGTACTTGAGAGTGAAAAACATTTAGGTGGTATGGGAGTACAATATGAAAGCGAAGTAATATATCATAATATGATAGAAGAACTTGAAAGTAAGAATGTAATATTCACATCTATTGAGACTGCAATGAGGGGACACAAGGATATAGTAGAAAAGTACTTTGGCAAGATTGTTAATATGCATGAGAATAAGTTTGCTGCTTTAAATAGTGCTGTATTTAGTGGTGGTAGTTTTATTTATATACCAAAGAATACTCATTTAGATAGACCTCTTCAAAGTTATTTTAGAATTAATAGTAAAAATATGGGTCAATTTGAAAGAACTTTAATAATAGTAGATGATAACTCAAGTCTTCATTATGTTGAAGGATGTACTGCTCCTACTTATAGTGAGTCATCTTTACATGCAGCTGTTGTAGAAATATATGTAGGAAAGAATAGTAAGTGTAGATATTCAACTATTCAAAATTGGGCAACTAATGTGTATAACTTAGTTACTAAGAGAGCTTTAGTTGATGAAGGCGGACTAATGGAATGGATTGATGGTAATATTGGTTCTAAGATTACTATGAAGTATCCATGCTGTGTTTTAAAAGGCGATAACTCAAGTGGTACATGTATAACAATTGGCGTAGCTAAGAAAGGTCAAATACAAGATACTGGTGCTCGTATGATACATATAGGTAAAAATACTAAGAGTAATATAGTATCTAAGAGTATAGCTAGTGATGGAGGAAATTCTACATATAGAGGTAAAGTAGATATAAAAAGTACTGCTAGTAATAGTGAAGCTATGGTTAAGTGTGATACATTAATATTGGATGGCATATCTAAGAGTGACACTATACCTGTTAATACATGTAATAATATAACATCAAACATAGAACATGAAGCAACTGTGTCTAAGATAAGTGATGAAGTATTATTTTATTTAATGAGTAGAGGACTTAGTGAAGAAAAAGCAACTGAGTTGATAGTACTTGGATTCTTAGATAGATTTAGAAGTGAACTTCCTATGGAGTATGCAGTTGAATTAAATCAACTTATTAAGAATAATTTACATTTATAAAAAAGAAAAAGAGTTCAAAAATTTGAACTCTTTTGTTATGCTTCAGTATTTTCAGTAGTTGTTCCCTCACTTGGTGTTGTTGGTTCGGTTGGAGTAGTAGGAGTAGTAGGTTCAGTTGGTGTTGTTGGTTCTGAAGGTTTAACTACTGTTTGTTTTTTGACATATATAGTTAATGAACTTAATTGATCTATTAAAGTATCTACATGTTCTTTTTGACTATGGAATACATAATCTCCCCAACTATCTATTGATACTTCAGTGTTGTTATTATAATCTACAAATTTAACTTTTAATTTATTTTTACTTGCGTATGATTTTATGCTTGATACAGAGTAACTAGATAAGTTTTTAAGTGTGTTTACTGTAGGAGTAGTATATTTTCCTTGACCAATTAATGTGTCTTCATATAGGTTATTTAAGTCAAATGATGCTGTTTTTACTAATTCTGGAGTCGTTTTACCTAGATTGATTTTTATTTCTTTTTTAATATCATCAATACTTCCTTGATATGGAACTTGTACTGCTGGATATCCTTTTGATTGAGGTTCATATACTTTTCCCCAAACATTGTATGTTTTAAGTTGCATTCTTTGAAGATTTACTAGGTTAGTACTGTCATTTAATACTATTGATTTAGCTAGACTATAAAGTGATAATACATCTTTAGTAGTTATATTTGTTTGGAAGTTTGATTTAATTTTTTCAAGTATTGAAATAGCTTGATTTGGATCTGTTAATTTAGTAGCAGAAGCAGCAACTCCCATGATAATCTTCATTTGATTTTTACCTCTTACGAAGTCATTTCTTGTTCCTTGATTCCATTCATCAGCACATTTTTTGGGCCATCCATGTCTATTTCTAGCTAAGGCTAGTGCTTGTTCACCATTTAAATGTTGTTTACCTTGTTTAACATATATTGTATTGTCTCCCCATTGTCTAGAACTATTTTGTTCACAGAAAGAGTATGGAACATCTACATCAATTCCTCCGACTGCATCTACTAGAGATACAACTCCTTTAAAGTTAATTTTAGCGTAGTAATCAATATCTACATCAAATAGATTTTCTATTGTTTTAACTGCACAAGTAGATGAGCTTCCCCAAGTAGTAGTATTTATTCTTCTATAACTTCCATTTGAACATGCTGTTTTGATATAAGTGTCTCTTGGTACTGAAGTTATTGTAGCTCTTAGAGTAGATGGGTTAAATGTAGCTAGTAAAAGTACGTCTCCGTTGTATCCTGAAGTAACACCATCTTTAGATGAGTCAACTCCTATAAATAACATTGTGAATGGTTTATCTAAAGAAGCTGTTTCACTTTTAATGTTTTCTTCATTTGATTCATAAACTTTAGAGTCTTCAAGTAATACTTTAGTTTCACTTTCTATGTTTTCATATCCTTCAAGACTATAGAACATATCTACATAGTTTCTACTAAAGAATGCTGCATCTATTTCTTTGTTTTTTAGAGCATGTAATAATTCAATAGTTGAATCATATTCTTTTATCTCATTTGATGAATCTAAGCTATATTTTTTAATTAATTCTTTAGGAAGTATATTTCCTTCAATATCTTTTGTATCATTTACTATACCAATTTTTTTATTTCTTAAATCTTTTTGTGTATTTAATGATTTATCATATGTAACTAGTGAACTATAATATGTATTTGTTGTATCACTGTATGCATCAATTGATTTATATATTTTAGTTAAGTAGTAGTAGCCGCCAAATTCACATCCGATTATTATTACTGTTAAAATTGCAGGTATGATGAATGATCTTGTTGTTTTCTTTTTAATACTTCTAAGAAGTAGATAACTCAGGAATAAGAAGAAGTATACTAGAATTATTACTCCATATATTCTATAGAAAGTTTCTACTCCTTTGTAAAGAACTAAAGAGTAGGTAAAGAAACAAAGACTTATTAGTTCTATTAATAATAGTAATAATGTTATAAATGTTTTTAATATTTTTCTTTTTCTCATGTTTAACACTTCTTTCTTATTATTTCTTTCTATTCTTTTTTTCTTTTTTATTCTTTTTAGATTTAGTTTCTTCGTTGTTTTTGACTGATTCTTTTTCTTTTTGTCTCGTTTCTTCCATTTGTTTCATTTTTTCTGGTGTACTTCTTTTAAGTTCTTTTAATTCTTCTTCAGTTAATTCTTCGTTGTTAACAAATTTCATGCATATTTTTTCGTATTCATCTGTTGTTAATATTTTATTATCATCTGTTTTTTCTTCTTCAATAATTTCTTTTTCTTCTTGTACTTCATGTTCTTCTTCAAGTTTTTTTTGTTTTGCTATAACTTCTTCTTGAATATTTTCTTCTTTTGCTTTTTCTTCAAGTTCTTTTTGTTTTAGCATCATTTTGCGCATTTTCTTTCTTTTTTTATTATTTCTTATTTTAGCAATAAGTATGCATAATAGAATAAAGAATACTAATACTGTTTCTCCACATAATAAGATAATTATTTTTTCATATATTTTTAGTTTATTTTCTAATGGCTTTAATGTTTCATCTGTGTATCTAACAACTGTATTTGTTTTAGTGTCATATGTGTAATAATCATTTGAACCATTATTCATATTTTGTGCGTGAATTACCGCGTATTCACTATTATCTAATATTAATGCATCAAATTCAACATCATTTATTTTAATTTTACTTAATTTATATCCATCTATTTCTTTATCAATTGTTAAAGGATATAGTTTTATTTGATCTAGTTTTATTTCTTTATATTCACTAAATGTATTTGTTTTTTCATCATATAAGAATAGGGCAACATCACCATTTTCATCTTTAAGTCCTACAAGTGTGAATTTATTTATTTCATTATAGAATGCTGGAACTTTTTGATCGTTAATAGTTATTTCAGTTTTTTCATAATCTTCTGGTTTTGTAAGATTACTTTCTCTTTTAACAACAGTATAATCTTTATCATTTATTTTTGCTGTTATAGGATTTGGATCTGTAACATTTACAGTTATGTTATATTTTTTTATTGAACCATTTTCTGCTTCAACAGTTATTGTAAATTTGTTTTCTCCTTCGGTTACTTTAAATGTTCCTGTTCCTGATAAGTCTGCTTTTGAGTCTGATTTAGTTGCATTAATTTTTATTTCTGTTGTGTTACTTTCAGCTGTTACTTTGTAGTCAGTTGTATCTTTATTAAATGCAGGTTCTAAAGTTAAGCCTTCAACACTTAGACTTTTAAGATTATTGTCTTTTGAATAACTTGCTTCTAATTCAGCTTGTGTTATTACTTTGACTGTTTTAGAGTTTGTTGTAACTTTTATTGTTGATTCATCTTTATATGCAAATGCTCCAGCTGCTTTAACTGAAACTGTTCCGCTTCCTTTAGCTATTGCTTTAAGTGTCCATGTTTTAGTTCTTTGATTTTCTCCTGATTCACTAAAGAAGAAAACGTTTCCACCACTTACTAATTTAAATTTTTTAGTATCATAATTTAGTGTCCATTGCCATGAGCCAAGATCTGAACCTGATATTTTAGTTGTTACTGTAAATGTATTTCCTACTACAACTTGGCTTTTACTTGTTGTAACTTTTATATTTGCACTAGCTGCATCTACTGTTATAGTAAAGAGTAGGGATACTATTAGTATAGATAGTGTTTTTAATATTTTTTTCATAAATCCTCCTATAATTTTTTATCTCCATTTATATGTTTTCTAACTTGTAGTAAGTCAAGAATAGTTATTTTGTTATCACCTGATGTGTCTCCTGCTAAAAATCTAGCATTATTTAAAGTATTATCTCCATTTATATGTTTTCTAACTTGTAATAAATCTAGGATATCTACTTTGCCATCACCTGAAGTGTCACCTCTAACTACTAGAGTAAATGTTTTAGATTCTAATACTGTAGATATTGTAACTTTGTATTCTGTTCCTAAAATATCTGAATCTTTTATTTCGTTTCCTTTAGAGTTTTTAATTATAACGTTTCTTGCTCCTGAAGTAATTAGTGCTGACTTGATAACACTTGCTTTTGTTTCAGGTTTAATATTAACTATGTAATTATCTTTTATATTCAGATTACTTTTTTCAAGCACCATACTTACTGTAGTAGGATCATCAACTCTATGAATTGTAACAACATATTTCTTTTCTTCGCCAGCTTCACTTGTTACTGTTATTGTTACATCTGTTTCATCATCTTCGATTTTCATTTCTCCAGTTCCTGATATAGTTGCTTTATCACTACTTGTTTTAGCATCTATTGTTACAGTTGTTGTTTCTTTTGGAATGTATGAGTCATAAGTAAGTATATCTTCATCAAATGATGGGGTTAATGAATAACCAACTACACTTAATGATTTTAAGTTATTGTTAGTGTCTCCACTTTTTGGTAGAGAAGTGTATGCTGGAAGTGTTCCATCTTTATATACTGGTATATCAAATATTATTTTAGAGTTTAGTAAATCTCCTTTTTTATAAGAGTTATAAGTAGATGCTCCTTCGATTGCTGGGGCTTGTATATTTGTCATGTATTGATGAGCATAAGGGCTTCCTGCGTTAGGTCCAATGTTAAATTTTTGATAGAAGATAGTTTGTTGACCTTTAGTTACATAATTATTAGCAAGTGTACTACTTCCTTCTCTTATAGCAGTTTCAATGTTATCCCATTTTTCACCATTTCTGTCAATAAGTTTGGCAGCGTAGGCAAGGCCTCTTGTAACTGCTGAATATTTAACACCATCTATTGTTGTTTCGTAAGCACCTATATTGAAGAAGTTATAGTATCCACTATATTTTTTTCCTTTCCATGTGAATTCTCCGCCATCGGTTGAGCCACTTCCTGAAGCTCCAACTTCTAATCTAATTCTACTTGCTACGTGTATAGGACTAATTCCTAAAGATTTGGCGGCGTTGAACATTGGAATAGTGTATTTATCGTCTCCTAGTTTTCCACTACCAAATATTGATTTAATTATTGTTGGATATTCTTTTTCAAGATTTTTATCGTAATCTAGTTTTTCAAACATAAATATTCTATCTTCTAAAAGCCAGTTTCTAGGATCCATATAGAATGCTATAACACCAGCATTAACTCTAAACCAAGAGCTTCCTTCGGCTGGAGTAGAAGAGGTTCTATAGTTATCATTTTTTGTTTGCATGTAACATTTACCAGATTCTTTATCAACTGAAGTAGTAAAACTTCTATTATTTTTATCAGCATTAAATTCCCAGTTTGGATATTTTTTATGTAAGTATGTTAAATATGGAATATAACTATCTGGGAAACCTTTGTCTTTTAATACTTTAGCATATTCTTCATCAGTAGCTGTGACATCACTTTTTTTAATAACATAATCCTTACTTATGTATCCTTCTTTTTCACCATAATATTTAATTTTATAAAAGTTTCCACTAGTACCTAGTATTGTTACGTTAGCTCCAAGTGTTAATGTTTCAATTAACGTTCCACTAGATGAAGCAGTTTTTCTAACAGAAACATTATTTCCACTAACTCTTGCTGTCCAATCAATAACATTTATTCCGGCATAACTTGTATTTATAAAAGTAACATATTCACTACAAACATATCCTTCTTTATCATTATGAATTATTTTTAGCCATTTAGAGTCACAACCAGTTCCTTCATATAAAGTTTTATCAACAACTTTAATAGATGTACCTGCATTAACTGTTACGATAGCTGAATTATTAGTGCCAGGACCTGTTCTAATTCTAACTGTATTACCATTTATTTCTGCATCAAAGGCTGCATTTATCTTAAATGGTGTACATAGAAAAACTAATAAGCATATAAATAATAAATATTTTTTCTTCATGTGTACTCCTTTACATTCTTAATTATCTTTTATAATTATAGCAAAAATAGACATATTTTGCATTATATTTAGGGAATTTTACATGAATAGGCAATAAAAAACTAAATAAATTTTTACTTTATTTAGTTTAAATTATTTTATTTATTTGTATCTATGACTAATTTTCCATTATAGTTTTTAAGTGTGAATTTATATGTTTTATTGGCATTTTCTTCATTAAAGCTTTCTATAACATCTGCAGTGTAGGCAAGAGTACCAGTTTTTGTAATTTTGTTTATTTTTATATTTGGACATTCGCCACCACCTTGTCCTTTTACTATTTTACCATTTTTATTTTCAAAAATTCCTATATTTTTAGTATATTCTTTTGTGAAAAGGTTTTCAGAAACATAATTTAACATTGCATTTTTATATTCTATAAAATTAACATTTGTTGTAACCATTTCTAGATTAGAGTCAAATTTGTCTTTATTTTCATCATAACCAATATTTAAGAAATTAAGTATACCATCTGTATGAGATTCACAGTCTATTTCTAAATATTTTTTGTATATACTAGTTATTTCATCTATAGTTGGTTCTTTAATTTCATATTGTGTTGTTTTACTTCCTGAGTATGTATTAATAACTAATTTTCCTTCTACTTTTACAAGTGTAAAGTTTCTCATTGTTTTTTCAACATTGTAATCACTTATTTTTCTAATTGATACTAAATATGATAGTTTATCTTTTTCAATAATGTTATCTACAATATATTTTAGTTTATTATCATTTTCTTCTGGTTTTAATGTTTTTATAAATCCATCATCATTTTTAATGTAATTTATGTTATTTGTGTATTCTCTTTCAAAGAAATCTTCAGTAACATAATTTAACATAGCTTTTTTATAGTCATCAAATTTAATATTAGTTAGTACATATTCATATGAATCATCTTCATTATTTGTCTCAATAACTTTGTCTTTAGATTTGTCATACCCAATATTTAAATATTCTAAAAGTGTTCCTTCATATGCTGATTTATCCATTTCTAAAAAATTATTAAGTGTTTTTTGTAATTCTATATTTGTTTTGTTTTCTAACTTTTCAACGTTGTTATTTAACTTGTTGTTGTTTTTAGTTAATTTATAGATGTAACCTCCTGCTAGTATCATTACCAATGCTGAAATAAGTAATAATATTGATTGTAAACTCATTTTTTCATTTTTTTCCATTTTTATTCTCCTTTTATTATTAAATAAATTTTATCATTTTTTGTTTTAATAAACAATTCTTTTGTGGTATTTTGTTAATTTTAATGGAAAAAATAATATTAATAGTTTATAATAGTTACTAAGTGGGTGAAAATATGGATTTTAGTGTTAATGGACATAATATATTTATAATAGTCTCTGTATGTTTTTTAGCATCTTTAATATTTGTTCAAATAATGAAAAAGGTGGCAATATTTTTAAAGATATTGGATGTGCCTAATGATCCTAGAAAGATTCAAGAACATCCTGTTCCATTATTAGGAGGTCTTGGTATTTTCTTTGCTTTCTTGCTTGGATATATGTTATTTGCTCCTAAAAATGATTTAATGATTGCTGTACTTATTGGTTCATTTTTGATTATGCTTTTAGGTCTTTTTGATGATATGACTAAGAGTGAGACGCCAATGCCTAACAAATATAAAGTATTAGTTCAATTAATAGTTGCTGCTATAGTAGTTTTCTATGGTGGACTTGAACTTACTAAGATTACATTGTTTGGTATAACTATTAAATTTGGTTCTATTCCTTTTTTGCCTGAACTTATTTCAATGTTGATAATAGTAGCTACAATAAATGCTATTAATTTAATAGATGGACTAGATGGATTATGTGCTGGTATTTCATCAATATATTTTTTAACCATTGCTGTAATTGGGTTTATACTTAATAAATTTGGTGGTTTAGATATAATTTTATCTTTGATAATGCTTGGCTCAACACTTGGATATTTGGTACATAATTTTCCACCTGCTAGAATATATCAAGGAGATGCAGGTAGTACATTTTTAGGATTTATGATATCTGTAATATTCTTACTTGGTTTTAAAACAACAACATTAACATCTTTAATAATTCCATTATTAATATTAGCTATTCCAATTATGGATACTTTGTTCGCTATTATAAGAAGAAAATTAAAAGGACAAAGTATAGATCATGCTGATAAAGAACATTTGCATCATCAATTATTGAAACATTTTTCTAAAAAGAGTTCATTATTAGTGATTTATGCAATTAATATTTTATTTTCAGTAACAACTATATTCTATGTACTTGGAGATAAGAAAATAGTTGCTGGCTGTTATGTTATATTAATATTTATCGTATTATATTTTGTACTTAAAACTAATATAGTATTTGATTGGTCAAAAAGTAAAGGTAAATCTAAGAAAAAATAAATTATAAAAGTTCAAGTGATTGAACTTTTTTGTATGTTTTAAAACATTATTTACTATGATATAATTATCTTTAGAGGTGAATGAATGAAAGTAGGTGTACTTGGTGCTGGTGCTTTTGGTTTAGCACTTTCACATATTTTAGTAAATAATAAAGTTTACACAGAAGTATGGACTCATAATGAGGATGAGAAAAATGAATTAAGTGGTAAAAGAGTTAGTAAAAAATTAAATAATTATAAAATACCTGAAAGTTTAGTATTTTCAACTGATTTAAAAAAAGTAGTAGAAGGAAAAGACTTAATAGTTATGGCAATCCCAGCGTTTGCTTTTGAAGATGTAACAATAGAATTATCTAAATATATAAAGAAGAAACAACCAGTTTTAATTGCTACTAAAGGTATTCAGCAAAATACATGTTTATTTTTAAATGATGTGTTTTCTAACTATCTAAAAAATAGTATTGCTGTTATATCAGGTCCTACATTTGCTGTTGATATGATTAAAGATGCTCCTATAGGATTTAGTTTGGCAACTAAAAGTCATAAGACTGAAATGGTTATTCGTAAATGTTTTGAAAACTCTACAACTAAATTTAGAAGAACTAGAGACATTACTGGTATAGAAATATGTGGCAGTATTAAGAATGTCATGGCTATTGCAAGTGGTATGTTAGAAGGAATGGGTGTAACAGATTCAACACGTGCATTATTCTTAACAGAAAGTATGAACGATATAAAAGAACTTATAAAAGCATTAGGTGGAAAGAAAAAATCAATTTTATCTTTTGCTGGATTTGGTGATATTCTTATGACTTGTACTAGTAAAAATTCAAGAAACTTTAGTTTTGGGTACTTAATAGGTAGTGGTGCATCTAAAGAAGAAATTGATCTATATTTAAAGAATACCACTGTAGAAGGTATGTATACATTAAAATCTATACATAAGCTAGTTAGACGTAAAAAGGTAAAAATGCCAATAATAAATTTAATACATGATATTATAGAGGGTAAAAAAGATAAAGAGCAGATGCTAAAGTTTTTAATAGATAAAGAATAGTAAAGTTTATGTAAATGTTTGCGTTTGTTTTATTTTATATGTTATAATTTGGTTATACGTAGATATGTATTTTATGAAATTTTTATAAATATGGAGGTAAAAATGATTTACGGAGAAATATTAGCCGGTGGTTCCGGTACAAGAATGGGCAATACTGAAATGCCTAAACAGTTTTTAATGTTAGGAGATAGACCAATTATTATTCATACTATTGAGCAATTCTTAATTAATCAATCATTTTCAAAAATAGTTGTTTGTTGTCCTAAAGAATGGGTGAGTTATGCTGAAGACTTGCTTGAAAAATATAATATTGACACAGAAAGAGTAGAAGTAACAGCTGGTGGTGCTACAAGAAATGATACTATTATAAATGGTTGTAAATTAATTGAAGAGAAATATGGATTAACTGATAAAGATATTATTGTTACTCATGATGCAGTTAGACCATTTGTTAATCAAAGAATACTTGATGATAACATTAAACTTGCTAAAAAATATGATGCTGTTGATACAGTAATTCCTGCAACAGATACTATTGTATATTCTAAAGATGGAAAGGTAATAACAGAAATTCCTGATAGAAAAGAATGTTATCAAGGACAAACACCTCAAACATTTAATATTAAGAAGTTAATGGAATTATTTGATTCTTTAACTAAGAAAGAAAAAGAAATATTAACTGATGGTTGTAAAATTTTCTCATTAAAGGGTGAAAATGTTGGATTAGTTGATGGCGAAGTGTACAATATTAAATTAACAACATTATATGATCTTAAGATAGCTCGTGCTATTTTAATGGGAAAGGATGAAAAATGATAGCACAATCTTATAGACTTTGTTCTCCTAAACAAATTAGAACTGATTTTATAGATTTACCTCTTCCAAGTGATGATGTACTTGTAAGACCATCTTATCTTTCTATTTGTGCAGCTGATCAAAGATATTATCAAGGAAGAAGAGCTCCAGAAGTACTTGCTAAAAAACTTCCAATGGCTCTAATACATGAATGTGTTGGTAAGGTAGTATTTGATCCTAAAGGTGAATTTAAGCCAGGTGATAGTGTTGTTATGATACCAAATACTCCTAGAGAAACAGATTCAATTATTAAAGAAAATTATTTAAGAAGTAGTTTATTTAAATCTAGTGGTTATGATGGATTCATGCAAAGTATTGTAGATATCGAAAGATCTAGAATTATAAAATATACTAAGATTGAAGATAGAATAGCTGTTCTTTTAGAATTATTAAGTGTTGCTATGAATGCACTTGAACATTTTGAAGGATATAGCCATATGAAAAGACAAACTATAGGTGTATGGGGAGATGGAAGTGTTGGATTTGTTACTGCACTTGTTCTTAAGAAAACATTCCCTAATGCTAAAATTATAGTTTTTGGTAATAGATATGAGAAGCTTCATTATTTCCAATTTGCTGATGAAATATATCAAGTTGCTGAAATACCTGAAGGTGTTACAGTCGATCATGCATTTGAATGTGTTGGTGGAACTAAAGCAGAACTTGCTATAAATCAAATTATAGATATAATTAATCCACAAGGAAGCATTGCATTAATGGGTGTTAGTGAAAACAATGTTCCATTAAATACAAGAATGATTCTTGAAAAAGGATTATCATTACTTGGTAATAGTAGAAGTGGATATGAAGATTTTGATGCATCAATTAAATTTATAGAAGAAAATGAAGATGTTGCTGATTATCTAAGTACTATAATATCAAGTGAAGTAGAAGTTCATTCTGTTAATGATATACATTCTGCATTCCAACAAGATTTGAATAATGATTTTAAAACTATTATGAAATGGGAGATTTAATATGAAATATATAAAAGGTTTTTTACAAAAAGTTAAGAGACTATTTTGTATAATCATTTATAATTATTATGTTAAAAAATATGAAATAGATGAAAAACAAGTATTATTTCTATCAGATTCCAGAGACCATATCTCTGGAAATTTTGAGTTTATTTATAACTATTTGAAAGAAAATAATCCAGAGTATAAGCTTAAGAGTCATTTAAAAAAATCATTAAAAACAAGAAGAGAATTTAAAGAAAAAATAAGTTTAGTTAGAGATATAGCAAGATCAAAATATATTCTTGTTGATGATTTTTATCCATTGATTTATCCATTAAAAATAAGAGAAAATGCTAAACTAATTCAAGTATGGCATGCAATGGGTGCTTTTAAAACAGTAGGTTATAGTAGAAATAAGAGTAAAAATGGTTATAATAATACTAGTTTAACACATAAAAATTATACTGATACAATAGTTAGTTCTGAAAATATAAGAGGAAATTATGCAGAAGCATTTGGCATAGATATTGAAAAGGTTCATCCATATGGTGTTCCTAGAACAGATATTTTTTTCAGTGATGAATATAAAAAGAATATAAGAAATACTTTATATAAAAAATATCCTCAATTTAAAAATAAAAAAGTTATATTATTCGCACCTACATTTAGAGGACAAGGTCAAAAGAGTGCTTACTATGATTATAGTTTGATAGACTTTGATTTAATAAAAAAGAACTTTTCTAAAGATTATGTATTCTTAGTAAAAATGCATCCATTTATTAAAGAAATGCCAGATATAGATTTTGATAATGATGACTTTTATTATGATTTAAGTGGCGAGAGAGAAATAAATGATCTATTATTTATAACAGATATATTAATTACTGATTATAGTTCTGTTATATTTGAATATTCATTCTTTAATAAACCAGTTATATTCTATACACCTGATTATAAAGATTATGATGGCAGTAGAGGCTTTTATTATCCATTTTCTAAATATACTTACGGAGATGTAGCTCATAATAATAAAGAACTTATTAATTCAATTAAGAATGGAAAAGTTGATAAAAAGAAACTTAAAGAATTCTTCGATTTCTTTTGTGGAGCTTGTGATGGAAAGAGTACTGAAAGAGTAGTTAAGAAATTAATAACAGGGGAAAAAGATGATAATACTAATTAAAATATTTAAGTTTATTCTTAATATTATATATTCTATATTTAAATTATTTAAAACTAAAAATAGAATTACTTTTATAAGTAGACAATCAAATAATATTAATGTTGATTTTGTTTTACTTGGTAAGAAAATAAAAAAAGAAATGCCAGAATATGATGTAGTATATTTATGTAAGACATTAGATTCTGGTCTTCTTAATAAGATAAAGTATATATTCCATATGTTTAAACAAATGTACTTTATAGCAACTAGTAAAGTAGTTATACTTGATTCTTATTGTATCGTTATAAGTAATTGTAAACATAAAAAGAGTTTAACTGTTATACAAATGTGGCATGCGATGGGTGCGTTTAAGAAGTTTGGACTAAGTGTAATAAACAATAATAATGAAAGAGTTAAATATGTTGATAATAAAAAACTTGCTAGTGTTATGAATATGCATAATAATTATGATTATATATTTGCTAGTAGTCAATATTGTATAAAATTTTTCAGTGAAGCATTTGGTCAAGATGAAAGCAAATTTAGAGTATATCCACTTCCTAGATTAGATTTAATGGTTGATAAAGATAACATTAAAAAGGTTAGTGATAAAATATATAGTAAGTATCCAAAACTTAAAAATAAAAAGAAAAATATATTATATTGTCCAACTTTTAGAGATGGAGATTATGATTATAAATATATAAAAGAATTCATAGATAATTTTAATTATAAAAAATATAACTTAATAGTTAAGTTACATCCACTTACTAAGTATACTTTTGATAATAAAGAAGCTATATTTGATAAAAGTTTTAATACTTATGAGATGGTATTTGTATCTGATAAAGTTATAAGTGATTATTCAGCTGTTATATATGAGGTAGCTATTATAGGTAAACCAATGATGTTTTATGCTTATGATAAAAAGGATTATGTTAATGATAGGGATTTTTATTTAAAATATGATAAAGAAATGCCTGGTAAAATATGTTTAAATTTAGAAGAATTATATAATGAAATTGATAATGATAATTATGATATGAATAAATTAAATGTTTTTAGAAAAAAATATATAAAAGAATTTGAAAAGAGTTATACAAGTGATATAATAGATTTTGTGGAATTGTGTGTGAGGAGTAAAAATGAAAAAATTAAAACAAAATATTAAAAAGAATTGGAAGACATATTTACTTTATACATTTTTATTTGTATTCTTATTTGTTCTTACTTATTTCTTTCCTTATTCTAATGATGATTGGGCTTGGGGAAGTAAAACAGGTTTAGAGAGATTAGATATATGGTTTAAAGATTATAATGGTAGATATCTAGGTAATTTACTTGTTATATTGTTAACTAGAAGTAATATTTTTAAAACTTTATTAATGACTATTACATATTTTGGTATTGGTTATTTAATAAAGAAAATAGTTAATAAAAATAATAATGGTATTATGGTGTTCTCTATATTAATGTTATTCTTAATTAATAAATTTGTATTTAGAGAAACTATTGTTAATACTAGTGGATTTATTAATTATTCATTTAATATGTTATTAGTATTAATATTTATTGCATATATTAAGGATGCATTAAAGAAAATAGACTTTAAAGAAAAATGGTATAATTTAGTCTTATTATTTATATTAGGTGTTTGTAGTACATTATTTATGGAACATATTACTACATATTTATTAGCATTATGTGTAGTACTTTGTATTTATTCATATATTAGATATAAAAAGATTCCTAAAAGTTATTTAATATATTTTGCTGGTGTAATAGTTGGATCTATAATTATGTTTACTAATGGTGCTTATTTACATGTAGTGAAAGGTGACGACTTTTATAGAACAGTAACAACTAAACAATCAATTATTGTTACAATGGCTAGAAATTATTTCAATAAAATACAAACTAATGCATTTTCTCGTAATTTAGTTATTAACTTTGTAGTTAGTGCATTTATGTTAGTTTTAAGTTATAAATTTCTTGTTAATAATAAAGTTGTTAAATGGAAAAAAGTTAGTTTACAACTATTAAATTTAGTTAGTATATTCTATAGTGTATTCTTAATGTTAGGAACTGAGTTTGATTTTAAAATAATTACTGGTACTAGTCATTATTTTACTGGGTTTGCGACTGCATTTTATTGCTTGTCACTATTATTAATAGTAATATTAGTATTCTTTGATAAAAGTAAATATTATGATAGAACCATTGGTTATAGATTGATATTCTATATGGTTAGTATAGTTATAATATTAGGGCCATTATTAGTTTTAACTCCAGTTGGATCAAGATGTAGTTTACCAGCTTTAGTTATGTATATATTAATGGCTAGTGAACTTTATAATTTATTAATACAAGATAAAAATGGATATATTACTAGGGCTTTACTAGTTATACTTGTTATAGTTCTTTCATCATATTTATACATTTATTATAGTATATATGTAAGTAACAATGAAAGATATGAAATAGTTAAAAGACAAGTAGAAGCAAATATGAATCCTATTTATATTAAAAAAACTAGATTTTATAATTTCGTATGGAAGAATAGTCCTGTAAGTGATACATGGGATAAGAGATTTTTAGATTTCTATGGCTTTGATACTAAAGCTGATGTAAAAGTTTTAGAACCAAATGATATTAGATATAAATTATTATTTACAGAAGATTATAAATATAAAAATCTAATGGTAGTTGCTCATCCAGATGATGATTTATTATTTGGTGGTACTGAACTTATGAAAGATGATTATGTTGTAGTTTGTATTACTTGTGGTGTTAGTGAAACAAGATTAAAAGAATTTAAACATATGATGGGTTATTTTGATGATGAATATATAACACTTGGATATCCAGATTTAGTTGATGGTAAAAAGTCAGATTGGGAAAAAGAGTATAGTTCAATTACAAGTGATCTTAATAATATAATAAAACTTAAAAATTGGGATAAAATAGTAACTCATAATCCAGAAGGTGAATATGGTCATATTCATCATAAAATGACTAGTAAAATTGTAACAAGTTTAGTAGACGATAAATCTAATTTCTATTACTTTAATAAAACTTATAGTAAGAAATATTATATTGAAAATAATGTACCTAAAACATTAGATGAAGAAACTTGTAAGAAAAAGAAAAAACTATTTGATAAGTATTATAAATCACAAGTTAATTTAAAAGTTAGACATTTAAGTGATTATGAAAAAGTAACACCTTATAGTGAATGGATGGAAAACTTTTCAAATCAATAAATATGAAATGATTATTAGTCTTACTAGTAATCATTTTTTATGGCTTTTATTCTATAAATATGGTAAAATTGATATACGAGGAGTTATATGAAAAGATTTATAAATGATTTAAAGAAGTATAAGAATTATATATTATATGCAACATGGGCTGAACTTAAAACAGAAGTTATTAATTCATATTTAGGGTTCTTATGGATGATATTAGAACCATTAGCATTTATGCTTATATATACATTTATTGCTAATATTGTATTTAAATCTCATGTTCAATATTTTCCAGTATTTGTATTTATTGGTTTATCTATATGGAATTTCTTTAATAAGATGGTTACGTGTAGTGTAAAATTAGTTTCTAGTAATAGAGATACAGTTACGAAAGTATATATACCGAAGTTTGTATTAATTCTTATTAAGATGGGTGTTAATGCATTTAAGATGGCTGTATCATTCTTATTAGTAGCAATATTTATGTGTTATTATAAAGTACCAATTACTTGGAATGTATTGTGGTTTATACCTATAATTATAACAGTACTTGTTTTTACTTTTGGAGTTTGTACTATAGTTATGCATTTAGGCGTATTTGCAGAAGATTTAACTAATTTAGTAAATATAGCACTTAGATTAATATTCTATATGACAGGTGTGTTCTATGATATTAGTACTAGAATACATAATGTTGTTTATAGAACAATATTATTAGATTTAAATCCTATAGCTAACTTTATCTATAATATGAGAAATGTACTTATATATAAGAGTGCTCCAGTTGGAATGTGGACATTAGTATGGTTTCTAATAGGTATATTGATATGTATGCTTGGTATTAATACGATATATAAATATGAAAATACATATGTAAAGGTGATGAAATAATGAAGAAAGAAGAAATGGCTATAACTGTAAAAGATTTACACGTGTATTATAGAGATATGAATAGATTCTCTTTGAAAAAGGGAGGATTAAAAAATAGAGGAACTGGTAAAATATTTAAAGCAGTAAAAGGTGTATCATTTGAAGTACCAAAGGGACAAATACTTGGTATATGTGGTAAGAATGGTAGTGGAAAAAGTACTTTATTAAGAGCAATTTCTGGTATATTCTCACCAGATTCTGGAAGCATTAATTTACATGGCAATAGTATTTCATTATTGTCAATTGGAGTAGGTTTTCAAAAACAATTAACTGGATATGAAAATATATTTTTATCAGGTATGTTACTCGGATACTCTAAGGAACAAATAGAAGAAAAAATTGATGATATTATAGAATTCTCAGAACTAGGAGATTTTATATATAGACCTGTTAGAAGTTATAGTTCAGGTATGCATTCAAAATTAGCGTTTTCTATAACGGCTATACTTGAAACAGATATTATGCTTATAGATGAAGTTCTTAGTGTAGGTGATATTCATTTTAAAGAAAAAAGTTATAATAAGATGAAAGAACTTATAAGTAATGATGATAGAACTGTTGTAATAGTTTCTCATAATAGTAATACTATTAAAGAACTTTGCAATAAAGTAATATGGCTTCATGAAGGATTAATTAAGGATCAAGGGGATCCTAAAGTTATAATGGATAAATATGAAGCATTTATGAGAAATGAAGGATAACTTAAAGTTATCTTTTTTTGTAAAATTTTGTAAAATGAATTGTTAATAAAATGTTAATTTACTATAATACTTTGAAAGGGAGAAATATATGTATGATGTAGTTATCATTGGAGCTGGACCTGCGGGTAGTACACTTGCTAGACAGATTGCTAAAACAAATAAAAAGATATTAATAATTGATGCAGAAAATGAAAAAAATAAAAAACCATGTGGTGGTTTATTAGCACCTGATGCTCAAAAAGAGCTTGCTCATTATGATTTAGTAATTCCTAAAGATGTGTTAGTAAGTCCTCAAATATTTTCAGTTAAAACTATGGATTTAGTAAGTAAACAAATTAAGTATTATCAAAGATATTATTTAAATATGGATAGGTATAAATTTGATAAATATTTAGTATCTTTAATACCAAAAAATGTTAAAAAAATAAATGGTAGAGTTATTAAAATAGAAAAGCAAGAAGAATATGTTATTGAAATATTAGAAAAGAATAAAAAAGAAATAGTAAGATCTAAAATAATAGTTGGTGCTGATGGATGTAACTCTATAGTTAGAAGAACATTCTATAAAAATAATATTATGAAATATATGGCCATACAAGAATGGTATAAATGTAATGACTCAAGTAATTCATTTTATTCATGCATATTTGATAAAGTTACTAGTAGTAGTTGTTCGTGGCTAATACATAAAGATGAATATTTGATATATGGTGGTGCTTTTGATATAAAGAATTCAAAAGAAAAGTTTTTAGAACAAAGAAAAAGATTATCAAAATTTCTTGATATTGATCTAAGTAAACCGGTAAAGAAAGAAGCATGTCTTGTTTATAGACCTAAAAAATTTAGTGATTTTATTACAGGTAAAGAGGGAGCGTATTTAATAGGCGAAGCTGCTGGATTTATAAGTGCAAGTTCTTTTGAAGGAATAAGTAGTGCTATTAAAAGTGCATCTATTTTGTCTAAAATAATAAATGAAAATGATGATATTAAAAAAATAACTAAATTATATAGAATTAAAACTAATAAACTTAAAATAAAACTTAGAATTAAAGTTATTAAGCGTTGGTTTATGTATACTAGTGTCATAAGAAATATAATAATGAAACTTGGTATAGATACAATCAAAATAAATAAATAGATTTATTTTTTAAATAAAATTTGATAAAATAAATTTGGTGATAATATAATATGAATATATATGATTTTGATAATACAATATACGATGGTGATACTAATAAAGATATATTACTTTATTCATTTAAAAAACATCCATTCAAAGTTCTTAAGGCTTTAAAGAAAACTAAAAAGTTAGAAAAAGAATATAAGCGTGGTATGGTGTCTTTTGAAAGAGTTAAAGAAGCAATGCTTTCATTTTTATTTCAAATAGATGATTTAGATAAATATATTGAAGGATTTGTTAACTCTCATATGAAGAATATTAAACCTTGGTATTTATCTAGAAAAAGTGATTATGATATCGTTATAAGTGCATCTTATGAATTATGGATTGTACCTTTTTGTAAAAAGCTTGGTATTAGATATATAATTGCTACTAGAACTGATAAAGATGGTAATATATTAGGTAGAAACTGTAAGGGAGATGAAAAACTTAAAAGGTTAGCAGCAGTAATACCAAATGCTCAAATTGTTACTTCATATAGTGATAGTGAAAGTGATTTACCAATATTAGAAGTTGCTAAAACTGCTTATGTTGTTGAAGGAAATAAATTAATACCTTATACTAGAGGTTATAATTTTAAAAATAAAAATTAATATCTTAGAAATAAGATATTTTTATGTGTTAACTAAAAATGGTTGACATACCAATTAAATTAGTGTATATTATTAATCACTGAGGAGGAGAAAGATATGGCAGTTAAAATTAGACTTAAAAGAATGGGAGCTAAGAAAAGACCTTACTATCGTGTTGTAGTAGCTGATTCAAGAGCTAAAAGAGATGGTAATGTTATTGAATCTATAGGAACTTATATGCCTTTAGAAGCTACTAAATACAATGTTGATAAAGAAACAGCTTTAAAATGGCTTAAGGAAGGAGCTCAACCTACAGATACAGCTAAGAACATTTTAAGTGAAGTAGGTGTTATGGAAGAATTCCATAAATCAAAAAATAGTAAATAATGAATTTAGTTGAATTTTCTGAATTAATAGTAAAAAAACTAGTTAAAGAACCTGATTTAGTTAAAGTTCAAGAATTTACTAGTGATGATGATACTACTATTGAAATACTTGTATCTGAAAGTGATATGGGTAGAGTAATTGGTAAAAAAGGTAAAATTGCTACTAGTATTAAAACTTTAATACAAGCAAAAGCTTATAATGAAGGAAGTAGAAAAGTTAAAGTAAACATAGATTCATTTTAGAAATAGTTAAACTATTTCTTTTTTTAAAGGGGATTATTATGACAAATGAAGATAGAATACTATCTGAACTTAGATTTAGTTATAAGGGACTAAGTGATGAAGAAGGCGACTATTACCTTGATATTATTAGACATACTAAAGAAGTGATGGATAGTGAAGTTAATGTTAAAGAAAGTAAAAGCACTGCTTATGATTTAGTTACTATGAGTTTTAGTAAACTTAAAACTGGCGAAGTTAGCTTTAATGGAGCTATCACAAATGATGTTGAAAATAAGTGGTTAGATGGAATTATAAAGACAATTGGTAATAAAGTATATGTTAGCAGTAATGTTACACCATTATATGAATCTATTGAAAATAAAGGACCTTATGAAGTAGTTGATTACTTTAATTTTAAGAGAAGTGATGCTGTTGTTAGAAAAACTACTTATGGTAATGGTAAATATTATGAAGCTATATTAGAACCATTTAGTAAGGAAGATATAGATGCATATTTACAATCTAAAGTAGATAGTTTGAAATCAAAAAGAACTTTTTAAGTTCTTTTTTTATTTGGTTTTAATTTGTATATTATAAGAGATATAAATGTTAACATAAATAGTATAAACGTTACATAAATTGGGTATTTTATATATTCTATTGTTTCTATATAGCTATTTTTCTTATAGAATAGTATTGTTATAATTAAGATTAAAATCATCGTTAATACTTTAAAATATTTAGTTTTCTTTTTATCTAAATTTAATGCTTCTTTTAAATTATTAAATATTGAAAGCAAGACTGCTGAAGCAGCATTAATAGAATAGAGAATCCATAACATAACACTTATATTTTCAATAGAATCTAAGAATGAAAATATTTCTATTTTTTTAAGAACTGTATATAATGGGTAATCAAACAAACTAGATAAGTTAATACCATATACTCCGATAGTTGATGTTATTGCTATTAGTAAAATAATAAAAGATATTGAATACATTTTATAGTACATTTTATTAAAGTTTTCAGGATCTGTTAGTTCTGATTTACTAATACTCATAGCAAACATTGGTAGAACTGAAGAAAACAAAGCATATATAATCGATGACTTTATTATACTTTTGAAGTTTACTGTTATTATTGGTAAAAAGTTATTAAAATTAATATCTTTAAATAGATTAATATAGTCAAATAGAAATATAGCTAGTGCTACATATATAGATATAATAGTTACTCTAGTTAATGTTTCAATTCCTTGATTAGCAATATAAAAAGTTAAAGCAAGTATTAAAATATAAAAATATATATCTGGGGTTTCGATTAAATATTGACTTGATAAGAATGATGATAATCTATAACATAAGAAAATATATGCGAATATAGCAAGTACTGCTTCTATAATATTTATAACTATAGAGAATTTACCATATATTTTTTCTATCTTTTTTGAACTTATTAAATCTTTATGAGTATCATTAAATGATAAAAATATTTTAGAAATAATAAGCCCTAAAAAATAACCAATTATCATTGATATTGGAGTAGCTTCTTTAGAATTATAAAGAAGATAACTAGTTAATATTCCCCAAAAAGGAGCTCCACTTAAAGTAATTACTAAAATACTTAAAGAAAAACTATTTACTTTTTCATTTTTATTTTTCATCGTTTTATTTCTCCTATAGATGTTATATTAGTATTAGAATTTACTTCAATATTTATATCATTAAGATAAGTATTCCATTTATTATCATCTTTAAAATAATTTGTATTATGTTTATATATATAATTTCCTATACCAATTATGTCAGTGTTATTTTTCTTAATAAAGTTTAATAAATTATTAATATTATCTTCAATATATTTGTTTGTTAGATTAGTTAATTTTTCTATAGATTTTTTTTCATTTAAGTCATATTTACATTTATAATCTATAATTTTAGTTTTACTTTTATTATCTAAATATAATTTATTATTTTTAAATTTATATTTTGTTTTGATATCTTGTATTTCTATAGAAAAAGTATTATCATCACAGACTATAGTTAGCGAACTTTTATTAGCTTTATTGGTTAATATATTATAAAATATAGATTCATTTTCAGTAAGATTTATTTCTTTAGAATCTTTAAAAGTTATTAAATTAGAAAGATAAAGTACTTCTTTATCATTATTCTTAACTATATCTATTTTAGGATAAATATTGTCATAACCTTTTTCAAGTGAATAATACGCATATTCTGAGAATTTTAGTGGGGTTGATGATGAGAAAATATTTTGGTTAAATTTCATCATTTTTTCTATATATATCGCTGAACCATTATTATCTTTGTATATACTTAATACTTTATCTTTGATGTTTTGATCTATTACATAAACGAAAAAATTCATTTTTGATTTAGAACTTCTAAGAAAGTAGTCTTTAAAATCTATATTATTTTTAATTATGGAGTCTGTTACTATTAAGACTTTAAGGTGTGAAATAAATACTTCTTTATTACTTAATTTTGATAATTCTGCGATTGCTTCATTTATTGATGAAGATTTAGTTGTGAATATTTCTGTGTTACTTTCTTTTTCATTAATTATTAGTTGAGCAGTAACTTCATACATATCATCTGTGTAGTCTATTACTATTCCTGTTAGGATGGCTAAGTCATTTATTTCTATGTAATCTTTGCATCCAGTAAGTGATAATATCATTATTAAAAGTATCAGTATCTTTTTCATTATTCTCCTTTATTACTATTTTGAGGTAATAGTCCTCTTTTAATTAGTTTTTTTCTTCCTTTTATATTTAGTTTTGGACTTATTGGATACATAAATGGTTTTCCGAATGATTTAATACTACATAGATTAGTTATTATAAATATGAAACCAAATAGTACTCCGATAATTCCAAATATTGAAGATAATACCATTAAACTATATCTATAGAGTCTTATGAATGATTGAAAATCATAGTAAACAAAGAATATTGATGAAATTGCTGTTACAGCTACTACTATAACCATAATAGGTGATACTATTCCTGCACTTACTGCTGCGTCACCTAAAACTAAAGCACCTAATATTGAAAGAGATGTTCCTCTTGATGATGGGGTAAGAGCGTCTCCTTCATAAAGAAGTTCAAAAGTAAACATTAAACTGAATGCTTCAATGAGGGCTGGAAAAGGTACACTTGCTCTTTGAAGAGAAAAGTTTATAAGTAAATCAGTCGGAAGAATTTGTTGATCATAAGTAATAATAGCAAGGTATATAGATGGGGCAAATATAGTTATAAATAATGCAATTATTCTTATGAATTTTACGAATTCAACATATAAACTTTTTTGATAAATGTCTTCATCATTATGAAAGTAATCTATAAAGAATGTAGGTATAATTAAAGCATTACATGAGTTTTCTGATATTATACATATTTTACCTTCTGTAAGACCTTTAGCTATACTATCTGGTTTTTCAGTTGATTTAATAGATGGAAATGATGATTTATTTTCACCACTAATAAGACTTTTTATATAGTATGTATTTAGTACTTTATCACTTGTTATATTACTTATTTTATTTATAGTGCATTCAAGTAATTCTTTATCAACTATATCATTCATATAAAGAATGCTTACTTTAGTTTTAGTTCTTGTACCTAGTGTTAATTCTTTCATATAAAGGTTTTCATCTTTAATTCTTTTTCTAACTAGACCTATATTAGTGTTATAGTTTTCATTAAAAGCATCTTTCGGTCCTTTAATAGTAGGTTCACTAGATGGTTCATTAACACCTCTATCAATATTAGCTCTTGTTTCTAGTGCTATACATTCATCATGATAAATAATAATACTAAAACCATTAAATAAGTATTCCATTACATCTTTAGAATCAATATCTATAAAACTAATAGATGGTATATAATTCATAATATCTTTTTTAAGAGAGGTTATAAGTTCATTTTTAAGTAAACTTCGTTTAGAAATATAATCAAGAATAAATTTATTAGTAAGTGTACTTGAAGATACAGTTTGAATATTAACGATATAAATTTTATTTAAACCAAAAGAAACTTCTTTTAATTGAAGATCTGGCATATATTCTTTTTTAGATTTTAGTTTACTTATTATATCCATAATTATATTATTTACTTAATCAAAATAAAAATACTATGTTATAATTGTTTTGGTGGTAAATATGTTTTATGCAATAGGTATATTATTTTTTATATTTTTTATGTTTTTAACACTTGTTTTTTATAAATATTTATATAAAGTTTGTGATAAATTAAAGATTAAGATCAATAAAAATATTTTATGTATTATAAGTATAGTGATATTTTATGGTAGTTTAGTACTTGGTATGATGAATAAGTATGTATCTATATTATTAATATTTATACTTTATTTAATACTTGTATATTTAGTTATTATGTTATTTTATAAATTCTTAAAGAAGTATAAATGGTTTATGAAAACATATTTGATAGTACCTGTTATTATTAGTTTGTTAAGTGTAATTTATGGAATATATAATATTTATGATATTAGAAGTATTAGTTATGATATAAGTTCTAATGGTAAATTGAATAATAAATATAAAGGAATACTTATTACTGATTTACATTATGGTCTTGCAGTGCAGGGTAAGGGATTAGAAAATGTTGTTAGTGAGATAAATAAGTTAAATCCTGATTTTGTATTTCTTGTCGGTGATATAGTTGATGAAAGTACTACATTAGATGGAATGAAGGAATGTTTTAAAATATTAGGTGGACTTAAAACTAATTATGGAATATTCTATAGTTATGGTAATCATGATGAAAATATTTATAGTAATGAAAAGAACTATAGTAAGGAAACATTAAGTAATACTATAAAAGGAAATGGTATTAATATTTTAGAAGATACTAGTTATAGAATAAATGATGAACTTACTGTTATGGGAAGAAGTAACGGATATAAAAAGAGTGTTAGTGATTTAGTAAGTGAAGTAAATAGTGATGACTATAAAATTATACTTGCTCATATTCCAATGGATTATAAAAATATTAAAGATAATGGTGTTGATTTAGTACTTAGTGGACACACTCATGCTGGTCAAATATTCCCAGCTAAATTATTTCAAGAAGTATTCAAAACGGCTGATATGGTTTATGGTTATGAGAAAGATGATAATTTTAATAAAGTAGTTACAGCTGGTATAGCAGGATGGGAAATACCAATTAGAACTGATGAACATTCTGAATATGTAATTCTTAATATAAAATAAAAAAGTGTAATCTTGCGATTACATTTTTTTAATTGATTGCAAAGAATAATAGTGCTATTAAAGCTATTACATAGATTGCTATTTGTAAACTATATGTCCATATCTTTTTAGGTTTACCATCTATTGTCATTTCATATACTTCTACATATGGTACTGGACTTCTTCGATACCATCCTTTTATTGTAACTTCTTTATCAAAGTTTTGTTGAAGTTTAAATAATGCAAATATTTTATTAACTATATAAAGTGGTTGATTATAGTCTACGAATATAATACCTGTTTCATCTTTTATTACAAAGTCTTCATTAAATATACATCCTGGATTACCACGTCCAATAATTGTTCCTTTTAATTCACATGGAATACATGTTACATCAGATACTTTTACTTCTCCTAGAAGATCACTTACTGTTGTTTTTTCATAATTAGTTTTGTGTCTTCTTTTAAATTTAATAAATGATAGAACTAATGTTATAAATAAGCCAACAATTAATATATATTTATTATCTTTTATAATTCCTAGTACTAATGAAGTTATAAGAGCTACTGTAGGTATTATAAGTATTATTAATTCTAATATAAAGTCATCTACATATGATTCAGGTTTTACTAAATCAAATTTTATATATGCTTCTTCATTATATTTAGGAGCTAGTGCGGAAATGGCTTCTAATCTTTTTGAAATTAATGGATGAGTTGAGTTTATTTCGTACCATTTAGCCCATGGATTCCATAATTCCCATTTCATGGCATTTTTAATTTTATCTTTTGATACTTTTCCATTTTTAATACTGCATACTGTCATTGATTTAGATGTTTTTACATCAAATATACCAAGTGCATTATTTTTAGATACGTTGTGTTTTGTAGTTTTAGGAGTAGTACTTAAACCAAATCCAATTTTAACAAGTGCTTCAGCAAGTGATGATGGCTTTTTAGTTTCATCAACTGAGAATTCGTCAGCTTTATATTCTCTTGTTCTTGATAACCATAATATTAAATATTGGCTAACTATATATAATATATAAGCAACTGCAGAAATAATTACTTTTGCTTTTGCATTATCACTATCGTCTGAATCCATACCACTTGTTGCTTCATATATAGCATAGAATACTAAAGGTATTATTTGTACTGCTGTCATTATTAACATATCATAGTGTATTACGTGTCCAAGTTCGTGTGCTACTACAGCTTTTACTTCGTCTTCAGTAAGTAAATTAAATATACCATCAGTAAGTACTATTCTTGCATCATTTTTAAATCTACCATATGTAAATGCATTAGGTGCTCCATCATGTATAATACCAATTCTTGGATATTTCATGTTGTATTTTTTACATGTAGTTTCAATAAATTCTTTTAGATAATCTGGTATTTTTTCATCAAATTTGGCTTTGTAAAACCATTTCATTGTTAAGTCTGTTAACCATGGAGCTATTAAAAATTGAATTATTATAATTCCAATACTAATATAAATAGCTATACCTATATCTTGGCCTGTCAAATATGCTATTAATATTATTACTGCGCTTAGGAGTCCATATAAACATGTTATTGTTAATAGTGAAACTCCAATTAAACTTTTTTTCATATATCACATCCTTATCATAATTTTATCATAAAAATTAACTATAAAAACAAATTTTCGTTAAAAAAACGTTGACATAATTTAATTTTATGTTAGTATATAGAACCGATAGGTAAATTATTGGTTCTTTTATTTACCTAAATTATTTGTTATAGGGGGGTTTTGATTTATGATCAAAAGAAAAATTTTATTAGTTCTTTTATCTTTTGGTTTAGTTTTTTCTAATGTTTTAGCAGAAGAAATCGTTGATGAAAAATATGTTGGTTCTGAAACAGAAACTGTTAAAGATGCATATACTGATTTAACAAAAGAAGAAGCTGAAAAGAAGAAAAGTGAACTAGAAAAAGATGACCATGATTACAAAGTAACTGTGGAAATCAGATATACGGGAGATAAAAAAGTAGGAGAAGATAAGATTACTATTAATAAAACATTTAATAGTAAAGATGAAGCTCAAGCATATTTAGACGGTTTAGTTAAACAAGGTTATAAAGTTAGTAATTCTAAAATTACTCAAAAAGAAACTACTACTAATGTTAGTTTAAAAGAAACATTTAATACTTTAGAAGAAGCTGAAAAAGCATTAGATGAATTTAAGAAAAATAATGATGTTAAAGATTCTGATGTTAAAATTACTAAAGTAAGAAATGAATCTAAAGATACTACAAGTACAGTTGAATCTACTAAATATGATAATATCGATGACGCTAATAAAGCTAAAGAAGCTTTAGCTAAAGATGCAGATGGCTATGAAATTTATGGTGAAGTAAGAATTGAAACTATCAATGGTACTGAAACTAAAAAAGTAGAATCTGAACAATTTGATAATCGTCAAGATGCATTAGATTACATTCAAAAATTAAAAAATGAAGGATGGGATGTATCTGGCCTTGAAGTTAAATTATTATCTTTTGAAGAATCAACTTGGAAAGATGAAGATGGAGCAGTAGTTAATCCTGGTACAAGTGATGGAAAAAGCTTTAGTTATAATCACTTAGATATTACATTATTACATAGCTTTAAAAAGATTGATGCACTTGGAAATGTAACTACAGTTTATGGTACTATTAGAATTAGTCAAGTTTTAGTTAATGGAAAATTAATTGAAATTGAAGGACCTTCACTTGATTACAATACTGGTCTTTATGAATATACTTCTATTTCTAGACGTTTAAATATTACTAATAAATCATTAGTTAAAATTGTTGGAACAGTTGTAGCTAATGGTGTTAGTTATCCATTTGAGATTGAAGGATACTTAAGTGAAAGCCAAAATGTTTGTGGTGGTCATGGAAGAAATAAAGGATTTGACTTACAATTTGAAGAAGTAAAAATTGTTAATAATAAGGTATTAGTTGATACTAAACTTGTTAATAAATATAAAGTAGTTGGAAATGCTACTAAAGAGACTACTGAAGAAGAATATTATGTAGATGAAATTAAAAAGACATATGGCTATGATTATGAAGTAGAAGCTTCTGGAACTAATACAGTAAAAGAAGAAGAATACAATGTAACTGGTGAAGCATCAAAAGATATTATGGAACCAAGATATTCTCTAGATGTAACAACAGAAACTAAAAAATATGAAAAAATATATGGTACTTTAATTGTTAAGTATGTTGATAAAGCAGGTAAAGAATTAGCCCAAGCTATCGAAACAACTGAAATAGTTGGAACAGATTATGTAACTGTTAAAAAAGAATTTGAAGGTTATGAATTTATTGAAGTAACTGGAGATAAAACAGAAGGTAAATATATTGATGGAACATTAACTGTTATATATGTTTATGAATTTGTAGATGGTAAAGGTGGAGATGAAGAACCAAAGAATGTACCAAATACAGGAATAGCTGATGATAATGCTCTTGAATATATTACAATATTCAGTATGATTACATTAATCGGAGCAATTGTTATTAGAAAGAAAATTGCTTAATTAAATTAAATAAATAAAACCTCATTTTGGAGGTTTTTTTGCTTGCTTAATACTTTGTTATGTGTTAATCTTAAAATAGAGGTGCTATAGAAAATGGAAAATAAGAAAAGTGTTAACGCAGTATTAATAATATTACTTGTAATAGCATTATGTGCAGCGGGTGTTTTTGGTTATATGTGGTATAAAGAAAAAAATATTAATTGTCCAAAATGTGAAGAAACAAAAATTAATGATAATAATGGTGTTGATGATAAAAGTAATGATAAAGTTAATGTGGTTGATGCGGTAAGCACTACATCTGATTATTTTGTTACTGAAAGTGGAAATAAGATAAAAATTGTTATTCCTAAGATAATTGGTGGGGGAGATAATTCTGAAAAATTAAATAAGAAAATACTAGATAATGTTGTTTCAAGAATAATACTTCCAATTGAGGAATGTAATACTGATGAAAATCCAAAAGGATGTGAAAATGGTTCGGTTGCAGATATAAATGTTAAATATAAATCTCTTGTAAAGAATGATATAGTTAGTATTTTAGTAATAATTGAATTATATCCATGGAATGCAAGCGGAGATGGAAAATTTAAGTATAATTACTTTTATGATATAAAAAATGATAAAATCATAACAGCAACAGATGCTCTTGAAAAGAATGGTTATACTAATGATAAATATTTGAAAGAAATAACAGAATGTCATGATTATGATTATAATAAAGTTAAATGTACCATAGATTACATAAAAAAAGAAATAAATGCAGAAAATAATTGTACTTATGTAGATATTTCTAATGATAGTTTGAACATATATTTTGAAGATTTTTGTAATTAAAATTTGACTTTACGAAATATGTATGATATATTTTGGGTGAATTTAAAGAGAAAGGAGTGGAAGAAATGAAGATTTTGAATTTAAATTTATATGTTTTTAATGATAAGAGTTTTGATAAAGGAAGTGGGAATCTTCTATGTTTTCCACAAACTTTATAACGTTTAATATTTAATTAATTAGGCTACTCTTATCAGAGTAGTCTTTTTTGGAGGTAGAAATGAAGAATTTAAAAGAATTTAAGCCTCTAATTAAATTAATGAAAGAAGAGAAAGGTAAACTTATCTTAGCTAGTGCAATTGTTGTATTGTGCGGCTTTTGTGAAGTGTTTACTGGATATTTAAATGGTAAAAGTATTGAATGTATTGCTGAAATGAACCTAAAATATGCTCTTATTTATATAGGAATTTATTTTCTATTAGAAATTACAACTGATGGTATATTATATTTGAAAGCTAAATCAATACTATCTAAATTAGAAAGTATTTTAACAAGAAAATTAGAATTTTATACATATAAAAAAGCCATTAATTTACCTTCTATAGCGTTTGAAAAAATGTCATCTGGAGAAATAATTAATCGTATAACAAATGATGCAGATACGCTGAGTTTTGTATTTTTGAGATTATTAAATATGTTAACTATGTTGGTTACATCATTTGTTTTATTAATATATATATTTATAAATTCTTGGGTTATTGGTTTAGAAATAATAGCAGTAATTATAATATTATACTTTGTAATTAAAAAATATAATCCTATATTAGAGAAAATACATAAAGAAAGAAAAAAGGAACAAGATAAGTTTATATCTTTAACTAATGAATCAATTAGAGGGATAAGAGAAATTAAAACACTTGGTGTTAAAAATAATTTAATTAATAATGTTATTAATATTGTTAAAATTTTATTTGATAAATCTTCTAAAGAAATTGATACTAAGAGAAATTTTGATATAATAACTGGACTTTTAAAATCTATTTTAGAATGTGGTGTACTTGCTACTTGTATTGTGCTTTTATACTATAATTATATTTCATTGTCATTTTTGGTTTCTATGACTTATTATGTGTATAGATTTACAAATATGATAGAAGATATTAATGAGTTAATTCAAACTTATCAAAAAGTTAAAGTGTCAGTTTCAAGAGTTAATGATATTTTAGATAATAGATTATTTGATGATGAGGAGTTTGGTGAAAAAGAAATCAAAAATGTAAAAGGAATTATTAAGTTTGATAACGTATCTTTTGCTTATCCAGAAGAAGATAATACATTAAATAAGTTTAATTTGTTAGTTGAACCTAATAAAAAAGTGGCAATTGTTGGAGCTTCTGGTCAGGGCAAAAGTACATTATTTAATTTATTAACTAGAATATTTGATGTAAATAAAGGAAAAATACTTATTGATAATATTAATATTAAAGATTTAAAAGAAGATGAATTAAGAAAGAATATATCTATAATTAGACAAGAACCATTTATATTTAATAGAAGTATAAAAGATAATTTTCTTATTGTTGATGAGAGTCTTACATTAGATGATATTCGTAAATATTGTAAAATGGCTTATTTAGATGATTATATAATGTCACTGCCTAAAGGTTACGATACTATTTTAGGAGAAGGTGGGGTTAATTTGTCTGGAGGTCAAAAACAAAGGTTATCTATTGCTAGAACTTTATCAAGGAATAGTAAAATAATATTGTTTGATGAAGCAACAAGTGCTTTAGATAATAATAGTCAAAATTATATTAAAAAAACTGTGGATGATTTAGTGTATAATCACACGGTTATAATAGTTGCTCATAGACTTTCGACTATAATGGATGCAGATGTTATACATGTAGTAGATAAAGGAAAAGTAATAGCAACTGGTAAACATAAAGAATTGTTAAAAACATGTAATCTTTATAAAAATCTATATTTAAATGAATCTTTAAATTCATAAGAGATTGTTAAAATCTCTTATTTTTTTATCAAAAATATATTTTAAGCATATTCTATTATAGGAGGATTGCCTATGTTTAATAATTATAAAGAGATAGTTACTAAAACTGTTATTGGAAAGGGAAAGAAGACATTTAAGAATGATTATGAGTTAACTACTGATACTGATGTTGATACTGTACTTGGATGTTGGGTAATAAATCATAAAATAAAAGGTAAAAAAGATGATGATTATATTAAAATAAATGGAAGTTATGACATTAACATTTGGTATAGTTATGATAATAACACTAAAACTAATGTGGTTAGTAAAAAAATGTTTTATGAGGAGAAAGTTAGGGTTAAAGTTCGAGAGAATGGAGACTTAAATGATAATTCTGAAATTATTATTAGAAGTCTTAAAAATCCTACATGCATTGATGTATCAAATGAAGATAAAACAATCAAATATACTATATCTAAAGAACTTGGTATTGAAATAGTAGGAGATGCCAAAATAAGAATACCTGTTAGTAATAGTGAAGATGATTATGACTTAATAGTAGATGAAGATGATATAAATAATGAAATAGATAAAAGTGTTAATATAAATTATTTAGATAATAAAGACTCATAATTGACTTTTTAGAGTCTTTTTTACTATAATATAGTGTATTAATTTGAGATGGTGAATTATATGCAAAATAGTAAGTGTATTAAAGGTGTTTTAGATAAACTATTTGAAGTAGATGATAGTGTTTTTATAGTTCCACATATTAGACCTGATTTTGATGCATTAGGTGCTTCAATTGGTATGGCTTTAATATGCAAAAAGAATAATAAAAAATGTTATATTGTTATAGATGATGATTATGAAAAGTTAGAACCTGAGACTAAGAAAGTTTTAAATAGTATTAAAGGTAATTTTGAGTTTATACGTTCTAATGATTTATCGGTTTATTTAACTGATAAAAGTCTTATGATAGCGGTGGATGCTAATAAGGATTATTTACTTTGCACTCAGAGATATTTTAATGATTTTAAGAATATTATGGTAATTGATCATCATAAAACTGATGAACATACTATTAAAACTCCATATTTATTTGTAAATGATAAAATTTCTAGTGCTTGTGAAGAAGTAGCTAGATTACTTAATTTATATGGTGTAAAATTATCACCAGATTATGCTAATTATTTGCTTGCTGGTATAATACTTGATACTAATAAATTAAGTAAAAATACTAGTGCTGGAACATTTGAAGTTGCATCTATGCTTACTGCATCAGGTGCAGATCCAACAATTGCTAATAATATGTTTTTAGAGGACTTTGAACATGATAGAGCTATTCAAAGATTAGTGGATAATACTGATTTTCAAACTTTTGTGTTTGCAATAGCATCTGACTCTGAAGATAGTGGTAGGATATATGAACCAGAAGATATTGCGAAAGCAGCAGACTATTTACTTAAATATAATATAAATTGTAGTTTTGCAATGGCATATATTGATGATGAAACAATTAGTATGAGTGCTAGAAGTAAGGGATTAATAGATGTTTCTAAAATAATGAGGTTATTTGGTGGTGGGGGAAATGAATTTTCAGCAGCAGCCAAAATAAAAGGTAGAACTCTTCCAGAAATAAAGTCGTTACTTGAAAGTTCATTAATTCCAGGTGCTTATATTGAGAATATTGATATATCATATAATTCTCCTTCACAAATGAAATTAATTATGAGAAATAAAGCCACAATGTAGTGGCTTTTTAAAAATATTTGACTTATTGTATCAAATATGATATAATGTAATAGCTTTTGGATAAAGGGGGGTTAATTATGTCAATTGCAAATGCTAGAACAATATTAGGATTTGATTTAGATACAATATTAACTATAGAAGCAATAACTAAAAGATATAGAGAATTAATGAAACAATATCATCCAGATAGACATTTCAATTCAAGTGAAAAAGAATTAAGAGAATATACTCAAAGATCTATTGATATTAATAATGCGTATGATTATTTGAAACAAAATATTGATAGAGTAAACTGTACAACTAATTCTAAAACTTATGATGTTGGAGACGATATTATATTTTTCATGAATAAAGCTAGAGCTATTTCGAATTTACGTAGATTTTTTGAAAATTCTGGTGAATCTAGACTTAAAAATGAAGTAATTAATTTATATAATAAATGTAATATTCAAAATGCTACTAATAATAATGAACTTAAAAACGCTTGTGATACATTCATTAGTTTATTATTTGTTACTTATGGAAATGAAGAATCTAGATATCGTATAGCAAATAAAATACCAAGATCATTTAAATACGAGATTAATTATAATGTAGATGTTGATACTTTTTTAAGAAGATTAAATGGTATGGCTAATGTTAGAGAACAATATATAAATGATACTTTAGATAGAATAGTAACAAATAATTTATATGATGAAAATTATTCATTTAGTGATTCTTTTGCTAAGTTTAGAAATTCCTATGTGAAAATGTTATATAATCCTAGTTTAACTATGGAAGAAGAAAATAATATATTTAGACAATTTGAACTTAAAGTTAGAGGAATATCTGAGTGTTTTGAAAAGAATAGAAAAGAGTATCTTAGTTTAACAAGAAAAGTTATGAAAATGGACAGATCATATATTTCTGGAGAATCTAAAAGTAAATTATTAAACAAAATAGATTTATCTATAATTAATGGTTCTTTTACAAGTACTAAGATTAGTGTTGAAAAATTAATAACTGAAATTAATAATATAAAAAGTGTTGTTAGAAGATTAAGAACTGGTTTAACAATTAGATATAAGAAAACATTGTTGATGTTAAATCCTAGTGAAGACTCAAAAAAGATTAATATTGCTATTAGTACATATGCTAGATTAATGGAAATATTAGATAGAGCTGAAACTGGTGTATATAATTCAGAAGATTTAATGGTTCTTGAAAACATTTCGTTTACTGATGAAAATAAAGATAAAATATTATTTTCTATGGTTGCTAATGATTTATATAATATATTTGTTACTTTTCCTAAAGATGGTGTAAGTAAAAGATATGAACCTTTTGTATTAGGGAATTTAGATGCTGATAATTTTATTTCTTTAGATGATGATTCAGTAAGTGTTAAAACTAAAGAAGAATTAAGTAAAGATACATTATTATTACCATTAAGTGTATTTGTAAGAAATGGTAATGTAGTTAATTTATCTAGAAGAACTAAAAATACTAAAGAAAGTATATTATGTCAATATGGAAATTATGAATTAGTTTATAGTCAAGATTTAAAAAATAAAAATAGTTTCTATTATTTAAGACCTAGTTATTATAGATATGAGAGTTATGAAGATAAAGAAATGTTATTAAATACTCTTGAAAGTGATATATGTGATAGATTCTTATATTATACTGATGGAATGCAAAAAAGTAAGAATGTTAGAGAATTAAGAATAAAAACTAATAATGAAGAATAATTTAAAAATTATTCTTTTTTTGTTATAATATTTATGAATGGAGTAGTTATGGATCAAGAGAAAATTGGAAAATTTATTAGAGAACTTAGAAAAAATAATAATTTGACTCAAGCTGATTTAGCTCTTAAGTATGGCGTTACATATCAAGCAGTAAGTAAATGGGAAAATGGTAAAAATATACCTGATATTTCTATAATAAAACAAATGAGTAAAGATTTTAATATAAATATAGATAATATTTTAGAGGGTGAAAATAAAAAAAATATAAATCATAAATATTATGTTCCGATAATTATAGTTTTAATTTTAATATTAGTATTGCTTATTGGTCTTATATTTTTTCATAAAGAAAAATTTGAGTTTAAAACATTGAGTGCAGCTTGTGAAAATTTTACTATATCTGGAAGTATTGCTTATAATAAAAATAAATCTTCTATATATATTTCTAATGTTAAATATTGCGGTGGGGATGATAATAATGTATATGATAGCGTAGAATGTATATTGTATGATTCTCATGATGAAGTAATTACTAAAATAAGTGAATATAATAAAAAGAATAATATAACACTTGAAGATTATTTACATGAAGTAGAATTTGTAATAGATGATTATGAATCTAATTGTAAAAATTATACTAATAATCATTTATATATTGAGATACTAGCTAGTAAAGATGGAAAGACTACAACTTATAAAATACCATTATCTCTTACTAGTTGTAATAAGTAATTCAACTTTAGTTGAGAAAATCAACTAATAATTTATAGATTTATTGTTAAAAATATATAAATATGTTAATGTTAGGAAGTGTGTTTATGAAAAAGCAAAATAAGAATGAGAATAAATATAAGAGTATATATAATATAATATTTTATATAATTTTAGTTGTAGTATGTGTTGTATCATTTATTTTTGGTATGAAATATGCCGGGAATAAAGAAGATACAAAAACAGATGCTGTTAAGTTTGCAAGTGAGTATCCTGTTAGTGAAGATAACGTATTTGTTTATAGAAGTTTAGAGGAAATAAATAAAATACTTAAGAATGGTTCTGGAATTATATTCTTAGGTTTTCCAGAATGTCCTTGGTGTAGAGGTTATGCTCCTATAATAAATGAAGTTGCAAAACAAGAAAAACTAGAAAAAGTATACTATTTTAATATTAAGAAAGATAGAGAAGATAATAGCGAATTATATCAAGAAACTGTTAAGTTATTAGGGGATAATTTAAGATATGATGATGAAGGAAATAGAAGAATATATGCTCCATCATTAATAGCTGTTAAAAATGGTAAAATAGTTGGTTTTGATGACACTAGATATTGGAATAATAAGAGTTATGAAACTCCAGAAGATTTTTGGAATAAGGAAGATTTAACTAGTATGAAAGAGAAATTAGTTAAGATGATAACTGATACAAAAGATCAAAGTTATTGTACTGCTGATTGTGATTAGTAACTATTAATTTAGTTACTTTTTTGTTAGAATTAAAATATAAGGAGAGTGAATTATGAAGTTAAAAGATAAAGTATGTGTAGTAACAGGTGGGGCTATGGGAAATGGACTTGGAATAGTAAAAGTATTTTTAAAATATGGAGCTAAAGTGTCTATTATAGATTATGATGAATCAGTAAATGATGTAGTAGCTAAACTAAATAATGAAGGATATAATGTTATAGGATTTCATGCAGATATAAGAAATAAAGAAAAGGTAAACGAAGCAATTGAAAAAACAAAAGAAATATTTGGTAATATAGATGTACTTGTTAATAATGCAGGTGTAGCAAAAGTACAAACTTTTATGGAAATGAGTGATGAAGTTAGAGATTTTCATTTTGATGTTAATATAAAAGGTACTTGGAATGTGACAAAGTCTTGTCTTAAATATTTTAATGATAACGGTAGTATTGTTAATTTATCTAGTGTTACTGGACCAATGGTAGCAGATACTGGGGAATGTGCTTATGCAACTACTAAAGCTGCATTAATAGGATTTACTAAAGGACTTGCAATGGAACTAGTAAGTAGAAATATAAGAGTTAATGCTATTATGCCAGGATATATAATGACACCTATGGTTGATGGAATCGCAAAAGACTCAAATAGTGAAGATCCAAAGAGTGTTATAGAAGGAATAAGAATAGGTATTCCAATGAAAAGACTTGGAACTATTGAAGAATTAGGAGAACTTGCTGCGTTTCTTGCAAGTGATGAAGCAAGTTATATAACAGGTCAAGGAATAGTAATAGATGGTGGTAGTACATTACCTGAAACTATGAGTGTTGGGGCTTAAAGTTGACAATATAAAAAAAATATATTATAATCTATTCGTAAATTGTTGATTTGGAAGAGTAGATATATGATTCTTTATAGAAAGTGACTGGTTGATGGAAAGTCATAAGATTGATTATATTGAATGGGCCAATGAAAGATTATCTGAAACGATAGTAGGATAATACGAAGTACTCATCTTCGTTAATAAAAGGACTATATGATGGTATAGGCATTAAGCTATTTTAGGTGGCAATAGTAAGAATTTATAATCTTATCCTAGTTTAGGGTAAGATTTTTTTATTAGAGGTGAAGAAATGATAAAATATTATGAGGGATTTCGATGGTGTTAAGTATTAATAACTAAAGCAAAAATAAAAATATTAATATTTAAGGAGAGATGAAATTATGAAAGATAAAATAATAACTTTAACAGGAGATAGGCCTACAGGTCCTTTACATATAGGACATTATGTTGGGTCACTTAGAAAACGTGTAGAAATACAAAATAGTGGAAAATATAATCAATTTGTTATGATAGCAGATTTACAAGCTCTTACAGATAATGCTCAAAATCCAGAAAAGATAAGAGAAAATGTAATGGAGGTTATGCTTGATTATTTAGCAGCAGGATTAGAACCAGAAAAGACAACATTTGTATTACAAAGTGCTATACCTGCTTTATACGAGCTTCCAATGTATTATTCAAATTTAGTAACAGTTGCTAGACTTCAAAGAAATCCAACTATTAAAAATGAAATAAAACTTAGAAATTTTGAAAATAATATACCAGTAGGATTCTTTACTTATCCAATTAGTCAAGCTGCTGATATAACTGCTTTTGGTGCTAAGTATGTACCAGTTGGAGATGATCAACTTCCAATGATAGAACAAACTCGTGAGATAGTTAATTCATTTAATAGAATATATAAAACAGATACTTTAGTATTACCTGAAGCGATACTTCCGGATAATGAAACTTGTTCTAGACTTCCTGGTACTGATGGAAATGCTAAAATGAGTAAATCTCTTGGGAATTGTATATACCTTAAGGATTCAAGTGAAGAAATTAAAAGAAAAATAATGGGTATGTATACAGATCCAAATCATATTAGAGTAGAAGATCCAGGAGATACAAAGAATAATACAGTATTTATATATTTAGAAGCCTTTGCTACAGATGAACACTTTAAGAAATATTTACCAGAATATAAAAATCTTGAAGAATTAAAAGCACATTATGAACGTGGTGGTTTAGGAGACATGAAAGTTAAAAGATTCTTAAATGATGCTATGCAAGAAGTAATGGAACCTATTAGAACAAGACGTGAATATTACGAAAAACGTAAACCTGAAGTATTTGAAATGTTAAGACAAGGTACATTAAAAGGAATAGAACATACTAATGTTATACTTAATAAAGTTAAAAGAGATATTGGAATAGATTATTTTGATAATGAAGAATTTAAAAATAAGTTTATAAATAATTAAAAATATAGTATTATATACTTATAGTAGGTGAAATATGTTTGATATATATAATAAAACTGAAGAAGATATAAGACAAGAAAGAACAGATAAAATTGAAAGATTTTTTGCCATGGATATGTGTGTTAAAAAAGATATGCATTCTTTAGTTCCAACGGATTCTGATTTATATTCTATGGATTCTATGATAAGTTATATGGATAAATTGTTTAGTGGACTTAAAGATTTAAGAATTGAATTCGAACTTATGGGAAAAAGTCTTGATTTAAATAAAGAAACTTTAAATAAAATTGATGCATTTTTTAAAAAAATTATCGAAGAAGCGTCTAATCTTAAATATGATCCTACTTCTATAAAGAAATTCTTTAATAATAGAATATCATTTATGAGAGAGGAATTTGTAAATGATGTGAAAATGAATTTTAAAGGTTATGCATTTTATACACCAATTGATAGTTATTTTGATAATTGTGTTACTATAAATGAAGCATTACATTTATTTCATTCTTATGTTATGAATAATGATAATATATTACAGTCATTAAATGTTTTGGATACTAGAGATATAGCTGGTTATCCCTTAACTTTATATGGTAAAAATAGTCCTGAAACTAAAAAAATATTTGATTTTTTTCCTAGTGATACAGGAAGTGCTTATACTGATTTAATAGGTCTTCCAAGTGTTAATAAAACGCTTATGATGGTTAGAGATAAGGGACATGCGTTAAGTATAGAAATAACATACGATGGGGATGAAGCGGTTGTCGAGTATTTTGTTCCAAAATTGTGTAATATAGATATGATAAATGCTCTTCCAGGTGTTATTAAAGTTAGTGATGATGCACCTGTGCTTTCTGGAACTACAGGAAGATTTATTGTTAATAAAGAAGAATTACCTTTTTTACTTGGAGATTTTGTAAGAAAAGTTCCTACTGATGATGATATGCCTGATTATGGGTATAGAGGTTCTAGTCCTTCTTTATAGATTTAAATTAGAAAGTAATATTATGTAAATATTTTGCTACCAGAAATGGTAGCTTTTATTGCAATTATTATTTTTTATAATGTTATGTTTAGAAACTATGTAAAATATAAAATGTCATTTAAATGTCACTCTAGATTGTTATATTTATATAAATAGTTTACAGTGTAGTTGTGAAATAAAATTAAATGTTATATTTAATTGTGATAAAATATAATATATAAAGGAGTAAGAAGTGGCAAGAAGAAAAAGAAGAAGACTTAAATTTATACCTAAATTAATATTGTTTATAATATTTGTATCGATTGGGTATTTTTTGTATGATACATATTTTAATGATAAGAATAATAGTGATGATAATAAAATAGATAACTCAAGTATTGAAAACAATATAAAATATAAGCAAATATTATTAGATATTGAACCATTTTATCAATATCCTGATTATCCAACTGGATGCGAAAGTGTTTCATTGTATATGTTGCTTAGTTATTATGACGTAGATGTAACTGTTGATGAAATAATTGATGCATTACCAAAAGGGCCAGTTCCATATGGTAGTGGAGATGATGTAAAAGGTGCTAACCCTGAAAAAGAGTTTGTTGGTAATCCTAAAAGTAAATATGCTTATGGAGTATTTAATGAACCAATTAGACAAACAGCAAATACATTTAAAGAAGGAGCACTTACTAAAAAGAATGCTACAATAGATGATTTATATAAAATATTATTAAAGAAAAATCCAATAGAAGTTTGGTTTACTACTGATTTAGAAGAAGGAATTATATATAGAGAACAAGATAAATGGTATGATTATGAAACTGGTGAAATAGTTAGATGGCCTAGACATGAACATGCTATACTTGTTACTGGAATAGATAATGATTATATATATTATAATGATCCAAATACAGGTAAAAAAGAGAAACTAGAGATAGATAAATTTAATAAATTCTTTCAACAAATGGAAGGAAGAATAGTATATTATGAATAAACTCTATAATAAATAGAGTTTTCTTTTGTCTTATTGTTAGTATTATGTTATTATAAATATAATAGTAGAGGTGTGAAGTGAAAAAGATTGTTTGTTCAGTTTTAGCTGTTTTATTAGTTATTTTAATGGGTGTTGTTTCTTATTATAAATTTTTTCTTAATAGAAATAATGGTAATGGTGGAAATAGTGGTAATAAAAATGAAGAAGTTTTTAAAGGTGCTAAAATAGATGAAAATAATGAATTTATTAGGGAAGTAAGAAAAATAGCAGCAAGTGCTGAAGCAAAGAAAGATTATTATAAGGCAAACAGTTTTCATTATTGCTTTGATTTTGGTTGGGATGATGAGGATGTTAATTCCACATTTCGTACTTGTTCATTAGAGTATGATGAAAATAAAAATGTACTTGTGAATGCTTATGGTAGAAAAGATTATGAAAAGTATATAATAGCAGATGCTAATAAAAATGAAGGTTCTGGTATTTTATATGATCTTAGTACATTACCTGCATTAAATACAAATCAATTATTTGAAAATTTAGCAAGTAATGGTAAATTAAATACAGAATTTTTTGAGATAGCTACAGCTGAAGAAGCATATGAGGCATATAAAACAGTAGGATCTAAAAGATTTTCATCTTTTAGTCTTGAAGACTTTAAACATTATTATGAGAGTGAAGTTCTTTCTAAGATTAAATATAGTGGTGTATTTATTAAAATTGATAGTGAGATTGAAAATACTGTAGTTATAAAGTTTAAAATAAAAGAACCTGGTAAATATTATTTATACTCTGATGATCCACATGCTTTTATATTTATTAAAGGTGATAAATTTGATAATTACGAAGAATATATAAATAAAACTTTTGATGAATATAAAAAATATTCTTTTTCTGTATATGCATATATTACAGTTGATAAACCAACTGAATTATATGGAATTTTATCAGAGGATACATATAATAGAGTTACTACTGGAAGTATAAAAAGAATAATTGAACCAAATATATATACAGATAAATCAATAAATTTTAATATGTCAAATGATGAATATAAAAGATATGTTGATGAAGGTATTTTTGCTGATGGTGTAAAACTTACAAAAAATAAAGATTATTATCTAATTAACCTTAATCTAGATACTACGTATGGTATTCATCATTATTATGGTTATTTTTTTAATACTAATAGAGGTTATGATAAAATAGAAAAAACTATAAGTGAAATAAATGTTACTAATCCTAAGTGTTTTGAATTTAATGATAAAACTGGTGAAATAGAAAAATATAATCATTATGAAAGAGGAAGCTCTAATAAAAAGTTTTGTCCAGACAAAGTTATAATTCCAGATACCATTAATAATCAAAAAGTGTTATCTATTGGAAAAAATGCATTTGCATGTGTAGAAAAAGAGTATATTGAATGTACTAAAATAGATTATATTAGAATACCAAATAGTGTTGAAAAGATAGATGATTATGCATTTAATGGATCAGATATTAGTAGGATAGAAATTCCAAGTAGTGTTAAAACAATTGGTAATTATGCTTTCTATGATAATAAAAATTTAGTTAAAGTAACATTTAGTGGTGATAAGAATAATATTAAGATTGGAAATTGTGCTTTTAAATCTGATGATGAGAATATAACTAAATTAAGTTCTTGTAATGAATAAGGTAAACATTTGTTTACTTTTTTTATTTGTTCGCTTGTTTTGATTTGACGTAGGTGTTAGAATATAAAAAGCAAAAAGAGAAATAATATTTAGAGAGGTGTTATTATGTTTGAACTAGTAAGTAAATATAAACCTAGTGGTGATCAACCAGAAGCAATAAAAGAACTTGTTGATGGTGTTAATAGTGGTAAAAAGAATCAAGTACTTTTAGGTGCGACTGGAACAGGTAAGACTTTTACTATAGCAAATATTATTGTACAAACTAATAAGCCAACATTAATACTTGCTCATAATAAGACACTTGCTGGACAATTATATGCTGAATTTAAGCAGTTATTTCCTAATAATAAAGTAGAATATTTTGTTTCTTATTACGATTATTATCAACCAGAAGCATATGTACCAAGTAAAGACTTATATATTGAAAAAGATTCTAGTATTAATGATGAAATAGATGAATTAAGACATGCAGCTACTGCTGCTATTATAGATAGACGTGATACTATTATAGTATCAAGTGTTTCATGCATATATAGTATTGGTGAAAAAGAAGAGTATATAAATAAAATGCTTAATCTTTCAGTAGGGGATACTATTGATAGAGATGCTATACTTGAAAAGTTAGTTGGAATGCAGTATGAAAGAAGTGTCTTTGATTTAAAGCGTGGTACTTTTAGAGTTAAAGGGGACACTATAGAATTAATACCTATTGGTGAAAAGAAGAGTGGTATTAGAGTAGAATTATTTGGAGATGAAATAGATAAAATAAGTTTGTTTGATCCGCTTACTGGAAGAGTTAATAGTAATGTTAAAACTATAAGTATATTCCCAGCTTCATTATTTGTAACTAGTGATGAAAAAATACAAGAAGCAACTAGAAGAATAGAGAAGGAACTTGAAGGCAGACTAAAAGAGTTACATGAAGAAGGCAAACTTTTAGAAGAACAAAGACTTAAAGAAAGAACTATGTATGATATAGAAATGCTTAAAGAAACTGGATTTTGTCATGGCATAGAGAATTATAGTAGACATATGTCACTTAGAGATGCAGGTGAAACACCAACAACATTAATAGACTTTTTTCCAGATGATTTCTTACTTGTAATAGATGAAAGCCATGTTACACTTCCTCAAGTAAGGGGTATGTATAATGGGGATCATATGCGTAAACAAACGCTTGTTGATTATGGATTTAGACTTCCTAGTGCGATGGATAATAGACCTTTAAAGTTTGATGAATTTAAGGCTAAACTTAATCAAGTAATTTATGTTTCAGCAACACCTGGAGATTATGAGTTATCACTTGTAGATAAACCAGTTGAACAAATTATTAGACCTACGGGACTTTTAGATCCAATAATAGATGTTAGACCAACTAAAAATCAAATAGATAATATTATTGAAGAAATAAATGATAGAATAGCTAAGAATGAAAGAGTACTTATTACAACACTTACTATACGTATGAGTGAAGAATTGACTTCATATCTAAAAGAACTTGGATATAAAGTCACATATTTACATAATGAAATAAAAACTTTAGAGAGACTTAATATAATACGTAATCTTAGACTTGGTAAGATAGATGTAGTAGTTGGAATAAATCTTCTTCGTGAAGGTATTGATATACCAGAAGTATCATTAATTTGTATAATGGATGCAGACAAGCAAGGGTTCTTAAGAAGCGATAGAAGTTTAATACAAACTATAGGTAGGGCTGCTAGAAATCAAAATGGTAAAGTAATAATGTATGCTGATACTATGAGTGATGCAATGAAAGTAGCAATTAGTGAAACTAATAGAAGACGTACAATACAAGAAAAATATAATAAAGATCATGGTATTGTTCCTAAAACAATAGTTAAAGATATTAAAGAAGCAATTACTAATGAAGTAGAAGAACAAAAAATAGAAAAGAAAAAATATTCTAAGAAAGAGTTAAACGATATGATTCATAAACTTGAAATAGAGATGAGAGAAGCTGCAAGTAGACTTGATTTCGAAAGAGCAACTGAACTTCGTGATGTAATATTTGAATTAAAAGATTTAAATTAGTTTTTAAATCTTTTTTATTATGTTATAATTTTTATGATAGGTGAGTTGTTATGAATATTAAATGTCAAAATTGTGGTAGAGAAGTTAATAATTGTAAATTTTGTCCTTATTGTGGAACTAAGGTTCAATCTGATGAACTTTTTATAATAGGCATAGTGTTAATGATTGCATTTCCATTAATGGGTATTATATTTTGCTTGCTTGAGTCTAATAATGAACCAAGACTTAAAAAAGTGTTGATGTGGTATGGAATTATAACTGTTGTAGTAGCAATTGTTGTTATAACTGTGCTTTGGTTTATACTATCAGGTTTAACTATAGTGGATTAATAATTTAAGAGGTGTGAATATGAAAGTAAAATGTAATAAATGTGGCAATGAAGTCCAAGATAATAATTTTTGTTCTTCTTGTGGTAATATGTTGAATTCTAATTCTAGTATTAATGCTAATAATTCTAATAATTCTAATAATAATATCAATTCTAATAATTCTAAAGATGATATTAATTTAGTAGTTGGTATTTTACTAACTATTTGTTCTCCGGTTATTGGTATTGTATTTTGCTGTGTTATGTCGTCTAGGGAACCAAGGCTCAAAAAAGTATTATATTTTGCTGTTGGATATATTATTGTGGCAGTACTTTTTGTTGCCGTTATGATATTTATAAAGCTATCAGTTATTGATGATTTAAAATATAATAATGATGATGAGCATATATGTAGTAACTATTGTAGTGGCGGTTATGTAGTTGAGGGTAATACTTGTATATGTAAAGATGGAAGAACATACGAATTATATACTGATAATAATGATAAATATGAAGACAATAATAATGACGATATAATTGATAACAAACCAAATCCTGATACTGGAAGTGATCCAAAATATGATACTAATAATGACTCTAAGAGTAATAATGATGAAAATTATGTCATAACTGAGTTTAATAAAGATGAGTGGTTAAAATTAACTAAATCAAATACATATGTTATTAATGTTATTGCTGCTAGTTGGTGTCCTCATTGTCAAAACTTTAAACCTGTAATTACAGAGGTTGCAGAGAAAACAAAAACAAAGTTATTCTTTATTGAAGTTGATAAATTGAAATCTATGGTTCCAGAAGATGCTGAAGATTATATTGATGCATTCACAACAACATATGAGTTAAAAGATTATAATGGTGGTGTTCCTTACATGTTTGTAACTCGCAATGGTAAAGTAGTAGCGGAACATAGTGGTGAAATGAATCTTGATAGGACTATGGAATTTATAAATAATACGAAACAATATATGTGATATTGTTTCTTTTTTATTTAATGTTTGATATAATATGTGTCGGAGTTGATGTGTATGAAAACACCTAATATGTTAGATGCTAAAAAAAGAAATCAAAATGAAATAAAGTATGTAGATTATGATAAAAATTATGATAAATTTGGTGAAGGAAAAACATTCTTTGTTAGAACTTATGGATGTCAAATGAATGAACATGATTCAGAAAAAATAAGAGGAATGATGAAGAGTGTTGGCTTTAAATTAGTGGATTCCATAGAGAAAGCTGATGTTGTAATTCTTAATACTTGTGCGATACGTGAGAATGCTCATGATAAAGTATTTGGTTTTTTAGGTGTTTTAAAGCATTTAAAGCAAAGCAAACCTGATCTATTAATTGGATTATGTGGTTGTATGGCTCAAGAAGAAGTAGTAGTAAAAGATATATTAAATAAATATAAATATGTTGATTTTGTATGTGGAACTCACAATTTAGATAATTTGATATCTCTTGTTAAAAATAAAATTGATACTAAAAAACAACAAATAGAAGTACTTAGTTATGAAGGCGATGTTGTTGAAAATGTTCCTGTGTTAAGAGAAAGTAAATATAGTGCATGGGTTGACATAATATATGGTTGTGATAAATTTTGTACTTATTGTATAGTTCCTTATACTCGTGGTACTCAAAGAAGTAGAAAACATGAAGCTATAGTTGATGAAGTAAAGGAATTAGTTAAGAATGGTTATAAAGAAGTGACTCTTTTAGGACAAAATGTTAACGCTTATGGTAAAGATTTGTATGAAGACTATAATCTTGCAAATTTACTTAGTGATGTAAGTGATACTGGAATAGAAAGAATAAGATTTGTTACTAGTCATCCATGGGATTTTACTGATGAGATGGTTGATATAATAGCTAGTCGTGATAATATAATGCCTTATATACATTTGCCACTTCAATCTGGTAGCGATAAAATACTTAAACTTATGAATAGAAAATATACTAGTAGTGAATACTTAAAACTTTATAATAGTATTCGTACTAAAGTTAAAAATTCTAGTATTACAACAGATATAATAGTAGGATTTCCAGGTGAAACTGAAGAAGATTTTGAAGATACATTAAAATTAGTAAATGAATGTAAATTTGACGGAGCTTTTACGTTTGCATTTAGTCCTCGTGAAAACACTCCTGCTGCTTTAATGAAAAATGTAATACCAGAAGATGTTAAGATGGATAGATTACATAGACTTAACGAAGTAATAAATAAATACAGTAATGAAGCTAATGCTAGAATGAATGGTACTGTTGTTAAATGTTTAGTAACAGGACTTAGTGATAAAGATAAAACTAAAGTATGTGGTTATACTGAGAATATGAAACTTGTTAATATTGAAGGACCTAAAGAATTAATTGGAAATATAGTAAATGTTAAGATAACTGATACTAAAAGTTTTTCAATGGATGGAGTATATATTAAAGATTAAATATGATATAATTTTTATAGGTAGGTGATATGTATGAATATTAAGAAAATATTAATTGTTATTCTATTATGCTTATTAGTTGTTGGTGGAGTATATTATTATAATCAACAATATAAAGATATAGCTGATAAAACTAATGAAAAAAACAAGAATGATAATAATGGTGATGAAGATCTTGAAAATGTTAATTTGAGCTGTGATAATGGATATGAATGTTTTAAAATGGGAGATTTAGAATATAAGTTTTCTATTAAAAAATCTATTAAAGTAGATAGTATGTTTAATTTTGATACTAGTGAAAATGAAGCTGGTACTTTAAAAATTAATGATGAAGGAGTACTTGTGTTCGAAGACTTGAATGGTAAAGTAATTAAGACTTATGATAGTATTTCATCTAAAGTAATAAGTATTGATTCTACTAATAGTGATTGTGATTTAATATATGTTGCTCTTACAGAAGATGGGAAAGTTTATAAAACTGAAGAAATGGATGGACTTTTTAGTGGTGAATCGTTTTTAGAACTTCCACTTGATGAAGAATATACTAAGATTTCTTTATATAGTGATACATGTGATGTTAAACTTATTGGATTAAATAAGAATAATGAAGTAAAAGATTTATTAGCAAATGAATAAATCTTTTTTAATATTCAAATAACAAACAAATTTTCGTATTAAATTTATTGACATTTTTGGATCAAAATATTATATTGTTTATAGAGGTAATATTATGAAGAGATTATATATAGATTTCGATGGGGTAGTTATGGATACGATACCGCCATTATATGAGGCTTTACAAAAGAGTGGAGCTGATGTAACAAATGAGAGTGAGATAAGAGTATTTTTTGCAAGTTATGATTTTTCTAAAATAATTAATGATGAAAACGTTCTTAATGATTCTATCAATTGTATTAATAAATTAATTGATAGTAAGATGTTTGAAATATCATTTTTAACTCATGTAAATTCTTTAACTGAAGGTTGTGTAAAAGTTGATTATTTAAGAAAGCATTTTAAAGATATAACTATTATTATGGTTCCTAAGGAGATATCTAAAACTAAGGTAGTTCATAGTGAAGGAGCAATACTTGTAGATGATTATTCAGGCAATTTAAAAGAATGGGAAGAAAATGGTGGAATAGCTGTAAGATTTTCTAAAGAACTTGAATCACATGGATATAAAGTTTTGAATCATTTGGATGAATTAATAGATATGTTTAAAAAAGAAGAGGAGGAAACATGTTAGAAGTTGTTAGAGTAGTAACTGGATTCTTAAAAGAAAATTGTTATATTCTTCATAATGGGATAGATTGTTTAGTAGTAGATCCAGGTGATGATCAAAAGAAAATATTGACTGAAATAAATAGTAGAGGATTACATGTTAAGGGAATATTAATAACACATTATCATTTTGATCATATTGGGTGTTTAGAAACATTTAAAGAAATATATCCTACTGCTAGAATAGTTGATTATAAAACTAAAGGAGACGTTAAAATAGATACTTTTGAATTTAAAGTGATTGAGACATATGGTCATACTATGGATAGTGTTTCATTTTATTTCGATAAAAATGATATATTATTTACTGGAGATTTCTTATTTAAAGAAACAATTGGTAATTTTGAAGAAGATAATGAACAAGCTATGATTAATAGTCTTAAAGTGTTTAAATATATGTCCACTAATGTTAAAGTGTATCCTGGTCATGATGAAGAAACTACTGTTGAACATGAACTTAAGTATAATCCATTCTTAAGGGGAATTTAATGCTTGCTAGTGTAATAATAGAATATTCAGTAAAATCATTAAATAAAGTATTTGATTATATAATACCAGAAGATATAAAAGATACTATAAAAGTTGGACATAAAGTAATAGTACCTTTTGGTAAAGTAGAAGTAGAAGGTTTTGTACTTAAGATTCACAATAATAAAGATGAAAACTTAGAATATAGAAGTATTATTAGAATACAAGAAAGTGATTTTTATTTAAATGAAGAATTACTCAAATTGGGAAAATATATGAGTGATTTTTTGTTATGTAATTTAATATCTTGTTATCAGGTAATGTTACCTAAGGCTTTGAAGGCATCATTAAAGACTAATATAAATAGAAAATATATAACTAAAGTATCATTAAATAAAGAAGTTGATATAGATAAATATATTCTTGAACATAAAAGAAATAAAGTGGAAATAAGTATAATAGAATGTTTAAGAAGTGGAGAAAAAGAAAGAAAAGAATTTAGTAGTTCTATAAAGAAATTAATAGAAAAGGGAATAGTAATTGAAAATAAGTATGAAGTTAATAGAGAAGTAGAAGTAGATGAAGAAAAGAAAATTATTAATTTAACAGATGGACAGTTAAAAGCAGTAGATGAGATATTAAATTCTAATGATGACAAGTTTTTATTATATGGTGTTACTGGTAGTGGTAAGACTGAAGTATATATAGAGCTTTTAAGACGCATTTTAAAGAAAAATAAGACTGGTATAGTATTAGTGCCAGAGATATCTTTAACTCCTCAAATTGTAGCTCGTTTTAAGGGTGTATTTGGTGATAATGTAGCTGTGTTTCATAGTTCTTTAAGTGAAGGGGAAAAGTATGATGAGTATAGAAGAATTATGAATGGTGAAGTTTCTTTGGTAGTGGGCGCTAGAAGTGCTGTATTTGCACCACTTAAAAATGTAGGATTAATAATTATAGATGAATGTCAAAGTCAAACATATAAGCAAGATAATACTCCTAAATATAATGCAATAGATATAGCTTTTAAAAGAGGAGAATATAATAATGCTAAAGTAATTATGGGAAGTGCAACACCTTCTTTAGAACAATATGCTAGAGGTAAAAAAGGAGTTTTTCATTTAATAAGTCTTTCTTCTAGAATAAGTGGTAGACTTCCATCATTTGAAATAGTTGATATGGATAAGGAAGCTAAGAAACATAATTACATCATTAGTGATAAACTTGATAAAGAAATAAAGAATGCACTTGAAAGAAAAGAACAAGTAATATTATTATTAAATAGACGTGGCTATTCTACATTTTTAAGCTGTACTAATTGTGGTTTTGTATATAAGTGTCCTAACTGTGATATATCGTTAATTTATCATAAGAGCAGTAATAGTTATAGCTGTCATTATTGTGGATATAGATGTCAGAAGAGTGAAGTGTGCCCTAGTTGTCATGAAGAAGCTATTAAAGATCTAGGGCTTGGTACTGAAAAGTTGGAAAGTATGATAGCTAAAAAATATAATGTAGAAGTACTTAGAATGGATGCTGATACTACTAGTACTAAAAATGCTCATCAAAAACTAATCAAAGAGTTTTCAAGTGGTAAATATAGCATACTTGTTGGAACTCAAATGATATCTAAAGGACTTAATTTTGAAAATGTTAGTTTAGTTGGAACTATAAATAGCGATGCTAGTTTATCTATACCAGACTTTAGAAGTGCTGAGAGAACATATGAATTATTAAGTCAAACGGCTGGAAGAGTAGGAAGATTCAATTTGCCTGGTAAAGTTATAATACAAACATATAATCCAACTAATTATGTATATAAAAGTGTAGTTAAAAATGATTTTGATGCATTCTTTAATTATGAAATGAATATTCGTAAGAAATTAATGTATCCACCTTATTATTACATTTGCAATATTTTAATAACAAGTACAACATTTAATGAAGCAGGGGATGCTGCGAATAAAGTTAAAAAATTTATAGATAGTAAGCTTAATGAAAATGAATTTATAGTACTAGGTCCTTCTGTGTCAAGTATAGTAAGACTTAATAATAAATATAGATTTAATATAATGATAAAATATAAAAAGATAGATAATTTATTACCGGTAATGAGAGAAGTAAATAATATTAATATAAAGAATGTGTCTATTGATATAAATATAAATATTTAATATAATTTATGTGAAGGTGAAAAGATGAAAGATAAAAGAGTAGTATTTATGGGAACTCCAGAGTTTAGTGTACCAGTTTTAGAAATGTTAATAGAGAATACCAATGTGGTTTTAGTCGTAACACAACCTGATAAAGAAGTAGGAAGGCATCATGAACTTAAAGCACCACCAATTAAAGAGTGTGCATTAAAACATAATATAGAAGTATATCAACCAAATAAAATAAGAAATGAATATGAGTATATTTTAGAAAAAAATCCTGACATAATAATAACTTGTGCTTATGGACAAATAATACCTAGTGTGTTGCTTGATACTCCAAAGTATAAAGCTATAAATGTTCATGCGTCATTACTTCCTAAACTTAGAGGTGGCAGTCCGCTTCATAAGTGTATAATTGATGGTTATAAGGAGACTGGTATAACTATTATGTATATGGCTCCTGGTATGGATGATGGAGACATTATTACTCAAAGAAGTATAGAAATAAAAGATACTGATAATGTTGGAATAATACATGATGAACTTAGTATTATGGGACGTGATCTATTATTAGAAACACTTCCTAATATATTTAGTGGTAATATTACTAGAACAAAACAAAATCCCGATGAAGTAACATATGCATATAATATAAAACGTGAAGAAGAAAAAATAGATTTTAATAAAACTGCTCGTGAAGTATTTAACCAAATAAGAGGGATGTATCCTTTTCCAATAGCATATACTACACTTAATGGAGAAGTTATCAAGATATGTGAATCTGTTATAGGAAATAGTTTCAAAGGAAAACCTGGTGAAATAATAGAAACTTCTAAAGAGGGTATAAGTGTAATGTGTAAAGATAAAAATATAATAATAACAAGACTTAAACCAAGTGGTAAAAAAGAAATGTCTGCTAAAGATTATCTGAATGGAAAAAATAAAACATTAGTTGGAGAAATATTATGTTAAAAGATTTATTTGAAGAAAAAAAACCTAAAGAAGAGGAAAATGATGAAGTTAGAAGAAAAGCTTTAATTTATTTGTGTATTATTATTGTGGGCTTTGCATTATTATTTGTAGGTGGTAAAGTTGGTAAAACAAATAACACAAAAAAAGATGATATTAAAGTAGATGAAATAACTATAAAAAAAGAAGAATTAATTAGTAGATTAGATTTAATAAAAGATAATTATGAAATACTAATATATAAAGTCACTAATGAAGATGAAAAAAAATTAGAAATAAAAAGAGATAAAGATTTAACAATATATTATGGAACTGCGCTTAATATAGAGGGATATATAGAGCACAAGAATAATATTTATATACCAGGTAGTGAAACATTTAAACTTGCTAAAAAGGGAGAAGTAATAAATGATATACCAAATTATATTTATAATTTTGATTTAATAAAAAAAGTAACAAATTATTGTACATTTAAAGATAATAATACTTGCGAAATAAATGTTAGTGAATATTTAAATGAATATAATAATATTTATAAGACATCATATAAAATAGATGAAGATAAAAAAATGTCTATAGTATTTGAATATGGTACTAATATTAATAGCATAAAATTTAGTACTAATGATTTTGAAAAAATAATAAAAAATTCTAATGAAAACACTGAATATTCAATTTATATAAATAATATAAATTCTAATAATTTTGAAAGTGAAATTAAGTATTTTGAGGATTTGACTAAAAAAAATAACTAATTTTGTCGAATTTAATGAAATTTTTCTTTAAAAAATGTAATATAAACTTATGAAAAATATTAATGAGTATTTTAAAGAGATGGATTTATTAGTTAATAGTTGTATTTTAGATTTTGTGAGCAAACTATAGTGTTTGCTCTTTTATATTGCAAAAGTTGTTTTTTTGAGGTAAAATTATTGTGGAAGAGAGGCTAAAAGGTATGTATGATGAAAAGAGATTTCTAACTGCTAAAGAAATACTTGATAAAGATTTTAAAATAGATGCTAGAGGATATAGACCTCAAGAAGTAGATCAATTTCTTGATTTAATTATTAAAGATTATGTAGATTTTGAGACTACTACTAAGAGATTAGTAACTGAAATCAAAGTTTTAGAGTCAGATAATGCTAAATTAAAAGCAGAAATTAGAAATATGAAGTCAGCACTTGAAATAGCTAACTCTAACAAAGGTGTTACTAATGTAGATTTATTAAAGAGAATTAGTGACCTTGAAAAAGTAGTTTATGGAGAAGAATAAGAAAAAATAATTTTTTAGGTAAACGCTGCATATTAATTATGTAGAGGAAAGTCCATACTCACTCATTCTGAAATGAATGAAAGTGTTCGTGCCAAGGGAAAAAATAACCTTGGGTAGTGCATAAGTACTAACGGCGATGAAGTAATCAAGAACTGATTATGGTAGTCATAAAGTGCCATAGAGACGAAGATAGTTAGGAATAACTATTGTGGAACGAGGTAAACCCCACGAGTGAGAAACCCAAAATTGGTAGGGGAGTCCTTACAAATGAATAACAAAGGAGTAAGGGAGAGAGAAATCTTTAGATAAATGTTTACCACCTATTTATAGGTACAGAAAATGGCTTATTAAAAATTATTTTTTTATTTTTTTAGGAGATTAAATAGTGAAAGAAATAGGAGAAAGCTTCAAAGAGGCTAGAGAAACTATTGGTATTTCTAAAGAAGAAGTTATAAAAGATCTTGGTATTACTGAAAGTCAACTTGATAACTTAGAGGATGGAAATGCTAATGCGTTTAAAGATGTGTTTTTCTTAAAAGAAACTATTAAGAAATATTCTAAATATCTTAATCTAGATGAAGATGAAATATTAGATAAATTTAATGATTTTATATTTGGTTATACCTCTAGAATTCCAGTTAGTGATATATTAGAACAAACTAGAGAAATAAATATATTAGAAAAGCAAAAAGAAGAAAACAAAATAGCTTCACCTTATACTATACAAAGGAAAAGTAATAATGTTAAATATTTAATTCTTTATATAATTGCTGTTGTTATTTTGGCTATTCTAGTATTATTCATAGTTAAGTATGTTACTGATACGCAACTTCAAAATGTTAATATAGATTTTTATAATATTGAAAGGAGAGGTTAGATATGAATGTTCCAAATAAGATTACTATATGTAGGATAATGTTATCTGTATTACTATTAATAATAATGATTTTTCCAGTTGATAAAGTAGGTATTAGTTTTCCAGAGTTTCAACTAGCAGGTAAACTTGTTATTGATAGTAAGTATATTATATGTGGAATTATATTCTTAATTGCATCTCTTACAGATTTTCTTGATGGATATTTAGCAAGAAAGTATAATTTAGTGACTGATATTGGTAAAGTTATGGATGCTATTGCTGATAAAATATTAGTAAATGGTGTACTTATATTATTAGCTACTGAAGGTTATATTAGTCCGATTATACCTGTTGTTATTGTATCAAGAGATATTGTAGTAGATTCAATTAAAATGGTTGCTGGGCAAAAATCAGGAGCTGTTGGTGCTTCAATGGCTGGTAAAATTAAGACTGCATGTATGTTAGTTGGAATTACATTATTATTCTTCTATGATTTACCATTTTCATTAATAAATGTATATCCTGCTAAAGCAATTATTATGATAGCTACAGTGTTATCTGTAATAAGTGGAATACAATATTATGTAAAAAATAAAAAGTATTTATTTGATACTAAATAGAAGCAAAATATGCTTCTATTTTTTTATTTAAAAAAGTTAAAATTACATTTTATACTACAAAAAATATATAAAATTTATGTTTGTATATTGTTATTTTTGATATAATTTAATTATAGAAAAGCCATCAAATCGATAATTAAATTATTAACAAACAAGTGTTTGTAAAAAAGTGTTGACAAAGGTATTCTTTTAGTTTACAATTAAATTATCGAAGGAGAAAACTTATGAAAAAAGAGAAAGACAAAACATTAGAACAAGTATTAGCTGATATCGAAAAACAATTTGGTAAAGGCGCAATAATGAAATTAGGAGAAAAAGGTGTTAGAAATATAGATGTTGTATCAAGTGGTTCTTTAGCATTAGATCAAGCATTAGGTGTTGGTGGTTATCCAAAGGGAAGAATTATTGAAATATTTGGTCCTGAATCAAGTGGTAAAACTACTATTGCTTTGCATGCTATTGCTGAAGTTCAAAAGACTGGTGGAAGGGCTGCTTTTATAGATGCTGAGCATGCATTAGATCCTGTATATGCAAAGAAGTTAGGTGTAGATACTGATGAGCTTTTATTAAGTCAACCTGATACTGGAGAACAAGCTTTAGAAATAGTAGAAGCATTAGTTAGAAGTGAAGCTATGAGTATTATAGTAATTGATTCAGTTGCTGCACTTGTTCCTCAAGCTGAAATAGAAGGAGAAATGGGAGACTCTCATGTTGGACTTCAAGCTAGACTTATGTCACAAGCATTAAGAAAACTTGGTGGTATTGTTAATAAAACAAATACTATATGTATATTTATAAATCAATTAAGAGAAAAAGTTGGAGTTATGTTTGGTAATCCTGAAACTACACCAGGAGGAAGAGCTCTTAAATTCTATTCTACAGTTAGATTAGATGTTAGACGTGCTGAACAAATTAAAGTAGGTAGTGATGTACTTGGAAATAAAACAGTTATTAAAGTTGTTAAAAATAAAGTTGCTCCTCCATTTAAAACTGCTGAAGTAGAAATTATGTATGGTGAAGGTATTTCTAAAACTGGTGAAATTATTGATATAGCTTCTAATTTAGGTATCCTTGATAAGAGTGGTGCTTGGTATAGTTATAAAGGTGAGAAGATTGGTCAAGGAAAAGAAAATGCTAAATTAGTTCTTAAAAATAATCCAGCTCTTTATAAAGAAATAGAAGATAAAGTTAGAAACCATTTATTTAGTAATAATGAAGAAAAAGAACAAAAGAAATAAAAATTGAAATAAAGATTGAATATTCAATCTTTTTTCTTTTAATAATGCATAAAATGTGATAGAATTTATTTTAAAGAAAGAGGTGTAATAGCATATGTCATTAAAGATTTACAATACTTTAAGTCATAGTGAAGAGGAATTTATTCCTTGGAATAATGATGTTGTTAATATGTATACATGTGGACCAACAGTTTATCATTATGCACATATTGGCAACTTAAGAACTTATATAATGGAAGATATCTTAGAACGTACATTAAGATATTTAGGGTATAATGTTAAACGATGTATGAATATTACAGATGTAGGGCATTTATCAAGTGATTCAGATACTGGAAATGATAAAATGGTAACTGCTGCTCAAAAAGAACATAAAACGGTACTTGAAATAGCTAAATATTATACAAATATATTTTTTGAAGATTTCAAAAAACTTAATATAATTAAACCAGAAATAGTTAGTCCTGCTACTGAAAATATTGATGAATATATAAAGATTATTCAAAAATTATTAGATACAGGATATGCTTATGAAGCTGGAGGAAATGTATATTTTGATACAAGTAAATTAAAACAATATTATGTTTTAACTAATCATATAGAAGAAGAACTATTAGATGGAGTAAGAGATACAGTTGAAGTTGATGATAATAAGAAAAATAAGGCTGATTTTGTACTTTGGTTTACTAAATCTAAATTTGATAGTCAAGATTTAAAATGGGAAAGCCCATTTGGTCTTGGATATCCAGGCTGGCATATTGAATGTTCTGGTATTAGTATTAAATATTTAGGAGAACATTTAGATATACATTGTGGTGGTGTAGATAATATTTTTCCACATCATACTAATGAGATTGCTCAATCTGAGAGCTTTTTAGGACATCCTTGGTGTAAATATTGGTTCCATGTTGAACATTTAAATGACGAAAGCGGAAAGATGAGTAAAAGTAAGGGTAAAACTTTAACAGTAGATACATTAATCGAAAATGGTTATGATCCACTTAGTTATCGTTTCTTATGCTTACAAAGTCATTATAGAAAGCAATTAACATTTAGTTATAGTTCTTTAGACGGAGCTGAAAATGCTTATAAAAAACTTAAAAATAAAGTATTAAGCCTTTCTAAAGATGGAGAGGTTGATAATAAAGTATTCAATGAATACAAAGATAAATTTGTTTCTTATTTAGAAGATGATATTAATACTGCGAATGCTATATCTGTAATTTATGATGTATTAAAGGTTGAAACAAATGATTTAACAAAATATGAGTTGATTAAAGATTTTGATAAAGTTTTAGGACTTGAACTTACTGTTGAAGCTATTAATAATAGTGAGATAGATGAAGAATATATTAAGTCTAAAATAGAAGAAAGAAATGAAGCAAAAAAGAATAAGAATTATGAACTTGCTGATAGTATTCGTAATGAATTATTAGAAAATGGTATAGTTCTTAAAGATACTCGTGAAGGAACAACTTACGAAATTAAATAGCAAAAAAAGCAATCCGTTTGGAATGCTTTTTAATTATTTAATTATTGATTTGTAACCATCGCTTATTGGTGTTGCATCCGGTTTATCAATATTAACTATTGCTTGAGCAGTATTTGTTGGCTCTACAGGCGCAACTGGCGTAACTGGCTCATTAGGTGCTACAAAACTATTTTGAGTAGGTTCTACATGAGTATTTGATTCAATATTGTTAGTTATACCATTGTCAACGAAAGTATTACTTGTAGGTTGACTCATATTGTTATCAACGAATGTATTATTAGTTGGTTGAGTCATACTATTATCAGTGAAAGTATTATTTACTTGTGTTGAATTTTGATTACCATATATTGGTTGCCCAGTTTGTGGATCGTAGCCTATGATAGGTTGTCCAGTTTGTGGATCAAAGCCCATAGTTTGTTGATTGTTAGTAGGTTGATTATTATAATTATTGTTGTTATAGTTATTATTCATTGAAGGATTACTATTTCCTTCATATGTTGCATTTCCAAATGCTAACATTGGCATAAAAATGATGCTTAAAAATATCATACCAACACCAAATCCAGTTGATTTACCAAATTTATGAGCTATCTCAATATATATTTTAAATATAGCATATATATTTAAAATAGGTACGAAGAAGAATAATAAATACATCATTGATAATCCAGCTATTTGTATTAATACGATTGTATTGTAAACGGGAACTATAGCTGCCCATCCTGGCTTGCCTGCTTTGGTGAACATTTTCCACATACAAATAATCAGTATTAAGATCGTTATACTAGGAATAAGAAGTATACCTCCTAAACTTCCACTTCCACTATTATTACCAAAATCATAATTATAACTTACTTCATATGCAATATTAATTAAACTTGTAATTGTACTATTTAACATCTCTAACTCCTTTCTATTATATAAATTGATTTTATCACATTAATTTTAAAAAAAGAATATATAATGTAATATTTTGTCTATTTTTGGTTTCTGTCTATAAAAATATTATTAAATTTAGTATAATTATAATGGAGGATAAGATATGGTTGTTAGAAAATTTAATTATTATAGATTTATGGTTTTTCTTATTATATTAATAGGAATTATTTTTGGCATAGTTAAATTAGTTAGTGATCATAATTATAAACAAACTTATGAATATAAGCTAGGATTGATTGGGTATAAAAAAGATGAAATAAAAATTATTAAAGATAAGTTAAATAATAGTGACATAGATAAACTTATGGAACTCAAATATGATAAAAATATAGTTAAATTTATGAGCGAAAAATATTTTTTATATAAAAATTTATCTAAATATTTAGATTATAAAAAAGAAAATAAATTAGAAAGCTATAGTAATATTGTAACTATTATTAATACAGAAGCTAATATTGATTGGTTTGATAATACTAAAGAGACTGATACTTCTAAGAAAGAATTAATGCTTGTTAATAGACTTTATGGTTTAAGTGAAAATTATGAACCTGATGATATTATAGATGTACCTAGTCAGTATGCTTATACAGGAGTCAAAATAAGTAATAGTATAATGGATAATATTGTTGCATTAATAGATGCGGCAAGTGAAGAAGGATATACCTTTGTGCTTGCTGATGGATATAGATCATATAGTGAACAAGAAAGCATATTCGAAAGGTATAAAAATGCTTATGGATATAGTGAAGCTGATAGAATAGCTGCTAGGGCTGGACATTCTGAGTATCAAACTGGTATATCATTTACGATAGTACCATTATATAAAGAATATGATGAACCTAAAGAAAGTTCTGAATATAAATGGTTAAATGATAATGCATACAAATTTGGATTTATATTTAGATTTCCAGAAGATAAAACAGATATAACTGGATTTGAAGCTTCAACTTGGAGACTTAGATATGTTGGCAGTGAAGCTGCTAATATTATAAAATCTGAAAATATTTGTTTTGAAGAGTATTATGCGTATTTTGTGGATAAATAAAAAGGAGTAGAAAGGTGAACAAAGAATATTTGAGTGTTGACTTAGATAAAATGTATTTTTTTAGTGATGATCCATATAAACCAACATCTAAAATGAATAAAGTGTTTTTAAGTGATGGTACAGAGGTTAGGTTGTTTTTTGAACTTACTAGTAAAAAGTCAATAGGTTCTTATTTTCCAGAAACTCATGTAAAGGAAATATTAACTAAAAGAACTTATAATGTGAGTATGGGATATAACTCTAGGCCAGGGTTTCTTGTTGATAAAAAATATGGTACAATAACATATGAAGGCGATGGATATCAAGAATTTTTTTTAGGAACAATTAATAAAGAAAATGTATTATCATACCTTCAAGGTTTAAGAGAAAAAGGAATTTATAAAGAGTATACTAAAAAAATAAATGATTTTTATAAGTTAGCTCATAAGAATAAAAGAGAGGCAAGTGTAATAAAATAACAAGAGGTAATGATATGAATAAAAAATTAGTGGTTTTGGGTGGTGGAACAGGGCAATCTGTTCTAATTCAAGGACTTAAACAGTTTCCATTTGAGATAACTGCTGTTGTTAGTGTTTGCGATGATGGAAAAAGTACTGGAAAAATTAGAGAGGAGTTTAATATACCAGCTGTTGGAGATATTAGAAGAGTTCTTATATCTTTGTCAGAAACTGAAGATATAGTTGAGAAGCTTGTGAACTATAGATTTTGTTCCAATGGTGATTTTGATGGTCATACCGTTGGTAATTTAATACTTGCTGCTTTAACTGATATAGGTGGTAATTTATCTGGTGGTATAAAACTTATAAGTGATATTTTGAATCTCAAAGGTGAAGTTCTTCCTTTAACAGATGATTGTGTTACTTTAATGGGTAAAATGGATGATGGAGAGGTGATAGAGGGTGAACATCATATTACTTTATCTCCTAAAAAAATAAAAAAAGTATATTATAAAAAAGAACCAAAAGCTAATAAAGAAGTATTAGATAAAATTAAGGAAGCTGATGCTATAGTACTTAGTATGGGAAGCTTATATACTAGTATTATTCCTAATTTGCTTTGTAAAGATGTTATAAAAGCTATAGATTCTTCAAAAGCAAAAATAATATATATATGTAATGTTGTCACTCAGCCAGGTGAAACTGATAATTTTAAAGCAAGTGATCATGTTAAATTATTAAATAAATATTTAGGTAAGAGAAAGGTTGATACTTTAATTACCAATAGCGAAGAGATAGATCCGGAAATTGTTAAAATTTATGAAACACAGGAACAAAAAGATTTAGTTGTGGTTGATTCTAAAAATATTAAAATTGAACATGTAAATAAACCTTTAATTAAGATAGAAAATAATATAATAAGGCACGATAATGTTAAATTAGCACTAGAAATTATGAATATTTTAATAAAATAGTAAAATAATGCTTGACTTATTCATGGTTTGTATGGTAGTATTAATATGCTTGATTGTTATCAAGTGCCTACCTAATGGGGAATTAGCTCAGTTGGCTAGAGCATCTGCCTTGCACGCAGGGGGTCGCGGGTTCGAGTCCCACATTCTCCACCATTGGGAAATTTGTCAAGACTTTTATAGTTTTGGATTTAATATATAAAATATCAATTTCTAAAAGAAGTTGGTATTTTTTTGTTATTAATTAAAGAAAGAACAGGTTTAAATGATTAATATTGTAAAAAAAGAATTAGAGTTTGATGGTGAATTAAAAAAGAAAATTGAATTTATATGTGGATTTTGTATACTACTCCAACAATAATAGATGGTAATATAAGAAAAATTGATAGAACTAGTCTATCATATATATAGCTACATAGAATAATTATTAAAGGTATAACATTCCTTGCATTTAACTACTCAAAAACTATTTATGTAGGTAATTTATCAAACAAACTTGAAATAAACGAATTACAGTCATTTATTAAAAAATTAAATTAATATTTATATACCAACTTTTTATAGATACTGTTTTTTCCCTATAAAGGGAATTGACAAATCTAATAAAAGTGTTATTACAAATAACCAATGAAAGAGGTATTCTCTAGAAATGGAGGTACATCGATGATAAATAAACACAAGATATCGAAAAGTTATAATATTGAATTAATTGAGGAGTCAGTAGTATTTAGACTTTATTAAATACTATTGTCTCCTCTTTTTTTTAGTAAAAGGAGTTGATAATATATGAATAATGAAAAGAAAGTTGCTGATCTATATATTCGTGTTAGTACAGATACTATAAAAAAATATATTGTTCCTACTTTAACAGAACAACAAATTAAATTTATATATGCAAACGAGGTTGATGTATTAAATGTCGCTTTATTTGGTATGACAGTTAAAGAATGGAGAGATGATAATCCAGACCTTGCTAAAAATGGTAATATGAGAGATTATACTAATTTACTTTATTTAATAATATTAAATAATTTAGAAAATACCAATGCAGAATTAATTAGAATGAATATAAAACAATCTGATAGATTAATTAGGTTAAATGAATCAGCAAGAAATCAAATGGAAGCTTTGAGAAATAATAAGAATATTAAGCAATTAGAAGTATTACAGCAACAAGTAAATGAAGATAATAAATACTTAATTGAAAGTAAATAATTATATACCTTTTTATGCCTAAAAATCGACATTTTTTAAATATTATGATATTATTATAATGGAGGTGTTTTTATATGGCGTTTAGTATTTTAAATAAAAGAATGCTTGAAAATGATGATATTAAAAGAATAGTTAGGACAATTAAAGATTATGCAACAATTTTTACGTTAGATCAACAAATAAATTTTGGTATAGATTTTAATGTGTCTACTCAAATATTTTTGAAGGATTATGATGATGTTGCTGATCGAGGTGCTACTTATCTACCATATACTGATGATATGACATGGGATTATAAGCATTATAATTATACTTTACCAATAATCAAATTTGAAGAGATTAAAAATAGTAGCCAAATTATATCTGAGAATGATGATACTTTTACAATTCAGTATGGTAGTGGTTTAGCATCTCAAGTTTCTACTAGCGATGCTTTAAGAAAAATTGAGATGAGTTCAATGAAGGGGGATATTGTTGAAACAAATCGTAAAATAACTATTTTTCTTTCTAAAGATGGCAAAAGAACTCAGCTAAGAGTATTTAAAAATCAACAAACTGGAGAAGAATATGTTTTTATGAAGAAAAAAGATGATGACTCTTTTGATGATAATTTTGATATACAAGCAACTTTTGTGGGAGTTGTTTCGCCACTTACATGGACAGTTGATAAAAATACTTGTTTGGCTATTTGTAATAAACCTTTATTTTTATCAGAAATATGTCGATGCGATTATGATAAATCAGAACTAGCAAGATTTTTAGAAAGTGATGAATTTGTTGAAGAATTAGGAATGCATCAAGAAAAGAAACAGGAAAGAAATTCAGTTGTTAATAACCCTTTTGGTGAGAAAAAAGGAAAACTAAATCTCGAACAAAAAATAAGAAGAATCTTAATGGGGGAAAAAAGAATACCTTATCTAGTTGGACATCCTGGAATTGGTAAAACACAAATTGCTAAAAGTATTAATAAAAACTGTTTATCATTTAATATTGCTACATTTACTCCTGATACGTTTACTGGTAAAACAAGTATTATTCCAGGAGATAAAATAATTACTCAACAAGGAGATAAAATTATTGAACATAATGAAAAAGGTAGAACGACAACAACTGAACCTGAATGGCATACTAAATTAGTTGAAATGTCTAATAGGTGTCGTCAAAGTAATGCGAGATGTGTTCTATTATTAGATGAATTTGATAAACTAACGCCAAATATGCAAGTGTTTATTAATGGTATTGTTGATAATCCACGAACTATTGCTGGTTGGGAAATTCCTGATAATGTTGATATTATTTTAGCTGGTAACACCGAAGAATATTCAGATGCTGCTTTCAATATTTCTGGTGAAGTTGCAAGTAGATTAACGAAGATAGAAGTTTCAGCAGAAGCTATTGATTGGCTGAAATGGGCATCAAAACATGATATAGATCCAATTGTAAGAGCATATCTTCATAATTTTCCAAATAAGATTATACAAGATGTAAAAGATAAAGATGGTGATTATGACTATGCAATGAGTTTAACGCCTAGAAGCTGGGATCAAAAAATTAGTGAGGAATTAAAAGCTTCACGTAAAATTCAAGCATTTCCGTATTTAGAACCATATATGGATAAAAAGAACAGAAAGGAATTTGAAGAATTTATTTCAATGTACTTTGAATTAGGTGTTGAAGAAATATTGAAAGGAAATATTCCCACTGATGTTTTTGATTTAACTCATGACAAAATTCAAATAATAATTAATTGTTTGATTGCAACAGCAACTACAGAAGAAGAAATTACTAATGCACTTACATTTATTAGACAAAATAATTTGAGTGAATATCAAGCACTTTTTGAAAAAAGATGGATAGAAATAAATGATACTGATGGAGATATATTAAGACTTAAACTAGCTGAAAGTAGTTTAGGTGAAAGGAGAACAAGTCATGGAAAATAGAAATAAAGAACGTTATTTACATTTCATATTTGAAAGTAATACACCTGTATATTTAAAAGAAAATGCTATTTTAGATATTGTTAAAAATTATCCATACTTTGAAATAGACGGTAACAATCAAGAGTCATTTAGTGAACAATTACAAAACTTTATAAATAATAATCGCAGTGTTCGAAAAATGTTTATAATCATTAATACTAATAATATAAATATGGATAATCAGAAGATACTATCTTATATGGTAAAAGATAAATCATATCAAACAGTATCTTTACCTGATAACTATAAACTTATTGTAACTGGTAATAGAGATAGTATGGATAAAGAATTGTTTGGTCTTTTGGTAGCAGTCGATGTTTGATATTCATTTTGTAATAAATAGAACTTTAATCTATTTTCCGATATTTAAAATTTTAATTAACAATATTCACTTTATTGAAAATAATAGCATTCAAACTGCCTGTACTAATGGTAATACAATATATTATAATTCATCTTTTTTTCAAAATTTATCAAAAGATGAGCAAGTATTTATTATTGCACATGAATTAATGCATATTACTTTAAAACATCTTTCTAGATTAGGAGAGAGAGATATGGAAATATGGAATTATGCAACAGATGCCGTTATTAATCAAATTTTAAGAAGTAATGGACTTCCTTTAGTTGAAGGCGTTATTGATTGTCCTAATGCATTATCATTTAGTGCAGAAGAATACTATGAAATGATAAAAAATAGACCTGATTGTGAAGAACTAATGTCAAAATATCGTCATGATAAAAAAGAAAGTGTTATAGCTACTCACGAACATTGGAATGAAGAACTTGCAGAAGATTTAACAGAGGGTATGTCTGATATTAATGAACACAACATAACAGAATTAAATAAGAAATTAATTCATGATGAAAATGAAGAATATATTAACGATATTCAGGAACAAGAACCTGCAAAAGATAGCTTAGGTAACGTTGGAAATACTTCACCAATTATTGATTGGAAAAGTTTTCTACAAAGAAAAAAGAAAAAGGTATTTTCAGCAGATTACAATTTACATAATGGTTTTTTCGATGAAGATGGGATTTATAAATATTCCTATGAATTAATCAGAAAATCAAATATTGAAATATTGATAGATACTAGTGGAAGTGTCGATGATGAACTAGTAAAAGCATTTTTACAAGAATGTAAGAATATTTTTGACGATTATGTTATAAAAGTTGGATGCTTCGATACGAGATTTTATGGTTTTCAAGAGATTCAAAGAAAAGAAGATTTAGATGACTTTGAAATTGAAGGAAGAGGTGGAACTGATTTTTCTATGGCAGTAAATTCTTTTACTAAGAAAGCGTCTATTAAAATAATTTTCACTGATGGTTATGCTGAAATGCCAAAAGATGGTAGTGATGTTATATGGGTTGTTTATAGTAATTTAAAAATAAACCCACCAGGTGGTAAAGTATTTTATGTTGATCCAAATACTTTAATACTGAAAGGTAAAAGTAGATAAAAAATAATAATAGAAACAAATAATTACCTAGATAAATATTTGTTTCTTTTTCTTTTGATAAAGGTTCGTTACAATAGAAAAAAGCAATAAAAAATTATTGTAAGTTTTTCAATTCTTTAGTAAAATTCTATTAAAAATTGATATAAAACTATAAAATTTCTAATTTGTGAGTAAAAATTTGAAATAACTTAACCCCTCGCACCATTAAGTGTATTGAAACCCTAAATATGGTTTTTTTATTTGCATAATTTTATTTTGAACACACCATGAAACACACTTTTTTATTGATTAAAATATGTGACTTGTTCTTTACTTTAAAAGTTTTTTGTTATATTATTTATAATAGAGGTAGAACAAATATGGGACAGGTTAAAACAAAAAAAGAAATTGTTAAAATGTTACTTAAAAATAAAGAACTGGAAAATGAAGATGAATCTCAGTTAATGGAAATATTATTTAATGAACCAATAGCTATAGATGTTGATAAACAAGCTGAAGAAAACGAAACATGGAAAGATAAACTAGCTGATAGAATTACTGAAAAGGCTGGTAGTTGGGGATTTATTATAGGATTTGTAGTATTCCTATTATTATGGATGGGACTTAATTTGATAATTCTAAGTGAAGAAGATGCTTTTGATCCATACCCATTTATATTACTTAATTTATTCTTATCATGCGTTGCTGCTTTGCAAGCACCAATAATAATGATGAGTCAAAATAGAGCCGCTAAAAAGGATACTTTAAGAGGTAAAAATGACTATAAAACTGATTTAAAGAGTGAACTTATTCTTGAAGAGTTGCATGATCAAATGACTAAAATAATATCTAACCAAAATAAGATATTAAGAATAATAAATGATGATGAGAAAGATAAGTAGGTGTTAGAAAATGAAAAAGAATAAAAAGAGTATATTTAAATATTTTTTACAAATGTTAATTGTTTTTATATTAATAGATATCTTAATAACTATTCTTCCAGCAATTATATCTAGAAATATTACTTATAATAAATATGGCACTGATTTATTGCTTGAAATGTTATATGCTGCATTAGTGCTTATTGTTATGCTATTGTTTAAGAATTCTTACGTATTTACTGATAAAAAACAAAAATTTTTAAAGTCTATTGCTTTGGGATTTCCAATGCTTATAATAGCTGCTATATCTTTATTGCAAAATTTATCATCTTTAAATGGATTTAATGTTGGTAATTTTATAAATTTATTATTGTTAACAATATTTATTGGTATAGCTGAAGAATTTTTATGTAGAGGTTGGCTTCAAAATGAATTTATTGAAAGATATGGAGATACAAAAAAACATATAATACTTTCTATATTATTTTCTTCTTTAATATTTGGTTCAATACATTTTTCAAATATGTTAGGTGGTCAAGGTTTTATTGAAACTATTATGCAGGTAATACAAGCTACATCAGCAGGCTTATTACTTGGAAGTATTTATTATAAAACCAAAAATATATGGGCAGTTATATTCTTACATGGTATATATGATTTTTGTTTAATGCTTGGAGATATTAATTTAATTAAAGATTGTACTTTTAATACTCCAACTACTGGTATTGTTTTATATCAAGCTTTTTTAACTTTGATGCTTTCGGCTATAAATATAGTAGGTGCATTACTTGTATTTAAAAGAACTAATTTAAAAGATGGTACTAAAGTTATAGATAAAAATGATAAAAGACTTGTTACTATTATGATAACATTATTTGTAATAGTTATGTTACCGCTTGAAGTGTTCATTGATGGCTATGAAGATTATGAAATATGTTATGAATTTAATAGTAAGAATGTTAATTATCGTGATATGGAAACACATTATCCATATTATGACAAATATACTATTAACTATACTCGTGATGTATATGTAGGTGAGAATGATAAGATAGAAGCAAATTATGTATATGAATTCTTTATTAATAATGATGGATTATTAGAAATTAAGAATAAAAACAATAATGATTTTATTGTTCTTGATTATAAAAATATTAGTTCCTTTGAAGTAGTAGAGAATGTTAATTCATATTTAGTTGTTATCAATTGTACAGATACTGAGACTAAAATATATTATAGTAATTTCCTTAGTAAGAGTAGTTTATCTAATACTCAAGGTTTCTTAGATGAATTTAAAAAATCATTTAAAACATTTGATGTCCCACTAATAACTCAAATTGGGTATATGACTCTTAGAAATGAAAACTATAAATATCCATTATTTATTTCTGAAATTAAAGATAAGTATATTATTGATATAGATTCTAATCTTTATAAAGTAGAATATAATAAATAGAGTTTAAAAAACTCTATTTTTATGTTATTATATTTTTTACTATGGAGGGGTTATGACTACTAATGTAAATTTTGATGTATATGAACATATAATTTATTTAGTTAAGTTAGATTATGGTGTAGATGATATATCTAAATGTTTAAATCTAGAAAAATCTTATATAGTATCTATGCTTAAGAAAATAAGAAGTGATATAGTTTTTTCTATGGAAGAAAGTAATTTTTATTTAATTCCTATGCTTGATAAATTACTTGGTAAAAATGTTACTAGAAATTTTGGTGGGATAAAAAGAAATCAAACATTTGGTTTACTTTGCGATGGTAAAAGTTATTTTGAAATTATTAATGTACTTAATATTAGTCCTTCATCATATTTATCATTACTTAGAACTATGTATATAGATTTATATACTTATGGAACTTCTGATGAAAAGATATATTTATCTTTAGTTAAAAATGCTATTGATGAAGTATTAAATTTATTAAAGAGTGATAGTATAATCAAAAGAGAACATGTAGATAATATACCTAGAAGAGAATTATTAGTACAAAAAGGTCTTAATAATGAAGAAGCTTTATCTCATTCTTATGTGTGCGATACATTTAATTTAGAGTGTGATGATAAACTTAGTTTTATTGTTATAAGTGATACTCATATAGGAAGTAAATATGAAAATTTTGATTATTTAAAGATAGTATATGATTATGCGCTTAGTCATGGTATTAAATATATATTTCATGCTGGTGATTTAATTGAAGGATGTTATTCTAATTTTAGTAGGTGTAATCGTAAGTATAGAAGTATTCCTTCTCAAGTAAATCATATTATAGAAGATTATCCATATGATAGTAGTGTTAAAAATGTAATACTACTTGGTAATCATGATGCTTTTCCAATAGTTGTTTGTAATTATGATATTGCAGATACTTTAAGTAATAGAAATGATTTTACCATTACTGGGTATAGAAGTTCATATTTAAGACTTAGAGATGAATACATATCTTTAAAACATGATATATCAAGAATGTTAAATGTTGTGGGGGATTCTACAGTCCTTTTAAATTTTTTTGGACATAGTCATCAATATAGATGTTTATTCGATGGTAAATATGCGATATTTAGAGTACCTACACTTGCTGATATGCCATCTAATTCGTATACTATTGTTAATAGAGGGTTTTTGGTAGGTAGTATTGATTTTGAAGATAATAAGGCAAGCAACTTATCAGTTGATTTTATTAATTTTGATGATAAAGATACTATTAGTTTTGAAAGAAAACTTACAAAATAAAAAAACTTGAATTAATCGTTATTCAAGTTTTCTTTTGTGCTTAATATCATTGGTATAATGATTGGTCTTCTGCCAGTTAGTTCTATGACATAAGAATTTATTTCTAAGATAATTCTATTTTTTAAGTCTGTTAGACTGAAGTTATCTTTTTCAAGTTCGTTTAGTGCGATTATATTCGTTTTATCTTGTATTTTTTTAATTAAGTCTTGATTATCGTTTACTACTACAAAACCTCTTGTAGTTATATTTGGTTCTAATAATAGTTTTTTATTTACTAGGTCTATATTCAATATAACAATAAGTACTCCATCTGTTGACATTATCTTTCTATCTTTTATGATTGAAACACCAACATCTCCAATTCTACTTCCATCTACATATATATCATTTATTGGAATAGAACCTTTTCTATAAACAACTCCATCTTTAAGAGCCATTACATCTCCATTTTTACATACGAATGTATTTTCTCTTGGTATATCGCAAAGTACACCTAAGTCTGTATGTGAAACTAGCATTCTATATTCACCATGCATTGGCATAAAGTATTTAGGACGTATAAGTCTAAGTAGAAGTTTTAATTCTTCTTGTTTAGCGTGTCCACTTGTATGAACATCATATTCACTAGTGTTAGTATAAACTTTAGCACCTTTTAAATATAATTTATTAATGATTCTGTTAATAGACATTGAGTTACCTGGTATTGGTGAACTTGAGAATATAACTGTATCATCTTTCATAAGTGTTATATTTCTATCATTTCCATTTGCGATACGGGATAGGGCAGCTAGAGGTTCTCCTTGACTACCTGTACAAAGTAGACATACTTTTGATGGTGGAAGTTTATTAGCTTCATCACTTGTTATAAATATGTCTTTATCTTTTATATAACCACATTCTATAGCTATTTCAATATTTGTATTCATACTTCGACCAAACACTGCGATTTTTCTATTGTTTTCTTTACAAGTTTCTACAATGTGAGTAAGTCTATAGATGTTACTTGCAAATGTAGCTAAGATTATTCTTGATTCAGTGTTTGCCGCAAATATTTCACCTAAGGCTTCATCTACTACTGATTCACTTGCTGAGAAACCTGGTGTAAGAGCATTTGTTGAATCACTCATCAAAAGTGTTACGCCTTCATTTCCAATTGCAGCCATTTTACCCATATTAGCAACTGGTCCAATAGGAGTTAAGTCTATTTTGAAGTCTCCTGTTTCTACTATAGTACCATTAGGTGTATGTATAGCCATACCAAATGAATCTGGTATAGAGTGAGTAGTTGTGAAGAACTCAATACTAAAGTGCTTAGTTCTAATATATAATTCCTCATTAACAGTTACCATTTTAGGACATGGTATGTTTCTTTCTTCAAGTTTGTTTTTAATAAGTTTACCAGCAATATTAGGTGTATAGATAACTGGTATATTAATATTTTGAAGTAAGAATGGTATACCACCAATATGATCTTCATGACCATGTGTTATAATTAAACCTTTTATTTTGTTTTGCATAGTCTTAAGAACATTATAATCAGCTAGTACATAGTCAATCCCCATTAAATCATCTTCTGGAAACATAACTCCACAATCTATTATAAATAATTCTTCTTCATGCATAACAACATACATATTTTTACCAACTTCGCCTAAGCCACCTAAAGCACAGACTAAAGTCTCATTGTTTTTACTATTCATTTCATCATCCCTTCGAAAAGTCAATTTGTATTTATAGATTATATCAAAAAAATTAAGTTTTGTCTAGTTATCGAGATTTTATATGGTATAATAGCAATTAGGTGATGAAGATGGGATTATTTAGTAAGATTAAAAATATTTTTAGTAAACAAGAAGAAATAAAAGAAAAGATTAATGAAGAAGAAATAGATAATAGTGAAGTAAGTGAAGAATTAGAAGAGATTAAAGAAACTGAAAAGTATGTTGAAGGTCTATCTAAGAGTCGTGATAATTTTGTTAGTAAACTTTCTTTATTAGGTATTAAATATACTAAGATAAGTGATGATTTTTATGATGAACTTGAAGAAATATTAATAACTGCTGATATCGGTGTTAATACTGTTATGGATTTTGTTGATAGATTAAAGAAGCGTGTTAAAAGCGAAAATATAACTGACTTTGAATATTTAAAAGAAGTAATAGTTGATGAATTATTTATGATTTATGTAGGTAATGATATATTATCAAGTAAATTAAATATTAAAGATGGAGAAACTAATGTAGTACTTTTTGTTGGTGTTAATGGTGTTGGCAAAACTACAAGTATTGCTAAGATAGCTAATAAGTTTAAGAGCGAAGGAAAAAAAATTATGCTTATAGCTGGAGATACTTTTAGAGCAGGTGCTGTTAATCAATTAAATGAGTGGGCTGAAAGAATCGGAGTATCTTTTTATGGTGATGATAGAAAAGATCCTTCAGCTGTAATATATGATGGTCTTAAGAAAGCTAGAGATGAAAAGTATGATATAGTACTTGTAGATACAGCAGGTCGTCTTCAAAATAAAGCTAACTTAATGAAAGAACTTGAAAAGATGAATAGAGTTATTAATGAGATAATACCTGGTAATCCAGTTGAAACATTACTTGTAATAGATGCAACTACTGGACAAAATGGTATAACTCAAGCTAAAAGTTTTAAAGAAATAACTAATATAACAGGAATAGTTCTTACCAAACTTGATGGTACGGCTAAAGGTGGTATAGTTCTTGCTATTAAAGAATTAGTAAATATTCCAGTTAAGTTTGTTGGACTTGGTGAAAAAGAAACTGATTTGATACCATTTGATATAGAAAAATATATATATGGATTATTTAAGGAGTTCTAATGATAGAAAGAGAATATATAACTAGTTTATATCTTATATATAAGGAACTATTAAATGAAAAAGAAAAAAATTATTTTGAATACTATTATTTTGAAGATTATAGTTTAGGAGAAATAGCTGATTTATATGAAGTAAGTAGAAGTTATGCATCAAAATATTTAAACCAAATAACAAATAAATTAATTAAGTTTGAAGATATACTAAAAATATATGATAGAAATAAAAAAATAAAAGAATTATTAAATAACATTAAAGATGAAGAAATTAAAAGTAAAATAGAAGAATTATTATAGAAAAAATACTAATTATGATATATAATTTAGGTAGGTGAATTTTATGAATAAAAATGGTTGGGGACTTAGAGTAGAATTATTTTATATACTTATATTCTTATTTTGTTTAGTAATTGCGACTATTGGACTTAATAGATTGGGACTTTTAGGAGAAAATGATAATCCATTAGTTAAACCAGATAATACTGGAAGTGAAGTGTATTCTTATGAACCACTTGAGACTAAGGTTGTAAACGCTGCTAAAAAATATTATCAAGATATGTATAATAATAGTGGAAATGATATTGTCATTATTAGAGTTTCTACATTACAAGCTAATGGGTATTTAGGTACATTAGTTGATGATAGAAATAAAACTTGTAGTGGTTATGCAAAAGTAATAAATTCAAATGGTGGTAATCAAGTATATGTTTCCTACATTAAATGTTCTAGATATACTACTACTGGTTATGAAAGTGAAAATGATTATTAATGAGTAAAAATATAATGATTATATGGACTAGTCTAATAGTTCTAATATGTGGTATGTTATTAATACTTGGATATAACTTAGAAGATAATAAACTTAAAAGGGAACTTAGAAGTGCCACTAATAATTATATGAAAGATAATAATATATCAGTTTCTGTTGGAAATGCAGCTATAGTGTATATAGATGAATTAATAGGTTCTAAATATTTAGAAAATAATGATAAATATAAAGATAAATGTATTAAGAGTGTAGTTGTTTCTAAGGGAATATTGTTAGACGATTATGAAATTAATATATTATGTGATGAAGATGAAGAAGTTTCAAAATAACTTCTTTTATTTTGCAATTAAATATAATATAATGATAATAAGAGGTGAAAGGGTATGGATTATTTATTTTGGATTATAGTTATTATTATCGTAATTGTACTACTTAGAAGTATTGTTCAAATTGATGAATATGAAAGAGGAGTTAAATTTTCTCAAGGAAAATTTAATAAGATTATGGAACCTGGATGGAACATAGTTTTACCAATTTTTCAATCATATAAGAAAATAGATATAAGAACTAAAGCAGTAGATGTTCCAGAACAAGATGCTATTACTAAAGATAATGTATCTGTTAGAATAAATGCGGTAATATACTATAAGATATTTGATGCGTCAAAAGCAATATTAGAAGTAGAAAACTTTTATTATGCAGTTAGTCAACTTGCACAAACTACTATGAGAAATGTGGTAGGTAGTGTTTCATTAAATGAACTACTTGGAGAACGTGAAAAAATATCTACAGAAATTTGTAAGATTATTGATGAAGCTACTGATCCCTGGGGTATAAAAGTAGAAAACGTTGAGCTTAAAGATGTGAGTCTTCCAGAAGAAATGAAGAGAGTAATTGCTAAAGCTGCAGAAGCAGAAAGAGAAAAAGAGGCTATTCTTACTAAAGCTAAAGGAGAAGTTGAAGCATCTAAGAATTTAGCTATCGCTGCTGAAACTATGGCTAATACTCCAGGCGCTATGCATTTGAGAACATTATCTACTATTAATGATATTAGTAGTGACCAATCAAATACTATTATATTCTGTGTACCAATAGAGGTATTAGAAGCAATAAAAGGTAAGAGCGTTGATACAACTGATGTAATTAAAAAATTAACTAAGAATCATAAAGATACTAGTGAAATGTAAGAAAAAAAGAAAGACATGTTTAAAAAAATATGTCTTTTTTAGTAGTAATTAAAATGTTTTATGATATAATTAAAATGATAGATGAAGTATAGATAAAAATATGTTTTTAGAAGTGATAATATTTTTTTATTAGTTGTTGCTTTGATAATTTGTATATTTTTAGTAACTTTATTTAAAAAATGCTAAAGAAGAGAGGTAAGATTATGGGATTTATTAAAGCATTTAGTGGTGCTCTTAGTAGCACATTTGCTGATCAATGGAAGGATTTTTATGGACCAACTGAAGGTGTTCCAGCTACAGCAGCATTATTTAAAGCAGTGCCAAAAGGTACAAATAATGGTGTTGGAGAAAATTATAAGGGACAAGAAAATGTAATTACTAATGGTAGTAAAATTATTGTTCCTGAAGGTACAGCATTAATTACATTACAAGATGGACAAATTACTGGTTTAATTGCAGAACCAGGAGGATTTGAATTTAAGTCAGATGATCCTAATTCAAGAAGTTTATTTGCTGGAGATGGAATTTTATCATCAACTATAGGAACTTCTTGGGAAAAATTTAAATTTGGTGGACAAGCTACTAGTCAACAATTAGCTTTCTATATTAATTTAAAAGAAATACCAAATAATAGATTTGGAACTCAATCAGAAATTTATTGGGATGATGCATATTTAAATACTCAAGTAGGAGCTGTTACTAGAGGTACTTATACATTAAAAATAGTAGATCCGCTATTATTTGTTAAGAATTTTGTACCACAAAAATATTTAACTCCGGGAGCACCAGTATTTGATTTTGCTGATATGGATAATGATGCTGCTACTCAATTATTTAATGAAGTAGTTGGTACTTTATCAGCAGCATTCTCTAATTATACAAATGATCCTAGTAAAGGAAATAGAATTGCTAAGATTCAAGGAGATCAAATTGGATTTGCTCAAGCAATGTCTAAAGCTGTTGAAGATGCATATCAATGGAGAGGAGATAGAGGTTTAGAAATCGTTAAAACTGCTATTTTATCTATTGAATATGATGCAGATACTAAAGCACTTCTTAGTGATGTTAAGAAAGCTGATGCTTTATCTGGTGCTAGAGGTAATTCATTTATGCAACAATCAGTTGCTCGTGGAATTCAATCTGCTGGTGAAAACGGTGGTGGAACAGGTATGGCATTCATGGGAATGGGAATGCAAGCTGGAAATGGAATGATGAATGGTATGCAACAACCTGCAAATGCTAATCAAAATCCATTTATAAATGTAGCTGGTGCTGCAACTGCTCAACCTGCACCTGAAGCTCAACCACAACAAGTTCAAACTGAACCTGCTCAAGCTGATCCTTATGCTGAACTTAAGAAAGCTAAAGAATTATTAGACGCAGGAATTATTACTCAAGAAGATTTCGATGCTAAAAAGAAACAATTACTAGGTATATAATTTATGGAAGGGGATAATACAGAAAATATTACTCCTACTAATAATAATGTAAATGTTACATCAACTGAACCTAAAGTCATTAAAACTGATGAAGGTGCAGTTGATGGACAAAATAAATGTCCTAAATGTGGAGCTACTGACATATCACTAAATCCAAACAATGGTAAATTAAGATGTAATTTTTGTAGACATGAATTTGAACCAGAAAAAATAACTGGTATGGAAACAGATATTAAAAATTTAACTGGACAAGTTATGGGTTCTGGGGCTCAAAATATAATTGCTGATACTAAAGATGTATTAACTTTTAAATGTAGTAGTTGTGGAGCTGAAGTAGTTATTGATACAAGTGAAGCTAGTAGTGCTAGATGTCACTGGTGTAGAAATGTTTTATCAGTAAATCAACAAATACCAAATGGAGCTATTCCAGATGTGGTATTACCATTTAAAATGACTAAAGATCAAGCAAGAGGTTCTATAGAAAAGTTTGTTGGAAAGAGAAAATTTTTTGCTCATCCTAAATTTACACAAGAATTTACCACTAATAATGTTATGGGTGTTTATTTTCCATACATGATAGTTGATGTAAATTCTCATGCTAAGTTGGTAGGTCAAGGTGAACATTTAGTTCGTTCATATACTGTTAAAGTAGGTAATAGTAGTCAAACAAGATATGATGCTGATTTATTTAATGTAGAGAGAGAATTTGATTTAGCTATTAAAGGTTTAACTGTTGAATCAAGTAGTGATAGATTAAATAATGAAGATAAAAGTAAAACAAATAATGTTATAAATGCTATTATGCCATTTGATACAGAAAATGCTGTTAGGTATAATGCAAACTATTTGAGAGGATATACTTCTGAAAAAAGAGATGTGAATGTTGATGCACTTAAAAGTGTAGTTGATGTTCAAGCTAAAGATGTAGCTAGATTTGCTGCAAATGATTCATTGAAAAACTATGATAGAGGAGTAGCTTGGGCACAAGAAGATTTCAGTATTAAGGGTCAACAATGGAAGGCTGCATATTTACCAGTTTGGTTATATAGTTATCAAGAAGTAAAAGGTGATAAAAAGTTACTTCATTACGTAGCTGTTAATGCTAGAACTGGAGAAACTATGGGTAGTGTACCAATACATATGCCAAAATTAATAGCAATTTCTGCTTTAGTAGAAGCATTAGGTGTATTTTTAATGTTTTTTACAGCGGATGACTTTGACGGAAATTGGATATTTTTATCTATTGGAATTATTTATTTTGTTATTATGTATAGTAGATATCGTAATTCAGGTGCTAGACATACTTATGAAACTGAAACAGATAGAGAAGTTACAAACTTAAGACAAGTTGATGATTATGTAAAAAGACTTAGTGGCTTATCTAGTTCAAATATGTCTGGATCAAATAACACTATTGTTCATGGTGCAACAGCACAAAGTAAGCTATTAAAATCAATAACTGATAGTATACCAGGGGCAAGTGCTATTGTAGATGAGTTTACTAAAAATGATAATAAGGAACAAAAATAATTTAGAGGTAACTTATGAGAGATAATATATTGATAAGAATGTTATGTAGTATTCCAATTATATTAGTATTGTTGTATTTTCTTCCTTTTCTTGGGGTATGTTTAATAATATTCAGATATATTGTTTATTACTCTGATAGAAGAAGAATTGTTACTCCATATTATTTAGTTTCAACTGGAATTATAATATTGATACCAAAATTATTAAAGTTTATATTTAATTCATTTGAATACAATGCTGATAATATTCCATATTTTAATAAAATTATTAATAGTGAATTATATAAAGTTAATTTTATAGATTATAGTAAAAGATTAATAACAGTTGGTATTATATTTTTGATAATTTCTTCTATAGTAAGTATGATTGTTGATAAAGCAAAAAATTCTGTTAGATCATATATAGAAAATCAAGAGAAAAGAAATGCTGAAATATCAAGAAAAAATGATATGATTATGAAAGAAAAACGAGAGATTGCTAAGAATACTAATGTTGTTATTTGTCCTTATTGTGGGGCAGATAATATGTTAACAGGAAAAACAGGTACTTGTAAGTTTTGTAGAAGAAAAATAGAAGGTAAATAATAAAGAATAAAGATTGTAGATTTGTGATTTACAATCTTTTTTAATTGTGCTAATGTTATCATAAAGTATTAGGAGTGTTGATGTGATGAATGAATATTATCAAAGTGTTTTAAAGCAATTTATAAGTGAATATGAAAAGAATCATGTTAATCCATGGCATAATATAACTAAAGAAGAATTAGAAATTATATGTAGAAATTTACTATCTAATTTAAAAATAGATGATGGATATTTATTTAATTATTTTATGAATTATATTATAAAGAGAATTGATGGTAAAGATGATAATCATACTAAATTTAGAACTAAGACAATTAATCTTCCTTTTAATTATAGAATTTTTGGTGATGAAGTAATTGTTAATTATCCTGATGGGTTAAGAGGTAGTAGTTTAGAGTCTGTAAATGAAATGAGTATTTCTAAAATATTAAATGAACTAGATGATATTGTTATATATGGAAATGATGGAAGAAAAAGATATGAATTTGAAAAAGCTTTATTTAATATGAGTTTATTATTTAGTTTACCATCTTTAAGAGATAGTGAAGAATTAACTTTTGAATTTAAGACTATTGATGGTGATATAGAAAAGAGGACAATTAATAAAAAAGATGTTATAACAATTGATGAACAATTTGATATAGAAGAATATTATTATGGAGAACCGGGTACTTATAAAATAATTAATGATTCACTTATTTATAAACATAGTTCAATACAAATAGAGTATAAAGATATAATAGAGAAATCAATTGAAGATATTAGAGGTTTAGATTTTAATAAGATTAGTAAAATTATTATAGATTTAAGAGGTAATATAGGTGGTAATTCAAGGCTTAATAAACCTTTAATAGATTTTTTGAGTGAATATAAAGATAAGAAGTTAATAGTTTTAACTGATTATAGGGTATTTTCTTCTGGAATGTTAGCACTTTATGATTTAATTAAATTAGGATGTATAACTATTGGAGAGGGAATAGGTACTTCGTTTAATTCTTATGGCGATCAAGTGTGGTTAGATATTGGTAAATATAGATTTGCTATATCAACTTGTTATTTAAATCCTGTTATGAATCTAAGAATTTCTAATAAAGATGAAATAAATAAAGTAAGTAGTGAAGTGTTTAAACCAGTAGTTTTTAAACCAGATTATTATGTTGAGACTACTAAAGAAGATTTTATAAATGATTATGATAGGGTATTAGAGTTTGCTTTGAAAAATATATAAAAATAATGATAAAAGATTTTTAAATGCATATTATTTAATGGTGATATGTATGAAGAAAGTCTTTTTTATATTGGTATGTTTGTTTTTTCTAGTTAATGTGAATGCGAGTGAAATTGGACTTGCTAAAAATAGTGAGACTGCGATTTTAGTAGAAGCTAGTACTGGAAAAATATTGTTTGAGAAAGATAAGGATAAAAAAATGGCGCCTGCTTCAATGACTAAGATAATGACTATGTTACTTACAATGGAAGCTCTTGAGAGTGGTAAGATTAGTTTGAATGATGATGTATTAATTTCAAAAAATGCTCAAGATATGGGTGGAACTCAAATATATGTTGAAGCTGGAAGTAATGTTAAAGTTGAGGATTTGATAAAGGGTGTTGGTATTGCTTCTGCGAATGATGCTGCTGTTGCTCTTGCTGAAAAGTTAGGTGGGACAGTTGAGAATTTTGTTAATATGATGAATGAAAGAGCAAAAGAATTAGGATGTGAAAATACTACTTTTAAGAATCCTCATGGTCTAGATGAAGAAGGACACTTAACTACTGCTTATGATATGTCATTAATGGCTCGTGAACTTGTTAAACATGAACTTGCTTTAAAAATATCTAGTACTTATGATGAATATATAATAGTATCTGGTGAAAATCATTGGTTAGTTAATACAAATAAACTAGTTAAATTTTATAAAGGAATTGATGGACTTAAGACTGGATATACTGATAAAGCAGGTTATTGTCTTACAGCAACTATGAATAAAAATAATATGAGACTCATAAGTGTTGTTATGAAAAGTAGTTCTAAAGATAACAGAAGCAGTGATACGATTGGTATGATGGAGTATGGGTATAGTATGTATGGAAGTGAGGTAATACTTAAGAAAAGTGAATACACTGGTAAAATAAATATAAGTGGTAGTGAAAATAAAGAATACAATTATTATTTAGATAATGATGTTAAACTAATTGTTGATAAAAATACTAGAGATGTTAATTATAGTACAAAGGTTGAATTTGATAAATTAAAAGCACCATTAAAGAAAGGTACTAAAGTAGGAGAGTTAGTGCTTAATTATGACTCTAAAGAATATAAATATGATTTAATTGTTAATGAAGAAGTGAAGAAAGCATCATACTTTAAAGTATTAATTAATAATCTTAAAGATATAGTGACTGGTAATATAAGAAAAAAATAACTTAAAATAATTTAGTAAAGAATACTTGGAATAATAATCTAAGTATTTTTTATGCTATAATTTATTTAAGGAGTAATAAATGAGCAAAGAAATTGTGTTAAAAGGAAGATTTATAAGTGATAAAAAATTCATAGACTCTATTAATAATGGAGATTTGGATAATTTATTTAAATATTTAGAAAGTAACAAAGAAAAATATAATTTAACTATTCGTGATAATAAGATAACATTATATTCTTATGGTAGAGGTGTAAATATAAAAAAGAATGTTAATAATTATGTTATTAGGTTTAATCTTAATACTGCGTCTTTATATAGTGAAGAAGCAGTGGATGAATTAATAGAATTTTTAAGTAAATATAATTTTGATATTTCTAAATATAATGAATGGAAAATAAATAATAAAAAGAATAATATATTAAGTGCTAAAATAGATGATAATGAAATAAAAAAGTATGATTTTAAAACTGTATTAGATGAGTTATATAAAGTTTTTGAAAGTTATAAAGAAGTAAGAAAAGAAGAAACATTTAAACAAGAATTTACATATATATATGATAATGATAAAAATGATTATATAGTTTTTGATACTGAATATGAACATAGTTTTGATGTTCAATCTGATAAAGAAAATGCTGGAAAAACTATGAAAGCTGATTTAGTAGCATTAAAGAAATATAATGATAAATATAGAGTGGTATTTATTGAATTAAAACAAAATATTAATGCTTCTGTGAGTGGTAATTCATCAAATATAGGTAATCATATAATAGATACTTTAAATTTTAGTAAATTATATAATTCTAATTTAAAAGAAAAAGAACGTTTTATAAAATACGTTAAGTTTAATCTTGAATTTAAAATGGAACATAATTTACTAAATATTAAGAATGCAAGAAATATTCTTGATAATATAGATTTTAGTGAGGCGCCTGATATTATTATAGTTTGTGGTTTTGATAATGAAACCGAAGAAGATTTAAGAAGTAGATTATTATCTAAATTCAAAAGAGAAAGTAAATATAAAAATTATAAAGAATGGAAAAATATTATTATAGTTGGTTCTTGTAATACTAAAATACTATTAGAAAAAGGAATGCCATTAAATAAATTTTTAGAGGAAATGCATGAATAAATTTAAAAAGAATGTTGTTATAGTTGGATTTAATGAAGAAGAAAGAAATAGTATAAGTTATCCTATTATAGAAAATGGAGAAGTTCATTTTTGCAATAGTATTAGTGAAGCAATTTTATATCAAGGTTATATGTTAATAATAGATAATAGTAATAATGATGATTTGGTTTTACTTGATAAGAGATATAGAAAGTCATTTAATAAGTTTGAAAGAGTATTAATATATAATAAAAACTATAAATGGAAATATAATAAATGGAATAGATTTGAAAAAGTAAATAGAGAGATTTTTAATGATTATTCTTTTCAATTTAGTGAAGAGTGGGATAAATATAAAGATAATAAAAAAGATGTTTCTAAACAATTATTAAGTGGCAATAAACTTAATAAATTAAATAAATTTTATAGTTATATTAAAGATTATAAAAATATTAAGACTGATAAAATATGTAATGAATTAAATATAAATGAAAAGAAGGTTCAAAGATATATGAATGAACTTAATGACATTTATCATAATATTGGATATGATTATACCTTAAATGAATGGTATTTTATTTGGTAGTTGAACAATTTGAATATGTATATAAATAGAGAAAATAGTCTCTATTTTTTTGTCGTTTAGAAAAGACAAATATTAACTATGTTATTCTTTTAATGGAAGTGATGAAAAAGTATGAATAAAGTAGAATTACACGTTAAGACCAAATATAGTTTAGATAAAGATTCAACTATAGATATTGAGGCATTATTATGGAATATAAAAGAGAATAATGAAAGAGGTGTTATTTTTGTTGATAAAGATTCTATAATTGGTTTTCCTAAAATAGAAAGTATTTATAAGAAATTATGTGAAGTAGATAATAGTTTTGAAAATATTAAAATAGGTTATGGTGTAGAGGTAACTTCAATAATTGAAGATATAGAATCTAATATAGTAATAGTTTGTAAAAATCAAAAAGGATTAAATAATTTATATGAAATAATGACTAAATATATAAATGAGTATAATAAAAAAATATCTATTAAAGAAATATTAAAATATAGAGATAATTTGTTAGTAGGCATTATAGCAAATGATAAAAATTTAGAATTAGATTTATCTATTTTTGATTATATAGAAATTAATGATAAAAAGCATGTTTTTAAACTTAAAAATTATAAAGAAAAACTTGTATATTCAAATATGCCTAATGTGTTATCAAATGATGAAATACTGGCAAAGAAGGTATTATATTTTCATCAAAAGATAGATAATAATTCTGAGTGTAGAGTATACAAAGATACTAAAAGTTTATTAAAAGAGTTTGATGATGAGGATATAGTAATCAAAAACTCTAATATGATCTTTGACAATTTGGGTAGAATAATAATTAATGATGATAAATTTTATATAACTAATATAGATGATTTTAATGAATTTAAAATGTTAGTGAGAGATAGTTTTAATATTAAATATAGAAATCCTAACTTAAAAAATTTAAAAAGATTAGATGAAGAATTGAAGTTAATAAAAGAATTAAATTATACAAATGTTTATAAGTTCTTGATAAGTGTTAGTAAATATATAAGAGATGAAAAACAATATTATCAATTAGATGGTTTTATAAATAATTCTTTAGTGGCATATGTGTTAAATATTATTAAGACTGAGCCATATAGATTACCTTATGAATTATTCTTTAGTGAAATGCCTAAAATAGAATTTATAGTATCAGAAAAATTTTATTATAATAAGTTATTCAAGTTTATTATGAATAATTATAAGGATGAATTGGTAAGATGTAACTATTATTTTAAATTGAACGATTCTAATATACCAAGAATAATTAAGCATTATGAGATTATGAAAAAGTATGTTTTTGATTCTAAAGATAAAGATTATATATGTAGTGTACTTAAAGATATTCCATTATTTACTAAGACTATATTTAGTTCATTTTATTTAATACCTAGAAATATGAATTTTATACCATATATAAAAGATAATACTTTTATAAAAAACACATATTACGATTATAAAGATTTAAAAAATAATTTTGTTAATATAAGTTTTAGATTAAATGATGATATAGAAAATATAAATAATTTAATTAACAAAACCAATTATGTTGTTAGTGAGTGTAATGATGAGAAAGTATTTAATTTATTTAGAAATACAGAAGAGTTTGGTTGCAAATTTACTATATTAAATAGAAATACTGGTACTTTAAATATAAGATATTTTGATGATGGAAAATTAGAAAATAAACTTGTTAATATACATAATATATGGATTGATGATTTAGTTAAAGTTTTAGTAGATAATAATATACTAGAAGATGATTTGTATATTAATTTAAAAAATAGAGGTTTAGAAGATGTAGATATATTTAATGTTATAAATTCTTTGAAGGAAAGTGGAAAGACTTTATTATCAAGAGCATTCATATTAAATAAAATTAAAGTATCATATATTCTTATGTATTATAAATTGTATTATCCTATAGAATATTATTTTGAAATATTAAAAGATATTAATTATAATGTGTTAAATGAAAAAGTTTATTCTTGTGAAATAATGGATATTAAAAATAGATATTATGAATTAGAAAATAGTAATAAAGATAATTTATGTGTAAGTGAACTTGAAGAATATAAATTGTTAGAAATATTATTAGAAATGTATGAAAGAAATATTAAATATAGTATTGTTAATAAAAGAATTATAGTAGAGGGTACTAGTAAATGAAAAGACTTGGTAATTTGAAAAAAATAACTATGAATAAATTAAATAAATTATATGATGGTAAAATTCCTGAATATGTTTTAAAAAGGTATAATTATGAGATAAAAATTATATATGAAAAAAAGTTAGAGAATAATTATTTACTAGCTTATAAAATTGTAGAGAAAGCTAAAAAAGACAATAGAATTATAATAGATAGAATAAGTGGTTCTTCATATATTGATTATTTACTTGGTATGACTTTTGTGAATCCAATTAAATATAATTTATTAAATGATTTAAGAGAAGATATTACATTTTATTGTGGAGTTTCAACAGATTATTATCAGATTATTTATGATTATTTGAAAGTGATTTTTGAAAACTATAAAATATCTGATGAATTTAATATTAATGAGTTAAAAAGAAATGGAATTTCTTTAGAAATAAATAGTTATGCTTATAAACTTGAACTATTAGAAAGAGAAACAAAGATAGAAAGAAATAAAATAGATTTAGATGATATTAATGTATATAAAAATTTAGATTTGAGTGATGTACTATTATATAGAACAGACTCTAAAAAGAATTTATTTAATATATTTAGTATAGATTCAATTGATAAACTCGCGAATGTATATTCCTTAGTACAATCTGATTTAGATATAGATAATAATGATTTTAATAAATATGATCTCAAAACATTTCCTTATACTAGGAATCATATATATGATTATTTATTAAAACATCATATAAAAAAAGAAGATGCTATTCTTATTACAAAATTTATTTATAAAGGATATGTAAGTGGAGATAAAATAACTTGGAATAGATATAAGGATTATTTAGTTAAACATGATATAGAATATAATTATATAAATATATTAGAAAATATATGTTATTTATGGCCAATGAGTATATGTATTACTAGGGCTATAATTATTTATTGGTTATCATTTTATAAGTTTTATTATCCTGAAGAGTATTATAAGGTAATAAATTCTTATGAAGGAGATAAGTAGTGATGAGAGAATATGTATTTATAGATTTAAAGAACTTTAAAAGAAATAAATGTATAGAGTGTATAAAAATAAATAATGATATGGTATCAATATTAAAGTATAAATATAAAAAAGAAACTATTAGTGAATTAATGAATTTTATAAATAGAACTTTTGTAGTTGGTTATGATTTATTAAGTATATTGGTACAATTATTAACTGATATGTATAAACTAAAAAAATATAATTGTGTTTTTCATTAGTATGATTTAAAAGAATGCAAAAAAAACTATCGTGTATTTAGAGAACTAAATTATAGCTTATATTTATTAGATAATGGTTATTATGTTTATGATAAGGGAAATGATAAATTAGTAAGTTATTATATTCATAAGAAAGAATTAGAAGGTAACTTAAGTTATATAGATGAAGAATATTTGTATTTAAAAAATAATGGAGCTAACTACATAACAAATATTTTTAATATTTCTAATGATACAATAAAATATACTTGTGAATATACAATTTATAGTGATAACAAATTAAAAGATTATAAATATATGATTGATAAAATGAATAGAGCATTACAATTTTTAAAAGGACATACTGGTTTAAATATAAAATTAATATGTATTGGAAATATAGAAGAATTAAAAGAGAACTATAAATTATTAGGTGAAGATAAATTACAAATAATATTAGGTTTAATTATTAAAGAAAAAGAATTATGGAGTAATTGGTGATATAATAAAATTAGGAGGATAATTTTGGAAGTACGTATAATTAAAGGAACTAATCAAATAGGTGGATGTGTAACAGAAATTATAAGTAAGGAATCAAAAGTTTTAATTGATTTTGGAAGTGATTTAGATGAGACCAAAGAGTTAACTCAAATAGATGGATTAACTTATGGTAAGTCTAAATATGATGCGGTTTTTATAACACATAGTCATAGTGATCATATAGGGCTAATTGATAGAATAAATAAAGATATTCCAATATATATAGATGAAGATACGTTTAAGATTTATGCTATAACTTGTGATTTTTGTGGAATGAAAAAAATAAATAGAAAAGTTAATACTTTTAAATTAAAAAATAAATCAAATAAAATTATAATAGGCGACACAAGTATAACACCATATAGAGTTGATCATTCTGCTTATAATTCTTGTATGTATTTAATAGAAAGTGAAGGTAAAAGAATACTACATACAGGAGATTATAGATTTCATGGAAGGAAAGGAATTGAAACAATAGAGAATTTAAACTCTATTGGAAATGTTGATTTGCTTATAACAGAGGGAACTACATTATCAAGAGATATTAATGTTTATAAGAGTGAAAAAGAATTAGAAAATGAAGTATCTAATTACATAAAAAAATATGATCAAATATTTATTATGCAGTCGTCAACTAATATTGATAGAACAGTATCCTTTGTAAGAGCAACACTTAAAAATAATAAAAAATTTATATTGGATTTATTTACTTATTCATTAAATAGAGTTATTAATATGAATATTGATGTAGATTTTAAAAATATATTTGTATGGGTTCCATATAAGTATTTAAGAAAGATTAAATCTTTTAAAGATAAATATATGAATTTTGAAACTAGTTCTTCTTTTGGAAAAAATTATGTTATGGAAGTAAAGGTATCAATGTTTGATGATATTGCTAAATTGTATAAAAAGGGATTAATTACCAATGCTTGTTTAATTTATTCTATGTGGGAAGGATACATTCATAAAGAAGAAAAGATAAAAGAATTTATTAAGGAATGTGAGAAGATGAATATTAAGACTGTTAATGTTCATACTTCTGGTCATGTTGATATATTTTCGATGAAAAAATTAAATGAGATAGTTAATCCAAATAATACAATTATTATTCATACAGAGAATAGAATAAGGGGCGAAAATATTTTTAATAATGTTGTTGATTTAGATGATAATCAAGTTTTTAAATTATAGGAGGTAAAAATGAAAGAGGTTAATGAACTTATATTATCAAAAGATAATTTTACTGAACAATTGATTTTACTTAGTGAGCATAAAAATAATAAGAATGTACAAGAATATATTGAAGGGATTTTGAATAATGAGTATACTTCAGATTATGTGAAGTATATGATAGAAAAATACTATTATAAGAATGAAAATGCTATAAAATGTGAAAAGAAAACTTTAGAAAAAACATTTGAAGTTTTATTAAGACCAATAGAAATAAAAGAGAAAAGAAATGTGAGTACTGATATTAAAGTTGGTGAAAGTGTTTTAATAATTGATGGTCCATATAAAAGTGTTAATGGAACTGTTAAAAGTGTTGATAATGAATATGGAGAATTTGATGTATTAATAGATTTATTTGATGAAGAATTTACTGTTAAAGTTAAGTTTGAAGATGTAGAAGTGAAGTAAAGGTATCATAATTGTGATACCTTTTTTATAAAATAAAAAGTATGTTATAATTTATTAAGGTGATTATATGAAATTATTAGGTATATTATGGGATTATGATGGAACAATAATAGATACAGCAAGAAAGAATATGAAAGTTACTATAGAAGTGCTTAAACACTATGATAAAGATATTGAAAGTCATTTACCTTTAGTTTTACAAAGTTATGAGAATTATCAAATAGCTAATCATAAATATAAGAATTGGCAAGAATTTTATATGAATGAATTTAATGTTAAAGAAAGTGATTTAAGTGAAATAGTTAAGTATTGGGCTCCTGAGCAAGCAAAGATAGATTATATTCCTGATATGTTTGATGGACTTAAAGATGTAATAAATTCTTTAAATGTTAAGATGGGTATATGTTCACAAAATAGTAGTGAAACCATAAAATCAGTATTAGAACATTATGGTGTGTTAGATAAGTTTCAATATATAGTTGGTTATGATGAAACTGGTATAAATTATCAAAAACCTGATCCATCTGGTTTTATTAAATGTGTTAGTGAACTTGAAATAAATAATGAAGATGGATTTTATATTTATATAGGAGACCACACAGATGATGTAACATTTGCTCGTAATGCAGAGAAAGAATTAAATAAAAAAGTAATTAGTATTACAGTTGATTATTTAGGTCTTAATAAAGATAAATATATATGTTGGAAGAATATTCCTGATTATTATGTAACAAGCGTTGAAGAGTTGAATGATGTTTTAAAAAAGTTTTTATAAAGTTTTAACATAATTTTAACATTAGAATTTTATATTTGTATTGAAAGGAAGAGAGATATGAATATAAAAAATAAAAATATTATAAGTGTTTTAATTTTGGTAGTGTTAATTGCATCTTTGTGTTTTTCTTGTTATTATGCATCTAAAAGTTTAGAAAGTAATATGGGAATGGGAACACCACCTGAAGCACCAAGTGGAATGAATGATTCAAATGGAGGAACACCTCCAGAGAAACCTAGTGGAGATAATAGTGGTACACCTCCAGAGAAACCAAGCAGTGATAACAATACTTTTAGTGATAGTAATACTTCAAATGATAACAATATTGGAATGCCTAGTGATAATAATCAAATGGAAAAACCTGATAATATGATGAATCCAAATTCTAGTAATACATTAGAGACTAAGTATTATGTAATTATTGGTGTAATATCATTAATGATATCAGTTGTTATTATGTATCTAGTATTAACTAAGATGAATAGTTTAGCATTTAGTGAAGTATTTAAGGGTAATGATAAAAAGATAATATTTATACTTGCATCTGTTATTTTAACTGGATTACTTACTTTTGGATCTTCTTATGCAACAACAAATTGCTTAGTAAGTAATACAAATAATAATGGTAATATGAATGGTGGACCTGGTGGTAACAATAATACTAATATCAGCTATTCATCTAAAAATGAAATAACAAGTGATACTGAACTTAAAGATGAAACTTATGAATCAACTAGTAGTGATGAAAATGCTATATTAGTAAGTGGTAAAATAAATGCTACTATTGATAATGTTACTGTTAATAAAACAGGAGATTCTGATGGTGGAGATAATACTAGTTTTTATGGAACTAACTCAGGAATAATTGCTAAAGATGGTAGTACAGTTACTATAAAAAACTCTACTATTAATACAGATGCTACTGGAGCAAATGGTGTATTTAGTTATGGAGGTAGTGCAAGTATTAATAATACAAGTAGTGATAACACAACAATAAATATAAGTGATTCAACAATTACTACTAAAAAAGATAATTCTGGTGGAATAATGACAACTGGTGGCGGAATTATGAATGCTAATAATTTAACCATTACAACTTCAGGAGTTTCAAGTGCAGCTATTAGAAGTGATAGAGGTAGCGGAACAGTTAATGTTGATGGTGGAACTTATACAACTAATGGAGCTGGTTCTCCTTCAATATATTCTACTGCTGATATAACAGTTAAAAATGCAAATCTTAATTCAAATGTTAGTGAAGGAATAGTTATAGAAGGTAAAAATAGTGTATCTATTGAAAATGTAACATTAACTGATACAAATAATAAATTAAATGGACAATCTACTACTTATAAAAATATATTCTTATATCAATCAATGAGTGGAGATGCAGCAAATGGACAAGCAAAATTTACTTCTAAAAATAGTAAGATAATTACTAACAAAGGAGACTCATTCTATGTAACAAATACAACTGCTTTAATAGAACTTGAGAACAATGAAATAATAAATAATGATAGCACTGAAAATTTCTTGAGAATACAAAAAGATTCTTGGGGAAATAGTGGATCTAATGGAGGAGTTGTTACGTTTAAAGCAACTAATCAAGATATTATAGGTAATATAGTAGTAGATTCAATATCAACACTTGATATGACGTTAAATGAGTCATACTTTGAAGGAACTATAAATGAAGAAAATACTGCCAAAAGTATTACATTAAAACTTGATAAAAATAGCAAGATTAAATTAACTGGAGACTCTTATGTAACTTCATTTGAAAATGAAGGTGATACCTTAAATATAGATTTAAATGGATATAAATTATATGTTAATGGAAAAGTTTATTCAAAATAATAAACTTTTTTAATTTGTTATTGGTTTAAACATAATAGTATGATAAAATTAAAATGGTGGTAGGAATGGGTAAAAAAAGAAGTAAAAATATTGAGGTTAAAAAAAGTTTTGGAAAGAAAAATTATTTTAAATTAGTGGCATCATTTGTCTTATTTATGGGTGCTGTTAGTTTATTTATATATATGTTTGATGGTAAATATACAATTACTTTTGATAGTAATGGAGGAAGTACTTTTAGTAGTTTGAGAGTTAAAAAATATAAAGAGATAGTGCTTCCAGTACCAGTTAAAGCTGGATATAGTTTTATAGGTTGGAAAGATTCAGTTGGTGAATATGTTGATAGTAATTATAAAGTAGAAAATACTACTACATTAAAAGCTGAATATAGATTAAAATTTATTGTTACTTTTGTATATAACAATGGAGAAGAAAACACAACACAAGAAGTACTTGAAAACCAAATGGCTATAGCACCAAAAGAACCTGTAAAAGATGGTTATACATTTGATGGTTGGTATTATAACGATATTAAGTATAATTTTGATAAAGTTGTAAGTGGTAATATTACTTTAGAAGCTAAATGGAATGAAGTTTAGAAAGTTGAAGTGAGTCATGAAAAAATATATAGATTGTTTAATTAAAAGTATATTTGCCGGTATTATGATAGGTATTGCTGGTACTGTATATTTAAGAGTAGATAATAACTTATTTGGTGCGTTCTTGTTTTCAATAGGACTTCTTGTTATATGTATGTATGGTATGAATTTATTTACTGGTAAAATAGGCTATATACTTATAAATAAATTTAATTATATTCATGAGTTATTAATAACAATAGTTGGTAACTTTATTGGTACATTCTTGGTAGCAAGATTAGTGCTTCTAACAAGATTTAAAAGTGTTAGTGATAAAGCAGTAAATTTAGTAAATTTAAAATTAAATGATAACTTGTTAAGTATATTTATTTTATCTATGTTATGTGGAATACTTATGTATATAGCAGTAAACAATTATAAAAAGATAAATAATGAAATAGGTAAATACTCCTGCATATTTATGTGTGTAATGGTGTTTATACTTAGTGGTTTTGAACATAGTATAGCTAATATGTATTATATAAGTGTAGCAAATTTATTAAGTTTAAAATCATTACTTTATATACTTATAATGTTACTTGGTAATTCAACTGGTTCTATTTTAATAGCGTTATACTATAATAGATTTTATAAAAATTAAGTTTATAAAATCTTTTTTAATGCTTAAAAATATAGTATAATTCTAGTAAGGAGTATTATTATGGAAGATGTTTACTTTAAATATACATTTGGTGAAGATATTAGTATTAATTTAAAACCTAGTGAATTTGTATCTATTATTGGAGATAATAATGATTTAATAATTCATACTCTTTTACATGGAAATAAAAAAGCTACTATAGAAGTAGGAGATACTAGTTTTAGTCCTAAGACTTTAGATATTATTAGAAGAAGAATGAGTTTTGTTTTATATAAACATTTAAATATTTTTGTGGGCGAAACTGTAGAAGATGAAATAGCTTTTGGACTTGAAAGTTTAGCTATGAAAAAGAATGAAATTAGAGAACTTATAGATAGTGAAAGTAGACATTTTAAATTAAAAGAATTATTAATAAGAGATCCTAATAGTTTGGGGGCTAGTGATAGAGTGAAGATGAAAATATTATCTGCTTTAATAGTTAAACCTAAAGTATTAGTAATAGATAATGTACTTTGTGAGTTAGATTATGAAGATAAATTACTTGTTTTTGATATATTAAAAGAATATGTTAAAGATGGTGGTATAGTAATGAATTTTACTAATGATATGGAAGAAACTTTATATGGAGATAAAATAATAGTAGTATATGAAAAAAAGATAGTTTGTGAAGGTAAAACATTAAGTGTTTTAAATGAGGAAAAAATACTTAAAAGACTTGGTTTAGGTCTTCCATTTATAGTTGAATTAAATAGATATTTAATGGATTATGGACTTATTAATAAATATTATTTAGATGATAAAGAATTGGTAGGTGCATTATGGAAATAAGATTTGATCATGTAAGTTTTGTTATAGATGCATATACTCCTTTAGAAAAAACTATTATAAGTGATATAACATTTGAAATAAAGAATCCTGGTATATATTCATTTATTGGTAGAAGTAATAGTGGTAAGACAGCTATTGGAGACTTAATAAATGCTTTAATAATGCCTACTCGTGGTAGAGTTAAAATAGGAAGATTTATTAATGATGGTAGAATGATAAAGAATATAAATAAGCTTAGATTTCAAACTGGATATGTATTTAAAAATCCATATGATATGTTCTTTAATAAAACTGTTAAAAGTGAAATAGAATTTGGAATGAAATATTTCAAGTATAAATTAGAAAAAATAGACTTAAGAGCTAGTGATGCTTTAAAGTTAGTTGGGTTAGATGACTCATACTTAAATATGAATCCACATGAATTAACACTAGTAGATGCTAAAAAGGTAGCTCTTGCGTGTGCTCTTGTTTATAATCCAAGTATATTAATACTTGATGAATATACAGCTGGACTTAATTCAAATGACAAAAAAGAATTAATAAGATTACTAAGGCTCTTAAAAAATAAATATAAAAAGACAATAATACTACTTAGTAAAGATACTAATTTTTGTTATCAAATAACAGATTATGTATACCTAATGAATTTAACTAAATTAGTAGCATTTGGTGGTAAAGAATTATTAAGAGATATTGATGCGTTAAATCAAATTGGAGTAGAAGTACCAAAGATAGTTACATTTATAGATGAATGTAAGAAAAAAGGAAGATATATACATGACTATGACAATATACTTGACCTTATAAAGGGGGTATATAGAGATGTATTCTAGAAATTCATTTGGTTCTTTTTATCCAGTAGATTCATCAGTACATAGATTAAATCCAGTAATTAAATTATTTGATTTTATAGTAGCTATTGTACTTATGTTACTTACTGATTCTTTATATATAAATTTATTTCTATTTGGATTAGTTCTATGTATGCAGTTATTAAGTTTTGTACCATTTAAATATTACTTTAGAACATTTTGGTCTTTAAGATATATTTATATTTTAATAGCATTTATTTGTGCATATTTTAGACTTAATATAACACAGACTGTTGTTTATATAGTTAAACTTATAACTATAGTAGAATATTTAAATATACTTGCTTATACTACTAGTCCTAGTGAAAGCGCTTATGGTATAGAAAAATTTTTATCATATTTTAATTTTTTATATTTACCAATTACTAAGTTTGCTTTTAAAATAAATAAGATGTTAAGATACGTTCCACTTATGTTAACAGTAGAATATAAAACTTTAAAGGCAGAAGCTAGTAGGGGAATAGATTATTTTCATTCTAATATATTTGGTAGAATGAATGCAGTGGGGACTATATATGGTAATATACTTGCTCTTACTAAAAGGAAAAGTAGAGATATGGCATTTGCTTCAGAATTAAGACTTTATAATATGAAAAGATATAGAACTAACTATAGAACTAATAGAATAGGATTTTATGATATATTTTATACTGCATTTCATTTAGTACTTGTATATGCTTATTTAGTTCAAAAAGGAGTAATATCAATACAATGAAATATTTAGTTAATTTAAGTTATAACGGATCTAAATATTATGGATATCAAATTCAAAAGAATAAAGATACTGTTGAAGGAGAACTTGAAAAAGTATTATCTAAAATATTTAATAGAAGTATTAATACTATAGGAGCTTCTAGAACTGATAGAGGGGTTCATGCATTAAATCAATATTGTACTTTTGAAGTAGATGAAGAAATAAACCCTAAAAAGTTAATTCATAGTGTTAATTCGTTATTAAGTGATTATATTTATGTTAAAAGTATTAAAAAATTAGATAATAATTTTAATGTAAGACATGATGTTAAGAGAAAAGAATATGTTTATAAAATTAATATGGGAGAATATAATCCTATAGAAAGTGAGTATGTATATCAATATTGTAAAAATATAGATAAAGAATTATTAGATATATTTGTTAATCAATTTAAAGGAAAACATAATTATAGAAGTTTTACTTCAGATAAAGATAATGGTAATTATGAAAGAGATGTTATTATAGATTATAAAGTTTCTAAGAAAGTATTATATCTTAGATTTGAATCTAGTGGTTTTCTTAGATATATGATTAGAAATATAGTTGGTTTATTACTTGATATAAATGATTCTAAAAAAAGTATTTGCGATATAGAAGATATATTTAAAAGTGAAAACAGAACTTCTCTTGGTAGATGTGCTAGTCCTGTTGGACTTTATTTAAATAAAATAGAATATTAATAGAAAAAGTGTTGGCAATAACACTTTTTATGTTGTATGAGAAAAATATTTGTGATAAAATTATCTTAAGAATAGAGAGGAAGGTTTTTTAATATGCTTGGAAAGGTTCTTACTATTACTAAGAATAGTGCTATTGTAAGTGTTAATAAAGAAGCTATTTCTGGTATCAAAGATTTAATTAACTTACATGTTGTATTTGAAGATTCTGATAAAAGAATTTTAGGAGAAGTAGATTCTATTGAACAAGATACAATTAAAATAAGTTTCTTGGGAGAACTTACTGATCATGATTTTATTGGTGGTCTTATTAAAAAACCTAGTCTTGATGCGAACGTTAGAATTATTAATCAAGAAGAATTAAAAATACTTACTGGTGAAGAAAATAGAAGTATTAGACTTGGAGTAAGTCCTTTATATAATGAATTTCCATTAAATGTTAGTATAGATGAGTTATTCTCAAACCATACTGCTATATTTGGTAATACTGGTAGTGGTAAAACATATGGTATATGTAGAATTATTCAAAATATATTTCCTAATTCTCAAATAATTCCATATAATGCTAATATATTTATATTTGATAGTTATGGTGAATATATGAATGCATTTAAAGATTTAAGTAAAAATAATCCATATTATGCATTTAAAGTAATAACTACTAATATGAAAAAAGAATATGAGAAACTTAGAATACCAGTATGTCTTTTAGAACTAGATGACATACTTAACTTACTTGATGCGACTAACTTTTCTCAAATAGCTATGATTGAAACAGCTCTTGTTTATGTTAAAATGTTTGCTCGTGAAGATAAAGAAGCTCAAGATTATAAAAATCATATATTAGCAAAAGCTATTATTAATATAATGTATACTAATCAAACTTCTAGTAAGATTAGAGATCAAATATTTGAAATATTATCAGAAACTAATACACCAGAACTTTCTTTAGAAACTGAGGTTCCTGGTATTGGTTTTACACGTATGTTTAGAAACTGCTTTGATATAGATAGTGAAGGAAGATTTGCTGAACGTAAAATTATCTCAGATTATATCAAAGGATTTATAGATGACTCACGTAAGTGGAATTATAATGCTGAAGGAGTAAGTTATTCTCTTCATGATTTAGAAGTTGCTCTTAATTTCACATTATATAGTGAAAGATATTTATTAAATGAAGCTATGTATGACTCAGCTATGAGTTTAAAAGTAAGACTACATGATTTAGCTACTCGTCAAAATTCAGTATTCTTTAGTGATGATGGTTATACTACTGTTGATGAATATATTAAGAAAATACAAATAAGTGGTAATAAAAAATGTCAAATTGTTAACTTTAATTTAGAAGATGTTGATGATAGATTTGCTCGTAGTATTGTTAAAGTTTTTGGACGTATGTTCATGAAATTTACAAGAGCATTACAAGAAAGAGCTACATTCCCAATACATATGATATTAGAAGAAGCTCACCGTTATGTTTTAGAAGGAGATGACAAAGCACTTCTTGGATATAACATATTTGAAAGAATTGCTAAAGAAGGTCGTAAATATGGTTTACTTTTAGATTTAATTACACAAAGACCAACTGACTTGAATGAAAATGTTATAAGTCAATGTGCGAACTTCTTAATATTTAAAATAAATCATCCGGCTGACTTAGAATATATATCTAAATCAGTACCAAATATGAGTGAAGATGTTGTTGAAAAGCAAAAGACATTACAGGCTGGTACTTGTGTAGCCTTTGGTAGAATATTTAAAATACCAATGATTGTGAAGATGGAAAAAGCTGATCCACCACCAACAAGTGCTAACTGCGAAATATATAATAACTGGATGGTAAAATTAAAACAATAAATGATAAGTAAATAAAGTAGGAGGAAAAATTCATGTATGATTTTGGTTCACAATTTTATATAGATATGACTAAGAGTAAAACTCCATCATCATATGTATTCATGGGTAAGACTTATAGAATAAGTATTTTATCTGATGCGTTAATACGTTTTGAATATAGTGAAACTGGTGCATTTAATGATTATCCTACTTTTTTTGCTACTAATAGAAGTTTTGGTAAACCAAAAATAACTGTTGAAGAAGATAATAATGTATTAGTTATTAAAAGTAGTAAATTTATAATAGAATATAATAAAGAAAAACCATATGTAGGAAGTAAATTTTTACCTGATCAATATTTAAAAGTAAGTATTATTGGTACTGAAAAGATATGGTATTTTAATCATCCTGAAGTTAGAAACTTTAAGGGTAGTGCTTATAGTTTAGATGATTATAAGGGTGGTGGAGTATCTTTAGATAAAGGATTATTTTCACTAGATGGTTTTACTACATTTGATGACTCAAGAACACCAATATTAAATCAATATGGTAATATTATTGCACCTAATTATAAAAATATAGATACATACTTATTTATATATAACAATGATTTTGGAGTAGGTCTTCGTGATTATTTTAACTTAACTGGTTTACCACCACTAATTCCTAGATATGCTTTAGGTGTTTGGTGGAATAAAAATGAGGCTTATAATTCAAGTGAAATAGAAAAATTAGTATATAATTTTAAAAAGTATGATTTACCTCTTTCTGTAATGTTACTTGGTGAATATGAGAGAACTAAGAATAAATATAGTACACTTAGTTTTAGTCTTAATAAAGTAGGCTTCTCAAGTACTCCTGCTTTAAGTGAATTTTTACATAATAGTCGTGTTCATTTGGGGCTTAATATAAAGACTGAGGGTATTATTAGTGTAGAAGAAGAAAATTATCAAACATTTTCTAATTTGTTAGGAAGAGATAATGGTAAAAATATACCTCTTAATGTTTATGATAATAAATTAATAGATGCATTTATGAAGGGTATTATTAATCCTTTAATGAGTAGTGGAATAGATTTCTTATGGGTAGATGATTACAATAAAGAAAATACTCTTAGAAGCTTTGTAATGAATTATTATTTATATAATACTCTTGCAGTTAATAAGGCTAAGAGACCTCTTATTATGAGTCGTAACTTCGGAGTTAATCCTCATAGATATTCAATTCTATATTCAGGAAAAACTAATGTTAGTTGGAGAACTTTAAAGTTATTACCATTCTATAATAGTACTGCTGCTAATATAGGTATTAGTTGGTGGAGTCATGATATAGGTGGATTTAAAGGTGGTACTGAAGACTCTGAACTATATGTTAGATATGTACAATTAGGTGTATATAGTCCAATTTTAAGACTTTCTAGTACATTTGGTAAATATTATAAGAGAGAACCATGGAGATGGGATGCTAAGACATTAAAAATAGTTCATGATTATTTAAGAATTAGACACAAATTAATACCATACTTATATAGTGAAGCTAAGAAATATTCTAGTTTTGGTTCTCCATTAATACAACCTCTTTACTATAAATATCCTGAAACATATGATGAACCACTTTATAAAAATGAATTTTATTATGGAAGTGAATTATTTGTTGCACCTATAGTTGATCCTAAAGACAATGTAATGAATAGAGTAGTTCATAAGATATTCTTACCAAATGGTACATGGTATGACTTTAAAACTGGTAAGAAGTTCCCTGGTGGAAAAAGATATGTAACATTCTATAAAGATGAAGACTATCCGGTATATGCTAAAACTGGTGCTATAATACCACTTGCAAGATTAAATCCTGATAATATAAATGATACAAGTAATCCAAAGAATTTAGAAATACAAATATTCCCTGGAAGAAGTAACACATATAAGTTATATGAAGATGATGGAACTAGTCAAATGTATAAAGAAGGACAAAGTTTCACGACAGAGATAAATTATTATTATAAAGAAAATGATTTCTCAGTTGCAATACAACCAGTTGAAGGAGTAGAAGGTGTTATACCAGCAACTCGTAATTATAAAATAAGATTTAGAAATACTAAATTTACTGAAAATGTACAAGTATTTAAAGATGAGGTAAATGTTCCATATAGAAGATATGTAGATGAAAATGATTTTGTAATTGAGTTTGATGAAATACCAACTATGAGTAAAGTATTTGTATATTGTAAAGGAAAAGATATAGAAATAAATGCTGAGAGAATTATTAATGAAGATATTGAAGGAATCATTAGTGATTTAAATATAACTACTGAGTTAAAAGAAAAAGTAGATAAAATATTATTTAGTGATATGAGTATCAAAGATAAGAGATTTGCTATTAGAAGACTTAGAAGTCTTCCAAGTGTATTTAGAAAAATGTTCTTAAAGTTACTTGAATATATAGCAGAGGTGTAGTATAATACATTCATATTTCGATTGAAGAAAAGAGTAGTAAGTATAGAAAAATTTAAAGAGAGTTAGTGGTAGGTGTAAACTAATAATAATATATACTGAACTTACTTTTTTAGAAATAACGCAGTTCTGCGATAAAGATAAGAGATGCATAAGCTTTATGAATTAAGGTGGTACCGTGGGTTTTACTCATCCTTAAGTTATAAAGCTTTTATTTTGAGGAGGAAAAGATGGATAAGTTTTTAGGTTGTTTGTATGATTTTGTGTTTATATTTTTACTTGTGTTTATTGTGTATTCTGTGTTTCTGAACAAAAATAGAAAAGAATATAAAAAAATAAAAAAGAATGATATGATAAAAATCTTTATCGCTAGATATAATTTAGATATGAAAAAAACTAAGTATGAAACTGTACTTAGAGTTGAAACTATTATTAATTCATTTATTATATCATTTTGTTCAGTACTAGTTATTAATATAGAAAGCATGATATGGGGTGTATTAGTTGGATTCGCTGTTATGATGGCTCTTATATATGCTTTATATGAAATAGCTGGTAGAATGTTAAAAAGAAGGGAAGGTAAATAATTATGTATGATTATAAAAAGATAGAAGAAAAATGGCAAAAATATTGGTTAGATAATAAAACATTTAAAGCTGTTAATAATGGTGGAGATAAACATTATTATATATTAGTAGAATTTCCTTATCCTAGTGGTAGTGGTCTTCATGTAGGTCATGTTAGAAGTTATACTGCTCAAGATGCTAAGGCTAGAATAAAGAGAATGCAAGGATATAATGTTTTGTATCCAATGGGATTTGATAGTTTTGGTTCACCTGCTGAACAATACGCTATTAAGAATCACATTCATCCTAAACAAGCAGTAGAAGAGAATATTAAGACATTTAAAGGTCAAATGATGAATTTGGGTTATTCATTTGATTGGGATAGAGAGTTTGCTACTAGTGATCCTGAGTATTATAAATGGACTCAATGGCAATTCTTACAATTCTATAAACATGGAATGGCTTATAAAGATACTATTGCTGTTAACTGGTGTCCTACTTGTAAAACAGTACTTTCTAATGAAGATAGTTCAGGTGGAGTGTGTGAAAGATGCGGAACAGCAGTAACTCAAAAAGAAAAGAGTCAATGGATGCTTAGAATGAGTGATTATTCAGAAGACTTATTAAAAGGTTTAGATGATACAAATTTTGCTGAAAAAGTAAAATTAGGTCAAATAAATTGGATTGGTAAAAGTAGTGGAATAGAACTTGATGTTGATATAGTAGGTGGGGGTAAATTTTCTATATTTACTACTTGTATTGAAACAGTATATGGTATTACATTCTTTGTAATTGCACCAGATGGTAAACTTGTTAAAGAGTTAATGCCTAGAATTAAGAATCAAGATGAAGTTAAAAAGTATATAGAAGAAACAGCTAAGAAGAGTAATATGGATAGAACAGAATTAAATAAAGAAAAGACTGGATGTATGATTGAAGGAATTAAAGCAATTAATCCAGTTAATGGAAAAGAAGTTCCAATATTCTTAGGTGATTTTGTTTTAGGTAGTTATGGTACTGGAGCTGTTATGGCTGTACCTGCTCATGATCAAAGAGATTATGAATATGCAAGTGTACATAATTTAGATATGATTCAAGTAATTGATGGAAGAAGTATAGATGAATGTGCTTTTGAAAAACAAGATTATTTAGGTAAAGGTTATAAACTTATTAATAGTGAAGAATTTACTGGTATGACTGTAGAAGAAGCTAAAGAAGCTATAACAGAAAAACTTGTTAATAGAGGTATTGCTCGTAAAGTAAATAATTATAAAATGAGAGACTGGATTTTCTCAAGACAAAGATTCTGGGGAGAACCAATACCTATGATATATTGTGAAAAATGTGGATGGCAACCAATGGATGAAAAAGATTTACCATTATTGCTTCCTGATATCGCTGAATATGAACCTACTGAAGATGGACAAAGTCCACTTGCTAAGATAGAAGAATGGGTAAATTGTAAATGTCCTAAATGTGGTGGAGATGCAAAACGTGAAACTGATACTATGCCTAACTGGGCTGGATCAAGTTGGTATTTCTTAAGATTTATGGATCCACATAATGATCATGAATTTGCTTCAATGGATGCTATGAAATATTGGCAAAGAGTAGACTGGTATAATGGTGGGATGGAACATACAGCAAGACACTTATTATATGCTAGATTCTGGGTACAATTCTTATATAATATAGGACTTGTTCCAAATAAAGAAATGATATGGACTAGAATTAGTCATGGTATGATTTTAGGTGATAACAATGAAAAAATGAGTAAATCTCGTGGTAATGTTGTTAATCCAGATGATATGGTTAAAGCCTATGGAGCAGATGCTTTAAGAGTTTATGAAATGTTTATAGGTGACTATGAAAAAGATGCAGCATGGAGTGAAAATGGTCTTAAAGGATGTAAGAGATTTATAGATAAAATATATAGAATGAAAGATAAAGTAAATGATAGTAATGAATATACTGAATCTTTAGAAATATTAATTAATAAAACTATAAAGAAAGTTACTGAAGACATAGATACTATGAATTATAATACCGCTGTTAGTGCATTAATGATCTTAGCAAATGCTTATGATAAATTAGATTCTATTAGTAGAAAAGATTATAGAACATTATTGGTATTATTAAATCCAATAGCTCCACATGTAACAGAAGAATTAAATGAAATGTTAAATCTTGGTAAACCAATTTGTGAGAGTGAATGGTTAGTTTATGATGAAAATAAAATTAGTGATGAGACTGTTAATATAGCATGTAGTGTAAATGGTAAACTAAGAGCAACTATATCAGTAGTTAAAGATACAAATAAGGATGAATTATTAAAACTTGCTAAGGAACAAGAAAATGTTATTAAACATATTGAAGGACATGAAATTATTAAAGAAATAGTTGTTCCTAATAAGATAGTTAATATTGTTATTAAATAGACTAGAAATAGTCTATTTTTAACTTTGTAAAATTTTTTGATAAAAAAAGAAGTGTTTTCTGAATTTATGTCTAACTATAATAATAGGAGGGTTAAATGAAGAAAATATTTTTAATTTTAATTACTATGTTTATATTTAGTGAGTGTTATGCTTTTGAATATGAATATAGTGAATGGAGTCCTATTTATCCTGGGAAAGTTAAGGATGAAATATTTATAGAAGAGGAGGATAGATTCTTATGGTATAGGGAAGTAGAAAAAGATATAAAGTATATGAGAATTGACGATATAGGCAATTATATTAAATATGATTCTAATGATATAAAGTATGAAACCAATTATATGTTTACAGAACCTATTAAGTATAAAGAGAGGACATATAAAAGAATATTTAAAGATTATGTATTTAGTAATTTTGATATAGATGGTATATTATTTAATAATATAGGCAATATCAACATATCTGAAGTGGAAATATATCTTAATAAGAATAAATTTAAATTTGATAGTTCTCACAAAGAATTAATTGATGGTAAGTATGAATTTATTAATTATAAAGATAAAAATATTAAAATTGGTATAAGTGAATTTAACGAATCTATGGAGTTATTTATTCATTATAATAGTGTATCTGATGAAACTATTGATATCTCTTATAGAGCTGGTGATAGATATAATGTTTATAGTGATAAAATAAGTTTTGAAAAGTGTGATGGTTGTACTAAGAAAGTATTAATTGATAATTTGAAATCTTATAGAAATCAATACATTTCTATATATGAATATACTGATAAATTGTATAAAACATATAAATCAGAAAAAGAATATACTGATGACTATTATAGTAATTTAGATGGATATATAAAAGATGAATCTACCTTAAAAAAATACTATAGGTTCATTATGAATGATTATATAATTTTAGATAAAGATAATAAAGTAGTTCGTGATAATAGTTATTGCAGTAAAGAAGCATGTTTTATTAAATATCAAAACAAAGAAATAGAAAATCCAAAAACGAATGATAATATATTTTTATATAGTAGTTCTTTTATATCAATTATATTCTTAATAATAAAAAAATATCTAGTTTTGTCGAAACGCAACATATCATTTAATAATTATAGTATTATCTAATTATGACAACAAATATTGAGTTCAAAAAAGGGATTTTATTTGTTAGATTAAATGGTAGTTTTTATGATAACACTTCAAGAGTATTTGAAAGTAGAGTTATTCCTTTAATACTTGGAATGTCACTTGATAAAATAAATATTGATTTATCAAGTGTTAAGTTTGTTGATAAAAGTGGAATAGATTCTATAATCAAAATTTCTAATGTTGTTAGTAGGTATGATGGGAAGGTAGTTATAAGTGGCATTAATGATAAAATTAAATTAACTTTAAAGAATAGTGATTTATTTGATTATTGCTTTAAGTCTCGTGATGAAAAATATAGTACTGGGGTATTTAGTATATGAGTGAGTATTTAACTCTAATTAAAGAAAGTGAGGGACTTATATATAAAATAGCTAGTAAATATTCTATTTATTATAGTATCGAAGATTTATATCAAGTGGGTTCTATTGGAGTAATAAAAGCATATAAAAACTATAAGAAAGATACATCTGTTAAATTTAGTACTTATGCTTATAAATATATATTAGGTGAGATTATTGAATTTATAAGATGTGATAGAAATATTAAAGTTAGTGAAGAATATATGTCATTATATAAAAAATATTTAAGTATTAGATCATTACTTACTAGTAAATTAGAAAGAGAACCTTCATTTAGTGAAATATGTTCGTTTATGGAAATAGATGAAGGAGTACTTCGTAATGTAATTGAAACTATATCATTTACTAAGAGTACAGATGAAAGTGATTATGATTATGGAAATGACAAGAGAGAGGAGATTGATAATAAAATACTTTTAGAAAATGAACTTTCTTCTATGGATGATTTTGATAGAAATCTAATAGAATATAGATATTATCAAGGATATACTCAAAGTGAAACAGCAGATGCTTTAGGTGTTAGTCAAGTAAAAGTATCAAGACAAGAAAAGTTAATACTAAGTAGAATGAAATCCAATATTTGTGCATAATAAAAAACACTTTTTAGTGTTTTTTAATTGCTATGGAAATGATAAAACCTATAAGACCAATACTAGCTCCTACTATAAGAGAAAACAATAATTTGTTATTTAATATTCCTTTTTCTTCGATAGTTTTATCTAGTATTTCAAAACTTGAAATAGTACTTTTTAATGTTTCATTGTTTGTTAAGTCTGAGTCACTACTAAAAGTGTAAACATAAATATAGTTTTCAGTAGTGAATGCATATCCTTTTTGACTAATATCGTATCCAGTTGATTCTTTGGTAGGCCAAATTACATCATAACTGATAGTAGGTATATTGTTTAAAGTTTCTTTTTTGATATTTTTAACTTCTACTTTTAAATTATATTCTTCAAGTTGTTTGTTAATTTCATCTTCTAAATATTTTTTATATTCATTTATATTTTCATCGGTGTATTTTTCAATATTATATTTATTTTCAGAATCATTTTTACTTATTGTAATAATAATATTATCATTATTTTTTGATTTTGTATCTGTCCATTTATATGTACCATTTTCCATGATTTCTTCTTTATAATTTTCTGGTATATCAATCTTAAAATATTCATTTTCATAAGCTTTAACATTACATACATTAAATATAAGTAGTGTTATTAAAAATAATTTTTTCATCATCTTCACCAAAAACATTATAAATCATTTTTAATTATTAATCAAATTTTATTTATTTACTTACATTTTATATATGCTATAATTACAATAGGTGAAGTGTATGAGAAATAGAAATGGTTTTACGTTAGTAGAGTTATTAGCAGTAATAGCAATATTAGCAATTTTGGTAATTCTAGCGTTACCAAATGTAATTAATATGTTTAATCAAGCTAGAAAACAAACATTTGTAACAGAGGCAAAAAAGATTTATACAGAAGCTGGGAAAAAATTTGTATCTTCTTCAATTAGTGGTAAACCAGTAAAAGTCATTAATTCGGAAGATGATTCTAAATTAAATATGACAGGGAGAAAGTTACAATACTGTATTATATTAGATAATGGTGGTAATGTAACAAGTATGAAAGTTTCTAATGGTGAGTGGGTTGCAAGTTTAGTTGATGGTAAAGCTGTTGAAGATTTAACTATTGATGATTTAGAAGAAGGAAATCTTGATGGTTATAATTGTACTAATAATGGAGGACAACAGTCTAATACTCCAAAACCATTAAATTGTACATTTGATGGAGAGCTTATTCAAGGTGCAGAGTATGTAAATGGACAATATACTTATAGGTATATGCAAGAACAAGATGATTTAACTGATAAATTTACAATCAAACCTCTAGAATGGGTTAATATATCTACTGATGGTTGGGGAGTAAAACTTACTGATAAAGATAGTACAGATGCAGTAACTAGTGTTTTGTGTACAACAATAAATAATAAACCAGTTGTTTCTATGAGTTATGCATTTAGCAAAAGTAATGCATCAAGTATTGATTTAAGTAATTCTAATACAAGTAATGTCACAAATATGGAATTTACATTTAGTGGTACTAAGGGAAATAATTTAAATATAAGTAATTTGAATACAAGTAAAGTTACTAATATGCTTGCAATGTTTTTAGGTAGTTCATTAGCATCAATAGATTTAAGTGGTTTTGATACAAGTAAAGTTACAAACATGCAAGCAATGTTTATGGGGACAAACGCAACAACAATAGATGTAAGTAATTTGAATACAAGTAGAGTAACAAATATGAGTGAAATGTTTAATGGAAGCAAAGCAACAATAATTACAGGTTTAAATAAATTCAAAACAACAAATGTGACTGACATGGGTGCAATGTTTTCAGGCACTAATGTAACCACTTTAGATTTAAGTGCATTTGATACTTCAAAAGTAACAAGCATGTCTGGTATGTTCTTTGCTAGTAATCTTACTACAATAACTGGATTAGACAAATTTAATACATCTAATGTTACTAATATGACAAACATGTTTCGTGGCACAAAGCTTAAAATTATAGATTTAAGTAGTTTTGATACTAGTAAGGTAACAGGCATGGGTGCTATGTTTGTAGGTAATGATAATCTTACAACTATCTATGTTAGTAATAAGTTTGTTACGAGTAGTCTTAATGAAGAAGAACGCAAAAACTATGTATTTTACAATTCTACAAAATTAGTAGGTGGTGCAGGTACAGTGTATGATAGTAATAATGTAGATGCATCTTATGCACGTATAGATGGAGGAACTTCAAATCCTGGATATTTCACATTAAAACAATAAAGTAAAGGTATTGAGTAATCAATACCTTTTTAATTGAATCTGAAAATTATTATGTTATAATTAGAATAGGTGAAGTGTATGAAAAATAAAAAAGGGTTTACATTAATAGAATTATTAGCCGTTATAGCAATTCTAGCAATCTTGGTAATTCTAGCATTACCAAATATTATTAATACATATAATCAAGCTAGAAAACAAACATTTATAACAGAAGCAAAGAAAATATATACAGAGGCTGGTAAAAAGTTTGTAACTTCTTCAATTAGTGGATCTCCAGTAAAAGTAATAAACTCTGAAGATGAATCTAAACTAGATATGACTGGTAAAAAGTTACAGTACTGCATTATTTTAGATAATAGTGGCAATGTTAAAAGTATGAAAGTCTCTAATGGACAATGGATTGCGAGTTTAGATGGAAATAAGCAAATAGAAGATTTAACAACAGATGATTTAACTGATGGAAATTTAGATGAATATAATTGTAGTAATAATACGCCAACAATTCCAGAACCATTGAATTGTACATTTGATGGAGAATTAAAACAAGGTGCAGAGTATGTAAATGGCCAATATACTTATAGATATATGCAATCTGCTGAAAACGCTAATAATTCAGCTTATATTGAATGGCGAAATATATCATCTGAAGGTTGGGGCGTTACATTAACTGATAAAGATAGTACAGAACCTGTTACTAGTAAGGTGTGTACGTATATAAATGGAAAGCCATTGGTTTCAACTAGATCAATGTTTTATAAAGCTAATGCAAAAAGTGTTGATTTGACTAGTCTCAATACAAGTAATGTTGTTGATATGAATGCTATGTTTTCTTATAGTCAATTTCAAACATTAGATGTAAGTAATTTCAATACAAGTAAAGTAAATAATATGGGTATAATGTTTGAAAGCTCTAAAGCTACAACAATAGTTGGTTTAAATAATTTTGATACTAGAAATGTAACTAATATGGGCGGAATGTTTTATGAAAGTTCTGTATCTACACTTGATTTAAGTAGTTTTGATACTAGTAAGGTTACTAATATGGCTTATATGTTTTTACGTTCATCTGTTGATTCTATAGATGTTAGCAAATTTAATACAAGCAATGTTACTGCGATGAATGGTATGTTTAGTTATACAAAAATAAAAGAGTTGAATGTTAGTAATTTTAACACATCTAAAGTAACTACGATGAGTTATATGTTTCACTCTACAAATATTAAGAGTTTAGATCTTAGAAATTTTGATACTAGTAATGTTACTAATATGTATAGTATGTTTGCCAATAGTCAAGCAGAAACTATAAATTTAAGCAGTTTTAATACAAGTAAAGTTACAAATATGAGTAATATGTTTTATAATAGTTCTGCTGCTACGCTTGATTTAAGTAGTTTTGATACAAGTAAAGTAACAACTATGTCAATTATGTTTGGAGATTCTGGGGCTACGGTTATAAAAGGTTTAGATAAGTTTAATACTTCAAATGTAACTAATATGAGTAATATGTTCCAAAATTCAAAATTAGTGTCATTAGATTTAAAAAATTTTGATACAAGTAAAGTAACTAATATGGGGTTTATGTTTAATGGGGCTGCTGCTACTTCACTAGATTTGAGTAGTTTTAATACAAGTAATGTAACTGATATGAGATGGATGTTTGCAAATAGTAAGGCGACAAGCCTTGATTTAAGTAGTTTTGATATTAGCAATGTTTCAAATGTAGACAGCATGTTTGGCGATGTTCAAGCTACAGTTGGATATGCTAAAGATCAAGTTATAGCAGATAAATTTAATGATAGTAGTTTAACTGGCATACCTGATACATTAAAATTCACTGTTAAATAAATAGATACGTAAGTATCTTTTATTTTGTTAAATTTTTTCTTTTTGTTTTTAACGATTAATGTTATAATTTATTATAGGAGAAGATGTATGAAAAAAATATTTAAATTGTTAGTTGTTTTTGGAGTATCATTTTTATTATTTGGATGTGGTAAAGATGATAATAAATTAGTTATGGTTACTGAGGCTGGATTTGCTCCATATGAATATCGAGATAGTAGCGGAATTATTGGTGTAGATGTTGACATTGCCCGTGAAATTGCTGCATCAATGGGAAAAGAATTAGAAATTAAAGATGTAGCATTTGATTCAATTATTAATGAACTTAATTCCGGTAAAGCGGATTTTGCAGCTGCAGGTATGAGTATAACTGAAGAGAGAAAAAAAGAAGTAGATTTTTCTATAGAATATGTTTCTAGTAAACAAGTGATTGTTGTTAAAAAAGGGTATAATTCTATTAAAAGTGTTAATGATTTAAAAAATAAAACTATTACTGTTCAACTTGGTAGTGTTGCGGATAGTTATGTTAGCAAAGAATTTAAAGATGCTAAAATAGTTCGTCAAAAGAAATTTTTAAGTGCTGCTGAAGATGTTAAGGCAAGTAAAGCAGATTGTATTGTAATGGATGAATTACCAGCAAAAGAATTAGTTAAAAATAATAGTGAACTTACTATATTAAGTATAGATTTATTTACTGATAAATATGCGATTGCTGTTAAAAAAGGTAATACTGAATTATTAAATAAAATTAATGAAGTTTTAGAAAGATTAATAGAGGAAGGAAAAATAGAAGAGTATGTTATTAATCATTCTTCTTAGTGTGTTATGAGTGATTTTTTAAATAATATTTATAATGATTTTTATAAAACTGTTATATATGATAATAGATATCAATTAATACTTGAAGGACTTAAAAATACTATTATTATATCTTTAGGTGCTTTAGCTATTGGAATATTTATTGGAGCTTTAATATCTATTATAAGATATACTAATAAACATACTAAAAAATTTAAGTTACTTACAGCTATTGGAAAACTTTATGTAGCTGTTATAAGAGGTACGCCTAGTGTTTTACAATTAATGATTATGTACTATATAATATTTAAGACTTCAAGTTTAAATCCTGTAATTGTTGGTATGTTAGCGTTTGGAATTAATTCAGGAGCATATTGTTCTGAAATACTTAGAAGTGGTTTTGATAGTATAGATGATGGTCAAGTAGAAGGAGGTCTTGCTTTAGGACTTAGTTTTAGACAAACTTTAGTATATATAATAATACCTCAAGCTATAAAAAATAGTTTAGCATCTATGGGTAATGAATTTATAACTCTTGTAAAAGAGACTGCGATTGCAGGTTATATTGGAATTACTGATTTAACAAAAGCATCTGATATAATAGCATCTAATACTTATGATTATTTCTTTCCTTTAATAATGATTGCTATTATATATTTAATGATAACAGGACTTCTTAGTAAACTTATGAAGAAGATAGAAAGGAAGTTGGATGTAGCTTGATTAAGATAGAAAATGTTGGTAAAAAGTTTGATAAAAAATATATATGGAAAAATGTTAGTTTTGAAATATTAGATAATGAAAAGTTATTGATTATTGGTCCATCTGGATGTGGTAAGACAACACTTATTAGGTGTTTAAATGGATTTGAAGATATTAATCAAGGTAAAATAAGTTTAAATGGTGTTAATATTGAAGATATAGATGATGTAACTTTAAAGAGTAAAGTTGGAATGGTTTTTCAAAATTTTAATTTATTTCCCCATTTAACTGTTGGTGAAAATATAGCGCTTGCTCCTAGATTATTAAAAATTGGGAGTAAGGAAGAAATAAATAAACGTGTACGTGAACTTTTAAATCAAGTACATATTCTTGATAAAATAAATAGTTATCCTAAAAGATTAAGTGGTGGTGAAAAACAAAGAGTTGCTATTGCAAGAGCACTTGCTACTAAGCCAGAAGTTATTTTATTTGACGAACCTACAAGTGCATTGGATCCAGGTGCTGTAAATGATTTATTAGAATTACTAGATGAACTATCTAAGACTACTACTGTTGTTGTTGTAAGTCATGAAATGGATTTAATAGAGAACTATGCTGATAAGATATTATTCTTAAAAGATAGAGGAGTTCTTGAATATGGAACAAAGATGGAAATACTAAATAGTAAAAATCCCGAGGTAAGAGAATTTTTAGGAAAAGAGTAAGTGAAAATTTTAAAATACATTTACTTTTTTTTTATTTAAAGATATAATGATTATGAGGATAAAGATGGAAAGGAGAGATATATGTCAGGTATACACGTATATAGTGAAATAAAGCCTCTAAAAAGAGTTTTATTACATAGACCTGGAGATGAATTTTTGAATTTGACTCCTAATACTTTAGAAAGACTTTTATTTGACGATATACCATATTTGAAAAAAGCTCAAGAAGAACACGATGTGTTTGCTGGTGCTCTTAGAGCTGAAGGGGTTGAAGTTGTGTATCTTGTAGATTTAGCTGCTGAAGCATTAGATACACATCCTAAAGTAAGAGAAAAATTTTTAAAACAATTTATTAAAGAAGGAGGAGTTACTTCTCCAATAGTATTTGATTTAGTATTCAAATATTTAAATCAATTTAAAGATAATCGTGAATTAATTAAGAAATGTATAACAGGTATAGATAGTGAAGATTTAGAAGGATATAGACCAAGTAGTGGATTCTTTGCTACTCGTGATATAGGAAAAATGATATTAGATCCGCTTCCTAATTTATATGCTCCTCGTGATCCATTTGCTTCAATTGGAGATGGAGTAAGTATTCATAGAATGTATTCAGTAACTCGTCAAAGAGAAACAATATTTGCAGAATACATATTTAAATATCATCCAGAATACAAAGATACTCCTAGATATTATGATAGATATAATGCTTATCATATTGAAGGAGGAGACATTCAAGTATTAAGTGATGAAGTAATAGCAATAGGTATTTCTGAGAGAACTGAACCTGATGCGATAAATTTACTTGCTAAAAATATATTTGCTAGTAAAGGTAATAAATTTAAATATGTTTTAGCATTTGATATTCCCGATGAAAGAAGTTTTATGCATTTAGATACAGTTATGACTAGATTAGATGTAGATAAGTTTGCTGTTCATAGTCAAGTTATGCATGTAACTAAAGTATTTGAATTATCTAAAGGAAAAACAGAAGATGATTTAAATATAGTAGAGCTTGATATGCCACTTGATAAATTATTAGAAAAATATTTACACATTGACAAAGTTACTCTTATTAAATGTGGTGGAGGAAAGAGAATTCCTGCAGAACGTGAACAATGGAGTGATGGAGCTAACTTACTTACAATTAGACCAGGAGTAGCAATAGCGTATGATAGAAATCATGTAAGTAATGAAGTATTTAGACAAGCTGGTATAAAAATAATAGAAATACCAAGTAGTGAGTTATCTCGTGGTAGAGGTGGACCTCACTGCATGAGTATGGCACTAGAAAGAGAGGATTAAAAAATGGTTGATTTAAGAGGAAAATGTTTCTTAAAGATATTTGATTTTAAAGAAACAGAAATTAGATATTTATTAGATTTAGCAAAGGATTTTAAAGAAAAAAAACATAATCATATAAGTCATGAATATTTAAAAGGTAAAAATATTGCATTAATATTTGAAAAGACTAGTACTAGAACTAGATGTTCATTTGAAGTTGCTGCTTATGATTTAGGTATGCATACTACATATTTAGATTCAAGTGGTAGTCAGCTTGGTAAGAAAGAAAGTATTGCTGATACAGCAAGAGTACTTGGTAGGATGTATGATGGTATTGAATTTAGAGGATTTAAACAAGCATCAGTTAATGATTTAGCTAAGTATTCAGGAGTACCTGTATGGAATGGTTTAACTGATACTTTTCATCCAACACAAGTATTAGCAGACTTTATGACTATGGAAGAACACTTTGGACATTTAAAAGGTCTAAAATTAGTGTTTGTTGGTGATACAAGAAATAATGTTGCAAATTCATTATTAGTAATGAGTGCTAAAATGGGAGTTAACTTTGTCGCTTGTGGACCTAAAGAGTTATGGGGAGATGAAGCAATCATTCAAAAAGCAAAAGTTATTGCTGAAAAGAATGGTTGTACAATAACTCAAACAGAAGACGTAGAAGAAGCATTTAAAGATGCTGATGCAATATATACAGATGTGTGGGTATCTATGGGTGAACCTGATGAAATATGGAAAAAGAGAATTAGCTTATTAAAATCATATCAAGTAGATATGAAGAAAATGAATATGGCTAAAAAAGATGCAATATTTATGCATGCATTACCATCTTTCCATGATCAAAATACTACAATTGGAGTAGATATTTATAATAAATTTGGTATTCCAGAAATGGAAGTAACTAATGAAGTGTTTGAAAGTGAACATTCTGTAGTATTTGATGAAGCAGAAAATAGAATGCATACTATCAAAGCAGTTATGTATGCAACACTTAAAGATTAATTAAAGTAAGGGAGTTTTAAAATGAAGTTGATTAAGAAAATATTTATAATAGTTTTTACATTACTTTTGATTTTATCTGCGCTTGCTTATATAGATTATTTTCTTGTCAAGACTAATAATAAAGTACCTAAATTTTCTTTAAAGAAAGAAGAGAAAGATTTTATAGTATATAGTGCCCCTTTTTACAAAGTTTGGTATTGTAAAGATAGCAAATCAATAATAATAGGTGGCTATGATGACCCAGATGCGATATGTCCTAAAAATTATGAATATGTAGATGGATATTATACTAATTCTTCTGGGCTTAAAATAAAAGAAGAGGATTTAGAGTTAATCACTAAAAATGGTATATATACAAGTGAGATGGTAGAAGCAATGAAAGATCAAAAAGAAGTTAATGATGCTATTTATGTTGCTTCTAATTATGGAAGATTAGTTTATAAAAAGAAATTAGATAATAAGGGAAATGAAATAATGGTTGATGAAAAAAACTATGTTGTTATTTTCCCTGAATTTGTAAAAGTCGATGGTAAATATGATTGGCATTACGAAGAAGAATATACTGATAGATTGTATTGTATGGAAGTAAGAGATAAAGTAGAATATTTTACTAGGTATAGTGATGGCAATTGTGGTAAAAATTATTTCAAATTAAAACTAGATGATGAATGGTGTGGTAAATATAAAGATTCGACACTTGTATATAAAGAAGATTCAGTAAATAAATTATGTGAAGAGTAAATTACAAATTGTAATTTCTCTTTTTTCTTGTTTATGTGTTTTTTACGTGATATAATTGTTATGGTGAAGTATATGAAAAAGAGAGTAATAAGTGCTATAGTAGCTTTAATTATTGTAGTACCATTATTAATTTTAGGTGGTTATTGGTTTTATATAGGAGCATGCATAATAGGAGTAATTGGGTTTAATGAATTTTTACAAGTTCGTGAAAAGAATAAGAAAATTCCAATTCTTATTAAATGTTTATCAATGGCTGCATTTGTTATATTAATGATGTCTGCTGTTAATAATACATATATGTTTAAAATTGATTATAGATATTTAACATTATCAATTTTGTTATGTTTGTTACCATTATTGTCATATCCAGATCAAAAGAAATTTGATGCTGATGATGCATTCTATATATTAGGTGGAGTATTCTTTTTAGGAATTACATTTAATTTCTTGATTACTATTAGAAATATGAGTTTAGATTATTTCATTTATATTATGTTAGTAACATTTATGACTGATACTTTTGCTCATTTCTTTGGTACTAAATTAGGTAAGATTAAATTATGTCCAAAAATATCTCCTAATAAAACTGTTGAAGGAGCTCTTGGGGGTACTTTCTTTGGTACTTTTATAGGTGTTATTTACTTTATGACATTTATTAAGATAGATGCACATATAATAGCTATAGTGTTAATATCATTATTTTTGTCAATTATGGCTCAATTTGGTGATTTATTTTTCTCATCAATTAAGAGAAAATATGGTGTTAAAGATTATGGTAATATTATGCCAGGACATGGTGGAGTATTAGACAGAGTAGATAGTTTATTATTTGCTATGTTAGCATTTACATTTGCTGTTGCTTTCTTTTAGGAGGTATAAATGAATTTCTTGATAACATTACTAATATTATTTATAATTTTGAGTGTAATAATAATTGTCCATGAATTTGGACATTTTATTGCGGCTAAAAAAGGTGGAGTTTATATTGATGAGTTCTCTATGGGAATGGGGCCTCAATTACTTAAATATAAACCTAAAAAAAGTGAGACAACTTATTCATTAAGAGCATTTCCTATTGGTGGATTTGTTTCTATGGCTGAAAAGGAAGACCCTGATAATAAAAAAATAAAAAAGAATCAAGTGCTTGAAAATAAAAGTTTTGGAAGAAAATTATTAGTATTAATAAATGGTATATTATTTAATTGTATACTTGCGATAGTTTTATTTTTTGTAAGTGGTTTAATATATGGAAGACCTGTAAGTGAACCAGTTATTCATAATGTAGTAGAAGGTATGGCTGCTGAACAAGCTGGTCTTGAAGCAGGAGATAAGATACTTGAAGTAAATGGTGTTAAAATTAATACTTGGGATGACTTCTTACTTGAAGCTTCTGCTAAAAAGTTAAAAAGTGAATATATATTTAAAATTGAAAAAGCTGATGGAGAAATTAAAGAATATAGTTTAGTTCCTGAAGTTCAAGAGGCTGAGGGACAAGAAGTAAAAGTGTTCGGAATTCAATCTAGTGGAACTACTTATTATAAAGGTTTTAAAAATGCTTTTATATATGCATTTGAAGGATTCTATACAAATTTTAAAACAATAATAAAAATATTGGGTAATTTATTTACTGGTGAAGTTCCGGTTAAAAGTTTAAGTGGACCAGTGGGTATTTATTCTTTAGTAGATAATGTTAAATCACAAGGATTTAATACATTGTTATATTTAACTGCTTATTTAAGTATAAATGTCGCTGTTATTAATTTGATACCTATACCAGTATTTGATGGTGGTCGTGTACTTATATTATTAATAGAAAAAATCACTAGAAAAAAATCAAGTGATAAACTAGAATTAATACTTAATTATGTTGGTTTTGCATTAATGATATTATTAATGTTGTACGTAACATTTAATGATATAACTAGACTTGTGGTGAAGTAAATGAAAAATAAATATTTAGATAATAAAGTTATTCTTAAATATTGTCCTGATTATTATAGAATAATAAATGAAGAATTTTCTGAACTTGATTATATGACTGATAAAATAATAACTATTTTTCAGTCATATATATTTAAAGTAAATATAAAGGAAAAAACAGAATTAAAAAAGGTTAACGATTTAAATAAAGCTGTTGTTAGATATATTGATGATAGAGAGTTTAAAACTATGTTAATTAATGCTTTAACATCTTTAAAAGTTTCTAAAAAAGAAACTGATGTTATAGGTGTTATTGTTAAAACAATTTTAAACGAATATAGTAAATATATGGATGGATTTACAAGAAATTTGTATATTCCTAGATGGATTTAATAAAAAAATAAGGTGTGGTAATAAAAAATGAATTATAGAAAAGGTATATACTATGAAATTTATAGTGAGTTTTATAGTGTGAATAAATTTAGAATGTTAAAGTCTATTATGCACCATGGTGATAATAGACTCAATCATATTAATAGAGTAGCAAAGATGAGTTTCTTTTTCTCATATAGATTAGGTCTTGATTATATATCATGTACTAGAGGTGCTCTAATGCATGATTTTTTTACGCTTGATGATATAAATAAAACTGATAGTAGATATAAAGATTTTTTAAAGAGTCATCCAAAAGAAGCATTAAATAATGCGTCAAGATTTTTTGAGATAAATGAAGTAGAAGAGGATATAATACTTACTCATATGTATCCAATTACTAGGGTTAAACCAAAGTATAAAGAATCATTATTAGTAAGTTTGTGTGATAAGTTAGTAAGTTTTTATGAATTTTTTAGATATGAGATTAAAGCTAATTTTTGTTATACTGTTCTATCTATTTATAAATTAATTTAGACTAGTATCTAGTCTTTTTTAGTGTTACAATAATATTGTGTCCATGTAGCTCAGTAGGATAGAGCAATCGCCTCCTAAGCGATAGGTCGTTGGTTCGATTCCAATCATGGACGCCATATTATTTATTAATGGTGATATTATGAAATTTTTAGAATTAACAAAAGAACAATTTGAGGAAGTAAAAAAGTTTTGCCCAGTAAGACATGTAAGTGATAGTGGTCTTAAGAATGCTCTTATTTCTAGAATGAGTTATTATACCAAGTCTGGTGAAACATTTGCGACTAATTTAAATGAAAGAGTAATATATAGATCTTGTTCTATTGATGTTTTAGATGATGATTTGTATGCTTGGGAATATGATATTGTAGTTGTTCCATTTAATAGAGCTCAAGATGTTAAAAATATATTAACTAAAAAGAATATAACTTTAGAATTAAAATAAAATACTTAAGAAATAATCTTAAGTATTTTTTTATCTTGACATATTATGTTCTATTGTTGGGTTTTCGTAGGTCATGATTACAACATCACCATCAGGTTTTTTCATTTCTATTTGTGTTTCGTTTGGTAAATATCTAAGTACATTTTCTAAATAGTGAGAGTCACCACCACTAACTACATTTCTGTAATTAATCCAAATTAAATTTGTTGGATCACTTAGAGCTTCTTTAGTTAATCCTGTGTTATTTTGACATGCCTTTATTACATTTGCCATATAAGTAGTTCCGTAGTTATAACTTTGTATAGCTCTAGGTATATTATATTTTTGTTCTTTAAGCGCATTTTGAAATAGGGCACAGGCAAATTTTATATTACCTTCTAATGTTCTTGCTTGTTCTTTTGTTATTGTTATTCTTTCTTTTTCGTTTGTATCATAATTAAATACAACAACGTTTTTGTTATCCCAATTCCAATTACCTTCAATTTGTACTTGAAATAATCCAAGTCCGCCATTGGCATCTACAATATCAGAATGTTTTCCTCTTTCTTGCGTTGCTATTGCTAGCATTACCATTGGATCTACTCCATATTTTTTTGAATATTTTTCTATTAAATCATAATACTTATCTTTACAATTTAGATATTTATCTGATTCTGTTAAGTCTTCTGTACTAACTTCAAATGGGTTAATTAATTCTTCTTCAGGTGCTTCATAATGTACTAAACTTTCACTCATAGATATAGTTTCTTCTTGTGTTTCTTCTGGTGCTTGTTCTTGCGTCTCTTCTTTGGTTTCTATTTGAATTGGTTCTGTATCTTGATTATTTAACTCATTTGGATTACTTTCAATTACTTCTATTTTTGGAGTATTGAACTCTTTATTAATATCATTTTCTATATTTTGTGAATAAGAAATACTTGGTTCTTCTTTTATTTCAATAATTTCAGTGTTAGCTTTAGGCATTGCTCCTATTAGTATAATAGTTGATAATGCTAGAGCAGAGATAGTTGCAACTACTGGACTTGTTTTTCTTTTTGCATTTCTTGTAACTGTTTTATTTTTACCTTTTATGTAATCCTTATTACATGTGTAATCTACATGTATTTTTTCTTCTTTTTTTTCTAGTCTTGCTTTTTCTCTTATTCTTTCTAATCTTTTTTCATATTCCTTGCTAATTTTTTCAAGTTCTGTAAGAGCCATATCATCTACGTCATAAAAAGATAAAATAATATTATCTTCGTTGATTTGTTCATCTATTCTTTGATATTCATCTGCAAATAATTTGACTAAAGAATTTAATTTTCCAGCTTCCATTCTTAGTGGTCTAAAGCCTTCATTATAAATATCATGTGAAAATACACATTTTATGACTCTATCATAGTCATCTACTATAAATCTTATTCCGTTCATTAGTTTTCTCCTATATTAGATAATATGCTGTCTACATAATTCCATTCTTCATCTGTTTCAATTTCATATAGTTTAAGTTCGTTATCTTTTATTTCATATTTAGCTGCATATACATCTTTAGTATCATTATTTTCTGTGTAAATCATATAATCTTTATTATTATATGTAAACATTTTGATAATAAAGTATTCTTTTTCAATTCCATCTTCTGTTAATTTGAATGTTAATTTATCTTTCATTTACTTCACCATATTAATTTTATCATACCTGATTTATTTTATAAAGAATATTGTATTTAAAAATAGAATTTGATAAAATATTTCATAGAATAGAGGTGTGTTTTATGAATGAAAGTAAGGGGTTAAAAATTTTAATAGGAGTATTACTTGTTTGTATTATATCTTTAAGTGGTTACATTGTATATTATAAATTTTTTGATAAGAGTAATGTTACTAATCAAGTAGATAATAATAAAGAAAATAATAATCAAAATGATAAAAAAGATGAAGTAGTTAATGCTGAAAAAGATGAAGACAAAGATAAACTTCTTCAATGTGAAACAAGTTTTGATGGTAAAAAATATAAATATTATGTAGTTAGTAAATATGAAGAATATATTTTAAAAATAACAGATGAAAAGGGTGATATACTTTATACTTTTAAATATAGTGATATTTTTGATCTTGAAAATAATTATTTTGGAAAGAAAGTTAAATGTAATGATTTAGATCTTACTATGACTAAATTAAATTCTATTGATAAAGATAAAGTATATTTTAAAATGCATATATATGAAGGTTTTGGAGAAAAAATTTATTATATTAAGAATAATACTTTTACTCAAATATTAGATTTAGATGATGTATATGGTTATAATGGTACTATTGATGAATTTTATAATAAAAATACAAAAGAAACTGTTAGTAATGTAAGAATTCAAAATGGTGATTTGTATGCTATAATGTTTGTTGATAATTCGGTAATTGAGTATAAATATGTATTTAAAGATGGAAGTTATAGCAGAGAGAAAGTAAGCACTGATGCTTATACTTATGACAAAGAATTATATCCAGATATGTAGTGAGGTGTAAAAATGGAAAGTAATAACAAAAAATTAATTGTAGTAGTTATAGTATTAGTATTATGTTTAGTTGGATTGTGTGGTTATATTGTTTATGATACTAGATTTAATAAAGTTACAGAAAATAATGAATTAAAAGATAATAAACAAGATGATAATACTAAGAAAGATGATAATAAAGAAGAAGTGTTACCTCTTGAAAAAAATATCATATGTACTAATAATATTGATATTGGTATTTTAAAAGGATATAAATATATAATTACATATGAAAATAATTTTTTGAGGTATAAATTACTAAATGCAAATAATAAGGAATTATATGAAACACATACTTATGATCATTTAAACGAAAAAGATGTTAAGAATTTCAATGATAATTGTAAAGAATATAAATTTGTAGAACTAAAAGGTGAAGATAGTGAATATAAATATTTTGTTATAAATGATGGTACATATGATAAAGTATACTCTATAAAAAATGATGAAATAAAAGAACTAACTAATGTTAGTGAGTATTATAGGACTTGGTTTGAAGATGGGGCTACTAATCAAGAAATAGAATCTGTTAGAGTAAATAATGGGGTATTATACATAATTACTAATTATGATGATGAACCTGCTGAATTTAAATATTTCTTTAATAATGGAAGTTACGGTAGAGTTAAAACTTCTAAAAACAGCTATGTTGCTGTGGGTGGTGCTAAGTAAAGACTAGAAATAGTCTTTTTAGTTTGATTGACTTTTTTAATGTATTTATGTAAAATGTTGTTGTGATTTGTTATGGAAAAAATTAATAAGAAGGACAAAATTAATTTGTTAGTTATTACTATTATATTTATAGGCATAATAGTTTTTATATTAAGAAATAATACATTATATGGAAGCATTTTAGATTGGAATACTCAACATTCAGTAATACCTGAATACTTTAGAAGTTTATTTTATAAAACATTAAATATATTTCCAGATTTCGCTCTGAATTTAGGAAGTGGACAAAATATATATAATTATAGTTATTATGGACTTTTTAATCCTGTTATTGTTTTGTCATATTTCTTTCCATTTGTTAGTATGAAAAGTTATATACAAGTAAGTAGTATTGTTCTTGTATATAGTAGTGTTATATTATTTTATTATTTCTTAAAACATAATAAATTTAGTAGTGATATATGTTTGCTTGGAAGTATTGTATTTATGACTGCGACACCATTATTATTTCATTCACATAGACATATTATGTTTATGAATTATATGCCATTTTTAATACTTGCTTTATTTGGAGTAGATAAGTATTTTGAAAAGAATGATGGAAGACTTCTTTGTATATCAAGTATACTTATTATACTTATGAGTTATTATTATAGTATACCGGCATTAATGTCTATAGTAGTTTATGGCGTTTATAAATATATAATAATAAATAAAAAAATCACATTTAAAAGTTTTATGAAAGATGGTATTAAGTTTTTAATACCTATAATGATTGGTATTCTCATAACTAGCATTCTATTAGTACCAACATTTTATGCCATATTACATGGAAGATTACCTAATGAAATAAGTATAAGTTTAAAAGATTTATTAATTCCTAAAATTAATATAAAATATCTAATGTATCATTCTTATGGAATAGGTCTTACATCATTTGCATTAATGGGTCTAATAGTATTATTACTTGATAAGAAACGTGAAAATATATTTTTATTTATTTGTTTAATGAGTTTAATAGTATTTCCAATTATAAATTATTTATTAAATGGTATGATGTATATAGATGCTAAAGTATTAATACCTTTTATGCCTATATATGTTTATGTTATAACTCTAATGTTTAAAAAAATATATGATAAGGAAATAAATATCAAGAAATTATTAATTGTATCTGTAATCGTTTTACTTATAATATATATTGGAGAGAGTAATTATGTTGATCAATTTTATTTAGATTTTATAATTACCTTACTAGTGATAATTTTATCTATAAAAGTTGAATCAAAATATTTACTTAAAATATTTACTATAGTGATACTTACAATATATAGTTTGGGAGCTAATAGTAAGGATACTCTTGTTAATAAAGAAGATATATATAATAGTGAAAATAAGAATCAAGAAGCATTAGTTAAAAAGATACCCGAAGGTTACAATCATACAACTTTATATAATCTAAAACTAGAAAATGTTAATAATATATATGGTAACTTAAATGTATATTCTGATTACATATATTCTTCCACAGGTAATTCAGAATATAATATATTTATGTTTAATACTTTTGAAGTGCCAATGCAATCTAGAAATAGATTAATTATAAGTGCTAATAAAGATTTAATGTATTTAATGTTTTCAAATAATAAATATTTTATTGGAGATAATATAGATATAACTGGATATAAAAAAATAGATAGTATAGGTAATGCTAGTTTATATGAAAACACAGATGTACTTCCATTTATGTATGTAAGTTATAATAACTTTAATGATAAAGAATTTAGTAAGATAAGTTTTCCATATAATAATGAAGTACTTTTAAATAATGTTGTTACTTCTGAAAATACTAATAATAATTTTGAAACTAAAATAAAAGAAACATTTATAAGACAAAGTGATATTATATATACTAATTCAAATATAATAATTGATGGTAATAATATTAATGTAAAAAAAGATAATAGTAGAATGTTAGTAGATATACCAGATGAAGCTCGTAATAAAATAATATTTATTAGTTTTGAATTAACACCTCAATCTTGTAAAGTTGGAGATTTAGGAATTACTATAAATGGAAACTTAAATAAACTTACTTGTAGAGAATGGAAATATTATAATGGTAATACTACATTTAATTATGTTGTTAGTGGAGATACTTCTAATAATATGGAAATTAGTTTCTTTAAAGGAAACTATAAAATAGATAATCTTAAAATATATTATATGGATTATAATGATATAAAGGATGTCAAAGATAAAGTTACTGAAGTAAATATTAGTGATAAAACTAAAGGTGATAAAATATATGCTTCAGTAGAAACAGAGAGAGATGGTTACTTTGTAACAACACTTCCATATGATAAAGGTTTTAACATAAAAGTAGATGGTAAAAAAGTAGATTATGAAAAAGTAAACACTGCTTACGTTGGTTTTAAATTATCTAAAGGTAAACATAATATAGTTATAGAATACATAGCTCCATTTAAAAAATTAGGACTTATTATGAGTTTTATTGGAGTAGTTATATATGTTCTTTACTATCATAAAAATTTATTAAAATTTATAAAGAAAAAGTAGAAATATTTTTTCTTTTATTATGTCATTTTTTGGGTATTTGTGTTAATATAGTTTGTATGAAGAAATACATACTTGGAAATATTAGAAAGATTATTTATGAGAGTAATAATGGACCATATAAAGTTGGTATTTTTAAAGTGCGTGAAACTAATGATGATGCGATGGAAGAATATGTTAATAAAGTTATTGGTTTTACTGGTAGTTTTGCTGAAGTAAATATGGACGTAGATTATATATTATATGGAAGGCTTGTAGAACATCCTAAATATGGTAGTCAGTATGAAGTGTTAAATTATGAAATTAAGGCTCCAAGTGATTTAGATAGTTTAGTTTTATATCTTAGTAGTGGTATGTTTAAAGGAATAGGTGTTAAAACTGCTAAACGTATTGTTGAAAGATTTGGAATTGATACAATTAAGACAATAAAAGAAAATTATCAAGATGTAGCTACTGTTAGTGGTATGACTATAACTAAAGCTAAGAGAATGCATGATAAAATAGTAGAGAATGAATATAATCAAGATTTGATACTTAAATTGAATGGACTTGGATTTAGTGTGCGTGAAGCTATAGATTTAATAACTGTATATGGCAGTAAATTAAATAGTGTTATAGAAGAAAACATATATGATTTAGTTGAATATATTAATTTTGATAAACTTGATTTAATGTTCTTAAAAAATAATGATGAAATGGATAAAAGAAGAATTGAAGCATTAATACTTCATAATATTTATACTAGTTGTTATGAGAATGGTGATACATTAATTTTAAAGGATGAATTATTTATCAAGATGAAAAGATGTTTCAGAGGTGTATTTAGTGCAGAAGAATATCTTAAATATATAGAAAGTCTTGCATTAAAAGCTAAAATAGTCTTATTTAATGAATATGTAACTCTTAGTGACTTTTATAATACAGAAAAATCTATTCTTATGGATATAAATAGGATTAATGATATAAAAAGTAATATTAAAACTAATAAAATAGATACTTATATTAGCGAATATGAAAAGATAAATAATATAACATTTAATAATGATCAGAAAGATGCTATAAAGGGTGCAATAGAAAATAATTTCTTTATTATTACTGGTGGTCCTGGCACTGGTAAAACAACTATTATTAAAGCTATTGTTATGATTTTAAAGGATATCCTTAATTTAAATCATGAAGATATTGCTTTACTTGCACCAACTGGAAGGGCTAGTAAGAGAATGGCTGAGAGTGTAGGAGCTCCTGCATATACAATACATAAATATTTAAAATGGAATAAAGAAACAGAATCTTTTTTAATTGATGAATATAATAAATCACCTGAAAAGGTTGTTATAGTAGATGAAAGTTCTATGATAGATATATTCTTATTTTCATCATTATTAAAAGGACTTAAACTTAATGTTAAGTTAATACTAGTAGGAGATGCTAATCAATTACCATCTATTGGTCCTGGGGACTTACTTAATGATTTATTACATATTAGTACTATTAAAAATAAATATTTAAATACTATTTATAGAGTTAAAGAGGGAAGTTATATTACATATCTTGCGAATGATATTAAGAATAGAAAACATTTTGATAAGTTTCCAACTAACTATAGTGATTTTAAGTTTATTGAAAGTAGTGATGATGATATCAAGAAATATCTTAGTGAGATAGTTAATAAAGCAGTAGAAAAGGGTATTCATAGTGAAAACTTTCAAGTACTTGCACCTATGTATAAAGGGTTAAATGGAATAGATAGTTTAAATAGTATGATGGCTAGTATATTTAATCCTAATAGTGAGAAGTTTGTTATTGGAGATAAATACTTTAGAATTAATGATAAAGTTATACAGTTAGTAAATGATGTTGATAATAATGTATATAATGGTGATATTGGATATATAAGAGATATATATTACCTTGATAAAAAGATGGTTGTAGAAATAGATTATTCTGGAAATATAGTAGAATATAAGAGTGGGGAATTTGATAAATTTAATCTTGCATATGCAGTAAGTATTCATAAAAGTCAGGGAAGTGAATATGCTAATGTTGTAATAATACTTGCTCGTAGTTTCAATAGAATGTTTTATAATAAACTAATATATACAGCTGTTACTCGTGCTAAGAGTTCGTTAATAATTCTTGGTAGTATAGATTCATTAAATAAAAGTGTAAGTACTAATTATGGGGCTAATAGAAATACTTATTTAAAATACGTATAAAATTTTAGAAATAATAAATAATAATATCAAAGGAGCGTGATATTATTAAGACTTTAGGAAATATGATTGCTTTTGCTTCGGGTATTGGTGCATGCCTTGTTTATAAAAAGTATGAAAAAGATATCATGAATTATATGCAAAAGATGTCAAAAACATTATCAGAAGAAAAATAGTTCTAAAATTGAACTATTTTTTTAATAAATTTTGTGTTATTATTATGATGATAGGAGTGAAAAAGTATGATTGAAAAATTAAAAAAAAGCGAAGATAAAAAAGTTAGTACTAAAAAAATTAATGAATTAGTTGGTACTGGCAACAAAATACTTAAAATTATGTACATACTTTTTGTAATAGTTTTAATTTATGTTCTTGGATTAATTTTTAAAGAATGGCATATTCTTACGTTCTTTGGAAAAATATTATCAATAATATCTCCATTATTTATTGGTTGGTTTATTGCTTGGTTATTAAATCCGTTAGTTGAAAAACTTACTAAAAAAGGAATTAAGAGAGGACTTAGTGTTGTTATAGCATATTTATTATTGATAGGTGTTTTATATGCTTTATTTGCATTTACTATTCCATCACTTGGAACTCAAATATCTGAAATGGTATCTTCTGTACCAGCTATGGTTGAAGATGTTAAAGGATGGATTGATAACATATTTATCAAACTATCTAATTTAAGTTTAGAAAACTTAGATGGAATTAAAGCATCATTCTTAGCTAAAATAGAAATGTTTGCTCGTGATGTACAAACAAATATACCTGAAATAGCTATGAATATAGTATCTACTTTAGCTAGTAGTATTGGTAAAATAGCATTAAGTTTAATTTTAGGTTTCTATATATTATTTGATTTTAATAAAGTTAGTGAAGGTTTTGTTAATCTATTTCCTAAAAAATCTAGAAAAGAAGTTAAGTATTTAATGGAACAATTAGATGATTCTTTATTCTCATTTGTTAGTGGTACTTTATGGTTATCATTGTTACTATTTGTAACTTCATTAATAGGTTTTTCTATAATAGGTTTAAACGCTCCAGTACTTGTAACAATTGTGTGTGTTATTACTAACTTAATACCTTATATTGGTCCTTATATGGGAGCTGCTGTGGCTGGTGCAATTGGATTTACTCAAAGTCCTCTAATCGGTATTTTAACTCTTGTATTTATAGCAATAGTTCAAACTATAGATGGAAATGTACTTCAACCATTAGTAATGAGTAAAAAACTTAATTTAAGTCCAATAACAATTATTTTATCATTAATGATTTTTGAATATATGTTTGGTATTTTTGGAATGGTAATAGCTACGCCAGTAGTTGCTCTTCTTAAAATTATATATGTATTCTTTGATGAAAAATATAATTTCTTTGGATATAGAGATAGAGAAGAAAATGATGAAGAATAGATTTATATCTATTCTTTTTAATTGACATACTTATATAAATGATATAAAATATTTTTAGAATAAGTAGGTGTGTGTTATGAAAAAGGTGATATTTAAAGAATCAGAGAAAACATTTTTAACAATTGATATAATACTTTATGTTATTTATACAATAATAGGTTATGTATTGATTGGATTTAGTGAAGCAGAGTTGTTGAGTCCAGTTGATTATGCTCCTGTGTTGTTTTATGTTTTTGGCTTTTTTGCAATAATTGCATATTTTGCTAATAGAAGAGTTGATGATTATGAATACTTATTTTTTGGACTCATTAATGTAACTACCGCTACATATATTTCAATAAATAGTTTTTATGGAAATGAAGCATTTATTATGAGTGCTGCTATAATACTTTATACTATTTCAGTTGTATTAAATAAATCTTATCATGTTTATAGACTTATTAATAATAGGGATATTAATTTTTATCCTAAGATGGTTAGTACAATTTTAGTAATAATGTTAGGTTTATTAATTGTAGGGCCATTATTTGCAAAATATTGTGCTGCTAATATAATATTGGGATATTATTTTGTATCTTTTGGATTGGTAAATCTATTAGAACCATTATTTATGGTATTAATGAGAAATCCTAGAATAGATAAAAAATTAACTTCTATATTTGGTATTGAGAATGAAAAGAAAAGTAAAAATAAAAAAGTAGTTTTGAAAGAAATTAAGAAGAAAAAAATAAAAAATGATACTAAAGAATAAATCTTTAGTATTTTTTTTTACTTTTCTACATATAAATTAGTGAGGTGAAAGAAATGGATATAATAAAAGTTTCAAGCAAAAGTATTTCTCAAAAAGTTGCGGGTAGTATAGCTAATTCATTTAGAGAAGGTTGTACTGATGTAGAAATACAAACTGTAGGAGCAGGAGCAGTAAATCAAGCTATTAAGGCAATTTCTATAGCTAGAGGTTTTGTTGCACCACTTGGTATGAATTTGATTTGTACACCAGCATTTTATGATGTGATTATTGATGGTAAAGAGAAAACTGCTATTAAACTTCTAGTACAAAATAAATAAGCAACTAAGTTGCTTTTTTTTTATGGAATAATTGTTTCATTTAGTTTGATATCATGTTCATCTATTGGTATTTTATTTATTAAAGTTTCTTTATAAGAAAGACCAATAGTATAAATATTTTTATTTGAAAGAAATCTATCATAGTATCCTTTACCATAGCCAATTCTATAATTGTTAGTATCAAAGCATATACCTGGTACTATACAAGTAGTGTTATTAAAATCTATTACTTTCTTATTAGTAGTTGGTTCTAATATATTATAAAGGCCTATTCTTAAATCATTTAAACTATTTATATAATAGAAAGACATAGTATTATTCTCTATCTTTGGTACTGCGATTTTCTTTTTACCTAGAAAATATTTTATGATATTTATAGTATCAACTTCATGATTAAAAGATACATATATTAATAGAGTAGATGATTTTAATATTTTTTTGTTTGTAATAACTTTATTTAATATTATTGAGTTTTGTTCTTCTTTATTTTGTATGTTCTTTCTAATAATTTTATATTTTTCTCTTAGTTCTAACTTATTCATATATATAGTTTATCATAAAATATAATAAATAATTTATTTTGTAAACATATTTTAAATATATGGAAATAGATTAATAATTAGTGTATAATATTTTAATAGATGGAGGTATCAAATGATATATACAACAATATTAAAAATTGCAGCTAAAGTTTTAGATATTATGGTAGTTTGGTTTATGTTTTACCAATTACTTAAATATTCTAGAAATAATTTTAAATTAACGTTAATATTTAAAGGAGTAATAATTATAGTATTATTAAAGTTCTTGAGTGGAGTTTTAAATTTAAATACTGTGGGTATTATTTTAGAATATGTTATTTCTTGGGGACCTCTTGCTTTGATAATTATATTTCAACCTGAGATTAGAAATGCTCTTGAAAGTATAGGAAGAAGTCAATTACTAGGAAGACATAAAACTCTTACTGTAGATGAGAGAGAAAAAGTAGTTTATGAGATTGTAAATGCTCTTGATTATTTAAAGAAAAATAAGATTGGAGCTTTAATAGTTATAGAAAGAGATTATAGTTTGGCTCAATATATAGAACCAGCTACTAAGTTATATGCTGATATAACTAGCGAGTTATTAATATCAATATTCTGGAAGAATAATCCACTTCATGATGGTGGTGTAATAATTCAAGGAGATAAGATAACTTGTGCTGGTAGTGTATTCCCAACTAGTTCAAATCCTAATATATCTAAGAGACTTGGTACTCGACATAGAGCTGCTCTTGGAATTAGTGAAATATCAGATTGTATTTCAGTTATAGTTAGTGAAGAAACTGGTAGAATATCAATAGCTATACAAAGTGACTTAAATTATAATTTATCTTTAGATGATGCTAGAATGTTATTGTTAGAAGAATTACAACCAAAGAAAGAAACATTCTATGAGGCTGATACGACTGAAAGCGAAGGTGAAGATAATGAAAAAAACATTTAAGAAAATAGGTAAATTCTTCGCAAGAATATTTAAAGTATTATATAGAATAATAGATGTAATATTGGTAACACCAATATCTAAAGCAGTTTACTTTGTAGGAGATAAGTTAAGTAATAGAAATGGTAATTTAGACAAGTTCTTAAATAAACCTAATACTCTTATATATGTTTCATTAATATGTGCGTTTGCTGCATTCTTTGCAGTTGATAGAAAAGTAATTAATTTGGTAGAAACTGAAGCAATAGTTTTATCAAATCAACCAGTAATTGCTGAATATAATGAAGAAGCATATGTAGTAGAGGGAATACCAGAAAGTGCTGATATAGTACTTATGGGAAGAAAAAGTGATTTATACTTAGCAGAACAACTTGGAGATCATAAATTAAGTTTAGATTTAACAGGATTATCTGCTGGTACTCATAAAGTAAGTATTAAATATAATAATCCAATTAAATCATTAGATTATAAAGTGGATCCATCAAGAGCTACGATAGTTATATATCCTAAAGTTAGTGCTTCTCGTACAGTTACAACAGATATATTAAATAAAGATAAACTTGGAAGTACATTAGTAATTAGTTCAATTAAACTTGATAGAGATGAAGTAATTATTAAATCATATAAAGAAAAACTAGAGAAAGTCGCTAGTGTTAAAGCATTAGTTGATGTAAATGCATTAAATGCTAATAGTGCTGGTACTTATACTTTAGAAAATGTTAAGTTAATAGCATATGATGAAAAAGGTACTGAAATTAAGGATATAGAAATAGTTCCAGGTACTATAACTGCTACAGTAGAAATATCTAGTCCAAGTAAGACAGTTCCAGTTAAGGTTGTTCCAGTTGGAGATGTAGCTAGTGGTAGTGCTATTAGTTCAATCACATCAAATGTAAATAATATTACATTATATGGTGAAGAAGACGTACTTAAAGATATCAATGAAATTGAAGTAGAAATAGATGTAAATGGACTTAGTAAAGATAAGACTTTCCAAGAAACAATAGTTAAACCTACAGGTGTTAGATCAATGTCTGATACAGCAATAACTATTAAAGTTAAAATGGAAGGTGAAACATCAAAAGAATTTAAAGACATACCAATAGTGTTCGAACATTTAGATACAAATAAATACAAACCTCTTGCCAAGAATGCAAGTGATACTAAAGTTGATGTTGTAGTTAAAGGTGTTAAATCAGTATTAGATAAGTTAGATTCTAAAGATATTAAGGCTTACGTTGATTTATCAGATTTAGAGCCAGGTACATATGAAGTACCAGTAATGGTAACAGGTAGTGACTTAAAATTATCTTATTCATCTAGAACTACTAAAATAGAAGTAATAATTGCTAAAAAGTAAAAGAAAAAAGTGTAGAAATTATTTTTACACTTTTTCTTTCTTGTGAAAATTGACTATTTACCATTTACACTTTTGTAAAAACTATGTATAATGTAATTGTAATATAGGTAGATAATTGATGGAGGATGATTATTATATGAACAATAAAAGAATGTTAGCTTGGATTGGATTAGCATTTGTTTTTTTAGCTAGCGTAGGTTTTTCTTATGCTTACTTTAGTAATAACATTACAAATCAAGATGTAAAGGATCAAGTTGTTTCAACAGGTACTTTAGAATTAACTTATGTTGATGGACCTCAAGTAGTACTTGAAAATATGAAACCGGGTGATAGCTTAACTAAAGAAATTAATATTAAAAATACTGGAACTTTGAATGCTAGCTATAATTTAGTTTGGCAAGAATTAACAAATGAAATAGAAAATGATGAAATGGTTATTGAGGCAAGTTGTATTAGAATAGATAATACTACTAATGAAGAAAGTGGTACTTGTAGTGGCATTGATGTTACTGCTATAACAGGTGGTGCTCTTAAGAGAAAAATAGATATTGAGCCTAATATTGCACATAAGTATAGTATCAAAATTACTTTTAAGAACATAGATGCTGATCAAAATTATAATCAGGGTAAGAAATTTAATGGTGTATTGGGTGTATCTGAATATACTAAACCTAATTTTGCTACTGATAGTTGGGTAGATATTATTGATATTGTAAAATCAGGATTAGGTAGTGAATATAATGTTGGTGATACTAAAAGTATTGAATTAGGAAATTTTGGAACACACACAGTTAGAGTTGCTAATAATACTACTTCTGAAGAATGTGGCAATGATGGATTTTCACAAACTGCATGTGGTTTTGTTATAGAATTTGCTGATATTATTAGTACTTATAATATGAATAGTACTGCTACTACTGTTGGTGGTTGGCCAGCATCTTCAATGTATACATATTTAAATAATGATATTTATAATGCAATGCCTGCTGTGATAAAAAATGGGATAATTGATACATTTAGCGTATCTGGTAGAGGAGCAGCTGATAGTAGTAATTTTACTTCTACTGATAAATTATATTTATTAGCTCCTGGAGAAATTTATGGTGGTTGGTCTTATAGTTATGACACAGCCAATGAATTAACAAGACAATTAGATTATTATAAAAACTTAGGCGTAACTGCTGATAATTCTGATGGTGCTATAAAGAAGTTAGGAACTTCTAGTGAATATTGGTGGTTTAGAACTGGCTATTCTAATAATGTTAGTAGTTTCTTCTTTGCAACAGATTCAGGTAGTTGGGGTAATGCTGGAGATGCTAATAATGCTTATGGTGTTTCACCTGCATTTAGAATAGGATAAAGCGAAAGGAGTAATGAGCAATGAAAGATAAAAAAATTATATTTGGTATTGGAATTGTTTTTCTTCTTTTAGCTAGTTTAGGCTTTTCATACGCATATTTTAAAGCTGCGTTTGATAATAATGAAGTAAAGGATAATGTTGTTGAAACAGGAACACTTAAATTAATATATACTGATTCTCCGGAAATTGTTCTTAATGGTGCTAAACCTGGAGATACAATTACTAAAGAATTATCTGTTCAAAACGTTGGTACTTTTGATGTTTATTATAAAATTATATGGCAAGAATTAACTAATGAAATAATTAATGATGAAATGTTAATAGCGGGAACTTGTACTAGAATAGATAAGGATGGAAACGAAAATGGTACTTGTGGAAATATAACTCAGAGAGTAATTAATGGTGAACCTGTTAAAGATGAAATATTCTTAGAAGTTGGTGTTACTCATAAGTATACAATAACTATTACATTTGAAGATTCAACTGAACCTCAAGATTATAATCAAGGAAAAATATTCAGTGGTGTTCTTGGCGTACAAGAAGATAAACCATGGTTTGCTTTATGTAATAGTAGTAGTGAAGATATTAGATGTAAAATGGTTGCTAGTGAAGAACCATATGCAGATAATGTTAGTAGTGCATACGTAACTAGTGAAACTGGAATTAATTTTGGTGAAATATCAAGTGATACCAATGGTAAAGGATTATATTTTACAACAGATATTAGTAAAACTGAGGATGGTAAAAGAGTATATTTTTATAGAGGTAATGTTACAAACAATTATTTAGTTTTTGCTGATTATTGTTGGAAGGTTATTAGAACTAATGAAGATGGTTCTTTAAAATTGAGATATAATGGAACTTATCAAGATGGTAAATGTTCTACTACAGGTACTTCTGTTAGACTTGGAACTACAGTTTATAATAGAGTTGGTAATGATAACTCATATGTAGGATATATGAATGGTTTAAATAATACTGGATATAGTACTTCATATGCGACAGCTCATAGTAATAAATATAATAGTACAATTAAAACAGTTTTAGATAATTGGTATGTTAATAATATTCTAAGTAAGGGTGATGATGTAAAAGCTTTAGTTGCAAATACAATCTATTGTAATGATAGAAGTGGTGGTGGTGCGATTAATGCTGGTGGTACATCATATTCTAACAAAGCATATGGTTATAATAACTATTTTTATGGTACATCTCGTAGAATATATGCTGATTATAGTTCTGAAAACGCAAATCCTCAATATAAATGTATTCAAACAAATGATAAATTTACTTTATCACTAGATAATGGCGGTAAAAAATTATTTGGTAATAATAAACTTACTTATCCAATTGCATTATTAACTGCTGAAGAGGCTGCATATGCTGGATTGACAGAAGAAGATAATAAAACTAATTTCTTATATAGTAAAGAATATTCATGGACTATGTCACCATTTGATTTCTATTCACCAAACTCAAATAATAAACATGGTTATATATGGTATATAACAGATACTGGTGCTTTATCTAGTACTTTCCTTGATGATACTACTAGTGGTGTAGGAGTTATACCTGTAATTTCAATCTCAGGAACTGCTAAGGTTACTGGAGATGGAACTAGTGATAGTCCATATATAGTAGGATAATCGTAAAAAAATTAAAAAAGGGGTTTACAACTTAAAAATAATATTGTATAATCTAATTCGTGAAGTGACCAAAGACAGTAAGTGCTTGATGCGTAAATCTTACCGAGGAAACAATTAATAATGACGATTATTACAAGTTTCCTTGTCATGAGGAAACTTTTTAATTTATGAAAGGAGACTATATGGCAAGTAAAGAGATACTTAAACAAAAAGAAGCTGTTGTAAATGAAATAACTAAAAAATTAGATAATTCTAAAACATTCTTGTTATTAAATTATCAAGGTTTAACAGTTAGTGAATTTGCAGAGTTAAGAAGAAGTTTAAGAGAAGTTAATTCTGATGTAAAAATTTATAAAAATACTCTTATGAATATTGCATTAAATCAAAAGAATATTAAATTAAGTGATTACATGGAAGGACCTAATGCTTATCTTTTTGCTGATTCTATTATTGAACCTATCAAAGTTGTTAGTAAGTTTGCTAAAGAACACCCAGCTCTAGAAGTTAGAGTAGGATACATTGATTCAGAATTTGCTGATAGCAATGTAATTGCTCAATATGCAACTATTCCAAGTATGGAAGGATTACTTACAATGTTTGCTGGTGGTTTAATGGAACATGTAAGAAATTTAAGTATTGGATTAAATCTATATGCTGAAAAGTTAGAAGAAGGAGGAAATAATTAATATGGCAAAGATTGAAAACAAAGATATTATTGAAGCTTTAAAAGAAAAAACTATTCTTGAAGTTAAAGAATTAGTTGATATGATGAAAGAAGAATTTGGTGTTGATCCTAGTGCTGTTGCTGTTGCTGCTGCTCCAGCTGCTGCTGAAGAGGACAATGCAGGAAGTGGAGTTAAGACTGTAGTATTAAAAGCTGCTGGTGCTCAAAAATTACAAGTTATTAAAGTAATTAGAGAAGTTACTGGATTAGGTCTTAAAGAAGCTAAAGATATCGCTGATGCTGGTGGAAATGTTAAAGAAGGAATTCCTGCTAGTGAAGCTGAAGAATTAAAAGCTAAATTAGAAGAAGCTGGTGCTACTGTAGAATTAGCTTAATTTAACTATGAGCCTTGTTAAAAGGCTTTTTTGCGTATATAAGAGAAGGAGAATTGTATGAGTCATTATTTCGAAAATGATATGAACTTAAAGAGTGAAATTAGAGAATTAAGTTATAAATATGATTCTTCTTTTTTCACGTTTTATAGCGATAATGGTGTGTTTAGTAAAAAGAATGTCGATTATGGAAGTAAATTATTATTAGAAACATATCTAAAAGAGAACATAACTAATGTTAATGTATTAGACGTTGGCTGTGGTTATGGATTTATAGGAATAGTAGTAAGTGTTCTTACAAATTCATATGTAGATATGATTGATGTAAATAAAAGAGCTGTCCATCTAACAAATAGAAATATTAAACGTTATCCTAAGTTTAATGGAAGTGCATTTATAAGTGATGCATATTCAAATATTAAAAATAAATACAATGTAATTATTACTAATCCACCAATTAGAGTAGGTAAAACTAAATTATTAGAGATTTTAGAGGGTGCTTTTGATCATTTAGAGAGTGATGGAACATTATATTTCGTTATTCGTAAAGATCAAGGTGCTTTATCAATAAAGAAGATTCTTGAAGAGCAAAGAAAAGTAGAAATAATTAACAAAGATAAAGGTTACTTTATATTTAAAGTAAAATAATATAAAATTGCTTGACATTTTTAATAAAAAATAATTGACTTATTGAAATAGAGTGTGGTAAAATTTTATATTGCAGTACATTTGTTTTATTTTTAAAATTTGTGTTCTTTAAAAATTTAGGATTGGGGTGAAAAAGTGGCATACAAAACAGTAAAATTTGGTGACCATAGAGAAAGAAGAAGTTTCTCAACAAAGCGTAGTACGCTAGAACTTTCTAATTTATTAGAAATTCAGAAAAGTTCATTTGACTTATTTTTAAAGGAAGGAATCAAGGAAGTATTTGAGGATATTTTTCCTGTTGAAAGTTTTTCTGGTTCATTATCACTAGAATTTGGTGATTATTATTTTGATGAGCCTAAATATTCTGTTAAAGAAAGTCGTGAAAGAAAAGTTACATATTCTGCACCTTTAAAAGTAAAAGCTAGATTATTTATTAATGAGACTGGTGAAGTTAAGGAACAAGAAGTATTCTTAGGTGATATGCCTTTAATGACTGATACTGGTTCATTCATAATTAATGGAGCAGAGAGAGTTATTAACTCACAACTTGTTATGGGACCATCTTGTTATTACAAGAATGAAGTAGATAAGAGTGGTAGAAATATCATTACAAGTGAAGTAAGACCTAATAAAGGTACTTGGCTTGAATATGAACTTGATGCTAGAGGAATCTTATATGTAAGAATAGATAGAACTCGTAAAGTTCCTGTTACTACATTATTAAGAGCTTTAGGACTTTCAAGTGACGATGAAATTTTAGAATTATTTGGTCAAGATGAATATTTAATTAATACTTTAGAAAAAGATTCTACTAAGAATACTGATGAAGCATTAATTGAAATATATGAAAAATTAAGACCAGGTGAACCAGCTACATTAGATTCTGCTAAAAACCAATTAATCGTTAGATTCTTTGATAAATTTAGATATGATTTAGGTAAAGTTGGTAGATATAAATTTAATAAAAAACTTAATGTATTAGATAGACTTCTAAATGCTAAAATAGCTCAAGATATAGAAATCGATGGAGAAGTTATTGTTAAAAAAGGTACAGTAATTACTAAAGATATTCTTGAAAATATTAAACCATATTTTGAAAATGGATATGGAGTAAAAGAAGTAACTATTAATGAAGAATTAGATACATACAATAAGATTCAAGAAGTTCTTGTATATTCTAATGATGAAGATGAAAAAGTTATTAAGATTATTGGTAATGATCAAACTATTGATACTAAGAGATTAACTATTTCTGATGTTTATGCATCACTTTCATATTATATTTGTTTATTATATGGTGTTGGTAAGTATGATGAAATAGATCACTTAGGAAATAGACGTGTAAGACAAGTTGGAGAATTAATTCAAAATCAATTTAGAATTGGTATAGCACGTATGGAAAGACAAATTAGAGATAAGATGTCTACTCAAGAGATTGATGCTGTTACTCCAAAATCATTAATTAATATTAGACCGGTTACTGCTTCTTTAAAAGAATTCTTTGGTAGCAGTCAACTTTCTAAATTCATGGATCAAATAAACCCATTATCAGAATTAAATGATAAACGTAGACTTAGTGCTTTAGGTCCAGGTGGTTTATCAAGAGATAGAGCTGGTATGGAAGTTCGTGATGTTAACCCATCTCACTATGGTAGAATTTGTCCTATTGAGACTCCAGAAGGTCAAAACATTGGACTTATTACATCACTTGCTAGTTATGCTAGAATTAATGAATATGGATTTATAATGACTCCATATAGAAAAGTTGTTGATAATAAAATAACTGATGAAATAGTATATATGACTGCTGATGAAGAAGAAGATTATTACATTAGTCAAGCTACAATTGATGTAGATGATAATGGCTATATAAGTTCTGAAACAGTTCCAGTTAGATATAATAAAGATAATATGATCGTTCCTCGTGAGAAGGTAGATTATATAGATGTTTCACCATCACAAATTGTATCTGTTACAACAAGTATGATTCCATTTATGGAACATGATGATGCTAACCGTACACTAATGGGTGCAAACATGCAAAGACAAGCTGTACCACTAATGATTACAGAAGCTCCTATTGTAGGAACTGGAGTAGAAGCTGCTATAGCTCGTGATTCTGGTTGTTCAGTAGTATGCGACTTAGATGGTGTAGTAGAATATGTTGATGCTAAAAAGATCATAGTTAAAGGTTTAGAAGAAAAACATACTTATGAACTAGTTAGTTATCAAAGAAGTAATAATGAAACTTGTTATAATCAAAGACCAATCGTTAAGAAAGGTGAACAAGTTCATAAAGGAGAAATAATTGCTGATGGACCTTCTACTGATAAAGGAGAAATAGGTTTAGGTAAAAACTTAGTTGTAGCATTCATGACTTATAATGGTTATAACTATGAAGATGCAGTTATTCTAAATGAAAGAATAGTTCGTGATGATGTTCTTACATCAGTTCACATTGAAATGAAAGAAATAGAGTGCCGTGATACTAAACTTGGACCAGAAGAATTCACAAGAGATATTCCAAATATTAGTGAAGATGCTCGTAAGAATTTAGATGAAAATGGTATAGTAAGAATTGGTACTGAAATAAAAGAAAATGATATTCTTGTTGGTAAAGTTACTCCTAAAGGAATGCAAGAATTATCAAGTGAAGAAAAATTATTACACGCAATCTTTGGTGAAAAGACTCGTGAAGTTCGTGATACGTCACTTCGTGTTAGCCACGGATGTTCAGGAATTGTACACGACGTTCAAATATTCACTAAAGAAAACTCTGATGAACTTCCTGCTGGAGTTTCAAAAGTAGTTCGTGTATATATAGTTAAGAAGAGAAAGATTCAAGTTGGAGATAAGATGGCTGGACGTCACGGAAACAAGGGTGTTTGTTCATTAATTCTTCCTTCAGAAGATATGCCATATTTACCAGATGGTACTCCAGTAGATGTAATCTTAAACCCACTAGGTGTTCCTTCTCGTATGAACTTAGGACAAATCTTAGAGTTACACTTAGGTATGGCTGGTAAGAAATTAGGTGTTCATTATGCTACACCAATATTCGATAGTGCTACTGAAAAAGATATTCAAGAAGAAGTAGCTGAAGCTGGACTTGACCCTGACTATAAGACTTGGTTATATGATGGACGTACTGGTGAAAGATTCGATAAGAGAGTATCTGTTGGTGTCATGTATATGATAAGACTTGTACACATGGTTGATGATAAGATTCATGCTCGTGCTACAGGACCTTATAGTATGGTTACACAACAACCTTTAGGTGGTAAAGCTCAATTTGGTGGTCAAAGATTTGGAGAAATGGAAGTTTGGGCATTATATGCTTATGGTGCTGCTCATATCTTACAAGAAGTTCTTACAATTAAATCTGATGATGTGGTTGGAAGAGTTAGAGTATATGAGGCATTAGTTAAAGGTAAACCAATCCCAACACCAGGTGTTCCAGAATCATTTAGAGTATTAATTAAAGAATTCCAAGCATTAGGTTTAGATATTCAAATAGTTAATAAAGATGGATCACTAAAAGATGTTAAAGAACTTGAAGATGATGAAGATAAAGAAGACACTCCAGTATCAATTGAAGAAATTAGTAAAGTAGAAGATACTGAAAGTGATAATACAGATGAATCTGATTATGAAGATGTTCAAGATGAAGATGAAGATGAAGATGAAGATTTAGAACCAACTGATGAAGATCTTGAATATGAAGAAGAGTATGGTCTTGATGACTATCAAGAAGATGCTTATGAAAGGGGTGAAGAATAATGATGGAAGTTAATGAATTTGATGGAATTCGTATTGGTATAGCTTCTCCTGAAAAGATTCGTGAATGGTCTTATGGTGAAGTTAAGAAACCAGAAACTATTAACTACAGAACTTTAAACCCTGAAAGAGATGGACTTTTCTGTGAAAAGATATTTGGTCCAACTAAAGACTTTGAATGTAGTTGTAAAAAATATAAAAGATTAAGATATAAAAATGTTATTTGTGATAGATGTGGTGTAGAAGTAACACGTGCTAAAGTACGTAGAGAAAGAATGGGACATATTGAACTTGCTAGTCCTGTTAGCCACATTTGGTATGCAAAAGGTGTACCTCCTAAAATGGGACTTGTACTTGATATTAGTCCTCGTGAACTTGAAGAAGTATTATATTTCGTTAGTTATATAGTACTTGATCCAGGAATTGCACCTCTTGCTAAAAAGCAAACATTATCTGATAAAGAATACAGAGCATATTATGAAAAATATGGTGATGAATTCAAAGTAGGTATGGGTGCTGAAGCAATTAAACAATTACTTACTGAAGTTGATCTTGAAAAAGAAGTAGAAGAATTAAAGAAAGAAGTAGAAAAAGCTCAAGGACAAAAGAAAATTAGATTAGTTAAGAGACTTGACTGTTTAAATTCATTCCTTGAAAGTGGTCAAAGACCTGAATGGATGATACTAGATGTACTTCCAGTAATACCACCAGATTTAAGACCTATGATTCAACTTCCAGGAGGAAGATTTGCTACTTCAGATTTAAATGATTTATATAGAAGAATTATTAATAGAAATAATCGTCTTAAAAAATTATTAGAACTTGAAGCTCCAACAATCATTGTTCAAAATGAAAAACGTATGCTTCAAGAAGCAGTAGATGCTTTAATTGATAATGGAAGACGTGGTAGAAGTGTTTCTGGTGTAGGAAATAGACCACTTAAATCATTATCTTCAATGTTAAAAGGTAAACAAGGTAGATTTAGACAAAACCTATTAGGTAAACGTGTTGACTATAGTGGTCGTTCAGTTATCGTAGTAGGACCTAGTCTTAAAATGTATCAATGTGGTGTACCTAAAGATATGGCTCTTGAATTATTCAAACCATATGTTATGCAACAATTAGTTGAAAGAGGAATAGCTCATAATATTAAAGCTGCTAAGAAGATAATAGATGTACAGGATGAAAGAGTATGGGATGTAGTAGAAGATGTTATTCGTGAACATCCAGTATTATTAAACCGTGCTCCAACACTACATAGACTTTCTATTCAAGCATTCGAACCAGTTTTAGTTAGTGGTAAAGCATTAAGATTACACCCACTAGTTTGTAGTGGATTCAATGCTGACTTCGATGGTGATCAAATGGCTATTCATATTCCAATTAGTGAAGAAGCTCAAGCTGAAGCTAGATTATTAATGTTAGGTGCTAATAACATCCTTGATCCAAAAGATGGAAAACCAATTGTTACACCATCTCAAGATATGGTTCTAGGTAACTATTATTTAACATTAGAATTAGCTGGTGAACCTAATGAAGGTAAAGCTTATAAAGATCCAAATGAAGTATTAATGGCTTATGAAAGACGTGATATTACTCTTCATACTAGAGTATGTATTCCAACTAAGGAGTTTAAACATAAAGTTTGGACTGATGAGCAAAAAGATAAATATATAGTAACAACTGCTGGTAAAATAATATTCAATGAAATATTCCCAGATACTTATCCTTATATTAATGAAGGAAGTAAAGAAAATATTGAAGTTATGACTCCTGATAAGTTCTTTATTGAAAAAGGTAAGAATCTTCCAGAAGAAGTTGCTAAATTACCTTTAATTCCTGCTTTAATTAAAAAAGATTTAGGAAAAATAATTGCTCAAATATTTAAGAGATATAAAACTACAGAAACATCAATTTTCTTAGATAAATTAAAAGATTTAGGATTTAAATATAGTACTAAATCTGGTATAACTATTTCACTTTCTGATATACCAGTTAACCATGAAAAAGAAGCTATTATAGCTGAAACAAATGCAACAATTGAAAAAATCAATAAGCAATTTAAACGTGGTCTTATAACTGATGAAGAAAGACATAATAAAGTTATTAAATTATGGACAGATGCTACAAATAATGTTCAAGGTAAATTAGGTGAATTACTAAAACAAGATGTAGAAAATCCATTATCAATGATTATTAACTCTGGAGCCAGAGGTTCTGCAAACCAATTAGGACAACTTGCTGGTATGCGTGGTATTATGGCTAAACCAGATGGTGGTCAAGTAGAAATTCCAATCTTAGCTTCATTCCGTGAAGGATTAGACGTTCAAGAATTCTTCTTATCAACACATGGTTCTAGAAAAGGAACTGCCGATACAGCTCTTAAAACTGCTGATGCAGGTTACTTAACAAGACGTTTAGTTGATGTTGTACAAGATATAATTGTACGTGAAGAAGATTGTGGAACTATTCAAGGTATTGAAGTTGAAGCATTTACTGATGAAAAGAGTGGAGCTGTTATTGAAAGCTTTAAAGATAGAATAACAGGTCGTTTCTCAAATCAAAAAGTATTAAATCCTGAAACTAAAGAAGTATTAGTTGATAAGGGAGCTTTAATTACTGAAAAGATTGCTGATAAGATAGAAAAAGCTGGAATTACTAAGATGGAAATCAGAAGTGTACTTACTTGTAAGTGTACTAATGGTGTATGTCAAAAATGTTATGGACTTAACCTTGCTACTGGTAACTTAGTAGAAGTAGGTGAAGCTACTGGTATTATGGCTGCTCAATCAATAGGTGAGCCAGGTACACAATTAACAATGCGTACATTCCATACAGGTGGTGTTGCATCAGCTGCAGATATCACTCAAGGTCTTCCAAGAGTTGAAGAACTTTTCGAAGCTCGTATTCCTAAAGCTAAAGCTACTATCGCTGAAATCAATGGTAAGATTACTAAGATTACTGATGATAAGAACAATAGATTTAAAATATATATTACTAACGATGTTGAAACTCGTGAACATGTTACTCAATACAATGCTAAACTTAGAGTTGAAAAGGGTGATGTTGTAAATGCTGGAGATCCATTAACAGAAGGAAGTATTTCTCCAAAAGAATTACTTGCTGTTACTGACCCAACTACAGTACAAGGTTACATCTTAAAAGAAATTCAAAAAGTTTATAAGAGTCAAGGTGTTGATGTTTCAGATAAACATGTTGAAACAGTTGTTAGAAGAATGATTACTAAGATTAAAGTTGTTGATCCAGGAGATACAAATTTAATTGAAGGACTTACAGTTCCTCTAAGAGAATTTGCTGAAATCAATAAACCAGTTATCTTATCAGGTGGAGTTCCAGCTACTGGAAAACCAATTATGTTAGGTATAACTAAGGCTTCATTAGAAACTGATTCATTCTTATCAGCTGCATCATTCCAAGAAACTACAAGAATCTTAACTGATGCTGCTACTCGTGGTAAGATGGATATGTTACATGGACTTAAAGAAAACGTTATCTTAGGTAAATTAATTCCTGCTGGTACAGGTGCTAAACAATACAACAATATCGAAGTTATCTTAAAAAATGAACTTTTAGATGATGATGCTGCTGAAGTACTAGAAGAAAAATTCTTATCTGATGATAAAAATGAAGATGTTGTAGATGCAATGGCTGAAACAACTCATGAAGATAGTGAAGAAGAAAATGCTTAATGCGTTTTCTTTTTTTTATGTTATTAATATATGTAGTGATAAAGAAATAAAAAATGAAGCAAAAAAATATTTAGGTGATTTAGTAGGTCAATATTATCAATATGTTAATTATAAAAATGTATATAAATTAGACTTTAAATATAGCTGTGCAGATATAAGTGATTTTATGTATGAATGTATAGATTATCAAAAAGAAGATTTAATGTGGACACTCGAAGATATGTTTTATGAATTTGATGAACTTATGGATACAATATTAGAAGAAAGAAAAATCAACGTAAACAATAAAATTTCATTTAGTTAGAATTGAAGTATAAATGCATCTATGGTAAAATATGTTTAGTATGGAGGCAGTAACAATGGTCTTTAAATGTAAGATGTGTGGTGGAGATATAGAAGTAGTTGAAGGTACTAATATAGGTAAATGTTTATATTGCAAAAGCACTATGACTCTACCAAGTGTTGATAATGAAAAACTTTTAAATTTATATAATAGGGCAAATAATTTAAGACTATCAAATGAATTTGATAAAGCATATGGTGTATATGAGACTATACTTGAAATAGATGAAAATCAGTTAGAAGCTCATTGGGGACTAATACTTTGTAGATATGGTGTTGAATATGTAGATGATCCAAAAACTAAAAAGAAAATGATTACTTGTCATAGAACAAAGTATGAATCTGTTTTAACTGATTCTGATTATAAAATAATAATTAGTAAGGCTTATGGAGATGCTTTAAAAATATATAAAGAAGAAGCAAAAACTATTAGTAATATTCAAAAGAAAGCACTTGAAATTTCTAATAATGAAGAAGATTATGATATCTTTATTTGTTATAAAGAAGGAGATAAAAATGGAGATAGAACTCCTGATAGTGTTATTGCTCAAGATATATATAATAAATTAACTGATTTAAATTATAAAGTTTTCTTTGCTAGAATTACTCTTGCTGATAAACTTGGTGAAGAATATGAACCATATATCTTTTCAGCACTTAATAGTTCAAAGGTTATGTTAGTAGTAGGTACTAATGCTGATAATTTAAATTCAGTATGGGTTAAAAATGAATGGAGTAGATATTTAGACTTAATAAAAAATAAAAAGAAAAAAGTATTGATTCCAGTTTATAGTAAGATGGATGCTTATGAATTACCAGAAGAGTTTTCAATGTTACAAGCACTATGTATAGATAAAGTTGGTTCTATGCAAGATTTAGTTACAGCAGTAGGAAAAATCATTAATAAGAAATCTACTGATATTGATAGTGATATGTATCAAAAATTCAAACAAATGATGCTTGAAGAAGAAAGAGAAAAACAAGAAGAATTATCTAAAAGATATGATGTTTTGGAAAAAAGAGATAAGTGTTCAACTCCATATATAATAATTACATTTGTGTTATCGGCTTTGATGGCAGGATGCATGCTTCTTTTAAATGGTGGATATTGTTATTATAATTATCTTGGGGAAAATTATAGTTTAATTAGTGAAGGTAAAAATTTTTATTCATATCAATTATTAGTTAGTATAATTACTGCGATTGCATTTTTTCTAGGATTTGCTAGTAGAAAATCAAATAAAATATCTAAATATATGTATATAGTTAATGTGTTTTTAGAATTATTATTTATTTTAAAACTTCATAACTTTGGTAATACAGCTACATTTGTTACATATATTATAATCTTACTTAATATTGCACTATTATTTATGAAGCCTTCTTGGGGAATTAAAGAAGTACCACTTGTTGTTACTAAAGAAGAAAAAGAAGAAATATTAAAAAACAATAAAGAGTTTACTGAAAACTATATACCAAAAGATAAAAAAATATTAAATATATTCTTCTACATATTACCAATTATAATAGGAATTATTAGTGTTATTATAAATACTTCACCACTTCCCAATCAATCAAATGATAGAGATACATCAATAGATCAAATTAAAGTAATTGTTGATCATATTAATATAAGAGGTAATGATGATGTTTATTATTATGCAAAAGGAATTGTTAGAAAAGATGAAATATATGATGTTCTTGATAGTAGAAAGGATTCAAATGGATTATGTGAAATATGGTATAATATAGAAACAAGTTTTGAAGTTAATGGTTGGATATGTGGTAAATTTGATAATAAAGATTATGTTGAAGTATTAGAGAAAGAATAATATAGAAAAGGAAAGGTGAATATTATGGCTTTATTTGAAATAATAAAGAAAGAGAAAGATGATGAAAATATTGTGTGGAAGTATCCTAAAACTGATTTTAATACAAGTAGTCAACTAATTGTACATGAATCACAGGAAGCTATACTTTATAAGGATGGAAAGGCATTAGATTTATTTGGTTCAGGAAGATATACACTTGAAACAAATAACATACCACTACTTAAAAATTTAATTAATTTACCTACAGGTGGTAAAAGTCCATTTCATTGTGAAGTATACTTTATAGATAAGTCTATTAAATCATCAAGATGGGGTACTAGTAGTAAAATTGAATTTTTAGAACCAACATATAAGTTTCCTATACAAATAGGTGCTTGTGGAGAAATGAGATTTAAAGTAGTTGATTCAAGAAAACTATTATTAAAATTAGTTGGTATTAAAGATAATTTTGACGGGGAAAATATTGATGAATTCTTTAGTTCATTTATACTTGTTAAAGTTAAATCTTATATTGCTAAAATTATTAATAAAAATGAAATAAGTATATTTGAAATTGATAGTCATTTAAATGAGTTTAGTGAAGAACTTAAAAATTTACTTGCTAGCGACTTTGAAGAGTTTGGTATTGAACTTGAAAAATTCTTTGTAACTACTGTTATGAAACCTGAAGATGATAAACAATATCTTGAATTTAAAGAATTATATTTTAAACAGAGTGTCGCAGTAGCAGAAGCTCAATTAAGACAAAAAGTAACATTAATTGATGAAGAAACTAAAGCTAAGAGTACAAAGATTGATAGTGAAGCTAAAGCTCATAAAAGAGAAACTGAAGGATATAGTTATCAAGATGAAAGACAATATAATGTTCTTGATAAAATGGCTTCTAATAATGCAGTTGGTCAATTTACTAATATGGGAGTAGGACTTGGCGTTATGAGTAGTGTTTCATCAAAAGTAAGTGATACAGTTAATAAAAATGTGGTTGGCGCTTTTACTAAAAATGATAATTCTACAGTATGCAGTAATTGTGGATATGAAAATGTTAGTGGTACTAAATTTTGTATTAAATGTGGTAATAATATGACTGGTAGTGTGTGTAGTAGTTGTGGTAAAAAGTTACCAAATGATGCAGCATTTTGTCCATATTGTGGTAAGAAAGTAGGTGAGTAATATGAAGAAAAAAATAATTTTTATAGCAATTTCATTTGTAATAACATTAAGTCTAATATTCTCACTTACTAAAACAAAGCCATCATATAATTTAAAATTTAAATATAATAATAATAATTACGTTACTGGATATGTTGATGCTAGTGGAGTTAATGGAGTTAGCTGTGAAAAAATAGCTGATAGTGAAAAAGATAAATATATAAAAAATATAGAAAGCTTTTCATATAACAAAGTTAATGATACATTAGAAATAACAGAATATAAAGGAATAAGTGAAACATTAGTTATTCCATATGATTATGAAGGTACTAAAATAGCATCAATAAGTGATTCATTTAAAAATGATAAAGTTAAAAATATATATATTTCAGATAACATAAACTATTTACCAGTAAAGAATTTTAAAAATATTACTATTAATTGTTATAAAGGTAAATATTGTGAAGAACTTAAAAATAATAATGAACTAAATGTTAATATATTAAATGATTCAGATACTGTTGATTTTAATTATATTGAATTTCCATTTGAATATAATGTTAAAAATGACAAGATTGAAATAGTAAAATACACAGGTAATGATAGTAACATAATTATTCCAACAACTGTTAATGGTATGAAAGTAACAGCTGTTAACTTTGATATAATTCCATCACTAAATAATATTTATATTCCTGATACTGTTACAAGTATAAATATGTTTACTAAATTTACAGCAACAATTAATGAAAAAGATAATTATACAGCTTGTCTAATCTCAAGTATAATATCATTTGTATTAACAGCAATTGCAATTATTGTTGTTAAAGATAAAACAGATAATGAAAAGTTTACTAGTACTCCTTTATACATCGCAACATTTGCTTATTTGATAATTATTTATATTGTTATATACAAATTTAATAATGTTAGTCATATGTCAAGTAATAATGTTTTAATGTATTCAGTTATTGTAGATATAATGTTCATTATCGCATGCTTTACTTTAATAACTGTTAACAAGAGAAGTATGGAACTAGATACTAATACAAAAAATAAAACTAAATTTATTGATGAAATGATATTCAAAATTAATAATATATCAAAATTAAATAGTGAATATAAAAATAAATTAATTGATAAACTTAAATACTCTGATCCAGTTAGTAATGAAATAATAAAAGACATTGAAGAGAATATTAGTTCATTAATAAGTAAACTTAATGATAAAAGCAGTAATGAAGAAATTGATAATATTATTAAACTTATTGAAAATAGAAATGATATTATAAAAAGAAATAAATAGTGTGCTTAAATGCACATTTTTCTTTATAAAGATTGTAATGTTTGTTATAATATTTATACAGGAGGATAGATTTTATGTTTGAAAACTTGAGTGAAAGATTACAAAAAGTAGTTAGTAATATTAAATCTAAAGGTGTAATAAATGAAGATAATATTAGTGATATAACTCGTGAGATTAGACTTTGTTTATTAGAAGCTGATGTTAATGTTAAAATAGTTCGTGAATTTATAGATAGTGTTAAAGAGAAAGCTCTTGGTGAAGAAGTAAGAAAAAGTATTAAACCAGGAGATATGTTTGTTAAGATCTTAAAAGATGAACTTGTTAATCTTCTTGGAGGAGATAGTGCTCCTTTAGAAGTAAATAAGAATCCAACTATAGTTATGGTTGTTGGTCTTCAAGGTGGAGGTAAAACTACTACTATAGGTAAGATAGGTAATATGGTACGTAAGAAACATCATAAGAAACCTATGTTTATCGCATGTGATGTTTATAGACCTGCTGCGATAGATCAACTTAAAGATATTGGAAAACAACTTAATATAGAAGTTTATGAAGAAGGAAAAGAAAATCCTGTTGAAATATCTAAACGTGGTATAGAGTATGCTAAAAGTAAAGGATACGATTATATATTAATAGATACAGCTGGACGTCTTCAAATAGATGAAGAGTTAATGGATGAACTTGTTAATATAGAAAGCGAAGTTAAACCAAATGAAGAGTTACTTGTAATAGATGCTATGATGGGACAAGATGCTATTAATGTAATTACTGGATTTAATGAGAAACTTAAACTTACTGGTTGTGTTCTTACTAAGATGGATGGAGACACTAAAGGTGGTGTTGCTTTATCACTTAGACATCTTACTAATATACCAATTAAATTAATTGGAGACTCTGAAAAATTAGATGGTATAAGTGAATTTTATCCTGAACGTATAGCTGATAGAATTCTTGGTATGGGAGACTTACTTTCAATAATAGAGAAGACTGAAGCTGAACTTGATCAAGATGAAATGATGAGTACTGCTAAAAAAATGCAAAGAGGTAAATTTGATCTTGAAGATTTCTTAAAAACAACTAAACAAATTAAGAAGTTAGGTCCACTTGAAAACTTATTAAAGTTACTTCCAGGAGCATCTAAAATGGGACTTAATAAAGTAAATATAGATCCTAAAATAATGGCTAGAACTGAAGCTATAGTTCTTTCAATGACACCGGAAGAAAGACGTAATCCAGAAATAATTAAAGCTGATAGAAAAGTAAGAATAGCTAAAGGTTGTGGACAAAAAGTAGAAGACGTAAATCGTTTACTAAAACAATTTGATCAAATGAAACAAATGATGAAACAAATGAAAAATATGAAATTTTAGATTATTGATATTCAATAATCTTTTTTTTATGATAAAATTAATTTAAGGTAGGAAGATTATGGATGAGAAAGCACAAAAAGAAGCTCTAAAAGAATTAAATAAATCTTTAGAGGAAGACATAAAAAAAAGAAACAAAAAAGTACTTTTTATTTTAATAATATATTTATTTCTTGCGATAACTTTTCAAACCATTATAGGTGTTTTACCAGGAGAGAATCCTGATTTATTTGGATTTAGATTATTTCATATAAAAAGTATAGAATTAAAAGAAAGATATAATATTTTTATAGATGATTCTATAAAAGTTGGACATATAATTAGTAAAGATTTTAGTTTTCCTTTAGTACCTTTCTTGATTAACATTGTTGATGGTAGTTCAGATGCTGTTGGTAGTGAAGAAGTAATAAAATTAAAGACAAATAATAATAGTAAATTAAAAGTTATAGTTTATAAATGCTATAGTAATTATGCTGGTGTACCTGTTAATGAGGAATGTGATCGTAATACTGTTACATATGAAGAAGTAGATGTAAAAAACAAAATTAAGATTGTTAAAGAGTTATATCCTGAAGATGAAGTTTTATATGATGGAAAACTTATAAGTGACATAGGTGAGTATATAAATGAAAAAGGAAAATATACAATAACTATATATAATAAAAAATGGTTTACTAGAACTACTGTATGGTTTTATTTAGAGGTAAGTGATGACGAAGAAATTTAATAAAAAAATTTTGATAATTATAATTGTAATTTTTGTTTTAGGAATAGTAATTAATAGAATTAAAAATGGTGTTATAGTTATAGATTCAAGTTTAAGAGAAAAGCAAGATTTATATTTTAAAGTAACTCTTAATGATGAAACTATTCATGGGCAGACTGATATAAATAGAATATATAATTTAATACCAGGCATTCTTAAAGTTAGTAAAGATGGATTTAGTTTTTCAACGTATGATAAAAATAATAAATATACTAATGATAGATATGTACTTATAGATACAGAAAATACTAATAGTTTAATATTAAATCTTGAAGTGTATAAGTGTTATAAAAATAAATTTATTAGTGATACTTGTAATCGTGAAACTAAATACTTTAAAAAGAAAAATATAGTTATTGATGAAGTAGAAGTGAGAAGAATAGGTATTACATCTGATAAGGTTAATGAATTAGTATATAAAGGTAAATTTGGAGTGGATATTTATCCTTATGTAAAAGAAACTGATTACTATAGTGTAGTATTTAAATATAAAGATGGCAAAAAATCATATAAAATGTATTATGATTTTTTCACAAATATTTTGCAACCCGAAGTTCTATAATTTACTTATAAAAATTATTATGATATACTATTTATGAAGATAAGGTGTTGAAGTTATGAAAGAAAAAATATTATTGTTAGTAGTTGCACTTATATTTGTATTTATATGTGTTAAGTCATATGTGATTGATGAATATAAGGTAGGTGGTAAGAGAAGTTTTTATATTTTGTCTAATCCAGATAATAAAGATTTTATGGATGAACTTACTAGTTATGCTAAAAAAGAACATATAAATGTTAGTGTTGATTATGCTGATGATTTGGAAGCATTAGATATGTTAGAAGAAGATAACAATCAATATGATGCTGTATGGATGAGTAATTCTGTTTGGCTATATATGTTAAATAATGTTAAAGTTACTAATTCAAAGTCTATTAGTATTAATCCTGTAGTTATGGGAGTTAAAAGTAAGAAGGCAAAGGAACTTGGCTTTGTTAATAATGAAATAAAGAATAGTGACATTTTAAATGCTGTTAAGAGTAATAAACTTAAATATGTAATGAATTCTGTTACTAAAACTAATACTGGTCTTACAGCTTATTTAGGATTTTTAAATTCACTTGCAGGTAGTCCAGAAATATTAACTAGTGAAATGCTTGATAATCAAGAATTAATATCTAATTTAAAGTCATTATTTAGTGGTGTAGAAAGGGTATCAGGAAGTACTTCATTCTTAGAAGATATGTTTTTAAATAGTACTGATTATGAAGCAGTTATTGCGACTGAATCATCATTAATTAGAATTAATAAGCAACTTGAAAGTAAGGGTGAAGATACATTGTATTTATTATATCCTACTGATGGTGTTGCTATTAATGATAGTCCATTTGCATATGTAGATAGAGGACAAGATAAGTTAGAAAATTTTAATAAATTACAATCATATTTATTAAGTTTAAATACTCAAAAAGAATTAGAAAAATTAGGTAAGAGAACTTGGTATGGTGGAACTAATTCTAATGCTGATAAAGATGTATTTAAAACTTCTTATGGAATTGATACAAATAAATATTTGATACCACTTAAGTATCCTTCTAAAAAGGTTATGAATGAAGCAATTGGACTTTATATAGCTGAACTTAGAAAGCCTGCGGCTGTTGCGTTTTGCTTAGATTATTCAGGTAGTATGGCAGGTGCTGGAGAAAAACAATTAAAAGATGCTATGGAATTTATTCTTGATAAAGAACAAGCAAGTTCTGAAAGACTTCAATTTTCTAAGTATGACAATATAATAGTTATACCATTTGATACTAATGTTAGAAGTACTTGGTATTCTATGGGGGATGATACATCAGCATTAATTACTAAAATAAAAGGGGCTAGACCAACTGGTGGAACTAATATATATGGATGTTCTGTTGATGCACTTAAAGAATTAAATAAATTAGGTAATGAATATACGAAGTCAGTTGTACTTATGACAGATGGTTTATCAAATGTTGGTAAGATGTATGATTTATCTACTTATTATCAAAATTTAAAAAATAAGATTCCAGTTTATAGTATTATGTTTGGACAAAGTGATGAAACTGAACTTACTAATATTGCTAATTTAACTAATGCTAAAGTATTTGATGGAAGAACAAGTTTAATAAGAGCTTTTAAAGAAGTAAGGAGTTATAATTAATATGAATATACAAAAAAGATATTTATTATCAGCTTTGACTTCTGGAATAGCATTTATAATATTATATGTAGTCTTAGATTTCTATTTATGGATTGCGTTAATACTTACGGCAGTTATATATATAGCTGGTATATTCTTATTTAAATCGCAAGATATAAGAGTATATGATAGAGAAGCACTTGCAAGATATAACTTTGAGATGTCAAAACTAAATGACTATAAAGAAAGAATAAAAGATAAAACTATAAAAGAAAAACTTGCTAAAATAGTAAATGTATCACAAAAGATAACAAAACATTTAGAAACTAGACCTAGAAATGCTACTAAAATATATAATTTCTTAGATTATTATTTACCATTTACAACTAGAATAGTTACTAAATATATTGAAGCAGAAAGTAAAGAAGAAAAAACATTTGTTGAAAATAAACTTATACTTAAGATGTCAGTATATATTAAAGAAGTAGAACATGAATGTGATAGATTGTTAGAAGAAATAGTTAAATCTAAAGATCAAGAATTAGATTTTGAGATGAAGGTCTTTGAAAAAACATCTGATTTGGATATTGATGAAGATGAGTTAAAAGGAAGTGAAAAAAATGTTTAAAAAAGAAGGAATGATTTCAAAAATAATAGGTGTAGTTCTATTAGTTGTAATTGTAGTAGTAGTTATTCTTATTAAGAACGGAGATTTTACTAATTCAGTAACTGAGATATATGGTGCAGTTGGTGGTGGTAAAGAAGATTTACTTGCTGATGAAGAAATAAATAAGATATTTGCTAAAAAATATAAATTTAAATTTGTACAAGATTCTTGGAGTAATGGTAAAACTGTTAAAGAGAGTTTGGTACGTAAAGATGGAAGCAAGTATGATTTAGCTTTCTTCTCTGATCAAAGATATTATGATTACTTTAAGACTTCTCCTAAAGCAGATGAAGCAGCTCGTGATTATGTAGTGGCTGGAGATTTAGTTCTTAATACTCCAATAGTTATTTATAGTTGGGCTGAAGTAACTGATGCTTTAATTAAAGAAAATATTGTTACTGTTCAAAATGATGTTTATTATATAACTGATATGAACAAATTAATTAATTATATATTAGAGGGTAAAAAATGGAATGAACTAGGTCTTAATATTTATGGTCAAGTAAATATTGGTTCAACAGATCCTGTTACTTCTTCACCAGGTGCTACATATTATGGACTTTTATTATCAATTATGGCTGGAGGAGATGTAAATTCTGTTAGTATTAATGAAGCACTTCCTAAATTAAAAGAATTCTATTTAAAGAGTGGATATATGAATAATACACCTGCTGATTTGTTCTCTATGTTCTTAAAAACTGGTATGGGTGCTAAACCTATGATAGTCGATTATGAAAAGAGTGTTATAGATTTTGCTAATGCAAATCCTGATGGATGGAATCAAGTAAAAGATAAAATTAGAATTTTATATCCAACACCAACTATATGGAATAGCCATTGTATAGCTGCTTTTGATGATAATGGTAAAAAATTATTAGAAGCATTTAATGATAAGGAAGTTGCTCAAAGAAGCTGGGAAAGATATGGATTTAGAGTAGGTACCACTGGTGGAAACTATGATGTTAGTAAGATTAGTGGTACTATTAAAGGAATTCCTCAAGAAATAACAAGTGTAACTTCTGGACTTAGAATGGATGTTTATAATGAAGTTATAGATTACTTAAAAAATAATCAATAATAAGAAGAAGATATTTTATACAAATATCTTTTTTATTTTGTCTTTTTTAATATTTTTAGCATAAAATTAAGAGTAAGTTAATTTTTTTAGATTATTTCGTTGACAAAAAAATTAAAAATGTGTAGTATATATTACTACAAAAGAGATAATATTTTCTCGTATGTAATGTTTTAAATTTTTCATGGGGGATTTATGGAAAGTAAAGATTTAAAAAAAATTAAGCGTAGAGAACTATTAGAGTTGATGCTTGAGCAAGCAAAGAGAATTGAAGATTTAGAATTGGAACTAAAAAGTGTACAGGAAGAGTTAGATTCTAAAAAAATAAAAATTAAAGAAAGTGGTTCAATTGCTGAAGCGTCATTAAAACTAAATGAAGTATTTGAAAGTGCTCAAAAGGCTGTTGATCAATATTATGAAAATTTTAAAGAGAATTGTAAGAAAATGGAAGCATCATTGAAAAGAGAAACTACACTTCAAAGAAATAAACTTATTAAGGAAACAGCTGAAAAATTAAAGAAGAAAGAAATAGAACTTGAAGAGAAATATAAAAAGAAAGAAGAAGCTTTACTAAAAGCAAATAATAAAACAAGTTCTAAAGTAAATAAGGTAACAATTAAAAATCCTTCAAAAAGTAAAAAGAAAACAGGTAGTAATAAAAGGAAAAAATAATGCATAAGTTTAGATATATGTTTAAAAAAAAGAAAAAAAACACAAAAAAACTTACATATAAAGATTTAACTGTTGAAAATTTAGAAAAAGAATTACATAGAGAAAATTATAAACATAGTTTTTCTAGACTACTTAGAAGTACTATATATGTGTTAATAATAATAGTTGCAGTTGCATCAGTTGGAGCCACATTATTCATGCCAGTTATAGAAATAACTGATTCAAGTATGAAACCTTTAGTAGAAGATGGAGATATAGTTCTAACTATTAAAAGTAATAGCTTTAAAACTGGAGATGTAGTTGCATTCTATTATGGAAATAAAATATTGGTAAAAAGAGTAATTGGAGTACAAGGTGATTTTGTTAATATAGATAAAGATGGAATTGTTTATGTTAATGGTGAAGAATTAAAAGAAGATTACGTTAAAGAATTTTTAAAGGGTGAAAGCGATATTAAATATCCAGTGCAAGTAAGTGATAATAGTATATTCGTACTAAGTGATGAAAGAAATGTATTAACTGATTCACGTAGTGAAAGTATTGGTACAATCAAAAAGGAAAATATAATTGGTAAAGTTATATTTAAAGTTTGGCCAATAAAGAAAATCAAAAAAATATAATATTTGTTTTTTCAGGGGGAATATATGAAAAAAATAAAGAAAATATTTGGCTTACTTATTGCATTTTTAATGTGCTTTAGCCCTTTTTTTAATATAATTGCGGTATCTGATAATAGCAATCAAATAGTTAAAGAAGGTGGAAGTAATAGTAATGAAGAAGATGGTGTAAGTGTTAGTAAGAATATTTATCCATCAGAATTAGAGAATTACTTTGATATTATTTTAACTGTTCAAACTAAAAATAGAGCTGTTGATCCAGATTTAGCAGTAGTAATAGTAATGGATATTTCAAATACTATGAATCAAACACTTGGTGCGGGAAAAACAAGATTAGATGCTGCAAAAGAAGCAAGTAATAATTTCATAGATAGTTTTGCTGCTCGTTCTCAAAATAGTAGTATTGATAGAAAACTTGGATTTGTTGCTTTTAACTCCGACTCTTATCAAATATTTAAATTACAAGATTGTAATGAGAGTAATAAGGAAACATTAAAAACAAAAATTACAAATGGAATTAATAAAAATATTGTTAATGAAGTTGCAGAACATAATAAGAGATTTACTAATATTGAAGCAGGTCTTAAAAGAGCAAAGGCTATGTTAGATGGTTCTTCTGCAAGTAAGAAATATATATTATTCTTATCTGATGGATTTCCAACAACTTATATAGAACATGATTATGTTGGATATGATACTTATGATGGTAATAGATTTAAAGATAGAGTATTAAATAAACCTTGTTCTTATGGAACTAGTTATAGTGATGAAGCTGCAATAAGAGCAAGACAAATGGCTACAACTATTAAGAATAGTGGTATTGGAATATATTCTGTAGGAGTAGATGTCGAAGCACAAACAATACAAAAGTATATTGATCAAACTGCAAATGCTTCACATGCTGTAGTAGATAGGTCATCAACGACATATGAAATAGGTGATGCTTCAAGTGCTGATGCATATAGAAATTGGTTAAGAAATAAAATAGGTTCTGGTCATTATTATGATGTTAATGACCCTAATGCTATGAAAGATGCTTTTGATTCTATATTTGAACAAATTATGATTTTATCAGAAGCTACTTGGGTAACAGAAGATCCTATGAATTCAAGTGATCAACCTAAAAATATAGAATTTATTGGAATGTATGGTGAAAATGAAGTATTAAGTGATTCAGTTACTAAAACTAATAGTTATCCAAATACTGCATCCTTTGATATTACAAATGAAAAGATAAAATGGGATTTAAAGAATTCAACACCTGAAATTAATGGCAATACATATACTTATAAATTAAAGTATCGAGTAAGAATTGAAAATGAATTAAGTGATTTTATTGAAGGTAAATCTTATAAGACAAATGGTGTTACAACACTTAATTATGTAGTTAAAACAAATAATAGTTCTAAAAATGGTACGATAGATTTTCCTAGACCTGAAGTTAAAGCCTATCTTGGAAAACTTGAGTTTGATAAATTAACTAATTATGGTAATAAACCACTAGAAGGAGCTAAGTTTGAAATATATCATTCAGATGATTGCCCTTGTTTAAAAGAAAGAAAACATATGGCTAGTGATTTTAAAATGACTAGTACATCAGATTCAAATGGAAAAGTTACTTTTGACAGGATACCTTCTGGTCATAAATATAAAATACATGAAGTATCTACTGATAAATATCATGAAATAAGTAAAGATATTAATGATGTAGAAGTTAGTTATGGAGTTACTACTAGTCCTTTGAAAGATGGACAAGTAATAAATACATATAAAAAGAGAAACTTAACGATTAAGAAATTTGTTGATGGAGTAGACACTAATCAAGACTTTACTTTTGAAATAGAAGCAAAATATAAAGGAAGTAATTTAGAAGGTACTTATACTGTTATAAGAAAGATTGATAATAAAGAATTAACTGAAAATGTTACTTTTAGTAATGGAAAAGCAACTATTAAATTAAAAGATAAAGAACAAATAACTATTAAAGATTTACCATATGGTATTACTTATGTAGTTAAAGAATTAGATACAAATGGCTTCATTGTTAAATATCAAGTTAATGGTGGAGTGATAAAAATATATGATGCTGAAAAGCAAGAATCTTATACTTTGAAAGATAGTATGGAAATAAAATTTACTAATGTTTCTGGGTATGAGTTACCAGCTACTGGAAGTAGTGGTATGTTAATTTTAATAATAATGGGTTCACTATTATTAGCTGTTCCTGTTATTTATATATCAATTAATGTTTTAAACAAAAAACTGACTATGAAACATTAATGTTAAATCAAAAAAGGAAGGAAAAGAAAAATGAAAAACATTAAGAAATTATTTGGTTTGTTATTTGCTTTTGTATTTGCATTAGTACAAGTAAATGCAGCTAATAATGGAACAATTACCATCAACAAAGCAGTAGTTGATGAAACTTATTCAATCTATAGAGTATTAGATTTAGAAACTTATGATAAGACTAACAATCATTACATCTATAGAGCTAATGAAAAATTTGAAGCATTCATTACTAGTACTGAAGGTCAAAAGTACTTAGAAGTTAGAAATGAAAATGGTGCTACATATTATGTATGGAAAACTGGTGCAGATGTAGTAGAATTCTCTAAAGCAGCACTTGCTTATGCTAAAGCAAATAATGTTATTCCTGTAGATTCTAAAAAAGCTACTAGTACTACTGTTAAGTTTGACAAATTACCTTTAGGATACTATTTAGTAGATACAACTACTGGTTCATTATTAAATTTAACTACAACTAATCCAGATGCTGTTATTGATGAAAAAAATACAGTAGTTCCAAAAGTTGATAAAGATGTTAAAGAAGATTCAACTGGTAATTATGGAAAAACTAATGATGCTACTATTGGTGATACTGTAGAATTTAAAGCTACTATCACTACTGGTGCAGGTTTTACTAAATATGTACTTCGTGATACTATGAGTGCTGGACTTACTTTCAATGCAAATTCAGTTGTAGTTAAAGTTGGAACTACTATTGTTGATACATCTAACTATACAGTAACTCCTAATAAAGATGGTTATACATTCGTTGTAGAATTCAAAGATTCTTACATCGTTACATTACCAAAAAATACTAAAATTGATGTATACTATACTGCTACATTAAATGAAAATGCTGTAGTTGAAGGAAATGGTAATCCAAACGAATTAGATTTAGCTTATGGTGAAAATAATACTATTGATAAAGTTAAAACTACAACTTATATTTATGCATTTGATTTAGTTAAAAATGATAAAGATAAAAATCAACTAGAAGGAGCTAAATTCAAATTATTAGATAAAACTGGTAAAGAAATTAAAGTTGTATTAGTTGATGTAACTAAAAATATTTATCGTGTAGCTGTTGGTAATGAAGAAGGAGTTTTAATTGTAGTTGGTAAAGCAACTATCGAAGGATTAGATGCTGATGAATATCAATTAGAAGAAGTTGAAGCTCCAGTTGGTTATAATAAATTAACTAGTACAGTTAAATTCACTATAACTGGAAAGAATGGTAATAATACTTATGAAAGAGTAAGCAATGAAGTTATCAACTATACTGGTTCACAATTACCAGAAACTGGTGGTATGGGAACTACATTATTCTTAACTTTAGGTTCTATCTTAGTAATAGGATTTGGTCTATTATTAGTAACTAAATTAAGAGTATATAAGGAAAATATTTAATAATAAATAGTCAGTGATAAATAGATGGTTGGGAAGAAATATAATCTTCCTAACTATCAAAAATAAATGTTAATTGATAGAAAGGGTAAGGTATATGGAATTATGAAAGAACATAAGATCACGATGTTTATGATATTATTTTTTTTCATAGGTCTTCTAGTATTTTTTTACCCAACATTAAGTAATTATTATAATGAAAAGAATCAATCAAGAACTATATATAATTATGAAAATATCTTAAAAGATGCTGATAAAATAGATTTCAATAAAGTTAAAAAAGATGCTAAAGAATATAATGATAAGTTAAGTAAGTTAAAAGAACCATTAATAACTTATGAAACTTTAGAAAATTATAATGATCTTTTAAACATTAATAATGATGATATGATGGGATATTTAACTATAGATAAAATTAAAGTTGAACTTCCAATATATCATTCGGTTAGTGAAACTGTGTTAAATTCTAGTGTAGGACATTTAGAAGGTTCTTCGTTACCAATAGGTGGTAATGGAACTCATAGTGTATTATCTGCTCATAGAGGTTTACCTTCAGCCAAACTTTTTACAGAACTAGATAAATTAGAAATAGGGGATACTTTTAAAATAACTATATTAGATGAAGTTCTTGTTTATAAAGTAGATAAAATATCAATAGTAAAACCTAATGATAGAAAAGAATTAAAGATTGATAAAAATAATGATTACGTTACGTTACTTACTTGTACACCTTATGGAATCAATACGCATAGACTTCTTGTAAGAGGAGTTAGGGTACAGGGGGAAAATAAAAAAGATTATATAACAACAGAAGGATTTAAAGTAAATAAATTAATAGTAATGCCTATTATAGCACTTCCAATAATAGCTTTATTACTAATCGTTATATTAATAAAACCTGTTAAAAGAGTTAATATTAATAAATACGAAGAATTTCTTTATCCGAATGGAAGAGATTTTCATGGAGGTAAAAAATGAAAAGAATAAAAATATTATTATTATCATTGATTATGCTGTTTAGTGTAGATAATATTTATGCATTATCAAGTAATGTAGTTGATTTTAATCATAAAGGGTCTATTCAAATAACTTTATATGAAAAGAATGATAATGAGAAAATTGAAGGGTCAGAGTTAACTATTTATAAAGTTGCTGATGCCCGTGAAAAAGATCATAATCTAGTATTTGAATATGTCAAAGAGTTAGAAGGATGTCCAGTATCACTTGTAGATTTAGAATCTTCAACTATAAGTGATGAAATAGAAAAATGTATTCCTAGTGATATGACTGGAATAGTTAAAGTAACTGATGGTGATGGTAGTGTTAAATATGAAGACTTGGACTTGGGACTATATTTAGTTAAACAAACTAATAAAGTAGAAGGTTTTTCTAAAATAGATTCATTCTTAGCAATGATTCCTAAAGTTATTGATAATAAATGGGTTTATGATGTAGAAGCTACTCCTAAAACAGATATTATTAGAGTAATTAATATAGATGTTAAAAAGGTTTGGAATACTAGTACAAGTAATACAAATCATACTATAAATATACCTAAGAGTATAACAATTGAATTATTGCTTAATGATGAAGTAATTGATACTATAATATTAAGTAAAGAAAACGATTGGAAATATACTTGGATAGATTTAGAAAAGAGTGATATGTATACTGTAAGAGAAAAAAATGTTCCAAAGGGATATACAGTAACTTATCAAAAAGAAGATAATTCATTTATTATTACTAATACTAGTAGTTTAGTACAAACTGGACAAATGTTATGGATAGTATTATTAGTTGGAATGATTGGGGTATTATTTGTAATAATTAGTTTAGTTTATGATAAGGTATCACATGAACAAAACAGCTAAAAAAATATTAATATTAGGTTTATCATTAATATCTATTTCATTAGTTTTACTTATATATTTCGAATGGGAAGAAGTATATTCTAAAAGAGAAAGTAATGATATTATGAATAGACTAATAGACGAAGAATCTAAAAATAAAGAAGATAATTTGATTGTTATAAATGATCTAGAATATGTTGGTTATATAGTTATACCATCATTAGATTTGAATTTACCAATCAGTAAAGAGTTTTCTTATTCATCACTTAGAAAGACACCTGCATTATATTATGGTTCAGTTAAGAATAATAATTTAGTTATATGTGGACACTCTTATAAATCTCATTTTAGATATTTATATAAGTTAAAAAAAGGTGATGAAGTTGTATTTATAGATGCTAATAATAATAAATATACTTATCAAGTAGAAGTAGTTGAAGAACTTAATTCTACTGATATTAAAGAAATGATTGAAAGTGATTTTGATCTAACACTATATACTTGTACTAAGGATGGGCTTAGAAGAGTAACTGTTAGATGTAATAGAGTTTAAAACTTCTGTGTGGTGTTACAATTAAAGTAAACAAGAGATATGTTTACTTTTTTATGTGTTATAATATTTTTGAAGTAGGTGGATTATGAATCATAAATATATAGATACTAAGACTTTTGATATAGTTAATAATGTATTTGAAGTAGATGAAAAAATTGCTGAAAGCATATCTTTACTTAATAAAAAAGGATACTATACTAGATATTCTTGTTCTGGACATGTTAAGGATCCTAGAATGTATGAGATGTATAGAGTTAAGAAGAGTGAGAAGTTTGATGATAAAGATTTAGGATATGTGGTAAAAGATAATGAAGATGATTATGAAATTCTTATGCCTAACAGATATACAAGTATATATGTGATGTTTGATAAAAAGTATGAGTTTGATAATTTACCAATTGGCTTTTATACTTTAGATGATGAAGTTACAACTATATATAAAGATATTATGTATTATGAAAATAAAATAAAGAAAAAGTCTAATGATATAGAAAGTGAAATTAAGAAGTTTAATATTAAATTATTAGAGTGGGTAAAATCATTACCAATAATTAAGTAGCATCTTAAAATAATTAGATGCTTTTTAAATGCCTAAACATAGATTTATTTATAACATAAAATATCTATGAAAAGGAGAAGTGTTAAAATGAATAATACAATGGGTATGTATCAAGGTTATAGTGTTGAAGGTAGTGCTGAACTAAAAGTTACTCCAGAAAAAATGATGAATGAAACAACTACATCATGTAATACTATGCCAGGTGTTGTTTGTCAACCTATCTATGAATGTCCTCAAGAAAGATGTGTTCATAGACAAATCATTCATGAAGTTCCTCATGTTTGTCCAGTAAATACCAGAATTATTAATCATCATATTTATAGACATACTTATAGCCCTTGTTATACTTGTACTGAAGAAAATGAAATATGTAATGAAAATGTAGGTTGTCCAGGTAAATTCCTATAATATTGATAAAAGAGTTATTAATTATAACTTTTTTATTTTGATGTTTTATAAATGAAAAAGAGTAGACTCCCCTGATGACAACTGGTCCATTCGATGGACACAATTTAACTTTTGATAATAAAAATCAATTAATTTTGAAAAAAATTGTTTTTAAAGTAGTTAAAGTTATATAAAATGGGTTGTGATATGAACTGGTCACAATTTGTGACCAGTTGAATTATTAATAAATGTATTATTGTAATGTTATTAAAACAATTAATTGTAAGAAGGAATTTAACTGTCCGAGGAAATCGGACAGTTAAAATTTTCTAAGTAACTAAGATGGTGACAAATTGTCACCGACTGAAGTATAAGTGTTATATCCTGCAATTATTTAAAATTGAGTTGGTTACAATTTGTAACTGACTGAAATAAAAGTATTATAGTTATTATGTTTTTGAAATTCAGTTGGTCACAAATTGTGACTAACTGAATTTGAAAGTTTAGAATATTGAATATAGTTTAATTAATATAATTTTATGAAAAAATAAGAAGTAAGCATTTAGTAAAAATAGATGAAATCGTCACAAATTGTGACGATTTGAATAAATATAAATACGTTTAAAATATAGTATTAAATAATGAAGTGGATGAAATGGTGACAAATTGTCACCATTTGAAATGATAGATTATTGGCCTAAGAAAAGAAATGATAGTATAATATTTTAAATAATGATACAATAATTATGGTGAATAGTATGATTAGAAAATATGATGAGTTATTTGATTTAGAAAAAACAATAGCTAAAGATTTATTTGAAAGAGTAGATAATCCTTGGGAAGTATTACCATCAATTAAAAATTTTATTATTGAAATAATACCTTCTTTAGGAAAAGATTATATCAAATTAAAGGAAGATGTGTATGTTCATAAAAGTGTTAAGATAAATCCTAGTGCTTATATAGAAGGGCCTACTATAATATGCGAAGGTACAGAGATAAGACATAATGCTTATATTAGAGGTTCAGTTATAATTGGTAAGAATTGTGTTATAGGAAATTCTACTGAAGTTAAGAATTCTATACTTTTTGATGGTGTTAATTGTCCTCATTTTAACTATGTAGGAGATTCAATTTTAGGAGAGAATGCTCATACTGGAGCTGGTGTAATACTATCTAATGTAAAAAGTGATAAAAAGAATGTTAGAGTAGAATCTATAGAAACTAATTTAAGAAAGATGGGAGCTATAGTTGGAAGTAACGCAGAAATTGGATGCAATAGTGTAGTGTGTCCTGGTACTATAATAGGTGAACAAACTAGTATATATCCACTTACTATGGCAAAAGGCGTTATACCTAGTAATTCTATAGTTAAATCTACTAATGAGATTGTTTTGAAGAAGTAATAAACTTCTTTTTTTGTAAATATAATTTATATGTATTGACAAATGAATGAGTATTCAACTATAATATTAATAGTTGAAAGAATATTCAACTAAAGGAGCATGTATGTCTAAGAATGAATTTATATGTGATTGTAATATAATACATCAAGAAGCAGTAGATGAAGTTAATAAAGATATGCCAGAAGAGAATACATTTAATAATCTTGCTGACTTATTTAAATTAATTGGAGATACTACAAGATGTAGAATATTATTTGCACTTGATGAAAGAGAAATGTGTGTTTGTGATATAGCTAATGTACTTAGTATGACAAAGTCTGCTGTATCTCATCAACTAGCAACTCTTAGAAGAAGTGGAATAGTAAGATGCAGAAAAAGTGGTAAAGAAGTATATTATACTTTAGATGATGATCATATAGTTAAATTATTTGAAATTGGACTTGAACATATAAAACATAGAAGTTAGAAAGAAGGGTATAAATGAAAAATTATAAGTTTAAGATTGAAGGATTAGATTGTGCTAATTGTGCTAATGAGTTAGAAAGTGCTCTTAGTGAAATAAATATTATTAGTAATGTTAGTATTAGTTTTATGACTGAGAAGTTATCATTTGATTGTGATAGTAAAAATATAGATGAAGCAATTAAATTAGTTAAAAAGACTATAAAGAAAGAAGAACCGGATGTAACTATTGAGGAATTATAATGAATAAGAAGATGAAAAAACAACTATATAGAATTATAATATCAGGAATACTTTTATTATTTTCTATATTGGTGGATATTAATGTTAAATATATAAATAGTATTATATTTATAGTAGCTTATTTAATAATAGGTTATGATATTTTATTAAAGGCATTAAAAAATATAAAATGTGGTAAAGTATTTGATGAAAATTTCTTAATGTCAGTAGCTACGGTTGGTGCTTTATGTATTGGTAATTTACCTGAAGCGGTTAGTGTTATGTTATTTTATCAAGTAGGTGAATTATTTCAAAGTTATGCTGTTAATAAGAGTAGAAAATCAGTTGCTAGTTTAATGGATATTAGACCTGATTATGCTAATGTAATTAGAAATGATAAACATATTAAGGTTGATCCAAATGAAGTAAATATAGAAGAAATAATACTTATAAAACCTGGTGAAAAGATTCCTTTAGATGGTGTAATAGTTGAAGGAAGTTCTATGCTTAATACACTTGCTCTTACTGGTGAAAGTGTTCCAAGAAGAGTAGAAAAAGGGGACGAAGTATTAAGTGGATGCATCAATAATGAAAGCGTTTTAAAAGTAAAAGTAACTAAAAAATTTGGTGAATCTACTGTTAGTAAGATACTTGATTTAGTAGAGAATGCTAGTAGTAGAAAATCAAATTCAGAAGCATTTATTACTAAGTTTGCTAAATATTATACTCCTATAGTATGTGGTATAGCTTTGGTACTTGCAGTGCTTCCACCAATAATATTAAATCAAGAATTTAATACTTGGATATATAGAGCATTATCATTTTTAGTTGTTTCTTGTCCATGTGCATTAGTTGTATCAATTCCACTTAGTTTCTTTGGAGGTATAGGTGCTTCTTCTAGTGTAGGAGTATTAGTAAAAGGAAGTAATTATTTAGAAGCACTATCTAATATAGAAATAGTAGTATGTGATAAAACTGGTACTTTAACAGAAGGAGTATTTAAAGTACAAAAGATAAATGCTATATCTATGAGTGATGAAGAATTACTTAAGTATGCAGCTTATGCTGAAAGTTTTTCTAATCATCCAATAGCTATGTCATTAAAAGAAGCATATCATAAGAAAATTGATAGTAAGAAAGTAACAGATACTAAAGAAATATCAGGTAAAGGTGTAGAAGCTAAAGTATATGGTAAAAAAGTATTAGTTGGTAATGATAAGTTAATGAAAGACATGAATATCAAATATGATAAGTGTGATGACATAGGTACTATCGTATACGTTATAGTTGATAATAAATATTCTGGTTATATTGTTATATCTGATAAGATAAAAGATGATTCTTATGAAGCAGTTAAAGGCTTAAAAGCAAATAATATTAAAAAGTTAGTTATGCTCACTGGAGACAAAAAAGATATAAGTAAAATTGTTAGTGAAGAATTGAAGTTAGATGAATATCATAGTGAATTACTTCCTCAAGATAAAGTTAAATGTGTTGAAAAACTTATGTTGGAAAAATCAAAAGATGGAAAACTTTTATTTGTTGGGGATGGAATAAATGATGCTCCTGTACTTGCACTTTCTGATATAGGTGTTGCGATGGGTGGTCTTGGAAGTGATGCTGCGATTGAAGCTGCTGATGTTGTTATTATGACTGATGAAGTTTCTAAGATTAGTAAGGCTATTTCTATATCACGTAAAACGATGAGAATAGTAAAAGAAAATATTATATTTGCAATAACAGTTAAAATAGCTGTACTTGTATTATCTGCTTTAGGTATTGCTACTATGTGGTCTGCAGTATTTGCTGATGTAGGTGTTTCAGTAATAGCAATATTAAATGCGCTTAGAATATTAAGAGTAAATAAGTAAAGTACTAGAAATAGTACTTTTGTTTTGATATAATTTTCATGGTGATAAGTATGGAGCAGATGATGAGATTACATAAAGAACCATTTGAATTAATAAAAAGTGGGAGTAAAACAATAGAGTTAAGACTTAATGATGAAAAAAGACAATTGATTAATGTAGGAGATAAAATTACTTTTGAAAATAGAAGTGATGGAGAAAAGATTCATGTTAAAGTAATAGGGTTACATAAATATCCTAGTTTTGAAGAACTTTATAAACATTTTGATAAAGTATCTATGGGATACAAAGAAGATGAAGAAGCAGATCCTAAGGATATGGAATTATACTATAGTAGCGAAGAACAATCTAAATATGGTGTAGTCGGTATAGAAATGGAGTTAATTAAGTAATATGGAAATTTTAAATAGTTGGAAATTTTGGGTAGTGTTATATTTAGTCTCTGCGGTTGTGTTTGCTCAAGCTTTTAAAAAAGCAAACCGTAATATGAAAAGTGCTGGAGCATTAACAATATTACTTGAAGTGTTTACTGCATTTTTTGCATTATTCTTTATACCATTTTTTGATTTTACTTGGCCAACAGATACAAGCGTATATTTAACATTACTTGCAGTTGTAAGTATATATGCTATTACTGATAGACTTAATATAGAAGCAAGATATGGGCTTGATCCTTCTGTGTTTAGTATGCTAAAACAATTATCTACTGTGTTCTTAATAATACTTGGATTTATATTTTTAAAAGAGCAAATTGTACTAAAAAAAATTATAGGTTCTGTTATAATAATATTTGCTAATGTGTTACTTGCATTTGATAAAGGTAAGATAAGATTCAATAAATACTTTATAATGAGTTCTGTATCTAATTTCTTATTTGCTGTTGCGATGCTTATAAATGTAAATATATCAAATTATTTTAATTTAGCTATATATACAATATTTACAGTGTTTACACCATCTATAATAATAGCTATAGTTGGTAAACATAGTATTAAAGAATTAAAAAGTGAGTTTAAAAGATATGATAAAAAGAATTTCTTACTTGCAGCATTTACTTGGTGTTTGATGCTAATTGCATCTGTTCGTGCATATCAGTTAGGTAATGTTACTTTGATAGCGCCACTTCTTACGTTAACATCAATACTTAATACTATGTATGAATACTTTGTATGCAATAATAAGAGTAAATTCTTACAGAAAGTTATTGCATCTATACTTATTATATTAGGTGTTATTATTATAAAAATGTGAGGTATATTATGAAAGCATTAACTATAAAAGAGCCTTGGGCTTCATTAATAATAGAAGAATATAAAAAATATGAATTTCGTAGTTGGAAAACTAAGTACAGGGGCAAAATACTTATACATGCTGGGTGTAGTGTAGAAAAAGATATGATGAAAAAATTTAAGAATTATAATATTGATATAAAACCTGGATATATTATAGGAGAAGCTACTCTTACTGATTGTATACTAGTTGATGAAGAATTTAATAAAGAACTAAGAAATATAGATCCTATTGTATATGGAAGAAGTAATTACGCTGAAACGTATGCTTGGAAACTTGAAAATATAGTTAAGTATGAAGAACCAATACATTGTAAAGGTAAACTTGGTTTATGGAATTATGAATTATAATCTTTACAAATAATGAGTGTTATGGTATATTATCTAAGCACTTATTTTTTTATGTGCGATAGTGTGACAAAAGGGGATGAAAATATGAAAAAAACAAAGATAATATGTAGTATAGGACCATCTAGTTGTAATACTGAAACTATGACTAAAATGGTTTTAAATGGAATGAACACTGCTCGTATTAATTTTTCTCATGCAACTATTGAAGAAAGAGAAAATGTTGTTAGAGTAGTAAATGAAGTAAGAAAGAATACTGGACTTTATATAGGTATTTTATATGATACTAAGGGTCCTGAATTTAGAAATGGATATTTAGAAAATAATTCTATAAAGTTAGTTGAAGGTAAGACTATTAGAATGGTTAAAGAGGATGTTTTAGGTAATGAAGAGAGATTTTCAGTTAATCATCCTAAAGCAATTGATTCATTAAAAGTAGGGGACACAGTATTACTTGAAAATGGTCTTATGAAGATAGAAGTAATATCTAAAGAGGATGATGGTGTTACTTGTAAAATAATTAATGGAGGAGTACTTGGAAATAAGAAAAGTCTTAGTGTTCCTGGAGTACACTTAGATATACCATTTATATCTAAGGAAGATGATGAAGATATTAGATATGCTTGTAATCATGAGGGAGACTTTTTAGCTTTATCATTTGTATCAACTAAAGAAGATGTGTTAGAAGCTAAAAAAATACTAGATGAAGAACACAGTAATATTAAAATAATAAGTAAGATTGAAAGTACGACTGGTATAGATAATTTAAGTGAAATAGTTAGCGTATCTGATGGTATTATGGTTGCACGTGGTGACTTAGGAGTAGAAGCACCTATGGAAGCAATACCTTATTTACAAAAAGAGATTATTGATGAATGTAGACGTCAAAATAAATTTTGTATTGTTGCAACTGAAATGCTTGAAAGTATGAAACATAATGCTAGACCTACTAGAGCAGAAGTATCCGATATATTTAATGCTGTTATAAATGGTACAGATGCTGTTATGTTAAGTGGTGAAACTACTACTGGTAAATATCCAGTTGAAACAGTTACTTACATGTCTAATATATGTAGTGAGGCTGAAAAACATTTTGATTATAAATATTCTGCTAAATATATTAAAAAAGATATAGCTGGAGCTATAGCAAATAGTGTGTTTGATGCTGCTAATTTATTAGATACTAAATTAATAGTAGCTGCTACTATGAGTGGAAACAGTGCTAGATTAATTAGTAACTTAAGACCTAGAAATTTAATACTTGCAACAGTACCAAGTGAAAAAGTGGCATATAGTTTAGCATTAAATAGTGGAGTATATCCAGTTGTAACAGAAGTATATGATTCAACCGATAGAATAATAGAAGATGCTAAAAATAGATCAAAAGAATTCATGGAATTAAAAGAAAATGATATGATTATTGTAACTGGTGGATTTCCAAATGACACTATAAATAAAAAAACTAATTTTATGAAAATAGAGGAGATATAAGTATAGATTTACTTATATCTTTTATGTTATAATTGATTTATATATAATGTCGTAGGGAGATGTATTTATGTTAGTAATGGGTATTTGTGATGTTAAAGAAGTAATAGAAGTAATGAGAATAGTAAATATAGCTATATTAATTATTAAAATTGCTGTTCCAATTATGCTTATAGTTTCTGGTATGATAACTTTTATGAATTCAATTAAAGTTGGAAATGAGGATTTACTTTCAAAAGCTAAAAAATCTTTGATAAATAAATGTATTGCAGCTATATGTATATTTTTGGTGCCTACTATAGTAAATGTTTTAGTTGATATATCTGGTCCTGATAATCAATTTAGAGCATGTTTAGAAGCTTATGTACCTATTGAACAAAATAGTAATGACACATATACAATACTTTCTAGTGTTGAAGAAACTAATAATGTAACAAGTTTTAGATATTAAATTAATAAGGGGGATATATGATAAATATAGTTTTATTTGAACCAGAGATACCTGAAAATACTGGTAATATTATGAGAACATGTGTGGCTACTAATAGCCACTTACATTTAATAAAACCTTTGGGATTTAGCCTTGAAGAAAAGTATATTAAAAGAGCTGGTGTTAATTATATAAATAAATGTATATATACAGTATATGAAAATATAGATGAGTTTTTTGAAAAGAATAAAGGAGAATATTACTTCTTAACTAGATATGGACATAAACCACATACTAGTTTTGATTATAGTGATAAAGATAAGAACTATTATTTCTTTTTTGGAAAAGAAAGTACTGGAATACCACCTCATATATTAAAACCATATATAGATAGATGCATGAGAATGCCAATGACTGATAATGTTAGAGCTCTTAACTTATCTAATACAGTAGCAATAATGACATATGAAGCTTTAAGACAACAAGGTTATCCAGGTTTATTATTTGATGAACCTCATAAAAGTAAAAATTTTATAGAAGAAAGTGAGTAATCACTTTTTATTTGGAGGAAAATATGGCAATAACTAAAACAAATTTTGTAGATTATACTAGATGTAGAAGATATAGTGCTCTTGAAAATATTAGAAAAGAAAAGCTAGATTCTAAAATGACTATAGAAGAATATATGAAAGAGAATGAAAAAGAAGAATATAGAGAACTTCTAGGATCTATGTTTGAAAGTACTGATGAAGGTGAGACTGATTTAACTAAAAAGGAAGATAAAGAATTATCTGCGATGATGAAATATTATAAAGAAGTAGAACTTGAAAGTGCTTTTAAGGCTAAAAGAATATTTAATGGTAAATTTGTTTATAGTGAGAATACATATAATCAAGAATCTTTTGATTTTGTTCATAATGGTATAAGATATTTATGTTATGTAGATATTTATAATGAAAGTGATGAAGAAATTAATATTATAGAAGTTAAATCTACTACTAGTAGAAACTATATAGAAGGTTTAAGGTATGGAGAGAACTCTAAAGAAAAAATAGATATGTTTATACTAGAAGATGGGATATATAGACTTAAGAAACCCAGTGGTGCTAGTGAAAAATTAATAAAGAAATTTAATGAAAAATATAAAAAGTTATTTGATAGATATAGTGATGTGGGACGTTATGTTTTTGATTTAGCTGTTCAAAGATATATAATAGAGAATGATTTAAAGAGTCATAATATTAATAAACATGTTAACTATTATTTATCGGTACTTAATCATAATTATGTATATGATGGATATATGGTTGGAGAAAAACGAATATATAAAACTATAAATGGGGAAGATATAGTTAGTTTCTTTGATATGAATGAGATAACTAAAGAATATATGCCTATTATAGAGTCTATGGTGAAAAATCTTGAGAATAATATTTATAATCCTGATCCTAGTCCATGTAATGTAGGAGTACATTGTTCATATAAAGAAAAATGTGAATGTAAATATAGATGCATTTGTTATAAGAATTTACCGGAGTATAATGCTAGTTTTAATTATATTGGCTTTACTGATAGGATAGGTCTTGGACCAGATAAATATAATAAGTATGATTTAATAAATAATGGGTATTATAAATTAGATGATATACCTTTAGAATGGTTACAAAATAGACCTATTATGTTAATTGAAAGAGACTGTTATGATAATGATAAAACATATTTAGATAAAGAAAAAATAAAGGCTATGTTTAATACTTTAGAATATCCTATATATCATTTAGATTTCGAAAGTTTTCCATGTCCAATGCCTAGATTTAAAGGGGAAAGGCCATATACTCAATCGTGTTTTGAATTTAGTTTGCATATAGAACGTGAACCTGGAGTATGTGATAAAGATAAAGATAACTATGTATTCTTAGCTGAAACTTTAAATGATGAAAGACTAGAAATGGTTAAAGAAATAGTTAAAAGAATAGATCCAAATAAAGGAACTATGTTTGCTCAAAATGTTACTTTTGAAAGAAGTCGTTTAAAGGAACTTGCATATATATTCCCTGAATATAGAGAACATTTACTTAAAATAGTAGAAAAATCTACTGACTTATTATATTTCATTAAGAATAATCAAAGTATATATGAAGAGTTAGGATTTGATGAAGAGAGAAGTAAACTAGTAAACTTTTATCATAAAAATTTAAGTGGAAGTTATTCAATCAAAAAGACTTTACCTGTACTTAGTGATTTAACATATAAAAATCTTGAAGTAAAAAATGGTACTGAAGCATTAGTAACCTATTCTTTATATGATGATATGACTCCTGAAGATAGAAAAAAAGCTCAAGATAATTTAAGAGTATATTGTAAACAAGATACTTGGGCTATGGTTGTTATATTAGATGCTTTACGAAAACTTGTAAACGAAAGAGAATAAATAAAAATATAAATAAGAAAGTGTGATATTATTAATTTATGAAAGATAGAATGAATAGAAAAGTTTTTATTGTTATATTTGTTATAGTATTTGTATTAGTACTTTTAGGTGCTTTATTAGGTTACTTATATAGAGACTATAATAATAAGTTAGAAGATACTACTCATAAGTTTAATGTTCCTGTGTCTAAATATATGATAGTAGATGGAACTATGGTAACAAGTGAGATGGTAGAGATTAAAGAAATGATTCTTGATAGTACAGATGGAATAGTTATGAATATTAATGAAGTAGTTGGTAAGTGTGTTAAGAAAGATACTAAGGTAGATGCAAAAAGTACATTTAAAACTAGTGATTTGGAAGATTGTGGTGTAACAAATGAAAATTAAAAAAATACTTAGTTTAATACTTATAACTATAATGCTTACTGCTTGTGGTAAAAATAAGATGACTATTAAAATAAGTGATGACAAACATGACTTTAAAGTAGAAGAAAAAGAGAAATATATAGAAATAAAATATAAAGATAAAACATTTAATCTAAGTAATTATGAAGGTGAAACTAAAGAGTTAGTTATAATACCTGGATGCACTATGGATGAAGATTATATTAGTGTTACGTTACTTACTAGTGATAACTTATATTTTATAATGCTTGATGATGAAGATATATCCAGTGAAGAAAATGACTTTAACTTTACATTAATTAGTAATAGTAAAAATATTTCTAAACTTGATTATAATAAAGATATTGAAAGAACTAATGAAGAATTATTATATTGTTTTAGAAATGTAGAAATAGACTATATAAATGGTAGTAAGAAAACTATACTTATGTCATATGATGATAATATAAAAAAGATATATCATTTAGTAAGTTTTAATTAATTGTAAATTTAATGTAAAAAAATGTGTATATTTGTTGTATAGAACTTTATAATTGGTTATATTATTAATGTAGGGAGATGGTGGAAAGTGATATATCCTTCAATAGACAGATTATTAAATATTGTTGACTCTAAATATAAGTTAGTTCATATAGCTGCTGATAGAGCCAAAGTTATGAAAGAACATAAACATTTTCAAATGCCTGAGAGTGAATATGTTTCTAAAAAAGAAATTGGAAGGGCATTAGAAGAAGTAGATAGAGGATTAATTACTATTAAGAATAATTAATTCTTTTCTTAAATTTAAAAAAATCTTTTATTTATATTTAGAGATGTTACTTATATTTAGTAATGTCTCTTTTTATTTTAAAAAATTAGTAGCTTTTAAGAATTGTTAGTTATACTAGCAATTTTTATTAAATTGTGGTAGAATACTTTATAGCATTTAAACTTTTAAAGGGAGTGATATTATGAGTAAAATTAATATAATGAGTTTAGGTGGATTGAACGAAAATGGTAAGAATTTATATACAGTAAATGTAGATGGTCATTTATTTATTTTTGATTGTGGTATGAAGTATGCACCTGATAAAATGTATGGTGTAGATTATGTAATACCTGATTTTTCATATTTAATTGAACATGAAAAAGAAATAGTAGGATTATTTATAAGTCATCCTCATCGTGAGAATATGGGAGCACTTACTGATTTATTAAAAGCATTACCAAATTTAAATGTGTATGCGTCAAATTACACAAGTGAAATAATAAAATATGAGTGTTCAGTAGATAAAGTAGAAATTAAAAATTTACATACTATTAAAGCACATAGAAAGATAGATATAACTAATAATTTAAGTGTATTCCCATTTAGTGTTACACATAGTAGTCCAGAAACATTAGGATTTGCGATTAATACTGATGATGGAGCAGTTATATATATGGCTGACTTTGTAATTGATCCAACAATGAATGGATATTATGACATGGATTTAGGTAAACTTGCTTATATTGGTAAACAAGGCGTGCTTTGCTTAATGGCAGAAAGTGTGTTTGCTGAAAAGAAGGGACATACTAGTCCTAATCATAAGCTAGAGGGATTCTTTAAAAACGTTGTTGATAAGAATAAAGGAAGAATTATATTTACGGTGTTACCACTTCATATTTATACTATGCAAGAGATATTTAATTCTTTAAAAGGTAAGAATAGAAAAGTTGTAATAATGGGTAAAGAACTTCATAATATAGTATCTTTATGTGCTAAGAATGGATACTTAGATATAGAAGAAGATATGATAGGTAATTTAACTGATTTAAAACTAGATAATACAGTTATACTTATTAGTAATGATAGAGAGACACCATATTCTAATATAAATAGAATATTAAATGGTCATGATAAATTTATTACATTAGAAAAAACTGATACAGTATGTTTCGCTGAACCAAGTTATGATGCTTATGAAAAATTACTTGTAAGAATACTTAATGATTTAGCAATTAAAGGTGTTAATATAGTACAAATACCTAAGGATAAGAGTGTACGTCATCATGCATCTAGTGAAGACTTAATGCTTCTTATAAAACTATTTAAACCAAAATATTATATGCCTATTAAAGGAGAATATAGATATCAAGTACAAAATGGAAATCTTGCATATAGTGTTGGAATACCAAAAGAAAATATTTTACTTAAAGAAAATGGGGATGTTGTTACTTTTGAAAATGGTGAATTAAAAGAAAACTTTGATAGGGTATTTGTAGATGATATATTGATAGATGGTAACTTTAGTGAAGATGTTGGAGATGTTGTCTTAAAAGATAGAGAACTATTAAGTAATAATGGTCTTGTAGTAATATCTTCAACACTTAGTAAGAAAGATAAATCTATAATTATAGAGCCAGAAATAATTACTCGTGGATTTATATATTCTAAAGATAATAATGATATAATAAATGAAGTAAAGAAACTTAGTATGGAAATTATTAAAAATAATACTTTTTCTAATAAATATGCTGATTATGTTAAGATAAGAAATGAAATACGTGAGTTAGTTGGTCAATATTTATATAAAGAAACTCAATGTAAACCAGTAATATTAACAGTTATTCAAGAAATATAGGAGGAAAGAATGATATATTTAGATTATAGTGCGACTACACCAGTAGATGAAAGGGTACTTGATTCTTATTGTAAAGTTACTCGTGAATTTCCAGGCAATGCTAATAGTATTCATACTCTTGGTGTTAAGTCTAAAGAATTATTAATGCAAGCAACTAATCAAATAGCTGAGATACTTAATTGTCATCCAAAGGAATTAATATTTACTAGTGGTGCTAGTGAAAGCAATACTACTGCTATTAAGGGTGTTGCGTTTAAATATAGTAATCGTGGTAAACATATTATAACTAGTAAGCTTGAGCATAAAAGTGTTCTAGAAGTTATGGGATTTTTAAGTAATATAGGTTATGAAGTTGATTTTGTTAATATAAATGATAATGGTCAAATAGATTTAAAGCATTTAGAAGAACTTATAAGAGAAGATACTATTCTTGTAAGTATTTGTGCAGTTAACTCTGAAACTGGGTTTAAACAACCTTTAAAGACTATTAGACAAGTTATTAATAAGAAGAATCCTAATGTTATATTCCATAGTGATTTAACACAAGCTTTAGGTAAGACAAGATTTTATCTTAGTGATTTAGATTTAGCTAGTTTTTCAAGTCATAAAATATATGCTCCTAAAGGGATAGGCATTTTATATAAAAGACGTGATTTACAAATAGATACATTAATATATGGTACTACAGAAAATTGTCCATTTAGAGGTGGAACTCCTGCATTACCACTTATAGTATCATTTTCTAAAGCTATGAGACTTATTAATGATAAGTTAGAATCTAATATAAAGAAATGTGAAAAACTTAAAGCAGAATTATTGAAAGGACTTTCTAAGTATCCAATACAAATAAATTCTAATGATTTATGTGTACCTCAAATAGTTAATTTTAGTTTATTAAGGATTAAATCAGAGACTTTTGTACATGCTCTTGAAAGACATGAAATATATGTATCTACTACTACTGCTTGTTCTAGTTTAGAAGAAAGTACTGTATTAAAAGCATTAAGTCATGGTAATAAAGATGTAAGTACTACATCTATCAGAGTTAGTTTAAGCCATTTAACTACTATGGAAGAAGTACATAAATTCTTAGAAGTATTTGATAAAGTATGGAATGAGTTATTGTTAAAATGAAAAAAGTAATATTAATAAAATATGGTGAGTTAACTACTAAAAAAGATAATAGAAATTTCTTTATAAATAAGCTTAAAAATAATATATTTGATAAGATAAGTGATTATAATTTTGAAATACAAGATGATTATTATAGAATGTTTATAATACCTAATCCTGAAGATATAGATGGAATAGTTAATATTCTTAAAAATATATTTGGTATTCATGAAATAGTAGTTGCTTATATGAGTGAAATAGTTAGCGAAGAAGATATACTTAAGTGTTCTTTAGAAGTAATGAAAAACGAAGAATTTAAGACTTTTAAAGTGGTAACTAATAGAAGTGATAAGAAATTTCCAATTAAGTCAATGGATATGAATAATATAGTAGGTGGACATATTCTTAAGAATATTGAATGCAGTGTTGATGTACATAATCCTGATGTTTACTTGAATATAGAAATAAGAAGTAATGCTGTTTATTATTATACAAAAGGGGTTCCTGGACTTGGAGGATATCCTGTTAATACTCTTGGCCGTGGACTTTTGATGTTAAGTGGTGGAATAGATTCTCCAGTTGCTGGATATATGACTATTAAAAGAGGTGTAGAACTTTATTACTTATACTTTGAAAGTAGACCTCATACAAGCATAGAAGCTCGTAATAAAGTAATAGAACTTGCAAGAAAACTAGAAAAATATAATTCTAATGGTAAATTAATGGTAGTAAATTTTACTAAAATACAGGAAACAATATATAAGAATCTTGATACTACATACTTAATAACTATTATGAGAAGAATGATGTATAGAATAGCTGAAAGAGTAGCTAAAAAGAATAAATGTTTAGCTATAGTAAATGGTGAAAGTGTAGGACAAGTGGCAAGTCAAACATTATCTAGTATAGTAGCTGTTAATGATGTTACTAATTATCCAATATTAAGACCATTATGTTCTTTTGATAAATTAGATATAATTGAAATATCTAAGAGAATTGATACTTATGAAACATCTATACTTCCATATGAAGATTGTTGTACTGTGTTTGTTCCTAAACACCCAGTAATAAATCCAAATTTAAAGTATATATATGAGGAAGAAGCTAAGATAGATTTTGAACCATTACTAAAAGAAGCTGTTGATACTATAGAAGTAGTAGATTTAAAAGAAGTAAGAAGTGACTATTTATAACAAAATAAAACCTGGAAAATTCCAGGTTTTTTGTTTTATCTATCAACTGCATCAGTTTGAGGTTTGAATCCGGCTTCAATTAGTTCATCCATAGTAACAATTCCATTATTTAAGGCTTCTTTTATGTTATATTTTTTACCATTAACTGTAACTATAACATATTGACTCTTAATACAATTGAAGTAATATCTTTTATAATAGTATTCAATAGCTTGAGCACAATTCTTGCCAGCGCTTGTATCAGTAATAGTTATTTTCTTTTTATTAGTGTCATCTGATGGCTTAGTTGGTGTAGCTGGAGTAGTAGGTTCTTCAGGTTTTGATGGTTCAGTAGGTGTAGTTGGTAATGTTGGATTAGATGGTTCAGTTGGAGTACTAGGCCCTTCTGGTTTTGATGGCTCAGTAGGTGTTGTAGGTTCTTCACTCGGATCATCTGTAACACTCTTTTTAAGTGGTTTAAATCCAACTGTGATTAGTTCATCCATAGTAACAATTCCATTATTTAAAGCTTCTTTAATAGTATATTCTTTACCATTAATAGTAACAATAACATATTGACTTTTTATACAAGTGAAATAATAGTCTTTGTAATAATATTCTATAGCATCAGCACAATAAGTTCCTTCACTTTTATCAGTAATTGTAATAACTTTTTTATTTTCATCTACTGGGCAATTAAATTTAGTACCTTTAAACTTATAAACTTTTTTACCATTACAGTCATAAATATCATAAAGTATAGAGCTTTGTTTAGTATCACTTTCATTTATTAAAAACATAGGTTTACCATTAAATGCTAAAACATTTAATAGATCTACTGCGACTAGTAATACTATAGCTGAAACGACTACTATAATTCCTTTTATAAAAACTTTTTTAGAAGATTCTTGACTTTTCATATTTTTCCCTTTCTTTCGAAAGTAATTATACCATAAGTATTATTTTTTGTAAATTTCACATAATATGTAATGGAGGTAATTATGCTTTTAAATAATCATTATAGTAAGAAAAATAAATTGTTATATAAAATGAAAATAATGAATAGTAAAAACCAAGAATATGAATGTGATTATAATTATCAATTTGATAGATTAGAAAAATATAATGATAAGAAAATAATTAAAAATAAGATTTAAAGTGGAATTAATGTTTCACTTTTCTTTTATTCTTTGTTATAATATAAAAGAAAAGAAAGAAGGAAACGTTAGATGAAAATATTATGTGTTAATGCTGGTAGTTCTTCTTTAAAATTTCAATTAGTTGAAATGCCTGAAGAGAAGTTACTTATTAGCGGTTATTTTGAAAAGATTGGTTTAAAAGATAGTTTTTGGACTACTAAAGTAAATGGTAAAAAGTATAAAGAAACTAAATATTTAAAAAATCATACTGAGGCTGCTAATGCTTTAATCGAAGAATTATTAAAATATAAAGCAGTAGAGAGTTTAGAAGAAATTAAAGGTGTAGGACATAGAGTTTTACATGGTGGTGAAAAGTATAGTGATTCAGTATTAATTACTGATGAAGTTATTGAAGATATTAAGTCATTAACTAAATTAGGACCTCTTCATCATCCAGGAAATTTAGCTGGTATTGAAGCAATGCAAAAAGCACTTCCAGGTGTACCTATGGTTGCTGTATATGATACTGCATTCCATCAGACTATGCCTAAAGTAAATTATATGTATCCAGTACCTATGGAATGGTATACTAAATATGGTGTACGTAAATATGGTTTCCATGGAACTAGTCATAAATACATTACATTAAAAATGAAAGAAAAATTAGGTAAAGATGATGTAAATCTAATTATTTGTCATATTGGTAGTGGTGCATCTATTAGTGTTATTAAAGAAGGTAAGTGTTATGATACTACTATGGGTATTAGTCCACTTGATGGATTAATGATGGGTACTCGTAGTGGAGCAATAGATCCTTCAATTATAGAATATGTAGCTAAAGAATCTGGAGAAGATATTGAACAAATTACTAATGATTTAAATAAGAAATCAGGTTTACTTGGTATAAGTGGATTTAGTGATTGTAGAGATGTTGAAGAAGCAGCTGCTAAGGGTGAAGAAAATGCTATATTAGCACTTGATATGTATAATGATCGTATTGCTAAATATATTGCTGAATATTATATTAAATTAGATGGAAAAGTTGATTCAATTGTATTCACTGCTGGTGTTGGTGAAAATGGTATTGAGGCACGTAAAGCTATTTTAGGAAGACTTAGTGCTTTAGGTATTAAGATTGATGATGACAAGAATGCTAAAATTGCTGGATTCAAAGACGAAGTAGAAGGAATTATTTCTACTGATGACTCTAGTGTAGTAGTAAGAGTTCTTCCAACTAATGAAGAAATTATGATTATAAAAGATACTTATAATCTAGTTAAATAGAAAGAAGTAATTAATGAATAATATTTATAAATCAATATATAATGAAATAAAGAAGTTTAAGAAGATTTATATTGCTAGACATATTGGGCCAGATCCTGATGCTTTTGGTAGTCAGATGGCTTTAAAAGACTCTATATTACTTACATTTCCAAGTAAGGAAGTGTATGCTGTTGGAACTACAGTATCAAGATTTAAATATTTTGGAAAAGTAGATAAAGTAAATAATTATGATTATGAAAATGCTTTATTAATAGTAGTTGATACTCCTGATAATAAACGTGTTGATATAGATAATTTCTTGTCATTTAAACATGTTATTAAGATAGATCATCATCCTTTAGTAGATAAATATAGTGATATTGAGTTGATTCGTGAAGATGCTAGTAGTGCTTCGGAGCTTGTTTTAGAACTTATAAATAATACTAAACTTAAAATGAATGAAAGTATTGCTGGAAAAATATATATTGGTATAGTAAGTGATTCAAATAGATTCTTATTTAGTGTAAACTATAAGACTTTTGAATCAGTTGCTGAAATCATAAAAAAATATAAATTAGATATAGAAAAATTATATAGACTTGTGTATGCTAAACCTTTAAGTGAAGTAAGACTTATGGGATATATAGCATCTACTATTAAAGTTGATAAATATGGTTTTGGATATATAGAACTTGAGGATGATGTTATACAATCATTAAATTCTGATATATCTGCTGCATCTAATATGATAAATGATTTTAATAATATTAATGAAGTAACAGTGTGGGCATTTTCATCACATGATGCTAAAAATAATATGTATAGAGTTAATATTAGAAGTAGAGGTCCAGTAATAAATGAAATTGCTGCTAAATATAATGGCGGTGGACATAAATTTGCAAGTGGTGTTAGAACAGATTCTAAAGAAGTAGTTGAAAATCTAATGAAGGATTTATCAAAGGCTTGTAAAGAATATATGGAAAGTGAGAAGAAGTGATATGGAAGTTACTAAAGTGGATGATCCAATTATTGCTGTTAGAATTAGTCAATATCCTGAAGATAAGAAAAATGAGTTCTTATGTTTAGGAAGAAGTAATGTTGGAAAAAGTAGTTTTATAAATACTATAATAAACAGAAAAAACTTAGCTAGAACAAGTTCTAAGCCTGGTAAAACTACTACATTAAACTTTTATAAAGTTAATGATGAATTCTATATAGTAGATGTGCCTGGATATGGTTATGCAGCTACTAGTAAAAAACAAATTGAAAAATTTGGAGTAATGATAGAAGAATATCTAAAGCAAAGACAATACTTAAAACATGTCTTCTTACTTATAGATTATAGACATAAACCGACTGAAGATGATGTACTTATGTATAAATTCTTAAAATACTATAATTTACCTGTTACAATAGTTGCTACTAAATATGATAAAGTAAATAGGTCACTTAGAGCAAAACAAGATGATTTAATTAAAAATACATTAAATCCAGCATTAGGAGATGAAATAATTAATTTTTCTAGTGTAACTAAAATTGGTAAAGATAGGGTTTATGAAATTATAGAAAATTATTTTGAAAAGTAGTTGAAAAGAAACCTTTATTCTATTATAATTAATGTATATAGAATAGAGGTTTTTAATATGAATAAAAAGGGTTTTACATTGGTAGAATTATTAGCTGTAATTGCTCTTATTGCATTAATTGTTATAATTGCAGTACCAAGTGTTATTTCAATTAATAGAAGAATTAATAAAAGAGTATATAATACTAAAGTTCAAGAAATAGTTAGTGCAGCTGAATTATATGGAACTAATAATCCAGATATATTTAACGGAAGAAGTGAAGTTAAAGTATACGTTTATGAACTTATAGAAGCTGGTTTTATGTCAGTTGATAATGATTATAGTGATGATGTTTGTCAAAATATAACACATAGTGAATTTATGAGTTATAAGGGTTGTATAGCAGATCCTGTTAATAAAAAATCAATGAATGATAATTATGTAATTATTAAAAAAGAGGCTGTTGGAGTTTCTGCTACGTTTGGAGGTGAAACAACAGCTGTAACTGATGGAACATTAGTTGATCAAGTATGTAAGAGATTTATGAATGGAATGTTCGTTGGTAAATATGGAACAGGGGACAATGATTATTGTGGATGCATTTATGAAGATGGAAAACCTATTAAAATTGCTAAATTGTCTAAACGTAATGGTGAACTTGTAAAATATAATGGTTTATATGTTGCAAGTACTGATTCCAGTGATAGGGTAAATGCTTGTATAATAGCTGGAGATGAAACTAATAACTATTTAAATTATGCTGGAACTATGTGGAGAGTCATGGGAGTATATGATGTTTATGGTAAAACTGATGGTGGAGATTTAGTAACTAAAATAATTACTAATGATAATATTGATGTTCAATAAGATAACGAAAGTTATCTTTTCTTTTATGTAAATGTTTGTTCAAAAATTGATTTTTATGTGAAATATTTGTATAATGGTAATAGAGGTGTTATATGATAGGGTTTTACGATTATACAGTTATATTAACATACTTAGGTTTTTCTTCAGGTATGGTTGGTATATACTTAGCAATTACAGGAAATACATTTTGGGCAGTTATGTGTTTAATGTTTTCTGGATTATGTGATATGTTTGATGGAAAGGTAGCTAGAACTAAGAAGAAAAGAACTGTAGAAGAAAGACATTATGGAATACAATTAGATAGTTTGTCTGATTTAGTGTGCTTTGGTGTTTTGCCTGCTTTAATAGGATATTCTTTAGGAATTAAATGTAGTTATTTAATACCATTGTTAATTATATATCCACTTGCTGCATTGATTAGACTTGCATATTTTAATGTACTTGAGATAACTAGAAATAGTAATACACCAGTAAAAGAGTATACTGGACTTCCAGTAACATCATCTGCATTATTGTTTCCATTTATATATATATTTAGAAAATTTTTAGGTAAGTATTTTGTATTAGTATATGGTATTTTATTATTTGTAGTAGCAGTATTATTTGTTAGTAAAATTAAAATTAAAAAACCAGGTATTAAAGTAATGATAGGTTTTATTATTATAGGTGTTATAGAAATATTATTAATATTAGCTGGTAAGTTTCTATGAAATATATAGTTAGAAATAGAAATAGTAAAAAAAATATAATTATAGAGTCTAGTAAAACTCTTAATTTTTTTTACGATACGTTTATTGGAAGAATAATTTTAAAGCCTTTTATTAGTAAATTTTTTAGTAATCTCATGGGTAAATATATGAATAGTAAGTATTCACTAAAGAGAGTAGATAAATTTATTGATAAGAATGATATTAATGTATATGAATATTCTAAGCAAAAATATAGTTCATATAATGATTTTTTTACTAGGAAGGTAGTAGAAGCTAAGAGACCTATAAATGCTCATAAGAATGCTTTTATTAGTCCTTGTGATAGTAAATTAACTGTATATAAAATCAATGATGATTTAACTCTTAAAATAAAAGATTCATATTATTCGGTTGATACTTTAGTTGATGAGAAAATTATGAATGAATATAAGGGTGGATATGCTTTAGTATTTAGATTATCTACTGATAACTATCATAGATATTGTTATATAGATAGTGGTACTAAGGGTAAAAATATTCATATAGATGGTGTATTTCATACTGTTCAACCAATATCTCTTAAACATTATAATTTTTATAAAACCAATACTCGTGAATATACTGTTTTAGATACTAATAATTTTGATAAGGTTATTGAAGTAGAAGTTGGAGCTATGGGAGTTGGAAGAATAGTTAATAATCATGAAGAATATAAATTCAAAAAAGGTGAAGAAAAAGGATATTTTGAATTTGGTGGTTCAACTATAGTACTTCTTGTTAAAAAAGATATAATAACAATAGATGATGATATTTACGATAATAGTTTAGAAAATATTGAAACAAACGTTAAATATGGTGAAAAAATTGGAAGTAAGAAATAACTTCCTTTTTTTGTACTTTTGTGGTATAATATCCTGCACTAATGGGGGTTAGTATGATATTTAGAAATAAAAGTGAATTAAATGCACATTTAAAAGGAAATTGTAAATTTATAAATTTTGGTTCTAAAGGTAGTGCCTATTATGATAAGAGAACAAATGCAGTTATAAAAATATTCGACATGGCTTTGAGTGAAGAAGAATACAAATATTTTGAATATAAAGATTTAGATTTTTTAAGATTTTCTGATGCTTTAAATCCTTCATATTTATTTCCGTATGAAGTTATTATGTTAGAAGGAAGAAACATCGGTTATTTTGCTCATACTGCTAAAGGTAGATCACTTTATAAATTGGATCCTTTAATAGTAAATTTAGATTCTATTAAAAAAGCATATATAGCTGCTTTAGAAGATATTAAAAAAATAGCAAAGAAAGGTATATTAACAGACGATCTTCCTTATAATACATTATTCTCAGCTGACACAGAGAGATTTTATATGGTTGATACTGATGATTATCATTTAGTAGAAGATGATGATAAAAGTATTTATGATGACAATGAATCACAATTATCATATACTGTAAAAACATTTTTAGTGGATGGATATTTTGATGATTTTATAAAAAAAGATAGAGAATTAAGTGAATTATATAAAGATGGGGATTTGTTAACATTTTTAAAATCTTATAGAAAAAAATTATCTGAAAGAGTGGGAAATAATATATCTACTTTAGGAGATGCTAAAGAATTTCAAGATGAAGAGCACTGGAGAGAATATATGAGAATATTATAAAAAGTACTTAGCTAAAATTTTCTAAGTACTTTTTATATGCTTCTTTAGAAGTAGTTTCTTCTATTTTATAGTCTAAATTTTTTGTTTTACATAAATTTTTTAATATATAGTCAGTAAAGTATGGATTTCTAATAAGTAGTGGACCTATTATATGAGTTGCATATACATTTTTATAAGTAAATCCTTCTTTAGTATTTGTTCCGTCATTCGAATATGCTTCTTGTACTTCAAATAATGGAGTTTTAACATCATATATATAATCACATCTATTTTGAAAACCAATTATTTCTTCTTTTATTAATTTTGTTTTTCCTCTTACTTCACCAACGATTCTTTGATTTGATGCATCATTTGCGTGTAATAATTCAGTTATATATTTAGTATGATATTTAAATATATCTAAAGCCTCTAACTTTTCTTCAAGTGTTTCAATATATTTTCCAAACATACACATTGAGTTACCAGTAAGAATTAAATATTTATTAGATTCTATATATTTTTCAAAATCATCTTTTCTTTTTAATATATCAGATAGGGCAAGTTTTAATGATTCTTCTGAACCACTTCCTATATATATGATATCGTATTTTTCAAAATCAATTTTGTCATTTATACTTTTTAAATCTACTTTAACTTTTATATTACTTCTTTTTAATTCTTGAACTATACATCTTGTGTTAGCATTTTCTCCATATAAGTTTAGAAGGTCATAATATAAGTGTAATACATTAATCATTATTTTCCTCCTCTATAATTTTTTTAAGTTGTATTTCTTTGTCAAAACATACCATTGAGAATATTTTACCAGTTGTTTTCGTTTTGATTGTTTCACTTAAGTTATCTAAGTTTTCTACTAAAATTATTTTATCTTCATTAATACCTGCATACTCCATACGAACTTTCATATCATAACAGAATTTACCAATTAATATTATATTTTTAATGCTTGAATCGTTTAATGATTCAAAGTCTATATCCCATATCCAAGAAATATCGTTTTCTTTATATCTTCTACTTGAAGAATCAAATCCAAGTATTATAGTTTTATCTCCTTCTTGATGTAGTATATAGTCAAGGGATTGTTTGTAACTAAGATTGTTTTCGTTTTTACTTACTAACATTTGCCATTTTCTATTATCAAAATCGTATATTTCCATTCTTTTAGTTTTAATATTTTCATCATTTAATACCTTTAATATATCTTCATCTTTAATTCCAATTTCATGTGTTAAAGCATAACAACCAGTTACGAAATATACTGTGTATAAGAAATTTGATGGTAAGTGAACTATATTATCATTTATTTTTATTTGTTCATTATCTACGTCTATTTCTTTTGCTTCATAGTTAGGTTTACCACGATTAAAGTGATATTTAGGACAATGGTATGAACCAATGTGTCCATAGTGATAGAAATCATATTCAAGTTTTGAATTACAGATAGGGCAGTATGCAGCATCTAGATTATTAAGATTACTTGGTCTTGAATAATTATTTTTTTCCATACCATAAGTTGTGACTTCGCCCTTGTGATTGATTCTAATTCTATTTACGAATGGATCATCTACATTAAGTATTAGATGTGTTCCTGCTGGTATTGAACTTTTAATTGCATTATATATATTTTCAGGATGAGCATTTCTTGGTGGTTGATCTCTTGTGATATTTGTAATCATTAAGTGAGTAGGTGTGATGTATTCAAAAATATATTTTAGAAATTGTTCATCTAATTCCATAAGCAAAACGTCTGCTTTTAATTTACCACATAACGATGAATTATTAAGTACTAGAGAAGTTATACCATTAATAGTGTTGCTTCCTTCTTTGTTATATACAACGTTGTATCCATTTTTAGTTAATATATTATAAGTAAGTTCTGTAGAACTACTTTTACCACTTGATCCAGTTATACCAATTACATACTTTGGTAGTTTAATTTTTTTAAGAATATTCTTATCAAGTTTACGAGCTATATTTCCTCCAATAACGCTTCCTTCGTGTCCAGTTAATTTACTTAGTTTATTAGCAAGTTTACATGATAAGATAACAATAAATCTCCACATATTTAATCACCTATCTATATTATATAACATTTTCATATATTTATAAAGTTTGACGTAAATGCGAGTGTAAATGTTAGTATATACATTCATAATAAAAATATGAAGTTTGTGAAAAATATATAATTTTTTATTTAATTAGTGAGCGATATATGCTATTATGAATTTATGAAAGGAGTTGGATTATGAAAGGCGAAAAATCTAATAAATTACTTGTTATTTTAGTTGTTATATTTGCTTTAACTACACTTATTTTAGGAGGTTACATTGCTTATGATAAATTTGTTTCATCAAAAGATAAAAAGTCAGATGAAGTTACTTGCAATAATAGTAATGTTTCAATAAATCTTAATCAATTAGAAAAATATAAAAACTATAATGATAACAGTTATGGAGATATTGACTATTTTTATTCAAATGAAATTAGAGTTTATTTATCTGCTGATGGAAAAGTAAGAATGATAAAAGATGGTGAAGAAACAGAAAAAAATTTAACAAATTTAGAAAATGTTATTGATATTCTTGAAGTTGGTTATTTTGGAGATGTAACATACTATTTTCTTTTAAAAAATGGTGATGTTTATAATTATGATTTAGATAATTATGAAAGCAATATATTTACTGCTACTAAAAATGAGAATGCTTCTAATATTCAACGTATTTTATCATATTCATATGCGCCAGCAGCTGCAACTGAATATGATAATTTAGTTATTGGTGTTACAAATACTGGTGAAAATATCATTATAAAGTAAATTATAATGTCTAAAGGGATTTTTAAGATCCTTTTTATTTGTACAAAAAAACTAACATTTTTGTTAGCTTGTTTATTTAACTCGTACTTATAGTTCGAGTTTTTTTCTACTGGTGACTCATATGGGATTTGAACCCATGAATGTCGCCTTGAGAGGGCGATGTGTTAACCATTTCACCAATGAGCCATAACAATGTTAATTTTAACATAACTTTATCATTTTGACAACAATTATGTATTTAAAATATAAAAATGGTAAAAATAAGTGTAGGTGACAAAATGAATAATAAGGAATATGACAAGTTAGTTAGTAGCGTTATAGGAAAAGAAAGTGTATTTAAGAATGTAATGATTGCTTTCTTAAGTGGTGGAGTGGTTGGTGTAATTGCTGAAGCTATGTGTGAATTTTATTTTAAAGTTTTTAATATTACTTTAAGTGATGCTAGTTTTTATACTTTTTCTACATTTATAGTTATTGGTTCAGTGCTTACTGGATTTGGCGTTTTTGATAAAGTATTAAGTATATTCAAATGTGGACTTATTGTGCCAGCTACAGGGTTTGCTAATACAATGACAAGTAGTGCGATGGATGCTAAGAGTGAAGGATTCATAAAAGGAATAGGTGCTTCCATATTTAAACTTACTGGAAGTATTATATTATATGGTGTACTCTTTGGAATAATATTTGGATTTGTAAGAAGTGTGATACTATGACATACTATTTTAATAAAGTTTATATCAATCAGAAATTTTCACTTCTTGCATCAACTAAATATAAACCTATAGTTGGTAATAATCCTGATAAAGTAATTGATGACTACTATGTAAATGAGAAAAGTATAGAGCTTGCTGAAACAAAATATCAAGAAACTACGATTAAAGGTTTACTTATGAAAGGTAAAAAATTAACTAAAGAAATAGATTTACTTATTAATGGAGACTTACAAAATCAATGTCTTGCGAGTAGCCTTGCATCAAGTAAATTTAAAATTCCTAGTTGTACTATATATAGTGCTTGTGCTACATTTACTGAAGGCTTAATTATTGGGGCTAATATAATTGATGATAAGAATAAAAGGACTATTGTTACAGTTTCAGGTCATAATTTAGTTAGTGAAAAACAATTTAGATTTCCGGTTGAGTATGGAGCACTTCGTAAGATGGTTAATACTTGTACATTAAGTGGTAGTATTAGTGTGCTTTTAAGTAATGAAAAGAGTAATTTAAAAATAGAAAGTGGTACTTTTGGATATGTTACTCAAACTAATCATAAGGATGCTAATGATATGGGTAGTGCTATGGCACCTTCTTGTGCTAAAGTAATACATAGTCATTTAGAAAGTACTGGAAGAAATTATAAATATTATGATTTAATTTTAACCGGTGATTTAGGTGTTTATGGAACTAAGATTATGCAAATGTATTATAAGAAAAAATATAAAGAATCTCTAGATAATGTAATAGATTCTGGAAGTATAATTTATACTGAAGATAATATTTATGCTGGTGGGAGTGGACCTTTATGTTTACCCATAACATTATTTGATTATATTTTACCTTTAAATAAATATAAGAAAATACTAATCGTTGGAACTGGATCTTTACATTCAGTTATAAGTTCTAATCAAGGTGTTGCTATGCCTGGAGTTAGTCATGCTGTAAGTTTGGAGGTGCTTTAGTGACATATTTACTTGCGTTCTTATTTTGTGGCTTTGTTTGTGCAGTTTCTCAGTATGTTTTAGAAAAAACTAAATTTACTCCAGGACACATGAATACAATTCTTGTTATAACTGGATGTATACTATCTGGATTTGGAATTTATGATAAATTATTAGATATTTTTAAGGGTGGAGCAAGTATACCAATTATGAATTTTGGACATTTACTTGTTACCGGAGCTAGTGAAGGGTTCCTCGAAAGTGGATTCATGGGCCTTTTTAAAGGTGTACTTGTTAACTCTTCTGGAGGTATTAGTATTGCTATAGTTTGTGCTTTTGTAGTAACTTTAATATTTAAAATAAGAGATTAATTCTAAATGAATGACATTTCTTATTTTTTTTGGTATAATTTTCTATAGAAATAAGAATAAGGGTGATGTTAATGAATCCAGAAACTAATAATCAAAATGTAAATAATAGTGTAGGTGCTAATACTGTTAATACTGTTGTTCCTTCACAACCAGTGCAATCTACTCAAACAGTTGTTAATTCTACACAACCAGCACAAACAGTTAAAGCTAATAATGTAGTGCAGCAACCTGCAGTTACTAATTCAATACCAGTTTCGCAGCCTACAACAAATGCAACTACAGTTGCCCCTTCGGTGTCACCTCAAGTTGCTTCTTCTAGTCAAGAGTCTGCAGTAGTGACTCAAACAGTTTCAGAACCTGTTGTTCAACCAAATGAGCCTGTAATGTCTTCTACTCAAAATCTTCAAAAAAATGAGGCTATTGAAGTTATGCCAAACTTAACCAGTACTCCTCAAACTCCTGTGGTTAATACTGTAGCGGCTCCTTCAAAAATAGAACAAACTATTATAACTGATAATATTGAAGGTATGGCCCAGGTAAGTGAGAATGCAACTCCTGTCGAAAACACACTTGTAGAAGAGACAGCACCAGTTGATAACGGAATACGTGAAGAGGTTAAATTAGATATGAGTGTGGCTATGGAAGGTGTTCCAACTATTGATAATGCTAATGTAGCAGAAGCTGTTCCAACACAAGAAACTAAAACTATTGAGGAAATTAGTACTCAAACAGAAGTAAATACTCAAAAGAAGAAAACTAGTAATACAATTATTGTAATAATTTTATTAATTATAGCTGCGTGTACATATTTTATGGATGATATCATGTCATATTTTAATACTACTGTTCTACCAATGATAAGAAATGATGTTAAAGAAGAAGAAACAAGTGGTAATTTAATTGATGGTTATATTAAATTAGGTGATCCATCCTCATTTATGAAAATGAGTGGTATTAAATTTTATAATTTTACTATTAATGAACAAAATAAAGTGATATTTAGTTATTTATCTGATAAAAAAATGGATTCAACTGATTCTTTAGGATACTATATAGTATTTTATAATAATGATAAAGAAATAACTTATAAAGAATTATTTAGTTCTAAAAATAAAATTGAAAAAAGTGAAGTAAATCAATATAAAATTACTGTTGATGCTGATGTTTACCAAGACTCTAAATATGCCAAAATAATTAAATATTCTGATGATGAATTGCAAAAGAAATATAAGATTACTTGTACATATACTAGAGATGAATCTGATAATATAAAATTAAGATATGAAAATGTTTATAGTTTTGAAAATGATTTATTAATATCTTATTCAATAACTAAAGAATATACTCTACCTACTGAAGAAACTCAAACTAGTAAAGTATATAAAAATGAACTTGATAATGAAAATACTAAAATAAGTGGTGTAGGAATTAAAACTGAATATAAGGATAATAAATTGTTCTATACAGTTAATTTAAACAATTTACCTGATGGATTTATACCTTTATATAAGAATACTGCTACTAAAGCTATGATAGTTAAAAAAGAAAATTTAAAGAAATGGGAATGTAAATAATGGATAATTTGTTAATAGGGGATTTTGAAGGTCCACTTGATTTACTACTACATCTTATAAAAAAATCTAAGATGGAAATATTTGATATAGAAATATCAGAAATTACGCGTATGTATTTAAATTATATAGAAGAAATGACTGATATGAATTTAGATATTGCAAGTGAATATTTAGTAATGGCTGCTGAATTAATAGAAATGAAGAGTAGAAAGCTACTTCCAAATAAAAAAGATGAAGAAGAGGAGTCAGTAGAAGAAAATCCTGAAGAAGAATTAAAACGTAGACTTATAGAATATAAGAAATATAAAGAAAGTACTGAAGTATTTAGAAGCCTCGAAGAAAATAGAGCTAACTATTATACTAAGGCTCCTGAGTCTTTAAAAAAATATTCTAATGAAAAATTAGAAAATGATGGTAGTGTTGGTATATTTGATTTATTAGATGCTTTTCAAAAATTACTTGAAAGACAAGAATATAATAAACCTAAAAATACTAAAATTACTAGAAAAGAGTTGTCAGTTAAAGAAAGAGTTGCTAAAATAAGAGATATTCTTAAAGTTCATAAAAAGTTGAATTTTATAGAGCTTTTTGATGATTTTAGTAAACCTTATGTAGTAGTTACTTTCTTGTCAGTATTAGAAATGGCTAAAAATAGGGAGATAAATATTAAGCAAGATAATAATTTTAGTGATATATACTTAGAAAGAGTTGATTGATGTGAATAAAAAAGCAATATTAGAAGGAGTATTATTTATAGTAGGTGATGAAGGTGTCACAGTTGAAGAAATTAAAAATATTCTTGAAGTAGATAATGAAGAGATAAAACAAATATTTATGGAACTAAAAAAAGATTATGAAAAACCTGATAGAGGACTTAGAATATCTTATTTAGGTAATAGATTTAAGCTTACTACTAAAGAAGAACATAGAGAATATTATGAAAAGTTAGTTATTGATACTAAGAGTAGTGGACTATCTAATGCTGCTTTAGAAGTACTTGCTGTTATAGCTTATAACGAACCAATAACAAGACTTAAGGTTGATGAGATAAGAGGAGTAAATAGTAGTCAAATAGTAAGACGTTTACTAGCTCGTGGTTTTATTAAGGTATGTGGTAAAGATGATTCTATTGGTAAACCAAACTTATATAGAACAACCAATGAGTTTTTGGATTATTTTGGTCTTTCTTCTAAAAATGATTTACCGGAAATAGTTTTTAAAGAAAAAGAAGAAGATGATAATTCTGATTTATATGAATCTAATTATAAAGAAAATTAGATTCTTTTTTATTATTAATATGGTATAATATAGTGCAATGGAGGTTTATATAGATATGGTTGAATGTAAAAAAATATCTGTTGATTCAGTTCATAATGATCCTGTGGATATTAGATGTGGTGGACCTGATTATTTGGGATTTGATTTTTTTGTTAAAAAAGAAGAAGCGACAGAAATGGCTTCATTTATTGCTGATACATTAGATAAATATGGTGTTCCTTTAGCTGGGTTAAATGTGTATGGAAATATACATATGTTAGCAGAAGATAAAGTATGGACAAAAAAGAGAATTGAGGCATGCATAAAGAAAGATGCTGAATACTTGATTAGGGAAAGTAAAACACCATATGGCAGATCATATAAAAAAAGATAGTGAAAATAATCACTATTTTTTTATATATTCTGGAAGATTTCTACTTATTATTTCTACATTTTTTAAATTTTCAATATTTTTACTCATTATTATACTTCCATGTCCTATTAAATTAATTTTATAGAAGGTTTTGTTTAAAGATTTATAGTTATCTTTTATAGTATTTAATATTTCATTTACTTCGTCTATAGCTCCACAAGGAAGTGGAGTTTTTGTATATGGTGCATCTTTTAAGTAACAGTGAGAATGTATCATATAATTTATGTTTTTAAGTTCTTTATATAATTTTATTTGGATAGGTGAATCTACTGATGGTTTGTTATTCCCACAATAATATATTTTGTTATCTTTTTCATATACTGGTACAAAATCATTTATAGTTATAAATTCTTTATTTATGTTTCTTTTGCTTACAAATATATAATCTTTATCTCTAAATGATGGAAAACCTTTAGGACATCTAAGAGATGCATTGCCAAGAAATCTTTTAACATCAGTAGTATGGAAAGTATTCATTGCTAACTTTATAGCATATTCTTTAATAACATTAATAAATTCTTCTTTGATTGGTGTTTTAACTTTAATATTAGAGTTATACATTTCCTCTTTAAAATCATTAAAGAACCAGGCAAGTGCACCTTTATTTTCTTCATCTGATATTGTTGATTCTCTTTTAATAGATTTTATGAAGTTTAGTCTTGTGGTTAATTCTTTAGAACATTCTTTTATATCAGTTCCATAGTACCAAACATTACCAAGAGGATCAAATAATCTCATTTTATATATATTTTCTTCTTTAGTAAATTCTATTATTAAATTAGATTTTGTCTCAAATGATCTTTGTAATAATTCCTGAAAAGAGTATTCATTGTTATTTCTTTTAGAAGATACTAACATAGTTTTGTAGTTTATTTCTTTTACTTTTTTTAATTTTGGTAAATCATTAGGAATGTTTGGCCACCATAGAACTATTTCATAATTTATAACACTTTCTAAAATATTATTTAAATCTTTGTAGTTTCCTCCATTATATAAATCTATATTTTTAAGTTCTTTACTAAATAGTTCTACTATTTTAGATGGTTTTCCTCCTTCGTTATTCCAAGTTCCTCCTACAAATAAAATTTTATTTTTCATTATTTCACGTCCTTTCTAATTACATTTTATTAATATATTGTTGATAAGTAAAATATATATATGTTATGATATCGATAAGTGGTGATTATAATGAATGTGAACTTAGAACTTTATAGAGTATTTTATGTTGTAGCTAAGAATAAACATATGACTAAAGCTAGTGAAGAACTGCATATATCTCAACCTGCGATTAGTCAATCAATTAAGAAGTTGGAAGAGATGCTTGGTGGTACTTTATTCTTAAGAAGTAATAAAGGCATGGAACTTACTCCTGAAGGAAGTATGTTATTTAAGTATGTAAGTGAAGCTCTTGAAATAATAAAAAATGCTGAAAATGAATTTACTACATATAAAGATTTAGATTATGGGGAAATAAAGATTGGAGCATCTACTGTACTTAGTAAAATAATACTTATGGATACTATAAAAGAATTTCATAAAGATTATCCTAATATAAATATTAAAATTATTAATGATTTAACAGATAATTTAATTATGGATTTAGAAAAGGGAAAATTGGATTTGGTTATATTTAATGAAGGAGATAGTGATTCTAGTGGTATTAATGTTAATGAAATTTGTAAATTAAAATATGGATTTGTTTATAATGATAAATATTTTAAGGATAATATAAATTCTTTTGATGATTTAAATAAATATCCATTAATACTTCAAAATGTTAATAGCAATAGTAGAAAATTTATAGATCAAGTATGTAAACAAAATAATGTTATTTTGAAAGCTAAAACTGAAGTTGTAAGTCAAGAATTAGTAATAGAGTTTACTTATAGTGGATTTGGTTATGGTGCAGTACTTATTCCTCTAGCACTTAGAAATTATCCATCTTTAAAAGAACTTAAAATAAATAAGAATATACCATGTACTAAAGTGTATTTAGGAGTAAATAAAAATATTAATTTACCATTTGCTAGTAAAAAATTTTTAGAATATTTAAAAAAAATTGAAACTAAATAATATTTTTTAGGAACTATATTATTGAGGTGAATAAAATGGTCGATCAAAAAAGCCTTAAAAAGTTTTATAAGTTATATGATGAAACATATAAAGATATTTCTCACTATGTTGTCTATAACTATTCTAATATAGATGATGTTAAGGATATACTTCAAAATATTTATATGGAAGTGTATAAAAAGGTAAATACAATTGAAGATAAAAAATATATTTTGGAATAGCTAAAAATAAATTATATAAATATTATAGATTTAATTATAAACAGAAAATAATAGATTTTTTTAGAAATGATGAAGTTGATGAAATAGAGAATATACCATCTAATTATAGTTTAGAAAAAAGCTGCTTTTTGAAGTTTGATACTGAGGAAGTATGGAAATATTTAAAGTATGGTGTGTGTACTTGTACTTTAGTTTTAATGATAGGGGTATTTGCTTTTGGTGGTAATAAAGTTATTGATATAAAAACTGAAAATTATGGAAAAAATAGTTTTAATATTAATGAATTAGATAGTATAGCTAGTCGTAAATTGGATGCTGAAAGTGGAAAAGTTAATGAAAAAAATTTAGAAAGTGAATTTAGTTTTTATAATGATTTAGTATCGAGTGATTTGCTAAAAGATTATAGAGTAGAAGGAATTTATATTAAAGATTCTAATGATAAATATAATAAACTCAATAATTATTTAGTTAGTACTTATACTGAAAATAAAAGCATTAATATAGCATTTTCAAAAGATAGCGAACCATTAAGAGATTATTTCTTTGATGATAATGGCGATAAATATGTAACTATTAATGGTGAAAATATAAAAATATATAGTTATGAAAATAGCTATATGACCGTATTTAGTTATAATGGAGTTAACTTTGATATAGAAACTTCTAACATAGATATAAATGAATTTGTGAATATACTTAAAGTGATTATTAAATAATATATTGTTATCGTTCATATTATAGTTTATAATAATACTAAGGAGAGTATATGAAAAAGAAAATAATAATTATTGTTTGTGTTCTTTTGGTAGTGATGTTAATACCAAGAAAAAAGTATCTTGAAGACGGTGGTACAGTTGAATATAAGAGCTTACTTTATAAAGTAAGTAAGGTTCATAAACTTTCTAATGATGGTTATGATGAGGGAACTGAAATAAAAATATTAGGTATCAAAATCTATGATAATGTTGAAACTGTTTATAATAAAAAAGAATTAAAAGAGACAAAAGGGGTAGAAGTAGTTCCAACATTAAATGATGAAATAAGTAAAGATACAAGTTGGTGTCCAACATTCCAGTTAATATGGAATGACTTTAAAAATGATATAGTAAAAGAAGATATTAAATTTAATGAAAAATTAGATATACTTGATAATTTAAATAATGAAGATTTTACAAAAGATGATATAAGTGATAATTATTACTATAAAATATATGGTAGAAAAAATCTAGAACTTAAAAATAAAATAGAAAGTGCTATAAAAGAAAAATTTAATCAAAAAAGTGATATACTTGATAAGTTTGATTGGAATCCTGATGCTCTTGATAGGGGAGAAGGTATAATAGATAGATATTTCTTATATAGTATGCTTTATAGAGAATTTGAATTTAATAAGAAGTTTGATATTTTTAATGACAAATTTAAAGACAAAGAAAATATTGAGTATTTTGGTATTATAAAAGATAATGGAGAAATACGTAAGCAAATAAAAGTATATTATTTTAATAATAGTGATGATTTTGCTGTTAAATTGGTGACTAAAAATAATGATGAAGTTATAGTTATTAAGAATCCTAAAGGTGAAACATTTGATGAAATATATAAAAATGTAGATAATAAAAAAGTATATGATTTTAATGATAACGATAATTTTATGATGCCTAAGATAGATTTTAATGTATTAAGAGAGTACACTGAACTTCAAGATAAAGCAATAGTTACAACAAAAGGTGTTTATACAATTGAGAAAGCTATTCAAAGTATTATGTTTTCTTTAGATGAAAAGGGTGGTAAGGTTAAGAGTGAAGCAGGAATGGATGTAAAATATGATACTGCTACTATTAAAAAGCATAGAAATTTCTATGTTAATGATACATTTGCATTATTTCTAAAAGAAGCTAATAAAGATAAACCATATTTTGCTCTTAGAGTAGATGATATAAGTAAATTCCAACAATAAAAATTGATATTATTAAATTGAAATTAAAAAAAGTAGTTTTTAGAAACTACTTTTATTCTTTATAGTAATCTTCTTCTTTATTGCCACCAATTCTATTTATATTCATGTCTATAAAAAATTTATCTGGTTTATTTTCGTCAATTAGTAAATCTGCAAAACCTTCTTTTGGTATAGAAAATGAATCATCTCTTGGTTCACTTTCAAGTGTTAACGTTATTCCAGTAGGTAGAGTATAGTGCAATACAATTATTCTAAGTCTTCTAGTAGGTTTACTACGTTTAACATCTGATTTTTTTAAAGCATATGGAATCTTCTTAATTAACTTTCCATTATTTTTTAAATATTTAAGATTTTTATATCTTTTATTAATTGCTATTATTTTTTTAATAGTTTCTAATATTAAAATAAAGCTTACAATTGTAATTATTGCTAAAAATCCATAAGTATAATAAGTATAACCTTCTATTTTTATAGTATAATCTGCACATATTATAAAAATTATTATAAGTATTAACGTATATATAATATTTGCCACATTATCTTTTTTACATTTATCTAGTGAGCTTGTGTTTACTTCGTACATATTGATTCTCCTATCATTAATAAAATTATAACATAATTTAACGTTATAGTTTTATTTTAATATTTGGTTTTCAATATTGTTATTTAATGCATAATTCGAAACTGCTCTAAAGTTTTCGTCGTATGGGTATGTTTGTTGTCCAAATTGTAGCCACATTGTAGACCAAGATTCTCCGGATTCAAGTAATTTTTTAACTCTTTCATTTTCTTTTGTATTATTATTTGATTGATTATTTAAATCAACACAATGTTCTTGATCATAAAGTTTGCATTGAAGGTCACATTCTAATTTATCACATTGATATGCAAATAATGATTCTTTTGTTTTTCTTTCATCGAACTCTAAGAATAATTTTTCTATTGTTTTTCCATCTAATAATCCTTGTAATATGTTGTGTACTGCTTCATGCTCTATTTTTTCTTTTTCATTTTTGGATATTTGAAATTGTGTTAAGTCTCCAATTATCGTTTCACCAAGTTCATGAATTGCTAGCATGAATATAACTTTTTCTAGGTCTATGTCATATTCATATTCTGATTTCATAGCGATTGCAAGCATTTGAACACCATATACATGTTCTGCTATACTTTCTAATCTTTCTCTTTGTACGTTCCAGTCTTTCCATCCAGTTCTAATTATGTTTTTTAGTTTATTACATAGTATGTAATAATTTAACACTTTTTGTTCTTTTGTCATAAATACTCCTTTTTTGATATTATAGCATTTTTTTAAAAAATATTGTAAAATGTTTATAGGTGATAAAATGATTAGGGAAGAACTAAAAAATTATATTGAAAATGAAATATTTAAAAGTTATGAAAAAAATGATGATGCACACAAACTTGACCATATTATGTATGTTATTGATAGAAGTTTTATGTTTGCAAGTAGAGTGCCTGATATAAACATGGAAATGGTTTATGTAATAGCTGCGTATCATGATATAGGACATTATATAGATGCTGAAAATCATGAGAAGTTATCTGGTAAAATGTTATTAGAAGATAAAAATTTAAGAAAATTCTTTAGTGAAGAAGAAATTAAAATGATGTCTGAAGCAGTTAGTGATCATAGGGCAAGTTCTAAAAATGAACCAAGAAGTATTTATGGAAAAATAGTGTCTTCTGCTGATAGAAATGTTTTAATTGAAGTTCCATTAAAAAGAACATATTCATATAGAAAAAAACATAGTCCTAATTTATCATTAGATGAAATAATTGAAGAATCTAGGTTACATTTATTAGATAAATTTGGAAAGAATGGATATGCTACTACTAAAATGTATTTTGAGGATGAAGACTATAAGAAGTTTTTAGAAGATATAACAGAACTTGTTTCTAATAAAGAAGAATTTAAAAGAAGATTTTTAGAAGTTAATGGGCTAGAGGAAGAGTATAAAAGAGTACTTATGAGCAAATAAAAAAGTCAAACTTTGTGGTTGACTTTTTATTTTAGGATCCTTTGAGTTGGATTATCTAACCATTTTATGTCTTCGAAAGTCATGTTATGTTTTTTATATATTTCTTCTATTTCTTCCTTAGTTATTCCTTCTTTATACCAATTAAAATAATCTTTGTAAAATTTACTATTTTTAAATAACAATATTCTTCCATCAACTGTATATAAATCTATTGGATCATTTGATTTTACTTTTCTAAAGCCAAATCTATCTAGGTCAAGTACTCCATCTAGCGTTCTTACTGATTTTAATGATCCAATATCAGTATCTTCACGTCTTTCAATGAAATCAGTTAAGTATGATAATATTTTAAATCCTTCTTCTCTTGTCATGCCTTCTGGTAGCATGAATGTACTACATGGCCAATTTATGACACCAACATTATTTTCTCTTGAATATTCATGTTCATTTATTCTATGAAAATTTACATAATGAAGTCTATAAACATTACCATCTTTTACGTCGTGATCTTCTAGTTCAGCATCAAATTCATAATCTCTATTTTGGGGTATAATTAATTCATTTCTTAATTTTTTTAATTTCTCTATTAGTTTCATAAGTTCTCCTTACTTTAAAATTTTTCTATTACTTTTAGTTTAACATAGATAATTATAGATTCATCATTAAATTCTTCATCATATGCATCACATTCTTCTTTAAAATCGTTATATAAACTATTTTTATAGTCTTTAAAATTTTTAAATCCAGCTAGTTTATAATCAACCATATCTTCTTTTAAATTTTTGAATTTTAGTTGTTCTTCTTTAATTACTTTAACGATTCCAATATATTCGTATTTAGAGTTTACTACTAAAAATTTTTCATTTAGTTTAGAAGTGGAGAAGGGATGGTTAACATACAATTTATAATCTTTTTTACCGTCTATTATAGCTTTAGCTACTTTGTCAGTCTTTGTCCATATTTGATGATAACTAAAAAACTCTAGTGCTTTTTTGTTATTACATCTTTCTAATTTTTCTTTTTCGGTAAGTTTGTTCCATTTCTTTTCATAAGTATTGTATAAAAATATAATTTCTTTTAATGATTTATGTTTTTTCTTGTTTATTTCTTCCCATTTGTTATCAAATTCTTCTATTTCTTTACTATATTTTTCATCTTTAAGGTTAATTAATTTGAAATATTTTCGAAGACTATTTATATATTCTAGTTCTTGAATACTATATTCATCCTTATAATCTTCAGGTATTTCAAATGATTCTGGGTATCTATAAAGTTCATTTATTAATTCGTCAAAATTATGACAATGACTTATAATATTTTCATATTTTTTCTTTTCATAATTATAGAAGTTTGCTTTGTAGTGATATATCATTCCAATATTACCAATACTTGCAAGAGCATCAACTAAATTATTGGTTGCTTCAAATTGATTAATTACATTAGAGTATCTAATCCATTCAAAAGTATCTCTTTTCTTATCGTAAAAGGGATAGGGAATACTACAATTTTTAAATTTTTTATATCGTCTTTCAACTTTTTTATCATAGATATAACATTTTAGATTATTGAACATATTATTAAATTCCTTTCTTAATAAATGTATTTCTTTTATGACTTATATTCTATCATAGTTTTAATAAATTCACATTATAAATTTTTAAAATAAAAAGATCCTTTTTGGATCTAGTTAAGATTTTAATAATATTCACCATTCATTATTTTATTTGAAATATTTTTTAAAGATTCCTCATTTATTTCTTTTACAACAACTATATTAGCACAATTAGAATTATATTTGTCTACCATGTACAAATTTTCAAATGATACTTCAGTGATGTGTTTACCATATAGAGCTTTTTTTATTGAACTAAAATTTCTTATTATTCCTCCTCCATAAGAATAATATTTATCTTTATCATTGTATGTTGTTATTTTATCTTCTTCTGAAACTACTATTCCTTTACTTAAGTTATAGTTTTTTATAGTTGTTTCATTTTTCCATATGTAATCTAGGTATGCATACATTTTATTATTAATACTGTATAGTTCCCAATCAAAGTCCACTCCGTTTATATTAATTTCGTAGCGAGCATATCTGTACATTGTTGCTTTTTCATTTTCTTCACCTGCTTTTGCATAATAAAAACCATTTTCCCAGTTACTTTCATAATATTTTTCAATATAAGAATATGAGTTATTAATTCCCATATAATATGATTCAGGTAATATTTTTCTTCTTATTAATTCATTATTAAAATCTGTAATTGTAGGCAAATTATCAAAATTTACTTTTATTTTATTAGGTGAGAGAATGCTTAATCTAAAAATTATAATTGGAGTAATCATAATAATTAATATACTTAGTATCCATTTTTTAACTTTTAAATTAAAACATAGTAATATGTGTATAATATTTGGAATGATTATTAATGCTGTATATCCAATTATTAAAGCTAATCCTAGTTCTTCTAAAGATAGTAAGTCAGTTAAAAGGAATGTCATATATATAATACTAATTATAAGAGATAATATATCAAATATTTTTGCCTTTTTTAATGCTTTTATATTATTATTCATTAAATATTTTTTGCTGTTTCTAATTCCTAAATAGAATAGTATTAATGGTAATGAAATAAATAGGAATGTCATAATTATTAAGACTGTTGCTAATCCATACCAAATTCCTTTGTTTGATAAATCTGAAATAATAAATATGCATCCTATAATTATTAATATTATTGAAAGTACGATTATTTCTTTAGATATTATATTAGAAATCTTGTATATTTTTTGTTGAGTATCATCTAAATTATTTAAATTATTATTTCTATTATTAATATTTTTTTCATTAGATTTCATTAATTCACCTCATAAAACTATTTTCTATATGTTTTATTATACAATAATTTTAGTTAAATATAAAACTAATATGTTTTTATTTATAAAAAAAATAGTTATATTTCAAACTGTAAATTTATTTAGTTAATTTTAGGTAAATTATTTGCCCAATTTTCTAAGTTTTTTATACTTTCTTCATGTTCGTCATCTAGTTCAATTAATTCTTTTGTTTCTATATCATTGCCATCTTTTAGTGCTGTTAAATTGTAAATTAAATCTTTGCCTATCAATTTATATCCATGAGGTAAGTTATTAAATGTATAATTTTCTTTAAATATTATTAGTGTTGATTCATAATCTGAATTTTTAATAATTTTTTTAATTTTATCTTTTGTTTTATCATTTATATCTAACAATTGTTGTTCTTTTAAGCTATGAATTAAAGAACTAATTATAAATGGTTTTGTTATTTTAGCTCTGTTAAATCTTTCTACATAATATCCTTTTTGATTTAATATTGAAATTGTTTTTGCTAATTGTTCATCAACTGGGATAACTTTATTATTTTCTTCAATTTCAAATGTTTTACTATTTAAACAAATATAGTCACTTTTCATATTAAAACCTTCTTTCATTTTTATATTATCTAAAGCTATCACATCCTATTTGATTATAACATATTTTGAAAAATATAGCTTTATATTGATTATGTTGTTCATAATTTTATTAAAAAAAGTTCCACGAAATGAGTGGAAAATATGGAAAATTATCGCTTTTTTTAGAAAAATGATATTAAAAAAGCCCTGATTTAAAGGACTTTTGTTGATTTTGTTGGTGCAAGAGAAGGGAATCGAACCCTCAAGGTATTACTACCGGCAGATTTTGAGTCTGCTGCGTCTACCAATTCCGCCACACTTGCATTAGTTATACTTGCATTCCTTATAAAGTATAACATAATAAATAATAAATCTCAAATAATTATTTAATAATTTCAATATCTTTAATAAAATACAATGGATATTCATAATTTGGATCGCCATTAATACTTAACATTAGGTTTCCTAGTTGATAATCTATGATGATTCCGGTTATAGATTCATTGTTTTTATTTATAATTTTACATTCTTTATTTATATAAGAATTATTAAAGTTTTTATTATAATAATTTTTAAATTCTTCAATACTTTTTAATTTACTTAGTGGTATTTCTTGTTTGAAAGGTACTTCATGCATTTCTTCAGTTTCTTTCATGCCATCGTTGAATACTTCTACATATAGAATATCATTTTTAAAGTTTAATAATTTACCACGGAAAGTAGAGTAATACTCATCATCAATATACTGATTATAAATAATATATTTGCCAACTAAATTGTTAATGTTTTTGATATCTTCTTTTATTTCAAAAAACTTTTTATTTATTGTTTCTTTTTTAGACAACCAATTGTAGTCAGTTAGTTTTTCACTATTGGTTTTGTTTTTATCATTTTTTATATCTACTGTTATTCCCCAAAGAATGATTTCTTTTAATTCTTCATTTATATTTAGTTCATCAAGAGGTTTGCTACTTCCTAAAACTATTTGTTTATTATTAGATGTATATGTTTTGATTATTTCTTTTAGTTTATCTTCGTTATTTGATATATTTTCAAGCTCATCAATTATTAATACATCTATATCATTTGTTATTCTATTAATATCAGGTAAGTTTATATAACTTACTTTATAATTGGTTTCGTCTATAATATAATTAGCTATTGCATTTAGTAAATGTACTCTTTCTATTGTATTGCCACTTATAAATAATGGGGAATATTTTTTACCTGGTTCTTTTGCGATGTCTTGAGATAGGGTATATGCTAATTTATTACCTTTATTAATTTCAAAATTATTGAATTTGTATTCTTTATTTAATTTCATTTTCTACCTCCGTTTTAACATATTTTTATTATAATTGACTTAGAGTTAAATTACAATATTATTCGTTTATTATTGGAATTAGTGTTTTCTCCCATTTATTTATTATGTTCATGATTTCGTGTGGTACATCATTATTAAATCTTGTTTTTGCTTGAACTACTTTATTGTTTCTAACTTCTATAGTAACGAATGATTTATTGATGCTGTCTTTATGTCTCATAAAATATATTTGACATTCATTATTACTTACCATATTACAATATGTTCTTACACAGTTTGATTGATTGTTACTTTCATCTATAAGACTATTTATACTATCGGCTGGAAATATAATATATTTATCATCTTCATATTTATTTAAAATAAGAATATTAGCTAAACTTTTAATACGTTTATTTGTTTGTGGATCTTTTGTTATTATCATTTCGTTTGTAATTTTATCATGACTTTGAGTAAAGTATTTTGGAAATAAAATGTTGTTATCTTTTAGATTTAATTTCATTTCTTTACAACATCTTATATAATCACCATATTCATGTAAGTTATTTATTGTTAAATTTTGATTTTTAAAATAATCAAGTACTTTGTCTAAACTTGTATATTTTAGTATTAGTTCTATTAGACTTAAATTATTTTTTACAAAATTTAACGTATTTATATTAGTTGTTGGATAAAGTTTTAGTGCTTCTAATTCTAGATAATCTATATTAATTTTTTTCATAAATTCATAATATTTTTTTTCAACTCCGAATGTACTTTTAAAACTACCTTTGTATTTTATATCAGAACTACTTGTAATAGCTAAATTATATAATTTTAATTTTAGAAGATATTCAAATTCTTTGTAGTGTACTGGATAAAATGTAAGACTTGATAAACTAAAATAATGATTATTAAGATAATCGTTTAAAGTCCATAAATTACTATATCTATATAGAGTAGTATTTTTTAAATCTATTAAGTTATCTGTATATAAATATTGATGTTCGAATGTATTAAATTCATATTCGTCTAGTAAATCAAAATCTTTATCATTTATTTCTTCTGTTGCACTAAATCTTATGATTGTTTCTTCTAGTTCTTTGTATGTAATATGTTTATTTTCTTTTACATTTATAATTTTAGTGGGTAAGATTTGATAAATAGTTTTAATATTTATTTTACTTTGCTTAAATGGATATGATGATGGTACATTTAAATAACTTATATTTTCACATAATAAATAGAGTAATATATCGTTATCATTAATATCAAATACATAATAATAGATATAAGCCCCTAGATTTTTTAATTTATCTTTAGTAGTAAATTGTTTAGAACATTTAGGACATTTATTTTCTTTTGTGAGTTTTTCCATATGTAGGGGACAATAATATGTCTCATCATCTTCGTCATAAAATGGAATTGTATCTGACGTTTTATTGATAAAATCTTTTATCTTTTGTGGAATATCATCTATTGTTTTCCAATATTCTATTGGTTCTTCTATTATTTCATCAAATTTATCATTAAACTTTAATGCATTCATATAAATTACACTCACTTTGAATAATATTTTACATCACATATATAATGTTTACAAGAAACTTATTTAATATATTTCTTAAATAAATATTTCTATTATTTTAAAAACTATGTTATAATTTAGTAAGAATGGAAGGTAATTGATATGAATACAGAACAAAATACTAATCAAACTCCACAAACTAATGGACAAGTTGTTAATAATACACCAACTACGCAGTCTACTAGTCAAAATGTAACTAATCAAAATGTACAAACAAATAGTAGTAATTCAATTGAAATGATAGAGTTTTCTAATGATATATCAGAAAGTAAAGGTGTTTTAAATGATGACACTACAACTAAACCTCAAGATGACTTTAGTGATAAAACAATAGGTGCTGTTAATAAGTTAATAAATACCACTGATTATACAAGTTATTTTGGAAAAGAAGAAGTTCAACAATATAAAGTACATGCTATGTTATGTTATGTACCATTAGTTGCATTTTATTTTAAATATATAAACAAATTAGGAAGTAAATCTAAATATCTAGATTATCATGTTAAAGAAGGCGTTAATTTATCTTTATTTTGGATAGTTGTTGTAGTTATTTCTAAAGTTTTATATGGAATGTTTACTAAAAAATATTTAATGAGTGAGGAAACTCCTATGTGGGTAAAATTTGTATCTTACGCATTATATTGTTTAGCTATTGTTCTTACTATAGTTGGTATTTATAGAACTAATAGTGGAAAATCAAAAGATTTACCAATAATTGGTAAATATAAATTTTTAAAATAGCACTTATGTGCTTTTTATTTTGTAAAGAAAATGTAATTTGAATATAAAATATTATAAATTATGATATGATTATAAAGTAGGAGAGTGATTTATGAGAGATGTAGGAACAGTTGTTAGGGGAATTAGAACACCTATCATAAAAGAAGGTGATGATTTAGCTAGTATAGTAGTTGATTCTGTTCTTAAAGCAAGTAAGAGTGAAAATTTTGAACTAGAAGATAAAGATGTTATTGGTATTACTGAAGCTGTTGTTGGTATAAGTGAAGGAAACTTTGCTACTTTAGATCAAATAGCAACTGATGTTAAAAATAAGTTTAGTAATAGTGAACATTTAGGTCTTGTATTTCCAATATTAAGTAGAAATAGATTTGCTGTATTACTAAGTGCTTTTGCTAGAAGTACTAAAAAAATTACCTTATTATCTAGTTATCCATCTGATGAAGTAGGAAACGATATTCTATATAGAGAAGATTTAATTAAATATGGTGTTAATCCTTCATCTGATTTAATAACAGAAAATGAGTACAAGGAAAAATTTGGTCATTTTAAACATTTATTTACTGGCGTTAATATGTATGAAGTATATCGTGATTTAGTATTAAAAGAAGGTTGTGAATTTGAAATGGTATTTTCAAATAAACCTGAAGATATTTTAAAATATACTAAAGATGTTATAGCATGTGATATACATACTAGAGTTGAAACTAAGGCTAGAATTGAAAAGTCTGATAGCGAAGCACGTGTACTTACATTAAGTGATATATTAAATCATAGCGTTAATTCTAGTGGATATTCTCCATATGGACTTTTAGGTAGTAATCGTTCTACTGAAGAAAGAGTAAAATTGTTTCCAAGAACAGGTGATACTTTAGTAAATAAAGTTCAAGAATTATTAAAAGAAAAGACTGGTAAAACTATTGAAGTTATGGTTTATGGAGATGGAGCATTCAAAGATCCAGTAGGTAAGATTTGGGAACTTGCTGATCCTGTTGTTAGTCCAGCTTATACAAGTGGATTAGAAGGAAGTCCAAATGAAATTAAGCTTAAATATTTTAGTGAGAATAAATTTAAAGATTTAAAGGGTGAAGAACTAAAACAAGCAATGATAGAAGAAATTAGAACTAAAGATTCTAAACTTAAAGGTTCAATGGCTACACAAGGTACTACACCAAGACGTTATACAGATTTATTAGGTAGTTTATGTGATTTAACAAGTGGAAGTGGAGACAAAGGTACTCCAGTAATACTTATTCAAAGATATTTCACTAACTATAGTAATGACTAATAAATATATAAATAGTTTCTATACGAAACTATTTTTTTATGATATGATATTTTTGGTGATATAAATGCATATTAATAAATTTAAGAAAGTGGGTAAAAATAAATATAAGATATTTTTAGATACCACGGAACTAACGCTTTATGAAGATATCATTTTAAAATATGATTTATTATTAAAGAAAGATATAAGTTTAGAAGAAATAGATAAATTAATAGATGAGAATAGTTATTATGATGCTTATAATATGGCTCTTAATTATATAGAAGTTAAACTTAGAAATAGAAAAGAAATAGTAGAATATTTAAAGAGAAAAGAGTTTAATAATAAGTGTATAGATTATGCATTAGAAAAACTTGATAAATTAAATTTACTTGATGATAAGAGATATACAGAAGCATATATTAATGATAAAATACTTCTTAGTAGTGATGGACCTTTTAAGATACGTAAACAATTAATAGATTTAGAAATAGATGAAGATATAGTAGATGAATATTTATCTCATATTGATGAAGAAGTATGGAAAAGTAAACTAGAGAAACTAATAAATAAAAAGAAATCTATTATGAAGAGTAAGAGTTATTATATGTTTATAACTAAAATGAAGAATGATTTATATAATACAGGGTATGATAAATATATGATAGATGAATTACTTTCTAATATAGAATATTCTAGTGATGCTTTAAATAAAGATTTTCTAAAAGCTGATAAAAAATTTAAAGGAGATAAAAATAAAATAATTTCATCTTTACTTAGAAAAGGTTATAGTTATGATGAAATAAATAGTAATTTTAAGTAGCACTTTTAATAGTGTTACTTTTTTTGTTATAATATGAATCACTAAGGAGGAAGTTATGCGTATTAATAATAATGACTTACATAGTAGAGTTAAAAGATTAGAAGAGTTAATGAGTAATACTACTAATGAAGTTAAAAAGTTAGAACTTTCTCGTGATATAAGACTTTTAAAATTAATGCTTAATTATACAGAAGGAACTAATTATGAAATTAATAATATTAATTTGTTGTTTCCTAGACTTATGAATGAATCAAATAGAATACTTATGAATTTCTTTAGTAAGAATTCAGTAGAAATATATAAATCATTATATGGATATTCTAGTGGTGTTAAACTTCCTTGGAGAATTACTTTAGATAGATGTATTACTGATATTGAATATGATAAACTACTAATGGACTTTTTTAAAAAATATGATTCAAGATTATTAGATATATATGAGTCATTAAAAAGTAGTAAAAGAATTGAAACTAATCCTAAAAAATATAATCTTTCTTCTGGTTCTCTTGGACTTAATGTTCATTTAATAACTAGTGATGAATCTTTTGTATTTTCAAGATTTAATAATAAAATTAGTACATCTTCAATTGTGCCTCATGAGATTGGACATTCTTTTTTATATCAAGGTTCTAATAATATTTATGATTTTATGATTAGAAATGGTTCTTTATTTTCCGAAGCATATTCTATATTTTTAGAAATGATATTCTTTGATTATTTAAAGGATACTAGGTATTCTAAAAGTGCTTTTAAAGCTGAATATTCTAAACTTGATTCTTTTTTAGCAATAACTGAGTATTTACATTCTATAATATTATTATTTGAGAATATGACTCTTAGAGATGGAAAACTATATTTGTTTAGTTCAATGGTTGCGGATACGTATGCTGCAAAATTAGTTCTTTCTAATGTACTTGCTATGTATTTTGTTGATTTATATAGAAACGATAAAAAACAATTTGATAGAGAAATTAATAAATTTTTTGAAATGTATGGTTGCAGTAACGATGAAGAAAAACTTAAATATTTTGGATTGGATACAATGGTTGATGGAACAAATAATGTGTTTAATAGTTATATAAAACTCTATAAAAAATAAAACATCACTTGATGTTTTATTTTATGTAATTTGCATATTGTTTTAAAGTAGTTTGTCTACTTATTCTAACTCTTGGAAGCTTGTATTTATTTGCGCCTTTTTTAACTCTTCCTGAATTAATTGTGAATGCTAAACCAAAGTTGGTATCTTTTAATGCTTTTATGAAATCATCACTATAATGACCAAAAGGATAAGCAAATATTTTAGGATCATTTTTAAGTTTATCTTTTGTTACTTGTAAGTCACTTTTGATTTCTTTGTATGTTTTACACATAGCTGCGCCATCCCATTTAGTTTTAGTACAACTTCTTACATGTAATGAATCAGTATGTGACTGCATATCTAGTAAGTCTTTATTTATGTATTCTTTCCATTTTATTTTATTTGTTATAACAAATGATGTTATAGGTACTTTGTATTTAAGAGTGATAGGGTAAGCAATTTCATAGAAAGATGCAACTCCATCATCATCTGTTAATATTACACTTTTTTCTGGTAAATCAATTTTCTTATCGATATAATCATTTAATTCTTTCCAAGTAGGGAAGTAGTAGTTATTATCTACTAAATATTTAATTTGACTTTCAAAATTAGTTTTAGATATATAATTATGATTATTTGGTTTAGAAGTAATATCTTCATTTTTAGTGTCATCGTAAAACCAATGATACATTAATACTGGAATACCTTTAGTATTCTTTTTTTGTACGTTTATTGTTGTTTCAAGTATTGTTTCATTATTAGATGAATCTTTAACTTTATAAGTTACTTTATAAATACCAATTTTTTTATTATCTACTTTGCCAGTAACTTCAACTTTATCAGTTATATTGCCATCATAGTTATCAATTGCTTTAAAATCATTTATGTTTATATTATTATTTAGTATTAAATAACTATTAATATTTCTATTTAGTTTTATTACTGGTGCTTCAGTATCTTTTACTTCAACATTTCTTTCTATTATTGTTTCATTATTAGATGAATCTTTAACTTTATAAGTTACTTTGTATTTACCAAGTTTAGTATTATCTATATTATTAGTTACTTCAACTTTATTAGTTAAATCTCCATCTACATTATCTATTGCTTTATATCCATCTTCTTTATATTCTTCTTTGTAATTTATTATTTTTGTTTCTTCATTATTTAAAGTTATTACTGGACCTTCTTTATCAATTATATGTACTTTAATAACTTTCTCTTTATTAATAGCTATTCTCTCATGGGATTTATATGTTACTTCGTAATCTCCAAGCTCATTTAAATTAACATTTTCATTTATTTCTAAGTTTATTTTTTTACCTCTTATTGTTCCTTTTATATTTTTAAAGTCATATTTATCATTTATATTTAGTGTTATATCTTTTTGATTTATTTTGACTACAAATAAGTAATTAAAAATGATACTTAATATTGTAATTGATAATATAATTGAAACTATAATAATTATTTTCTTTTTCATAAGTGTACTCCTACAAAACATTATACATTTTATATTTATTATTTCAATAAAAAAGCATTGATTTAACAATGCCTTTATACTATTAATTTGAACTAGTTGATGCCTTAGCTTGATTTTCTTGTTGTAAAACTAATTTCTCGAATGCTTTTTCAAGTTCTGCATCTTCAAATTTCATATTATTTTTTTCTCTTAATGCTTTTAATGCTTTAATTGAGTAACCAGCTTCGTTTGCTTTTTCTTTGCCAATAGTTGTTCTAATTTCTTTAGTTAAGTCATCGTTAAGTTCAGGTTTTTCATCTTGACTAGTTTTATATACAATGTGATATCCATAACTTGATTTAACTGGTGAAGTAGAGTAGCTACCATCTTTTAAATTCTTTAATGCTTCAAATACTTCATCAGCATAATCTCCAGTATTTATCTTACCAAGAGATCCACCTTTATCTGCAGTAGTTGAATCTTTTGAATATTCTTTTGCTAACTTTGAGAAATCTTCTCCATTTTTAAGTTTATCAATAACCTCTTTAGCTTTGTCATAAGCTTTTTGTTCAGCTTCTTTCTTTTCTTCCTCAGTTGCATCTTCTTTACTATCTATTGTAATAAGAATGTGACTTGCATCAATATCTCCAACAACTTCTTCTTCATAATATTGATTAATTTGTTTCTCAGTTACTTCTTCTTCAGCATAATCTTGAACCCATAAGCTTCTTTTATAGCTTAATGAAAGATAATCTCTAAATTCAGATTCAGTAGAAACACCATAATAATATTGTAAATATAATTCAAAATCAGCGTTTAATTTTTTAGCGGCTTCTTTAGTTGATTTAACTGCTTGATTAACATATGACTTTTCTGTAGTATCAGTTTCATATTTTTCATTTAATAGTTTAGTATCTATTAAATTCATTAATTTTTCTGCACCATAAGCTTCTTTTAAACTTTTATAAAGCTCTTCTGAACTAATTCCTCCTTCATTAAATGTTACAACTGCATTTTCACCATTTGTTAGTTTTACACCATTACAACCAGCAAGTAGGAATACACATGCAAGAACTAAAAATATTTTTTTCTTCATATTTTTCTCATTATCCTCCTAACTCTTATTATGATAGCAAAAACTATACTAAAATACAAGTAATTATCATACACAAAAACTAGGAAATAACATACTATAAGAGTGTAAAGATAAAAAAGGAGGAATGTTTTATGAATACAGGATGCGGATGTGGATGTGGTAGAGGTAATGGTATTTCAGGAGCAGCATTTGCTTTAGTATTATTTATTCTATTAGTAATCATATTAGGTGCTTTTATTTAGTATAAGGAGGTGAACATAATGGGTTGCTGCAATAATCAATCTAATATATTCTTTATAATCTTAATTTTATTCATCCTTTTAGCTATAATATTTGGCACTTGCACAGGATGGTAATATAAGAAGAGGGAAACCTCTTTTTAATTTGTATTTAAATATAAACTTATAATTTTCAATTTTTAGTGTTGTAAGAAATATTAAAAACTGATATACTTAGAATAGATAATAAGGGTGAATAGAATGAAGAAGCTTTGGAAATTATTAATATTAATTATTTTGTTTTTTCCTTTTGCTATTTTTGCTAGCGTGAAGGTTAATTATTCGGATGCTATGTATGGAGCTAATAATTATATAACTAGTTTTAAGAATTATAAATGGTATATAGATTTTAAACATAATGGAAAATATCTATATTCTGGATATACTTTTAACACTTTAGATGGATTTAATACGGGTGGCCTTATAAATCGAAGTGAATATAATATTTCTATTCATAATGATAAAACTTATTTAAAAACTGCTAGAGCTTATTGGACACTTACTGCTAGTGATTCTAATTTTTATAGTATAGATAATGGAACTTTTAGTGTACTTAATAGATATATAGGCAGTTCTGGCGTAAGACCAACTGAATATGTTGTTAGCCAAACTGAAGTAACTGGAAGAGGAAGTTATGCTGATCCTTGGGTATTTGTTAAACCTAATTTTTATGTTGATATTGAGTATATGGATTCTGAAATTATAAGAAGACAGGGTGATGAAGAATTAAAACTTGATGGTGTGGCTCAATATGGCGATGAAATAGTATATAGATTTAAATTTAAAAATAATGGTTCTGATAATTCTAAGGTTAATATTCGTGAAGTTGAGATGATTAACGATATCAATAATAAAATATCATTATTACCGGAAACATCAAAGATAAAATTAGGTGATAAAACTTATTCTTTATCTGAAGCAAAGTCAGCTATAAATGGGTTACTTAGTAAAAATGGATATACTTTTACTTTGAAGCCTGGTGAAACAATTGAACTTGAATTTAGTGTTAAGATAATCGGTAATGCGGGAGATTCTGTAAGTAATCAAATTGTATATACAATGGATGGCATAGAAGCTGAACCTAGTGCTAAAAATACTATTGCTATTGAAAAGACAGTTCATTATACTGAAATCGCCGAAATAGGAGCAAATGTAGTGATTTCTTTAGGTAATTCTACAAGTTTAAGTTCTGATGAATTAAATATATCTAAAGAGGCTGCTATTAGTTTTGCTCAAGCTATGATTGGAGAAAATTCAAATACAAATAATAGACTTTGTGTTGTTATTATGAATTCAGGTAGCAGATGTTTTGATGGAACGGGTGCTACACAATTACAAGCTGCAACAGATTATATCAATGGTATGACTTCTACTGGTAATACTCCGTATAATACTGCTTTAAGTGCTTCATTGACTCATTTAAATAGTATGAAAACAAGTAATCCATTAAATAGAAATTATTTAGTATTTTTGAGTGATGGTTATCCAAACTCTACTACTAATTATCAAACATATGAAAGTGATATTAAAGATATAGCTGAAATATATACAATAGGTTTTATAAATCATATTGATGTATTAGAAAAATTATGTACACAGTCTACTGATAAACTATTTAGTGGAGGACCATATTATTATAATGCTAGTACTGTGAACCTTTCTGAGGTATTTGAGGGTATAGCCAAAAAAATTAATGAAAGGTCAAAGATTACTACTAGAGGTGTTTTGGCAGTTTTAAGAAATCTTGATAAAAGTAAAAACCTTATTATTCAAGTAAGTGATAAAAATGATAATATAAAATATACTAAAACAATTTCTTATCAAGATGCACTTGATCAAAGTTATATAATTAATAAAGGCAATAGGTATGAAATAAATATTAAATTATTTGATGCTGAAGATAAAATAACTGTTACATATTATTTAGAGAAAAATTAATTATTTTTCTCTTTTTATTTTAATAAAATAATGTTATTATATTAAATAAGGAAGAGGTGTTACTATGATAGATATTAAACTAATTAGAGAAAATAGAGAATTAGTAAAAGAAAACATTAAAAAGAAATTTCAGGATGAAAAGCTATCGTTAGTAGATGACGTTTATAATTATGATATTGAATATAGAGAATGCAAATCTAAAGGTGATTTACTAAGAAGCGAAAAAAATAAATTAAGTGCTTCTATTGGTGAATTAATGCGTGATAAGAAAATTGATAAAGCTAATCAAATTAAAGCTAAAGTTAATGAAATGAGTAATGAAATAGAGAGACTTGAAAAAAGAGAAGAGGAACTTGAAGCATTAATTAAAACTGATATGATGGCTATTCCTAATATTATTGCTCCTGATGTACCAATTGGGGAAGATGATAGTAAAAACGTTGAAGAAAAGAGATTTGGCGAACCAAAAGTACCAAGTTATGAAATTCCATATCATTCAGATATAATGGCTACATTTAATGGACTTGATAAAGATGCTGCTGGTAGAGTAAGTGGTAATGGATTTTATTATTTAATGGGTGATATCGCTAGACTTCATTCTGCTGTACTTGCATATGCACGTGATTTTATGATTGATAAAGGATTTACATATTGTATTCCTCCTTATATGATTCATAGTGCTGCTGTAGATGGCGTTATGTCATTTGCTGAAAAAGAAAATATGATGTATAAAATAGAGGGTGAAGACTTATATCTTATAGGTACTAGTGAACACTCTATGATTGCTAAATTTCAAGGTCAAATCTTAAAAGAAAGTGATTTACCAATTACTATGACTTCATATTCTCCATGTTTTAGAAAAGAAGTTGGTGCTCATGGAATAGAAGAAAGAGGAGTATATAGAATACATCAATTTGAAAAACAAGAAATGATAGTTGTATGTAAACCAGAAGATAGTGAAAAATGGTATGATAAGATGTGGAATTATTCAGTAGAATTATTTAGAACACTTGATATACCAGTTAGAAAACTTGTATGTTGTTCAGGTGATTTAGCTGATTTAAAATATAGATCTTGTGATATTGAAGCATGGAGTCCAAGACAACAAAAATATTTTGAAGTTTGTTCTTGTTCTAACTTAACTGATGCTCAAGCACGTAGACTTCAAATTAGATATAAAAAAGAGAATGGAGAAAAAGAATTCGCTCATACTCTTAATAATACAGTTATTGCTCCACCTAGAATGTTAATAGCTTTCTTAGAAAATAATTATAATGAAGATGGTAGTGTAAATATACCAAAAGTATTAAGACCATATATGGGTGGTAAAGAAAAACTTATTCCAATAAAAAATAATTAAGATACATTTAAAAGTGTATCTTTTTTTATATGCAAAGAATTTTTAATATGATATAATATTTTGAGAATAGAGGTGTATTAGAAAGTGAGGTATTGTGATAAGTGCGGAAATCCATTTGAATCAAATTTAACTGTTTGTAGTAAATGTGGAAATTCTTTAGTAGAAAATAATAATATAAATAATACTAACTTTAATAAAACTCCTATTGTTCATAAGAGAATATCACAAGAACAACAAAATATAATCATAGGATTATTAGTAGGAATAGGTATTTTGTGTTCTGTTTTTATGTGTACGCTTGCATATAGAAGCTTAAATAATTCTGTTTTTATATCTGATAATTCTAGAGAAAATTCTAATATAAGTGATATGATAGATGAAAAAAAGAATTATATATCTAAAAGAGGAAAATATCAGACTATAATTATATCTGATAATATTTATGAAGGATTAACTATTAGTGGTGAAGAAGAGGGTTATAAATTAATTTCTAAAGATTCTGTTGAACAAAAGAAAAATTGTCCTAAAGAAATAGTTGCTTTAGAAAATGAATTTATAAAAAACTATGGAATAACTGCGGTTAATTTATGTGAAATAAATACTGATTTTTCTAAAAAGGTATACAGTGTTTTTGGAAAAGTTTATACTGAATTTCCAAATTTAAAGAATTATTTAACTAATCTTACAATTATGAACGATTCAAGTGATTCTGATTTTATAACTGCATTTCAACCTTATTTTGAATTTGCGTATAATGATGGTGGGTATCCTGTTATTGTTAAGACTCAAATGTTTTTAAATGCAAAATATTTTTTAAATGAAAATGCTTTTAATGAAACAATTAATGCTAATGTAAAAATTGGTCATTTTCCGTCTAATGCTGTAATGTCTTCTATTGTTGCTCATGAACTTGGACATTACATTTCATTTTTAACTATGATGTATTCACATTCTTTAGATTCTATGTTTTATGTGGATAATGAAGAAAAACAATATAAATTGGTTGAAGTTTTACGTGATTTTAATGATGGAAAGTATTCTTTAGAACTTCTTGAAACAGCTTATAATAATTATATAAATGATACTAATGATAATATTGAATTTGATTTATGGCGAAGTACAATATCAGGTTATGCGATTTCTAGAGATAACAGTGGTGAATATATATATGATGAAACTATAGCTGAGTCTTTTCATGATGTTTATTTAAATGGTAATAATGCTAAAGAAGCAAGTAAATATGTATATAACGAATTAAAAAGTAGATTCGAAAGATTGGTGAAGTAAATGAAGAAGAATAAATTAATATTTGGTATATGTTCTTTTACTTTATTTGTATCAGTTGTATTTGCTTTAAATCTTGGATTTAATTTTGATTTTAATTCTAGTAAATTAAATAATGTTAAAGAGAATAATATATTAAATAATTTTGATGAAATGTATAAATTAACTTATAAAATTGATGATAGTTATGATGATGAAAAAAATAAAATAGAGTCATTAGTTAAAAAAACTACTTATTTATTGTTGGGGTATCCAAATAACAAAAATGAAAATGATGAAGAGTATTACAATAGACATCAAGATTATTTGAATTTAACTCTTTATGATCATTATAAAAAAGATGATGTTGATAATAACGCTTTAGTAGATGAACTCAGTAGTGTTTCAAAGACAGTTGTACCTAATATGTTTAACAAAATGAATAATTTAAATGTTGTTTATAATAATTATAAAAATATAGTGATTAATACTGTTGATGATTTGGTTATTACGTCAATTACTTTAACAGATGTATCTATGAATTTGGAAAATAATACTAAATATGAATACTCAAACGTTAATAATGATATGGTAATTTACTATTATTTTGTTAAAGTTAATAATGAGTATTATCTTGCGTATGTATATTATGAAGTTACTAATGATGTAAGTAATTATCTAGAAAAATTAAAAGAGAATGAGGCTAGAAAAGTCGCTATAGCTTCTTATAATAGTGGTGCTACTAGTATATATAAATATGATAAACTTAATAATATGCCAGATAGTAATATTTTAAATACATACGTTAAAAATAAAGATAATATTGTTTATTTAGATGCTATTTATAATAGTAGTATTGTTGGTAGTGCTAATGGTATATTTATAAATGATGGATTAGTTTTAACTACTTGGTCATTTTTAGAGAAAGCTTTTGTTAATGCTCAAGATATAACTATTAGAAATAATTATGGAGTTAGTTATAAATTAGATGGTGTTGTTACTATAAATCCTGAAGCCAATTTAGCTGTTTTAAAACTTGATGAAAAAAGTAATACTTGTGTTTCACTTGTCAATGATAATTATAATGTAGAGGATCCTATTTTAGTACTTAGTAGTAAAAGTGGTGTTGGATTTGTAACTCAAAAGGGAATAATAGTTTCTAAAGATAACTATATTCAAACATCAATACCATTAACTGAAACTGATGAAGGAAGCCCTGTGTTTAATAGTAATGGTCAAGTAATTGGCCTTAATACTTCATTAATGACTAATACTAGTACAAGTGTTGCTATAAATGTAAATGCACTTAAAGAAGTTCAAAACAAATTTAATGAGTTAAGTTTTGAAGATATTAAAGCTATAAAATTTCAAGAATTAAAAAGTAAATATTATTATGTTAAATACTCTAGTGATAAAGTAATAGACCAAATACCTAGAACAAAATGGAATAAATATAAAAAAATAGGTGATGTTGAAAATAATATTAATTTAGAACTAGTTAAAGCTAATTATAAAAATGGAATAGTAAGTTTAAGATACAAGAATGATGTTTTTTCTTATATATCTTCTATGAATTTATCTCATTCTTTTAGAAATCAATTAATTAAAGATGGCTATAAATTAATACTAGATAGCAATTCTAAGATGATATATACAAATGATTCATATAAGGTAATTATTATGGAAGAATTTAATTACTTAATAATAGTGATGGTGAAATTATGAGCAAGAAACAAATAAAAAATAGAATGAGGAAATATATAATTCTAATAATAATAGTTATTTTAATAGTAATTGGTGTATGCTTATATATTATCTTTAACAACAAAATAAAGATAAAAGAATATGAAAATGATAGTTATTATTTAAAATATAATAGTTCATGGACATTAAAGAGAAATACTAATGAGGAAGTTTCATTAGTATATAATAGAAAAGCTAAAATAAATATAAAAATATCATATTTAGAAGATGAAAAAAAGTTTTTAACTATTGATAAAATGGTAGATAATATTTTATATGATATTGGAATACAAAATACTAATTATAGATTATTATCAAAAGATACTTTTATTAATAAAGATGGTGATAGTGGTTATAAATTTCTATATGAAAATGATGAAAACCAGGTATTGGTATCTTTGTATAAAAAGAATAATAAATTAGTAGTGTTTACTTATGAAGCATTAAATGAGTATTGTGACATATTACTTGATAATGCGTTAGATGTGTTGTATTATTTTAAAATTAAAAATGAAACTTATTTATTAAATAATAAAATTTCTATTAATAATCAAGAAATTAAATTTAATGAGAATGAAATAGATAATAGTTTAAAAGGTTCTAATGAATATGATATAGCTAATAATAATTATTATATTAAATACATTTTGCCTGAAAACTTTAAACTTAATAATATAGATTCTACCTATGATTCATTTGTTTTAAGCACTGAAGATGGTGATATTAATTTAACAGTTAATTTATTTAATAGTAATGTTTTTGATTTTATAGATAGTTTAAAAAATAGTAGTAAAGATAGTAGTAATTATTCTGATTATAGTGAAGTGATTACTAAGTATGGTAATGATTCTTATGTTTATAAAATTAATTATGTTGATCAAAATAATTCTATAAAAGTTGAAAAAATAAATTTACTTTATAAAATAGATAAAAATCATACGTTATGTTTAGAATTTAATAGCACTAATAGTTCTATAAGTAAGAATATAGTTGATAGTTTTAAAGTTAAAGATATTAAAGAGTACTCGAAGTATATTACTTCTAAAGTAGAAAATAATATGCTTATTGGTTCTTTAATGAGAAAAAATAATGAAACTATTGAAGAAATATCTATTAAATTGCCTAATAATTATGAAGAGTATCAGTTATCTAATGAAAATGTGTATCAAACTAAAAATTATGGACTTTCTTTTAATGAAAATAAGCAAATATATAATTATACTATTACGTATAATTTAACTAATATAGTTACGAAAGAAAATGATTTAATATCTACTATTAATTCAACTATTGGTACTAGTTATGGTAAATATCAAAAATTGGTTAAGGGTAAAAATATAGCTATAAATAATAAGAATTTTATTGTTTATGATGGTGGTGAGTCTAAAGTAGGTGGTACTGCGAATACAACGATAGATAGATTTAATTATTATACGAATATAAAATTATTATTATATAGATTAGATACTGGTGGATATTTGGTTATTAAAATTAGAGGTAATGGAATAAATATTACTGATGATATTATTAACGATGTTACAAATATATATATTTAAGAATTATTTTTAATTTTTAGAAAACAAGATAAATAAAATCTTGTTTTTTCTTTATAAAAATATTATATTGTGTTATTATACTTTTATCGGGGGTATATATGAAAATAAATGTTGGACGTTTGAGCGATGATTTAAATAAATTAAGAAACTATTATTTAAGACATCCATCTAAGGATGCAATTAAAGATGATTATGCCTGTTATGAAGTTTTAATGAATTTATATGAAATGATATCTGGTATTAAGTTAGAAGATGAAAATTTATTTTTAAGACCAGATAGAGTACAAAAAATGTTAGATACAAAAGCATATAGGAATTGTGATAAGTTTTGTGATTATTTAGATGAGTATTTATATACTTGGTATACACTTTTTGATAACTATTGCGATGAGCTTGATAAAGTTGGATGTATAGATACTCCATATTCTTCTTGTTTTAGAACTTATAGTGAGAAGGATTTTAAAGATATATTATTAGGTTATTTTTCTTTATTTGGTGATAAAGAGTATAAAATGGTTAAGAGATATTTTGATGAAGAGAGAGTACAAACTGGATTGGAAATTGAAGATGGGGATGGAATATTTATAGGTAGTTCTATTAATAAATCTGGTTATGTAGTTGTATCTTCAAATATACTTAATACGTATGCTCAAAGTATTGCTGCTCATGAATTTGGTCATGCGATAGATAGAGAAATGTTTTTGTTTCCCCAAAATAAAAGAATGTCTTTATTTAATGATACATTTTTAGAGGTACCATCTGCTTTTTTTGAGATTGGTCTTTATGAATATTTACTAAAAAATAAAATAGATGTTGACGGGGCAAGAATACAAATAAATGATGTTGCACTTAAAATTAGTGATAGTTTTTACCCTATACATAGTTTAATGAAAGAAAGAGCAAATAATGGAACAACTGATATAGATTATTGTGGAAATGTTTTATTACAAAGTGGTGAAAAAGTTCAATTAAGAGAAGAATTATTATATGGTTTAGGATATTATACAGCATTTTGTATGCATAAGTTAGCTGATGGTAATTATAAAGAATATATGAAAGATTTTTATAGATTTATAATGACTAGAGGAGAAGCTAATCCTAGACAATGTATTGAAGGCTTAGGTATAAATTTTGATGATTATGTAGAAGGTAAAATAATTACTCCTAAAATAGAAGAAAATACAATGGCTTTAAAAAAGAGATTTAATTTATAAAAAGTGTTGACTTTTAAATAAAAAACCTTTAATATGAGTATTAAATTTATTATTGAGGTAATTTATGGAGAAGTATTTATGTTGTAATATAATCAAATCTAATAATTATGTTAGATGTATAACTAACAATATTTCTTTATGCCTATAAGTGATGACTTTTTGGTTGTCACTTTTTATTTATGGAGGTGAGTTATGAAAAGTGCTACTATAGAAGAATTAATAGATTCTGTAGAAAAATATAATCCTATGATTATTCCTGATGTGATAAAAGCATATGAGTATGCTAAAGAGTTACATAATGGCCAAGTACGTGAAAGTGGAGAAGAGTATATAACTCACCCGTTAACTGTGGCATATATATTGTCTGAAATGAAAGCTGATAAAGATACATTGTGTGCTGCATTACTTCATGATACTATTGAGGATACTAAAATAGAAAAAGAAGATATAGCTCATGATTTCAATTCTGAAATTGCTGAACTAGTGGATGGTGTCACTAAATTATCTAAGATGAATTTTTCAAATAAGCAAGATAGAAGTTATGCTAATACTAGAAAAATTGTTACAAGTGTTACTAAAGATGCTAGAGTTGTTCTTATTAAACTTGCTGATAGACTTCATAATATGAGGACACTTGAATATAAAAAAGAATATAAACAAAAAGAAATATCTATGGAAACTATGGAGATATTTGTACCACTTGCATATAATCTAGGTGTCTATCAACTTAAGTGTGAACTCGAAGATTTATCACTTAAGTATTTACTTCCTGATGAATATAATAGAGTTAGTGATGAAACTAATGAGTTGTTATTTAGAAGTAGAAGTATACTTGATGATATGGCATATAAAATAGGAGAATTATTAACTAGAAAAGATATTCCTAATGAAATAAAAATTAGAATTAGAAATATATATGGTATTTATAAAAAAAGATATGATGGTCAAGAAATAAAAAATATCCATGATTTATTAGCGCTTAAAGTTATTGTTGATGAAGTAAGTGATTGTTATGCTTCATTAGGTTATGTTCATAGTTTATATAAACCAATAAATGGTAAATTTAAAGATTATATATGTAATCCTAAAACCAATATGTATCAATGTTTACATACTACAGTTTTTGGTCCTGATAATATGCTTGTACAAGCTCAAATAAGAACATTAGAGATGGATAAAATAGATAGTTATGGTGTAGCTGCATATTGGGAACTATATGGAGATGATGCTAGTAAAAGAATGCTAGAAGTTGTTGAAAATAAAAGTCAATTCTTTAAATCACTAGTAGAGATAGATAAACAATATGAAGATAATAAGTCATTTGTAGAACAAGTTAAGAAAGAACTATTTAGTGGTAATGTGTATGTTTATACTACCGAAGGAAAGGTACTTCAATTACCAGTTGGGTCTACTCCAGTAGATTTTGCTTATAGACTTGATCCTATGAATGCTAGTCGTATGGCTCAAGCAATAGTGAATGATAGAAAAGTGGCAGATGACTATATACTTCAAAATAAAGATAGAGTGAGAATACTTACTGATAAGTATGGACTTCCTAAAAGAGAATGGGAAGATAAAGTTAAAACTACTAGAGCACTTTCACTTATTAAGAAAGATTTATCATAAATCTTTCTTTTTATATATATAATTTATTATGAAAAAGTATTATAAATATATTTTAGTGTCTATGTTTGTATTATTTAGTTTTTATTATACTGATAAGATTATTACTATGAGTGAACATAATAATGTGATAATGGATAGTATAGTGGAGTATGCATCTAATAATGATTATAAATGTAGAGAAGGTGAAATTACTTCTGATGGAATCGTTTTAGGACTTAGTGGTCTTAGTGTTAATAAGAATAAGAGTTATTCTAATATGAAGGGTATTGGGTTTAAAAAAGAATTGATTGAATATAAAGATGAAGAATGCATATTATCTAAAAAGAATAATTTGGATAAATATATTATTAGAGGCAATAACTATTTAAATAATATTAGTATAGTAATAGATGTTAATGATGGTAAAAGTTTCTTAAAGATGATGAAAATAGCTGATAATAAAGGATATATTTTAAACTTATTATTTAATTATGAAATGTTAAATTCTAATTTAGATAGTATAAGTAATTATAGTAATATTTTATTTAAGGGAAAGAATAAAGAAGATGTTAATAATTTTATGAAGATACTTCATAATGAGTTTTATTGTACTAATAAGGATGAAGATATAATAGAAGTGTGTAAGAATAAAAAACTAAATAGTATAAATATTATTAACTATATTGAAAAGGATTTATTAATTAATACAAAAAAAATCCTTGATAAAGGTATTATTATATTTATCAAGGAAAATGAATTTAATTTAAGTGAACTATCTGCAACTCTTAATTATATAAAGAGTAGAGGATATAATATTGTTAGTATTAATGATTTATTACTTTAGTATATATTGTTTACTATCATGAATTGTTTCTGGACTTATAATTAATTCTTTATGATGTCCTTCTGATAAAGCGTAGTAGTTTGCTACTTCTAGAGCATTTTCTACTATTCTTTTTATGCCTCTTGCGCCTATACCTAGTTTTTTAGCTTCTTTAGCTATTTCTTCTATTGTTCTTTCGTCGTATTTAAAGTCTATACCGATTGATTCAAAGAATTTTTTATATAGAAGTAATTGACTTTTATCTGATTCTTTTATAATTCTCATATATTCTTCAGTATCTAGACTATTCATTACTACTATGTTATCGTTTCTACCGACAAATTCTGGTAATAAACCAAATTTTTTAAGTGTTTCATTATTAAATATTTCTCGGTTATCTTGCATTTCTTCTTTAGGAGAAGTGAATCCTATACCTCTTTTTGTTCTTGAATATTCTTCTATGCCTGAGAATGCTCCTAGGAATGCAAATGTTAGTTTTGAAGTATCAAATGTAATTATTTCTTTATCATCAGGTGATATTAATTGGTATTGGTGTCCTTCCATCATTTTAAGTAGTGATTGTATAACGGCTGAAGTGAATGTAGCATGATCTCCTTTAGAAACTTTTTTATCTATTTCATCTACTACTACAATACCTCTTTGTGCTCTTTCTATATCTTTACCTGAGTTTTCATATAGATGAAGTAACATTTCACTTACATCTTTTCCCTTGTAGCTTGCGGCTGTATATTCTGTTGAGTCTTCAATTGTTATTGGCAAATTTGTTTTTTTACTAATTGTTCTAAATATTTCCGTTTTACCAACACCAGTAGGTCCACATACTAACATATTTGATTTTAAGCTTGTATCTTGTAATCTTTGATTTTTAGCAACTTCAGTTGCTATTTTTTTAATTTGTTCATCTTGACATATAACTGTTCTACTGACAGCTTTGTATAATTCATCAGCGTATATTATTTTTGGTATTATTATAGTTGGGGCTTTAGTTTTTTTATTTTCTTTGTCAGTACTAGCAAGTTCTTCTTTAAGTTTTTTAACTTCTTTAGTATATTCACTAGTTATCATTTCTTCGAATCCTTCATAGCTATCAGGATTTATACTTATTTGAGTTTCAAGTCCATCATCTGATGCAAATGTTTCAACTGATGCTTCGCCTGGAATATATAATTGGAATAATAAGTGTTTGTCAAAATCCTCTGATTCACGTTTTAGTGTTTTAGTTAATTTATCTTTTTGTCCTTGTGATAAATCATCTAAATAAGCGGGGAAAGCATATACATATTCATCATCAAAGTTATATATATCATCTATAAATGGGTAATTAAATTTACCTGTGTCATCTATGAATGTTTTGTTTCCATTATAGTTAATTTCTTTACCATGAAGTACTTCTGATGGCTCATAAGTGTAGCTTTCAACTTCATCGTTTGATTTAATTTTTTTTCTTTTATATATAAATACTAATACTTCTCTTTTCATATTTATATTCCCCCTCTATAAAGTGATTTGAGTACTATTATAAATTAGAAAATTGTACTAGTCAAGCGAGGTTCTTGCCATTTTGTTAAAAAAAATATATAATTATGGTAGAAAAAACAGGTGGTTAATTATGAAGAAGGAGTTAAAGAAATTTTTTGATTACTTAAAGAAGAATATTAAAGGTATTAATCGTAGCATTAAGCTTATTAAAAAGAAGTGTAATAAGAATTCTATATTTCTATTTTTTGATATATGGTGGTGTTATATTAGATATGGTGTAGACTATGATGAATATAGAATGTTTGAGTTTTATTCATTACCTGGTTTTAAGAGAGATACTTATATGAGTAAGTGTAGGCATCAAAATTTAGAAAATTATTTATGTGATGTTAAACATTTGGCAATAATAAATAATAGAGCAAAGTTCTATATTAAATTTAAGGATCAATTAAATAGAGAATATTATAATATTAAAGAACTTAGTTTCAAAGAATTTGAAGAACTTGCTTTAAAGAAGAAAGAGTTAACTTGTAGAAGCAATAATCTTAGGAGTGAAGGTAATACTTTAGTTTTAAATGTTAAGAATTTTAGAAGTCCTGCATTTTTACTTGATAAAGCTAAAAAGAATAATTTGATAATTGTAGAAGCGAGCATTAAACAAAATAAGTTATTTGATAGTATTAATCCATATAATATGAATACTATTAGTGTTGTTACACTTCTTAGTGGTAATAAAGTAGATATTGTTTCTTCTTATGTGAAATTTGGTATTGAAGAAGAATATAAGTATGATGTCAATTCAGTTAAACATATAACTGGGTTAGTTGATGTAAAGAGTGGAACTATTAAACATAAACTTGTATATGGAGAAGATGAACTTTATAGTGAACATCCAGTTAGTAAAGTTAAACTTATTAATTTAGAAATACCTTTTTATGAAGATATTAAATCTATAGCTAAAGAGTGTGCTAAAGATTTTGATGAATCTCTTGAAATAGAATGGAATTTTGTAATATCAGATAAAAAAGCATATTTAATAAATGCTAATTTATGGGATGATTATATATTTGCTCAATTACCAATGTTTTCTAAGAATAAGATTGGTTTAATGCCTTATTATAGAGATAATGTTAAAAAGAGAAGAATTTAAATTATATTTTTAAATTTTTCTCTATTTTTTATTGTAGAATTTTTAAGTAGAGAAGATGCTCTTAATATAGAAGTACTTCCAAATCTTTCATTTATTTTGTCTATTGCTTTATGGTATTCATCTGTTTCAATTATATTATTTTCAAATAAACTTAACTGTGTACATCTTTTATCAGATAATCTTGAATATGCAATTGTTATTTTTCTAATAGGAAGATTTTCTATATTTTTATAATAAATATATTCTAGTACTTCATAGATTCTTTCTGGTATGTCTTCACTTTCGTTTAGAAGAATTGTTTCTTTAAAATGTTTACATAAATCTCTTGAATATTTAATTCCTAAATATACTAATTTAGTGGTTTTCTTCATTCTTCTAAGTCTGTTACTAAGCATATCATTCATTTCTTTTACTATAAGTATTGCTTCTTCTTTAGTGTAATCTCTATATAATATTTGACTCATACTTATAGATTTATCTCTTGTTCTTTCATTTAGATCTTTTATAGTTGTAAAATCTATTCCATTGGCTTTACACCATATATCATTACCAGCAACATTTCCAAATCTTTTTATATAGAAGTCTCTTGTATAGTTATTTATGTCTTTTACTTTTTTGATTCCTAGATTATTTAGTTTTTTCTCGGTATTTTTTCCAATTCCCCATACAGAACTTAATGGTTCTAAGTTTTGTAATTTTGTTTCTATATCATCAAATGTCCATTTAGCAATAAATTCTTTGTTATGTTTTGCTTCGATGTCCATAGCAACTTTAGATAGAAATATATTTGGCCCAATACCGCAAGTAGAAGTAAGACCTGTTTTATCTTTAATGGTGTTCATTATAGTTTTAGCTAGTTCTATATCAGTCATTTTATAGTATTTTAAGTAATCTGTTACATCCATGAATACTTCATCGATAGAGTAAACGTGAATATCTTCTTCACTTATAAAACTTTTGAATATTTCTCTTACTTTATTACTATATGTTTCATATAATTTCATTCTAGGTTTAGCAAATATTATTTTAATATTCTTAGGTAGTTCAAAAACTCTGCTTCTAGAGCTTACTCCTTTGTTTCTTAAATATGGGGTGACTGCTAGTGTCATAGCACCATTTCCACGTGAAGTATCTGCTACTACTAGTGGAGTAGTGAATGGATCAAGATCACGATTTACGCATTCACATGAAGCAAAGAAACTTTTCAAATCTATACTCATTATAACTCTTTCTTTCATACAAACACCTTTTCGTATTTAATTTTATCATATATATATTTATTGTCAATAAAAAAGAGCTATTATTTAGCTCTAGGTTTAAATTCTAATATTTTGCATGCACTTTCTGTTTTTGGCTTTGTATTTTTTAATATTTGTGCTTGTCTTTCTCTTGAACTTTCATATAATCTATCTTCGTTTTTTAATGCTTCGATTAGATGGTCTATTGTTACATCTTCACTTTCATTAAAAGCTGCGATAGCATAAGCTTCTTTTAGTATGTCTAGTACTAGTCTTGGGTTACTTGCTCTATCTTTGTAATCTCTAAAATTAGTTTTTGTTGAATTGATTAGCCAATCTATTATCATGTATCTTTCTGAAGCACTTACATTAAGTTTTGAATAGCTTATTTTGTTATAAGCAGTAATTAAGTCATCTAATATTTGATAAGTGGTATCATAATTTGGTTCTTTTATTGCTACTTTTTTAAATCTGGTTTTAAATGCAGTATTACTTTCAATGTATTCTGCGTATTCTTCATCAGTTGTTGCCCCGATAACTCTTACTTTTCCATAATCTAAATATGGTTTTAACATTTCTGCTATTGTATTATTGTTTCCTTCTGATTTTCCACCTGATATTGTTTGATGTATTTCATCTATAAATAAAATTATGTTTTTGTCTTTACTTGCTTCATCTAAAATCTTTTTTATTTTTTCTTCTAAAGTTCCTACATATTTAGTACCAGCTACCATAGTTGCTGTATCTATACTTATTATTTTTAAATCCTTTAATGGAGCAGGAACTTCTCCTTTTTTAACTTTATATGCTAAACCTTTCACTAAAGCGGTTTTACCACAACCAGCTACTCCTGTAATAATAATTGATTTATCTTTTTCTGGATATAGAAGTATTTTCATGATTCTATCTAATTCTTCTTTTCTTCCAACTGCTGGATCTTTTAAATAGGGTATACTAGTTAAATCTTCACCATATTTATCAAGGGCATATGTTTTTGTTACTTTAGTTAATTCTTGACTTTTATTATCTTCCATTTTTGTAATATCTTCCATTTTATCACTTCCAAATAATTCTTCTCTTTGTACTTTAAATGTTTTTTCACATTGTCTATCTAAATCATATATAGTTAATTTAATTACTTTGTTATTTTGTTGTAGTGTGCTTAATAATTCTTCAAAATTCTTTTTAGTTACTAATTTATCATTTATTTTTATTATCTCAGTGTTTCTTCCTAGAGTAACTATACCATTTTCATATTGATATGTGGCAATATCTTGTTTTTTACCAGTGTTTGAAAATAGATATATTCTTCCATCATCATAAATGACATTAAATCTATCACTATGGTATTCTCTAATACTTTCAATATGAGCCATTTCTTCAATATTGACTCCATATTTAGATGCAAATTCTATAAATTTGTCTTCTCTATAAGTTGTATACTCAAAAAAGTCATTACTGTCTGTAAAATCATCTATATTATTAGTTTTTTTTAACAGTTCACATATTTTTTTATTGTATAGAGTTAACATATAATCAAAGATTTGATATGGTTCTAAGTCACCATATTTAATGTCTTTTTCATCTAAATAATAATCTGTTTTTAATTCTGATAATATTGTTCTATATATATCTTCTAATCTATATGTAACAAATTCTGAAGTTTCAAAAGCATTTTTTGATTCTAAGTAAACATTTTTATTCCTTAAATATTCAAAACAATTATCGAAAGTAATTCCAAATCTTTCAAAAGTTTCTTTAACAAATTCATCAGTTTTTAAACCTGCTAAGAAGAAAGAAACCGGCAATATGTCATTTTCATTTATATTGCATTCATTTTCGTCAAAGTATCTTAATAGAGAAAATACCATATCTAAATATTTTTTTGTTTCTTCACTAGTACTTTCATATAAGTCATAATTATTCATGTGATACCTCTTTGGTTATTTATACTAGCAAAAAGAAATAATAATTTCAATAAAAAAGTTTTAAATTTTTAGATATTTTGTTATAATCTAGTTAACGATGGTGGTGAAGTTATGTATGTGTTAGGAATTTGTGATACAGGGGAGATATTAGAAACTTTTAGTATTATTAATACTGTTGTATTAATTATAAAAATAGTGGTTCCAATAATTTTAATTGTTTCTGGTATGGTAACTTTTTTAAAAGCAGTTAAAGATAAAGATGATGATTTACTTGTAAAAGCTAAAAAATCATTGATTAATAAATGTATTGCTGGTGTGTGTATATTTTTTGTTCCTTTACTTGTAAATGTTTTAGTTAAATTTGGAAGTACTGAAGAAAATAATTATATTGATTGTTTGACCAGTGCTACAATTGAAAATATAAATAATGCATATTTAACTGAAGCAGAAAATTTGCTTTCTAGGGCTGATGAAAATAAGAGTTTAGATAGTTATTATGCTGCTAAAGTTGCTGCTGGTAAAATTAAAGATAAAGATATTAGAGATGAGTACATGAAAAAATTAGATGCTGTGTACGAAATTATAAAAAAAGAAATAGAAGAGGCAAGAAAAAATACTGTACCTCCTAGTGATGACTCTGGTGGTGGTTCAACTGGTGGTGGAACAGGTGGTTCAACTGGTGGAGGTGGCAATAATTCTGGTTCAGATTTCCCATATTATGCTCAATGTGATAGTAGATGGGGAAGTAAGAGTTATAATGGCACTAACTTATGTACTGCTGGGTGTGGTTACTCATCACTTGCAATGGTACTTAGTGGACTTAAGAATGATAGTAGCATTACACCATATACTGTTCATGAATATATTTATGGGCAAGGCATATCTGTGAATCCTGGTGGTGGAGCAATTACAGATGCAGCTTTAGTTGATTCAAGAGTGGCTTCAAAATATGGGGTTAAAATCCAAACTTTATTTGGTAGAAATGGTAATGAAGATGCAAGTACCCACCAAAGGGAAGCTGCAGCTATAACAAATGCACTCGATCAAGGAAAATTAGTTGTACTTTTAATACCGGGACATTATATTGCTTTAGGTGGCAATGGAACTAATGTAGTAGTACATGATCCTGCAAATGCCTCAAGAAATGGAACATTTACTATAGAACAAGTTTATAATAATTATAAAAATTATAGTAATAGATGTTCTAAAGGTATTGGTTGTGGATTTATTTATGCTATTGCTTATTCATAAAATTAATGCTTGATACATACAATTTAATATGTTATAATACATTTGACAACGAAGAGTGGGCCTAAAACCCACTCTTTATATTGATATGATAAGGAGGTCTTATGGAAGAGAAGATTTATGATGCTGTTAAGGAACCACTTGAAAAAGAAAATATTAAATTAGTAGGTGTTCACTTTGGAGAAGAAGATGGTGAAAATACATTATTTGTAACTATTGAAAACTTTAATGGTGAACCAGTAGACACAGATTTATGTGTTAAAGCTACAAGAATAGTTGATCCAATTATTGATAGTCTAGACTTAGATTTAGAGAATTATGTACTAGATGTTGGAAGCAAAGGAGAAGAAGAAAATGAGTAAAAAGATTAAAGAAGAAGATCCTATAAAAGCAAGTGCTCAAGAATTTAAAAAGGCATTAGAGTTTATAGTAAAAGAAAAGGGAATAGATGAAGATGTAGTTATTGAAGCTATGCAAACTGCTTTAAGTACTGCATATAAGAAAAATGAAAAAGCTGATTATAATAGTCGTGTATTAATAGATAGAAATACTGGAGAAATTAAAGTATTTAAAGTAACTACTATAGTAGATGATTATAAAGATGATGATGATGATGATATTGATCCAGAAACAGGAGAAGTTAAAGTAAGCCATGATTATTTAAATGAATTAACTATTAGTGAAGCTAAAGAAATAAATAGTGATTATAAAGTAGGAGATGAAATACTTGAAGAAGTTACTCCTAAAAACTTTGGTAGAGTAGCTATTTCAGTTGCTAAACAAGTAGTTCTTCAAAAGATTCGTGAAGCTGAGCGTGAGAAAGTTATGGCAGATTTTGCTGATAAGGAAGATGAATTAATGGTTGGATTCCTTGCAATGGAAGATGCTAGAAATTATTATGTAGATTTAGGTAAAGCACGTGGAATACTTCCAAAGACAGAATTAATTCCTGGTGAAAAGCTAACTATGGGAGATTCTATAAAAGTATATATTACTAAAATAGAAAGTACACCTAAAGGACCACTTATTTTAACATCAAGAAAGAATTATGGATTTGTTAAAAGATTATTTGAACATGAAATTCCTGAATTTAGTGATGGAACATTAGAACTTCGTGGAGTTGCTCGTGAAGCTGGTGTAAGAAGTAAAGTAGCTGTTGCTTCAACTAATCCAAAAGTAGATCCAATTGGAAGTTGTATTGGTGAAAAAGGAAGAAGAATTGCTAATATAATTAATGAACTTGGTGGAGAAAAAGTAGATTTAATAGCATATTCTGATAATATGGAAGAATTTATTGCTAATTCATTAAGTCCAGCTAAAAATTTAAATGTAAGTATTACTGATGAAAAGAAAAAAGAAGCATTAGTAATAGCTGATGATGAAAACTTAAGTTTAGCAATTGGTAAGAAAGGAATTAATATTAAATTAGCTAGTAGACTTACTAAATATACAATTAATATTAAGACTTTAGCAGATATAAATGCAGAAATAAATAAATAATCATAAGGAGGGAAAAATATGAAAGTTAAAAAAGTCCCTATGAGAACTTGTGTAATAACACATGAAAAATTAGAAAAAAGAGATTTACTTCGTGTAGTTAGAGACAACGAAGGAAATGTATTTGTAGACGATACAGGTAAAGCTAATGGACGTGGAGCTTATGTTAAAAAAGATAAAGAAGTTATAGAAAAAGCTCGTAAGTCAAAAGCACTTGAACGTCATTTAGAGGTTAAAATAGAAGATAATATTTATGATGAATTAATTAGTAAAATATAATTAAAGAAAAGGAGGAAATAAATATGAGTATAAAAGATTACGCTTTAGAATTAGGAGTAGATACTAAAACTGTTATTAATAAACTTAAAGAACTTGGCTTTAAATATAACAATGAAACAGATATTCTAGATGATGAAGCTATAATTATGTTGGATAATGAACTTAGTGCTGAACCAAAAGAAAATAATCTAACTGAAGAATTAGCAAGTAAGTTTGAGTTAGAGGATAGAGCTGAAGAAGCTGCTCTTGCATACAACATAGAATTAGATGAAGAAGTTAAGGTTAAGGAAAAAATAAAGAAGAAAGATAATAACAATAATAAGCAAAGTAACGATGATTTGTCACAAAAAAAGAAAAATATTTATAAGAACAAATCAAAATTACAAAGTAATAAAGAAGAAGTAGAAAGTAACGTAGTTTTATATAAAGAAGGTATGAGCGTATCAGATTTAGCTACTGCGATTGGTGTTAGTGCATCAGATGTAGTTAAGAAGTTAATTGGTATGGGACTTATGATATCTTCGAATCAAGCTATTTCTTTTGATGATGCTAGTGTAGTAGTTCTTGAATATAATAAAGAATTAGTTAAAGAAGAAACTACAGATATTACTAATTTTGAAGAATATGTAATAAACGATAAAGAAGAAGATTTACTTCCTAGACCTGCAGTTGTAACTATTATGGGTCATGTTGATCATGGTAAGACTACATTACTTGATTACATTCGTAATTCACATGTTGCTCAAGGAGAAGCTGGTGGTATTACTCAAGCAATAGGTGCATATCAAGTAGAAAGAAATGGTCGTAAGATTACATTTATAGATACTCCAGGACATGCTGCATTTACTGAAATGAGAGCAAGAGGTGCTAGTGTTACTGATATAGTAATTATTATAGTTGCTGCTGATGATGGAGTTATGCCTCAAACAAGAGAAGCAATTGATCATGCTAAAGCAGCAGGAGTACCTATTATAGTTGCAATTAATAAAATTGATAAACCACATACTAATATAGATAAGATAATGAGTGATATGAGTGAACTTAATCTTGTTCCTGAAGAATGGGGAGGAGATACTATATTCGTTCGTATGAGTGCTCAAACTGGTGAAGGCGTTGATTTACTTTTAGATAATATTAATGCTTTAAGTGAATTATTAGATTTAAAAGCAAATCCTAATAGATATGCTAGTGGTTCTGTTATAGAAGCTAGACTTGATAAAAATATTGGACCAGTTGTAACATTATTAATACAAAATGGTACTTTAAGACTTGGAGATCCTATTGTAGTAGGTACAAGTTATGGTAAGGTTCGTACATTAAAGGATGATACAGGACGCGAAATAGTAAGTGCTGAACCTAGTAAACCAGTTGAAGTAACTGGATTAGAAGATGTACCAGTTGCGGGGGACAAATTTATGGCATTCGAAGGTGAAAAAGAAGCTCGTAGTGTTGCTATAAAGAGAAAAGAACATGAAAAGAGTAAGAGATTTGCTCATAAAGCATTAAGCTTAGATGAGCTATTTGATCAAATTAAAGAAGGTCGTAAAGAAATTAATGTTGTTCTTAAGACAGATGTTAAAGGTAGCGAAGAAGCTGTTAAGAATGCTTTATTAAAAATACATGTTGATGGTGTTAAAATTAATGTTATTAGAAGTGGTGTAGGTACTATCACTGAAAGTGATGTTGTACTTGCTAATGCATCTAATGCAATTATTATAGGATTTAATGTTAGTCCTTCAAAAGCTACTAAAGAAACTGCTAAGAGTTATGAAGTAGAAATTAGACTATATAATATTATTTATAAATTAGTAGAAGAAATAGAAGCTGCTATGAAAGGTATGCTAGATCCTGAATATGAAGAAGTAGTTATTGGAGAAGCTGAAGTAAGACAATTATTCCATTTCTCTAAAGTTGGAAATATTGCTGGTTCACATGTAACAAGTGGAGTTGTTAAAGTTGGCACTCCTTGTAGAGTTATTCGTGATGGTATAGTAATTGCTACTTCTAAGATTGCTACACTTCAAAGAGAAAAAGATCAAGCTCATGAAGTTAAAGCTGGATATGATTGTGGTATGACTATTGAATCATTCCCAGATATTAAGGAAAGAGATATTATTGAAGCATTTGAAAATAGGGAAGTGAAAAGATAATGAATTTAAAAGGTGAAAGAGTAGCTTCAGATATGCAAAGAGAACTTGGTAATATTTTGCTTCTTGAAGCTAAAGATGAAGATTTTAAACATGTAACTATTACTGATTGTGATGTAACTAATGATTTAAGTTTTGCTAAAATATACTTTACTACTACAGATGATAGAGAAAAAGTAGAAAAAGACTTAAATAATGCAGCTGGATTCTTTAGAAGCCTACTTGCAGAAAGATTACAAATTAGACATACTCCAGAGTTAAGATTTATATTTGATGAATCTATTGAGTATGGACAAAAAATTGAAAAAATCATAGAAAAATTACATGAAGAAGATAATAAATAGTTAGGGGAGTTATGGAAGATATTAAGTTTACTAATTTATGTAGCTGTATGTCTAAATTACTTGTAATAGATTTTGTTCGTGAATATAGAGAAGGTTTTATACTTTCTAATTTTGCGGATGAAGTACATGAAGGACAACTTTGCTTAGTAAATGATGAAATAGTGGATGAAGGAGATTTTGATCAAGATGGACTTTATCAAATTAATTTTCAGGTTAAAAAAACACTTTATCCTATAGAATATTGTCCTTGTTGTGGAAAAAGAATAGAATATAAACCAATAATTGATAAATCACATATGCTAGAATTAAAATAATGCAAAAATGCATTATTTTTTTTATGAATATATTGATAATTAAATAAAAATTATGATATTATAAATACATAGAATAGTGATTGTTATGGAAAGAAAAGAAAAAATAATATTTGTATTTATTTTATTATTTGTTTTTATTGGGACCTGTGAATTTTACTTATGGTTATTTTAAAGCTGAGTTTTCATATCAATCTGATGAATTAAAAGTAACTACTGGAACATTAAATTTAGATTATGTTGATGAGAGTTCGCTTATTTATAAAGAAAATTTTAAACCTGGAGATGTAATCACAAAAACATTTGCTATAGAAAATACTGGAACACTTGATACAACTTATGATTTAATATGGAAAGAATATAATAACGAAATAACAAATAATGAGCTTGTTATAAAAGGTATTTGTGATAGTATGACAACAAATAATATAATGAGTGGAACATGTAGTAACATAGAAGAAAAACCTGTTACTAAAGATAACTTAAAATCAAAAGTTAATATAGCATCAGGTATTAAACATAAATATACAATAGAGATTACTTTTAAAAATTTAGATGAAGAACAAAATTATAACCAAGGAAAGTCTTTTAGCGGTATTATTAACGTGAAAGATAGTAATTGATTGTGAGGTGTAGTAATGATTTTACAAATATGTGATAATCCAACTGTTTTGAGTGTAATGCGTATTGTTAATATTGTTATTTTAATTATTAAGATTGTTGTTCCAATATTATTAATTTTAACAGGCATGATAACACTTTTAAAAACTATTATGGCTGGTGAAGAAGACTCACTTGCGAAAGCTAAGAAGCAACTTATTAATAATGCAATTGCTGCAGTAGTTGTATTTTTAATACCTACTTTTGTTAGTGTATTAGTAAAGGTTTCTTTAACGAATGGTGAATATAAAGATTGCTTAAGTAATACTTCAAATGATGTAATTAATCAAAAGTATTATGACATAGCAGTAGATTCCATTAGTAAAGCTGAATCATCTTCTAAATATAATGATTATTATGATGCCATAACTAAAGTTAATGAAATAAAAGATATTGATACAAAAAAAGCTCTTAAAAAAAGACTTGATAATGTAAAAGCTATTATTGATAAAAAAATAGAAGAAAATAATAAAAAAGAAAATACTAATAGTGAAAATAATGGTAGTAGTAGTGGAACTAATAGTAATAACGGTAGTAATAGCTCTAACACAACTATTTCTGGTGCTAGTAATCCTGGTACATTCACACCTGATAGTGGAAAAACTCCCAATTGTAATAAGAATGGAAAATATCAATTATGTTCTGTTAAAAAAGGAATCTTTGGATCATTTCCTTATTATGATAAAGCAGCGCCTAATGATACATCTAATCGTAATAGTATTGAGATGGATCCATCATGGAAAAAAACAAATCTAGTTAATGTATCAACTACATGTTCTAATGGAATTAAATATAATTGGACAGTTCATAAACTTGCTTCATCAACATGGAAAAAAGTTCAGGAAAAATTTTGTCAAATAATTACAGTTGGAATAGATGGAATAAAATATAAACCTGATCAAATAGTGGTTAGTGGACCTATAAGTATACGATATATAAGTAATACTAAAACAATAAGTACTCATGCTTATGGAATTGCAATAGATATAAATCCTAGCAAAAGCTATATTATTAATGGAAAAAAATATCCAACTCCTTATGGTAGAAGTTTAGAAAAATATAACAATTTTATAAATGCTATAGGTGGAGAAAGTGATTCTAGAAATGTTAATTATGTTTTATGGAAAAAAGTTTTTGAACCACTTGGATTTATATGGGGCGGTAACTGGGGAAGAAATGGTAAAGGTACAAAAATAGATGGAATGCACTTTGAAATTGATTGGAGGAATGCTAGGTAATGAAAAAATGTATAATTGCACTTATCATATTAATTTCAATAGGTATTCTTACAATATTTATATTAGACAATAACAATAAAAAACAAATGGAAGAAAATAAAGAGAAAAGTTTTATATATTATAAAGCTCTTAATTTTAATGATAACATTAATACTTTAAGAAAAAATATATATAATAATTCATACTTTAATTTATTTGTGAAAATAAATGAATATAATGGTGTTATAGATGAAGATAATATAAGTGAAATAATGAATTATTATATAGTTAATATTACAAAAAATAAAAATGAGGTATTTGAGACAAGTGAATATAATTTAAATTTTTGTTTAAATAAACAATCTTTTATAAATTCGTTTAAAGAATTGTTTAATAAAGATATTGAAAAGTTTTATCCTAATATTAATGTTCTTCCAAATACTAATGCAGGGCCTATTAAAATATGTTTTAATTATGATGAAGATTATTTATATGATTATTCAAGTTTAATTTATGTTAAAGATAAAAAAGTAAATGGTGATATAATAGAATTAAATATATATGAATATTTAATTGATATAGATGATGAAGATATTGAGGAGAGTTTAATAAAAGATTTTGTTAGAAGTTTAGATAGTAATGACATTAATAATTTTAATGAGATTTTTATTAATGATTATGGTTTTGAAATTTTAGAAAAAAAGATTAAATTTAGAGAAATTAAAGAAGGAGATTTCTTTAAATATCAATTAATATCAATGAATACTATTTGACAAATAAATAATATAGATGTATAATCTACTTTATAAAACGAGGAACAAGAGGAGTAATATATACTAATTATTAGAGATGAAAAGTCATCGGGTGAAAGCTTTTCTTAAGATAGGTATATGAAGGTAGCTTGTGAGTTAACTACTGAAATCAAGTAAGTAGTTACGCAGATATGCGTTAAATATGTAGAGTATAAAATAAGGTGGTACCACGATTTAATCGTCCTTTGGTATTACCTTTTTATTTTGGAGGAAAAAGTATGAATGAAATGAATGAGAACTTTGATGAGTTTGATAAGTATGTAATGGGGTTTGATTTTAAAGATGATATGATTGCTTATAAATACAATCATTCATATAGAGTAATGCATCAATGTGATGAAATATCATATACATTAAATTTAGATGAAGAAGATAACTATTTAACATGTTTAATTGGATTACTTCATGATTTTGGTAGATTTGAACAATGGACTAAATATAAATCATTTACGGATGCTGAAACAGTTGATCATGGAGACCTGGGAGAAGAATTATTATTTAAAAAAGGTTTAATCAAAAACTTTAAATTAGATGATGAATTTTATGATATAGTTTCAAAAGCTATAAAATATCATAATAAATATGAATTACCAGATGATTTAACTGTACGTGAAAAAATGCATGCTAAGATAGTAAGAGATGCTGATAAATTAGATATAATATATGCTTTTTCTACAATTAGACTTTTAGAACTTAAGGAAGATGAAAGTGAAATAAGTGAAGAAGTAAAGAAAGAATTTTATTTACATGAGCCAGTTAAACGAGTCAATTGTAAGACTGTTAATGATAGAATAATATTCTTATTATCGTTTGCTTTTGATTTATATTATGAATATAGTAGAGGTCTATTATTAGATAAAGGATATTATAGTAGAATATTTGAAAATATAAAAGATAAAGATAAATTTAAACCTTATTTTGATGAGGTAGAAAAATATTTAAGGGAGTGTGAAAATAATGCTTGATAAAAAATATAATCATAAAGAAGTAGAAAATGGAAAATATGAAATGTGGCTTAAAAGTCATTGCTTTGATGCAGGAGATAAGAGTAAAGATGCATTTACTATAGTTATACCTCCACCTAATGTTACAGGTAATTTACATTTAGGTCATGCACTTAATGGTAGTATTCAAGATGTTATTATTAGATATAAAAAGATGAAAGGTTTTGATACTTTGTGGCTTCCGGGAATGGATCATGCAGCTATTGCAACTGAAGCTAAAGTAGTTAATAGACTTAAAGAAAGTGGTATTAATAAATATGAACTTGGTCGTGAAGGATTCTTAAAAGAATGTTGGAAGTGGACTGATGAACATAGAAGTAATATTCATAAACAATGGGAAACTTTAGGACTTAGTGTGGACTATAGACGTGAGAGATTTACACTAGATGAAGGACTTAATGATGCAGTTAATGAAGTATTTATTAGACTTTATAATGAGGGACTAATCTATCGTGGCGAAAAGATTATTAACTGGGATCCAGTAGCTAAAACAGCTCTTTCAAATGAAGAAGTTATTTATAAAGATGATCCAGGAGCTTTCTATCATATTAAATATTTTATTGAAGGAAGCGATAAATATTTAGATGTAGCTACTACAAGACCTGAAACTTTATTTGGAGATACTGCTGTTGCTGTTAATCCAGAAGACGATAGATACAAAGATTTAATTGGTAAGAATGTAATACTTCCAATTGTTAATAAATTAATTCCAATTATAGGTGATGAACATGCTGATCCTGAATTTGGTACTGGATGTGTTAAAATTACACCAGCACACGATCCTAATGATTTTGAAGTAGGTGAAAGACATAATTTAGAGAGAATTCTAATTATGAATGAAGATGCTACAATGAATGAGAAAACTGGTAAGTATAATGGTATGTCTCGTGAAAAATGTAGAGAAGAGTTACTTAAAGATTTAGAAAGTCAAGATTTATTGATAAGTGTTGAAAAGATGACACATAGTGTAGGTCACTCTGAGAGAACTGATGCTGTAGTTGAACCATACTTATCTAAACAATGGTTTGTTGATATGAGTGGTATGAGTAAAGACTTATTAGATGCTCAAAAGGGTGGAGACAATAAAATTAATTTTATACCTAAGAGATTTGAAAAAGTATTAAATCACTGGATGGAAGATTGTCATGACTGGTGCATTAGTCGTCAATTATGGTGGGGACATAGAATTCCTGCTTGGTATAAAGGGGAAGAAGTTAAAGTACAAAAAGAATGTCCAGGAGAAGGTTGGACACAAGATGAAGATGTGTTAGATACATGGTTTAGTAGTGCATTATGGCCATTTAGTACTCTTGGTTGGCCAAATAAGACAGAAGACTTAGAAAGATATTTTCCAACTGATGTACTTGTAACAGCATACGATATTATATTCTTCTGGGTTGCTCGTATGGCGTTCTCATCACTAAAACAAATGAATAGTAGACCATTTAAAGATTGTATTATTCATGGACTTATTCGTGATAAACAAGGAAGAAAAATGTCTAAATCACTTGGTAACGGAATAGATCCAATGGATATGATAGATGAATATGGATGTGATGCACTAAGATTCTATTTAACAACAACATCAGCTATGGGAATGGATATTCGTTTTGATACTGATAAGGTAGCTTCTACTTGGAATTTTATTAATAAATTATGGAATGCATCTAGATTTGTACTTATGAAATTAGAAGGTTTCAAGAAAGAAGATTATTCACTTAAAAATTTAAATAATGCTGATAAATGGATACTTACTAAACTTAATGAAACAATTAAAAAAGTAACTAAATCTATGGATAAATATGAATTTAATAATGCAGGAAGTGAATTATACTCATTTATATGGGATGATTTTTGTGATAAATATATAGAAATGTCTAAATTTAGTGAGAGTAATGAAACTAAGAGTACACTTTTATATACAATTACAGCTATAGTTAAAATGATGCATCCATTTATGCCATTTGTTACCGAGGAAATATATAGTAATTTTGAAATAAAAGATAATGATATACTTCTTATGACTGAATATCCTACTTATGATAAAAAATTAGTATTCAAGAACGAAACTAAAGAAATAGATGAAATGCTTGAATATGTAACACTATTTAGAAATAAAAAGACTGAAAGTAAGATAACAAGTGAATTTGAAGTAATTGATTATAATGATAATGAACTATTAAATAAGATGCTTAAACTTACTGATAAAATAGTTAGTGAATCAACGTATAAAGATAAACTTACTATTGAGTTATATGACTATAAATTTGATTTATTCTTTGATAACTCAAAGAATAATGAAGAAGAAGAGTTAAAACGCAAAGAAGAAATTGAAAAATTAGAAGCTTCTATAAGTAGACGTAAAAAGTTATTATCAAATGAAAACTATGTAAATAAAGCGCCTGAAGCAATTGTTAACAAAGAAAGAGAAGATTTGGATAAGGAAGAGAAGAGGCTAGAAATTCTTAAAAAGAACTAGTTTCTTTTTTTTTATACTTTTTTAAAAATATGAGTTTACAAATGTAAGAAATATTGTTACAATGTTAACGTAAAATAAAATAGGAAAGGTAGTAAAAGGAAGGTAAGATATGAAAAATAGAAATGGTTTTACACTAATTGAATTGCTAGCTGTAATAGCAATTATGGGCTTATTAGCTCTAATAGCAGTACCTAATATAATTAAGCTTTACAATAAAGGTGTTGTAAGTGAAATGCGTGTTCAAGAAAACACTATTAAAGATGCTGCTAATTTATTCTTAGAAGATCATTGTAATTCTAAATTAGATGATGACGCTACTTGTCCATCTAGTTATGAAGTATCTAATTACAATGATGAAAAATATGTTTGCTTAAGTGATTTACAGGCATCAAATGATGATTACATAAGCAAAACTATTAAATTTAAAAAAGATACTTGTCAAGGAGTTATAATCTACGATAGAGATTATAAAACTGGGTTATATACTACTCCTAATGTTTATCTATATTGTGGAGATAGCAATACTGGAGAATATAATTATGTAACTGATGAGGGATTAAATCCTGGAAGATATGCTAGATGTAATATAAAAGTAAATGATGATATATATTACATTCAACTTATGGAAGAACAACTAAGTGAAATGCATTCAATATTACAAAGAGAAAATGAATTAGCTGTTATGTCTTCTAATGGAACTAATACAGATTCTGATAGAGAATCAATCAAGAAAGAAATGTTAGAACACATCAGTGAAATAGAAAAATTATATAATTATGAGTACTTAAATGCATATATACTACATGAAAATAATAGTTTAACTGGTAAATATGTTGTCAGAAATGTTAGTACTTCTGGTTTAAAATTAGATCAATTAACTTATAGTGATTATAAGAAAGATATAGATATTATACATGAAGCTATTAGAACAATTAACTATTTTAGAAGTTATTTAGGTGCTGAACAAAATGCGTATGAACATAGAGATCAATTTAAAAATTGTAAAAATGATAATAGTTGTCAACTTGATGAAATTAAAAGTATGGTAGGTAGAATATATGAACTTTCGTATATGGCTGCTTATAGTGATACTAATACTTCTGATGACTTAGTTTCTATCGATTTAGAGGTTCAAGCATTATTTAAGAATCTTGATACTTTCTCAGAAAGTATGAAAGATAGTTCTGTAAGTAAAAATGCTATATTCCCAAATGGTAAAAACACTTTAACTAAAGGAAATGCTCTTATTGTGTATAAAGATGCAAATGAGTATATGAAGAAATATTCAAGTAGAGATGATAGGCTTTATGGTTGGGTTTGGACTGATCAAACCTCTATGTATGAGACTGCTAAAGGTGCTATTCGTGAAATAATTAATATTACTGAACGCCAAGATGAATTAATGACACAATGTGCAAATGAAACAAATACTGATACTGATAGGAAATATATTAATGATGAATTATTTCAATTGTTAGATGAAATAGATAGAATTAAAGAAACTACATCTTTTAACGAAATTGGTTTATTAAAAGATAAAGATTTCTATAAAGACTATTTATTATATGATGTAAGTGATACAAATCTAAAAAATATTAATTGTTTATCATCAAGTACATCTGCTAAAGCAATTAGTGATTATATGAGAAAAATGAATTTAAATTTAATTAGTTTAAATGCTAATATTAATAAAGCAGAAAAATTAAGTGAATTTATCGATTGTTTTGGTAAAAGCGGATGTGCTGCTAGTTCAACAAAAGATGTTTTAAATAGTATGGTTGAAATTGCAAATTCAGCGATAAGTGCTACAAGTGATAGTGCAAGAGAAGAATATAATATAGAATATACAACTTATTTTAAAGCATTAAGCCATATTGCTGAAATGAGTGAAGATAATAGTTATAGTGCTTCTGGACTTGGAATTGAAAATACAAATGTTTTAACTGTAGATGCGGCTAATGCAGCAAAGACACTATTAAATACAAAAATTGCAAATATTAAATAGACTAGTTATCTAGTCTTTTTAATTGCAAAAAAATTTTACTTTTTTAACAAATAATATTCACAAATGTGAAATTTATTGTTACAATGTTATTATAAAATAAGATAGGAAAGGTAGTAAAAAAATGAAAAGTAGAAATGGTTTTACGTTAGTAGAGTTGCTAGCGGTAGTTGCAATTATGGCCATATTAGTAATAATAGCTGTGCCAAATATTATTAAAGTTTATAATAGTGGGGTTTTAAAAGAAATGCTTGTTCAAGAGAACAATATTAAAGATGCTGCTAATTTGTACTTGGAGGATCATTGTAATTCTAAATTAGATGAAGATTCTGTATGTCCTTCTAGTTATGAATATGCAAATTATAATGATGAAAAGTTTGTTTGTTTAAGTGATTTACAAGCAGCAAATGACAATTATATTAATGATGTCAAGTTTAAAAGTGACACTTGTCAAGGTGTTATAGTTTATGATAGGGATCGTGAAACTGGATTATATACAGATGCTAAAACTTATTTGTATTGTGGAAATGGTGATACAGGAGAGTACAATTATGTAACAGATGAAGACTTGAATCCTGGGAGATATGCTAGATGTAATATAAAAGTAAATAATGATATATATTACATTCAACTTATGCAAGAACAACTATTTCAAACACATTCAATTCTTCAAAGAGAATATGAATTAGTTTATCAAGGTGCTAATGATACAAATACTATTGCTGATAGAGAAGCAATAAATAAAGAATTAAAACAACTTAATGCAGAAATAAATAAAATTTATGATTTTAATTATTTGGACGCTTATTTGTTTCATGAAAATAATGATTTAACAGGTAAATATGTTGTTAGGGATGCTAGCACTAGTGGCTTAAAACTTAACAATGTAGGAAGTGGTACTACTGTAGAAGAGTTTGAAAATTATAAAGGAATTGTAAATGATGCTATTAAAACAGTAAGGTATTTTAGATCATATTTAGGTGCTGAACAAAATGCGTATGAGTATAGACAAAATTTTAAAAAGTGCGGTAATGATAAAAACTGTCGTCTTGGTGTAGTAAATGACATGGTTAGTAGAATATATGAATTATCTTATAGAGTTGGCTATGGAATTACTTATTCTGATTTTGATAGAATTGTTATTGACTTAGAGGTTCAAGCATTATTTAAGAATTTTAATACTTTTGCTGAAACTATGGGTGATAATTCAGTAAGTAAAGATGCAATATTCCCTAATGGAAAAAATACATTAACCATGGTAAATGGTGTAAAAGTATATGAAGATGCAAATAAATATTTGAAGGCAAAAGGAACTAAAAGAGATTTATCTGGAACAAGTACTTGGTTAGATGAAGTTTCTATGTACCAAACTGCGACTGGTGCTATTGATGAAGTATTTCAAATAGTTCAACGTCAAAATGAATTAATAACTCAATGTGGTAACGATACAAACACTGCAAGTGATAGAGCAGCTATCAATAATGAATTAGGTCAATTAATAGCTGAAATTGATAGGATAAAAGATCAGACAGCTTTTAATGAAATTGGAATACTAAAAGATAAAGGATTTTATAGTGAATACTTGTTGTATGATATAAGTGATGAAAATTTAAAAAAGATTGATTGTAATTCACCTGTTGCTTCTGATAAGATAATTAAAGATTATATGAAAAAGGTTGCCTTAAATCTTTCTAGCTTAGGTGCTAATATGAATAAAGCAGAATACCTAGATAGTTTTACAGATTGTTTTGGCGATGGATGCTCTGCTAAGATAGTTAAAAATATTTTAAGTGTTATGATCGAACGTGCTAATATGTCGATGAATGAAACTAATACTGATGACGATAGAGAATCATTAAATTTAGAATATACTGCTTACTTTAAAGTATTAGATCATATAGCAATAATAAGTGAAAATAGTAGTTATAGTTCAACTTCTTTAGGACTTAGAAATACTAATATATTAACTAGTGAGTCAGCTAGTGCTGCTAAAACACTATTAAGTAGTAAAATTTCAAGTATTAAATAGACTAGTTATCTAGTCTTTTTAATTTATACAATTTGAAAATTTACTTTATTTAAAATTAGTGTTCACAAATATAAAAATTATTGTTATAATAGTAATGTAAAATATGATAGGAAAGATAGTAAAAGGAAGGTAATTTATGAAAAGTAGAAAAGGTTTTACACTAATTGAGTTGCTAGCTGTAATAGCAATACTTGGTTTATTAGCTTTAATAGCTGTACCAAACGCCATAAAAATTTATAATGAAGGCGTATTAAAAGAAATGGTTGTTCAAGAGAACAATATTAAGGATGCTGCTAATTTATATTTAGAAGATCATTGTAATTCTAAAGTTGATGACAAACTTAATTGTCCTACTAGTTATGAAGAAACTAACTATAAAGATGAAAAATATGTTTGTTTAAGTGATTTACAAGCATCAAATGATTCTTATGTAAGCAAAACTGTTAAATTCAAAAAGGATACATGTCAAGGTGTTGTAATCTATGATAGAGATCCTAAAACTGGATTATATACAGATGCTAAAACTTATTTATATTGTGGAGATAGTGATACAGGTGAATATAATTATGTAACTGATGAATCACTTAATCCAGGAAGATATGCTAGATGTAATATAAAAGTAAATGATGATATATATTATATTCAACTTATGGAAGACCAATTAAATGAAATACATTCAATATTACAAAAAGAAATGGAATTAGCTGTTAGTGCAGCTAATGAAACTAACGATAATGCTCAAAGAGAAGCTATCAAAAAAGAAATGTTAGAACGTCTTAAAAAGATTGAAGATTATTATAACTTCAAATATTTAGGTTCATACTTACTTCATGAAAAAAATGAATTAACTGGCGAATATGTAGTTAGAATTGCTAGTGCTGCTGGTTTAAAAGTAGATCAATTAACTTATAGTGATTATGAAAAAGATATAGACATTATACGTGAAGCAATTAGAAATGTTAGTTATTTTAGATCATATTTAGGTGCTGAACAAAACTCAATAGAATATAAACAAAAATTTAAAAAATGCAAAGATAATAGTTGTAAATTAGAAGTTGTTAAAACAGTAGTTGCTAGAATATATGATCTTTCATATAATACTGCTTATGCAAATACTTATCGTGAAGATGATTTAATAGCTTTAAATTTAGAAGTTCAAAAATTATTTGAAGATCTTGATTTCTTTGCTGAAAATATGAAAGATAATTCTGTAAGTAAAAATGCTATATTCCCAAATGGAAAAGATATTTTAACTAAAGATAATAGTAAAAAAGTATATCAAGAGGCTAATAACTATATAAAAAATAATTTAAATAAAGATTTATCTTCTACAGCAATTTGGCGTGATCAAATTGCTATGTATCAAAATGCTAAAAGTGCTATTCGTGAAATAATTAATATGACTGAACGTCAAAATGAATTAATTGCAGCATGTGCTAATAGTACTAGTGATGGAGATGTAAAATCTATTAATAACGAACTTAATGCTTTAAATGCATCAATAGAAGGTATGAAAAATACTGTTTCATTTAATTCAATTGAAATATTAAAAAACAAAGATTTCTATAAAGATTATTTATTATATGATGTAAGTGATGCTAATTTAAATAGTATTAGTTGTTCAATGGCAAATGCTACTGCAACAAAGATAATTAGTGATTATCAAAGAAAAATGAATTTAAATTTAGTTAGTATAAATGCTAATATAAGTAATACTGAAAAAATAGTTAGTTTTGTGGAATGTACTAATACAAGTTGTGTTGCTGGTGTTGTTAAAAATATTCTAAATACAATGCTTGAAATTGCTGATAAATCTCTTGGTGCTGATGCAAGTAATAGAGAAGAATATAATATAGAATATACTACTTATTTTAAAGCATTAAATCATATTGCTGAAATAAGTGAAAATAATAATTATAGTGTATCAGGATTAGGACTAACTAATAGTAATGTATTAACTGTTAATTCTGCTACTGAAGCTAAAACTTTACTTACTAATAAAATAGCAAATGTTAAATAGACTAGAATTCTAGTCTATTTAATTTAAATAATATAAATGAGAAACTATTTTAGTTTCTTTTTTTTAGCGATTATTGTATAATTATGGTGGTGAAGTTTATGAATAATCCTATAGAATTTAAAAGTGCTAAAGAATTATATGATAGAGTACTTCCAGCGTTATATTCTAAAGTTAAAGAACTAAGAAATTTAGGCTTTAAATATATAACAGAAAAAGATGTATGGAATTATTTAGTTAATAGTACATGGAAGACTAAAAGAGATTTACAACTTCATGATCTTATAAGTGATATATTATATGCTGATAACTATAAGCTTAATGATTATGTTATGGATAAGATGAAAAAATTAAAAACAAGAGATGATAATGTTGATGAGGAGATGCTTTAATGAAGAAAATAATTAAACCAATTAGTATATTGGTAGTGTTTGTTGTTGGTTGTTTATTACTTATAAAACCAACACTTAAGTCTATTCATTATGGAATAGATTTACAAGGTGGATTTGAAATACTTTATAATATTGAACCACTTAATAAAGATGATGAGTTAACTCAAGATGATTTAGATAAGACTTATAAAGCTATAGTTGATAGAATTGATAGTTTAGGAGTAAGTGAGCCTGTTATAAGTTTTGAAGGTGATAACTTAATTAGAATACAACTTCCTGGTGTATCTAGTGAGGAAGAAGCAAGACAAAGAATTAGTACTACTGCAGTACTTTCATTTAGAGATGTAAATGATAACTTACTTATGACAAGTGAAATTCTTGGACACAATGGTGCTTCTTTAAGCCAAAATAGTAAGACTTTTCAATATCAGGTTAAATTAGATATTAAAGATACAGCTAAGTTTTATGATGTAACAAATTCTTTATCTAAGAGAAGTAATGGTGAGAATTTGATGATTACATGGCTTGACTTTACTGAAGGAACTGATTCATATAATGATTCAAAAGATAATTGTGGTAAAGATGGAAATATGAAATGTATTAGTGCTGCTAGTGTTAGTGAAGGACTTAGTAGTAGTGAAGTTGTAATAGAAGGAAACTTTACTAAAGAAGAAGCACAAGCATTAGTTGACTTAATTAATAGTGGTAGTCTTCCAACTAAATTAACAGAAGAAGCTACACCTAAGAGTGTTTCACCATCATTTGGTAGTGAAACTATTACTAAGACTGGCATAGCTGGCGTTATTACATTTGTAGTAGTGTCATTAATACTTATATTTAAATATAGATTTAGTGGAGTAATAGGTAGTATTTGTTTGCTTCTATATTCAGTACTAGTATTCTTAATATTTAATGCAGTAGGTGGAGTACTTACATTAACTGGAATAGCTGCTTTAGTACTTGGTATAGGTATGGCAGTAGATTCAATAATAATATCTAATGACAGAATTAAAGATGAACTTAGAAAAGGTAATAAATTAGTTGCTGCTTATAATGAAGCAAATAAGAGTAGTTTAGTTGCTATAATAGATGCTAATATTACTACATTAATAGCTGGTATAGTTCTTTACTTATTTGGTGAAAGTAGTGTTAAAGGATTTGCTACTATGTTAATAATTACTATATTTGTAACTGTATTTACTACAGTAATTTTATATCGTGTAATACAAGGAATGTTTGTTAAGAGTAAAGCATTTATAGGAAAAGAAAAATTATTCGTTGGTAAAATAAAAGATGTACATAACTTTGATTATGTTAAATTTGCTAAGAAACCAATTATGGCAGCAATTGCAATAATTGCGATAGGAATTGCATTTGCATTAGTACGTGGATTTAACTTTGGAGTAGATTTTACTGGTGGAACTAATATAAATTTATCTTCAAGTGAAGATATTGATTTTGATAAATTAACTACTATGTTAAAAGATTATGATGTTAGAGGATATGACTATTATGTTGGTGGTAAGACTGAAGGATATATTAAATTAAATGATATTCTTAGTGATGAAGATACTACTAAAGTTAAAAATGAATTAAAGGATATGGGAATAGAAACATCTATGAGTGAAATTAGTACTCTTGTTACTAATAATTTAACTAAGAATGCTATTAAATCATTAATATATTCTTTAATAGCAATAATCATATATATAGCAATACGTTTTAATTTCAATTATGCAGTAAGTGGAATTCTTATGCTATGTCATGATGTGTTAATAATACTTTCTATGTTTGTTATATTCAATATTCCAGTAGATTTTATAATAGTAGCATCATTACTTACAATAATAGGTTATTCTATAAATGATACTATAGTAGTATTTGATAGAATAAGAGAAAATAGAAAAAAATTATATAGAAATAAAAAGATACTTACAGATGAAGAAATGAATAAACTTATTAATAGTTCTTCTAATGAAACTATGTCTAGAAATGTATGGACAAGTATTACTACAATAGCTGCAGTAGTTATATTACTATGTGTAGGACTTAATGATATTTATACATTTAATGTATCAATATTAATTGGACTTGTAGCTGGTAGTATATCATCATTATTAATAGGTCCTAGGGTATGGATGGCACTTGAAAGAAGAAGTCAAAATAGACCTGATGAAGATGATGATGAAGTAGAAGAATTAAAAATAAAAGGTATTAATAGTTAAGAGGGAAGTGGATACCATAAAAAATTATAGTTATGAAGATTTAGTTGATGTTTTAAAGACTTATATGGCTCCTGAGTATATTGAGTTTATTAATAAGTATTATGAACAAGCTAAGATAGTATATGCTGGAATGAAAAGAGAAACTGGTGAAGACTATATATACCATCCAATAAATGTTGCTTATATATTAGCAGATTTAAAGATGGATCCAGTAACTATTGCTTGTGCATTAATACATGAAGCAATAACACTAGGTAAAATGACTTATGAAGAAGTAGAAGAAATGTTTGGAACAGAAAGCGCTAATATAGTAAATTCTATTACTAAGATAAGTAACCTTAAGCAAACATTTAAGGTTAATAATCCAGAAAAATATAGAAGAATAATAGTTGGACTTTCTGAAAATCCTGCAACACTATTTATTAAATTTGCTGATAGACTTCATAATCTTAGAACATTAAAAGTTCATGATAAAGAACATCAAAAATATATAATAGATGAAACACAAAATATATATATACCAATAGCTCATAGACTTGGTATGAAAAAGATGAAGAGTGAAATGGAAGACTTGTGTCTTCAATATAGTGAGACAGAACAATATAATAAAGTACTTGATAGAATAAATGCTGATAAAGTAGAACTTGAAAAAAGTCTTGCTAAGATGAAGTATGAAATAATGCAAATACTTGATCACCACAATATAAAGTATGAAATACTTAGTCGTGTTAAGAGTGTTCGTGGTATATATAATAAACTTAAAAATGGTAAGAGATGGGAAGATATATATGATTTATTAGGACTTAGAGTTTTAGTAGATACAGTAGAAGATTGTTATAGAGTAATAGGTCTTGTACAAAGTAAATATCAACCAGTACCAAATAGATTTAAAGATTATATAGCAAATCCAAAACCAAATCTATATCAAAGTTTACATACTACAGTTTATGGAGAAGATAAGAGAATTTATGAAGTACAAGTACGTACTCATGAAATGGATGAAATAGCTGAGAAGGGTGTTGCTTCTCACTGGAGTTATAAAGAAAAGATAGATGGAAGTGTTAAAAATAATTTAGATCATATTCTAGAACAATTCCGTGTACTTGTAGAAGTAAATGATATAGAACAAAATATGGAGTTTTTCGGTAATATAAAAGAAGAACTTAAAAGAAATGAAATATATGTATATACTCCTAAAGGAGATATAATTGAGTTACCTGCTGGTGCTACACCAATAGATTTTGCATATAAAATACATAGTGAAGTAGGTAATACCACAACAGGCGTTTTAGTAAACTCAAAAATGGTAAAATTAGATCATGAACTTAAAGATGGTGATATGGTAGAACTTATTACTCAAAAAGGCCATGCTCCATCTAAAGGATGGTTAAAGATAGTTAAAACTGAAGCAGCTAAATCAAGAATAAAATCATATTTCTATAAAAAAGAAAGAGAAAAATATATAGCTCTTGGTCATGAGATGTTATCAAATGAGTGCAAGAAAAAGAACGTTGATATTAATGATATAATAACTGATGAGAATGTTGAAAAACTAAATAATAGTCTTGGTACTAAGGATTTAGATGATATATATTTTTCAATAGCTACACTTAAATATTTACCATCTTCAATACTTAGTCGTCTTGAAGTACATGAACCTAAGAAAAAAGTTTTAACTTTAAATAAGAAGGATAATAAGAGCGGAAATGGAATATTGATAGCTGGATCTAACGATATTTTATGTAGCTTAGCTACTTGTTGTAATCCAGTTTATGGTGAAGATATAGTAGGTTATATTACTCGTGGTTATGGGGTTAAAATACATTCTAAAAATTGTCCTAATATAGATTTAAATAGTGAAAGAATAATAGATGCTGAATGGGAAGATAGTACTGATAATAGATATACTGCTAAATTAAAAGTATATATTGATGATGTATCAGATATTCTACTTAAAATAATTACACTTTCTACTAAAGACTCTATAATAGTTGATTCAATAAATCTAATAAATAGAAATAAAGAGTTATTCTATGATATAAGTTGTAGAGTTAAAAATATAAATGATTTACATTTATTTATTGATGAAGTTAAAGCAATAAATAGTGTTGTTAAAGTAGAAAGGGTATTTATATGAGAGTAATATTACAGAGAAGTAAAGCAAGTAAAGTTACTATAGATGGAAAAGTGAATGGTAAGATTGACAAAGGATATGTTGCATTAGTTGGTTTTACTGATGGAGATAATCCTGAAATAGTAGATAAAATGATTAAAAAAATAGTTAACTTAAGAGTATTTGAAGATGAAAATGAGAAAATGAATCTTAGTATACTTGATACTAATGGAAGTATTCTTAGTATTAGTCAATTTACTTTATATGCTGATACAAAAAAAGGAAATAGACCTAGTTTTGTGAATGCTATGAATCCAGAAGAGGCATCTAAGTTATATGATATTTTCAATCAAAAATTAAGTGAAATATTACATGTAGAAACTGGAATATTTGGAGCAGATATGAAGGTAGAAATATATAATGATGGACCTGTAACAATAGTTTTAGATAGTAATGAATTATTTAATAATAAAAGATAACAAAAGTTATCTTTTTAATTTAGTTAAAAAAGCTTTTATTTTATACTAAGTTTTAGTATAATTATTGATAATAGGGGTGAGTAAAGTGAAAAGTAAAAAAGGTTTTACGTTAGTAGAGCTATTAGCGGTAATAGCAATACTTGCAATTTTGGTAGTTTTAGCGTTACCAAATGTAATTAATATGTTTAATCAAGCTAGAAAGGAAACGTTTGTAACAGAGGCTAAGAAAGTATTTTCAGAAGCTGGAAAGAAATTTGTATCATCGTCTATTAATGGTAAACCAGTAAAAGTTATTAATTCAGAAGATGATTCTAAATTAAATATGACTGGTAAAAAGTTACAATATTGTATTATTTTAGATAATAAAGGAAATGTAACTAGTATGAAAGTTTCTAATGGTGAGTGGATAGCTACTTTAGAAGGAGATCAAAAAGTTGAAGATTTAAAAATTGAAGACTTAGAAGAAGGTAATTTAAATGATTATGAATGTGGTGGTAAAAAACCTAAATCATTTAAAGATGATGATTGGGAAATTATATTAGATGCAGTTAGAAATGGAAAAGATAGAAACTATAAAGTTGGAGATACTAAGGAGATAGATTTAGGTTCTTATGGAAAACATGTAATTAGAATTGCTAATAAATCTACACCTAGTGAATGTTCTACTAGTGGATTTTCACAAACTGCATGTGGTTTTGTATTAGAATTTACTGATATTATTAGTATTAAGAGTATGTATAGCTCATCTTCTAATAAAAATGGATATCCTGCAAGTTTAATTCATACTTACTTAAGTAATGAAATATATAATGCAATGCCTGCAGATATGAAAGATGGAATTATAGATACAACTGTAGTGTCTGGTAGAGGATATGCTGATAGTGCTAACTTTACTAATACTGGTAAATTGTATTTATTAGCTCCAGGTGAAGTTTATACTGGTTGGAATTATAGTTATGATACAGCTAGTTCATTAACAAGACAATTAGATTATTATAAAGAGTTAGGTGTTACTGATGATAATTCATCAGGTGCTATAAAGAAATATGGTAATACTAACAATGATTGGTGGTTTAGAACAGCATATTCTAATAATAATCAAAGTTATTTCTTTGTACTTCCTACTGGTGGCTGGGGTAACGCTGGTATTGCTAATGATACTTCAGGTGTATCACCTGCATTTAGAATAGGATAGAAAATAAAAAGTATATACTTTTATGGGTATATACTTTTTTATTTCTTTTTAAGTTTTTTAACTTCTTTTGCTTCTTCTATTTTTACTTGTTCTGGAGGTAGGGTGGCTACTTGTTTTTGTTTAGTACCACTACTAAATATCATAGATGCTGCTAGAAGAATTGAAGTAACTTCTTTTGCTCTTTTATTCATAATGTCTCCTTAAACTAATAATACATTTTAAGTAATTAAATGTCAATTTTGTTTGCGTTTTTGTGTAAATGTATTATAATAAATTGTATGGAAAGAAAAGATGTAAAACTTGAAGATGTAAGCCCTATGATGAGGGAATACCTTAAAACTAAAAGTGAATATGAAGGTATAATTTTATTTTATAGATTGGGAGACTTCTATGAAATGTTTTTTGATGATGCAATAACTGCGAGTCATGAGTTAGAACTTACTTTAACTGGTAAACAATGTGGACTTAGTGAAAGGGTTCCAATGTGTGGTGTGCCTCATCATGCTTTAAATGTATACTTAGAAAAACTAATTGAAAAAGGATATAAAGTAGCAATATGTGAACAAATGGAAGATCCTAAAACTGCGAAAGGAATAGTTAAAAGAGAAGTAATACAAATAGTAAGTGCAGGTACATTAACTAGTACTGAAATAGTAAATGAAAAAGATTTTAATTATATAGCTAGTGTTACTGATTACAATTATATATATGCACTTAGTTATGCTGATTTACTAAGTGGTAAAGTATATACTACATTTGTAGAAAAAAATAGAGAAAAGATAATAAGTCATATAGTAAACTTAAATATAAAAGAAATAGTTGTTCATGATAACTTTGATGTAGACTTAATACATAGACTTAAAACTAATTATAATATATTTATATCTTATTATAATGATGAAAGTTTATATAAGAAAGATATTTTTGGTAGAGTAAGTGATTCTAAATTAATAAATAACACATCATTACTTTTAAATTATTTAACAAATTCTTTAAAACAAGATTTAAGTCATATACAAGAAGTTGAAGTAATAGATAGTGGTTTATTCTTAGAACTAGATAAAGAATGTATTAAGAACTTAGAGTTAGTTGAAACTATAAGAAATAAAGATAGACAAAACAGTTTACTTGGATTTATGGATAAAACTAAAACTGCGATGGGTAGTAGACTACTAAAAAGTTATTTGATAAGTCCTAGTATTAATAAAGATGAGATCTTAAGAAGACAAAATTTAACAGAAAAATTAATAAATGAATTCTTGCTTAAGAGTGAGTTAAAATCATTCTTGTATGAAATATATGATTTAGAGAGACTTACTGGTAAAGTAGTATGTTCTAACTTGAATGCTCGTGATTTGTTACAGTTAAAAACTAGTATTAAAGTAATACCTGATATAAATAATATTCTTAAGTCTTTAGGTGAACCTTTACTTGAAACTTTTGATGACTTATATAATTTACTTGAAAACTCTATTAAAGAAGATGTACCACTTACTATTAAAGAGGGAAATATTATTAAAGATAGATTTAATAGTGAGATAGATGAACTACGTGCGATTAAGAGTGGTGGTAAAGACTTTATATCTAAGTTTGAGATGGAAGAGAAAGAAAGAACTGGTATAAAAGGTCTTAAAATTGGGTTTAATAAAGTATTTGGTTATTATATTGAGGTGCCTAAAGGACAAGTTAGTCAAGTAAAACCTGAGTTTCAATACGATAGAAAACAAACTATATCTAATTGTGAAAGGTATATAACACCACTATTAAAAGAAAAAGAAAATTTAATTCTTAATGCTGAAGAGAGAATTAATAGTTTAGAGTATGATGTATTTTGTAGTATAAAAGAGGAAGTTAAGAAATATATTAGTAGTCTTCAAAGAGTATCTAACTATATAGCATATTATGATGTTATGCAGTCTTTTGCGACAGTAGCAGAAGAATCTAACTTTGTAAAACCAACTATTAATGATGAAGGTATTGTTGAGATAATTGGTGGACGTCATCCGGTTGTTGAAAGTGTTATAGATGGTGAATATATTGATAACGATGTTATACTTGATAGTAATACTAATATACTTATAATAACTGGACCTAATATGAGTGGTAAAAGTACTTATATGAGGGAATTTGGTATTATAGCTATACTTAATCAAATAGGATCATATGTACCAGCTAGTAAGTGTAATTTGCCTATATTTGATAAGATATTTACTCGTATTGGTGCTAGTGATGATTTAGTAGGTGGAGAGAGTACTTTCATGGTTGAGATGAAAGAAAGTGCTTATGCTTTATTAAACGCTACAAGTAAGAGTTTAATATTATTTGATGAGTTAGGTCGTGGTACTAGTACATATGATGGCATGAGTTTAGCTGGTGCTATAATAGACTACATTGCTACTAAAGTTAAGTGTAAGACATTATTTTCAACTCATTATCATGAGCTTACTGATATGGAAAATAAGTTACCTGGTATACATAATGTGCATGTATCAATAGATGAAACTGATGGAGATATTACATTCCTTCATAAAGTAATGGATGGACCTGTAGATAAGAGTTATGGTATAAATGTAGCTAAACTAGCTAATTTACCAATAACAGTAATTGATAAAGCACAAGAGTTACTTGAAGAGTATGAAAAGAATGATAATAGACCTCGTAAAAAAGTTACTCAATTTCAACTTGATTTAGATACTAAGAGTGATGAACTAAGAGATTACATCAAAACAATAAATCCTCTTGAAGTTACTCCGATTGAGGCACTAATTATACTTGATAAAATAAAGAAGAAGAGTGAGGAATAATTATGGACGAAATAGATAGACAACATATAATAGAAAGTACTATTAAGTCATGGATGAGTGATGAAGAAATTACTGTTGATGATGCAGTGGATGAAGCTAAGGCACTTACTGATACTAAAGTATCTATTATGTCAAACATGCTTCGTGAAGTTGATAATCAAAAAAGAAAAAATAAAGCAACATTAAAAGACTTGTATGCTAATAAAATAGCATTTGAATTAGTTAAAAAATTTAGTTTTATATTATCAATAAGAGATTCTGATTTTCCAAAAGAAGAATATATTAGACTCCTTTCTATTATTAATACTGATATAATAGAACTTAGAAAAGATAAGAAAACACTTAATGAAATAAAAAAGGCTATTATTAGACTTGCTAGTGTGGAAACATTACAATGTAATTCAAGATTAAATCTTTTACTTCAATTACTAGATGATAAAAGAGTATCTATGGTAGAAAATTATAACTATGAACATACTATGGCTGAGTGTAGGGGAAATGGTATTACTTATGTGTCAAATAGTGATGTTAAAGATAGAACAAAAGAGATAAATAAAAATATTTTAACACTTAGATTATCTCTTGGATTAAGGGAGGAATAATATGGATTATGGTGTATCTTCTATGTTATTAGAAGAGTCTAAAAAGAAAAATAAAATGGCTTTAAATGGTATTATTAAAGCTAAAGCATCTTTGACTAGAATGAAAATATCAGGTGTTTTTAATTCTAATTACAGAAGCCAATATGATGTAATTGATAGAGTAATTAAAGAAGCTAATAAGGATATTGTATCTTTAAAGAAAGATAAGAAGACACTTGAATATTTATCTAGTATAATTTTTGAACATGAATTTGATGATAATTTTATAGATCTTGTTAATGTTATAGGTACTAAAGATGAAGAAATGTTTGCAAGATTTTGTAGAGTTTTTGAGTCAACCTTATATATTAATAGAGGTCTTAGATATGTTCCTAGTGTACCAGAAGATGTTAGTGAACAAAGAGATAAGATTATTGATGATAAAATGAGGTTTGTACACGAATTAAATTTTAAAGCATAGATTTAATCTACGCTTTTATATTGATAATAAATAGTAAATATTATATAATTAATTATATCGATGGAGGAAAAATGATAGACGAAAATGAAATTAAAAATAAGATGAATAAGGTTATTGAATCTCTTGAAAGTAGATTTACTACTATTAGAGCTGGTAGAGCAAATCCAAATATATTACATGGTATTATGGTAGACTATTATGGAGTTCCAACACCAATTCAATCACTTGCGACAGTATCTATTCCTGAAGCTCGTGTACTTTCAATTAAACCATTTGATAAATCATCTTTAAAAAATATAGAAAAAGCAATTTATGAAGCTAATTTAGGAATTGCTCCTACTAATAATGGAGAAGTAATTATGCTTACAGTTCCAGAACTTACTGGTGAAACTAGACGTAATTATGTTAAACAAGCATCAGTAATGGCTGAAGAAGCAAAAGTAGCTCTTAGAAATATTAGACAAGATGAAAATAATAAAATCAAAAAGAATGAAGAACTAAGAGAAGATGAAAGAGATATGTGTCTTGATATAGTTCAAGAAATGATAGATAAATTCAACAAAATAGTTGATGAAAAATTTAAAGAAAAAGAAACTGAACTTACTAGTATTTAGTAAGTTTTTTTGTTATAATTGTCTTGATAATAGAAAGTGTGGCGATATACATGTACACTAATGAAAAAGTAAAGTCATCTTATGAAAAATTTATGAATTACTTGAAAGAACATATAGATGTATTATCAGCAGAATTAGATGAATATAATAAAAAACATACCTATTATGAGGCAATAAGTGAATTAAAAACTAATCCTACATTAGAAACTGTGTTAAAATCTAGAAAGTTTTTAGTGTCATTAAATCCTGAAATTAGTAAATATTTTAATGTAATAGATTTCTTTATGTCTAGAGGTGCTAAAAACGCTCCTCAAATTGATATTGCTTTAAAATCAATAATGGACATAAACGAAATTAAGAGTTTTACTGAGAGTACTAATTCTTCTTTAAATGTATCATTAATTAAAGAAGAATTGGATCATTATGTTAGTTTATTAAATGGAATAAATTTAGATATAGATTACTTGGTAAGTGTTTTAGATAGAAGTGGTTTAAGTGATAAAGAGCAAATAGATGTTTTATCTAAAGTTTGTTTTGAAGGAATACCTGAAAAGAAAATAGAAGAAAAGATAGAAGAAGAAAAATCTAAAACTAAAGAAGAAAATATGGATAAAGCCATAATAGGCGATAAAGAAAATTCTGAAGAAATGATTTCTATAGAATCATTATTAGAAAGATGTACTTTGATGTTACCAAAGGTTGCTGAAATAAGGAAAAAGTATGAATATTTGGTTAAAAATAAGAGTCAAAGCCAAATAAAGTATTCTACAGCTATAAGTGTAATGTATAATTCTAATCAATTATCTTTTGAAGAAGTAGAGAATTATTCTAATGAATTATTGATGACATTTTATTTAACTATATTTAGAGAAAAACAAAATATAGATGAGTTGATATCTAAAAGTGTAGATGATATGCTTCCTAAGAGTGATTATGAATTTTTAGAGCTATGTGTTAATGATTTAGAACATGCTATTAAACAATTTGTTAATCTTAGCAATATTGTTAATGAAAAAGATAAGAGAAAAGAAGAGGAATCTCAAAAAGAGCAGGAAGAAAATGCTAGTACTAGAAAGTTAATATTTTTGATAGATTCTAGAGGCAAGTGTGTAGTTGATTTTGATAAATTTAGACGTGGGGAAGTTGAGTCTTTATTTGATAAGTGTAAAAGAGGTTTATGGAGAAAAGAATATAAAATAGGCCCTGGATGTGAATTTTCTGTTTTAATGAACAATGTTTCAAAAACTGCGTGTTCATATATTGAATTGTCAAATGGATATAATTTAGTAATAGATTTAAGTCATATAAGTGATGCTCATGATAGAGCTATTGATAGAGCTAGTAAAAATCAAGCTATGATAACTGAGTTTATGCATGTGAATGATAATGATTTAGAAAATATTTATACTTCACAAGATGAACTTAGAAAAGATATAGAAGCTAAATATAATATATCAACTGAAAGTGTAGAGGTGACATTATGAAAATAGAAAATACAGATGATTTTTTCTATTCTATTAGAAATGATTGTTTAAGACTTATATATCAAAAGAAGGTTGATCTAGATATGCTTGCTTTTGAATGTGATATGACTACTAAAAAATTAGTAAAGATATTTGATAAAAAGAACAATGATTTACTTATATATTTAAAAGTATATAATACATTGGTAGAATGGTAGGTGTGTTATGTCCTTAGAAGAATTAATTAATTTAAAACTTAAGAATCTATATAGTGAAATTGATAGAATACAAAGTGATTCCTCAAATGCTTCAAAAGAAAAAGATGAACTAGAGAATGTTCGTGAGAAATGTGAAGATTTTATAAATCTAATGTCAGAAGGATGGGAAAATATTATACATCAAGATACAGAAACACTTACGAAATATTTGATTAAATATAATGGACTTGCTTTTAATGAAAAAGAAATTAATGAGAATTTTAAAATTATTAAATTAGTATATGAGGCTATTGAGGCTGGACTTGATACATCTCTTACCGAAACACAAATTGATTTTATAAGAGTGTTTATAGGTAATTTAATGCAGATGGTTAAGGATCTTGATCAAAAGATTAAAGCTAAAGATAATTTGGTTACTAAGAGTAGAGAAATAAATTCTAATTATGGTGATACAATTATTGGTTTAGAAATACTTAGTGAAAAAATAAGTGATCCTTTAAATGAAGAAGTGTTAGATGAAAATGATTTTCAAGCATTTTATAGTATTATAGAAGATAAAAATATACCTAATGATGTTAAGAAACAAGCTATAGTTAAATTTATCAAATATAATTCTGATAGAATAAGTAATACTCCAAAACAAGGTAGCAAAGTTAGCATAGAAGATATAAAAGATTTGTTCTTTTCTTATGGAATTGATGATCCTAAAGAATTAGCTTTCATTAGTAAAAATAAGAAAGAATTAGAGGCTAGAAGTGAACTTCAAAATATGAATAGTATTTTAAGTTTTATGAAAGAAAATAAAATACTTAAAAGATTTGATATTGGTACTATTTTATCAATATGTTTAGCTGGTAGTGTTGAGAGTGTTAGGGAGACATATAAAAAATTAGAAAAAGAACATAAATTGTGTGATTTTTATTTTCAAACTCCTGGTGTGTGGGTTAATAACACATTAAGACAAGAATCTAAGAAGCCTAGGTATGGTGGACCTGGTCCAAAAGAAAATCCTCGTTCATTGTATTATGCGGCTCGCAAGATTTCTTTAGAAGATATTGAACGTAATGAAGAATTTTTAAGAGAAAAAGGATTTAATATAGATTTAGAAAGCAAAGAGAATATTGGTAAATTGCTTTCTACTCCTCATTATAAATTAGTTCAAAATTATGAATTGTGTAAAGCATATGGCTTATATCAAGATGAGAAACATTTAGAAAATATATCTCCTTTATATGGATCATGCATAGATGAAAAGATGGATAAATTAACTGAAGTGGGATTATTTAATTGCAATGGTGTAGCTAGAATGATGCATGGAAGATATGCTAATCGTTATCCATCAGCTATTACTAAAACTGATGATAAAACTATTACATATTATTCATATTTAAGAAGTTTATATACTCCTTCAGAATATTATAATTTAATATTTTCTGATATTAGAAGTGGTATGTTAAAGAAAAATGTTGTTCCTAAATTTAGTAAAAAAGAAGGAAATTTTGAATCATTTGTTGATACTCATTTTGTGGAAGCAGAAATTCCTAATAAAGGTGAATACGATAAAATAATTAGTGAAAGTGACGCTATAACTTATGATGAAAGTGTATTTCATGAAAAAGCTATATTTGATTTAGAAAGACAATTTAGAGTACGTGATAATGAATATTTATATAATATAGATGGTATTTTAGTATCTAGAATGAAAGTACTTAGAATATGTTCTATTTTAAAAAATGCAGGGGCACCAATAAATAGTGAAGAAATAATGTATGCAATTACTAAAGGTATGTTCTTACCAAAAGTTTCACTAGAAAAGATATCTAGTAGTGTAGGATATACTAAAGAAGGAGAAATGTCTCATGGATTACTTTAAAGAATATGGTTTGATAGATGATGATATTAGCGATATTGAAGAATTTATTGATAATGATGATATTAATAATTATTATGTTAATGAATTAAAAGTTATAGAAATATTAAATTATTTAAAAAGTATTGGAATTAATAATATAAAAGATATACTTAAATATAAAAGTAATATGTTTTATGAAAGTGTTGAAACTATAAAAAAGAATATACCTAATGATTCTATAATTGTGTCTTTAATAAATGAAGATGTTCAAAATTTAGATAGAATAGGTTATTAGACTAATTTAGAAATAAATTAGTTTTTTTTTGACTTTTGATTGAATATATATTACAATAGACGAAGTTTAGGAGGTGCGGAAATGAAAAGATATTTTAAACTTGAACTTGATAAATGTAATTTTTGGCAAAGTGATGTTAGAGATGGAAAGAAAGTATTCGTTAAAAGAGATTTTGATGAAAGAAGTGAAATTCCACTCAATCATGTGTTTTTTAGGCAAGATGCAGATGGAATGCTTACAGAAGTTACAACTGGTAAGAGAATAAAAGTTGTTATGGTAAATAATAAATTATTTATTACAGAACCACTTGGAATAGAAGTTCTTCCTGGCGCTTTTACTTCTGCTGCTCCAAAAGAAATTGCTGATTTTTTTAGAGGAATTAAAACTAAAAAATTAGGAAGAGAATATTTAGGAATATTAAATGATTTATTAGTTAATAGTAATTTATGTGAAAAAGCATCACTTAGAAAAAAAGAAATTAAAGAAGAATCAAGTTTAGTAAGAAAATTTATGAGTAAGTTTCGTAAAGAAAATTAATTCACTAATATTAGTGAATTTTTTATTTATTTTTAATAATAGTTGAATGAGTAGAAAATGTAAAAGGTGAAGTAATAGTTACTAAATAATTATAAAAATATATAAATAATAGAAAAGATATTAAAAATAATATCTTTTTATTTGAAATAATGGTATAATCTTAATAGATTTTTTTGGAGGAACTTATGAAATTAACAAGAACTGAAGCTAGAGAAAAGATAATGATTATCTTATATCAAATAGATTTTTATAAAAAAGAAAACATTGAATATAATTTAGAAGATGTTTTTCATGAAAATTTAGAGATGGATAATAAATATGTTAAAGATATAGTAAATGGAGTTTTAGAAAATCAAGAAAAGATAGATGAAACAATTACTAAATATTTAGATAATTGGGATTTAGATAGACTTGGTAAGACTGATAGAGCTATTTTAAGACTTTCTACATATGAAATGATGTATTATGATACTCCTAAAGTAGTAGTTATTAATGAAGCAGTTGAACTTGCTAAAAAGTATAGTGATGATAAAGTAGTTAAGTTAATAAATGCTGTTTTAGATAAAGTTCGTGATAATGAGGAAATAAATGAATAAAGAATATATTTCTATTAGTGATATTAATAGAATTATTAAGTTTACGATTGATAATAATGAGAGTCTTCGTAGTGTATATATTAAGGGTGAAATAAGTAATATTAAGTTTCATAGTAGGGGACATTTATATTTTTCACTTAAAGATGAAAATAGTAAAATAAATGCTGTTATGTTTAACTATAGTAGATATCTTAATTTTACTCCTAAGGATGGGGATTCTGTTTTAGTACATGGTAAAGTTAGTGTGTATGAGGCTACTGGTAGTTATCAAATATACGTAGATGAGATGAATGAGGATGGTCTTGGTAACTTATATCAATTATTTGAAGAACTAAAGAAGAAGTTATCAAGTGAAGGTTTGTTTAATCCTGAACACAAGAAGAAAATTAATAGACTTCCTCGTAAGATTGGTGTTATTACTGCACCTACTGGTGCTGCTATTAGAGATATAATATCTACTATTAATAAAAGATATCCTTTGGTAGAAATATATGTATTTCCAACTTTAGTACAAGGAGATAATGCTGGTAAAAATATAGTACGTATGATAGAACTTGCTAATACTTATCCATTAGATACAATTATTCTTGGTCGTGGTGGTGGATCTATAGAGGATTTATGGGCTTTTAATGAAGAAATAGTAGCAAGAGCAATATATAAGTCTGAAATACCAATTATAAGTGGTGTTGGCCATGAAATCGATTTTACAATTAGTGACTTTGTCGCCGACTTAAGGGCTCCAACACCTACTGGAGCTGCTATAATGGCAACTAGTGATAAAGAAGATATAATTAAATATCTAAAAAGCACTCGTGAGAGAGTAAATAACGCTATACAAAATAGATTATATTCATATAATGAATTAATTAAAAAATATAAAAGCAATTATATACTTAATAATCCAATGAGACTATATGATATAAAAGAGCAAAAGTTAGATATGTTATATGATAGGTTAAATGGAAGTATTAAGATAAAACTAGATAATAGTTTTAAACTGATTGATAAATATAAGAGCAATTATATACTTAATAATCCTAGAGTACTTTATGAAAATAAACTTGAAAAATTAGAAAGCCTTAGTGAAGACGTGAACTCAAGTATTAAAAGAGTTATTGAAAATAATAGTAAGAGACTAGATACATTAAAAATAAAACTTGAACTATTAAATCCTAAAAATGTGCTTGATAAGGGATACTCAATAATATATAAAAATGGTAAGATAGTAAAGAATACTAAAGATATAAGTATTAATGATGATTTGAATGTTATAATTAGTGATGGTAATATAGATGTAACAGTTAAAGGAGTAAATAAATGAAAGAAAAAACATTTGAACAATCTATAAAAGAACTAGAAAAAATAGTTAATGAACTTGAAAGTGGTGAACTTGATTTAGATAAATCAATTACTAAATATACTGAAGCTATGAAATTAATAGAATTTTGTGAAACTAAACTTAATAATGCTACTGAAACTATTAATAAGTTAGTTAATGAAAATGGTACTGAAAGTAAGTTTGAAGTAGAAGGAAATTAGTAATTATTTCCATAGAAATAAGTGGGTATATAATAAAAATATTAAAGTTAATAATAATAAAGAGGTGAAATAATGAAAAAATTTATATTCACGTTATTTATTATTTTTTTATTTCCATTAGGTGCATTTGCTTATTCTAAATACATTATTCCAGGTGGAGAAAGTATTGGGATAAAGATAAATACTGATGGACTCATAGTAGTAGGTTTTTATAAAGTAGATGGCGAATATATAGCTAAAAATAACTTTAAAATAGGAGATAAAATAGTAAGTGTTAATGGTAAAAGTGTTAGTACTATAGATGAACTTACTAAAGAAGTAGACAATAGTGATTTAAGTAATATGAAAGTGACTGTTGAGATAGAGAGAAATAATAGAAAAATAAATAGTACATTAAATTTAAAAATAGATGATGGTGTATATAAAACAGGTCTTTATGTAAAAGATTCATTGGTTGGACTTGGTACTCTTAGTTATATAGATCCAGTAAGCAAAATATATGGAGCTTTAGGTCATGAAGTAACTATGAGTGAAACAGGAAATAGAATTGATGTTAGAAATGGAAATATTCTTTATAGTAAAGTTACTAGTATAGATAAAAGTAGAAATGGTAGAGTTGGTAGTAAAAATGCTAAAATAGTGTTTGAGAGAGCTCTTGGTACAATAAACAAGAATACTAATAAGGGTATATATGGTATATATAATGATAAACTACCTAATAAAGAAACTAAAGAAGTATCATCATTTAGTGATATAGAAAAAGGTAGTGCTTATATACTGACAGTTACTAAGGACAATAAAATTGAAAAATATAATATAAATATAGTAGATAAATATTATAATAAAAAAGATACTCAGAAAGCATTTAGCTTTGAAATAACAGACAAAACTCTTGTTAGTAAGACAGGTGGTATAGTTCAAGGAATGAGTGGTTCTCCTATAATACAAAATGATAAAATAATAGGTGCTGTTACGAATGTACTTGTAGATAATGTTACTTTAGGATATGGAATATCTATAATAACTATGCTTGAAGAAGGTGAAAATTAGTACTAGAAATAGTACTTTTTAATATAATTGGTGAAATAAATATAAATTTGTGTTATAATACTTGTCTGTTTAGAGGGGAAAATGATACATAACGAAAAATTTACAATTAATAGTGACAAATTAGATAGGGATTATACTATAGTTTCATTAGCTGATATTCATAATAATAATTGGGCTACTTTTGAATTATGGGATAAATTAATTGATGAAGTTTATAAGGTTGATCCTGATATAATAGTTGTGTCTGGTGATTTAACATATAATTCAGATGATTTTTATATTCCTAGAAATGATAGGATGTTAAGATATTTATTTTGTAGTTTGGATTCTATAGCCAGTACTTTTGTATGTCTTGGTAATCATGAATTAAAAAGTGGTAAAAAATTTGATACTAGTGATTCAATTCAATATTTAAAAATGCTTGATAGAACAACTGGAGTACATATTTTAGACAAAAGAGTGGGCGATGAATATGCTGATGTTGGGAATATTAGAATAGGTGGTTTTTGTCCTAGAAGTGAAGCATACTATAAATCTAGAGAAAGTAAATGGAATCAATATTTTATAGAAGATTATATGCAAAGTTTATTAGAATTTACTGATAAACAATTTAATATATTACTTACTCATTCTCCAGATACTATATGTAAAAAAGAGATACTAACTGTTTTAAGAGACAGATTAAAAGAACTTGATTTAATTGTATGTGGACATAAACATGATGGTTATATGCCAAAAATAATTCAAGGAGCACTTAGAGATATTGGAATAGATGTAAGCGATGGAAAAAATGTATTTGACTACATAGTTAGTAAAACTGATAAGTGTAGGGGAGAATTTGATGTATTAAATGCTAAAATGATAGTTAATAGAGGATATAGAAAATTTTCTCATACTAGTCCAGTATTTGGAGCTTTAGATAAAGTATCTTCTAGAGATATGGCTACAATAACTCTTAAAAAGAAATTGTAGTCTTTTTTATTGTAACAGTCTAAAAATTATGTTAAAATTTATATATACTAGGAGGCAATTATGGAAGATGCTAATAATAAGTTAAAAGTGACTATTGAAGATGGTACTGTAGTAGAAATAAATGTACTTGATATAGTTGATTCTCTTGAATTTAATAAAACATATATTATTTATACAATTAATAATGAAGAAGATACTATATTTTCATCAATATTAAATGAAACTGAAACATCATATTCTTTAGATACTATTACTGATCAAAAAGAATTAGATTATATTAATAACGAAATAGATAGAGTTGTTAGTGAACTTAGTGAGTCAGGTGAGTAAGTATGACTATAAGGGAAGCTGTAAGAACTGGTAGATTACCTAGTAATGTAGGATTACAATTTTTATTACATGTATGTAAGTCACTTAGTATTCCTGCTAATGATTTTGATTATGATTTAACATTAGAGCAGCTTAAGAGATTGCAATTTAGTCCGGCTGTTCATAAGAAGTCTGTTGATATTGAGGTGCGTAATGCTCATGATGTATTATCAAATAAATATCAAAGACTTATAAATAGATATGAAAATTTATCTTATCGTATGGGTGAAAGTGGATATTTAGATGATTCTAAAAAAGAAGTAGATAAAATACTTTTAGAACTTAAAAAAGCAAAAGATGGATATGATAATGTAATTGCTAATATAGCTATTGATGAGCAAAATTTAGGTTTTGATTCTAATGTGTTAAACCCTGTAGATTCTATTGTTATGAATGCTAGTGGACGTGGTTTACAGAAAAATGGTGCGAAGTTATCTAGTGAGTATGAAAAACTAGAGGGTTTACGTTCTAAAGATTATAAAACAAAATTTAAGAAGAGTATAAATGAAAAACGTATAAATAGAGTTTGTGCTAAAATTAGAAGATTGCAAAATAAACAAGGTAAGATGCAAACCACTCAAAAGAAAATAGTTAATAAAGGTTCTGCTAAATATGCAAAAAGAAAAGCTCGTGAAATGGAAAAATATTTTGCTGATTTTGATAGATATCGCGTATATAGTGATATGAAGGCATCTTTAAAAGAATCTAGAGAAAATTATGAACATGATATTAATCAAACTAAGACTGAACTTGAAGCTTTAAGAAATAAAGTTGGTATAGTAAACGGTGCTAGAAAAATAAAAAATAATGTTGAATTAGCTGTAATGGAAGCTAATTTGAAAAAGTTTAAAATGCAAGAAAAAGCAGTAGAAAGATTAAGAACTAAACAAGGTAGATGTAAGCTTGGTGAACAATATTATAGAACTATAGCTAGATCATTAGCTGCGTAGTATAAATGAAAAAGTACTTTCGTTTTATGAAAGTACTTTTTATAATCCTAAAAGATGAGTCGCTATTTGGAAATAAACTATTAGAGATATAGCATCTACTATTGTTGTTATGAATGGACTTGCCATTACTGCAGGGTCAAAACCTACCTTTTTAGCTAGTATTGGTAGAGAACATCCAATTATTTTAGCAATTATTACTGTTACTACTAGTGTTAAACATACTACTAAAGCTACACTTGTTGTAACTTTGTCTATAAGAAGTAGTTTTGCAAAATTTGCTACTGCTAGTGTTAGACCAGCTAAAACTGCAACTCTTATTTCTTTCCATATAACTTTTAATGTATCTTTATATTCTATATCATTTAATGAAAGTCCACGGATTATTGTTACTGAAGATTGTCCTCCAGCATTTCCACCTGTATCCATAAGCATAGGTATGAATGAAGTAAGGACTACGTATGAAGCTAGAGCTGCTTCATAATGTTGTATTATTTTACCTGTAAATGTTGCTGATATCATAAGAAGTAATAACCATGGAATTCTACTTTTATAAAGTTCTAAGACATTTAGTTTTAAATATGGTTTCTCAGTTGGAGTAATTGCGGCCATTTTTTCGATGTCTTCTGTTGCTTCTTCTTCAATAATATCGATAACATCATCAATTGTAATAATACCAACTAATTTATTTTCAGTATCTACTACTGGTATTGAAGTAAGGTCATAATCTTGTATTATGGATGCAACTTCTTCTTGATCCATTAGAGTATTAACACTCATTATATCATCATCCATAATGTCTTTTATAAGTTTTTCTTCATCGTTTAAAACTAGATCTTTTAGTTTAACTGTTCCAATTAGTTTTCTGGATTTATCGGTTACAAAACAGATATCGATTGTTTCTTTATCATCATATTCTCTTTTAATTTTTCTAATAGCTTCTTCTATAGTATTTTCTTCTTTTAAATCCATATATTCTGTAGTCATTATACTACCTGCTGAATCATCTGGATAATTAAGAAGTTGGTTTATATCTCGTCTTGCTTCAGGGTCCACCTTATTTAATAATCTGCTTACTACATTTGCAGGTATTTCATCCATTAAGTCGGCTGCATCATCACTTGCCATATCATTGATAATATCAACTGCTTCCTTTTCACTAAGTAGAGTAATTAGTTTACTTTGAGTATCAGTTTCCATATATGAAAATACATCTGCTGCAATGTCTTTAGTTAGTAATCTAAATATTTTTAATTGTTCAGTGGTCGGTAAGTCTTCAAATATCTCTGCTATGTCATAATCATTCATTTCATTTAAGATTTTTTTGATTTCAGCATATTTTTTTTCTTCAATTAAGTTTTCAATATTTTTTAACATAATAAACACCACCTTTTTTTCTTGTTAATTATACTATAATTGTATTAAATTGTCACTTAAAAGTCATTAAAATATGTAAAAAGAGTTAAAAATATATAAAAATAATAGATTTTTTAGTATAATAGTTGTTAGTTGCAAGAAAGAGGAAGATTTATGAAAAATGATATACCAAATCATGTGGCTATCATAATGGATGGAAATGGAAGATGGGCTACAAGACAAGGCAAAAAAAGAACTGAAGGACATTATGCAGGATATAAAACTCTTAAAAAAACTGCTCTTCATATATTAAGTAAAGGTGTTAAGATACTTAGTGTTTTTGCATTTTCAACTGAAAATTTTAAAAGAAGTCAAGAAGAAGTAGGGTACTTGATGAATTTATTTGTATCTGCTTTTAAGAGTGATATGCATTTCTTTTTAGAAAATAATATTAGAGTTGTTTTTTCAGGAAGAAAGGAACCACTTAGTGATGAAGTTTATGGTGCTATGAAAACACTTGAAAAAGAGACTTTAAATTGTACAGGTGGAATATTTAATGTTTGTTTAAATTATGGTGGTCAATTTGAAATAGTAGATGCAGCTAAGAAGCTAGCTACTATGTATAAAGATGGAGAATTAGATTTAGACAGTGTAACTCCAGAAAATTTCTATAGTTATTTATATAATGATTTACCTCCAGTTGATTTAATGATTAGAACTAGTGGAGAGTTAAGAATAAGTAATTTTATGTTATATAGTATTGCTTATGCTGAATTATATTTCACTGATAAGTGTTTCCCTGACTTTACTGAAGAAGAATTTGATAAAGCTCTTGAATCATATTTCAATAGAAATATTTCTAAGGGAACAGTTAACGATAGAAAAAAATAAGTTTAAATTTTAAAAATATGATGCGAAGATATACTTTTTAATGAGGTATATCTTTTTTTATATTTTGATCAATTTTTTGTGAGTGAAAAAGAAGTGTCTTTGATTTTTATGTCTAATTATAATAGTAGGTGGATATGAGAAATATATAAAATTTGGGTATAGCATATTTGGTAGTGTGTAAGTTTTGGAAACTAGATTGTGTAGGTTCAAATCCTGCTATTCTGGTCATTAATGTTAATTCATAAAATTATAAATACAAAGAATGGAGAAAACTCTTAGGAGCTTTAGAAAAAGCAGGTACATCATACAATAGTAGCAAAAATAAGGTTCTTTATTATTTTGTCCAAACCGACAAAATGATAAAATTGAACAAAGGTGGAGAAAGAATTATTGATGACTATAAGTTATCAAAATATGTTTGCTACTTGATTATTCAAAACTCTGATTCTAGAAAAGAAGTTGTTGCTTTAGGTTAAACTTATTTTGTCAAGAAAAAATAGTATCATGTGATACTATTTTTCTCTTAATCTTAAGAATAATATTAATCCTAAAAGTATATTCTTTGTGTATTCTTTTATATTCATTGATTTGATATTTGTATAAACTTCATTAAACATTTCATTCATTTTATTAGTAGCATATTCTAGTGCGCCTGATTCTTCAAATAGCTCCTGTACTTTCTTAGATTCTTCTTCAGTTATACTCTTGCCATAATACTTTAATAATTCATCAAGTAAATCATTTCTATTAATCTTAATGTAAGAATAAAGTATAGTTTGTTTGAATTCTTCAATATCTGAATAAACTGATTTACCTAGTATTTCTTTACTACTATAGATTCCTAAAATATCATCTTTTATTTGAAATGCTATACCAAGTGGTTCTAATACTTTTTCAAAAGTTTCTATATCTTTTGTTTTAGAATTACCTAAGATCATACCAAGTACAAATGGACCAACTACTGTATACCATGATGTTTTAAGTCTATATATTTCCATTATATCTTCTTCATGAAGGATATGATTTCTATCATTCTTTTCTATAAACGGAAGAGCAACATCTATTATTTCACCTTTGATAGTTTTAATAACAATATTATTATAATAGCTTAGTAATTTAGCGAGATTCTTATCATTTTTATACTTTTTAGTTATCATTTCATTTGTATAGAAGAAACCTAGATCTCCAATACATAGTGCTAATGAAGCGTTAGTGTTATCATTTTCTACGTTGTATTTTTTAAATTCATCTTTATATGTTTCATGTATTGTTTCTTTATTACGTCTTAAATGTGCGTTATCAATAATGTCATCATGAATAAGTATTGATGTTTCAAAAGTTTCATAAGCAAGTGATAGTGTTTTAGCGTAGTCATCATTCTTAGTTAGTTTGTATCCTAAGTCAATTAGACAGCCTCTTAAGAATTTTCCATCTCCATTCATATTAATAAATTTATTTACTGCGTCTATTACGATAGGGTTATCTTTTTCTATAAATGATTTGTTTATTTTCTTTAAGTCTGTTTCAAATTCTTTTAGTTTAGTTTTGTAATAAATAAAGAATTCTAATAGATTTGCATATTCTTTTATTTGTTCTTTAGGAGTGGATGCTCCACCAGTGAAGCCTATTTTAGTATTTAAATTATATTTTTCTTTCTTTATAAAATTAAAGAAATCTTTTATGTCAGAAAAATAGTATGTTTTAGTAACTTCATTGCAAAGATTGAATAGTTCTTTAGTATTAGAACTTTCTTTGCCACCAATTACGAACATAATATCCATTTGTTCTGCTAGAGCAACACTTGAAGTTTGAATTAGTTTTTGAGCATTACAAATAGTGTTTTCTATTTCATAACTAATATTATTTTCATTCATATAATTTAATAAATTTTGTAGTTTTTTATGGCTTATAGTAGTTTGGCAAACTATATAGTATTTATCATTATTATTTAGCTCTTTATAATCTTCTTCATTTTCAATAATAATTCCATTGTTATTAATCCAACCATTTGTACCAATAACTTCTGGATGTGTTTTTTTACCAACTATTAATATTTTATATCCGTCTTTTTGTTTATTAATTGCGATATTATGCACTTTTAAAACATTAGTACAAGTTGCATCATAATATTCAATATTGTGGTTATCTAAATAGTCATAAGTTTCTTTTGGTTCTCCATGAGCTCTAATAATTAATATATCGTTCTCACCAAGAATAGTTAAATCATCAATACATTTAATATTATCTTTTAATAACTCATTTATTATGTATGGGTTATGTAGTATCTCTTTATAAATATAAATATTCTTATATTTATTTTCTTTTTTTAATTTATATGCTGTTTCGATTGCTTTGTTTGCACCAGCACAAGTTCCATATACTTTAGGGTAATATATCATAATTTTGCCTCCATAAATATTATAACAATTATAGTTATTAAATCCTAGAAAAATGTTGTTTCTTTGCGTATAATATCTATATAAATGTTGGCAATAATATAAAAATTTGTTAGAATATATGTGAGGAGTTGAGTTTTATGGTAGGAAGTGAAACTACGTTAGTAGATACTGAAACTATTATTGATCAAAACGCTAGAAGTTCTTTAATTAAGATATGTGATGATTTGACTGAAAGAGGATATAATCCAACTAAACAAATAGTTGCTTATTTAATTAGTGGGGATCCTGGTTATATCTCTAGTTATAAGGAATGCAGAAATAGAATACTTGAATTTAAAAGAGAGGATATAATAGAATTAATGTTAATTAATTTTATAAATAAAAAATGACATATTTGGGATTAGATTTGGGTAGTAAAACATGTGGTATTGCGATAAGCGATAGAACTGGACTTATAGCTACATCTTTAGAAGTAATTAGATATAATGATTATGATGAGTTAATAAATAAACTTAATAATATAGTTATAAGTAGAAATGTAGATGCTTTTGTACTTGGAAATCCTAAGAATTTAGATGGAAGTTTATCTAAGAGAAGTGAAATAACTTTAGAATTTAGAGATATACTTTTAAATAAATTTAATATGGAAGTAATAATGCAGGATGAAAGATTATCTACTGTAGAAGCGGAACGTATGCTTATTAGTAATAATACGAAACGTAAAAATAGAAAAAAAGTAATAGATAAAATAGCTGCGACTATAATATTACAAAGCTATTTAGATAGGAGAAATAATGAAAGATAATACTCTAGTATTAAAAGATTCATCTGGAAATAAACAAGAATATAGAATACTTCTTGATATAGAAGATACAACTAATAATGTTAATTATGTTATTTATACAGATGATGAAACTAATAAAGATGGTGAAATGGTTTGTTATGCATCAACTTACGTATTAAGTCCTAAAGGTAATATGACAAAATTAAAACCAGTGGAAACAAAAGAAGAATTTGATTTTATTAGTAAAATACTAGATTCTTTAGAAAGTGGGAAATAATGAAGAAAAAGGTTTTTAGTGTGAAAAAATTTATAATATTTTTATTTTTTTTATGTTTGATTATTTGTGGGGCTTTAGTAGGAAGCTATTTCTATTTAATTAAAGGTGGAAAAGATAATGAGACAGTTAATATATATGTTAATGAAGGAGATACTTATAGTTCAATATCTAAGATGCTTAAAGATAATGAATTAATTAAATCAGAGTTAGCATATAAAATATATATTAAATTAAATAATCCAGGTAGTTTAGAATATGGAGATTATGTACTTAAGAAATCATATAGTGTAGAAGAACTTATAAATACTTTAGAAAAAGGTAGCGTTGATTTAAGAAAGACTAAAACAGTTACTTTTGTTGAAGGAAAAAATATGAGATATGTTATTTCTAAGATAACTGAAAATTTTAATATTAGTGAAAAAGAAATAACTGATAAATTAAATAGTTCTGAATATTTAGATAGTTTGATTAAAGACTATTGGTTCTTAACGGATGATATTAAAAATAAAAATATATATTATTCTTTAGAAGGATATTTATTTCCTGATACTTATGAATTTTATGAAAGTGCTGATATAGATGATATATTTAGAACTATGCTTAATAATATGGATAAAAAATTAGAAAAATATAAAGATGAAGTAGTAAAAAGTAAATATAGTATTCATGAAATGATGACACTTGCATCTATTATTGAGCTTGAAGCTGGTAAGGCGAGTGATAGAAAGGGTGTAGCTGGAGTATTTTATAATAGATTAAATGCTGGATGGAGTCTTGGAAGCGATGTAACAACATATTATGCTGAAAAGATTGATAATTGGACAAGAGATTTAAAAGCAAATGAGCTTTCTAGTTGCAATAGTTATAATACTAGAAGTAGTTGTATGGCTGGCAAGCTTCCAGTTAGTCCAATATGTAATCCAAGCGTAGGTTCAATAGAAGCAGCAATAGAACCAACTAGTCATAAATATTATTATTTTGTAGCAGATAAAAATGGTAAAACATACTTTACTAAAACAGATGCTGAACATGTAAGTAAAGTTAGAGAGTTAAAGAGAAATGGGTTATGGATAGAATATCAAAGTTAATAAAAGAAATAGAAGAATATGGCATAAAAAACAATGTACCAATAATGAGTGAAGATACAATTGAAACTATTAAAAAAATAATAGTTGAAAATAATGTACATAAGATACTTGAGGTTGGTACAGCTATAGGATACTCAACAATATGTTTTGCAAGTACTCCTGGAGTTACTAATATTACTAGTATAGAAAGAGATCCTATAAGAAGTGCTATTGCATTTAACAATGTAAAAGAAAGTGGTCTTAATAATATAACTCTTAGACATACAGATGCTTTGAATATAGAATTAAATGATAAATATGATTTAATAATTATAGATGCTGCCAAAAGTCAGAATATGAAATTCTTTAATAAATTCAAAGAAAATTTAAATAAAAATGGAATAATCATAATAGATAATTTGAGTTTCCATGGATATGTTAATATGACTGAAAGAATAAAAAGTAGAAACTTAAGACAAATGGTTAATAAGATAAGAAAATTTATAGATTTCTTAAATAATAATGAAGAATTTACTGTAGAATATATAGAAGTAGGTGATACTTTAGGAGTATGCAAAAGAAAGAATATTTAATAATACCAAATAAAAAAGAATTGGATTTATATATTAAGCATAATTTTAATACATTTATATTACCACTTGATGGGTATAGTATAGGGTTTAATGTATATTACAACTTAGAAGAAATAAATAATTTAAGTTTAAAACATAATATATATGTTATTATGAATAAATTCTTACATAGAAATATAGAAGAGTTTAGAAAAATATATAAAGATTTTAATAAGAATATTAAATTTATAGTAGAAGATATAGGACTAACAGACATAATTGATAAAGAAAGATTTGTGTTATATGAAAATCATATATTATCTAATTATAAAGCTATTAATTTTTTAGAAAGCATTGGTATTAAAAACGTAGTAATTAACAATGATTTAACTATAGATGAGCTTTTAGAAATACAAGGGAAGACTAATAGTAATTTATATTATTTCTATATTGGTAAAAATAGTTTAATGTATTCAAGACGTAATTTAGTAAGTAACTATAATAAATATTATAATTTGGATAATACTAATAGTTATAAGTTAATTGAAAAGGTTAGTAAGAAGACTCTTGATATATATGAAGAGAGGGATGGCAGTGTAGTATATTTTGATAAAATATTTTGTGCTTCTAAGTATATAGATAAGTTAAATATGAACTTGATAATTAACTTTACTAATATAGATAGTGTTAGTGAAAATATAATACTTGAAGAATATGATAAGACTAATTTATGTGATTTAATAGATAGTGATTATTATTTCTTAGAAAATGATATTAAGTATAAGGTAGGTGATATAAAGTGAAGTATGAATTATTATTACCTGCTGGGGATTTAGCTCGTCTTAAGTTTGCTTTTATGTATGGAGCTGATGCTGTATATATTGGTGGATATAATTATAGTCTTAGAGCTAATGCTAACAACTTTAGTATAGATGAAATTAAAGAGGGAGTAGAGTTTGCTCACAAGCTTGGTAAGAAAGTATTTGTTACTGTTAATATGGTATTTCATAATGAGGATTTAGATGGTTTAGATGAGTATTTAAAGACGTTAGATGAAATAGGAATAGACAGTTATATTGTTAGTGATTTTGCTGTTATAGAAGCTATTAAACGTCTTAAAATAAAAACACCATTTTTTATATCAACTCAAAAATCTATTACTAATTTAGAAACAGTTAAATTCTATAAATCTTTAGGGGCTTATAGAGTTGTTATGGCTCGTGAATGTAGTCGTGAAGATATTAAGAGAATAAAAGAAAATATAGATACTGAAGTAGAAGTATTTATTCATGGAGCTATGTGTACTAGTTATAGTGGAAGATGTGTTATGAGTAATTATGTAACATTACGTGACTCTAATCGTGGAGGTTGCAGTCAAGTTTGTAGATTTACTTTTGATTGTGGTAAAGAACATGAATATGCATTTTCATCAAAAGATTTAAATATGATTGACTATATAAGTGATATGATGGATTTAGGTATTGAATCATATAAAATAGAGGGGCGTATGAAAAGTCTTTACTATATAGCAACAGTAGCTAATGCATATAGAACTATAATGGATAAAAAGATAAACGGAACACTTACAGAAAATGATATTAATTATTATAAAAAAGTATTAAATAGAGTATCTAATCGTGAAAATATACCACAATTTTATAATGGTATGGTTGGAGTAGAAGGACAATACTTTACAGGTCGTCAAGAAGTAAGTAATAAGGACTTTTTAGGACTTATAAAATCATATGATGAATCTACTTCTGAAGCGATAGTTGAACAAAGAAATAAATTTAGTGTAGGAGACACTGTAGAAGTTTTTGGACCAAATACTGTGACTAAAAAATTTAAAGTTGAATATATTATAAACAGTGATGGTGAAAAGGCTGAATCAGCTAGCCATGCGCAAGAAATTATAAGAATAAAAATACCATTTAAGGTATATGAAAATGATATTATAAGGGTCAATATTGCTTGACAAAATGTACATTTTATAGTATCATTTTTTGGTAATGAGAAAGAGGTGGCAATTTGCTATGAAAAAGAAAGAAATTTTTCTAACAAGTGAAGGTTATTTAGAACTTGAAAATGAATTACATTATTTAAAAACTGAAAAGAGAAAAGAAGTAACTCAAACTCTAAAAGAAGCAAGAGCTTTAGGTGATTTGTCAGAAAACTCTGAATATGAACAAGCAAGAGAAGATCAAGCAAATTTAGAAAAGAGAATAATTGAAGTTGAATATGCTTTGGAGCATGCAACTGTAATAGATAACGCTGAGAGTGATGGAACTGTAGGTATTGGATGCCAAGTAGAACTTAAGTATGAGGATGATGATGATACTGAAAGTTATAAAATAGTTGGTAGTCAAGAAGCAGATCCATTTAACAATAAAATATCTAATGAAAGTCCAATAGCTGCTGCTATAATGGGTAAAAAAGTTGGAGATACTGTTGAAGTTTCATCACCTGATGGTGTTTATAGCGTTCAAATAGTAGCAATAGGATAGTAAAATATCCTTTTTTGTACATTTAATATATAACGAGGGAGGGAATTTATGAAAGAAAGTTATACATTAAAATTAGAGGGAAAAGAATGGAAAGATTGCTTAAAAGAAGCATTTGAAAAGAAAAGAAAAGATATCAAAATGGATGGATTTAGAAAAGGTCAAGTTCCATATGATATTTATGTAAAAAAAGTAGGAGTAGAAACATTATATATGGATGCTGTTGATATGGCAGTAGATATGTTATATGCTAAATTACTTAGCGATCCTAAAACTATTACTCCAGCTGCTACACCAGCTATCGATATTAAAGATATTGGACATGATCATATTGAAGTAGAATTTACTTTAGTAGCAAGTCCAAAAGTAGAACTTGGAAAATATAAAAAATTAGGAATTAAAAAAGATAAAGTAGAAGTTACTGATGATGAAGTTGAACATGAACTTGGTCATTTAAAAGAACAATTCGTAGAAGTTAAATCATTGGATGATAAAGCTGAAGCTCGTGAAGGAGATGTAGTTGTTATTGACTTCGAAGGATTTAAAGATGGAGTAGCATTCAAAGGTGGAAGAGGAGAGGATTATTCATTAGAAATAGGATCTCATACATTTATTCCTGGATTTGAAGAAGCATTAATAGGTCTTAAAAAAGGCGATAAGAAAGATGTTAATGTAGTATTCCCTGAAAATTATCATAGTGAAGAGTTAAAAGGACAACCAGTAGTATTTAAAGTAGTAGTAAAAGAAGTTAAAGAAAGAGTATTCCCTGAATTTGATAAAGAATTCTTTGCTGACTTAAATGTTGGTGGAGTTGAATCTTTAGAAGACTTAAAGAAATATATTAAAGAAAACAAAGAAGCTGAAAAAACTAAACAATTAGAAGATGAATATTTATTTAAATGTTTAGATAAAGTTGTTGAAGGATCTAAATTTGAAATCCCTGAAGAAATGACTGAAGATGAAACTAATAGATTAGTTAGAGAATTTTCAGAAAAATTACAATATCAAGGATTAAAATTAGAAGATTACTTAAAATATTGTAATACTAATTTAGATAACTTTAAGGCAACACTTAAAGATGAAGCTAATAAGAGAATTGGTTATAGATTAATTATGGATGCAGTAGTAGAAGCAGAAAAATTAGAAGTAACTGATGAAGAACTAGAAGCTGGACTTGATGAAACTAGTAAGCAATATGGTATGGAAAAAGAAGAATTCTTAAAACAAATTGGTTCTAAAGAATTATTTAAATATGATTTATTAATGAAGAAAGCTATGAAAGTAGTTACTGAATAGTAAAGTTTATAAAACGTTCTTATAAAGAACGCTTTTTTATGGTATAATTTTTGTATGAAGAAGTTTATTAAATATATAATTGGTGTTTTATTAATATTGAGTTCAGTGTTACTTATAGGGTATAGTGAATATAAAGTAATAAAAGTTTTAATGAATAGAGATTATCTTAATAATGAGATTAATGAAGTTAAATCTACAATAGTTGATAAAAATAATAATGATAAATTAATATTTATGAATGGGTATTTGATACTTAATAAGGATTTAGAAGATAAAGAATTTAATGTGAGTGTTAGAACTTCTAAGTTAGAGAGAATAGTTGAAATATATCAATATAAAGAAACTAAAGAAGATGATGAAACATATTCTTATGAAACTGATTGGTATAGTGAACTTATAGATTCAAGTGAATTTAAAAATGATGGTTTTGATAATCCTTCTAGTATGAAGTATGAAAATAAAACTTATTATAATGATACTTATTTAGGCGCTTTTAAGCTTGATGATAAAGAAATAGATGAGTTAGGATTGTATAGTAGATATTTAGATTTAGATAGTGAATTTGCTTCTAAAAATGGCTTTAATATAAGTAATGAATATTATACTACTAGTAAGGATATTGATTTTCCAGAAGTAGGAGATATTAGAATAAGTTTTAGATATAATAGTAGTTTTTCTGTTAGTGTTATAGCTAGACAGGATAATGATACTCTTAGTGAATATAAATTTAATGATTTATTAATAAAGAAAATATATAACGGAAAATTAAATAAAGAAGAAGTAATAAAAGATATATATCCACTAAATTTAGTATTAAATATACTAGCTATAGTAGTTTCAATAGTACTTTCTATAATAGGATTTAAAATATTAAATATAAAAATAATTTATAGTGTTATATTAAGTATATTTATTATGTTTATTATGTTTTTTAAGTATAGTTTAATTATCACTATACTGGGTTTAATATTATGTAGCATACTTGTTGTGGTAAACAAAAAAATATTTAATAAAGAGGTGTAATATGGATAAAGTAATTATAATTCTTTTAATATTATTAATTGTAGTTGGAGTAGTATTTTTTATATTAATAAAAAAGAAGGATACAGAAGAAATATATTTCGAAGATAATAAAACAAGTAAATTTAATCAAAGTGATATAAATATGATAAATAATATTAATGATAGGGTAATAACTGGTAAAAAAAGAGAATCAAAATTAAATATACCTGATTTTGATAAAAGTAAACCTATTGGATATAAAGATTTGAGTCACATAGATAGTACCTATGGTGATAGAGTCGCTAGAAGTAATAATCAAAATATAAAATAAAAGTTCTCATAAAGAGAACTTTTTAATTGTTTGGATCTATTAGTGAAAGAGATACTTTTTCTTTATCTTTATTTATATCTATTACATAGCATGTAACTATATCACCAACACTTAATACTTCACTAGGATGTTTAATAAATTTATTAGTTATTTTAGATATATGAACAAGTCCATCGTTATGAAGGCCTATATCTATGAATGCTCCAAAGTCTACTACATTTCTTACTGTTCCTTCTAGTTTCATTCCTGGTTTTAAGTTATCTATAGTAAGAATATCACTTTTTAATAATGGCATATCATAGTCATCTCTAAAGTCACGATTTGGTTGTTTTAATGATTCGATAATATCATTTAATGTATAGATATCAATATCAAGTAATTTAGATGTGTCTGTAACATTTAGTTTATCTAATTCTTTAATTAGTTTTTCTGTTCCTAAGTCGTTAGTAGTAAGTCCTAAATGATTTAATAGTTTTAATGTTTTATCATAACTTTCAGTATGTATATTTGTTTTATCAAGAGGATTATCTCCATCTATTACTCTCATGAAACCTATTGATTGTTCATAAACTTTATCATTTAGTAATTTCTTTTTCTTTAATTCTTCACGAGATTTAATTTTTCCGTTTTCTTCTCTATATTTAATAATTTTATCTATTGATGTTTTAGTAAGACCTGAAATGTATTTAAGTATAGAAGGGGAAGCAGTATTAATATTGACTCCTACGTTGTTTACACATTTAGTAACTGTAAAATCTAATGATTCAGCTAATTTCTTTTGTGATACATCATGTTGATATTGACCAACACCTATAGATTTTGGATCTATTTTAACCAATTCATTTAGTGGATCTTGTAGTCTTCTTGCGATTGATACAGCACTTCTTTTTTCAACTGTTAAATCAGGGAATTCTTGTATAGCAAGAGGACTTGCTGAATATACACTAGCTCCTGCTTCTGAAACAATTGCATACTTACAATTATTAATTTCTTTTAGTGTTTCACTTACTAATTTTTCACTTTCTCTTGAAGCAGTACCATTTCCGATAGCTATAATGTCTACATGATATTTACTAATTAAATCTTTTAATACTTTTTTTGATTCTTCCCATTTATTATGTGGTTCATGAGGATATATAACAGATATATTTAGTACTTTAGAAGTAGGGTCTACGACTGCTAATTTGCAACCTGTTCTAAAAGCTGGGTCAAAGCCTAATACTGTTTTTTCTTTCATAGGCGCTATTAATAATAGATTTTCTAGGTTACCTTTAAATACTTCTATTGATACGTCTTCACTTTGAACTGTTAATTCACTTCTTATTTCACGTTCCATTGAAGGCTTAATAAGTCTTTTATAACTATCTTTTATGGCATCTACTACATATTCTTTAACTGGACTTTCTTTCTTAATTAATTTTGATTCTAAGTAAGAAAGAATATCTTCATCATTTACATCTATTGATACAGAAAGTATTTTTTCATTTTCACCTCTATTAATAGCAAGAACTCTATGTGGTTTTATATGTTTAACACTTTCACTAAAGTCATAGTACATTTCATATACTTTGTTTTCATCATTAGCATTCTTTTTTAATTTAGAAGTAATAGTTGCATTCTTAAAATAATAGCTTCTTATCCATTTTCTATAATAAGCATTATCACTTATCCATTCAGCTATTATATATTTTGCTCCAGTAATAGCATCTTCTACAGTTTTAACATTTTCATTTAAGAATTTTTTAACTGATTCATCATTGAAATTAGATGGAAAGCTCATAATGATTTTAGCTAAAGGTTCAAGACCATTTTTAATAGCTTCAGTAGCTTTAGTTTTCTTTTTCTCTTTATATGGAGCATATATATCTTCAACTTCAACTAATTTTTTAGCATTCATTATATTTTGTTTTATTTCATCAGTAAGAAGTCCTTTTTCATCAATAAGTCTTATTACATCTTCTTTTCTTTTTAAAAGATTTACTTCGTATTCATAGACTTCATTAATTTTTCTTATTTGTTCTTCATCTAGTGCTCCAGTTGCTTCCTTTCTATATCTTGCGATAAAAGGTATAGTGTTTCCTTCACTTAATAAATTTAAAACAGACTGTGCTTGTTCTTTTCTTATATTAAGGCTTTCACATATACCATTAATAATATCTTCGTTCATAAATTATCTCCTTTTAAGTACTTTTTAATTGTATCAAAAATATATCTTTTTTTATATATTTAAAACATTTTGTTTACATTGACTAATGGTGTAATTTATTGTAAAATTAGAGTGAAAATAGGTGGAGTATGAAGAATCGTTTTAGTAAAATTTTAATATCAATTTTAATTGTTTTTTCTAGTATTATTGTTAACGCTGATATAAATCCTCAGTATGTAGAATTTAATAAACATACAGAAGAAGAAAAAAGTAAAAGTGGATTTATTCCTGAAGAGTATGTTTCTTTCTATGATATTAAACCATCTAGTATACTTAATTATAAAAGAAGTTTTAGAGCTACTACAGATATTATTCCATCTACATATAATCTTACTAATATTGATGGTAATAGATTAGTTACTGAGGTTAAAGATCAAAATCCTTGGGGACTTTGTTGGGCTTTTAGTACTAATAGTATGCTTGAAAGTTATCATTTAAAAAAATATAATAAATATTATAATTTTTCTGAAAATGTTCCTGGTTATATTGGAAAATACTATGGGGATATGGGTGAAATTAGTGATGGAAATACACTATTAAATGCAGTTAAATATTGGTTTTTAGGAAATAGTCCTATAAGTGAAAGTACATTTGGAAGTTATTTTACTACAATAAAAGAAAAAAATATTTCAGATTACTTGGATAGTGAAAAAGTAGAAGTTGACGTACAGGGAGTAACTTTTTTTAAAACTTTAAATATGAGTGAATTAAAAGAAAAATACACTGCAACTCAAATTAAGAATATAGTTGAAGATTATAATAAAACAATAAAAACCCATATAATGAATAATGGTGCTGTTACTACTGGCGTATTTATGGATTATATGAATTATAATACTAATTTTCTTTATAATAGTGATCAAGCTGGTACTGGTGTAGAAGGACATGCTGTTACTATAGTTGGATGGGATGACAGTTTTGGCTCTGTAACAATAAATGGTACTACATTAAAAGGTTCATGGATAGTAATGAATTCTTGGGGAGATGATTTGTATCCATATTTCTATGTTTCATATTATGACTCTGATATAGTTATGAATACTATAGGTACTACTAGTTCTAAGGTTAAAGAATGGGATAATGTCTATAATATAAATACTAGAGGTTATGTAAGTAGTTCTCTTAATACTGCTATTTATGTTTTTGATAAAGGAGAGTATGAAGAGTTACTCGATAACGTTAAACTTTTATATTATAATACTAGTTCTATTGATGTTAATGCTACTATATCTGATGGATTTAATACTTATGATTTAGGTACTAAAACGTTAAATAAAGGATTGACAACGTTTCAAGGCAATGATAAAAAATTAATAGGAGATAAAATATATCTCACTTTAAGCAGTAGCGATAGTTCTTTTATGTCACTATATCCTTATATGATGAGAGGAGTATTTACTAAAAAGATTAATACTACTAAAAGTGTAGATCTTGTTGGTAATGTTTTTAATAATTTTGAAAATAAGATTGATAATAAGACAGAATATGTATTTATAACTAAAAATATAACTACTGGAACTGATTATAAAATAAATATATTTGATAGTAATAATAATGATATAACTAATAATTTTGATATAGAAAAAATAACTCCTTTAGTAAATGGTGTTTCTATATTTCAACTTAAAATTAATAAATTATTAAATACGAAGAGTATTAAAGTTGTTACTACTATTGATGAATTAAGTGATAATGTAGTATATTATATTCAGGGTAGTGGTACTAGTAGTGATCCATATGTTATATCTAAAGATACTGATATGGAATTGTTGCTTACTTATCCAAGTGCTAATTTTGTACTAGGAAATGATATAGATATGAATGAAGCGACAAGAACTATGATAGGTAATTTTTATAATAATGGAAATGGTTGGTCAAATAGAAGTTTCAGTGGCATTTTAGATGGAAAAGGTCATAAAATTTCAAACTTATATTCTAAAAATGGCGGATTATTTTATGATATAAATGATGCTACAATAAAGAATTTATGGTTGGATAATATTGAAGTTTATTCTTCATATAATGCAGGTATTTTGGGTAGAAATGTAAGTGCTAATAGTTCTATTTCAAATATTTATATAACAAATAGTAAAGTATCTAATGATGGTTATGCTGGTGGATTATTTGCAAGTGTGGAAGGTGGTACTATCAAAAACATACATATGAGTTCAAATAGTATATATTCTCCTACTATAAGTGGTGGAGTAAGTGCGATTATGAATCCAACTAATGATATATCTATTATGAATGTGTTTATAGATAGTTCTTATATGCTTACAGATAATGATGGAATTTCAGGTAAAATAGTTGGTAATCTTATATATGAAGGTGATATTGATACATTGAAAAACTCTTATTTTGCCTATAATAAAGTTAATACTAAAACTAATTCTTCATATAGTAATGCAAGTGTTATGATTGCTGTTACAACTTCTAATGTAACAGAAAATGGTGAAATTATTAGTTATAACCCATATACTAAAAACATTACTTCCGTTGATAATAACGTTTTAACTGATGAAGAAATAAAGAATAAAAATAATTTTAATAACTATGATTTTAATAGTATATGGGGATTTGATAGTAAACCATATTTAAAGATATTTTATGAAGATGAAGTGGAAGAGGTTGTTGTACCATTAAATATCTCTTTTAAAACGTATAAAATACAAAATGATGTAATATATGGATTAGTTCCTAGTATTAATGTTCAAACATTTATTAATGATATGATAATTAATGACAAATTGACTTATAAAATATATAATAGGAATGGTTTATCGCTTACTAGTAGTGATAAGCTTACAACTAATAGTTACATTGTTTTGAGTAATGGAAGTGAAAATAAATATTATTATATTGCTATATATGGTGATGTTAATGGGGATGGAAGAGTATCTATAACTGACGTATATAGAATTGCTGATTATATTATAGTACCTGTTAGTCAAAAGGGTAATTATTTATCAGGTAAAGCAGAATTAGTCGCTGCTAATGTAAATAATGATAGTAAAATATCAATAACAGATGTTTATAAAGTTGCTGATTATGTTATAAATCCTGCGTTAGGGTTTTAAGGAGATGAATATATGAAAAAAAGGGTTGTTTTATTTCTAGCACTATTATTTAGTTTTAGTTTTGTAAATGCTAGCACTCAATTTAAGGTTGATTGTCCAAGTAAGGGAACTGCTTTGGAGGTGATTAAGTGTACTGTTTCTGTTAAGCCTGATAATTATGGTCTTGATGGGATATCATTTAATTATGAAATTACTGGTGGAACATATGATAGTTTTAGTATTAATGGTAATTATACAAAACTATCTTTAAATCAATATGGTGCTATGCTAAATAGAAGTAATACTTATACTGGTACTGGTTATGATACAGTTGGTGTTTTATCTGTTAAGATGCCTAGTAGTGGTAGTAATAATATAGTATTTAATAATATATCTGTTATTACTAGTGATAGAAATGAATTAGATGTGAGTAGTGTTACTAAGACTATTAAACTAGCGGATAATAATAATTATTTGAGTAGTCTTAGTGTAAGTGAGGGTACTTTAAGTCCTACATTTAATAAAAATACAACGTCTTATACTGTTACTAATGTTAATTCGAGTACTATAAATATTAGTGCTAAAGCTGAAGCAAGTACTGCTTCTATAAGTGGTGTTGGTGAAAAAATTTTAAAGTATGGTGCTAATGATTTTACTATAACTGTAACTGCAGAAAATGGAATAAAGAAAACATATTCTATAAAAATATATAGAAGTGATAACAGGGATAAAACTAATACTTTATCTTCACTTAGCGTAGAAGGGTATACTATTAGTCCAAAATTTGATAAAGATACGACAACATATACTTTAAAAGTTAAAACAGACGTAACCAGTATTAAAGTAAATGCTAGTCTAGAAAGCAATAAATCATCATTTGTTAAGAATTATGGTCCTAGAACAGTTAACCTTAGTCTTGGAGAAAATACTATTCAAATACAAGTCATTAGTGAAGCTGAAGGAGTAAAAAAATATACTATAAAAGTTACTCGTGAAGATGATAGAAGTTCTAATAATTATTTGAAGAGTTTAAATGTTAATAATGGTGAATTTAAATTTGATAAAAAGACTCTTAATTATTCTTTTACTGTACCAAATGATGTAACTAGTATTAAGGTATCTGCTGAAGCAGAGGATGCAAAGAGTAAAATAGATGGTGTTAAAACTTACAATTTGAAAGAAGGACTTAATAAGATAACAGTAACTGTTACTGCAGAAAATGGTAGTACTAGAAAATATACTTTACAAGTAACTAGAATTGTAAAAGAAATTAAAAAAGATGTTAATAATAAATTAGAAAGTTTAAATATTGAGAATTATCAAATTAATTTTGATCCAGAGAATACAGTATACAATGTAACAATTGATAATGAAACTAAATTAAATATCGATTTTAAAGTTCAGGATGAAACTTCCTCAGTAGTTGTTAATGGAAATGATAATTTAAAAAATGGTAGTGTCATTAAAGTTACTGTTACTAGTATAGATGGTAGTGTTAAATATTATATAATTAATATTTCTAAGAATGAAGATATAAAAAATGATGATAATAACAAAGATGATAATAATAAAACAGTGGTAAAAGTAAATGAAAACAGAAAATTACATATTATTATTGGAGTTGTATCACTTATAGTTATAATTATAAGTGTTATATTAATAATTGTTATTAATGTTAAAAAATCTATAAAGAAAAGAGCAGCACTATGGAAATAAAAAAAATAATAATTTTAATTTTAGTATTTGTATTAATGTGTGGATGTACTAAACAATATACTTGTACAAAAGAGAGTGTTACTGATGAATTTGACTACAGTATAGAAATGAATTTAACTTTTTCAAATAATAAAATTAAAAAAGTTAATTCTGATATTAGTTATAGATTAACTGATGAAGGTTATAAACAAGTAGACACACTTGAAGAAACGTTACAAAATCGAAATGATAATTACTCAATAGACAAAGTAGTTAGTTTTGATTTTAAGATAGAAAATAAATTAGTAAATATTTATGAAAAAATAGATTTTAGTAACGTTAATAGTGATGAAAGAGAAAAGGTTCTTGGGTATAGTGATTTATCTATAGTATATTTTAATTCTAAATATAAAACAAATGAAGTAATAGAAGAGTTAAAAAATAATAATTTTACGTGTGAACTTAAGTAGAACTATGGTTCTACTTTTTTATATATAAAAAAACTCAAGATATTCTTGAGTTAATTTCTTATGGCGGAGACAGAGAGATTTGAACTCTCGCGCCAGTTTCCCGACCTACACCCTTAGCAGGGGCGCCTCTTCAGCCTCTTGAGTATGTCTCCATAAGGCACATATAAATAATACCTTAATATTTTAAATAAGTCAAGAAAAAAACTTGTATTATGTGTCAAATTTTGATATTATTAATTTGTAAAGATAGAAAATATATAGAGGAAGTGAATAATAGATGAATGATGAAACAATGTTTGAAACTACAGCTATTATAGATATAGATGAACAAATAAGAAAACAAGAAGAATTATTAAACACAATAAAAATGGAACCTATTATAGAAAAAACTGTTATTGAAGAAGAACCAGTTGTTACTAAAAAAAGAAAAATGATGAAGATAACTGATTATTGCTTACTTTCATTAATAGTTGTATTAAGTATTGTATTCATTTTAGTTATAATTAAAGTTAGATAGGTATTTATAAAACAATATTAGATGTAATATTGTTTTTTTGTATAAGAGTAATTTTAATTTATAGCTAATTTATTATTGTTTTAAGTATTAAAATAGTATATAATTTTATTTATTAAAGAGGTGGAATTATGACAAATAAAGATTTGGCTAATTTAATATTTCCAAATATAACTAAAACTATAAAGGATTATGAAAAAATGTATCCTAATAGAAGAGATAAAGTAGTTACTAGATTTGCTCCTAGTCCTACTGGTTATGTTCATATTGGCGGTATGTATCAAGCTATAATTGATTATTTAATTGCTAAAAATAATAATGGAGTATTTTATCTTAGAATAGAAGATACTGATCAAAAAAGAGAAGTTAAAGAAGCAGTTGAATTAATAAAGAAAGCACTAATGTACTATGGACTTGTACCAGATGAATATGAACTTGATGGTAAGACTGTTGGTGAATATGGTCCTTATGTACAAAGCGAAAGAAAAGAAATATATCATGCATTTATTAAATATTTAATAGAAATAGGTCGTGCTTATCCATGTTTTTGTACTAAAGAAACATTAGATGAATTAAGAGTTATGCAAGAACATAAGAAACAAAGAACAGGTTATTATGGAAAGTATGCTAAATGTAGAAATCTATCAGTAGATGAGATGATTCAAAATATTAAAGATGGTAAAGATTATGTAATTAGATTTAGATCTAATGGTGACTTTGAACGTAAATTTAAATTTAAAGATTTAGTTAAAGGTGACCTTGAATTATCTGAGAACGATGAAGATATAGTTATAATGAAGAGTGATAACTTACTTCCTACTTATCATTTTGCTCACGTAGTAGATGATTATTTAATGGGAACAAGTCATATTATTCGTGGTGAAGAATGGTTAAGTAGTGCTCCTAAACACGTAGAGCTATTTGATGCGTTTGGATTTGATAGACCAAGATATGATTATATTCATACACCACTTATTATTAAAAAAGAGGGAAATAGTATTAGAAAGATTAGTAAACGTAAAGATCCTGAAGCATCTATGAGCTATTATACTGATCTTGGGTATCCTAGACTTGCTGTTATAGAATCATTAATGACAATAATAAATTCTAATTATGAAGAATGGCATAGAGAAAATCCAAATCTTTCTTGGACTGATTTTCAATATAATCCTGAGAAGATGTCTTCAAGTGGAGCATTATATGATTTAGAAAAACTTAATAATATTTCTAAAGATATTATATCTAAGATGAGTGCTCATGATTTATATCTTGATAGTTATGAATGGTCTAAAGAACATAGCGAGTCATTAAAAACATTAATAGAAAAGAATCCTGAATATTATGAAAGTATTTTAAATATCGAAAGAGAACAAGAAAAGCCTCGTAAAGATATAGTATATTATAGTATGATTGAAAATTTAATTTGGTATATGTATAATGATTTATTTGATTCTAAAGATAAAGAATATGAATGGAAAAATATAACTGACAAAGATACTATTAAAGATATATTAAATGTTTATATGGATAAATACTTTGATATCAATGATGATAAAGATACTTGGTTTAATAAAGTTAAAGAGATGTGTGATGAATTAGGTTATGCGTCAAATATTAAAGATTATAAAAAGAATCCTGAAAATTATAAGGGTAGTGTTGCAGATATAAGTACAGTAATTAGAGTTGCTGTTACTACTAAGTCTAATACACCTGACTTATATGAAATATTAAAACTTTTAGGGAAAGAAGAAATTTTAAGAAGAATTAATTTAATATAATGACTGCTTAGGCAGTCTTTTTTTATTGACAACAACTTATAATAGTGTTTATTATTAAAGTAGCAATATGTAAATAACAAGAAGATTAAGGAGGAAAATGAAAAAAAGAGTTAGTTCAAGAGCAATCATTATTGAAGATAATAAACTACTTACGATGTTTAGAAGAAAAGTAAAAAAAGATGGAAGTGTTAAAGAATATTATGTGATACCTGGCGGAGGACTCGAAGAAAATGAAACACTTGAAGAAAACGTTATTCGTGAACTTAAGGAAGAATTTAATGTTGATATAGAAATTGTTAAGTTTTTGAGTACTGAAGAATATGAAGACACCATAGCAAACTATTTCTTATGTAAAATAGTTAATGGTACACCTAAGTTAGGTGGAGAAGAGTTAGAGAGAATGACTTCTGAAAACTATTATGAAATTAGATATATTGATTTAAAAGATATAGATAATTATGATATAAATGCTAAAGATATAATTAAAAATCTTTAATAAGGGGTATTTATGATGAATGATATTAAAATAGTTGATAGTTTAGGTGCTGAAGATTTATATTCTTTAAGGGAATGTTTAGGATGGAAATTACTTTCAATTGAACAATTAGAAAGAGCTCTTAAAAATACTATGTGTATGGTATCTATTATGAAAGATGATAAGTGTATTGCATGTGGTAGAGTAGTAGGAGACTATAGTGCTAAAGGTGTACTTTCTGATATATTAGTACATCCAGACTTTCAAAAACATGGTTATGGTAAACTAGTGGTAACTCATTTATTAAAAAGAATAGAAGATGTGTTAGATCTAGGAGAACAATTTCAATTAGAAGCTACTCCTACTTATGGTAATAGAGAATTTTATGTTAAATGTGGAATGAAATATAAACCTGAAAATCAAGATGGAGTATATGTTTGGATTAAAAAATAAAGACTGTTAAAAATTTAACAGTCTTTATTCTCCTTTTTCTTCTTTTTATTAACTTTTTCAATTTTAAGAGTATATCCTAAAGGTCCTAAGATATCAATCATAGCTTTAATAGTTGGACTATGCATATCGCTTTCTATACGTGCTATTTTGACTCTATTTACTTTAGAATATAAACTTAATAATTCTTGAGTTAGATTATTTTCCTTTCTGAAAGATACAAAATCTTTAATAAATTCTTTATATAATTCTTCAGGTGTTTTATCTACCTCAATATAGTTAATATAGTCATACATCTTCTTCATATGGCTAATATTGTAACAAAGTTGATACATTTTGTCAATAGAAATGTTTAATTTAAGTATCAAAAGTGTTATACTCTAGGTGAATAAGGGGTGTATGTATGAAAAAAAATAATACAGGTTATCCACATATAGATAAACCTTGGATGAAGTTTTATGATGAAAAAAGAGTAAAACAACCTTTTCCTGAAATGACAATTTATGATTATTTTAAATGGATGAATAGAAATCATCTTGATTTAACAGCAACATCGTTTTATGGAAATGATATTACTTATGGCAAAATGATTGAAAATATTGATAATACGGCTAATGGTTTATATTCTATTGGTATAAGAGATGGTGAAAGGGTATTAGAATTACTTCCAACTTTGGCTCCTACTGCAAATATGTTTTATGCTAATTCTAAAATTGGTGCTATTTCTGATTTTTATGATCCTAGACCAGATAGTGTAAATCCTAAAGTAAATGGTGAAAAATTATTAAGCATCATTGATAGAGAAAAAATCAAACATTTGGTAATATTTGATCAAACTTATATACCTTTAATAAGCGAGGTAGAAGACCAGTTGATTGAAAGAGGAATAACTGATTTAGTAGTTGTATCAATAGATGATGCTTTAAATCTTAAATCAAAGGTTAATTATTTTCTTGATGGCTGTGATAAATATGGTTTAAAAGATAACACAAAAAAAATAATGGAAATGAAGAAGAATTCACAAGAAGTGAAAGAATTTCTAAAAAGATCTAAATTAAATATTATTTCATATTCTGATTTGATAAATAATAGCAAATATACTAGAGCAAAGAAGAAGGAATATGTACCTAATAACTTAGAGCTAATAGTTCATACTTCTGGTACAAGTGGTGCATTTCCAAAACCATTACCTTTGACTAATGATAATATGAATACTCATATTCATCAATTGTTTGCTGCTGATTACCAGTATGAACCTGGAACTAAAATTTATCAACTATTGCCATATTTCGCATCATTTGGTATTTCGGATTGTGCACATTTTGGATTTTGCTGCGGTGCTAATATGATTCAAGTGCCTATGTTTACTCCAAGTGAACTTCCTAGAGATGTAATTAAATCGAAGGCTGAAGTTTTAACTGTTGCACCTGAAATGCTAACGCCTTTCTTAAAATCGAAGGATTTAAAAAATGTTGATTTATCTTTCCTAAAGCGTGTTACAGTTGGTGGAGGTACATTTGATAGAGAAAAAGATTTTATCGAATTTTTAAAACAACATGGCGCTGATAAATGTGATGTTGATACTGGACATGGTATGAGTGAGTTTGCAGGAAGTGGTTCAGTTAATTATGGGAATCACAAAGTTATAGGTGGTATGGGAGCACCTCTTCCTTATACTACGTATATGATAGTCGATCCTGAAACAAAAAAACCTATTAAGTTTGATAAAGATTGTAATACCATAACTGGTGAAGCTATGGTTTCCGGGCCTTGCGTTACTTCAGGGATTTTAGATGGGAAAGAAATAGTACCACATTATAATATAGATGGTATTGATTGTATTGCAACTGGGGACTCTATTGTTATGGATAAGAACGGTAATATGTTTTTTAATTCTAGAATAGATAGAACATTTTCAAGATGGGATGGTTATAAATATAAACCATATGTTATTGAGAATTTACTAAAACAGGATCCAAGAGTTGAAAATTGTGTTATTGTTGAGTATTATGATGAAAGTAGAATGGGCAATATGCCAATTGCTCATATTACATTAAAAAATAATGATATTTCTAGTGATGAAAAAGAACATATTATTGATGAGTTAATGCAAACTTATTTCTTCAATAATCCTTCTGTTTCTACTAGACAAATTCCAACTAAAATAAAATTTAGAGAGTCTATTCCTTTGACACCTAATAATAAAATTGGCTATAAGATATTGAGAGACGAGGGATTAGATGGTTCTGAATATACAATAAGTTTTTCTGAAAGTAACTTAGGAATTGATGATATAGAAATTTTAAAACCTGATGAAAAGAAGTTGATATTAAAATAATGAAAATTAAGTCATATTAAGTTAATATGACTTTTTTTAATATTTTTTTTGTGTTATAATTTGTTTAGAGTAGGATGATGTTTATGGGAATAGAAATTGCTAAACAAATGCTTGTTATAAACATATTTGCGTTTATAATGATATTAATTTTAAATATAACTTATTTTTCAAAAGAAAGAGTAAAGAAGTTTGAACATAAAATTTTTTCTTATAGCTTAATATCTTCACTCTTGATAAGTTTATTAGGTATAATATTTGGTTGTATTTCACTTCTTTGTGATACTATAAATTTTATTGTAGTTTTTTTTGCTAAAGCATATTCTGTTTCACTGGTTTTGAATATTCTTTTATTTACTTTATATGTATATGTAATTAGTTCGAAAAATAGTGGTGTGGAAAAATATTTTAATAATATTATTTGTGTAATTTTTATATTATGTGCTTTATTGTTTTTTATGCCTATTAATGTTCAAATGAATGATTATATTTTGAGTGTAAACGGATTATTATGCGATGAATGTTATTTATTATATTCTTTATCTTTATTTATTCAATTTATTTTAGTTTTAATTAACTATAAGGAATCATTTACAAAAAAATATATACCAGTTATATTTTTAATCTTATTTTCTGTGATTTTTGTTGTTCTTCAGTCTTTATTCAATAATTTAAATTATCTTAATTCTATTTTAAGTATAATAGTTTCGTTTTTGATGTATTTTACTATCGAAAATCCTGATGTTAAGATGATTGAACAATTAAATCAAGCTAAAGATGCTGCTGTTAAAGCTAATCAAGCTAAAAGTGATTTCTTAAGTAGTATGAGTCATGAGATTAGAACTCCTTTGAATGCTATATGTGGTTTTAGTAGTAGTTTACTTGAAAATCCTGGTGTTAGTGATGAAGCTAAGGGGGACGTTAAAAATATTATTATGGCAAGTGATTCATTACTTGACTTAGTAAATGGTATTCTTGATATTTCTAAGATAGAAGCTAATAAACTTGAAATAATAGATACAAATTATAACTTCTATAAAATGTTTGATGAACTTGTGTTACTTACTAAAGCTAGAATAGGTGATAAACCATTAGAATTTAAATATAGTTATGATGAGAGTATTCCTAAATATTTATATGGGGATGGGATGAGAGTTAAACAAGTAATACTTAACTTACTAACTAACTCTGTTAAATATACTAAAGAAGGATTTGTTGAATTTAGAGTAAGAAGTGTTATCAAAGATGATATAATTCGTTTAATTATAAGTGTAGAAGATTCTGGCATAGGAATTAAGAAAGAAAATATAGAAAAATTATTTACTAAATTTGAAAGACTTGGAGTTGAAAAGGAAACAACTACTGAAGGTACTGGACTTGGTCTTGCGATAACTAAAAGATTAGTTGAAATGATGGGTGGAAATGTTGCTGTACAAAGTATATATGGAAAAGGAAGTTTATTTACTTTATCTATAGATCAAAAGATAGTGACAGGTAGTGAATTAGAAAAATTAACTGAAGCAGAAAAACATGAAGATAAAACAAGTGATGAAGTAATTGATGCGAGTGGTAAAAGAGTGTTAGTAGTAGATGATAACCAACTAAATCTTAAAGTTGCAGAACGTTTACTAAAAGCATATAAATGTGATATGGATTTTGCTAGTAGTGGTAGTGAATGTATTACTAAGATAGCAAATGGTGAAAAATATGACTTAATATTACTTGATGATATGATGCCTAAGATGAGTGGTAGTGAAACACTTGTTAAGCTTAAAGAGATAGATAACTTTGATATACCAGTTTGTGCACTTACTGCGAATGCTATAACTGGTATGAGAGAAGAATACCTTAATAAAGGTTTTAATGATTATTTAAGTAAACCAATAGTTAAAGAAGAACTTAATAGAGTTATTAAAAAATATTTGAAGAAATAATAAATTATGGTATAATAAGTTTAGTTAGGTAGGAGACGAATATGAGAGATGTGAATTTATTAACTAGTAATGGAGTAAATGTAGAAAAAGCCTTAGAATTATTTGGAGATATGGATATGTATGATGCTACTATGTCTGATTTCCTAGATATGATAGATCAAAAATTAACAAATTTAAAAAATTATAGAGAAACAGGAAATATGCCTGCTTATGCTATAGAAGTTCATTCGTTAAAAAGTGATGCACGTTATTTAGGATTTGTTAATTTAGCTGATCTTGCATATCAATTTGAGTTGAAAAGCAAAGCTAATGATTTAATGTATGTATATGATAATTATAAGACATTATTAGATGAAGCACGTAGAATGATTAATTTATCTAAAAAGTATTTAGGTCGTCAAGTAGATGATAATTTAATTAGTGATATGGTAAGTGGACCTAAGGAAGCAGCTATTTTAGTAGTAGATGATTCTAATTTAGTAGCAAACTTCATTAAAAAAATATTTGATGATAAATATGAAGTATTTATTGCAAGCGATGGAGCTCGTGCTATAGAAATAGTAAGTGGACCAAATGCAAGTAAGATTAAAGCTTGTTTACTTGATTTAAATATGCCTAATGTAAATGGATTTGAAGTATTAGAATATTTTAAAAAGAATAATTTATTTCTTACTATTCCAGTATCAGTAATTACTGGTAATGATACTCGTGATCAAGTAGATGAAGCATTTAATTATCCAATAGTTGATTTACTTTCTAAACCATTTAATGAAAGAGATATAAAAAGAATAATTGAAAAAACTTTAATAAGTTATAATTAAGAGTTGAAACTCTTTTTTATTTAGTTTATTATAGTTATAAGGAGATGATAGGATGGAAGTACCATTTAAGAAATGTAATATTTTGATACCAAAGAAAAATGTAAATTATAATCTATGGAGTGTAATTGCTTGTGATCAATACACTTCTCAAATAGATTATTGGAATAAAGTAAAAGAATTAGTAGGAGAAAATCCTTCTACATATAAAATTACTTTACCTGAAGTATATCTAGAAGATGAAAATGTTGATGAAAGAATTGAGAATATTAATAAAACTATGAATGAATATTTAGATAATGATATTTTTGATACTTTAGAAGATTCTATGATTTATCTAGAAAGAACTGATTCTACTGGTAAGGTTCGTGAAGGTCTTATTGGTATGATAGATTTAGAAAGTTATGACTATACTATTGGTAGTAAAAGTTTAGTTAGAGCTACTGAAAAGACTGTAGTTGAGAGAATACCTCCAAGAAAGAGAGTAAGAATTAATGCACCTTTAGAATTACCACATATTATGATTCTTATTGATGATGAGAAAAAAGAAATAATTGAATCATTAAAGAGTAAAGTAACAGAAGAAGATGTTATTTATGATTTTGATTTAATGCTTAATGGTGGACACTCTAAGGGGTATAAATTAAGTGGTTCAGTAATTGATGAAATTACTAGTAAGCTTGAAGCTTTAGGTGACATGGAATACTTTAATAAAAAATATGGAGTTAATGAAGAAGTTCCTTGTATTTATGCGATGGGAGATGGAAATCATAGTTTAGCAACTGCGAAAGCTTGTTATGAAGAGATAAAAGAACAAATAGGTGAAGAAGAAGCACGTAAACATCCAAGCAGATATGCTTTAGTAGAACTTGTTAATATTCATAGTGATGCTTTAGATTTTGAACCAATTCATAGAGTAATATTTGATTGTGATGTAGAACATTTATTAACTGCTCTTTATAAGAGATTTAAAATTAATACTGATGGTAATGGACAAAAACTTACATATATAACTTCTGCAGGAGAGAAAACAATTTATATAGAGGATCCTACAAGCAATTTAGCGGTTGGAACTATACAAGGATTCTTAGATGATTATTTACAAGAATTTGCTGGTAAAATTGATTATATTCATGGAGATGAAGTTACTCGCGAAATGGGCAGTAAACAAGATAATATAGGATTTTTGCTTCCTAAGATGGAAAAAGGTGACTTATTTAAATCAGTTATATTAGATGGAGCACTTCCAAGAAAGACATTTAGTATGGGACACTCTGATGATAAGAGATTCTATTTTGAATGTAGAAAGATTAAGTAATTCTTAATCTTTTTTTATGGTATAATTTTTTTATAATTTAATGCAATAATTTTATTATTTAAAACATTATTATTATGAGAGGTAGATTTATGGAGCATGTTTTAAAACTAGACAATATTTCTTTGGATAATTATATTCTAAGTATTGTTGCTGGCGATACTAAATGTTTGGAAAAGTTATATGGCGCCACAAAAACTTATGTTTTTGGATATGCTTTTTCTATATTGAAGAATATAAATGATAGTGAAGATGTAATGCAAGATGTATTTTTAAATATATATAAAAATGCATGTTATTATTCATCTAAGAGTAAACCCATGGCTTGGATAATTACTATTACAAGAAATTTATGTTTAGAAAAAATAAGACGTAAAAAGAAATTAATGTTTGACGATATAAGTACAGTTGAACATTTACTTTCTAAAAAAGATATATCATATGATAAGATACTTTTAAAAACTATATTAGAAGAATTGTCTGATGAGGAAAGACAAATAATAGTATTAAATTCTTTATGTGGTTTTACGTTTTTAGAAATAAGCAGAATGTTAGAACTTAAATTATCTACAGTACTCTCAAAATATAATAGAACTATTAAAAAAGTTCGTAGTAAATATAAGGAGGCAATAAATGAATAAAAAAGTTAAAGATGAATTATATAATGTATTTGATAATATGATATATTCTGATTATAATGATGTTGCCAAGAAAATTAGAAATGATAAAGGAGTAGTATTAAATATGGAAAAGAAAAGTAAAAGTAAATACTTTGTAACGGGTGGGTTTGGTTTAGCTTTTGCTGTTATGTTATTTATTGTGGGATTAATGTATTTCAAAAATGATAATAGTGTAGCTGTTATAGGTATTGATGTTAACCCGAGTTTAGAACTTAGTATTAATTCTAAGAATAAAGTTGTTAGTGTTAATACAAATAATGAAGATGGTAAGAAAGTATTAGGGGATATGGATTTAAAAGGTAGTAATGTTGATGTGGCAGTTAATGCTATATTTGGTTCTATAGTTAAAAATGGATATATAAATGAAAATGATAATTCAGTTTTAATAAGTATGGTAGAAGGAAATTATGACTTAGATAAGCTTGCTAATAATGTATATAGTTATTTGAAAAATGAAAAATTAGATTCTTCAATATTAACTCAAAATTTAGATACTACATCTTATGATAAAGATTTATCTAAAAAATATAATATTTCTGTATCTAAGGTTAAATTAATAAGAAGTATCCTTAATAAGAATTCTTTATATAATTTTGAAGAATTATCTAAGTTAAGTACTAATGAATTAAATATTTTAGCAAATACAACTTATAATAAGACAGAAGAAGTAAATACTGTTGGTACTGCTAGTAAGAGTAACTACATAAGTATAGATGAAGCTAAAAAAATAGTGTTTGATGATTCTAAAGTGAGCAGTGATACTGTTAAAAATTTAGAAATTGAATATGACTATGATGATGGTATTATGGTTTATGATATAGAATTTATTTCTAATAGTACCGAATATGATTATGAGATAGATGCTAAGACTGGTAAAATAATCGAAAGAGAAGTAGAAAGTAAAAAAGTAAGTACAAGTACATCTAAAAATTATTTATCTAAAGAAAAGATAAAAGAGATAGTGCTTAATAAAACTAATGCTGAAGATTATTATGACTATGAAATAGAATTTGAATTTAAGAGTGGAAAAGCTGTTTATGAAGTTGAATTTGAAACTAAAGATAAAGAATATGATATTGAACTTGATGCAGTAAGTGGTAATATAATTAAGTATGAAACTAAGAATAAGAAAGTAGATACAACTAAATATATAACTAAAAATAAAGCTAAAAGTATTGCATTAAATGATGCTAAGGTTACTGACTATTTTGATTATGAAATAGAATTTGAAAGTGATGATGAAACTTATGAAATTAGTTTTGATACTAAGGGTGCTGAGTATGAATATGTAATAGATGCTAAAACTGGTAAAATAATTGAAAGAGAAGTTGATAGAGATTAATTTCTCTTTTTTGTGATATTTTTAAGTCTTATAAATATAATTAACTAGAGGTGAATAGATGAATAGACAAAATTTATGGTTTGTAACTTTATTTTCATTAATTCTTATTTTAGGTGTTTACTATATTACTCTTCCTAGTGATATATTTAGTAAGTCTGCTTTAGAAAATGTTAATAAGAATGTTGATGTAGTAGTAACTGAGAATGATAAACTTGTTGCTTTAAGAGTAGAAAGGGATGAAGAGATAAGTACTGTTATGAGTGAACTTCAAAATAAAATAACTTCACCTTCGTCATCTACTGAAGTAAGAAATGCTGCGTTTGAAGAACTACAAATACTTAATTTAGCTAAAGGGAAAGAAACTTATCTTGAAGATAAAATACTTAATAATTTTAAGATTAAATCATTTGTAGAAATAAATAATGATAATATTAAAATAACTATTGCTTCTAGTGAACATAATACTAAACTTGCTAATGATATTATGAGAAGTGTTCAAGAAGAATTTAAGGATAAAAAGAATATCACTATTAAGTTTGAATCATAGGCAAATGAAGTCACATTATTAGTGGCAATGTCATAAATTACTTTAGAAACATAGGTGTATGTAGACGGAGGTGTTTATGACAGGAAATATATTAACTAAGAGAGAAAAAGATGTATTTGAACTTCTTGTACTTAACAAAACTACTAAAGAAATATCTGAGGATCTAGGTATTAGTGAAAAAACTGTTAGAAATCATATAAGTAATGCTATGCAGAAACTTGGATGTAAGGGAAGAGCAGGAGCAGTTATAGAACTCTTGAAGTTAGGAGAAATTTCATTATAATTCACTTTAAAAAAGTGAATTTTTTTTATTATGATGAATAAACTTTAGTATGATAAAGAGATATGCAATGAATAAAATTTTTGTTAGTACTTTAATGTTTGGTTTGTTAGTGTTGTTTTATTTGGTACCTAGTCCTTCTTTTGATATAGAAGTGGTGGAAGAAGATAATAAAGATAAAAAGGAAAATGTAGTATATTTGCTTGATGAAGATAATTATGTATCTAGAGTTATTAGTTATTATGATGAAAGTGATATTGAGGGGTTAATACGAGAAAAAATAAAGATTCTTATTAATGGAGATAAGAGTTTAGGTAAGTTTTATTCTTTGATACCAAAAAATACTATTTTGAAAGATGTTAAAGTTGAAAAGGATAGTGTGTACTTAAATTTTAATAAGGAAATTCTTAATGTTAATAAGTATTTAGAAGAATCTATGATAGAAGCTATAGTGTTTAGTTTAACTGAGATAAATGGTATTAATAATGTTTATATAAATGTTGATTCAGAGAAACTTACTAAACTTCCTAAGTCTGGTAGAGAAATACCATACCCTTTAACTAGAAGTTTTGGTATAAATAAAAAGTATGATTTAAATAGTTTGAATGATATAGATAAAACTACTATATATTTTGTTAAGTCAAGTGATGAAATAGAATATTATGTGCCTGTTACTAAAGTTAGTAATACGAGTAGTTCTAAAATAGATATAATTATTGAAGAATTAAAAAGTATAGTTAATGCCCAAGAAAATTTAAATAGTTATGTTTCTAGTAATATAGTACTAGTAGATAAGGAAATTACTGATGAAAAGGTTAATTTAATATTTAATGATTTTATATTTAGTGATGCTTCTTCTAAAGTTATTTTAGAAGAGGTTAAGTATGTGGTGTCTGAAAGTATTTTTGCAAATATGAACGTAAAAGAGGTTATTTTTAGTACAAAAGATCATAATAATATTGTAAGTGTTAAAAAAAGTTAAAAAAATGCTTGCAAAAATAAAAATAGTGTTGTATACTTTAGTAGTAATTTCCAGTTGTCCTCGTAGCTCAGCTGGATAGAGCAACGGCCTTCTAAGCCGTCGGTCACACGTTCGAATCGTGCCGAGGACACCATTAATGTTAATTAAGCCTTATATTAAGGTTTTTTTAATTGCTTTTTATTGTTGAAACACACTTTCAAACACACTTTTATAAATAAAAAAACTGTTGAAGATGATGGAATTTGATTCTATATCTTGACTTTATTTATTGAATTTATGTATTATTTTGTTATGGAGATTCCTTATATACAAGTGAAGAACTATTATTAGTTCGATGGACTTCGTGGGAATCTCTTTTTTATTGCATTTTTTAACATTTTCTTATATAATACTTTCTAATTTGAGGGGTTAATATGAGTAGATATGAGATAGAGAAAGAGATTAAATATATTTTAAATTATTTACTAGAAAATTCTTTTTGGATGGATAAAAAAGAGGTTATAGATTTATATAGAAAATACTTATATTTAGAATCTAGAATTAGTACTAATAATCCTTCGTTTAAAGCTGATAAAGATAAATATAAGTGTGGTAATTGTTATTGTTATGCTTTAGGTTTTACTACGCCTGATATATTTAATGATGTTTTTGTTAAATTTGATGATAAAATGATTGGACATAACATTGGTTTTATTAGTGATACTGTTGTTGATGTTTCTGATTCTCATGATTTAATGTTTGGATTTGAAAATGATATGGCTTATTTAGGTATTAAATGTTATGATAGCGAAATTGGTAAACCTAACTCTCATAATGGATATAAAGTTTCTTTGTATAGAGGATTTGATGATTTTCATTTTACAAGGCAAAACAGTGATGGCAGTTGGTCTCATAAAGTTGGATATGAACCTATAGTAATTAAATGTAGTGATCCATTAAATGTTTTTGAGTATCAAATAGTGCATACTTATGAAGTGGTTAAACCTGTTGTTAGGAGATTGATATAATGCTTGAGTATTTGAGAACATATAGAAAACTTATTTCGGTATATTATAAATTAATAAGTCAAATTGGTAGTATTGGTTCTGCTGAAGTGTATGAGTTATATAGAGAATATTTAAAACTTAGTGTTAAACTTGGTACTAATCAGCCTTTATTTGATGAAAAAGAGGGTAAATACAATAATTGCAATTGTTATTGTTATGCTTTGGGTATTACAGCGCCTGATATTTTTGCTAAAACTTTTGAATATAAAGAAATAGATGAGTTTGGTCATAATATTGGTTTTATGACTAATGAAATGCATTGTTCAATTAATTTAGATGATAATCTATATTATCTTCAAAGTGATTTAGAAAAATTAGAAATAGATTCATATGAATGTACTATGCTTGGCGATACTCATCATGGAGGATATAAAATTGCATTTTTTAAATCACCTCATGACTTTCATTTTATAAGACAAAATATAGATGGCACTTGGTCTCATAAATTAGGGTATACTCCTGCAATAGAAAGAATTGAAATGCCTCAAGAAAGAGTGCTTGATAAATATAATTATATTAAAACTTTAGAGATAGTTAAGCCTGTTATTATGTAAAAAATTTGACTTATTGTATCATTTGTGATATAATATGTGCATTATTAAGGGGGGATTTAATATGCCATGGTTTCTTGCATTATATACTTGGGGAGTAGTTGCTAGTGGTATTGTTAATACAACAAAAAGTTTACTTGCTTTATGGTATGCTAAAACAGAAGATGAAGTATACTATAATAAATTTAAGGAAAAATCAGAAGGAGAAAAATTTGCTTTCTTTACTAAGAATATACTTAAAATGTTTATACCAGTTTATAACATAATTCATCCAATTAAGTTACTGCTTGATTCAAATTTACCAAGTTTAATTCATCCAATTAGAGCATTAAAGGATGATGGTAGAAGACAACTTGCTATATGGAAAGATGAAGAGTATAAGAGAAATGCTTTTAAAGATAAAGTAAAAAGTAAATTTAAAAATGTTTCAAATTGGTTTACTAAAACTAAGGGTAAAGTTAATAAAGAAAAAGAAAAAATGCTTGAAGAAAAGATAATGAAAAATGCTTCTAAAGAAGAATCAGCTTCAAAAGAGAGTGATAAAAAGGTTGAAACTCTTCAAACTAAAAAAGCTGAGAATGCAAAGAAAACTGTTAATTCATCATCTACTAGAAGTAGTGTGTCAGAACAAAGCTCTAAAGCTATTAAAGAAATAGATTTAAATTTAGCTTTGTTAAAAAAACAATATAATGCTTTAAAAGTACAATATGATGAATTAAAAAGTAAAAATGCATCTCCTGCTGAAATAAATTCTGTTGCTAAAAAGATGAATAAAGTTAGTAGTGATGCCAAAACTTTAATTGCTAGACGTAATACACTAAAAGGTAAGGTAGTTACAAGTAGTAAATCAACTGCATCAGTTAGAACTATTGATGATGAAATAGAAAAACTAATGAATGAACAAGTCTTATTAGAAAGAAAATATAGAAAACTATCAAATGAGGGTGCTAGTATTTCTGAATTAAATGAATTAAATAGACAAAGAGAAATAATTACTAAAAAAGTTAGATATCTTTTAAGTTATAAAAAGAATTTAGCAAATAATGAAGAAAAGCCTTCAACTGGAGAAGGTAGAACTTTAAGAAGATAATCTTGTGATTATCTTTTTTTTATATTATAATTATATTGAGGTAATAATATGAGAGGCGTATATATACATATTCCTTTTTGTAAGAATATATGTAGTTATTGTGACTTTTGTAAATTCTTATATAATGAGGAGTGGGCTAATACTTATTTAGATTTTTTAAATCAAGAAATTCATGAATATTATGAAGGGGACAAAGTTAAAAGCATATATATTGGTGGTGGTACTCCATCTAGTCTTAGTACTAGTAATTTAAATAAATTATTTGAAATTATTAGTCACATAAGAAGAATAGAAGAAGCTGAAATTACTTTTGAATGTAATATTAATGATATAACAGAGGATTTACTTATTATACTTAAAGGCAATAATGTAAATAGACTTAGTATAGGAGTAGAAAGTTTTAATAAAAGAAATCTTAAATTAATGAATAGGAATCATAGTAAAAAGGAAGTATTTGATAAAATAAATTTATGTAAGAGATTAGGGTTTAATAATATTAATGTTGATTTGATATATGCTCTTCCTGAAGAGAGTTTATTTACTCTTAAGAGTGACTTAAATACTATGTTAAAACTTGGTGTTACTCATATAAGTACGTATTCATTAATCATAGAAGAACATACGGTTTTATATAATAATGGTATTAAACCTATAGATGAGTTACTTGATTATAAAATGTATAAATATATATGTAAGAAACTTAAAAAGCGTGGTTTTCATCATTATGAAGTTAGTAATTTTTCTTTACCTGGGTATGAAAGTAATCATAACTTAATATATTGGGATAATAATGAATATTATGGTTTTGGTTTAGGTGCTCATGGATATATAAATGAAATGAGATATGAAAATACACGTAACTTTAATAAATATTTAAATGGAAAATATAGACTTAATGAATTACTTGTATCTACTCAAGAAGAGATGGAAAATGAAGTTATATTAGGACTTCGTAAATTAGATGGTATAAGTATTAGTGAATTTAATAAAAGATTTAAAAAAGATATTTTTGATGTGTTTAAGTTAGAAGAAGCTATTAAACGTAAATATCTCATAAAAAATGAAGATAAAATATATATACCGGAAGATAAAATATATGTTATGAATGAAATAATCAATATGATTTTATAGAGAGGGAAAAAGATGAAAATATTTAAATTGATAGGGGATTTAAAGAAATATATTTTTGTTATGTTAGTTTTTTGTATTATTCAAGTATTTTGTGAACTTTATTTGCCTAATATAATGAGTAATATAGTAGATATAGGTATAGCTAATTCTGATAAAGCATTTATTACTAAGGAAGCTATAGTTATGCTTTTTACAACTATTGTTTGTTTAATATCACATACTATGGTTGTTTATAGTACAGCTAAGTTTTCTAATAATTATGGTTATCGAATTAGAAAAGTATTATATTCAAAGATTACATCTTTTAGTAAAAAAGAAATAGATGAATTTGGTGCTTCTACATTAATTACTAGAAGTACTAATAATGTAAGTAATATCACTTCAACATTTAGTTTTGGGCTTAGACTTATAGTGTTTGCTCCTATAATGGGAATTGGTGCAGCTATAATGGGATATAAGACTGCTCCTAGTTTAGCACCAATAGTTTTAATCGCTGTATGTGTGCTTGTACTTGGACTTACTACAATATTTGTACTCGTATTTCCTAAATTTGAGGTGTTACAAAAATTACTTGATAAATTAAATGCGTCTACGAGAGAAATGCTTTCTGGACTCAGAGTAATAAAAGCATTCAATAAACAAGATTATTTTAAAAAAAGATTTGATAAGGTAAATACTGAAAATAAAGAGTTAAATATATTCTTAAATAAAGTGTTATATTTGGTAGAACCTATGATGTCATTAATAATAAATATTGCTACAATTGTTATAGTTTATGTATCTTGTGATTATTTAAGTCTTGGAACTTTAGAAATTGGATCTATGATGGCATTTATTCAATATATGTCTACAGTCTTATTAAGTTTTATGATGCTACTGGTTATAATTTTAAATATACCTAGAGTAATTGTGTCATTCAAGAGAATAAATGAAGTATTAAGTGTAAATCCAAGTATTAGTAATACAGGTAGAATTAAACTTACCAATTTAGAAAGTATTGAATTTAAAAATGTATATTTTAGATATGATAAAGCTCATGAAGATATGCTTAAAAACATTTCGTTTAGAATAGAAAAAGGAGAGAACGTTGGTATTATAGGTAGTTCTGGTAGTGGAAAAACTACAATAGTAAATTTACTTTTAAGACATATAGATGCAACTAGTGGTGAAATATTAATAAATGGAATAGATATTAAAGAGTATGATATAGAGTCTCTTAGAAATATATTTGCTTACACTCCTCAAAAAACTTTATTGTTTAAAGGATCTATTCGTGAGAATTTAACTTTTGATAAGAATCTTGCTAATAATGTACTTGATAATGCATTAGATGAAGCTGCTATTAAAGATTTTATTGATAATAATAGTGAAGGATATGATTTTAAAATAGAGCAATCTGCTGCTAATTTGAGTGGTGGTCAGAAACAAAGAATGTCTATTGCTCGTGCATTATTAAGTGGTGGAGAGTGCTTACTTTTTGATGATTCATTTAGTGCAGTGGATTATATAACTGATAAAAGAATAAGAAGTTCAATAAATAAAAATTATAGTGATAAGATGGTAATACTTGTTACTCAAAGGGTTGGTACTATAAAAGATGCTGATAAGATAATAGTAATTGATGAAGGAAAGATAGAGTCTATTGGTAACTATGAAACTCTAGAAAATTCTAGTAAAGTATTTAAAGAATTTATTGATTCTCAAAAAAGGGAGGTGGCATAAATGAAAAAACAAAGCAAAGCTCCTACTTTTGGTGAGATGGTAAGTAAAACTTTTAAAATAATTAAAAATTATAAAAATCATTATATACTTATAATATTATTTTGTTTACTAGCTGCAATATTTAGTGCCCTTGCTCCATATTTTTTAGGATATGCTACTGATAGTTTATATGATTCTATAAAAAATGGTGTTGCATTTAATTATCCATATATAATTAAAGTATTAGGAATAGTACTATCATGTTATATTATAGATGCAGTATGTACTTATTTTAAAAGTTATATGTCATCAAAACTTGGTCAAGAAATAGGATATGATTTAAGACGTAAACTTATTAATAAAATAAATGTTACTAAACTTAGAAAATTGGATAGTATGAAAAAGGGTGATATCATTAGTAAAATAACTAACGATGTAGAAAGACTTACTGATAATATTACTGAGATAATACCAGAACTTGTCTATAATATATCATTAATAATAGGTGTTGTTATAATGATGTTTATACTTGATGTTAAACTTGCAGTTCTTACAATAATTGCAATACCTCTTACATATTTTTTATTATCATTTGTAGTAAAGAGGACACAAAATTATTTTGAATTAAATCAAAAGGCTATAGGAAATGTTAATTCTTTTGTAGAAGAGAGTGTTACTAATAATGATATAATAAAATCATTTAATAAAGAAAAATATTTTAATAAGAAGTTTGATAAAGAAAGTAAGACACTTGCAAATTATGGATTTAAGAGTAGTTTTTATAGTAGTTTAGCTGTTCCATTTAATAAAGCTATTGGAAACTTAAACTATATAATTATTGTTTGTGTAGGTAGTATTAGTGTTATTAAAGGTCATATGAGACTTGGAGCTATCCAATCTTTTATACAATATATGAAAGATTTTAATAGACCTATGAATGTTATTGCTCAAGTAATTAGTAACTTACAAATGGCTATTGCTAGTGTTGATAGAGTTTATGAAATACTTGATTTAGAAGAAGAAACTAATGGTAAAATAAAAGAATTCACTTTTAATGATTCAATTGAGTTTAGGGATGTAACATTTAGTTATGTTGAAGGTAAAACAGTACTTAAGAATTTCAATCTTAAAATTAATAAAGGTGAAAAGATAGCATTAGTAGGTAAAACTGGAGCAGGTAAGACTACAATAGTAAATCTTCTTATGAATTTTCATGCTCATTATACTGGACAAATTTTAATTGATGGAGTAGATATTAGAGATATAGATAAATCTTCATATAGAAAATTAATTAGTATGGTTCTTCAAGATACTTGGTTGTTCGAGGGAACTATAAAAGAAAATATAGTTTTTGATAGAAGAATTAGTGATGAAAATTTAAGTAAAGTATTATCTAAATCTAAAATACTTCATATGATTGAAGGACTTCCAAATGGACTAGATTATGAAATAAACGAAGAAACTAATAATATGTCTGCTGGTGAGAAACAGTTATTAACTATTGCTCGTGCTTTGGTTGCTAACCCTGAGATACTTATACTTGATGAAGCAACATCTAATGTTGATACTCGTCTTGAATATTTAATAAATCATTCTATGAGTAGTTTAATGAAAAATAGAACTTCTATAGTTATAGCTCATAGACTTTCTACTATAGTTGAAAGCGATAAAATTGTTGTTATAAAGAATGGTCAAATACTTGAAGCTGGCACACATAAAGAATTACTTAAAAATAAGGGTTACTATTATGAACTTTATAGTAGTCAATTTGATTTAAATGAGGAATAATATGGATGATTATGTTGTAGGATTAGATGAATATAAAGAGTTAAATGAAAAAAATCCAATTGGATACACAAGAGATCTTATTACTTGCATTGGTGTTCTTTTACATTTAGATAGCTCTAGTATACTTATGCATATAGCTGCATTTGAAAGTGGTAAGATAGAACTACAAAAATTTACTAAATTAATTAATGAAAGAAAAAATGAAATAGAGAAAGCTGAAATATTTAAAGCTCCTAAAACAGTACCTTCTAGTTTGGATAAAGTATGCGATGTTCTTATTAATGGTGATATTTCATTTGAAATAGAAGATGTGTTTATAAATTACTCTAATATGACATCAGTAGGTTATAACTATAAGACTAAAACATATTATATGGTTGATATGAATTTAGGTGAACCTGAATTTACAGAAGTACCTAAAGGATATAAAATAGAATTATAAAATCATAAATTATATATTTTTTAAAGAGAACTATCAATAGTTCTTTTTTAATTTGACAAAAATTTTACAAACTATTTTTTAAAAGGTATTTACAAATGCGAACAAAAATAGTAATATAGTGGTAGGAAGTGAAACAAAGTGGTAGAAAGTGGGGTGTTTTGAGATGCTTATGGGTGAATTTCATCATAATCTTGATGAAAAAAGTAGATTAATCATTCCAAGTAAGTTTAGAAATGAGCTTGGAGAAAAAGCTATTATCACTAAAGGGCTAGATAAGTGCTTATTTGTCTATTCGGAAAGTGAATGGAATAAAATAGTACAAAAAGTAGGCAACCTACAATTTACTAAAAAGAATGTAAGAGCTTTTGAAAGATCTTTCATTGGTGGAGCTTCTTTAATTGAATTCGATAAACAAGGTCGAATTAATATTACCTCACCGTTAGTTCATTACGCCAATATTAATAAAGAATGTGTAATTATTGGCGTAAATGAACGACTAGAAATTTGGAGTCTAGAAGAATTTGATAATTATATGAAGGAGAACGAAGAGAATCTTGATGAAATAGCAGAAGATATCTTCGATGCAAATTATGAAGCATAAGAGTGTATTATTAGACGAGGTAATAAATTATTTAAATGTTAAACAGGGTGGAATATATGTGGATGCTACTGTAGGATATGCAGGACATTCAAGCGTAATATTAAAGAAAATAGGAAAAGAAGGGGTTCTTTTCGCCTTTGATCAAGATGATGAAGCAATAGAATATTCAACTAAGAGATTAAAAGAGATTGGAGATAATTTTACAATCTTTAAAAGTAATTTTGTTAATATGAAAAAATATATTAATGAGGAAGTTGATGGAATTATCTTTGATTTAGGGGTTTCAAGTCCTCAATTAGATGAGGCAGAAAGAGGGTTTAGTTTTCATAAGGATGCTCCTCTTGATATGAGAATGGATAAAAGTAATCCATTAAATGCTAAGATAGTGGTAAATGAATATAGCTATCAAAAATTAACTGAAATTCTATTTAAGTTTGGAGAAGAAAAATATGCTAAAAGTATCGCTAAAGCAATTATAGATGCAAGACCAATTGAAACAACACTTGAACTTGCTGAAATAATTAAAAATAGTGTACCAATTAGCTATAGAAATAAAAGTCATCCAGCTAGAAAAACATTTCAAGCAATTAGAATTGAAGTAAATCATGAACTTGATATATTAGAAAGTTCATTAAGAGATGCATTTGATTTATTAAAAGTTGGTGGAAGATTAGAAGTAATATCATTTCATTCTTTAGAAGATAAAATAGTTTCTAAAGTGTTTAAAGATTTATGTAGTGATGATGCTAGTACTAGGAAACTTCCAATAGTTCCAATAGAATTAAGTGCAAGAGCTAAAAAAATAGTGAAATTAACACCTAGTATAGATGAGCTAGATGATAACAATAGAAGTAGAAGTTCTAAATTAAGAGTAATTGAAAGGATAAGGTAAATGAAACAAAAAAGATATGTAAAAACTAAGGGGGAAGGGTTACTTAAATCATTGACAGTAATTTTCTTCATTGGATTTTTACTATCAACTTTTGTTATGAGCGCGAAGGTTCAATCAAGTAACTCTGAGCTTCAAAGATTAAAAAGTAAAGTAGAAAGTCAAGAAAAAATGAATCTAAGTATGCAAATGAAAATAAATGAACTTGCATCTTTAGATAACGCTTTAGAAGTTGCAGATGCCAATGATTTGAAGTATAATAATAGTAATATTAGAGTAATTTCAAAGTAGAGGTGGCGTATGAAGAAAACAAGAGTAATTAAGATTAATACAATATTCATAATTATTGTTGTTTTTATTTTTGCTGCAATAATTTTGAAACTTTTATGGATAGGACTTGGAAATGTTAAAGTCGATGGAAAGCCACTTTCGACTTTTGCTGAAAATCGTGATACTCGTACGAAAACTTTAACTGCTAAACGTGGTACTATTTATTCTGCTAAGGGAGAAGTACTTGCAAAAGATGTAAACAGTTATACAGTAATAGCTTATTTAGATCCTAGTAGAACTAAAGATGAGAAAAGACCATATCATGTTGTAGATAAAGAAAAGACAGCTGAGCTTTTAAGTCCCTTAATAAATATGACTAAAGAAAGAATATTATCTTTATTAAATACTAAAATTAAATCTTGTAATGATGATAATACTGAATGTACTGAAACAGTACCATATCAAGTAGAACTTGGTCCTGGTGGTCGTGGTATTACTGAACTTTTAAAAGATCAAATAGAAGATTTAGATTTACCAGGAATTGATTTTATTGCTAGTACTAAGAGATATTATCCTAATGGAGACTTTTTATCATATACTTTGGGTTATGCTAAAAGTAATGAAAATAATCAATATGTAGGTGAGATGGGATTAGAACTTTATTATAATGATGAACTTACTGGTACTGATGGATATAAGAAATATCAGTCTGACTTATATGGATATCAAATAACTAGCACACCTGCTGTAGAACAAAAGAGTATTAGTGGAGATGATATATATCTTACAATTGATGATAATATTCAAATGTTTACTGAACAAGCTATGAATACTTTAGAAGAGGGTAAACCTGAGTGGGCTACTATATCAGTAGTAAATGCTAAGACTGGCGAAATATTAGGTGTTTCTTCTAGTCCAAGTTTTAATAATAATACATTAGAGATTAAATCTTATTATGATCCATTTGTTGCTTATGAATATGAACCAGGTTCAACTATGAAAATATTTAGTTTTATGGCAGCTATGGAAAATGGCATATATGATGGAAGTAAAAAATATAAGAGTGGAACTATCAAAGTAGATGAAGCTAATATAAAAGATTGGAATAATAAAGGATGGGGTATGATTACATTTGATGAAGGATTTATGGCTTCTTCGAATGTAGCTGCTGTTAATTTAGCTATGGAACTTGGTAGAGCTAAATTAAAAGATTATTATACCTCATTAGGTTTTGGTAAGAAGACTGGTATATCTCTTCCTAATGAGAGTAAAGGAATAGTTAATTTTAGATATAACACAGAGGTTGCTGCTGCATCTTATGGTCAAGGTATGACAGTTAGTGCTATTCAAATGGTACAAGCTCTTACTAGTATCGCTAATGATGGAACTATGATAAAACCATATTTGGTATCTAAGATAGTTAGTGGTGAAACTGGAGAAGTTGTTCTTGAAAATAAAAGAACTGAAGTTGCTAAAGTTGCAAGTACAGAAACAGTAACAAAGATTAAAGAAATAATGCGTGGAGTTGTACAAGATGGGTGCAGTATTTCTACTGGTAGTGGATATAATGTACAAGGATATGATGTTATAGGAAAAACTGGTACTGCACAAATTGCTTCACAAAGTGGTGGATACTTAAAAGGAAATAGAAACTATATAAGAAGTTTTGCTGCTTTATTTCCAGGTGATGATCCAGAGATAATAATATATGCTGCTGTTAGTAAAGTAACTGATGCTAAATATTTAAAAAATGCAGTTAGAGGTTTAATAAAAGATACAGGAACTTACTTAAATATAGTCGGAAATAAAGAAGTTGAAGAAACTGGTACATACACAACAAAGAGTTACATAAATCTAGATGCTAATACTGTTAAAACTGCTTTAGAAGCATCTTCTATGGAACCAATAGTTATAGGAGAAGGAACTAAAATAATAAAGCAATATCCAAGTGCTAATACTAAACTTAATGCAGGAAATAAAATATTCTTAGTAACAAATGATACTAATTATAAAATGATTAATATAAAAGATTGGAGTAGAAATGATGTTTCGACATTTGCTAGTCTTGTTGGTATAAATGTTACATTTGATGGATATGGTTATGCTAAAACAAGTTCTATAAAAATAGGTGATGTGCTTACTAAAGATACTAAACTTGAAGTAGGACTTGAACCAAAATATAAAGAAAAAACTAAAGATGAGAAAAAGGAAGGAAAAAGTTAACCTTCCTTTTTAATTCGACAAATTTTTTAATAATAGTGATATACAATATACTTGAGGTGACACATGAGAACATTTTATTTATTTGAAGTAAAAGATAATATTATTAGAAATTATAGAAATAATTATGAAGAGTTATATACTATGCTAGAAAATATACATCATTTAAAAACTGAAGATATAGTACTTGGATATAACATATTTAATTCTTTAGTTGTTCCGCTTAAGAAAGAAGAGTATAACCAGTATATAAAAGAAAATAACTTAGATAATGAAAACTATATTTGTTATAACTATACTCATACTATAAATGATTTTTATAATGATGAGACTACTAAAATGATTATTAATAACTCACATATTAAAATTAAAACTAATAAGAATGCTCCATCATTTTTTTATAATATTCGTACGTTTAAAAATATATTTGTATGTGACTTTGATAATCATGATTATTTTCTTTTAGATAATAATATATATTCTTGCATAAACTCTTAATTCTTGATAAAATTGTCATGAGGAGATGAGTAGAATGTTAATATTAGATGCAGTTAAATGTACTGGTAATATCTGGATGGATATTTTATATTTAGTAATAGGACTTGTTGTTGGTCTTATAGCTGGATTCTTAATTTCTAAGAAATTAGTTTCAAAACAATTAAAAGAAAATCCACCTGTTAGTGAAGAAATGATTAAAACTTTAATGAGAGGTATGGGTAGAAATCCTAGTCAAAAACAAGTTAATCAATTAATGAAACAAATGCAAAAGTTCCAATAGGAGCTTTTTTTATGTTATAATCTTTAATGGTGAAATATATGAATAAATTTTTTGGACATTTACATATAGTTAATAAGCATAGATTTGAAGTATTTAAATTATGTTGTAAGGTTGGTATTCCTTTTAGAGGTTTAGTGCATGATTTATCTAAATATTCTTTTGAAGAATTTTTTGAGTCTGTTAAATATTATACAGATGGATCTGATAGTCCTTTAAGAACTAGTAAAAAGATTAATGGTTATAGTAAGGCTTGGCTTCATCATTTTGGTCGTAATAAACATCATTTTGAGTATTGGTATGATTATAGTGCTCCAGTTAAAACACCTATAATTCCTTTTAAATATATGCTTGAAATGATATGTGATAGAATAGCTGCATCAAAAACATATTATAAAAAAGATTATAAGAATAGTACACCATATGAATACTTTGTGTCTCATAAAGATACATATGAATTAAACCCTAAACTTAAAGATTTCTTAGAAGAAGTATTTTATGATTTAGGTAAAAAAGGTGAGAAAGTTCTTAATAAAAAGTATATTTATAAGTTATATTTAAAACATACAAAGTAATTGTATTTGTGAAATAAGTGTGATAATATTGTGTTAATAAATAATATGGTCGCGTCAAAAACATTTTATTTATAAAGAGGTGTAGTATGAAAAAGAAAATTAAAAAAATATTAGGAAACAAAAGAAATTGTGTTATTATTGGTGTTATTGTTGGTTTATTAATTGTATTACTTATTACATTATGTAATAAAAAGGAAGAGGTAGACGTAACATATTTACTTGCTAAGTTGGAAAAGTCTAGTGAACTTACAACAGCAAAACTTACTTTTGAAGGTATATATCCATATAAAGATTCTGGTATTAAGATAATTAGTAGAAGTGATTTCTTGATGATATATCAAGCTACTGCTAGAGCTGGAATAGATATTAAGAAAGTTAAGATTACTGCTGACTATGTTACTAAAACAATAATTATTTCTTTACCTAAAGCAGAGGTTTTAGATGTTAAAGTGGATCCAAATAGTATTAAATATTATGATGAAGGATTTGCATTATTTAACTTTAATTCAAAAGAAGATGCTAATAAAGCACAAGCCGAAGCAGAAGCGAAAGCAAAAGAAAAAGTGGTTGGACTTGGAATATTAGAAACTGCTGATAAACAGGCTGATGCACTTATAAAAGGCCTTATACAAGATATAATACCCGAAGATTATAGTTTAAAAGTAACAAAGCAAAAATAATAAAAAGCGATTTAGATTTTCTAAGTCGCTTTATTTTGTTTCCTTTTTGAAAGTTAATTCAAATATTTCTTTATCTTTTAAGAATAAGTAACCGCCTGCATATTCATATTCTCCATCAAATTCATTTAATAATTCTTTGTCTTTATATACTTTTAATTTATTATTTGATATATAGAAATTATATCCATTATTGAAGTATCTTTTTAGTGCTGTATATTCATCTATTTGTTTTGAATTAAATAAATCTATATAGTATGATTTATCTTGTTCTTCACCAAGTGGAGTATAAAAATCTATACTATAATAATTAAAATTATGAATTAATGGTTTTATTTCTGTGTAATGTTTAATATTACTATTAAAGTCTACATCAGTTTTAAAATATTCATATAAATCATAATCGTAGAAAGTTATTGTTTCTTTGTTTCCATTTGGCTCAGTCGTAAAAAAGTATTTAGCGTTCTTATTGTAAGACCTTAATGTATCGAAATATGTAGAAGTACTTATTTTTCTTTCTATATCTTTTGAATTTATTAAATATATTGATTCTTTATTATTATAATATACTTTTAAATAAAGTTTATTGTTGTATTCAGTTGATACAAAATAGTATATTTCAAAATCATATGTTCTATTATCTTCTTCAACGTCTATTTTATTATCTATATATATTTTAGCATTAGAGTTAGCTATGCTTAATTTTTTATTCTTTTCTAATATTAAGAAGTTTCCAACTGAATAGATTTTATCATATTCAAATGGGATTATTTCTTCATTGTTAAAGTTTACAATTCCATATTTATTATCAAGGGAAGCTATTATATATTTATCTTGAAATACGCTTATATTATCATAAATTATATCTATAATAATATTTCCTTTAGGATTTATTAGACCAACTTTGTTTGTTTTGTTTGTTATTGTAAAGTAATTAACTGTACTAGCGTCTATTGGTTCCATTTCTCTATAATTAAGTGATTGGTCATCTTCTATAGTTGCGTCTTCAATATTTATTTGATTTACTGATCCATCGTTAGTATTTAGTACTTCATAAATTGTTTCATCAGTTTTATCATTGTATGTAACAAGAATAGCGTATACTCCAGTTAGTTCACCTTTACGTGGCAAGATAATATTATAATAAGACTTAGATTTCTTTTTATTTTTAGTATTTAAATAATAAAAATAACCATTTTCATCAATATAAAATTTGTAATTTTTACTTTCTGCGACTTGTTCATCTTCATTATCTGAATTTGAGTTTTGTAAAGTTTTTTGGCTATTTAATTTTCCATTAATACCAACAATATAAGTTACACCATCAATGTATTCTGTGATTTCACTTGTTTCATAATCATAAAACAAGCTATTAGTAGTAGTATATTTAGAAACTAGTTCTACTTCTTTAAAGTCTTCAGTTATTTCCGGTATTTCAGGTTCTTTTGGTACTTCAGGGGGAGTTTCTGGTGTGGATGATAAAATACCTATAACAGAAGCGCTAATACATAAAATTAATAATATTACTATTGATATAACAATAATTCTTTTTTTCTTACTCATAATAAACCACCTTTATTCTAAAAATATTATAACATACAATTTATACTTTTAAAATATTCAAATATAATATATAATATTTAATGGAGAAGTAGAAAATGACAAAAGAAAATAGTGAATATATAACGTATTTATCACCTGAATTTATTTATGTTCCTTTTGATAGTTTAGATAAATTAACTATATCTAAAAGTAGAATGGTTAATCATAATACATTACTTGGTGAAAGAGAAAATGGTAAAAAAATATTTAGCCCGGTTAGTGGTGAGGTTGTAGCGACTGGTAAAATGTCTTATAAAAGTGGAGAAGAAAATTGTTTAATAATTGAAAATGATTTTATAGATAAAAAAGAAAAATTAAATCCTACTAGAAATTTAAGTAAGACTAAAAAGAGTGATATAGTAGAATCATTAAAAAAATATGGACTTGATAATAAAATAAATAGTAAAACTACTTTAGTAGTTAATTCTTTATATGATAAAAATTATGATCTTAAAGATATGGTAATTAACTATGAAAGTTATGAAGAAATACTTGAAGCAATAGATGAGTTTATGAATGCTTTTGGTATGAAAAATTGTTATATTTGTGTAAATAGAGATGATTTAAATTCTATTGAAGCATATAACAAATATATTAATGCTTTTTTAAATATTTGTATGGTTCATAGTAATAAGAAATTTAAAGATTCAACTTGTGTATTTTATAGTGTTGAAGAAATACTTGCGATTCATAAAGCTATATCTTTAGATTATATGTATGATAACACAATTATAACTATAAATAATGGTAAGCCAGTAATTGTTAAGGTAAAACTATATACATCTTTAGTAGAACTTTTAGAAGCTTTAAAAATAGCTTATAAGACTAAAAAAGTATATGTTGATAATGTAAAAATAGATAATCCTTCTAACTTTATAATTGATGCTAGTGTTAGAAGTGTTATAGTAAAGGATAACTAATATGATATATGTATTCTTAGGAAATGAAATAAATATTATTAAAAGAAAAATAGATGTTTTAGTAGATGAACTTAAAATAGATAATATTATTAAGTATGATTATGATAGTGTAAGTATGGATGATATATTAAATGAAATAAATTATGTGGATTTATTTAATGAAAAGAAATTACTTATAGTATCAAATTTTACTTTTAAGAAAATGAAAGCTAAAGAAGAAAAAGCTTTAAGTGATTATATTAATCATATGAATGATAATGTTATTATATTAAAATGTATAGATGAGAAGTTAGATTCTAAGAAAGATTTAATTAATTTATTAAATGAAAAGTGTAAAATAGTTGAACTTAAAAAAATGGATTATAAGACATTACATGAATATGTAACTAAGATATTTAGTGATAATAAAAAAAGAATTACTTATAATCAAATAAAGAATATATTAAGTTTATGTGAGAATGATACTGATAGTGTTTTAAATGAAGTTAATAAGTTACTTTTATATAAATTAGATGATGACTTAATAACTGATGAAGATATAGAAAAAGTAATTAGTAAAAATAGTGAAAAAGAAATGTTTAAGTTAAATGATGCGGTTATGGCTCATAATATACCTCTAATGCTTGAAAGTACTAAAACTCTTGTTAGTAGTGGAGTAGATGAAGTAGTTATAATAGATTATTTATCTAAACAATTTAGAACATTATATCAAATTAAAGTTATGTCAAAAGATACTGGAGCACAAACTATAACAAGTAGACTTTCTATTAATCCATTTGTATTTAAGAAAATGCTTGATATAGTGGGTAAATTTAGTGAAGAAAAGTTACTTAATATAATATATAAATTAAGTGATGCGGATATATCTATAAAAGTAGAGGGGCTTGATAAAAGTAAGGTTCTAGAGAATTTTTATTTATCAATATGATGTATATACTTTACATGATAAACGTAAAATTATTATGTAAAATAATAAAATAAAAGTATAATATATTTATAAGGGTGTGATATTTTATGTTAATTCTAGCTAAAAGTATATTAGGATTAATGATAGGTTTCTTTTTATCTGTAATATTAGGGTTATTCTTAATACCAGTTTTGAGAAAATTAAAATGTGGTCAAACAATAAGTTCTTTTGTTGCGTTTAGACATGCTAGTAAACAGGGAACTCCGACTATTGGCGGACTTATATTTATAATTCCAACTTTGATTACGATGATTGTTTTGTATTTAAGAGGTAGCTTAGAGATAACACATAATTTACTTATTATTATATTTGTATTTGTAAGTTATGCCTTGCTTGGATTTGTAGATGATTATTTAAAAGTAAGAGCTCATAATAATGATGGACTTTCTATTACACAAAAATTAGTTGTTCAAGTTTTAATAGCACTTATATTTTTCTATATTTATATGCAGGGTGGAGGAGATGCGTACTTAACAATAACTTCTCTTGGCATAAATATTGATATGAAATGGTTATATGGATTATTTATTTTATTTCTTTTAGTAGGAAGTTCTAATGCAGTTAATTTAACTGATGGATTAGATGGTCTTGCTGGAGGTTTGTCTTTAATAGCATTTTTAAGTTTTGGTATTATTACTTGGGGTACTACTTGGATTGCAGGATATCAAGAAATAGCAATTTTCTGTTTTATATTAGTTGGTTCAATATTAGGATTTTTAGTATTTAATACACATCCAGCTAAAGTATTTATGGGAGACACTGGTTCTTTAGCTTTAGGAGCAACACTAGCGGCTGTTGCGATAGTTACTAAACATGAGTTATCACTTGCTGTTATAGGTGGAGTATTCGTAATGGAAGTATTATCTTCTATAATACAATTAACTGCTATAAAGAAATTTAAAAGAAAAGTATTCTTAATGGCTCCAATACACCATCATTTTGAGAAATTAGGTTGGGAAGAAACTGATATTGTAAAAATGTTTTTGATAGTAGGATTTATGCTTGGCATGGTTGCAATATACTATGGTGTATGGATGTAATAATAGAAAACTAAATACATAAACATAATCACTTATTCATATTATTAATGAATAGGTGATTTTTATTAAGAGGAATAAACTAATAATTATTACAACTATATTATTATCTTTAATCGGTGTCATAATGATATATTCTAGTAGTTATATATGGGCATCTTTTAAATATAATAATCCATATAAATATGTACTTAATCAGGGTATATTCTTTATAATTGGTATTTTTATTATGTTTGTATTTTCTAAGATAGATATTAATATTTATAAAAAACATTCAAATACTTTTTTAGGAGTTTGTTTTTTATTACTTATTTTAGTTTTGATACCAGGAATTGGTAGTGTTAGGAATGGAAGTAGAAGTTGGTTTGGTATTATGGGACTTGGTTTTCAACCTAGTGAACTTACTAAGATAGCTCTTATAATATTTACATCAAAATATTTAAGCAATAATGACAAGATAAAAAGAAATCCATTTAAGTTTATGGCTCCTGTACTTTTTATAATAATGTTGTTTTTTGGCTTTATAATGTTAGAGCCAGATTTTGGCACTGGTATGGTTATAGTTTGTTCTTTAATTGGACTTATATTTATAAGTGGGACAGACGTATCAATATTTATAAAGCTAGGTATTCTAGGAATAGTTGGTATAGTTGTTCTTATTATAATCGCGCCATACAGAATGGACAGAATTACATCATTTTTAAATCCATGGAGTGACCCTTTAGGTAGTGGTTTTCAAATGATACAGAGTTTATATGCGATAGGTCCAGGAGGACTTTTAGGATTTGGATTTTTAAATTCAAGACAAAAACATTTTTATCTTCCAGAACCTCAAACAGATTTTATATTTTCAATAATTAGTGAAGAGTTTGGTTTTATTGGAGACTTAGTTTTAATATTACTTTTTATAACGTTATTTTATAATATCATTAAGAAAGCTATAAATACTGAAGATTTATTTTCAAAGTATTTAATATTCGGTTTAGTATTTTTAATGATGTTCCAGACACTTCTTAACCTTTCAGTGGTAGTTGGTCTTGTTCCAATAACAGGAGTAACTCTTCCGTTTATTAGCTATGGTGGTTCATCTTTGCTAGTTAGTATGATGAGTATTGGTATAATTCTTAATGTTAAAGATAAATAGCATATTATTTTCTTTCTTTTTTTATAAGTTTAGCATGAACTACCATCTTATCTGAATTGTTATAACAAGTAGATAAAGTTAAAATATTATCATTAACACTTACACCTGCATTAAAATTATGAGAACTTCTACTTATTATCATACTGATAAAATCTTGAAATTCATTATCATCATTAAAATTTGTTTTCAAGTAATCACTAGTAATAGGTATATGATATACACTAAATATTTGCTATAGACTATTTTCTAATTCAGTAGATATTTTAATAACAAAATTATTTGTATTATTAAGCCAATCATTGTTTAGTGTTCCAAACATTGTTTTGTCGGTTCTTCTATGAGCATATATAATTGTATTTTTATTATTAGTATTGTTGTTCCTATAATCTAAAAATACCCATCCTGCTGCATTATATGATTTATTAAAACTATGTGTAAGATAATATTTGTTATCATTTGCTTGAACAAAAGGATAATTAATATTTGTACCATTTACTTTTACCCAACCAACAACATCTGGATTAGTTTTTTTTAAATCTTTAAAATCAACATTTATCATATTCATATTTATATAATCCCAATAAGGATTTTCTTTAGGTTGTTCTTCAACTGGTTCTATTATCTCAGTATTTTCTGTATCTTCAACTTCTTCTACATCTATTTCTTCTTGAATATTTGTAATTTCTTCGTTAGTTTTATTAGAATTCATTTTCCATTTAACTATATTAAATATAGATATTATTAAGGTTACAATAAGTGCAGTAACTATTAAAATAATTATGATATTTTCCCATTTAAATTTTCTATTCTTTTTATTCATATAATTTATTCCTTTATAAGTGAATTAAAATTTTCAATAGCTTCAACTAACTTTGGATGTTCAATAACAAAATGTATAGTTGGATTTGAACTTTTTGAAATAATTACATAATAATTTTTAATAAATGTTATAGTTATATTTTTAAATGTCTTGTTATCTACATAGTTTATTTCATAATTATTTACTTTTGTTGTGTATTCATTAGTTTGTTTCAGATGTTCCATATACTCTTTATAGGTATATTTTATTTTTTTATCTATGAATAAATTATTTAGTGAAAGTGATGGGGTATCGTTTTTAAACTCATTTTCTTTTATTATATAAATATAATCCTTTACTTTATTATTTTTGAGAATATTATTCATATATTTTAATTCTTCATTCTTATATTTGATTATTTTATTAATATCAGTTTTAGAAAGTTTATTTCTTTTTAATATTTTAATTAATAGTTCATCAGCTATTGTAAATAAAGGTAGAGCAGAAAGATATCTTGTTCTATCACATATTATATTTTCATCTTTTTTAAGAAATAATATATATTCTCTTATATTATTTTCTTTGTAGATTTCCATAAGTGGTTTTGCTTTTTTAAGAAGTAAATTACTTTTTTCTTTATAGTATCTAGTTTCATTTTTGTTAGTTGTTAAATAATACATTCCTTTAGTATGATAACCTTTAATGCATTCTCCAGTTAATGCTGCAGCATCTGAAACATAGTCTAAATGACTATATACATTGTTTTTTGATTCCTTTAAATAATATGGAGATATTTGGCCAGTCATATAGATAGGTATCCAACTTTCTAATCCTAACATCATTTCATTAAAAGGTCTATCAACATTGTGGATAATATTTAAGTGATGTCCTTTTTTTAGACACATTGCAATTGCAAACATCCATTTTTTTCCAAAGTCAGTATCTTCTGCCATATCTTCCATTGGCATATCACTACACATAAAAATATTTTCTTTTGACTTTGACAAAACAGTTGCTTTAAAGAAGTTTAATTCTCCTTCTTTCATTTCTTCCAGTCCGTAATAATGTCTTGATTTTGCTTTATAAAAAGGAATACTAGGAACTTTTAATTTATCAAACTTTATTACTTTTATATAATCATCTAAATTAAAAGAATCAAGATTATACAAAAAATCAGATACTTGGCTTTTAACTGGAGTTGTTTCACTTGTTAACCAAGCAAATAGAGTGTTATAGAATTTATTATTTGCTAAGTCGTTTTTTTTGCAACCAATAATAGCAGATAGGTTATTTATATCATCAGGACTTTTATATTTGTTGAAAATATAAGTGCATATTTTATTAGAAAACTCTATTGGATTAGATGGTCTAGCTTTACCATATCTTATTCTTGAAATATGTGAGGCATCAAATACAATATATTTTGACATTTCATGAGTATTTATATTAAGTGATGTTATTAAAGTATTTAGATTATTACTAAAAGTAGTATAGTCAAAGTTATCATTTGGAAATGTACTATTAAAGTCATTTACTATTTTATCAAGAGTATATTTACTTTTTCCTTTTTCTTTGGCAATATTAAAAAGAGCAGTTGTTAACTTTTTAAGTTGTTCACTATTTTTTATAGGTGTTCTTTCACCACTTCTATATCTACAGATAACTGATCCAGTTAATCCTGATTCTATTGACAATTTTTTTGCAGTGCAGTCTAATTCTTTTAAATATCTGTTTAAAACTTCATCAAATTTCATAAGTTATCACTTCCTTAAAAATTATTATACTATTTTTTTTTAACAACAAAAATAAGTTTCCACCAAAAACATTGGTTTTAAAGGCAATCATATTGTTCTGCTTGATTTTTTAACTTATAATAATAAATAGGAAGGAGGAGTGTGATTCTATGAAGATTGGAAAATTAAATATTTCTAAAAAAAATCTTATTGTAATTGGTGTCGTTGTTCTTGTTATTATTGGAGGAACTATTTTACTTACTAAGGGTGGTAGTAAAGGTAAAGGAATACTATACAATCCAGATAAAAATATTAAAATAGTTAAATCAGAGGCAAGTCAAATAGAATTTGAAGATTTTAGTAATGGTGATATTACTCTTAAAAAGCCAAAGGGATGGAAGGTTATTACAGCCGGAAGTAAAGACCAATATTCAATTAGAGTATATGATCCTAATAATTCTATGTATCAAGTATTTTTAAATTTAAAGACATCAGGATATACAAAATCTGCAGATAGTAAGAAATATTGGCAAGATACTATGCCAAGTAGTAATATGGCTCAACTACCTTATATAGAAGAAAAAACAACTGAAGGATTTTTCAAAATGTATACCGAAATGTGTGAACCTG
>CAKOHZ010000001.1 GCA_934086315.1 uncultured Bacilli bacterium | reverse complement strand
GTACAAACTGAAGGAATGAAAAACTTTAATAAAATTAGAGAAATCGGTAACGAGATAAGTGATGGAATAATGGATTCATGGAATAAGAGAAACGCATCTTTTGATATTATGAGTCAAAAGCAAAGTGATGCAACACTTGGTTATGAAAGAGTATATGATACTGAAACTAATGAAGTATATAAAGCATACAATGGATTTACTGATGATTATGATGGAGAAAGATATAAGCCTATAACTGATGATATGTATTCAAAAAAGACAAGTGGATATATAGAAAAGTAGATGTTATATGAAAAAGAAATGGTTTGTATTAATAATTTTATTAGTTATATGTATTATAGTATATTGTTATATTTTTTTGAATAAAACTAATGATGTTAAAATAACTATAAATAATCAATCACATGATTTGAAAGATATTAATGAAGTAATTAAGCTAGCAAAAAATGAATTTTATAAATGGAAAATAAAAGGTAAATTACTTGAAATTGAATATTATGAAAAAGATGTTGTAAATTTAGAAGAACAACTAAAAAATGAATTTTCAGCTACTGATGCGGTAGTAATTAATATAAAATTTAAAACATTTTTAATTACTAATCAATCTTTAAACGAAAATGAAGAATATACATATTCTATGGAATTTATTAAAAAAGATAATTTATGGAAAATGATTAATTTTGGGCAAGGATAATTTTATAATTTCGTTGGAGAAAATAGTAAAAATCTTCAACGATTTTAATTTATAAGTATTTAGCACTCTCTATTGACAAGTGCTAAAAAGTGATGTATAATATGCTCGTTGAATAGGAGGGATAGATATGTTCAATATGAATAATGAAGAAAATGAAAACGTCTTAGAAAAGTATGGACGTAATATAAATGAAGATGTTAAGAATCATAAAATTGATCCTATCATCGGTCGTGATGATGAGATTCGTAGTATTACTAGAATTTTATCAAGAAAGACAAAAAATAATCCAGTTTTAATTGGAGAACCAGGAGTGGGTAAAACTGCAATAGTTGAAGGACTTGCTCAAAGAATAGTTAGAGGAGATGTACCTGAGAGTTTAAAAAATAAAATAGTATGGGAACTTAATATGTCTTCTTTAATAGCTGGTGCTAAATATAGGGGTGAATTTGAAGAAAGACTTAAAAAAGTACTTGATGAAGTTAAGAAGAGTGAAGGAAACATTATAATGTTTATTGATGAAATTCACTTAATAGTTGGTACTGGAGCAGTTGATGGGGCAATGGATACAGGTAACATATTAAAACCTATGCTTGCTCGTGGTGAAATACATGTAATAGGTGCTACTACTTTAAATGAATATAGAATGTATATTGAAAAAGATGGTGCTTTAGAACGTAGATTTCAAAAAGTTACTATTAGTGAACCAACTGTAGAAGATACAATAACAATACTTCGTGGGCTTAAAGAAAGATTTGAAATATATCATGGGGTTACTATTCAAGATAAAGCTCTTGTAAGTGCTGCAACTTTATCAAATAGATATATAACTGATAGATTCTTACCAGATAAAGCTATAGATTTAGTAGATGAAGCATGTGCTACTATAAGAGTACAAATGGATAGTGTACCAACTTCATTAGATGAAATAACTAGAAAAATATTAACTTTACAAGTAGAAAAAGAAGCATTAAAGAAAGAAAAAGATGAACTTTCTATTAAAAGACTTGAAAAAATAGATGATGAACTTTATACATTAAAATGTAAAGAACAAGAATTAAGTACTAAATGGAAAGAAGAAAAAGCTATTAATGAAGATATAAAGAAAGTTAAATCTGATATATCTAGATATACTTTTGAATTTGAAGAAGCTAAAAATAATTATGATTTAGAAACTGCTGCTAGAATTAAGAATGGTACTTTACCAAAATTAGAACAAAAGTTAAGTGAGCTTACTAAGAAACGTAAAGAAGGTATTTTGTCTGATACTGTTACTAGTGAAGATATAGGAGATGTTATTAGTAAGTGGACTAATATTCCATTATCTAAATTAATGAGTAGTGAAAAAGAAAAGATACTTAATTTAGAAGAAAATTTAAAGAAACGTGTCAAAGGTCAAGACAATGCTATTAAGCTTGTTAGTGATGCTATAATTCGTTCTAGAAGTGGAATTAAAGATCCTGAAAGACCTATTGGTTCATTTATGTTCTTAGGTCCAACTGGTGTAGGTAAAACAGAGGTGGCAAGAAGTCTTGCATATGAGTTATTTGATGATGAACACCATATGGTTAGAATAGATATGAGTGAATATATGGAAAAATATTCAGTATCTAGATTAATTGGTGCTGCTCCTGGATATGTTGGATATGAAGAAGGTGGACAACTTACTGAAAAAGTAAGAAGAAATCCATATTCAATAGTACTATTTGATGAAATAGAAAAAGCTCATCCAGATGTACTTAACTTATTACTTCAAATACTTGATGAAGGAAGACTTACTGATTCAAATGGTAGAACAGTTAACTTTAAAAATACTATTATAATTATGACTTCTAATGTAGGAAGTGAATATATTATAAATGGTGAAGAAGATAAAGTAAGAAGTGAACTTAATAAATACTTTAGACCAGAATTCTTAAATAGACTTGATGAGATAGTAGTATTTAATAAACTTTCTAAAGATAATTTAAGCGAAATACTTGATAAGATAATTAGTGAAATAGAACATAGACTAATAGATATCAATGTTAAAATTAAATTAACAGAAGATGCTAAAAAGTATTTCATTGATAATGGATATGATGAATATTATGGAGCAAGACCTCTTAAGAGACTTGTTAATAATAAACTTGAAACTATAATTGCGCGTAAACTTATTAATAATGAAATAAAACAAAATACTGAAATAGTAGTAGATTATAAAAATAATGATATAGTTATCCAATAAAAATAGTGATAAAAAAAGTCACTATTTTTTATTAAATATTTATTATTTATGGTATACTAAATGTAGTGATGAATATGAAAAGTATAATTTATAAAATAAAATGTTTTAAGGGTGGAACAATTAAAAGTATATTTAATATAGTTGGTAAAATACATAAAAAAACTAACAAATGTAGATTATTATTACTTATTGATATTATTTTTTGTTCTATAAAATATGGTAGTGGTCCTTATGATTATCAAGAATTTGAGTTTTATAATTTAAATTCTAAAGAAAGAAAGACTTATCTTACTAGAGTTAAGAATAATCAAATAGTTAAGATGTTTAATGATAAAGAAATATCTAAAAAGTTTGATGATAAAGTAGAATTCAATAAAATATTTAATGAGTTTTTAAAACGTGACTGGCTATATTTAGATAATAATTATGATGAGTTTGTTAAGTTTTGCGATGGGAAAGATGATTTTATTGCTAAGCCTGTAGGTGGTAGTGGTGGCGAAGGAATAGAATTAATAAAAGTTGATAAAAAAGAACTTAAGAAAACTTATGAATATTTAGTTTCTAATAATAAATTACTTGTTGAAGAAAAGATTATTCAAAATAAAGAGATTAGTAAGCTTAATAAGACAAGTGTTAATACATTTAGAATAGTGACATTCTTTGATGGAAAAGAAACTCATATATTAAATGTTGTATTTAAGATAGGTAATGGTGGAGTGACTGATAATTTTTCTAGTGGAAGTATGTATACTTTTGTTAAAGATGGAAAGATAATAGTTCCAGCAATTGATAGAGATGATAATATATTTTATGAGCATCCTATTAGTAAGATTAAAATAGTTGGTTATGAAATTCCTAATTATGATAAAGCAATTGATTTAGTAAAGAAGTGTGCTAAAAAGGTTCCAGAAGTAAAATATGTAGGATGGGATGTAGCAATCACAGAAAAAGATGCTGTTATTATAGAGGGCAATTGTTTTCCTGGAGTATATCAAATTAAACCAAGTTTTGTGAGTGAAAAGATTGGTCTTGTTCCAGTATTTGAGAAGGCAATGAAAATAAAGATAGATAAATTATAGAGGCAGTATGAAAGAGTTTGAGAATGAATTATATGAAAGTGGAATAAAATATATAGCTGGTATAGATGAAGTTGGTAGGGGTCCTTTAGTAGGACCTGTTGTTACTGCTGCTGTTATACTTCCAAGAGATTTTTATGATGAAAGAATTAATGATTCTAAAAAATTAACCGAGAAAAAAAGAGAATTATTATATGATGTTATTATGGAAAATGCAGTTAGTGTTGGAATAGGCATTAGTAGTGAAGATGTGATAGATGAAATAAATATACTAGAAGCTACTAAGAAAGCTATGATAGAAGCAGTTAATAATTTAAGTGTAAAACCAGAACATTTATTGATAGATGCAGTTAAACTAAATATAGATATACCACAAACATCAATAATAAAAGGTGATGCAAAAAGTGAAAGTATAGCTGCAGCTAGTATAATAGCTAAAGTAACAAGAGATAGAATGATGGTTGAACTAGATAAAAAACATCCAGAATATGACTTTAAACACAATAAAGGTTATGGTACAAAAAAGCATATAGAAGCTATAGAAAAATATGGAATATTAAAAGAACATAGAAAAACATTTGCTCCATGTAATAAATATGTTTAACTATTGAAAACAAAAATAATATGTGATAAAATACATTTATTGAGCGACGATGGTGTGATGGCAAAGCACTTAGGCTATAGATTTAAAGTGATTCTTCTAGAATAAATAAGGTGGGACCGTCCTTAAGGACCCTTATGATGTTTTAGAAGTTTTTTATTTATTGGAGGTAAAGCATGAAAATAGAAGGAATAAAACAATTAGATCAAAACTTTTATGAGACAATTACTGTTAAAGATGGAGTGATTAGAGTAAGTGGTAAAGTGTTAGATACTACACATATGAATAAATCATTTACAGATTCTTTGCGAGGGAAAAGTGATGAAGAGATAAGACTCGCTATTATAGAATACTTTATGAGCTATAATAGACTTAATTTTGTGTCAGATGATTTTAGTAGATTAACTGGTTCTATTTATTATGTTGGCTCTGAAAGCGGTAAATTACTAATAATAAATGATAAAGCAAGTGAAGAAGAAAAATCAAAAATATTAAATAAATATATAAGAGATAGATATTATTTCTTATATAACCATCCAAGTGATACTTATGGACTTAATGTTAACTTTGGAGATACAAGTTCATACTCTATAACTAGAAGTGGAAGTGTTAAATTTAATTTAGCTCGTAAAAATAATAAATTAGCTGAATATGAAAATAATTTTATTGATGAATTCTTAGATGAAGTATTTGCTGATGAAATTATAGAAGTAATTAAACCTAATAAGGATAAAGAATATAGTATTAATTATGAGTTAGTTGGTAATGGTAAGAGAATTATTCTTGGACTAATGAATAAAGATATACTTAAAAAAGTTGAAGAACACAATAGAAGATGTACAAAGATAAGAAAAGAAAATCAAGAAATGATGAAATTACAACTTAAAATGGAGGGATTTTAATGGAAAAGAAAATAACTATGGAAGAACTTACTAATTATTGTAAGAATTATGGATATATCTTCCAAGGAAGTGAAATATATGGAGGACTTGCTAATACTTGGGATTTTGGTCCTTTAGGAGCAATACTTAAAAATAATATAAAAATGGCTTGGACTAAGAAATTTATTCAGGAAGATGTTAATAATGTTGCGTTAGATTCAGCAATACTTATGAATCCTAAGACTTGGGAAGCTAGTGGACATTTGAAAACTTTTAGTGATCCACTTATTGATTGTAAGCATTGTAAAACTCGTCATAGAGCAGATAAGTTACTTGAAGACTTAGGAGTAGAAGATGCAGGTAAATTCAGTAACGAAGAATTAATGAATTATATTAGAGAACATAAAGTAGTATGTCCTAATTGTGGAAGTAGTGATTTTACTGATATTAGAAACTTTAACTTAATGTTTAAAACATTTCAAGGTGTTACTGAAGATGCTAAAAGTACAGTATATTTAAGACCTGAAACTGCTCAAGGAATATTTGTGAATTTTAAAAACGTTGAACGTAGTATGAGACTTAAATTACCATTTGGTATTGGACAAATAGGTAAATCATTTAGAAATGAAATTACACCAGGTAACTTTATATTTAGAGTACGTGAATTTGATCAAATGGAACTTGAATTCTTCTGTAAACCAGGTACTGAACTAGATTGGTTTAAACATTATAAAGAATATTGTAAGAACTTCTTATTAAGTCTTGGAATTAAAGAAGAAAATTTAAGACTTAGAGATCATGAGAAAGAAGAATTAAGTTTCTATAGTAATGCTACTACTGATATAGAATATAAATTCCCATTTGGATGGGGAGAACTTTGGGGAATAGCTTCAAGAACTAATTATGATTTAAGTCAACATATGAAGGTAAGTTGTCAAAGTTTAGAATACTTAGATCCAGAAACAAATGAAAAATATATTCCTTATGTAATAGAACCATCACTAGGGGTAGAAAGATTATTCTTAACTGTATTATGTGATAGTTATGAAAAAGAAAAAACAAGTGATACTGATGAAAGAGAAGTATTAAGACTTCATCCATTCTTAGCGCCTATAAAGGTAACAGTACTTCCTCTTGTTAAAAAATATCATAGCGAAAAAGCACAAGAAGTATACAAAAACTTATCAAAATATTTCATGTGTAGTTATGATGAAACAGCGTCTATAGGTAAACGTTATAGAAGAGCTGATGCAGTTGGTACACCATTCTGTGTAACAGTTGATGATGAAACTATTAATAATGGAACAGTAACTGTTAGAGATAGAGATACGATGGAACAAGAAACTATAAAATTAGAAGATTTAAGAAATTATATTGAGAAGAGAATAGAATTCTAGAAATTATATAATTTCTTTTTTGCTAGAAAAATGTCGATTTTTCTTGTTAAATTTATTTATTTAATTATTGATACTAGTTTATTATTGTGTTAAAATGGTATTGTAGTACGAGAATAAGGAGGAACACTTATGGGATTTATTAATAATATATTTAAGCCTGAAGATGATGATGAAGGCGTAGAAGAATATGAAACAAAAGAAATATCTAAAAGTAAAAAAGAAGAATATAGAAATAAAACTATTTTAGTTGAGCCAAGAGCATTTTCTGAGGCACAACAAATAGCTGATTACTTAAAAGCTAAAAATCAAGTTGTAGTTAACTTTAAAAGAGTTACTTCAGATGTATCTAAGAGAATAATGGATTTTCTTAATGGCATTATATATGCGATTGAAGGAACTATGCAAAAATTAGGTCCTGGTATTGTTATATGTGCTCCTAAAGGTTTTGAGATCGAAGGAAATATAACAGAAGATGATACTAAGAAGGCTAAAAAAGCTGACACAGGAGAATGGTAATATAAAGTTTTAAAATATTAGAGGTGGAGCTTATGAAAAAGTTCGATACTGTTTTTCGTGGCTATGATAAGTATCAAGTTCAAAAGTGTTTGGATGAAATAATAAGCAATTATGAACTCTTACTTAAGAAAAGCCAAAAAACAGAAGAAGAAAATAAAAAATTAGTTGAACAAATTGCTTATTATCAAAGAATAGAAGATACTATGAATAGAGCAATATATACAGCAGAAGCTGCTGGTGATCAAATAAAAAGTAGTGCTAGACGTGAAGCTGAATCATTGGTTACTGAAGCACGTCATAATGCAAGTAGAATTATAAATGATGCTCTATTAAAAGCAGAAAAAGCTCAAAACCATGCTGATCAATTAAAAAGAAATACTAATATTTTAAAACGTAGATTAAGACAAATTATAGAAAATCAATTAGAAGTTATTGAAGAAATGGATAAAGTTGATTTTAATGATGTAGATAGTAAATACTAAGAATCAATTTCTTAGTATTTTTTAAAGACAATTTAATTAATAATTTAGATAATTGTTAATGTAAATAAGATATATATTTTAATATAAATGTACTTTGATGTGATATACTGAAATATATGATAGGAGAATGATTTATGAAAAATAAAAAAGGTTTTTCGTTAATAGAATTATTAGCTGTTATAGCGATATTAGGACTTATAATTTTAATAGCTGTTCCGAATGTTTTAAGGCTGTATGAAAATGCTAGAAAAGAAACTTTTGTAAGCGATACTAAAAAAGTTTTTTCTGAAGCAGAAAAAAAATATGTTAATGATGCAGCAACTGGTAATTATTACAGTGTTATAAGTTCTAATGGTACTAATAAACTTGATTTATCTGGGGAAAAAATGCAATATTGTATTGTTTTAAATGATGATGGTAGTGTTAAAAATTTGAAAGTATCTAATGGTAGATGGATTGCTAGTTACAGTGGTGAGAAATCAATTAAAGACTTAACAATTGATGACTTGGAAGAAGGAAATTTAGATGATTATGAATGTGATGAAGGTGTAGATCCAATTCCTGAAAGTGATGCTGTGTATTGTACATTTAATGGAAGTATGGTACAGGGTGCAGAATATACTAATGGACAATATACTTATAGATATAGACAAGAATATCTAAGAAAATCACAGGATGATAGTATAAGAGATATTGATATGGCAGATGAAATGGTTGACTATACTAATGCTATTGTAAGTGATACGAAACCAGTTGAAAAATTAAAATATGTTTCAGAAGGTTGGTTTAATATTACGGATTATGGATGGGGTGTTATACTTGACGATAAAAATAGTACTGACCCCGTAACAAGTAGATTATGTACATATATTAATGGTAAACCTGTAGTGTCTATGAGTTATATGTTTTCGGGAAGTGCTGCTTCATCTATAGATTTAAGTAGCTTTAATACAAAAAATGTTAAAAATATGAATAATATGTTTAGTTATACTAGTGCAGATGTACTTGATTTAAGTAAATTTGTAATTAATAATTCAGTTGATATGACTGATATGTTTAAGAAAACAAAAGCTACTAAAGGTTTTGCGAGAGATAATATAACTATTACATATTTAAACGATGAATATATTACTAATATACCAAATACATTAACATTTACTGTTAAATAAAATTATTAAAAGCTTTAAAAGCTTTTTTTATTTATTTTAATATGATATACTATCTATATAATAAGAAAGTAGTGATAATAGTGAAAAAAAGAAATGGTTTTACATTAGTAGAGTTATTGGCGGTAATAGCAATATTAGCGATTTTGGTAATATTGGCACTACCAAATGTTATTAATAGGTTTAATGAGGCCAAGAAACAAACATTTGTGACAGAAGCAAAGAAATTATATACTGAAGCCGGAAAGAAATTTATTTCTTCTTCAATTAGTGGTTCTCCAGTAAAAGTAATAAATTCTGAAGATGATTCTAAATTAGATATGACTGGTAAAAAGTTACAATATTGTATTATTTTAGATAATAGTGGAAATGTAACAAGTATGAAAGTATCTAATGGACAATGGGTAGCTAGCTTAGATGGAGATAAACAATTAGATGATTTAACAATTGACGATTTAGAAGAAGGAAATCTTGATGGGTATAATTGTGGAACAAATGGTGGGAATAATAATCAAGTTGTAAAGCCAAAACCATTAGATTGTACTTATGATGGTACGCTTACAAAAGGTACAGAATATATAAATGGTCAATATACTTATAGATATATGCAGGAAGGTACAAATGTTCCATTAAATAAATTTACTTTAGATTGGAAGGATATAACTACTGAAGGATGGGGAGTACAATTAACTGACAAATCAAGTACTGATTCAATATCTGGACCAGTTTGTAGTACTATTAATGGTAAACCTGTAGTATCTATGTCATATATGTTTCATAATAGTCAGTCTACTAGTATAGATTTGAGTAATTTTAATACAAGTAATGTAACTAATATGAAAGGTATGTTTACTTATGTTAAGTTTGATCAATTAGATTTAAGGGGATTTGATACTTCAAAAGTTACTGATATTTCAACTATGTTTCAAAATAGTGAAACTACTACTATAGATTTGAGAGGTTTTGATACAAGCAAAGTAACTAATATGGAAGGTGTCTTCCTTTCAAGTAAAGCAACAATTATAAGAGGGTTAGAAGATTTTAATACGAGTAACGTTACTTCTATGTATGCAATGTTTTACTTTTCTAGTCTTGGCGTGATAGATTTAAGCAGTTTTGATACTTCAAAAGTTACTGATATGGGACATTTGTTTGATTTTAGTACAAATTTAACTGTTATCTATGCAAGTGATAAATTTGTTACTAATAATGTTACTTCTACAGTGACACTATTTGTCGGTTGTTCAAAATTGTTAGGCGGAGCTGGTACTATATATGATAGTTCTAAAACTGGTTTATCTTATGCTAAAATAGATGATGGAACAGAAAACCCTGGATATTTTACAAAAAAATAAAAAAATAAAATAATACTTAAAAAGGTTCGTAAGAACCTTTTATTTATGATAAAATATTTATGAAAGGAAAAACTATGAATTATATACCACTTAATATTAAAACTGAATATGATTTAATGAATAGTCTAATTAAAATAGATGATTTACTTTTGTATGCTCAAAGTAGAGAAGTTAAAGCACTAGGCATAACAGATTCATCTATGTTCGGTACTATGGAGTTTATAACTAAATGTAATTTATGTGGTATCAAACCTATTGTAGGTTGTGAACTTATAGTAGAAGATGCGTATCTAGTTTTATATGCTAAAAATTATGAAGGATTAACTTCATTATTCAAGTTGGTTTCTAAAAAGAATATAGATGGTAATATTACATTTGAAGATATAAAAAAATATATAGATAATTTGATGGTAGTGACTAGTATAAAACATTATGAAGTAGTTTCTAAATATTTTAGTGATTGCTATTTAAAATTTCATAATGAAAAAACTAAAGAAGAAGCACTTAAACATACTAGCAATATTGTATACATGGATTTAATTAGATATTTTGAACCTGATGATATTGAGTATTTTAAATACATTAGATATATTGAAGAAAGTAAAACTAAGAGTGAAAAGATTAATGTGTATGAAAGTGGTTTTAAAAATAATATAGGTAAAGAATATACTAAAAGTACTTTTGATTTTGCTAGTCTTATAAATATAGAGTTGCCTCCCGTTAGGACACATATACCAGTTTATAGGGAAGACTCAAAAGAGTTTTTGTTTGCTCTTTCTAAAAGGGGTTTGGAAAAAAGACTTAATGGTAATGTACCAGAAGTGTATAAAAATAGACTTATGTATGAGTTATCTGTTATAGATAAGATGAATTTTGTAAATTACTTTTTAATAGTATATGACTTTGTATTGTTTGCTAAAAGAAATAATATATTAGTGGGTCCTGGTAGAGGAAGCGGAGCTGCTTCTTTAGTAAACTATAGTCTTGGAATAATAAATGTAGATCCTTTAAAATATAATTTAATATTTGAAAGATTTTTAAATCCAGATAGAGTTACTATGCCTGATATAGATATAGATTTTGATAGTTTAAAGCGTGAAGAAGTAATTAAGTATGTAAGTGATAAATATGGTCACAAGAATACTGCTAGAATAATATCATTTAATACATTACTTCCTAAACAAGTTATAAGAGATACAGCTAGAGTAATGGAATTAAATCCAATATTAGTTGATAATATATGTAGAACTATTAAAGACGAGAAAACTTTTGATGAACTTAAAAATAATTTTGAGTTTAATAATATAGTTAGAAGAAATAATGATGCTATATATTTAGTAAAAGTATGTGATAAATTATGTGGTCTTAAGAAGAATACTAGTATGCATGCAGCTGGTGTTGTTATAAGTGATACAGAGCTTGATAGTATTATGCCTCTATACAAAGTAGGAGATACTGTTTTAACAGGATATTCTATGGAATACATTGAAAGTCTTGGACTATTAAAAATGGATTTCTTATCAATTAAGAATTTAAATACAATATCAAATATACTTGATGATATAAGAAGTGATGGAATAAATATTGATATAAATAATATAGATTTAAATGATAAAGGAACTCTTTATTTATTTAGTAAAGCTTATACTACTGGTGTATTTCAATTTGAAAGTAGCGGTATGAAATCATTCTTAAAGGAATTAGAAGTAGACTCATTTCATACTTTAGTAGATGCGATAGCTTTATATAGACCAGGTCCTCGTGAGATGATACCTACATATATCAAGAGAAAGAAAGGTCTTGAGAAAGTAACGTATTTAATACCTGAACTTGAACCCATACTTAAAAGTACATATGGAATAATAATATATCAAGAACAAGTTTTAGAAATACTTAGAAGCATAGGTGGATATAGTTATGCTGAAGCTGACATAATAAGAAGAGCTATGTCTAAGAAGAAAGAAAGTGTAATCGCTTCTAATAAAGATAAGTTTATTAATGGAGTTATATCTCATGGACATTCTAAAGAAGTTGGAGAAGAACTATATCAATTAATTATAAAATTTTCTTCATATGGATTTAATAAATCACATTCAGTTGTGTATTCTGTTGTTGCTTTTCAAATGGCTTATTTAAAAATAAATTATACTTTATACTTCATGAAAAATTTACTTAATATGAATAAAAATACTGAAAGTATAAAAGAGTATATAGATGAAAGTAAATTACTTGGAATAGAATTTTTGCCAATTAATATAAATAGATCTTGTAAAGAGTTTATTATAAATGATAAAAAACTTGTAATACCATTTACTATTATTAAAAGTATAGCTTCTACCGTAAGCGAAGAAATAGAAAATGAAAGAAGTAAAGGTTTATTTAAAGATTTTTATGACTTTATGATTAGATGTTATAGTAAAAGTGTTAATAAAAGAGTAGTTATTGCCTTAATAGAATGTGGAGCTTTTGATGTATTTAATATTAATAAGAAAAGTTTAATAAAAAGCTTTGACGAGGTACTTAATTATGTAACTTTATGTAAAGACTTAAATATGGTAATTGATGAAAAACCTATACTAGAAGAAATGGATGATTATACTGATAGAGAGATAATAGATAATGAAATAATTAATTATGGATTTTATTTATCATTTCATCCAGTTACTAAGTTTGATAGGAGTAACTCAATAACTCTTAAAGATTTTATTAAATATTTTGATAAAGTTATATCTTGCGTTTTATATGTAGAAAGTGTTAAAACTATTAAGACTAAGAATGGAGATAAGATGTCTTTTGTTAAGTTAAGTGATGAATATAGAAGTGTTGAAGGAGTTATTTTTCCTGAAGCATATAAGAAGATTGGCGAAGTTAAAAAGAATTATGTATATAAAATTAATGCTAAAGTTGAAAAAAAAGATAACACTTATCAATTAATAGTGTATAATATGATTAATTTGGGTTAGGTGAAGAAGTATGGATGAAGAAAAGAAAAAGGATACTGTTAAAAAGAAAAATATTGAAAATAAAAAGAATAATATTAAAAACAGTAGTTTAAAAAGCAGTACTTCTAAGAAATCAAATGCTACTAAGGGTAAAATTACTAGTGCTAAAAAGAAAAATACTAGTATTAAGAAAGTAGCTAGTACTAAAAATAAGAATATAAGTTCAAAGAAAAAAGTAGTTAAGAAGGAAATTTCTAAAAAACAAGTAAAAGTAGAAGAAAAAAAAGACAATAAGAAAATTAAGATAATACTTGATATCATTATATATGTATTTATATTAGTGGTTTGTGTATGTTTGGTATTATTATATTTTAAAAGACAAAAAGATAATGAAACAATAAAAGAGATTGAAGAAACAGTTGTTTCTAAAGATATTGAGATAGTAGAAGATAAAACTGTTAAAGATTATATTAATGAACTTAGAAGCAAATATAATAATGATGATATTAAAGGTATACTTAGTATAGATGGACTTGATGTAAGTATCCCAATAGTAAGAGGTAAAGATAATAGTTATTATTTAAAGCATGCTGTTAATAGAAAAAAGAGTGTAATTGGTAGTGTTTTTATAGATTATAGAAATGATACCAATAGTAAACAAATAAATGTGTATGGTCATAATAGCACTAGATTTAATCCTCCATTTAAAGTACTTGAGGGATATTTGAATAAAGAATATTATAATGAACATAAATATTTTGAATTTATGGTTGATGATGAAACTCGCAAGTATGAAATTTTTAGTGTAATTATTGCTGAAAAAGATGATAATGAAGAACATATGCAGTTTAATTATAAAAAAGATTCTGAATGGTTAAAACATTTTCAAAGACTTCAAAAGAAAAGCAAATATAAAATAGATGTTTCAATTAATAAAGATGATAAAATTATGGTTTTACAAACATGTATATTTGGCAAATATCATAATAAATTATTGATAATTGTTGGTAAAGAAATAGATTAATAATTATATTTTTTTCACTTTTGTTAATAATAATAGTGGTGAAATTATGTTTTATATTAATATATTTTTATGTTTTTCTATTTTAGGTTATTTATTTGAAACTATATGTTCTTGGATATTTAAAACTGGATTTAATAGTGGAATACTTTATGGCCCTTGGACTCCGTTGTATGGCTTTGGCGTTTTAATTATAATGTTTCTTTCTAATAAAATATTTGAAAGCCTTCATATGAATAGAGTAATAGAAACTATAATAGTATTTATAGTTATTACACTGGTACTTACTATACTTGAATGGTTAGGTGGAATACTTATTGAAAAATTATTTCATATTACATTTTGGGATTATAGTAATTATAAATATCATATTGGAAAATATATATCACTTGAAATGAGTTTAGTTTGGGGAGTAGGTAGTATAATTCTTATATATCTAGTACTTCCTTGGTCTTTAAATCTTATAAAGAAAATACCATTATTTATAACGATAATACTTAGTTTTTTATTTCTTGTAGATATAGTAGTGACAACTATTAATAAATTTAAATGTTAATATTTGTTTTTAATTGATAAATCTTATTAAAAATGTTATATTTAATGTATGAGAAAATAGGTGATGAAGTATGAGTATGTCAGATAGAATATTTGGTAATTATACTATGCAGAATAGAAATAGAATTAAGAGAATTGTTAATCAAATAGATAGTAATTCTATTAAAAATAAATATGCAAGTATGAGTGATGAAGAACTAAAAAGAATGACTAAGATATTTAAAACAAGATTATCTAAGGGTGAAACTCTTGATGACGTTATGGTTGATGCTATTGCTGTATGTCGTGAAGTTACTAAAAGACAACTTGGTATGTTTCATTATAATGTACAGGTTGAAGCAGCAGTTGCAATGCATGATAATGCTATAGCTGAGATGAAAACTGGAGAGGGCAAGACTTTAGTACAAATTTTATCTGCATATTTAAATGCTTTAGAAGGTAAAAGTGTTCATGTTATTACATCTAATGATTATTTAGCAGGAAGAGATATGGAACAAAATAAAAAAGTATATAGTGCCTTAGGACTTAGTTGTGGTAATATTAGACCTAAAACTGAAATGAGAAATTTAGAAGATAGACGAAGAGAATATAATTGTGATATTGTTTATGGAACAGCATCAACTATTGCTTTTGATTATTTAGATGATAATAAAGTAAAGAGAGCTAGTGATAGAGTTAATCTTAAGGGGTATGGATATGCAATTATAGATGAAGTTGATAGTATATTATTAGATGATGGTTTAACACCATTAATTAAAGCTGAGAGTTTGAAACCACCTGCTGGTCAAGGAAGTGATTATTACACAAATATATATTCTTGGGCTTGTGATTATGTTGAAAGTAATGGAATTACTTGTGATCCATATGATAAGGAACAATTCTTTCGTAATCATGAAGAAGAAATAAAGGCACAAAATGATGCTAAAGGAAAGAAAGCTAAACCTGCAAGATTATTTCATGATACATGTGTAGTTGAACTTTCTAATAATTTAGAAGAGAGAATATATAAAAGTTTATATCCAAATACTGAATGGAAATCATTAAGTTCAAGTCAAAAAGAAGATTATAATTTTAGATTAGATGCTATTAAGAATTATATTTTAGCTAAATATCATTATAAGAGTGGAACTGATTATACAGTTCAGCCTGAAGGACCAAATAAAAAAGCTAAAAATGGTCTTCCTAACTATGTTGTTGAGATTATAGGAGAAAGTACAGGTAGAGTACTTCATGGAAGAAGGTTTATGAATGGCCTTCACGAATCAATTGAAGCTAAAGAAGCTTATATAGCAAAAAAAGAGGGTAGACCTTATGGCGTAGAAATTAAAAATCCTACTGTCACTACTGCTAAATGTACTTATCCAGATTTTTTTAGTAAATATGAAAATGGTATTTGTGGAATGACTGGTACAAGTAATCAAGAGGATTTTATGGATATATATGGTCTTCCTACTTATGAAGTGCCTAGTCGTAAAACAAATATGAGAGTAGATGAACAAGATGAAGTATTTGCTACTAAAGATCAAAAATATAAAGCTATTTTGAAAGAAGTAATTAAATGTAGAGAAACGCTTCAACCTGTATTAATTGGTGTTACAAGTGTTGAAGAAAGTCTACAGGTTTCAAAAATGTTAAAAGAAGCTGGAATAAGACATGCTGTATTGAATGCAGAGCAATCAGAAAATGAAGCTAGTATTATTTCAACTGCAGGACTTCTTGGCAAAGTAACGATTGCAACAAATATGGCTGGACGTGGTACTGATATTAAATTGGGTGAAGGCGTAGCTGAAGTTGGTGGATTATATGTAATTGGTACTACTAAAAATAGAAATGAAAGAATTGATAATCAGTTAAAAGGTAGAGCTGGTCGTCAAGGGGATCCTGGTAAAACTAAATTCTTTAGTTCACTTGAAGATAATTATGTGTTAAGACGTGGTGGAGAAAAATTACTAAAAATTATTCATGGATTATCAGATTTAAAAGGAATTATAGGAGAAAAAGGTAAAATTATATCAAAAACAATTCTTAATATGGTTGATAGATGTCAAAAGTCTCAAGAAGCCGAAGATAAGCAAAGTAGAACAATTAGTGAAAAAATGGGACAAGTACTTACTATTCAAAAAAATGGTGTTTATGAATTTAGAAATCATATATTAGATTCTGCTGATGTAACTTCTGTTATTAAAGATCAAATGAGTAGGTATGTTGATGAAGTTGTTGATAGATATACTGATGAAGAAATAGATACTAAGCTAGGACATTTGATTGATACAGAAAAATTTAAAGATATACGTGATCCTAAGAAAAAGAAAGCAGCTATGAAGAATGAATTTACTACAAATCTTGGAAAAGTACCTAAAGATAAACAATACGAAAGTAACATGAGAGATAAAATGCTAAGTATAATAGATGATTATTGGATTAGTCAAATGGAATACTTAGATATAATGCAAAAAGGTTCAGTATATCAAGCATTTGCTGAAAGAGATCCAATAAAGGCTTATCAAGAAGATGCAACATTACAATTTAGAGATATGATAGATTGCGTTAGAAATGAGATAGCGACTTATGCTTTAAATCCAAAATTAAAATATGGCGAATATAAAGTTCCTGAAATTGAAGTTCAACCTGAAACATCTATTGAAGATATTGAAGATGAAAGAGGTGTAATTAGATGAAAACATTTAAATGGGTATTTAATATTATTAGAGGCTTAATTATTATTTATTTAATAGTACTCGCGTTCTTGTTTGTAATGTTTTATGTTAAGAAAAATACTTATCATGAGAAGTATCCTACTATTAATGGTTATTCATATTACAAAATAGATAATGCGACTTTAGAACCTGAAATACGTAAAGATAATTACCTTATTCTTAAAAAAAGTGATGATATAGATGTTGGAGATTTTGTTGCTTATTTAGATGGAAAAAATAACGATATAGTTATTAGAAAAGTTGTTGAGAGAAATAATTATAAATTAACTTTAGATGTCACTAATAATTATGAGAATAGAGAATATAGAGTAGAAAAAGATATAGACGATATTTCTGCAAAAGTAATTTACAATAACAATACTATAAGCAGTATAGCAAATGTACTTTTAAATCCAATAGTATTAGTTATATTGTTGTTTTTAGGTACTATATTTCCTGAATTTATATTTAATAAATAGTAAAACTCTAGATTTCTAGAGTTTTTTTGTCATAAAAAATGTTTTATATCATATTTATTACTAAATGCTAGAAAGAAGGTAAATATGGATAAATCAGAAATTATTAAGAGTTTGGGTAAAAAAAGTAATGGTGAAATATATCTAGGAGTAGTAGGAGCGGTTCGTACTGGTAAAAGTACTTTTATTAAGAAATGTATTGAAAATTTGATTCTTCCATATATCGATGATGAAGTAGAAAAGAAAAGATGTATGGATGAAATACCTCAAACTGCTCAAGGTAAAACTATTATGACAATAGAACCTAAGTTTGTTCCTAGTAGTGGAGCTAATATTAATATTGATGAGTTGGTTACAAATATTAAATTAGTAGATTGTGTAGGCTTTGTAACACCAGGATCGCTTGGATATGAAGATGAACTTGGAAATCCTCGTATGGTTAAGACACCTTGGTTTAGTGAAGAGCTTCCTTTTGTAGAAGCTGCTGAGATTGGTACTGAAAAAGTTATTAAAGATCATGCAACTATTGGTATAGTTGTAACTACTGATGGAAGTATATTAGATATGCCAAGAAGTAATTATATTCAAGCTGAAGATAAAGTTATAACAGAACTTAAAAATATTAATAAACCATTTATAGTTATTATGAATAGTATTCATCCAATGGCTAATGAAACTATAAGTATGAGTGAAGCTTTAAAAGAAAAATATGGTGTGCCAGTAATACCAATAAGTGTTGAAAATATGACTGAAAGAGATATTACTGAAATATTAAAAGAAGCACTTTATGAATTCCCAGTTGATCATATTGAATTTAATATACCAGACTGGGTAGGAGTACTTAAGAGTGAACATCCTTTAAAACAAAAATTCATTGATAAGATGAAAGAATCTATTGTTAATGTTGATAAATTAAGAGATGTAGAACATATTAATTTAAATCTTGAAGATAATAGTGAAATTACTAAAGCATATATTTCTAAACTTGATACTGATAACTCTGAAGTAACTATTACAATGGAAGCAAGTGATGAATTATTCAATGAAATATTAAAAAGTGTAGTTGGAACTTCTGTTAATAGTAAGGGGGATTTATTAAAAGTATTTCAAGATGTTAGTGAAGGAAGAAATGAATATGAAAGCATTAAAGGTGCTTTAAAACAAGTATATCAAACAGGGTATGGTATAGTACTTCCGAGAATAACTGATATGAAACTAGAAAAGCCTGAGATAATTAAACAAGGTGGAAGATTTGGTATAAAACTTAAGGCTAAAGCATCAAGTGTACATATGATTAAGGTTGATGTTGAAAGTAGTTTTGAACCAATTATAGGAAGTGAAGTACAAAGTAAAGAATTAATAGATTATATTATGAAAGATAATGAAGATCCAGAAAAAATATGGCAAAGTGAAATATTTGGAAGAAGTCTTAATGAGATAGTACAAGAAGGTATTCAAGCTAAGTTGTCATTACTTCCGGATGCAGCTAAATATAAATTATCACAAACTATTACTAAGATGGTTAATAAAGGAAGTAACAATTTAATAGCAATAGTATTATGACACTATAAAAGTGTCTTTTATTTTCTGTTAATATTTGGTATAATTATAGTGTAAGGAGAATGATATGAACGATAATAGATTTGAAAATGAAAATACACCTGAACCATCAGTTGAGAGTGGAATAATAAATGAGACACCTTCTATAAGAGAAAATAATCAAACACAAACTCCTGTAGAAAATGTTATGCCCGAAACATTAAGAGATGAAATAAGAAAAGAGCAAGCAAATCAAGTGCAACCAAAAAAGAAAAAACATATATTTAGAAAAATATTTAATTTCTTAATTACAATTGCATTACTTGCTTGGATATTTATGATAATATATGATTTTTATAATGTACAAAATAAAAATGAACCTAAATTTTGTTTTAAAAAAGGTGAAACCAAAAATGATGATGGAACTGTAAAATGGTGTAAAGGTGCTGGATATGTTACTTATAATTATGATTATGGTAATGTGGTAGCATATGAGTTTGGTCCATTTTGGCAAGAACTTAAAACTAAAGCTGAATTAGAAGCAAGAGGAAATTAATTCTCTTGTTTTTTTGTAGTGTTTGTTGTGTTTATAGCTAACTATAATAATAGGAGGGTGGTTATGTATAGATATATTAAATCTTATGAACTTGGTTTTATTGAAGGAATAAAAGACGCACTAATTGATAAAGATAAAATATTTAAGAAAATTAGTGAATTAGAAATAATGTCTAAATTATATGATATTGGTTATATTGACGGTTATAAAAAATGTATAAATTATCTTAAAAAGAATCTTTAAAATATTATAATAATAGTGTATAATTAATTTATGATAGAAGATATTGAGGTGTAAGATGAAAAATGGTTTTACTCTTATGGAATTGTTAGCTGTTATAGTAATTACTGCTGTTATTAGTACAGGGTCTATTTTAATATTTAGTAAAAGTAATAGTGATTCTAATGAAGAAGAATTAAGAGGCAAGTATAGAGAGATGCAAAGAGCTGCAAATATATATGTTGATTTAAATGATTCATGGAGAAAGACACTTAATGAAAATAGAGAAGTTACTATTAGGTTAAAAGAACTTCAATCAGCTAATTATGTCGATAAAAATTTTAAAAACAATGTTACAAATGAATTGTTTCCAAGTAATTATGTAGTTAAATTATATGTTGCTTCTAGTGGTGACAATGAATATTTAGATTCTTGTGTTGTGACATATTCTGGTGGACGTGAAGTATGTATTGCAAATAGTAAAGGAAATGCATGTGAATGCTGTGATGCACCAATATCTCAATTTAATCAACAGTGTTATAACTATGGTTGGTGATAATAATGAGAAATATTAAAATTAAAAATAAATATCTTATTCTTATAGTTTTAACTTTAATAGTAAGTACTAGTACTTTAACTTTTTCTTATTTTAAAGGTGATGTTTTAAACGAAACTGTCAATAATACTCAAGTTACTACTGGAAATATAGATATTGAAATTAGTGATACTAGTGTTTCTGTTAAGAATGTTAAACCATTGTATACAAATGGAAATAATTATGATAAAGCAACATTTAAAAAGAGTTTTAGTGTAACCAGTGGTGCTGATTCTTTAAATATATGTACAGAATTATATTTAAGAATAAATAGTATAGATAGTAATTTAGCTAATAGTTATTTTAGATATGCTGTTGTAAATGATGATACAGGGACAACTATTACGGGTGACTTTGATGGTACTGTTGATGGGTCAGAAATTGATTTGGGATCATTATATTTTTTTGAGAAAGAAGTTACTAAAAATTATACAATGTATATTTGGATAGAATATGATGGCGATAATGATCAAAGTTCTATGCTTAATAAGAGTATGAATGCTACGTTATATGTTGTAGCTCGAGATTCTAAAACAAAAGATACATGTGATACTAGAACAGATTATAAAATCACTTATGCGTTAAATGGTGGGAGTGGTTGTTCTAATGAAACCGTAAGTAAGGGTGGAACTGTAAGTTTGTGTACTCCAACTAATAAAGATAGTGGATTAGTATTTGGTGGTTGGTTTACAGATACTAGTTATTCTAAAGAAGTGAGTTTAGTTTCTGATGTTAGTGATGATATAAAATTATATGCTATGTGGACTTGTTCTAGTGGAAGTGTTTTAGTTCAAGGTACAGAATATATTAATGGACAATATGTATATAGATATATGCAAGAAGGTGCTTTATTTGAGGGATTATATGAATCTGGTTCAAGTAGTATCAATATATGGTCTGATATTAGTGAAGATGGATGGGGTGTTCAATTAAATAATAAAGGTCCTGGTGATGATAATGCGAAATGTACAAATGAAGCTGATTGTGGAGATTTAATTGTCACTTCTAAAGTGTGTAATTTTATAGATAAAAAACCAGTTGTTTCTATGGCTAATATGTTTAGTAATAGTAGAGCAACTACAGTTGATTTTAGTTCTTATAACACAAAATTAGTAACTAGCATGAACAGTATGTTTTATAATACTAAGATAGAGTCATTTGATTTAAGTAGTTTTGATTTGAATGATAACGTCGATTTGACTAATATGTTCGTTAGTGCTATTGCAACTTCTGCATATGCAAAAAATAGAGAAATTGCAAACAAATTTAATGAAGGAACTATAACTGGAATACAAGATTCGTTAAAATTTACTGTTAAATAGTACTAGAAATAGTACTTTTTAATTTATACAAAAATTTGTTTGTAAAAATATTGACTTTTTAAAATAAATTCATTATATTATTACTTGTGTATTAGTATATGAACAAATGTTTATGTTAATAATATAATGAGGTGTAATATGGATAAAATAATTATTAAGAATGCTCGCGAAAACAATCTAAAAAATATAAATTTGGAACTTCCTAAAAATAAATTGATAGTTATGACTGGAGTATCTGGCAGTGGTAAGAGTAGTTTGGCTTTTGATACTATTTATGCTGAAGGACAAAGACGTTATGTAGAAAGTCTTAGTGCATATGCTCGCCAATTTTTAGGAAATATGAATAAACCTGAAGTTGATTCTATTGAAGGATTGAGTCCAAGCATTAGTATTGATCAAAAATCAACTAATAAAAATCCTAGAAGTACTGTTGGTACAATAACTGAGATATATGATTATTTAAGACTTTTATTTGCGAGAGTTGGTACTCCATATTGTCCTAAACATAATATTCCTGTTACTGAACAAAGTATTGAAGAGATGACTAATAAAGTTCTTGAGTATGAAGTTGGTACTAGAATAGAGATAATGGCTCCAGTAGTTCATGGTGAAAAGGGTACTCAAAAAGACTTATTAGATGAGTTACGTAAAGAAGGTTTTGTAAGAGCAAGAATAGATGGTGAAACAAAAGATTTAAATGATGATATTGTTCTTGAAAAAAATAATAAACATAATATAGATGTTATAATTGATAGAATTGTTATAAAGGAAGACTCTAGAAGTAGAATATTTGAGGGTATTGAAATATCTACTAAGATGGCTAATGGTAAAGTTGTAATAAATATACTAGGTGACAAAGAAATAGTTATGAGTGAAAACTATGCTTGTCCACTATGTGATTTTAGTATTCCAGAGTTAGAACCTAGATTATTTTCGTTTAATAGTCCTTATGGTGCTTGTCCAGTATGTAAGGGTTTAGGTGTTAATTTACACATTGATGAAGATATATTAATTCCAGATAAAAATTTATCTATTATGGATGGTGCTATAGTATCTTTTCAAAGTGGGGAAACTTTAAATATTGCGTTTAAAAAACTTGCTTTAGTGGCTAAACATTATAATATAGATCTTTATAAACCAGTTAAAGATTTAACTCGTGAAGAACTTAATATTATTTTATATAGAAGTCCTGATAGACTTGATTTATCACTTACTACTAGAAGTGGTAGTGTTTTAAAGAGTTATGACTATTTTGAAGGTGTAATTACTAATTTAGAAAGGCGTTATATGGAAACTACTAGTCCATCTATAAGAGATTGGATAGAAAGATATATGACTGAGCTGCCTTGTCCTAGTTGTCATCAAACTAGACTTAGAGATGAGGCTTTAAGTGTAAGAATTAATAATAAGAATATATATGAAGTAACCAATATGAGTATTAGAGATTTACTTAATTGGTTTGATAAACTTAAACTTACTAAAGAACAAACTGAAGTATCATTTTTGGTAGTTAAAGAGATTAAAGAAAGACTAACTTTCTTAAAGAATGTTGGTCTTGAATATTTAACATTATCAAGAGAAGCTGCTACTTTAAGTGGTGGTGAAGCTCAAAGAATTAGACTTGCTACTCAAATAGGTAGTAGACTTTCTGGTATTCTTTATGTACTTGATGAGCCTAGTATTGGTCTCCATCAAAGAGATAATGCTAAACTTATAAATTCTTTAAAAGAAATGAGGGATTTGGGTAATACCTTAATAGTAGTAGAACATGATACTGATACTATGCTTGCTGCTGACTATTTGGTTGATATTGGACCTAAAGCTGGTACAGAAGGTGGATATTTAGTTGCGTGTGGTACTCCAGAAGAAGTTATGAAAAATGAGAAATCATTAACTGGTAGATATTTAAGTGGTAAAGAAGTGATAGATGTACCAAAGAAAAGAAGAAAAGGAAATGGTAAATATATTAAGATAACTGGATGTAAAGAAAATAATCTAAAAAATATTAGCGTTGAATTTCCACTTGGTAAGTTTATATGTGTTACTGGTGTATCTGGTAGTGGTAAGAGTACATTAGTAAATGAAATATTATGTAAAGCATTATCAAATAAAATAAATCGTTCTAAAGATAAACCTGGTAAGTTTAAAGATATAAAAGGGATAGAAAATGTAGATAAAATAGTTAATATTACTCAAGATCCAATTGGAAGAACTCCACGTAGTAATCCAGCAACATATACTGGTGTGTTTGATGCTATAAGAGATGTTTTTGCTGAAACTAAAGAATCTAAAATACATGGTTATGACAAGAGTAGATTTAGTTTTAATGTTAAAGGTGGAAGATGTGAAGCATGTTCTGGTGATGGAGTTAAGAAGATTGAGATGCATTTCTTGCCTGATGTGTATGTTCCATGTGATGTATGTAATGCTACTAGATATAATAAAGAAACTTTAAAAATTAAATTTAAAGGTCTTAATATATCTGAAGTTCTTGATACTCGTGTAAGTGATGCATTAAAGATATTTGAGAACGTTCCAAAAGTGTATAAAACACTTAAAGTTATGGAAGAAGTAGGGCTTGGATATGTAGCTCTTGGACAAAATGCTGTTACTTTATCTGGTGGCGAAGCTTCTCGTGTTAAGCTTGCTAAAGAATTACAAAAGAAACCTACTGGTAAAAGTGTATTTATATTAGATGAGCCTTCTACTGGACTTCATCAAGATGATATTAAGAAATTATTAATAATACTTAATAGAATAGTTGATAATGGAGATACTGTAATAGTTATAGAACATAATTTAGATATAATTAAACAAGCTGATTACATTATTGACTTAGGTCCTGAAGGTGGAGATTTTGGTGGTACAATAGTCGCAAAAGGTACTCCAGAAGAAGTAGTAAAAGTAAAAGAGTCTTACACAGGACAATACTTAAAAGATTATTTAAAATAAAATTATTAGGGGAAGTTACTTACTTCCTTTTATTTTATTAAAAAGATATAAATAATGTATAAAAAAGTAATGTAGTTTATGATATAATTTATTTATAGGTTAGGAGTAGATGTATTATGGAAAAAATGTTAGAAAAATTAATTGAAGGTGGTACTGATCTATGTATTAAATTATTTATTTCAATTGTAATATTGTTAATTGGCAATAGAATAATTAAGAGTATAGAAAAAGTATTGAGAAAAGAGAAGAAATTCAGTAAACTTGAAGATCCAAGTGTTAAAAGTTTTGTTATAAGTTTTATAACTATTTCGTTAAAATTATTATTATTTGTTACAGTACTTAGTATTATTGGAATACCTATGACTTCATTAATAACAATATTAGGCTCTTGTGCTGTTGCAGTAGGTTTAGCACTTCAAGGCGGCCTTTCTAATTTAGCTGGTGGAATAATGCTACTTATATTTAAGCCATTTACAATAGGAGATTATATAGAAGCAAATGGAAAAGAAGGAACAGTCAAATCAATATCATTATTTTATACTACAATAGTTGGAATAGATAACGTGGTGATTCAACTTCCTAATGGAACACTATCAAATTCAAATATAACAAATTATACAGCATGTAAAACTAGAATGTTGAATATAGTATATGAAGTTAGCTATGATTCTGATATAGACAAAGTTAAAAAAGTATTAAATGAAGTAATTTTAAAAGAGGATAAAATACTTAAAGATGAACCAATTAGAATAGCTGTTAAATCTCATAATGAATCTTCTATTGGTGTTGTATTTAGAGCATGGACATTGACTAGTGATTATTGGGATGTTTATTTTAGAATTATGGAGAATGTTAAAAAAGCATTTGATCAGAATCATATAGAAATACCTTATCCTCAAGTTGATGTTCATATGAAAAAGTAATTCATAAATTATGAATTACTTTTTTAAATTGTTAGTAAAATTTATATATTTAGTTTGTAATGAGTGATAAAATATGGTATTATAATTATAGATTAATAATAGAGGTGGCTTCTATGCAGGATATGGAAACTATTAAAAATATTAATAATGATATAAGAGCTATAATGATGCCCATGTATAATGAGTTAGTTGAATTAAGAAATAAACTTAATTCTCTTTCTTCTGGTCCGGAATATAGAAGCACTAAAGTGAAGTTTGATGATTTACATAAACAATATAACTTATTTGGTGAAACAAATAGTAAGATTGTTAAATTTACTAGTAAAGATCAAGTTAAAAGTGAACTTTTAAGAATAACTAATGAGAGAGCTAAACTATATAAAGAATTTGTTAATTTAAAGCAACAATATGCTTTAGCTAAAAGTAAAGGTGCTAGTACAGCACAATTGAATCAAATAGTTAATAAAGCACGTGAAATAACTCCAATTATCAATTGTTATGATAAATTAATTGCTGTGTTTAATAAATCGTTAGGAAGAACTATTAATAGTAAAATTACATCTGTTCCAAGAACTTCTAGTAAGAATGCTAAAGATGAAAGAATAGTAAAAAGAGAAAATGAGAATTCCCAAAGAAAATCTAAGGAGCCTAAAGCATTAGCTGAATACTTAGATAATCCAGATATAAAGACAATTTATACATATGGCTTGAAAATTCAAAAATTAAAAGATGAACTTTATAAGCATTCTCAAGGTAGTCCTAAAGCAGACTTTTTAAATAAACTAATTTATGATTTATGCGAGCAAAGAGAAAAACTTGTTACTGATATATTAGGTCCTGAAGCAATAAGTAAAATAGCTATAATAGAGAGTATGGAAGATGCAGCTTTTTCTAAAGCAAATGTTGTTTCAATTAAACCATATACTATTACAGATGAACAATATAGTAGGGAATTAAATGATTTGATTAGTATCTTAAGTGATTTGAAATTTAATGAATTAGATTCTAAAGTTTATCAAGAATTTAGAAAAGGTGAAGTACAAAAAGCTAAGAAACAGGGTATTCCTTATGTTGATACTGAAAATCAATCATATAAGAAGATATATGAAGTAACTGTTAGAAAGTATAAGAATTTATTAAATTCAGTAATTGGTAATGATAAGGGATTAGCTTCAATGAAAGATGATTTATTGGCATCTCTTACTGCGTTTAATTTAAGCGGAGGATATGGTGCGTTTAAGAAAAAACATAAAAATGGTAAGATAGGTGGAAGTGCTATATCTAGAGAAGTATATATTGATGGTACTAATAAAATAAAAGAATTAATAAGTTCACTTGATACTTATGCTACTAAATATATTGCTAAAAAGGGTGGAAAAATTACAATAGTTGATTCTGAGAAGACTAGAGGTCAAATGATTAGTGAAGTTAATAAAGAATATGCTAAATTATTTGAACAAATTGAATCTAGAAGAAAAAAATCTGTTGAAACAAGAGCGTAATGCTCTTTTCTTTTACAGTAAATTATATTATAATTAAAATGGTGAAGAAAAATGAGTAAAGGAAAAATTTATAAAATTGATAATGTTAGTACTAGAAATAAAAAATATACTCCTAACAATAGTGATTTTGTTACATTCGCTGTTGGTATAGTAGTGTACGCTATAGTATTAGTACTTGCTAGTAATTTATTTAAGGGAATATATGTTGAAAATTTCTTTTATGCAATAATTGCTGCTTTAATACTTAGTTTGTTAAATTCAACAATAAAACCAATACTTGTGTATTGGACACTTCCATTAAGTGTACTTACCTTTGGTATTGCTTATCCTGTAGTAAATATGATTATACTTAAACTTTGTGATATTCTTATGGGAAGTTCTTTTGGAGTAAGTGGTTTCTTTAGTACATTTATCATAGCTATATTTATTAGTGGTATGAGAATGTTACTTGATCAAATGATAACAATGAAAGTGGGTAAGAGATAATGAATCCTATAATAGTAAGTATTGGTAGTTTTGAACTTAGATGGTATAGTGTTTTAATTGCAATTGCTGTTGTGATTGGATATTTTTTAATACTAAATGAGAGTAGTAGATTTAAAATAAAAAAAGAATTTATGTTTAATATGATGTTTTGGACCTTAATATTTGCGATTGTTGGAGCTAGACTTTATTATGTTGCGTTTAATCTTGAATATTATATGTCTAATCCTATTGAAATACTTGAAGTGTGGAAAGGTGGACTTGCAATTCATGGAGGATTATTATTTGGAGCTACTACAGTATTAATTTATTGTAAGAAATATAAAGTTAGAGTTGGTAAAATATTGGATATAATTGTACCTGCTTTATTACTTGGACAGGCTATTGGAAGATGGGGAAACTTTTTTAATGGTGAAGCATATGGAACAATTGTTACATATGAACAACTAGTTAATATGAAAATAATACCTCAATTTGTTATAGATAATATGCTTATAAATGGAAGTTATCATTTACCTATGTTTTATTTTGAATCATTATGGTGTTTATTAGGCTTTTTCTTGTCATTATTTTTAAGAAGAAGAAAATATATTAAAGATGGACAATTAGTTGCTTTTTATATGATATGGTATGGAGTGGCTAGATTCTTTATTGAGATGTTTAGAACTGATGCTTTGATGGTTGGAAACATTAGAATTGCTCAAGTAGTAAGTATAGCAATGTTTGTTATTGGATTAATTATTCAGTTCATTCAAAGTAGAAAACCAAAATTAGATGAACTTTATAATAAGCAAGAAGAAGAGATTAGATTCTAGGAGGATATATGTTTGATACTATAATTATTGGTAGTGGGCCTGCTGGAATGAGTGCTTCTATTTATTCTTCTAGAAGTGGTCTTAAAACTTTGTTATTAGATGAGAGTATGCCTGGTGGTCTTTTAAATAAAATTAGTATTGTTGAAAACTATTTGGGTGTTGGTAGTATTGGTGGTGGCGATTTAGCACTTAACATGTTTGATCAAGTAAGACAAAATAATGTTGATTTTAAACGTGAAAAAGTGGTTTCTATTAAAGATTTAGGCGAATATAGATTAGTTACTACTACTAAAAATGAATATAAAACAAAAGGCGTAATAATAGCTATTGGTAGAAAACCTCGTAAGAGCGGAATATTAAATGAAGAAAAGTATATTGGTAAAGGTATAAGCTATTGTGCAATTTGCGATGCTTCTTTGTATAAAGGTAAGGATGTTGTAGTATTTGGTGCAGGTGATTCAGCATTTGAAGAAGCATTATATTTGAGTAACATAGTAAGAAGTGTAAAAATTATTGTTAGAAATAAGATTAGTGCTAGCGATGCTTTAGTTAAAATGGCTAAAGAAAAAAATATAGAAATCATTCTTGAAAAAGAAACTATTGATTTTATAGGTGAAGATGTAATAACTGGTATTAAATTAAATGATAATACAATTATTAAATGCGATGGAGTATTTATATATTATGGTTATCAAGCAGATACTGCATTTATGAGAGATTTGAATATTACTGATGATAAAGGATACATAGAAGTAGATGAATCAATGAGAACAAGAAAATCATATATATACGCATGTGGTGATATCATAAAAAAAGATATATATCAAATAGTTACGGCTTGTAGTGAGGGATGCATAGCTGCTTTGTCACTTAAGAAAGATATAGCACGTGAAAAATAAAGTTCTAGTACTTGATATAACACTAGCAATTATTTGTAATTTGATACCATTTGTAATACTATGTTTTACAGATAAAACAGAATCATCTTTATTAATACAAATAGTTTTATTCTTTTTATATTATGTATATCTATTAATTAAAAATAGAAAGTCTAAGATAAATTATAAAATAATTATTAGTTTGTTCTTATTATTAATTTTAGAAGTGATACTTGTATATGTTTTTAGTGATAAAGTAGGGTTTATAGTTAGTGAAGACTTAAGTAATATAACACTTACATTTGGAGTGTTTTCATTCTTTATGATTAATGTATTTTGTATATTAATACTAATATTTACTAATTTAATAAAAATGTGTCTTAAAAAATTAAAATCAAGTTGACAATAAAGAATAAACTAAATAAAATATAAATACCTTTGGAGGATATTATGTTAGTATACGGAAGAAATGTTGTGAATGAAATATTAAATAATAAGACTAAAATATATAAAGTATTTCTTGATAATAATTATAAAGATGAAGAAATACTTATTAAGATAGATAAACGTGGTCTTAAGAAGTTTCATATTGATAAAAATAAATTAGATAAGATGTGTGGTAGTTCTACTAATCAAGGTATAGCTATGGATATAGAAGAATTTCATTATTATGATATTAAGACTATTGAAGAAGACAAAGATGCTAACTTTGTAGTTATGTTAGATTCGCTTGAAGATCCACATAATTTTGGAGCAATAATTAGAACTAGCGAATGTGCTGGTGTTAACTATATAATAATACCAAGAAATAGAAGTGTATCAGTTAATAGTACAGTTTATAAAACTTCTAGTGGTGCCTTATCAAACGTTAAAATAGTTGAAGTAGTTAATCTAAATAACACAATTAAGAAACTTAAAGATTTAGGCTATTGGGTTTATGGTAGTGATGCAAAAGGAAAAGACTATCGTAAGATAGATTATAGTGGTAAAACATGTTTAGTAATAGGCAGTGAAGGTCATGGTCTTAAACAAATAGTAAGTAATTCATGTGATGAAATAGTTTCATTACCTATGAAAGGTAAAATTAATTCATTAAATGCTTCTGTTGCAGCTGGTATATTTATATATGAAATAATGAAATATAAATAGAGGTTAGTTATGGATTATAAAGAACTTAATGATAATGAACTTATTTATTTAGCCTGCGAAAATAATGAAGAAGCAACTACATTAATAATAAATAAATATAAAAATTGTATACTAAATATACTTAAAGAATATTTAAAAGAATATAATATAGTTGGTGTAGAAGTAGCTGATTTATATCAAGAAGGATTAATTGGACTTATGAATGCTATACAGTCATATAATCCAAGTAAAGATGTACTTTTCTATACTTATGCGAATGCTTGTATAAAAGCTAATTTAATATCTGCAATAAGACAAACATTTAGACAAAAGAATAGAATACTTAATCAATCATATTCACTTGATAAAATATTTGATGATAGTGGAGATAATTATTATGAAGTACTTAAAGATGAAAGCTATGAACCTAATAAATTATTATTAAATAATGAAGAAGAAATAGAATTAATAGATAAACTTAAAAGTAAACTTAGTAAAAGTGAACTTGCTATATTTGAACTTAGACTTAAAGGACTTAGTAATGGTGAGATAGCATCCCTTATGGATAAAGATACTAAGTATATAGAAAATAGTTTATTTAGAATTAAAAGAAAATATAAAGAATTAAATAAAGTGGTTTCATAAATCACTTTTTATATGTTATAATTGTTAAGAGGATGATGTTATGTTTGAATATATAAAAGGAATAGTTACTCGTACAGTAGCTAATTATGTAGTAATAGATTGTAATGGAGTAGGATATAAAATATATACACCAAATCCATATAAATTTAAAGAAGGAGAAGAGTCTACAGCTTATGTTTATAATCATATAAGAGAAGATGAGAATGTATTATATGGTTTTACAACTGAAGACGAGAGAGAACTTTTTTTGAAATTAATTAGTGTTAAAGGACTTGGTCCTAAAATGGCTATGCCAATACTAGCAACTGGATCTATAAATGGTATAGTTGATGCGATAGATAGAGAGAATGTTTTATATCTTAAAAAGTTCCCTAAGATTGGTGAAAAAGTTGCAAGACAAATAATACTTGATTTAAAAGGAAAACTTGCTATGAGTGAAAATGATGTAAATAATAGTACTGATGAATTAGTACTTGCACTTGAATCTTTAGGATATAAACCAGCTGATATTAAGAACGTTGTTATTAAAGTTGATAAGACTTTAAATATAGAAAGTCAAATTAAAGAGGCTTTAAAATTATTATTGAAGTAAGGAGTAATTATGAATAATTTAGTAATTGGAATTGATATGGATGATACTATATGTTCTACTAATGAGAGAATTATAGTTGAAGCAGATAAATATGATAAAGAAGTATTAGGTGGAACTGGAGTAAAAGATGTTAAAGCTTATGAATTTAATGATATGCTTGGATGGGAACCTGAAATGAAAGGACAGTTCTTTAAAGATAGACTTGAATATATAATGGGTGGAGCAGAAATAAAAGAAGATGCTAAGAGAGTTATAAATAAAATGTATGATTTAGGCGTTAAAATAGTTATTATATCTTTTAGAAAAGCTAAATATATAAGTGACCCATATAAACTAACTAAGGATTGGTTAGATGCCGAAGGAGTAAAATACGATAAAATATATGTAGATACTGGTAGTAAAGTGGATGAATGTCAAAAGGAAAATGTAACACTATTCATAGATGATAAAGAAAGTCATTGTGAAGAGGTAAGTGAAGCTGGAATAGATGTACTACTATTTACTAATGAATACAACACTGAAGAAAATAGATTTACAAGAGTAAATAATTGGAATGAAGTAGAAAAATATATAGAGGAAAAATATAATGGATGAGAGAATTGTTACTAATCATGAATTAGAAGCTGATGCTTTTGAAAAAACGATTAGACCAGATTCTTTTGATGAATATATTGGACAGAGTGATGTTAAAGAGAACATTAAAGTATTTGTAAAGGCTGCTAAATTAAGAGGAACTAATTTAGATCATGTACTTTTATATGGTCCTCCTGGTTTAGGTAAAACAACTCTTGCTCATATAATTGCAAATGAACTTGGTACTAATATTAAGACTGCTAGTGGACCAACAATTGAAAAAAGTGGAGATTTGGCTGCTATACTTTCAACTCTTGAACCTAATGATGTATTGTTTATAGATGAAATTCATAGAATTCCAAGATATATAGAAGAAATTTTATATAGTGCAATGGAAGACTTTAAGTTAGATATTATTATTGGGGGAGAAGGTCAAAGTCGTAGTATTAAGATAGATTTACCACCTTTTACTTTAATTGGAGCAACTACTCGTAGCGGTGACTTAAGTGCTCCTTTAAGAGATAGATTTGGTATCATGTGTAAGTTAGAATTTTACAGTGATGAAGAGCTTGCAGAAATCGTTAAGAGAAGTGCTAGAGTACTTGATTTAGAGATTGAGGAAGATGCTGCTCACGAGATAGCTATTAGAAGTAGAAAAACTCCAAGAATTGCAAATAGATTACTTAAAAGAGTTGGTGATTTTGCATTAGTAGAAGGTAATGGTGTAATAACACTTGAACTTGTTAAAAAAGCTCTTACAAGACTTAAAATTAATGAATCTGGTCTAGATATAGCAGATGTTCAATATTTAATGAGCATTATTGAAAAATTTAATGGAGGACCAGTTGGTATTGAGAGTATTGCTTCATCTATTGGTGAAGAAGCAACTACTATAGAAGATGTTATAGAACCATTTTTACTTCAAGAAGGTTATGTTAAGAGAACCAGTAGAGGAAGAATCATAACTGAGAAAGCATATAGGGAGTTTAAAATAAATAATCAAAGAACTTTATTCGATATAGAATAGTTCTTTTCTTTTTACATAAAATGTGTTATAATATAGCACATTAAGAGGGGTTAATATGTTTAATAATGTTAATGTTTCACTTACTAGAGAATGTAAGAGGACACTTGTTGATTTAAGAGGTAAACATTACAGTGATCTTACTGATTTGACAGAAGATGAACTAGCAAGATATTTAAAGATTAATAGTGATTTATTTAAGTTTTATACTAACTGGTATATTCTTAATGATGGATTATATTATTTTAAAAGTGATTTTGTATTTAATGAACTTTTTTTAAGTGAACTCGCTTCAGAATTTAATGTTAAGTGTGTCAAGTTTATGCTTGCAACTGATGGTAATCATGTTGGTGTACTTAGTAAAAATTTTAGAAAAAAAGCTTCCTTATATCAAGATTATTTAGAATTTTCTAAAAATTTCTTTGCTTATGTTCCTGAGAATTTGGAATCTTTTAAAGTAAGTTCTTATTCTGTATTTGGTAGTGAAATAGGTAAAAAACTTGTCGATCAAGTATTTGCATTAGTTGCATTTGATTTCTTTAGTGGACAAAATGATAGAACTCATATTAATGTTGCTTTTGAAACTAATAGTACTGATATAGTTAAACTTGCTCCAATTTGTGATAATGGTGTAGCTTTTAATACTTGCGATTTTGATTCGTATGTATCTTGTTTTGGTAATTTGTATTTTCCATTTGATAGATATATTGATCCTAGACAGCTTGAATTATTAAAACTAGTCAGAAATAATGTTTCATTTTATAATAGTTTAGCTAAAGCGATAGACATAGATATTCAAGAGGTATTAAATAGAACTTTAGAAAAATATAAATTAAGAATGTCTTCTTTTGAAAAAATGAAATTAAATGATTATTTTGGTTCAAAAAAGGACGTTATTGAAAGAACACTAAGTTATTCTTCAAAAATATAAAATAAAAAGTAATAGATTGTTTTCTATTACTTTTTATATAGTTCTTTTTTATAATTGTCAATTATTTCATTCATAAGTGATATATAATCTTCATTAGCTTTTCTTTCATCATCTGTTAGTGTAAATAGGTTAGGAAGAACTATTTTAGTGATATTATTATCAGCAATAAATTTATTTTGTCGATCTGTTAATTCTTCACCATCAATGTAATAAATATATTTTATATCTTTTGAATCAATCATTTTTTTAGCATCAGCATAAGCTTTATCTATAATTTCGTTTTTATTATCAAGTGATATTACATTTATATTATATTTAGTTAAGTAATTAAATACATTACTAGTTGTTAATATTGTATTAAAGTTTCCATTTTTTCCAATGTTATAGAATAATACATCTAAACTAGATATTTTTTCATTTAAATCTTTGTATTTTTCTTCAATAGCTTCTTTTACATATGGATTATCATTATAATCTATAAGACTTGATTTAATATTACTACATAGCATTAAATAGTTTGAAGGATCTAGCCATATACTTTCAAGTTCTGAATTTGCATCCATTCCTTTAGTAGCATCTATTAGTTTTAAGTCTTTATTTATATTTAACATATCTCTTGCTAGATATGCTTCACTGGCTATACCAGAATATATAAATATTTCACTATTTGCATATATTTCTTTTTTCTTTTGTGTTACTTCGTATTTATTATCAGCACCATTTGGGTAAACACTTTGTACTTTTGCATAATCACTATATAATTCATTAGCTGCATATTCAATTGGATACATTGTAGTGTATAATAATTTATCACTAAAATCATCTCCAAAAGTACAACCTGTCATAAATGTAAGACAAGCTAATATTCCTAAAATTGTTTTTTTCATAAATCTTCTCCTTTAGTTACAGGGTCATATCCAAACTTTCCAAAAGGATGACACCTTAATATTCTTTTTATTCCTTTATTAATACCTTTTAATCCATATAACTCTAAACATTCTTTCATATATTCACTACATGTAGGAGTAAATCTACACATTGAATGGCAATGAAGTGGTGTTATTTGATATATATTAATTAGTTTGATTAAAAAATTTTTCATATAAATATTATATAATATTATTCGATAAAAATAAATATTAAAACATTAAAATGTATGCTATACTATACATATAGAGTAGAGGTTATGTATGAGTTATAAGTGTTATAGATGTCATAAAGAATTAAAAGATGGACAAACTAAATGTGATCATTGTGGAGCTACTAAAATAAGTGTTCCTAAAAAAGAAGAATTAAAAAAAGATGAAAATATTAAAAGACGACCTCCATATCTCCTTTTGATAATAGCTATAGTTAATATTGTATTTATGGTACTTGCTATTAAAAATTTTGGAAATAGTGATTTATTATTTTTATATGGTAGTATTGCTATAGTAGCTATAGTATTTGGAAATATATTGATTCCTCAAAGTAAATTGTTAAGAGGATTATTAAGTGTTGAATTAGTAGTTGTTTATGGAATAATAACATTGCCAATTATACTTATATATGTATTTTTTAAAGAATTTGTTAGTGGATGGTTATAATGTTTGATTAAAGAAATAGTTTTATTTCTTTTTTTGTGCTATAATTTTTATGTGATAGTTATGAAAAATATATTTAAAAAATTTAATATTGAAATTAAAAATGAAGAATTATTAAAAGTTGCTTTAACTCATTCAAGTTATTCTAATGAACATAATTGTGACTGTTATGAAAGACTTGAATATTTAGGAGATGCAGTTTTAGAAATAGTATGTAGTGATTACTTATATAATAATACTAGTTATCCTGAAGGAGAAATGAGTAGACTTAGAAGTTTATATGTATGTGAAAATGCTTTATATGAATATTCTAAAGAAATAAATTTAAAGGATTATATATATTTGGGTAATGGAATAAGTGAAGCAAATAAAACTATAATAGCAGATGTGTTTGAAGCATGTATGGCTGTTATATATTTAGAACAAGGACTTGATACAGTTAAAAAATTATTTCATGATATGATAGTTCCTTATATAGAAAATCATGAAGATTTCTTAATGGATTATAAAAGTTTACTTCAAGAAAGTGTTCAAACTGTTAAAAAGAGTGTTACATATAATTTAATAGACGAGAGTGGACCTGCTCATCATAAAGAGTTTAAAGTAGAAGTTATAATAGATGGACTTGTGTATGGAGTTGGAGTAGGTAATTCTAAAAAAGAAGCTGAACAAAATGCAGCTAAGAAAGCATATATGAAAAGAGCAAAGTAAGATGAAATGGTACAAAAGTTACCATTTTTCTTTTTAATAAAAAAAATATATGATATAATGATTAAGAGATTAAAAATAGAAGTGGTGATATTATGTACATAAAAGAAATAAGACTACATGGATTTAAGAGTTTTGCTGATAAAACAGTTATAGAACTTAATCAATCATTTACTGGTATAGTAGGACCTAATGGTTCAGGTAAGAGTAATATTGTTGATGCGATTAGATGGGTACTTGGAGAACAAAGTATTAAGACTCTTCGTGGTAGTAATAATATGGCTGATGTAGTATTTTCTGGTTCTTCATCTAGACCTGCTTCTAATTTTGCATCTGTTATGATCGTTTTTGATAATAGTGATAAAACACTTAATATAGATTATACAGAAGTTTCTGTTAAAAGAATTGTTTATAAAACTGGTGAAAATGAATACTTTATAAATTCTGAAAAGTGTAGACTTAAAGATATAACTAATCTATTTATGGATTCTAGAAGTAGCAAAGAATCATTTAATATCGTACCACAAAATAAAATAGATCAAATATTAAGTGAAAAGCCAGAAGAGAGAAGAATTATATTTGAAGATGCAGCTGGCGTCTTAAAATATAAGAAAAGAAAAGAAGAGAGTTTATCTAAATTATCTAAGACTCATGATAATATAGAGAGAATAAACTTAATAATAAGTGAAAACTCTGAAAATTTACTTCCTTTAGAAGAAGCTGCAAGAAAAGCCCGTGAATATAAAGAAGCACTAAGTGAACTTGAGAGTGTTGAAATTGCATTAATAGCTAAAGATATAACTACTTATAGTAGTGAAGTAGAAATTAAGAAAAGTAGAAAATTAAAACTTGAAGAAGAATTATCTAAATTAAATAGTGATTCTACTAGTGATAATACTGAAGTAGAAAAGATTAAATTAGAAATATTAAATCTTGATGAAAAAATTAAGAAAACAAGCGCTGAAATATTTAAGATTAATGAAACTTTACTTGATTTAAGTAATAAAAAGACTTTAATGACTGAACGTAATAAATATGATAAAACAAGTGAAGCTGTTAAAAATAATATTATTAAACTTAAAGATAGAGAAGGTGAACTAAAAAATAATATTTCTCTAATAAATGTAGAAATAGAAAATCTAAAAAATAATAAAACTTCTATTAAAGATAAACTTGATAGTTTGACTTGTGACTTTAATATGATGAATACTACTCGTGAAAAATATAATTTTGAATTAAATCAAAAACGTAAGAATTTAATGGAAGTTAGAAATAAAATAGATGTACTTGAAACCAATATTGCTAGTATGAATAAGATTCCTTATAGTGTTAGAAGTATAATAGATAATCCAACCTTAAGAGGAATACATAATATACTTGGTAATTTAGTTGATACTAAGGATGAATATGTATCTATGCTTGAAGTAGCACTTGGAGCATCGTCTAATAATATAGTTGTTAATGATGAGGCTTGTGCTAAAGAAGCAATTGAATACTTAAAAAGTCATAATAAAGGAAGAGCTACGTTCTTTCCACTTAATGTTATTAAACCTAAAAGTGTAGATCCTGAAACACTTAGAACAGTACAAAATATTATAGGATTTGTTGGTATTGCAAGTGATCTCGTTACATATGATTCAAAATACTACAATATCGTAATGAATCAACTTGGTAATATAATAGTAGCTAGTAATATAACTACTGCTATACAAATAAGTAAGAAGATAAATCATAGATATAGAGTAATATCACTTGATGGGGAACTAATTCATGTTGGTGGTATTATGACTGGTGGAAGTCTTAAAACATCTAATTCATTTATAAGTGATAAATATGAACTTGAAAAATTAAAACTTACTACAGAAGCTCTTGTAAATGATATAAAATCAAGTGAAAAGAAAGTATTATCTTATGAAGAAGATCAAAATATTGTTAAAGATAATATATATAAACTAAATATAGAACTTGTTAGTAGTAATGAAAGCATTAATTCTAAAACTAGTCAGTTAGATAATTTAAATAATGAATATAATATGGTTTTAAATGAAATAAATAATTTAAGTGAAAATAACTTAGATAAAGAATTAAATAAAGTAATTGAAGACTATTATAATCATGAACAAGAAAAAACTATTTTAGAAAAGAATTTAGAAATATATAATAAAGATAAGTTAGGACTTAATAATACATTAAATGAGTTAGAGACTGCTATTAAGAAAATGAATGCAGAATATAATAATTTATCTAATGAAATCAATAGTTTAGAGCTTGATATTACTAAGCTTGATATGTCTTTAGATAGTTTACTTACTAGACTTAGTGAAGATTATAGCCTTGGATATGAAAGAGCTAGTAAAGAGTATGTTCTAGAAATAGATGAAGATACTGCTAGAAGTAAAGTTTCTATTCTAAGACGCAAGATTAAGTCTTTAGGAGATGTTAATCTTGGAAGTATTGATGAATATGAGAGAATATCTACAAGAGTTAACTTCTTAAATAAACAAAAAGAAGATTTAGAAAAGAGTGAGAATGATTTACTTAGTATTATTGATGATATGGATGACGTGATGAAAGATAAGTTTGAAGAATCATTTAATAATATAAATATAGAATTTGGTAAAGTATTTAAAACATTATTTAAGGGTGGAAGTGCTCATTTAGAGTTGACTGACCCAGATAATATACTTGAAACAGGTATTGATATTATAGCTATACCACCAGGTAAGAATCAAAAACCACTAAGTTTACTATCAGGTGGTGAGAGAACTATGACAGCTATTAGTTTGCTATTCTCAATCATGAATCTTGAAAAAGTACCATTTGTAATACTTGATGAAGTAGAAAGTGCTCTTGATGAAAATAATGCTACTATATTTGGTGAGTATTTACATAATTATAAAAATAAAACTCAATTACTTGTAATTACACATAAAAAGAAAACAATGGAATTCTTAGATAGACTTTATGGTGTTACAATGCAAGAGAGTGGTGTTAGTAAATTAGTTAGTGTTAAACTTGATAATTAGTTTTCACTAACTTTTTTAATGCATAAAAAAATAAGGCTTTTGCCTTATTTAGTTATAGTTACTTGAATTACATTAGTTTTACCAGTAAGTTTTGGTATTTTAGTGATATCTGCATTAATTGTAACTGATATGTTTTCAAATTGTTTATTAGCTTTTAAGTCGACTATGTTTGTTGTGAATTTTTGAAGTGTTGCTTCGTCTGTTAATTCTTTTATTACATTTGTTATAGTCTCATAATTTTTATTTTCTGTTGTATTAGAGTCAGTAATAAATATTATATAGCTTGTTGTATTATCAACTATATATAATGTTGCTGTTTCTTTTTCTTTTAAAAATTCTTTATTAGTTGTTAAATCTGTTTTTAATGTTTTTAAATCATCTGTTGTAATTTCTGATGTTGTTGTAGTATTATTTTTGTCTTTATCTTTCATTCCATCTACAACTGATTTATTAATATCAATATAAACTTCGTTACCATTTGTTACACTTTTAATTTGTACACCATCTAAAATAGATGCGTTATAGAAATCTTCTAATTTGTATGTGTTAAATACTTCGCCTTCATTATGTCCATTTACCATTGATACAGCTTCAATCATTGATTTAATCATTAGATTTGCTGTTGCTTCATCGGCAGAGCTATATTTCATATATAGTACTTTTTCTGTTGATATTGATTGATAATCAAATGTGAATGTAGCAGTTGCTCCAGTTGTTTTATAAGTAACTATTATTTGTGTATCTTTTATTTCAGCAGAAATACTAATTCCAGCACTTTTATAAGATTCTAATCCTTTTAAATTATTAAATTTTTCTACAATTGGTTTTAAATTACGTCTAACTTCACCTTTAATTCCATGACCTGATAGATAACTGGAATATCCAACTCCACTAAGAATTAAAACTATTATCCATATAATTCCCCAAAATATTAATCTTGTTTTATTCCCTTTTTTCATATATCTTATCTCCTAGAATAATTATAAACAAAATAATATAAAAAGTAAATAAATTATTTTTAAACAAAGTAAAAAACTCTAAAAGAGTCTTTTACATAAAATATTTTTTATTATTTTTAATTCTTTCATTATTTGGATTTATTTTGAGTGCTTTGTTTAAATATTTAAGGCCTTCTTTTTTATTTCCAATCATATAGTAGTTTAAGCTCATTATATCATATATTGTCTCATTCCAACTATGTTCTGAATTTATATATGAATATACTCTTGTTTTAATTTTTAATGCTTTTTTTCCATATTTAATACTTTCTTCGTAATTTTTAAGGTTGTATTCTAATATCATTCTTTCTGTGAATGCATCTCTTAAGTAAGGTGCTTCAATCATTGCTTTATCTAACCACATGCGTGCTTCATCATATCTTTTTAGATTTATGTATGAAGTAGCTATAAATCTCATAGATGCGCATCTTTCATCTTTCCATGTAGCTGAAGGGAGTGAGAGATGTTTTATTAAAGTGTCTATACATTTGTTCCATTTTCTATAGTACATATATTCTCTTCCTAAGTAGTGCATGTTTCTATCATCAGTTGGATCTTCTTTAACAGAAAGTTCTAGAAGTGGAAGATAGTTACTTCTTGATTTTGTACTATCAGGATAGTGATTAATGATTATATTATTTGTTGTTATAAGTGTTTCTTCTTTTAATGGAGTTAATATCTCATGAACTGGGTGAGTCCATTTATAGTAACCATTTTTGTGTATTTTATTAGCATAAAAACTTATTATAGGTTTATCATTATTATCAAGACTCCAGTTATATTTATAGTTTATTCTTGTGACATTATTGTTCCATATTTTAAGTAGTTCTTCCTTCCAACCTGATTGCATTATTTCATCTAAATCTAGACATATACATATATCCGCATCTTTTGGTATTAATTTCATGGATTCATTACGTGCTATATCAAATCTCCATGGCTTAATTATTTTCTGTTTAACTTTTATTTTTAAATCTTTTAGTATTTTTAAACTATCGTCTTCTGATCCTGTGTCTAGTACACATATATAGTCAGCTCCTTTTATTGATTCATACCATCTCTTAATGAATTTGGATTCATCTTTACAGATAGCATAAACACAAATTTTATATTTTTTCATTATGCTGAAGGTCCTGTTGGCCCTGTTGGTCCGGTAGGTCCTGTTGGCCCTGTTGGTCCAGTTGCACCAGTTTCACCAGTAGGTCCCGTTGGCCCAGTTGGTCCAGTGGCACCAGTTTCACCAGTAAGTCCCGTTGGCCCAGTTGGTCCAGTGGCACCAGTTTCACCAGTAAGTCCCGTTGGTCCAGTTGCACCAGTTTCACCAGTAGGTCCCGTTGCGCCTGTAGGACCTTGTGGTATAGTTAAATTGAGTATATAATTTGGAGCAGTTCCAGTGATTGTTGCTGATGCTTCAGTTCCTGGATCTCCTGTGGTTATTGTTCCAATTGATAGAGTAGGTGTTATTCCTGTTGGCCCAGTTGGTCCTGTTGGTCCAGTTGGTCCAGTTGGTCCTGTTGGTCCTGTTGGTCCAGTTTCACCAATAGGTCCGGTAGGTCCTGTAGCACCACCACTAGGTCCTGTTGGCCCTGTAGGACCAGTTGCACCATAACAAGTATAGAATGGTGGGAATACTTTTATTTTATTATTACAATTACAATTATTATTCATTTTGCCTCCTATAATATTATATTTTTATAATTATAGAAGGTATATTCTAAAGACCTAAAATAAAAACAAGTAATTTCTTACTTGTTATATAGCTCTCATATTTTCTTGATTTTTAAATGGATCTTTAGGATCAATTTTGTCAGTGAAAAGTATTCCATTTAAATGATCTATTTCATGTTGAAATGCAACTGCGATTTCTTCACGTACTCTTTTAGTTACTTTGTTTCCTTCTTCGTCTTGATATTCAACTGTTACTCTTGCAAATCTAGGAACAATACCTTCTACATATCTAGTAACACTTAAACATCCTTCTCCTTCTTCTACATAAACTTGTTCTTCAGAATGAGAAATGATTTTCGGATTTATTACTTTATATTCCTCAAAAGTACCATCATCTTTTTTATATGAAATAACGAAAAATCTTTTTGATACACCTAGTTGTATAGCAGCAAGTCCCATACCAGCCCTTATATTATATTTTTTTGCATATTCTTCATCTTGACTTAATCTTAGATACATAATCATATTATTGATTAAATATAAGTCATCTTCACTAAGAGGAAATGTAACTTCTGTACTAACTTTTTTTAATGTTTTAATATCTTTTTCATTTAATATATCTGATTCCTTTATCATTTCTTTTTTCCTCCTCGGTAGTATTTTACCAAAAAAGTATAAATATTTCAAATTTTATTGAAAAAAAGTACCATTAATTATATAATATTTTTAGTAGAAACTAGGAGTTGGGTATATGAAAACTAATAAAATTAGTGTGATATTTGCAAGTGTTGGTATTATTATGTTAGTTGTTTTAATGATTGCTGCTACTTATGCTTATTTTAGTTTGGACATAGAAGGTAAAGGCAAAGATATAAATATTGCAACATTTAATAAAAATATTCAAATTACATATGTAGATACTAGTAATGTATCAATGGTTAATGCATATACAGGAGAAAGTATTAGTAAAACATTTACAGTAGAAAATACGGGTGATGTAGTTGCTTATTATGATATTAAATTAAATGATTTAGTTAATAATTTTGCTGATCCTGATGATTTAGTATTTACATTGAGTGGATCAAATGGTGGAGCCATTATTAAGCAAACTACTATGCCAGTTAGTAATCCTATAATTGCTTCTAGTGTTAAAATCAATCCTGGTGTTAAACATTCTTATATAATGGATATTACATTTTTAAGAACTGAAGATGATCAAAGTGATAATATGAATAAAACATTTTCTGCTAATATAAATATTACTTCATCTGCTAAATATAATCCAGATAGTGAAATATATGAAAATGGAACTTTAGGAAGTAAAATAGTAAGTAATGCTATAGCAGAGACTAATATAGATTATACAACTAGACAAGGTGAAGGAGTTTACTATACTAATGATTCTATAAATGGTGAAACAATTTATTTTTATAGAGGCAGTAAAAATCTAAATAATAATGTTTTATTTGCTGGAAAATGCTTTAAAATTTTAAGAACTACTATAGATGGTGGTATTAGACTTATATATAACGGTGAAGCTATCGATGGGGTATGTAGTGATGAAGTTAGTGGTGTACTAGATAATACTTCTGCATTTAATAATAACACTAATTATAATGCTTATGTTGGATATATGTATGGAGCTCCAAATAGTGGAACTTATTCTGAAGAACATGCTAATGTTAATTCTAGTACTATAAAAACAGTTTTAGAAAATTGGTATAGTGCTAATATTTCTGAATATTCTAGTTATATAGAGGATTCTATGTATTGCAGTAATAGAAAAACAAATAAAGTTGTTGTTAGTAATGTTACTTTTGGTTTGGAAGGTTATGGAAATAAAAATACTGGGTATTTACCATATAGAAATAATAGTTATGAGAGAAAACCTAGTTATAATTGTATAAATAAAAAGGATAGATTAAGTGTTAAGAATAGTAATGGTATTAGTGCTCTTACTTATCCTGTTGGTTTAATTACTGTTGATGAACTTTCTTTTGCTGGATATAATAATAGTTCTCTTACAACTGCAAGTGATTTAGAAATTTTCTTAGATACTGGAACTAATTATTGGACTATGTCACCTGCTTCATATAATGGTACTGGTGCTTATAACTATCTTGCACAAAGTGGTAATTTTAGAGTTTATAGTGTTGGAAATGCTTCTGGTGTAAGACCTGTAATAACACTTAAAAAAGATACTAAAATATTGAGTGGTGATGGTACTTTAACTACACCATATAAAATAACTAAATAGGAGGTTTTATGAATATTACTGATGCTGTTATAATAACTATTTTAATAATAGGAGTACTTGGTGGTATGAGTAGGGGACTCATTAAACAAGTTGTATTACTCGTTGGACTAGTTGTGTGTATATTATTTGCTTTTTATCTTAGAACACCAATAGCTACATTTATGTACGAACATTTACCATTTTTTAAATTAGGTGGAATATTTAGTGGTGTATCTATAATTAATATATTACTTTATGAATCAATAGCTTTTTTAATAATATTTTCAGTATTATATTTAGTACTTAGAATATTATTAAAGATTACTGGTATTATAGAAAAAATATTAGATGTTACTATAATATTAGGCTTTTTCTCTAAAATAGGTGGAGGTATTGTAGGATTTATAGAAGCATATATTATAGTGTTTATATTCTTGTTTATATGTAGTCAACCATTTATCAGAATAACAGGACTTGAAAGTTCAAAAGTAGGGAACTTTATATTAGATTCAACCCCAATAATGAGTCCGGCTATTGAAGATACTAGACAAGCTATTAATGAAGTATATGATTTAACTAAAACATATAAGAATGATAAAAACAAATTAAATGAAGAAGCTATTAAATTGTTTATTAAATATGATATAATTACTGAAGAAAACGTTAATAAATTACGTGAGAAAGGAAAATTATAATGATATATCTTGATAAAGAAGATTTTAATGAATTAATTAGTAGTGGTAATGTGCTAGTAGATTTTTATGCTACTTGGTGTGGACCTTGTAAGATGTTAGAAGGTGAACTTGAAGCTATTGAAGACAAAATAAAAATAGTAAAAGTAGACATAGATAAATTTCAAAAACTAACACAAGAATATAGAATAATGAGTGTACCTACGATGATATTCTTTAAAGATGGTCAAAAACAAGAAGAAGTTATTGGATATCACACTAGTGATGAATTACTTGAAATAATAAATGGACTTTAAGTCCTTTTTATTTGACTTAAAATTGATTTTGTAGTAAAATCTATCGTATTTATTTGGGGGGGTATAATGAATAAAGAATACGATGATGAATATTTAAATATAGTGGAAGAAAAAAATAATTCAAAAGTATATTTTGCTGGTGAAAGTAAGAACTTAGATAAATATATTTCTAAATTAAAGAAAGATGTTGTTTTAGGAAAGGTTACTAAATTCATTATAACTAAAGATGGATATTATTATGAAATACTAAATAGTGATAGTTTATATTCTGATTATAAAGTTATATTAAATGGTAAAAATACTAGACTAAGTAGTGAATTATCTAAATTATGTGAAATTGCTAATAGTTCTAGAGTTAAAAGCAGAAGTTCTAGTTATGAAGATAGTTTTTATACTGAACCTAGGAAAGTATTTAAAAGAAATTTAGTTAATTATTCAGGGTATGCTAATAACTCATTATTTATTCAATTTGGTATTGCTGCTGTTTTATTACTTGGTGGACTTTTTGGTAAATTGCTTTTTACAAATATACCTATGTTAATTGCTCTTGGAGTTATTAGTGCTAGAGTTGGTTATGTTCTTTATAAAACAATAAAGAGTACTAAGAAAGATTTAAATATTGATAGAAATAAAACTAAAAAAATTAAAAAAGAAGCTAAAGAATTAATTTCAGAAATAAAAGAGAAAAAAGAAAAGAAGAAAGAAGTAACTAGAGAAATAAAACAAGAGAAAATAAAAGAAAAAACTGTTACTAAAAAACCTACAACTCCTATTAAAAAAACGAATGTTCCTAAAAAGAATGTTACTAATAGAGAACTAACTCTTTCGTATTTAAAAAATGAATATAGAAGGCTTTATTCTGAAAGAGAAAGAATGATTAAAAATAATTGTTCTAAAGAAGAAATAAAAGTAATTAGTGATAAAATGGATGAAGTAGGTAAACGTGCTTTTAGAATTGAAATTGGAGAAGATAAGTCTTTTGATAAGAGTATGACAAAAGAACTTAAGAAGTGATATTGTAGAATGTTTTAAAATAGTATCTTCTATTACATATTGAAAAATAAAATTAGAAAGAAATCAATTAGTAGCTAGTGGTGGCAAGAAAGAAAAAATAGAAGAATTAACTGATGAAACGAATAGTATTGCATATGAATATAATTGTATAATGGAATTTGATAATAATATGCAAACTTCTAGTGCACCAGTTCATAAATTAAGAAAATAGAGTTTTAAAAACTCTTTTTATATGGTATAATCTCTAACTGAAAGAAGAGGTGAATCGCTAGGCTGTATTCCTAGTAGATGTATGGATTATAAAGATATAAATACTTATGATTACCCTTTGGATGAATCTTTGATAGCACAAGTGCCTATTAAAAAAAGAGATCATTCTAAATTACTCGTAGTCAATAAGTATGATGGAAGATATAAAGATGAAATATTTTATAATATTAAGAATTATCTTCATGAGGGAGACGTGTTAGTTCTTAATAATACTAAAGTATTACCTAGTAGAATTATTGGATATAAAGAAGAAACAAATGCTAAGATTGAAGTATTACTACTTAAAGAAATTGAAGGAGATATTTGGGAATGTCTTGTTAGACCTCAAAAGAGAGTACATAAAGGTACTATTGTTAAATTTGATGAAGAGTTTAAGTGCGAAGTAATAGATGTATTTAAAGATGGCATAATACATGTTAAATTAATTTATAGTGGTATATTAGTTGAACATTTAGATAAAGTAGGTGCTATGCCTTTGCCACCTTATATTCATGAGAAACTTAAAGATAATAGTCGTTATAATACTGTGTATGCTAAGAGAGAAGGTAGTGCTGCCGCTCCTACTGCTGGACTTCATTTTACTAAAGAATTATTAACTGATCTTGAAAGTATGGGAGTAAATATATTATACGTAACACTAAATGTAGGACTTGGTACGTTTAGACCAGTTAGTGAAAGTGATATTACTCATCATGATATGCATAGTGAAAAGTATGAAATAACTGAAGAAGTAGCTAATAAATTAAATGAATGTAAGAAAAATGGAAACAGAATAATATGTGTTGGTACTACTAGTCTTAGAACTTTAGAAGCAAATATTTCTAAATATGGGGAGTTTAAAGCAACAGTAGAAGAAACTGGTATATTTATATATCCACCATATGAATTTAAGTCAGCAGATGCTTTAATTACTAATTTTCATTTACCTAAAAGTACACTTGTTATGTTAGTTTCTGCGTTTAGTAGTGTAGATATAATTAAGAATGCTTATATGCATGCACAAAGTCTAGAATATAAATTCTTTAGTTTTGGTGATGCTATGTTTCTAACTAATGAGGAGGTTAAATAATGGATTTAAAATTTAAATTAATAAAAGAATCATCTTGTGGAGCTAGACTTGGGGAGTTTGAGACTCGATGGGGTCGTCATAAAACACCTATGTTTATGCCAGTAGGTACTCAAGCAACTGTTAAAACACTTAGCCCAGAAGAGTTAAAAGATGCTGGAGCTGATATAATTTTATCAAATACGTATCATTTATGGTTAAGACCTGGAGAAGATGTAGTTGATAATGCAGGTGGTCTACATGAATTTATGAATTATAAGACTGGACCAATTTTAACTGATTGTGGTGGATTTCAAGTATTTAGTTTAGCTAAACCAAAAGATATAAGTGAAGAAGGAGTTAAGTTTAAAAGTCATATAGATGGAGCTAATTTATTCTTAACACCTGAAAAAAGTATTGAAATACAAAATAAATTACATTCAGATATAATGATGAGTTTTGATGAATGCCCTCCTTATCCAGTAACACATGAGTATATGAAGAATAGTATTGAGAGAACTCTTAGATGGATGAAGAGAAGTAAAGATGCTCATAAAGATTCAGAACATCAAGCGTTATTTGGTATAGTTCAAGGTGGAGAGTTTGAAGATTTAAGAAAGTTTTCTGCGATAGAGACAGCTAAACTTGATTTTGATGGATATAGTGTTGGTGGTGTTTCAGTTGGAGAAGATGAAGAAACTAAACTTAAGATGATAGAGTATGCTACTCCATATTTACCTAAAGACAAGATTCGTTATTTAATGGGTGTAGGTGAACCAATAGATCTAATTGATGGAGTTATTCGTGGTATAGATATATTTGATTGTGTACTTCCTACTAGACTTGCAAGACATGGAAATGCTTTAACTAGAAATGGAAGAACTAATTTAAGAAATGCTAAATTTAAGATGGATTTAAGTTCAATAGAAGAAGAATGCGATTGTTATGCATGTAAGCATTATACCAAATCATATATTAGACATTTATTAGTAGCTGATGAAGCATTTGGTCAAAGGCTTATTTCTATTCATAATATAAGATTCTTGACTAAGTTAATGGAAGATATAAGACTTCATATTGAAAAAGATGATTTACTTGAATTTAGAGAAGAATTTGTAAGTAAGTATAAAAAAAATAAGAGTGAAAAGTAACTCTTATTTTTTTATAGTATTATAACAATAAATTATGTGTTAATTCTTTTTAATTGCTATTTATTATGTTATACTTAGTCTATAAAATAGGAGTGAGTAAAGTGAAAAGTAAAAAAGGTTTTACGTTAGTAGAGTTATTAGCAGTAATAGCAATATTAGCAATTTTGGTAATTCTAGCGTTACCAAATGTAATTAATATGTTTAATCAAGCTAGAAAACAAACATTTGTAACAGAAGCAAAAAAGATTTATACAGAAGCTGGGAAAAAATTTGTATCTTCTTCAATTAGTGGTAAGCCAGTAAAAGTTATTAATTCAGAAGATGATTCTAAATTAAATATGACTGGTAAAAAGTTACAGTACTGCATTATTTTAGATAATAGTGGTAGTGTTAAAAGTATGAAAGTCTCTAATGGTGAGTGGATTGCTAGTTTAGATGGAAATAAGCAAATAGAAGATTTAACAACAGATGATTTAACTGATGGAAATTTAGATGGATATAATTGTAGTAGCAATACACCAACAATTCCCGAACCATTAAATTGTACATTTGATGGAGAATTAAAACAAGGTGCTGAGTATATTAATGGTCAATACACTTATAGATATAAACAGGAAAATGGACATAGTGGTTGGCAAAATATGTCTACTGATGGATGGAGTGTTACTATTACAGATGATAGCACAGAGCCTGTTAAAAGTGATGTCTGTACTACTATAAATAATGTGCCTATTGTATCTATGAGTTATATGTTTGCATGGAGTAATGCATTATCAATTGATTTAAGTAATGTTAATACAAGTAGAGTAACTAATATGGCTGGTATGTTTTTAGGTTCTAGTGTGACTCAGTTGGATATAAGTAATTTTGATACATCAAACGTAACTGATATGAAATATATGTTTAAGGATTCTAAAGCTAAAACAATAGTTGGTTTAAATAATTTAAATACAAGCAAAGTAACTGATATGAGTTGGATGTTTGCAGGTTCTAGTGTGACTGAATTAGATATAAGTAATTTTGATACTTCAAATGTAATTGATATGTCAGCTTTGTTTTATAATAGCAAACTATCAATTATTGATGTAAGTAATTTAGATACAAGTAATGTAACTAATATGGCTAATATGTTTTCTTATAGTCAAGCAACAATATTGGGGTTAGAAAAATTAAATACTTCTAATGTTAAGAATATGCAAGGTATGTTTGCAACTGCTAAAGAAGATAAACTTGATTTAAAAAATTTTGATACAAGTAAAGTAACTGATATGAGCTATATGTTTTCTTATTGTAAAGCAGTAACTTTAGATTTGAGTGGTTTTAATACAAAAAATGTTACTGTCATGAATAATATGTTTGAAAGATCAATAACAAAAACAATTTATGTAAGTGATAAATTCATAACAAATAGTGTTAGTACGGGTAATGATATATTTTTATATTCTAGAGATTTAGTTGGTGGAAATGGTACAACATATGATGAAAGTCATATTGATAAAACTTATGCACGAATAGATGGTGGAACCAGTAGTCCTGGATATTTTACACTAAAACAATAGTTATGTAGAAATACATAACTTTTTATTTTGAACTTTTTGTTACTCCTATAATACCACCAGTAACTGAAGATAATATTAATGATAAATAATATACTAAAGCACCAAACGAATACTTTGAAATAAATAGAGTTATTAGTGAAAATAAAACACAGATAGAAGCAGAAACTATAAAACCATTTAAGTATCCTTTTGATCTTTCAAGTGATGAAGTTTTAAAACCTAGGATAAAGAATAATACTAAAATAATTATATAATTTATTATACTTACTGTGTTATAACTAAGAATTTCTAAATAATAAATTAAAGATATAATTAAAAGATATATTAAGAAAAGTATTAGAAATAAAGATATGCTTTTTAAATAATTAATAATTTTGTTCATTTTATCACCTAATTAAGTATATTTATGATTAAAAAATATATGAATTAAACATAATAATAATGGGTGATATAAATGGATTTAGTAATGGTAATATTAAGAACAGTATTTTTCTATGTATTTGTACTTATTATATTTAGACTTATGGGTAAACGTGAGATAGGAGAGTTATCTATACAAGATTTAGTAGTAAGCCTTTTGATAGCTGAACTAGTAGCTATAAGTATTGAAAACTATAAAGATTCTATGTTACTTACAGTAATACCTATACTTATACTTTTATTCTTTGAGATAGCTGCGGGATACTTATCTTTGAGATTTAATAAGTTTAGAAATCTTGTTGATGGAAAACCAGCTCTTATAATAAATAGAGGTATTATAAATTATAAAGAAATGATGAAACAAAGATATTCTTTAGATGATTTATTATTAGAACTTAGAAATAATAATATTAAGAATCTTAAAGATGTAGAGTATGCAGTCTTGGAAAATAGTGGAAAACTTAATATATTTAAGTATAGTTTTTTAGGACTTGATTCTGCGAGTCCATTTCCATTGATATTAGATGGTGTTGTTCAAAAAGATACACTATGTTATATAGATAAAGATGAAAAATGGTTACATGATTATTTAAGAAGCAATGATCTTAAAAAAGAAGATGTGTTTTATGCATTTTATAAGAATAATAAGATTTATGTTATTAAGAGAAATGAATTAATTAGATAGTACTTTTTTGATTTCTTTTGAGTAAAGATAAGTGCTTAGAAGAAGATTTATGATTATAGAAAGTATTAGAGAGTACATACCTATTTTAAGGAGTGATAAAGTAGCTATAGAAATGAGTCTTACAATAGAAGAAATGATTGTACATTTCATAGCACTTTTTGATTTGCCTAAAGCTTGTAGTGCATTTATAAGAGGATACTCAATATAGAATAATATAGTAAATGGACTAAGTATTTTGATGTAATCTATACCTGCGGTAGTATGATATAAAATATTTAAAAAGAATTCTGGAAATAGTGTTATTATGAATGTAGAGATTGCACCTATAGAGCATGAAATTAATACTATTTGTTTAATACGTTTTTTACACATAACTTTGTTACCTTGGCTATAATATTTAGATAGTTCTGGTACCAGGGAAGTTGCCATATTTTGTGTAAAGAATTGTGGCATTAAGAGTAGTGACATAGCGTAAGCGTTAATTACCCCGTATTCATAAACTATAAAGTCTTTAGAATAACCTACATACATAAGAACGTTTGTAAGAACTATTGGTTCTAAGAAGTAAGAGATAGATCCTATTATTTTACTTGAAGTAGATGGAATACTTATATTCATTACTTTCTTTATATCTTCTTTGTTAAAGTCATTTAATGTTGGCTTTATATTTTTAGGAAAAAAGTACATCATTACTAGTTGTGATATTACTTCGCCACCTGCGTTTACTAAAATTATGAAACTTATCGCATGCGTTAAACTAATAGATAAGAATTTATCTATGAATATTGTTATGAGTATTAATCTTGTTACTTGTTCAATGAAGTTTGAAAGCATATATGGAAACATATTTTGTTTTCCCCAAAAGTATCCTTTTATGATAGATGAGATACTTATGAATGGAGTTACTAGTGAAAGACATATTATTGGAAAATATAAAGTTTCGTTTTTAAGAAGTGTACTTAAAGTTGGAGCTAATAATATAGTTATAATTATTATAAAAATATTTATTATTAAAGATAGTGGAATTATTGAAGTAAATAGTGTTTTTGTTCTTGAACTTTTTTCTGATATTATTTTAGATAGAGCAGTAGGGTATGAAAGAGTTGCAATGACACTTAAAAGAGCACTAGTAGGAGCAAGTAAACTATAAAGCCCCATACCTTCAGGACCCAATTTTCTAGTTACAATTATTCTTAAAACAAAACCAACTAGCTTACCAATGATACCACCAAATAGTAATACTAAAGTAGATTTTAAAAATATATTATTTTTTATTTTATTTGACATATTAAAGTATATGAAGTAGTTGATAAAGATATTTATTTATGATATTATTAATGTGTTCTTATAGAACAACAATTTTAAAAATTACCTTATAAAGAGTGACTGAGAGACTGGCTCTATGAAGTCACACCAACCTATTTAATTAGGTGGTAAACCCAGATGGATGAGGATAACTTATATATACCTAAGTTATCTTAGGTATTTTTTCTTTTTAAGGTAATTGTAATCTTGGAAGGAGGAAATATATATGAGATTATTTAGTAATGAAATTGTTTTTAGAGGACATCCAGATAAAGTTTGTGATCAAATAAGTGATGCTTTGGTGGATGAATTTATTAAAGGTGATAAGAAAAGTAGATGTGCGATTGAGACTATGGGTGGTAAAGGTAAAATATTTATTACTGGTGAAGTTACATCTAAGAGTAGAGTTGATATTCCTAAAGCTGTAAAGAAAGTTTTAAAAGATGTTGGATATGATGATAATTACGAAATCATTAATAATATTGGTGTTCAAAGTAGTGATATAGCAATGGGTACTAATGATGAAGTAATGGGTGCTGGAGATCAAGGAATAATGTTTGGATATGCGTGCGATGATAATGATTTGTATTTGCCAATGGCTATGATTATACTTCAAGAATTAAGTAAAAGGTATGATAGTCTTAGAAAAAGTGATTCTAGATTTAAGAGTGATGGTAAAGCTCAGATAACTGGATATTATGATGAGAATATGAAACTTTTAGGTATTAAGACATTTACTATAAGTTATCAAAATACCGAAAAAGAGAGAAAAGAAACTGATAGGATAATTAAAGATATATGTAATAATATATGTTCTAAATATAATATAGAAGTTGAAGAATATTTGATAAATCCAACTGGTAAATTTGAAATTGGTGGCTTTGATGGGGACGCTGGACTTACTGGTAGAAAGATAGTGGTTGATAGTTATCAAGGTTTTGCTCCTGTAGGTGGTGGTGCTTTTAGTGGAAAAGATCCGACTAAAGTAGATAGAAGTGCTGCTTATAAAGCAAGACTAATAGCAGTACATTATCTTAAAAAATATAATCTTAAATGGTGTAAAGTACAGCTTAGTTATGCGATTGGTATTAGAAAACCTTTAGCAATCTATATTGATAGTGATAAAGGAAATCTTCCAGAAGAAGCAACTATAAGTAAATATGAATCTTTGTATGAAGAATGTGAACCTAAGAATATAATTGATGACTTAGATTTATTAAATGAAAGATTTTATCAAAGAAGTAAATTTGGTCATTTTTAAAAGTGTAAAGTTTGTGCATAAACATTGATATATAATTTTAATATGATATAATTAAATTAACCTAGAAATAAATATAGCTCAATAAACCGGCTATGTAATACTATAGGGGGACTAATTAGTATATGGCGTTGAATATTGCATTTAATGCAAGATCCCGAGTATGTTATGTGTCCTACCACCTCGTGCGAAACGCGAGTTTTATTACACTATATTTACCTAGGTATTTTTTTGTGTTATAATATCTTTGCTTTTTGAAGGAGTGAAAGGTATGAATCTTTGTAGACTTGAAAGTTTAATTGGTAGTGAAAACTTAGATAAAATAAAGAAACTTAAAGTTCTTATTATTGGACTTGGAGGAGTAGGTGGATATGCTCTTGAATCTTTAGTTAGATGTGGAGTGGAAGATATAACTATAGTAGATGGAGATACTATTAAGCCTAGTAATATAAATAGACAAATAATAGCTACTTCTCGTAATAATAATAAATATAAGACAAGAGAATGGAAGAAAAGAATTAAACTTATAAATAAGAATGCTTCTGTTAATATAATAAATGCTTATATAACACTAGATAATATAGAACTCTTATTTGGAGAAAAATATGATTATATGATAGATGCTTGTGATACAACACGTGTAAAAGTTGAACTTATCAAAAAATGTCATGAGAATGGTATTAAGTTGGTTTCATCAATGGGAACAGCTAAGAAATTAGATGCTACTAAGTTAATAATAACAACACTTGATAAAACTAATACTGATCCACTTGCTAAAAAAGTAAGACATGAGCTTGGAAAAGATAGAGACTTAATGAAAGAAGTTACAGTTGTTACTTCAACTGAAAAAGCAATAGATACTAAGAATATGCTTGGCTCTAGTGCTTTTGTTCCAGCTGTTGCAGGCCTTTATATAACAAACTATATAGTAAGAGATATATGTAAGATGTAACTTATGTTATGTCTTTTTTATTGACAAAAATAATAAAAAGAAGTGCTTTAAATTATAATAGTTAACTATAATAATTAGAGCAATAAATACTTTCTAGAAAGTAGAAGTTTAAAAGAACTTGAAAAAGATTGAAATAAAAAACTACTTTTGTGAGTAGTTATAATTCTTTTTGACTTTGAGGTTTTACTCTTAAGTCTTCACTTTCTAATTCTTCTTTTGTTTTAGATAATGGTTCATGGCCTTTAGTAAATGAATTTATATATATACTTCCATTAATACTTTTAAAGTCTTTTGTTGTGTATCCTGTTTTTGTGTTATAAAATGAGTCTCCATATATTCTGGCAGTTTCTTCATCTAATAAATGATATCCATCTATTAATAATCTTTCTATTAGAGGTTTATCTTCATCTTTTATAAAGTGTCCTGGAGAAGGTGTTTTTAATACCATACCATTATGAGTTAAATATTCACTTTTATCATCTGTAAAAAATTGTCTATACGTTGGATCTATTAGATATGGTGTTAAACTTCCATTTACGTTAAATCTTGCCACTAAGAATGAGTGTCCTTCAATATCATTTGTAATTACATTTTGCGTCATACATGGATGAGTTTCAACTCCTAAATCATTAAGATAATATGTAATTATAGCTTGGGCTTTATCACACTTGAAACTAAAGTCAAAATTATTAAAGTCATTAGTGAATTTGCATCTTGTTTGATAACAAATGTTATCTAGTAATAAATTTATTTCTTCTATTGTTAAAGGAACATTACTTTCAATTTTTTTCTCTAATTCTTCAATAACTTTTGAATCTATATTTACTGTTTTAGGAGTACTGTTCATTATAAATTTCATTTTTTCACCTTTATACTATTATTAAATTTATACATTTCTGTTTCGTATTTATTTTTTCTTGGTGTATAGTATTTCCTTCCTTTTAATGCTTCTGGCATATATTCTTGATCTACCCAGTAGTTTGGATAGTTATGTGGATATTTATAGTTTGGACTAGATGTTCTTATGTGTGCTGGTATTCTTCCTACTGACATAGTATTTATATCTTTGATAGCTTCATTAATTGCCATATCTGCTGAATTACTTTTAGGGCTTAGTGCCATATCTATGACTGCACATGATAGTGGTTTAACTAGTTCTGGGTATCCAATTCTTTCACTTGCTTCAACAGCAGCAACTACTTTAGGACCGATCATAGGATTAGCAAGACCTATATCTTCATAAGCAATAACAATCATCCTTCTATAAATAGAATCATAGTCTCCACTGACTATTAATCTTCCTAAATAGTGTAGTGCTGCATCTACATCACTTCCTCTAATACTTTTTTGAAAGGCTGATAACATGTCATAGTGACCATCTTCATCTTTATCAGTGAAAAATGATGGAGTGTTTGTAGTTTCTTTTATATTTTCAATAGTAACTTCTTTATTATAGCCATAATAGTTAAATTCAATTAAATTGTAGGCAAATCTTATATCACCGTTAGATATCTTAGCAATATATTTTATAGTTTTATTATCTATCTTAATATCTGGTAGTATCGTTTTAACTCTTTTGATGCCAGTTTCAATATCTTCTTCACTTAAAGACTTTAATTCTATTAATTGGCATCTACTTCTAATTGCCTGATTTATAGTGTGAAATGGGTTAGAGTTAGTAAGGCCAATTAGGGTAATAAGACCACTTTCAATATAAGAAAGTAATATATCTTGCTTGTCTTTATTCATTCTGTGAATTTCATCTACGATAAGAATCATACTTCCATACATTTTTGCTTCTTCGATAACAACTTCAAAGTCTTTTTTAGAATTAATAGTTGCATTAAGCATTCTATATCTAATACCAAGTTCATTTATTAAAGCAAGAGCAATAGTTGTTTTACCACAGCCACTATTACCATAAAAAATTATATTAAATAAAACTTTATTTTTTACTAAATTTGTTAATACTTTACCTTTACCAATAAGATGTTTTTGACCTAGAACATCCTTTAAATTATTAGGTCTTAATTTATTTTGTAATAATTCCATAGTACACCTCATAAGTATTTTATCAAGTTTAGAATTAAATTTAAAGTCATTTAAAAGTCATTTTAATCAAATATTATTGTTATTGATATATTTATTTGCTATAATAGTGAAGTATTAATAAAAGAGGAAACTATGAAAAACACGAAATTAAGAAGTATTTTATTAGTGATATTAACATTGGGGATATTTTGGTACATTCTTAAAGATAATTTTAATGAGTCGATTAGCCTTCTTTTAGGTGCTAATATTTGGTACTTGTTATTAATCTTATTAACTTATGCAGTATATTTTGTAATTGAAGCTTATTTGCTTTATTTACTTATTAATAAAATTAATAATACTTATTCATATAGAAAGACTTTAGAGCTTAATCTTATGACTAAGTTTTTTAATGGGATAACGCCATTTTCTTTGGGAGGACAGCCTCTTCAAGTTTATGAACTTAGTAAAAGTAAAGTAAGAGTTACTGAGGCATTACTTATAATAGTTGAAAATTTTATAGTTCTTCAAATATCTATGACTATAATGTCCATTGCTTCTTTGGCTATTTGTTTAAGCAAAGGTCTTGTTCCAAATAAGTTTTTATGGATGATGACTATAATTGGAATATTCATAACTTTAATATCATTATTTATGGCTATGTTTATGTGTGTAAAGATTAATTATGCTAAGAAAGCAGGCAAATGGTTTATAAAATTTTTACATAAAATTCGTATAATTAAAAATGAAGATGAGTCATATTTAATGTGGACAAATAAATGTGACGAATATCATACTTGTTTTAAGATATTATTAAAAGATAAGACGTTTATTATAAAGTGTGTTTTATTAAACATTATTTATATGATTATATTTTGTATGATACCATTCTTTACATTTAAAGCTTTAAATATAAATGTAGATGTTAATATGCTTTATAGCATTGTTCTTAGTTGTTTTGTATATTTATCTGCTTCATTTGTACCAATACCAGGAGCAACAGTTGGAACGGAATACGCCTTTATTAACTATTTTAAAATGATAGTAGTAGATACAATAGTAATGCCAGGAGTATTATTATGGAGATTAGTTTCATATTACATACCAATGATTCTTGGTGGTATTTTATTTAATGTTAAGGATTCTATAAAGAAGTAATGTGAAAGTTACTTCTTTTTTAATTGCTTATTTAAATATAAAAAAGTGCAAATATATCTTGTGAGAGTTTTTAAGAAATTTACATAAAATTAACAAAAGAACTATGAAATATTAGTTCTTTTGTTGTATAATGATTATGGGTAAAAATTATGATAGAGATTGATAACAAAGAATATATTGATGACTTTAGTGATTATTTAAAAATAGATAAAAATTATAGTTCTAATACTATTGAATCTTATATTAGAGATTTACGTGGATTTTTAGAATATACTGATAAAGAAATAGTAGATATATCTAAAAAAGATATAGATAATTATATATTACATGTACTTCCTAGATATAATGAAAGTTCTATTAATAGAGTAATTGCTAGTATTAAAAGTTTCTTTAAATATTTAGCAATATATAAGGGTTTTATAAATGTTAGTGAAGACGTGGAAAGTTTAAAGAGAAAGAAAACACTTCCTAAATATTTAAGCATTGAAGAAGTTGATAAACTTTTAGATATTAAGTTAGAGACACCATTTGATTATAGAAACAAAACAATATTAGAACTTTTATATTCTACGGGACTTAGGGCTACTGAATTAATTAATTTAGATTTAATAAATATAGATACTAGTAATATGGTTGTTAGTGTTTATGGTAAAGGAAGCAAAGAAAGAATTGTTCCTTTAAGTAAAATTGCTGTTAATTATTTAGAATTATATATTAATAAATATAGACCTATGATGTTTGTCAAAAATCAGAAACCAACTGATGCGTTATTTTTAAATAATCATGGTAAAAGAATGACACGTCAAGGCTTGTATAAGATAATTGGCGAGATAGCAAGAAGCAAAAAAATAGATAAAGAAATTACTCCTCATGTACTTAGACATAGTTTTGCAACTCATATGATTGAATGTGGAGCGGATATACGTAGTGTTCAAGAATTACTTGGACATGAGAATGTTGTTACTACTGAGATATATACACATCTTGCGAATAATTTTATAAAAGAAAATTATAATGAATATTTTAATAGAAGCACAAAGGAAGGTGAAAGTAATGTTTAAAAGGGTATTTTTGGTTGTTATGGATAGTGTTGGAGTTGGTTCTACAGAAGATTCTGATAAATATGGTGATAAGGGGGCTAATACAGTATTACATACTATAGGTGAGGCATACAATTTAGATGTATTAGAAAAATTAGGACTTACTAATTTAGTAGGTAAAGATGAAAAAGATGTTAAAGCAATATATATGAAAGCTAAACCTTTTAATGTTGCGAAAGATACATTAAATGGTCATTATGAAATGATGGGAGCTGTAGCTAAAGTCCCATATAAAACTTATCCTGATGGATTTCCTCTTGAGTTAATTTCTAAGATTCAACATGCAATTGGAAGGGAAGTTATAGGCAATTGTGTAGCTAGTGGAACTCAAATTATTGAAGATTTAGGCGAAATGCATATGAAAACTGGTGCTATTATTGTTTATACTTCTGCTGATTCAGTTTTACAAATAGCTGCTCATGAAGATATTATCCCAGTAGAAGAGTTATATAAAATTTGTGAAACAGTTAGAGAACTAACTAAAGGGGATGAATACAAGATAGCAAGAGTAATTGCTCGTCCATTTGTAGGAAAACCAGGAAGTTTCACAAGAACTCCTAAGAGACATGATTATGCCTTAGATCCACCAAAGAATGTACTTGATTTACTTGATAAGAACAAGGTTCAAACAATAGCTATTGGTAAAATATCAGATATATTTAATAATAAGAGTATTGCTGTTAAAGTTAGAACCAAAGATAATTTAGATGGTATAATGAAGTTAATTGATTTTGCTAAAGGAGATTTTGAAGGATTCTTATTTGCCAATTTAAATGATTTTGATATGTTATATGGACATAGAAGAGACAGAGAAGGATATTTAAAAGCACTTGAAGAATTAAATTATTATTTACCTACGTTCTTAAAAAATCTTAAGGAAGATGATTTATTTATATTAACAGCTGATCATGGTAACGATCCTACATGGAAAGGAACTGATCATACTCGTGAGTATATTCCAATTATGATATATAGTCCAAGTTTTAAATATGGTAAACGTTTAAGTGATAGAAGTACATTTGCAGATATTGGTGCTACAGTACTCGATAACTTTGGTATTAAGAATGATTTAGGTATTGGAACTTCTATATTTGATGAAATAAAAAAAGAAGAAGAGTAGTAAATATAAAGTAACTTATGATATAATTAAGTTACTTTTTATGTGGAGTTATTATGTTTAGTTTTATTAAAAAAATATTTTATAATAGTCATTTAGACTTTTTAAATGTTAAAGACATTATTATAGCTAAAAGATATGAATCTGAAGAAGAAAAAATGAAGATTCAAGAGGGACATAGGATTAGTCCTTATATAGTTATTTATAAAAGATTTAAAAAAGTTTATGCTTTAGAATGTACTAGTGTAAAAAAATCTAATGAATTAAGTTTATCTAAAATAGAATTTAAAACTAAACGTGGGTATAATCTTTCTAAAGGTGGATATATATTTACTGGAAAATTAGTTTTATTAAATGAAGAAAGATTTATAGAAAAAGTTGGTGTTTTAGATGATGAAGATTTAAATAGAATATATAAATCTATATATTTGTTAAATGATAGATATTATAAAATTAAAGATATTAATGCTAAAAATATAAAATTTTATTATGAAGTAGGAGATATTGTATTATATAATAATTATAGTTTTTATATTTATTCTATGGATGAAGAAAATTATTATTTAATAAGTGTTTATGCTAATAAAAAAGGAAAGATTAAAATTAATAATACACATTATATTTTTAATTTTAATACCATTATTAGTATACCTATTGATAGTAAGATTAAACTTATGAATATTACTGATGAAGATATGAGAAAACATATTGAATTATATGTATTTAATAATAAAAATAAAACTAAAAAAGATACTACTAATGTGTTATGTATAGGTAAACTGATAAAGTATGATAATAAATATTATTATATTTATGGTGAATATCAAGATAAACTTCTTTTATATATAGTTTATTCTGATAATGATTTTAAAGAAGGCATGAAAGAAATCCTTATTGGCAATAAAATTTATTATACTTATTTTGAAGAATTTGATTTGCCAAGTAATATTGAGACTAAAATAGTTTCAAAGGCAAAAGATGAAGAAATGAATAATATTAAGAAAATAAAAGAAACTATAAAAAAAGAAAGTAAAGAAGTAAAAGAAGAAACAATAATATTTAAAGCGTATAAACCTGGTTATCTTATGATGAATATAGATACAATGGATAGATATATTATTATTGAAAGAAATAAGAATACTATTGTTTATGCTTCGCTAGAAAATATTAGTGAGTATATAGAATTTACATTTAGTGAAAATTGTGAATTTGATTATAGTGTACTTGATAAGATGGATAAATATAAATTTCAAAACATATTAAAAAAATATAATGATTCTATTAATGAAGAAAAATAATTTTGAAAATAAATTTAATTTAGGTGGTTAATTATGAAGATAAATGATATATATGAAGTAATTATTAATGATGAAGATGAGATTGGAAATGGTATTGCTAGAATAAATAATTTTGTTGTTTTTGTTCCATATGCTTTAAAGGATGAAAAAATAAGTATTAAAATAACTAAAGTTAATAAAAGATTTGCTACTTCTAAAATAGAAAAAATAATTACTAAAAGTGAAAGACGTGAATGTGTTAAATGTAAAAGTTTTAATGAGTGTGGAGGGTGTTCTTTCCTACATCTAAGTTTTGATGAAGAAAAGAAAAAGAAAATAGACTTTATAAATAAATTATTTAATACTGATATTAAAGAAATACTTACTAATAATGAATATAATTATAGAAATAAAGCAACATTTCATGTTAAAAATGGGAAAATCGGGTATTATAGTGAAAATACTAATAATTTAGTAGAATTTAGTAATTGCTTACTTTTAGATAATAGAATTAATGAAATATATAATATTTTAAAAAATATAAATCTTCATAATATATTTGATGTTGTTGTTAGAACTACTAAAAACAGTATTATGGTAATATTTAATGGTGATAAAGAAGATTTTAATTGTGATGAACTAATTAGTAAAACTAAAATAGATTCAATATATTTAAATAATAAATTATTATATGGTAATGCTTATATTATAGAAGAACTTGGTAATATTAAGTATAGTATTTATCCTAATGCATTCTTTCAAGTGAATACTGAAAATATGAAAATTATGTATGATAAGGTTAAAGAATATGCTGGAAGTGGTGATAAACTATTAGATTTATATTGTGGTACTGGAACTATTGGAATATACTTAAAAGATAACTTTAGAGAAGTTACTGGTATTGAAGTAAATAAAGAAGCAATATTGAATGCTAATATAAACAAAAATTTAAATAGTTTAAGTGATATTAATTTCATATGTGGTGATGCGAGTATAGCTAAAAATAATAATTATGATGTTATAGTTGTAGATCCTCCTAGAAGTGGTTTATCTAAAAAGGTAATTGATTTCTTAAATAAAGGTAATGCTAAAACAATAGTCTATGTTTCGTGTAATCCAAAAACTTTAAAAAGAGATTTAGACTTATTAGATAAATATAGTCTTATAAAACTTGAGTGTATTAACATGTTTAATAAAACTAAGCATGTTGAATGTGTTTGTAAATTAGAAAAAAATATATAATTTTTATAAATACTTGTTTAAAATATATGATTTAAAACTTATTAATGGGGGAAAATAAAATGTTATCTTTAAATGAATATAAGAATTATTTAATAAATACTTATAGATGGCCTATAGATAATAGTGCTGATTTAATTTTAAAAAGAAAAAGAATATTAGAGGAAAAATATGGCGATGAAATCTTATCTAAAGTTATTACTGATACCTATGATTTTGCTAGGAGTGTTTTGAATTCTAATACTATAAACAGTGGATACTATAGAAGTGCTGTTTCAGGTGATACAACTTCATATATAAATTTAGGATTACATGGAGGATGGATGTCTGATACTTTATATGTTGATTCAAATGGTAGATATATTAGTAATTTTGTTATTAAAACTATTTTTGGTAGAGATGTTTTAATTGAACTTAGAATAGCAGAATGTGAAAGAGAAGTTGAGGATGAGATATTTACGTTTGATTATGATTATTCAATTTATATGCAAGGAATTTCTAAAGATTTAGATAAAATAAGACAAGATATCTCAAATAATGAAATGAAATTAACTAGGAATAGTAATTATGGTATTTCTAATTAATGTATGTTATATTTAGTATATAATTATAGGAATATATATTAATTAAATGGTGGTGAAATATGATTACATTTGATGAATTTATGAAAGTTGATATAAGAGTTGGTACTATTATAGAGGCTGAACCTTTTTTGAAGGCTAGAAAGCCTGCTTATCAATTAAAAATTGATTTTGGTAGTGAAATTGGTATTAAGAAAAGCAGTGCTCAAATAACTGAAGTATATAAGATAGAAGATTTAATTAATAAGCAAATACTTGCTGTTGTTAATTTTCCGCCTAGACAAATAGCTGATTTTATGAGTGAAGTATTAGTTCTTGGCACTTATAGTGAACAGGGTGTTGTTTTAATAAAACCTGACGTGGAAGTTAAGAATGGAGATAAGTTAGGATAATTATGACAATAGAAAAAATGTTAAAAACTTCTATTGAATTTTTAAATGAAGGATATGGAGAAAATAAATTAATTTTTAAAACATTAAAAGAAATGCAACCATATTATTGGTTAAATAAAAAATAGAGGAAATTTTTGAAGTTCCCTCTTTTAATTTGTGTTTATATATTACCATAAAATGGCTATTTTTTCAAGACTAGTAAAGTACTTAAAATTATGATATTAAGTATTAGGTGAAGAAAATGAATGGCATAATTTTATTTGGTAATGATCAAGAAAATATTAATAATCTAATTAATATGAATGAGATAACTAAAGATAAAAATTTGATTTTATCGAATGAAGAAATATTAATGTTAATTGAAAATAAAAACAATACTTTAAAAGATATTGGAAGAATAGAAGTAGGTAAATCTATTATAGATGATATAGTATATGCTTTTTATGATTCGGAGTATATAGATAGTGATAATTACTTCGAAACTATTTATGAGATTATTAATATATTTTATATGTTTCAAGACAAATTTAGTGATTATTTAATAGATACTGAAATAATAGAATATTTACGTAATAATTTTGATGAGTTAGGTGGTAGTTTAGAGTTACTTGGTAGTGTTTCTTTTGAAAAGTTAAATACTAAAATAATGTATGGTGAAAGTGATAAATAAATTAATTTTAAACAATAAAATAGATTCTAATAAATATGTGGAATTCTTAATTAAATATTGTTATATAAATAAAATTATTAATGATGAGGAATTAAATAGAATACTTAAAACGTTGTTAGAACTATTGCATTATAAATGTAGTCATTATAATAGTGGACTTGTTAGTACTATAAAAATAGATAATTTAAAAAATATAAATGATTCTAATATGTTTACTTTAGGTTTATATTTAAAGAAATTTAATATATATAATGGAATAAATATACTTCTTAATGATGAAATAATATCTTTATATAATAAGTCATATTCTAATTTGATCGAGTATATTAATAAAACTAAAATGTTTTATAGAGTAGTGTTTCTTAAAAATATAGTTAAGACAAATAATTATTATTATAATAGTACTTTAAATGAAGGTATTAAATCGTTTTTCAAGCTTTATAATAGTAGTTATTACTCTGATAGGTTAATTATAAGTGTTGACTATGAATGTGTTTTAAAAAGGCCTAATTTAAATGGTATAGAGTTTATTAATAAATATTTAGAGTATATTAATTGTGAAAATATTTATTGTAAGAAATTTAATTATAAAAACATAGAATTAATGTTAAAGAAAAAGTATGTTAGATATGAAGATATAGTTATAAATATATTTAGTGATGTATTTTTAGTATCGTTACTACTTAAATATTTAAATAAAGATATTTATAGTTTAAATATTGATTTGATAGATGTTAATAGAATATATAATGAGTTTAATAATATAGAAAAATTTAAAAATAGTTTTCATAGTTGTTTTTTGAATTTAAAGAATGAATTTGATTTTAATGATGAAGTCAATAACTATTTAGATAAATATTATTTTAAAATAATGAGAACTATTGTTAGTTTTGTAGAAAATTATGAATTAGAAAAATTAATTGGTAAATGTGATTCTGTTATTATATAATATATGTATAAAATGTAAAGTGGAACTAAATTATTTGTAATTATGTAAAGGAGTAATTCATGAAAAAAATAATAATTATTGGATGTCCTGGTTCTGGGAAAAGCTATTTTTCTAAAAGATTAAAGAAATTAACTGGATATCCTCTTTATCATTTGGATAATATTTATCATAATGAAGATGGGACACATATACCGCGTGAAGAATTTGATATTATATTAAAAAAGATATTTGAAGAAAAAGAATGGATAATCGATGGTAATTATCAAAGAACTATTGAGATGAGATTAAAAGAATGTGATACTTGTTTTCTTTTGGATTTTCCAACTGAAGTATGTGTGAGCGGAGCAGAAGATAGAATTGGTAAAAAACGTGATGATATGGCATGGTATGAAGAAAGTTTGAATCCAGAGTTTAAACAATATATTATTGATTTTTCAAAAACTTCTTTACCGGCGATTTATGAACTGATGGAAAAATATAAAAATAAGGTAAATATCTTAATATTTAAGAGTAGAAACGAATTAAATAATTTTATAAATAATTATGAGGCGAATAATGATAGAGTATAATAAACTTAATATAGACGAATATATTTCACTATTAAATTCAGTTGGTTGGAAAATTCCTTCTTTAAGACTTCTTAAAATATCATTAGAACATGGTATCAATGTTAAATGTGTTATTGATGATAAAACGATAGGTATGGCAAGATTTGTAACTGATGGAGGATATGCTGGACTTTTAATGGATGTTGTTGTGCAACCTGATTACCAAGGAAATGGTTATGGAAAATTACTAATAGAGTCGTTATTAAATTATGTTAGAGATAACATAGAAGATGATGAAGAAGTAATGGTACAATTGTTGTCTGCTCCAGGTAAACAAACATTTTATTCAAAATTTGGATTTAAAGTTAAACATGAAATTGCTGAAGATGGAATGTATATGTGGTTAAAAAAGTAAAGGTGAGTATTTACATACTTACTTTTATAATGATAAAATATTTATATGTTTTAGGAGTTTTGTATGGAAGAATATAAGGAGATTGAAAGATCTTTAATTACAAGATATAGAAAAGATATATGGAGTAAATTTGTAAGGGCTCTTCAAGATTATAAATTAATAAATGAAAATGATAAAGTAATGGTATGTATTAGTGGAGGAAAAGATTCTTTTTTACTTGCTAAATGTATTCAAGAATTAGAACGTCATGGCAAAGTTAAATTTGAAGCTTATTATGTAGTTATGAATCCGGGATATGCAGAAAAGAATAGAGATTTAATATATCTAAATGCTAAACATTTAAATATACCAATTACTATGTTTGATAGTGATATATTTGATGTTGTAAATACAATTAGTGGTGAGAAACCATGTTATTTGTGTGCTCGTATGAGAAGGGGATTTTTATATAGTAAAGCAAAAGAACTTGGATGCAATAAAATAGCTCTTGGTCATCATTTTGATGATGTTATAGAAACTACACTTTTGTCTATGTTTTATGGTTCTGAAGTTAAAACTATGATGCCTAAATTACATTCTGATAATTATGAAGGATTAGAATTAATTAGGCCACTTTATTTAGTTAAAGAAGATGCTATAATATCATGGAAGAATTATAATAAGTTAACATTCTTAAATTGCGCTTGTAAATTTACTGAAAGGGTAGAGTTAAGTGATAAAAATGAATCAAAAAGAAAAGAAATGAAAGAACTTATTAAAGAACTTAGAAAATTAAATAAATCAATAGATTATAACATATTTAAAGCACTTGATAATATTAATTTAAATTGTGTTCTTGGAACTAAAAAGAATGGAGAATATCATAGTTTCTTGGATGATTATGAGAGAAAATAGGAGGTACTTATGAATTTTTATGAACTTGCTAAACGTAGATATTCTACTAGAAGTTTTAGTGATAAAAAAGTTAGTGATGAAGATATAGATAAGATACTTGAATGCGGTAGAATAAGTCCTACTGCTAAAAATTTACAACCTGAAATTATTTATGTTATTAAAAGTGATGGAGGAATGTCTAAACTTAAAAATGTATGTAAGATGACTTATAATGCTTCGGTTTGTTTGATGGTTTACGCAGATACAAATATATCATGGAAAAATGAGTTAGAAGAAGGATATGATTCATATGAAATGGATGCTAGTATAATAGCTACACATATGATACTTGAAGCAACTGATTTAGGTATTAATTCTGTATGGGTTCGTATGTTTAATAGTAAGGAAGTATCTAAGGAATTTAATTTACCTGACAATATAGTTCCTGTATGTTTAATAATGATGGGTTACTCTAAAGAAGGGTTTGGTCCTAGTAAACTTCATGATGATAGGAAAGATATCAGTGAAATAGTTAGATATTTATAGGAGGCAATATGGAAAAAAAGAAAGAGAGAATTAGTATACCTAGCTATACATTATGCGAAGAATTAATTAATTCTATTTCTCATGGTATAGCAGCTGGTTTTAGTATTTGGGGGCTTGTTATGCTTATAATTAAAGCCAGTAAAGTTGGAGCAATGGCTGTAACAACAGTTACACTATTTGGTACCACTATGATACTTTTATATACAATTTCCTGTATATATCATGCTTTAAGTCCTAGAATAACTGGCAAAAAAGTTATGAGAGTAATTGATCATTGTAATGTATTCTTGCTTGTATTTGGTACTATTATACCCATAGCTCTTGTTGGTATGAAAGGCATATATGGTTGGATATATTTTGGTGTTGTAGGATTTGTTACATTACTTGGTATAATATTTTCAGCAATTGATGTAGATAAAAATGAAAAGATTGAAGTAGTATGTCATTTAGTTAATGGATGGAGTGCATTATTCTTTATAAAGCCTTTAATTAATGGTGTAGGTGTAACAGGACTTATTTTAATAATACTTGGTGGAGTTATGTACTCATTAGGTGCTTTATTATATGGTCTTGGTTCTAAAAAGAAGTATATGCATTCTGTATTTCATTTCTTTTGTATAGTGGGAACTATATTTCATTATTTTGCAGTATATTTATATGTATTATAAAACAGAGTTATTGAAACTCTGTTTTTGCTTATGCTTCTATAAATAATCTTGTTATTTTATGTTTATGTTTTTCATATAATTTAACTATATACATTACTATTATACTTACAAATATTAGAATTAATATTGTAAGAAGAGAGAATATCCAGTAGTTAGTAATGACACCCAACTTTCTTAAAAGCACTTCTAGTCCATAAATTATTACCCATTGATAAATATACATTGGTAAGCTTAATTTTTCTAAAAAATAGAAAACTTTATTATTAGAGAGTCTTGTTAAATATACATTTGGATTTGCTGAAATAAGAAGTCCTATACTGATTAATATAAGCATAAATATATCAAATTTTGAATGAGCACTCTTAATATTAGATATATAGAATATACTTAAATATAAGAATATTTCTATAATTGGTAGTATTGCTTTTGATAATTTGGTAAGTTTAATTTTATTGAATTTTTCACTTAGTATATATAAATACATACCTAGATTCATTACTAAGAATCCTCTTAATATTCCTTTTAATGCAAATGGCGTCTTAGTCCATGGAGATACTATAATTTTAGTTTCAACTAATATATAATTCATTAACAATATTACTATTATTGGACTTATTATATATATAAAATTCTTTTTATGTTTTACTATTAATGGAAACATTACTGTTTCTACTACTATCATTGTTGTTAAGTACCAAAGTATTCCATATATAGATGGGTCTGTATCTATATTAGTTGGTATTAATAATATTTTATAAAATGTCATTACATGTTCTGTTAAAGTGTAATGTTTTATAAACGTTAAGTATGGAACACCAACTATCATTAAAAGTATTATATATGGGATAAACTTTTTAATTTTACTTTTCATAAAATTAAATGTTTCTTCACCAAGACTTTCTTTAGGTTCATAAGAAATACATTTTTTTGCTAAAAAGTATCCAGACACTAAAAAGAAAAATTCTACTCCAATGCTTCCATATTTAAAATTATATCTAAAGTCAGGATATATAGATGCTATATGGAATAGAACTATTAATATACAAAATCCAAATTTCCAAAAAGATATTTTACCAAAACGATTTGATTTCATTCCAAAACTCCCTCCTATATTTTCTTATATATTAAATATAACATATTTTTTTTAATAATTACAATATATGATATAATAATTTTGGTGATTTAATGAAAAAACAAGAGAAAACTAATGTCATGAGAATACTTGATCAAAAGAATATTATTTATAATGTACATGATTATAGTGATACTGATATGGTAAGTGGACTTGAGGTTGCTAGTGTGCTTAAAGAAGATCCTAATATAGTATTTAAGACTTTGGTAACTGTTGGTAAAAGTAATAATCATTATGTGTTCTTGGTACCAGTTTCATCAAACTTAGATTTAAAGAAGGCTGCTAAAAGTGTCAATGAAAAATCAATTGAAATGATTAAGTCTAAAGATTTATTACCTCTTACGGGATATATTCATGGAGGATGTTCACCAGTAGGAATGAAAAAACAATTTAAGACAGTAATAGATATAAGTGCTAAAAATAATGATAAGATATATTTTAGTGCTGGCAAGATTGGATATCAAATAGAAACAACATTAGATGAACTTTCTAAAGTAATAGATTATAGTTTAGAAGATATAAAGGAGTAAATATGTTTAAGGTAAGTAAATATGTGGATTCAGATAAAGAAAATATAGAAGTTTATCCATTAGAAATAGAAATTAACGGTAAGAAAAGTAAAACACTCGCTATAGAAGTAAATGGTGTTATAAAAGATGATGACTATACATTTAGATTTATATTTAGTGATATGGAAAAGATATTTAATGTTGAGATTAATGATGAAGTTTGTTTAGATGAAAGTTATCTATTTGAAGGAGAAACTATGTTTACATATAATGGTTTAACTTATTTAGATACAACATGTGATATAGATCTTTTTAGAATAGATAATAATAATTATGAATTTAATATAAGTTTTAATACTATTGATTTTAATGGAATAATAAGTTTTGAATGTGATTTAAAGAAGTATCTATGATATTTCTTTTTTGTCACTCTATAGTCACTTTTGTTTCATAAAATGTAAGTGTATTTGAAAGGAAAGATATTATGGAAATATTAAAAGTTGATAATTTAACTAAAGTATATGGAAAAGATAATAATAAAGTAGTTGCTTTAGATCATGTATCATTTTCTGTAGAAAAAGGAGAATTTGTTGCGATTGTTGGTGCTTCTGGTAGTGGTAAGAGTACACTTTTACATTTGATGGGTGGAGTAGATACTCCGACTAATGGAAAGGTATTTATTGATGGAAAAGACATTTATAGTTTAAGTAGTGATAATTTAGCAATATTTAGAAGAAGAGAAGTAGGACTTATATATCAATTTTATAATTTAATACCTATTTTAAATGTTGAAGAAAATATACTTCTTCCTTTAGAACTTGATAATAGAAATGCAGATAAGTTTGAATTAAATGAGTTACTTAAAGTACTTGGACTTCAAAGTAGACGTAAACATTTACCAAATGAATTATCTGGTGGTCAACAACAAAGAACATCTATAGGAAGGGCTTTAATTACTAAACCTGCGATAGTACTTGCTGATGAACCTACTGGTAACTTAGATAGTAAAAGTAGTGATGAAGTAGTTAATCTTCTTAAAAAGATGAATAAAGAATATAAACAAACTATAATAATGATTACACATAACTTAGATATAGCAGCAGTGGCTGACAGAATTATTACTATAGAAGATGGAAAGATAGTTAAGGAGAGGTAATTATGAGTATCCTTAATAAACTTACAATTAAAAATTTAAAACTTAATAAAAAGAGAACTATAGTTACTATAATTGGAATTATTTTATCAGTTGCATTAATATGTGCTCTTAGTAGTATGATTGTTAGTTTTAAAGAAAGTATAATCATTTTTGAAAAGAAACAACTTGGTGACTTTCATTATGCTTATTATAGAGTTGATGCGAATGATATAAAAAACTTTAGTAATAACAGAAATATAAGTGATTATTATCTTACTAAAGAAATTGGTTATAGTTATTTAAGTGGTAGTAAGAATCCTGATAAAGTGTATGCTTATGTAGTTGCTTTTGATAATAAAGCATTTAATAATATGTCTATAGAATTATTAGATGGAAGACTTCCACAAAATGAAGATGAAATAGTAGTTCCTAGACATTTAAAAACTAATGGAGGAATAGACTATAAGATAGGGGATAATATAACTTTAGATATAGGAAAGCGTTATAGTGAAAACTATACTTTAGATCAAAATAATCCATATACTGGAGAAGAGGAGTTAAAAGTTGAAGAAACTCGTACATATAAAATAGTTGGTATTATGGAAAGACCTGGTAAAATAGTTGAACCTTATACTGCTCCTGGTTATACATTTATAACTAAACTTGATACTACAAGTTATAGTGGGAAATATGATATATATACTAAGTATACAAAGGAAGCTATTAAAGATAGATTTAATGTAACTGCTAGTATACTTGGTGTTGATGCTAAAATGTATGAAAGATATGAACATGGTGATTTTGGTCCTGATGATGAAGTAATGGAAAAAGTAAATAAAGGTAAATATGAAACGGTATGTAATTACTATTTGATAAGTTTAGAAACTCTTTCTTTTGGTAATGATATTATGAATATGTTATATAGTATATCTACTATTATAATACTTATAATTATGGTTACGTCTATATTTTGTATTAAAAATAGTTTTGATATATCTATTACAGAGAAAACTAAACAATATGCGATGTTTAGAAGTATTGGAGCTACTAGAAAACAAATAAAGAAAAATGTTCTTTATGAAGCGTTTATACTTGGTATTATTGGTGTACCTCTTGGTATATTAAGTGGTATATTTGCATCATTCGTATTAATTAAATTATGTAATTACCTTGCTAGTGATATGTTTATTGGTGCTGGTTTTGTATTTAAAACATCATTTTTAGCAATATTTTTATCTATAATACTTAGTGCTGTTACTATATATTTATCTGCTCTTAGAAGTGCTCGTAGAGCTAGTAAGTTAAGTCCAATAAGTGCTATTAGAAGAAATGATGATATAAAGATAAAATCTAAAAAAATTAGATGTCCAAAAATAATAAATCTATTATTTGGTATAGGTGGAGTAATATCATATAAAAATATTAAAAGAAATAGAAGAAAATATAGAACTACTGTTATATCTATAATAGTTTGTTCTTCAATATTTATTGCTCTTACGTATTTTATGAATTTAGGATTTAGAGAAATTGATAAAGAAATTGGTACTCAAAACTATAATATATCTATTAATATTATTAAACCTGAAAAAGTAGAAAAAGAATATAAAGAATTTTTGAATCTTGATTATATGGAAAGAATTAGTATAGAGAGATTTACTCATTTAGTTATATCAAGCGATTATTATGATCCTAAATTAAAAGCTTTACTAAAAGAAAATTTTATAGATCCTGATAGTGACACTCAAGTTTCAGTTATGGCTATAGGAGAAGATGAATACGATAGATATTTAAAAAGTCTTAACTTAAATAAGGAAGATGTGAAAGATAAAGGAATTCTTATAAATAATAGTTTCTATGATGTTGATGTTGATGGAAGCAGTAGACAAGTAGAATATGATGTTTTAAAGAGTAGAAAGGGAGACTCTATAACTGGTAAAGCATTTAACTATGTTGTTGGCGGTGAAGATGAAAAAACTATTGAAGTAGGATATGTAACTTATGAAAGACCTCTTGGACTGGAAAATCAATTTACTGGATCTTTCTTAATAGTGAGTGATGAATACTTTGATAAGTATCTTAAAGATAATATGTATTTAAGTTATACTATATATATTCATTCTAGTAATCCAGATAAACTTCAAGAAAATGTTGAAAATATATTTAGTAATTATGATGACTATGGTATAAGTAACTTAGATAAACAAATGAGAAGTGTTAAAGGTTTATATACTCTAGTAGCAATATTCTTATATGGATTTATTACTGTTATAGCGTTAATTGGTGTTACTAATATATTTAATACAATAAATACTAATATTAGTCTTAGAACTGGCGAATTTGCTATATTAAAGAGTATTGGAATGACTCAAAGAGAATTTAATAAACTTATTAATTTAGAGAGTGTATTTTATAGTGCTAAATCATTATTAATAGGTATTCCTATAGGAGTGGTTCTTTCATATTTAATATATTTGGCATTTAATCAAGGAGGTACAACATTTGCTTTTGAACTTCCATATCAAGGTATAATAATTAGTATACTTGCTGTATTTGTACTTGTATTCTTTATAATGAATTATTCTGTTAGAAAAGTAAATAAACAAAATATTATAGAAAGTATACGTAATGAAAACATTTAAGGACTTAGGTCCTTTTTTGTGCTATAATGAATAAGAGGTAAATTATGAAGATATTACTTGTAGAAGATAATTTAAATATAAGAGAGAGTTTAGAATATTCTTTTAAGATTAAAAAGATAGATTTAGTAAGTGTTTCTGATATTAAAAGCACTCTTCAGTATTTAGAAAATAATAAAGTGGATTTAATAATACTTGATGTTACTTTACCTGATGGTAATGGTTTTGATTTATATAAAGATTATATTAAAGAGATGGAAATACCTGTTATATTTTTAACTGCTCGTGATAGTGAAGAAGATATAGTTAATGCTTTAGATATGGGTGCAAGTGACTATTTAACTAAACCATTTAGAACTGGAGAATTAATAGCTCGTATAAATAAAATACTTAATAAGAAGACTATAAGTTCTGGCGATATTACTTTTGACCTTAATAGAATGTGTGTATATAAAAATAATGAAGTAATTAATCTAACTACTTTAGAAGTTAAAATATTAGGACTTTTGTTTAGTAATATTAATAAAGTAGTTACTCGTGATAAAATTATTGAAAGTATATGGGAATGGACAGGAAATGATGTTAATGATAACACTGTTACTGTTTATATGAAAAGAATACGTGAAAAACTTGACACAGATATAATAATTACATTAAAAGGAATAGGATACAGAATTGATGAAAAATAAAATAAACAAAAAGATATTAGTTTTTATGATAATAACTAGTTTTATATCACTAGGTCTTTTTGGTTTGATTCTAAATTATCAATATAAAACTTATACTATGAATTATAATAATAAAATTAATTCTTTAATTAACGAAGTGGTTAAGAAATATCCAGAAGTTAATGAAAGTGATTTAGTAAGTATATTAAATAGTGAAAATGAAGAAGATTTACTTAGTAAATATGGAATTAATGAAAAAAGTAGTGCTATTATAGAAAATGATAGACTATTTAAAAAATATATTATTGTAGATCTTAGTATTCTTTTTATAATTATTATTACTTTATATGTGTATTTTGTTATTAATAAATCTAAAAGAAATAAAAAAATAAATAAAATAATAGAATTAATATCTAAAATAAATAGAAGAAACTTTGATATAGACATAGAAGATTATACAGAGGATGAGTTATCAGTTTTAAAACAAGAAGTATATAAAACATCTTTAATGCTTAGAAGTGAAGCAGATAATTCTTTAAAAGATAAATTAAATCTTAAAGATTCATTAAGTGATATAAGTCATCAATTAAAAACACCTCTTACAAGTATTACTATTATGATAGATAATATACTTGATAATGAAGAGATGGACTTTAAAACTAGACGTAAATTTTTAATAAATATTAAAAGAGAAATAATAAATATAAATTTTCTAGTACAAAATCTTCTTAAACTTTCTAAATTTGATGCGAATGTAATAAAATTTAATAAAGAGGAAGTATTAATTAAAGATATAGTTGATGAAGCTATTAATAAAGTTAGTGCTTTAAGTGAATTAAAAGGTGTTAGTATTAAAGTATCTGGGGATAAAGGTTCTACTATAAAATGTGATTTTATGTGGGAAGTTGAGGCACTTTCAAATATAATAAAGAATTCTATTGAACATATAGATGGAAATGGATTTGTAGAAGTGAATTATACTAAGAATAAAGTATACTCTAGAATACTTATTAGAGATAATGGTGTTGGTATAAGTGAAGAAGATTTACCATATATATTTGATAGATTTTATAAAGGAAAGAATACTAGTAAAGATAGTGTAGGAATAGGACTTGCTTTATCTAAATCAATAATAGAAAAGGATAATGGAAGTATAAGTGTTAAAAGTACTCCTAATATTGGTACTATATTTACTATAAAATATTTTGAATAGTGAGGAATTATGAATAGATTTAAAAGTACAAAGTTAGCTAGTATATTTGGAATACTTGGTAATATACTTCTAATGATAATTAAAGGAATTGTAGCACTTTTAACTGGTAGTCAAGCAATGATTGCAGATGCTTTTAATAGTGCAGGAGATATATTTTCTTCACTTATGACATATATAGGTAACAAGATATCTAGTAAGCCTAGGGATGATGATCATAATTTAGGACATGGTAAAGCTGAATATATATATTCAATGCTTATTAGTATATCTATGATATTAATGGCTTTATTTATATTAAAAGATTCATTTATGTCTTTGATAAATGGTAAAACATATGACTTTTCCATATGGTTAATAGTTGTGTGCGTGATTACAATAATTATTAAGTTTTGTTTATATATGTATACAAATAAAGTATATAAAAAATATAATAATTTACTTGTTAAAGCTAATTCAAGAGATCATTTTAATGATATGATTATTACTTGTGTAAACTTAGTATCATGCGTATTATCTATATATGGAATATATTTTTTAGATGGAGTAGTTGGCATAATAATATCTTTATGGATTATATATACATCTATAAAACTTTATATAGAAAGTTATAATGTTTTGATGGATAAATCTATATCAGTGGAAACAAGAAATGAAGTATATGAAATAATAGATAGACATAAAGAAATAAAGAAAGTTATTCATTTTAATTCAACTCCAGTAGGATATAAGTATCAAATAAGTTTTACTATATACGTGGATGGTAATATGAGTACTTTTAATAGTCATGATATAGCAAATAAACTTGAAAAAGAAATTATTAAAGAGATAGATGAAATATACTTAGTTATTATACATGTTAATCCAATTTAGGGGGTATTTATGAATTTTTTAGAAATATTACTTATAAGTGTGTCACTTGCAGCTGATGCGTTTGCGGTAAGTGTATGTAAAGGACTTTCTTTAAAGAAGATTAAAGTTAAGGATGCTGTTAAGATTGGTATATGGTTTGGTGTTTTTCAGGCGTTAATGCCAACAATCGGATTCTTTTTGGGTGATACACTTGAACATATTATAACTAGTATAGATCATTGGATAGCGTTTGTGTTGTTAGTGTTTATTGGCGGTAAGATGGTAATTGAGTCACGTTCTAAGAAAGAAAACATTGATAGTGATTTAGGGATTAAAACTATGTTAATGTTATCTGTTGCGACGAGTATAGATGCTTTGGTAGTAGGTATTGCATATGTGTGTGCTTATGGTAGTAAGAATGCAGTTATTACTTTTCCAATGATAGGTATTATTACATTTATACTTTCAGTTGTTGGCGTTTACATAGGAAATAAATTTGGGAGTAAATATAAAAGCGTAGCCGAACTTACTGGTGGAATTATATTGGTGCTTTTAGGAATTCAAATATTACTTGAACATTTAGGAATTTTAGGATAAAAAAATTTAAAATATATAAAAAATATAGTATAATGAATATAGAGGTGGAAGATATGAAAAAGGTTAATACTGTTATAATAGGAATTTTATTTATAATAGTAGGTTTAATTATTGGTCTTAATTCATTTGGAATTACTAATATTGATGTATTCTTTGATGGATGGTGGACTTTATTTATTATAATTCCTGCGATTAATGGAATTATCAGTGATGATGAGAAACTTGGTAGTGTTATATGGCTAGTAGTTGGTGTTATTTTGTTACTTGGATGTCAAGATATGATTAGCTTTGAAATTATATGGAAATTAATGTTACCACTTATTCTTGTATTTATTGGCGTTTCTATTATGTTTGGTGGAAATAAAGATAAAACAGATGCAGCTAAGAATGGTAAAAATCGTGAATTTTGTGCTTGCTTTGGCGGACAAACAGTAAAATTTGATGATCAAGATTTTAAGGGTGCTACTGTAAATGGTATATTTGGTGGTATTACATTAGATCTTAGAAATGCTAAAATTAAAGATGGAAGTGTAATAGAAGCTGCTGCTGTTTTTGGTGGAGTTACTATACTTATACCAGAAGATTTAAAAGTTGAAATCAAATCTACATCAGTATTTGGTGGAGTAACAGACAGAACTAAAACTAAAGAAAAAAATGATAAAGTAACATTATATGTTAATGGAAGTGCTATATTTGGTGGAGTAGAAATTAAATGACAAAAGGCCAAAAATTAATAAAATATTGTGCAATTGCATTAGCAATAGCCTTAATAATAAGTGTTGTTGGCGGTATAATAGTTTTTGTTAACGATGTAATTGATTCTTTCAGGCCAAGATTATATGATGAAAAAAGTACATATATTTATACTGAAACTTCAGGGCAAGAAATAAATTCAATGGAAATTAAATTAAAAACTAGTAAACTGAAAATATATCCTGGTGAAATATTTTCTATAGAGACTAATAATAAAAATATTAGTTATAGTATAGAAAAAGATAAAATTATTATAAAAGAAAAGAAGCTTATAAATTTTAATAATAGTGTGACAATAACTATACCAAAAGATAAAATATTTGATAGTATTGATATTGATTCTGGTACTGGCAATATATATGCTAATGACTTAAGTGCTTTATATCTAGAAATATCTGGTGGAGTTGGTGATATTACTTTTAATAATCTAAGTGTTACTGATGAAATTAAAATTGAAAGTGGCGTTGGTAACATAGAACTATTAGATTCTCAAATAAATAATTTAGAATTTGATGGTGGGGTTGGAAACTTTAGATTTGAAGGAGATTTATTTGGTAAAAGCGATTTTGATACTGGTGTTGGCGATATATATCTAGAAATTAATGGTAGTTTAGATGACTATACTGTTGAAGTAGATAAAGGTATTGGAAATATAACTATCAATGATGAGAAAATAAATTTTAATTATAGAAATAATAAAGAATCTTCTAAATTCATACTAATAGATGGTGGCATAGGGAATGTAACTTTAAAATCTAGAAAGAATATTAAGTAGAGTAATCTCTACTTTTTATTTGAGTGATTATTTATGTAAATGTTTTGTATTTGATTTACATTAGTTATACAATTTGATATAATTTAGTGTGTATATTATTATGGAGGAATCAGTATGTTAGAGCTAAAAAACATTAAAAAGAGTTATGAAATGAATGATTTTAAACAAAAAGCTCTTGATGGAGTTAGTTTATCATTTAGAGAATGTGAATTTGCGTCTATACTTGGTCCTTCAGGTAGTGGTAAAACAACACTTTTAAATATTATTGGTGGTTTAGATCAATATACTAGTGGTGACTTAATAATAAATGGTATAAGTACTAAATTATATAAAGATAGAGATTGGGATGCTTATAGAAATTATAGAGTTGGTTTTGTGTTTCAAAGTTATAATTTAATTAGTCATCAATCTATACTTTCTAATGTAGAATTAGCTCTTACATTGTCAGGTGTTTCTTCTCGTGAAAGAAAAGAAAGGGCAAAAGAAGCATTAATTAAAGTTGGTTTAAAAGAACATATTAATAAAAAGCCTAGTCAATTAAGTGGTGGTCAAATGCAAAGAGTTGCGATAGCTCGTGCTTTAGTAAATGATCCTGATATAATACTTGCTGATGAACCAACAGGTGCACTAGATTCAGAAACTTCAGTACAAATAATGAAAATATTAAAGAAAGTTTCTAAAGAAAAATTAGTTATTATGGTTACACATAATCCTGATTTAGCAAAAGAGTATAGTACTAGAATAATAAAACTTAAAGATGGAAAGATTACTGCTGACTCCAACCCATATGAAGGTGAGAAAGCTAAAGTTATAAAGACTGATGAAGGAAATCACAAGACTTCTATGTCTTTGTTGACTGCGCTTGGATTATCTTTTAATAATTTAATGACTAAGAAAGGTCGAACTATTTTAGTATCTTTTGCTGGTAGTATAGGTATTATTGGTATTGCTTTGATACTTGCACTTTCAAATGGATTTCAGAATTATATAGATAGTATACAGGAAGATACATTATCTTCATATCCTCTTACTATTACAAGTAGTTCTGCTGATATGACATCTTTATTTCTATCGATGATGGATTCTAATGAAGAAGGTAAAAAAGGTGTTATAGAAGAAAAACAATATATGACTAATATGTTTGGTAGTATGTCTGTAAATGATCTTAAGAGTTTTAAAAATTATTATGAAAAAGAAGATAGTTCTATAATGAATGATATCTCTAGTATTAAATATGGTTATAGTATTAGTCCTAATATATATACAATAGATGTGAATGAAAAACTTACTAAACTTAATCCTAGTTCACTTATGAGTACTATGTATAGTTCTAGTATGTCAATGTCAGTTTCAGCATTTTCAAGTGTATTTACTCAAATGATAGATGATACTGATAAATTAAACAGCCAATATGACATTTTAGAAGGTAAATGGCCTGAAGAATATAATGAAATGGTTATAGTACTTTCTGATCCATATTCGATATCAGATTTACTTGTATATTCTCTTGGACTTAGAGATATGAATGAACTAACTGATATGATTACTAAAGTTATGTCTGGTGAAGATGTTAAGATTAGTCATGAACCATACAATTTTACATATAAAGACTTAATGAATATCAAGCTAAAACTTATAAATCAAAGTGATATATATAAATATAATTCTAAATATCAAACATATGAAGATATGAGTGATGATGAAAAATATATGAAAGAGTTATATGATAAGAGCGAGGACTTAAAGATAGTAGGTGTGGTTGCTCCTAAAAAGAACGCTACATCTAAATCATTAAATCCTGGAGTTGTTTATAAAAAAGAATTAATATATCATATTGTTGATTATGCTAAAAATAGTAAAATAGTTAAAACTCAATTATATAAGGAAGATATAGATGTATTTTCTAATAAGAAATTTGATGATCAAAATAAGAAATCTAACTTGAATTTTGAAGATATGATTAGTGTTGATGAAAATATGCTAAAGAGCGCTTTTGGTGTAAATATAGATCAAAATGATATAAAGAATACAACTACTAACTATATGAATAAAATATCTAGTAATATTACAGTTGATACTGGTACTGCTAAGGGTAATTTTATGAATGGACTTTCTAATTTGATAAGTGGAATGTTGACTAACTATGAAGATAATCCTTTAGAAAAAGATAATGATAAACCTGTTATATATATGAAAGATATAGATGATATAGTTAATTCATATATAAGTAGTGACGGTGCATCAAAGATATTTAAGTCTTTAGAAACTTCATATGTAATACCAAGCGATGTATTTAAGAGTACATATCAAAAATTATTAGTTGGATATTTACAAATGTATGTTGGTGTAGCATCACAAAATGGACTAATGGTGGGGGATGATACAAATATTGGAGCTTATCTTGATGATAATATAAGTGCTAGTGTTACTGAAAATTATATGGCAAGTGAAGCAATAATTGCTGCTAGTGAGGGATTTGCTAGTAAGATGACTGAAGCCGCTATGCAAAAGAATATTCTTACTGAAGTAGGAAATTTAACGAGTAGTTTAATTAGTAAGTTCTCTAATGCATTTAATGTAGATTCTAGTAAAATAGCAGGTGCTTTTAAGTTTAATCTAGATGAAGATGAACTTAAAAGGCTTATGTCTTCTATGATGACTAAAGAAGAATCAAGCTATTCAAATAATCTTATTAATTTAGGTTATCAAGATTTAGAAGAACCTACGATGATATCATTTTATTTTAATTCATTTGATTCAAAAGAAAACTTTATTAAATATTTAGATAACTATAATGAAAAGATGAAAAATAGTAATAAAGAAGACAAAGAGATTAAATATACTGATACTACTGGAATACTTATGTCTTCTGTTAAGAAGGTTGTAAATACTGTTAGTTATGTATTAATAGCATTTGTTTCTATATCACTTGTTGTATCAAGTATTATGATAGCTATTATTACATATATAAGTGTACTTGAAAGAACTAAAGAAATTGGTATTTTAAGAGCTGTTGGTGCTAGTAAGAGTGATATATCTCATGTATTTAATGCTGAAACATTCATAGAAGGACTTATATCAGGCATATTTGGTATTGGAATTACTTTACTATTATGTATACCTATTAATATAGTTATTGAACACTTTATAAGTGTTAATAATCTTGCAACTCTTCCATTTGTTGGTGCAATACTTCTTATTATACTTAGTGTTGTTCTTACATTAATAGCTGGTATAATACCTGCTAGAATGGCAAGTCGTAGAGATCCAGTTGAAGCACTTAGAACAGAATAGTTTGACAACTATAAAAATAAGATGTATAATTTTAGTAGTTTTGTTGACTGTGAGGTTACCACAGTAGTGATATAGAAACTCTATACAGGAATTAATAGCCATTGACTGAGAGCTGTTATTAGAACTATAATCATGAATTTCAATAACTGAGTCAAATCGTGATGAGCGTTATTCTATAGAGTGCTATATAATAGAACAAAGGTGGTACCGCGGATTTAATAGTGATTCGTCCTTTATGGATGGACACTATTTTTATTTATAAGAAAGGAAGAAGTATGAAAGAAAAATTAGAACAAATTAAAGAAAATAGCTTAAAGAAGATTAATGAATGTAAGACTACTCTTGAACTTCAAGAAGTTATGAAAGAACTAACTGGTAAAAAGAGTGAACTTACTGAAATAATGAAATCTATGGGTAGTTTAGAGCCTGATGAGAGACGCGAAATAGGTATGATTACTACTGAAATTAAAAAAGTAGTAGCTGAAGCTAATCAAAAGAAGCAAGATGAGTTAGTTTCACTTCAAAGTGTGCTTGATAGTCCTATGGACTTGACTTTACCTGGTTCCCCAATTAATGGCGGAGCATTACATCCCATAACTCAAATGTGTTATGACTTAAATCAAGCGTTTTTATCTCTTGGATTTGAAGTATATAGTGAGGATGATATTAGTAGTGAAAAATATGCATTTGATAATTTAAATTTCCCTGAAGATCATCCTGCTCGCCAATCTATGGATACATTCTGGGTAGAAGGCACTGAAGATAAAAATGGATGTGAAAGACTTTGTTTAAGACCACATTTAACTGGTGGTAGTGTAAGATATTTACTTAAACATGGAGCTCCAGCTAGATTTGTATATCCTGGTAGAGTTTATAGAAATGAAAATACTGATGCTAGACATGAACGTGCATTCTTTCAATATGAAGCATTAATAGTAGATAAAAACATATCATTTTCAGAAGGAATTGTTATGATTCAAACTATACTTGAAAAAGTATTTGGTAGAAAAATAAATGTACGTATGAGAGAAGGATTCTTCCCATTTACTGAACCTGGATATGAAATAGATATGGAATGTCTGGTTTGTGGTGGTAAAGGATGTAAGGTATGTAATCATAATGGATGGATTGAAGTTATGCCGGGTGGTGTAATACATCCAAATGTACTAAAAAGTGCTGGACTAGATCCTGAAGAATGGACAGGTTTCTATATAAATATAGGTCTTGATAGACTTGTTATGATGAGATATGGTGTAGATGATGTTAGACTATTCCATAGTGCAGACTTAAGATTCTTAAGTCAATTTAAGTAGGAGGTAAAAAGTATGAAAGTATCATTAAATTGGGTAAAAAAATATGTTGATTTACCTGAAAATATAACTACAAAACAAATGACTGAAGACTTAACTTTAAGAACAGTTGAAGTTGAAGGATATGAAAATACTGAAGAAAAATTTCATGATATTATAGTTGGTAAAATTATTGAAATAAATGAACATCCTAATGCCGATAAATTAAGAGTTTGCAAAGTAGATATTGGTAATGGTGAAATTAAGCAAATCGTATGTGGTGGATCTAATTTATATCTGAATGAAATGGTTGTTGTATGTAAACCAGGTGCTGAAGTTTATTGGCATGGTGAAAGTGAACTTCAAAAAATTAAAGACTCTAAAGTGCGTGGAGTTGATTCATATGGTATGATTTGTGGAGCAGAAGAAGTTTATTTAGAAAATATTTTTCCACCTAAAAATCCTGAGGAAATTGTTGATTTAGATGGAATAGATTGTTATCCAGGACAAAGTATAACTGAAATTATCGATATGAAAGATGTTGTACTTGAAATAGATAATAAATCACTTACTAATAGACCTGATTTATGGGGACATTATGGTATCGCTCGTGAGTTAAGTGCAATCTATGATGTAGATTTAAAACCAATTGAGAAAGTAGAACTTGATAGTAAATTACCAAAGTATGATGTAGAAATTGAAGATACAACTAAATGTCAAAGATATGTTGCTGTAGAAATAGATAATGTATATGAAAAGAGAAGTCCATTATGGATGCAATCTGCTATTATTAAAGGCGGCATGAGACCAATAAATGCTATCGTTGATATTACTAATTATGTTATGATGGCTGTTGGGCAACCATTACATGCTTTTGATAAAACACATGTTGATGGTAATAAGATTATAGTTAGAAATGCTCGTGAAGGAGAAGAGTTATTACTACTTGATAATAATTCTATAGAACTTACTACTGATGACTTAGTAATTAGTGATGTTAATGATGCGATGGCTCTTGCTGGTATACGTGGTGGCAAGAAAGATTCAATTCTACCTGAAACTACTAGTGTAGTATTAGAAGTGGCTAATTTCACTGCTAAAACTATTCGTAAGACTGGTAAAAGATTTGATGAAAAAACTGATGCGTCTATTCGTTACGAAAAGAATATTGATACACAAAGAGTTGATGAAGGACTTAACTTGGCTCTTTCATTATTTAAAGAAATATTCCCAGAATCTAAAGTAGTAGCATTTAATGATGTATATCCAGTTAAAACAAAAAATGAAAAGATAGATGTAAGCGAAGAATTCTTAGATACAAGACTTGGCAAAAAAATAGATAAAGAAACTATTACTCGCGTACTTACTCGTTTAGGATATGAGGTAAATTATAAAAATGGCGTATATAGTGTAATAGTACCAACTTATAGAAGTACAGGAGATGTTTCATTAAAAGATGACGTAATGGGTGATATAGCTAGACTTTTAAGTTTTGAAAGTTTTGAAGCACAACCACTTACTATTAGTTTTGATCATGCTGTTTTGCAAAATAAAGTATTACTTGAAACTAGAATTAAAGAATATTTGTCTAGTAGATGTGGTTTCTATGAAATATTTACTTATCCTTGGATAAATGAGAAATATATTAATGCTGCTTCTATTAATAAGGAAGATAGTATTAAGTTAGCAACACCACCATCACCAGAAGAAGCATATTTAAGAAGTTCTTTAGTACCTGGTATGTTAGAAGCAATAAGTAAAAATTTAAGATATTTTGATAGTTTCAAGATGTTTGAAATGGCTCAAGTATTTAGTAAGGGCGAATATCATGAATCAAGTGAAGATGAAACTTTACCAATACATAGAAAGATGTTAACTGGATCTATAGTTGGTAGTAATCCTAAAGAAATATTTTATCATTTAAAAGGTGTTATTGAAAATATTGCTAGATATACTCATATGAAAGAATTAACATTTAGTACTGAATGTAACAAACCAAGCTGGGCTGATATAAATGCATATTTAGCTATTAAATTAGATAATGAAGTTATTGGTTATATTGGACTTTTAAGTGTTAAAGCTATGAATGATGCTAAGATTAAGAGAACAAATGTGGCTATATTTGAAATAGATAGTGATAAATTTGTACCTCTTGAATCTAGAACTAATAAGTTTAAACATATACCAGTTCTTCCATCAGTAGAAAAAGATTTGTCTTTAATAGTAGATGAAAATATTACATGGGCTGAAATGACTAAATATATTAGAAGTAAAGCAAGCAGTATTAAATTTATTGAAGAATATAGAGGTAATCAAATACCTGAAGGCAAGAAATCTATAATGCTTAGAGTTACTTTTGATTCAGGAGATACTACTTTAATTAGTGAAGAAATTAATAGTAAATTAGATGCTATAATTAGAACACTTAATAAGATGTGTGGAGCAGTACTTAGAGAAGAATAATATATAATAAAAGAGGATTTAATCCTCTTTTTGTTTGTTTAAAATTGTTTTACCACATTTTTGTATATTTACCGTCATTATTGTAATATTTATCCATTAAGACAACATGTGGGAATTTATCAGGCATATTTGATTTTGATACTTTAGTAACAGTAACTCCGTTGTCGTCATACCATATTGCTTGAGCTACATAATAATTATCATCATCGATTCCTATAATTATGCCTATATGACCAGTAGCTTCGTAGTTATGTACTAAATCTCCGGCTTTGATTTTATCTGATTCTATTAAAGATTTAGTTATCCTTTTAAGTTCTCCTAGGTCTGTTAAATTTCTAGTACTTGTAAATCCTGCTCCTAGATCTCCTGGGTTAAATCCACCATTTAATAGTGCCCAGCTTACAAAGCCACTGCAGTCTAAACCATTGTTTGTTTTTTCTTTAACTGGACTACTGTATAAACTACATCCCCATGCTTTAGGGCCACTTCCACTTTTAGAAATAGAAGAATATCTATTACTATTTAAATAAAGTCCTTCATGATAATATCTTCCTTCACCATCTATTTTATTAGTTCCAAGTCTTCCATTTTCATAAAAATATTCTATTTTATATGGAAAGTGCAATGTTAAGAATCTCGCTGCTTCTACAACTCCAGCTCTTGTTTTATTTCCAACTTCATTTACTTTTCCTTTTAATATTTCATCAAGTAAATCATTTTCAGTTTCAGAAACTTTATCACATGTGATGTTATCTTTTCCTGTTAGTGAAGTAGTAGGAACATAATACTCTGATGTTATTGATTCAATAGTTGTATTTACTTCTAAACCTTCTATTTCTATAGTTGATTTGCCACTTTTAATAGGTTTGATTTTTAGATTATTTAATTCTAAGTAATTATTGTTTACTTCTAAAGATATTTCATTTTTATTACCTAAGTATATGATAGGTAACTCTTGTGAGTCATTGAATGTTGGATAAAATTTATCACTAAGTACGTTTAAGTATTCAAGATGTTCATTATTATATATTATTTTTTTAGTATTTTTTATATATAAATTATTATAATTATTAGTGTATTTGATTGTACATATATTATTTTCTGATTTAACCCAATTTTTATCGTTTATATCTGGTTTTTCGTTGTTTGATGTAACAATACATGAATAATCAGTATTTTCTCTTAAATGTATCTTAAATTCATTATTATCGAATTCTATACTTTCTATGTATTTAACATTAAATATATCAAATATTTCTAATCTAGTTATTATAAAGAAAGCTATTAAAATTGATATTGATATATAAAATGGTGGTTTAAACCTTAATTTTCTCTTGTTTTTTCTTTTTCTTTTTTTCATATTTCACCTCAGTACCATAACTTTGTTAATTTTCCATCTTCTTTATAATATGAATCCATTAGCATCACATAATAATATCTTTTAAATAAATTCTTTTTAGAGTAGGGGATTATTACTACTCCTACATTAGGGGAAGTCCACAAACTTTCTGCTACATAATAGTAATTACTGTCTTCTCCGACTATTATTGCTATATGTCCACCACCTGGGCCTTCTGAACTTAATAAGTCTCCGACTTTTACTTTTCCTGATGCAATTACTTTTGCATTAAATATGGTTTTTTCTCCGTAGTCGGTTAAGTCTTTTATACCTGGACTTACACCAGCTCCAACGTCTCCAACGTCAAAGCCTCCATTTAATAGCACCCATGTAATAAATCCACTACAATCAAACCCATTTGCACTGCTATTGTGTGCAACTCTGCTGTACATTCTACATCCCCAAGTTTTAGGACCTTGCTGTACGTATTTTATTTCTTTATATCTACTACTATGAAGATATAGTCCTTCATGGTAATATCTTCCTTCACCATCAACTTTGTACTTTCTTTCTCCCATTCGTCCATTTTCACTAAAATATTTAATTTTATAGGGAAATTCTAATGCTAAAAATCTTGCTGCTTCTACAACACCAGCTCTTGTTTTGTATCCTACTGTATTGATTCTGTCTTTTAATATTTCGTCAAGTAAATCATTATCTTCTTTAGAATATAAATTGCATCCTAAATATTTCTTTTTAGTATCAAAATTTTTTGGCCTTAATGTTATTAAATCAGTTACTACTACGTCTATAGATATTTCTTTATCCATTACTTTTGCTGTAACTTTGGCAGTTCCTTTTTTAAGTCCTTTAATCTTACCATTAATATCTACTGATGCAATTTTATCATTGCTACTTGTCCATAAAACTGTTTTATTTGCATTTCCAACTGAGTTAATTTTTAGAGTAGGTGTGTGTTCTGCATTTATTGCTAGATAGATTTTATCTTTATCAATACTTAAATTTGTTATATTTCCTAACAAACTAGCTTCATCTATTTTAATTATATTTCCATAGTTATTTTTTATATAAAAATCATATAAGTTGTCTTCAATTTCAAAGATACATTTATTGTCATTTGCTTTAGTCCATTCATCATTTTCGTTTAATACTTCAGATTGAAACTTTTTTAAACAATATACATCTTTATCCTTTTTATATTCTTCTATATCATACTTAACTTCAATGATATCATTACTAATATTAACTGTATTTATACTTGGTATTGCTGGAGTGTAGTGATTTCTATATTTATAACCATAATGTGTTCCTGTTAAGCATATAAGAATCATAATAATTAAGAGAAATATAATAAACTTTCTCATAAGACACATCCTATTCTTATATAATATAACATATTAATTATAACACATAAAAAAAGATATTCAAACAATGGAATATCTTTTCCTGCATACTAGCGACTTCTAGAATTTGATTTACATCTAGAATTGCTTCTTGCATTACTTCTAGCGTTTGATCTTGCTCTAGAATTTGCATTGCTTCTAGCATTAGATTTACATCTAGAATTATTTCTAGCGTTAGCCACTTTAATCACCACCTGTTATTATTATGGTAATTATGAACTTTAATATGTATTTATTTAATGGAAATAATTGGCTTATATTTTTTAGTTTTGCATAGTATTTATTATGAGTGAATTATTACCATTGTTTTTATCTTTTATTGCTGGTATTTCTACTATATTAGGAAGCTTTTTTATATTTTTCAAAACTAAGAAGGTAGGGGAGTTTGTTGTATTTTCTTTAAGTTTTAGTTTGGGAATAATGACTCTCATATCTATATTTGATTTAATTCCATCAAGTTATCCAATTATTATAAATAATTATGGAGTTATATATGGAATTATTATATATATTTTAATATTTTTACTTGGTTATCAAAGTGTTAAAATAATTAATGATAAAATTAAGAATAACAATTCATCATTATATAAAATTGGTATTCTTAGTATGATTTCTTTAGTATTACATAATTTTCCTGAGGGAATAGCAGTATTTATTGGCACTTTAACCAATACTGGTATAGGAATTAAATTGTGTATTGCTATTATGCTTCATAATATTCCTGAAGGTATTGCGATAAGTGTTCCGCTTTATTATAGTGGTGTAGAGAAGAAAAAGGTTTTTATGTATACTTTATTGTCTGGTTTGTCTGAACCAATTGGTGCTTTACTTGCGTATTTTATATTAAAAGATTTTGTAAATGAAGTTTTTCTTTCGATGGTACTTGTGTTTGTCTCTGGATTAATGATTAGTTTATCATTAAATGATATTTTAAAAGAAATTAAAAAATATAGTAAGTACAAGTATATGTTTTATGGGCTGTTTGCTTCTATTATTATATTTTGTATTACGTTATTTATATAAGATTTTATTTATATATAAAAAGTGTAGGGAAGTGGTAGTTGTTTTAAAGACCCCTACTTCTTATTTTTATCAAACAATTTTATAAATTATGTTTGTGTTAATGATCGTGGTTATTATTTAAATATATATTTATTTTAATTATTTAATATTAAATTAATATTCTTTTAATGTCGATATTTGCATTTAGTAAATCTATTTTTTGTACATAGACCCCCTATTAGTCATTATAAAAAATAGTAGGGGACCCCTACTTTAATAAAACATTTTTTTGAAACTAACTTTTTTGATATTAAATATATATACATATTTTTTATTTGCATTAAATTGAATCGAGGTAGAGAATTGCCCATCTTTTAATTTCTCGATGCGTTTTATAAATTCATATCCTTTATACGTACACATATATCTTATTTAATTTAAATAAAATATGATATATACGTGTGTACATAATGATTGATTTTGCACTAAGATGGAGAATTATATGTTTTTTTGATTGTCGATGCGTTTTACAAATTTTAATAGATTTCTTAATGATTTTATATATTATAATTAATTAAAATTTATCTTAATCATAAAAATTACATAATACGATTTACGTTTATGTTGAATAAAATATATAAGGTGAATTTGCAATTAACTAGTATAATTTATAATTAAAATCATAAATAAAAACAACTAAATTTATAGTTGATTATATTTAATTTTTTTAGAAGCAATATAGAAGTTAACATAACATATATTATTGGAAGTTTATTTTCTTTTGTGTTATAATGATTTTATAAATATATAATACAATAAATTAAACTTCGTTTTCAAGTTTATATTTGTAGATTGTCGATGCATTTTACTATGAATATTACTGTGGTATTTTTTAGAATTGAAATTAATTTAAAAATTTCTTTATTACTTAGAAAATAATTTTAAATTATTATAAAAAATAATATTATAAATTGATTTATAAATTTTTATATATAATTAGTAATATTAAATATTTGTATTGTAGGCCTTTTTATGGTGAATTACTCTACTCTTTTTACAAATAGATTATATTAAAAAAGCATCTTTGTGATGCTCTCAAAATCAAACTTTTCTAGATTCTATTTCAGCCATTCTATTTAGAACTTCTGATGCATTGTCTTTATTAATTTCAGTATATCCTAGTTCTTTTAATGCTTGAATTTTGACTGTATTTAGTTGTTGAGTTCTACTTAGTTTTTCTTCTTTATCATTTTCAATTTCTTGAACGAATCTATTATGTGATTCAGTTAATTTAGATCTAGAAGCTCCTCCATTATTATATAAATTGAATGCTGTGAATATAATACTTTCTAATATGAATTGTTTTGTTTCATTAAATTTAAATTCATTTGGATTAGTAAATCCAGTTTTCTTAGAAAGATATGCAAAAATATATTTAATTTCTTGTACATTCTCAAGTGATTGAAGTACATGATATAAATATAAGAATGTATAATATGTATCTTTTGTTTTTTCTTCTGTGAATTTTTCTTTGATTAAGAATATTAAATCATTTAATAATTCTTGTTCTTCTTTAGTAAGATTCTTATAATTGAATACTTGATTATTTGGATCTTTTACATTTTGGTTTAATCTTGCTTCTACATTCTCTAAATATTCACTTGTAACTTTAATACTTTTGATAGATTTTTCACTACCATCTTCTATATCTAATAATTTTAATAATAATAATCTTTTTTCTTGTGGCCATTTATTTAGTGAATCTAATTCTAGGTAGTTATAAATCATTTGTCTAGAAACACCTAAATATTTAGCTAGTTTAACTTTAGAAATTCCTATTTCACCTAACAACTTGTTTAATTCTTTCATCTGTCTAATCACTCCTCTACTCTACACATTAATTGTATAACACTTTACACTTATTTGTCAATGATAGAATAGAAATATTTTTATTTTTTTAGGTTATAAAGTTTTATAAATAAAAAAAGATTGCTTTCTTTATATGAAATGCAATCTTTTTATTAATTAACTCTTATAAATGAAATGATTTTATGAGTTCCATTTGTATTTTTACCTAATGTTAATTTATACTTTGCAACTACTGCTTTAGTATCATATTGTGTTACATTAGCATTATAGTATTCATTATATAATTCATCATCATCAGTAGTATCTATAATGTCTACATCTACTTCAATTGTTTTTTGTCTTTCAACTATATTAGATGCTTTTAATATCATTTCACCTTGTAATCCTGTTGGGAATGATCCAAAGAATTGACCATCTCTGTATCCATAGAATGAATCTTTTTTATTTAGTTTTTCATACTTGTTATCTTCAAACTTTTCTCCGAATAGATTGTAATAATGTTCTTCATATTTTTTTAGGTCTATTGCTGCACAACCAGTTGCGCCTTCGCCATCGTAGCATTCTTCTGAAATATATCCATCTTTTCTAATTTGTGATTTATATGCTAGATATAGTTTAGCAAAATCATCATCAAAAATATTTCTTCCAATTTTACTTTCTTTTAATCCAAATGCATAATATGCTGTGCCTATACTATTTTGCAATTGTTCGTTTGCTATTTTTTTAGTAATTTTTGTTTCTATTACATTATTTTCGTCTTTGCTATTGTTATCATCATTTGAAGTGTTGTTTTCATCTTTTTTATTATCTTCTTTTGTATCATTGTTGTTATTATTATTTTCTTCTTTATTGTCTGTGTTATTGTTATTTTTTTCTTCTGTTTTAGTATTTTCTTTGCTACTCATGTAATCATAAACAATGTACCCAGTTAGACCTACAATTATTAATGACATAATTATTATTATGATTATCAGCTTTTTATTTGTTTTATTAGTGTTATTACTAGTCATATTATTTTGGTTGCTAGCTGTGTTATTTACAATATTATTTGTATTAATTAGATTATTATTTAAGTTATTGTTTGTTTCCATTTTATTACCTCTTTCTACTATATATACTATAATGATTATAACATATTTTTATTTAATTTAAAGTTATTTTTTATTTATTTTAAAAACAAAAAGTACTAGAGATAGTACTTTGTAATTAATTTATTTTGTTAGTATCATTTCTATTCTATCTTTTTAATTGCATCTTTTATTACGTTAATTGATGTTTCTAATTGTTCTTGTTCCGTCTTATTTAATTCTACTTTCATTTTCTTAATTGCACCATCTTTGTTTATAACACTTGGTGTACTAAAATAAATATCATTTTCTTCATCATAACTTGACACTGTTATAATTGTATTTTCATTATTAAGTATCGCATTTGTTATTCTTGTAAGACACATGGCTATACCGTAATATGTTGCTCCTTTTCTATCTATAATTTCATATGCTGCATTTCTTACGTCACTTTCTATTTGATTCATCTCATCAAGTGTAAGATATTTATCTATTTTTTCACTACCTATTAGTGCTGAACTCCAAAGAACAAATTCTGAGTCTCCATGTTCACCAATAACATATGTATGTATGCTTTTAGGATTAATGCTTACTTTTTCTCCTACTATATATCTTAGTCTTGCTGTATCTAGACTTGTACCTGAACCTATTACTTTATTTGGTTTCATTCCTGAATATTTATAAGTTATATATGTCATTATATCAAGTGGATTAGTTGCTACTAAGAAATATCCTTTAAATCCATTATTCATTACTTCTGTTATGATTGATTTAAATATTTTTGAGTTTTTGTTGATTAAATCCATTCTTGTTTCACCTGGATTCTGGTTAGCACCAGCAGCAATTACAATTAGTTTAGCATCTCTACAATCTGAATAGTCACCTACTCTTATATCTATTTTAGAAGGACTAAATGCTAGACAATGATTAAGATCCATTGCTTCTCCAATGATTCTTTCTTTGTTTATATCAATTAATACTAATTCATTTACATTAGTATTTTGATTTAATAGTGAAAACGCATAACTCATACCTACATTTCCACAACCTATTATTATTACCCTATTCATATATTCTCCTTTATATTTAAATTATATCATAAATAAAAAAGATAACAATCGTTATCTTTCAATGTACTTTCTTGCTACTCTTGAACTTATATCACACATTACTTCATAATTAATAGTGTCTAAATATTCAGCTATTTCATTTATATGATTATTATCTTTTATAATTAGAACTTCATCATTTAGTTTTACATTTTTATCTATTAAAATGAATAACATATCCATACATATATTACCTACTATTTGGTATTTATTGTTATTTATATATACATATCTTCCAGTATTTTTTCTTATAATTCCATCTGCGTATCCGATAGGTACTATTCCTATTAATTCATCTTTTGTTGCTTTATAGTTTCCATCATAGCCAACTGTATCATCTTTCTTGATGCGTTTTATTTCAATTATTCTAGATTTTAAAGTAAATACTGATTCTAAGTCAAGATTATTATTAAAACCATACATTATAATACCCATTCTGCATCCATTTACATAGTTTTTCTTTTTATAATTAGTTATTGTTTCGCTATTTGGGATATGTACTATTTCAAACTCATTTAGATTTATATCTTTTGTAATATTTTCAAATCTTTTAAATTGTTTTTCAGTAAGTATAGAATCACTACTTTTATATATATGAGTATATATTCCTTCTAAAATAATATTTGATTCTTTAATAATTTTATATACTTTATTTAATTCTTCTCTACTACTTATACCTAATCTATTCATGCCAGTGTTTATTTTTAGATGACAGGTAAATTCTTTATCTTTTATTTTTTCTAAATATTCTAGTGATGAAATAGTAAGTGTTATATTATTTTGTTTTGCTTTATCTATATATTTTATATCTATTGGTTCTAATACAAGTATTCTAGTGTTTGTTAATTTTCTTATTTTTAATGCTTCTTCTAAGGAAGAAACTGCTAGATAGTTTGCACCACCTAGCAATATACTTTTAACACATTTAATACCAAGACCATAGCAGTTTGCTTTTACTACTGCGATGTGATATTTATAGTTTTTTGATGAATTAACTATTGTTCTTACGTTATTTTCTATCTTTTTTAAATTAATTAATTCATATGTTTTTCTTATCATTATTTTAAATACCAGATATCTTTTCCATCTTTGAACACTTGTTTAATAATACCACCCATTAAGCATTGTTCTCCTAGGTATATAACACATGCTTGCCCTGGAGTGACTGCTTTTCCATCTACATATTTAACTCTTATTTGATTATTTTCTAAGTATTCTATTGTTACTGGGATGTCTTCACTTCTATATCTAAATTTAGCTGTTGCAAATGTTGGATGTTTATCTGATATATAGTTTACATCTTCTATTAAGGCTTCATCAGATAGTAGGTATTTTGAATCACTTCCGTATGCAATATAAAGAGTATTTGTTTTAGAATCTTTACCACATACATAGTGTCTTTCTTGATCTCCTGAAAGTCCTACATTACGTCTTTGACCTATAGTGTAATTCATAAGTCCATGGTGAGTTCCGACTTTATTACCTGTTTCCACGTCTATTATGTCTCCGTCTTTACCTTTTAAATAATTAGATACAAATTGTTGATAATGGCGTTCTCCAATAAAACAAATACCTGTTGAATCTTTTTTATCTGCGACTGGTAAATTGTATTCTTTTGCAAGTTCACGTACTTCTGGTTTAGTTAAATGGCCTATTGGAAATAATACATCTTTTAATTGCTCAGGAGATACTTGACTTAAGAAATATGTTTGATCTTTATTATTATCTACTCCTCTTAAAAGTCTATTTCCTTTAATACGCGCATAGTGTCCAGTAGCAATTTTATCAGCTCCCAATTTTTTAGCTTCTTTTTTGAATAAATCAAACTTTATATATTTATTACACATAATATCAGGATTTGGAGTTCTACCTTTTTCAAGTTCATCTAAAAAGTATTTAAATACATCATCCCAGTATTCTTTAATAAAATCTACTCTATAAAGTGGAATGCAAAGTTCGTCACATACAGCTTTAGCATCTCTATAATCTAATTCTTGAGGACATACTCCATCTGTTATACCTTCTTTATCATTATTGATGTTAGAGTCCCAGTTTTTCATGAATAGACCAACTACTTCGTATCCTTCTTGTTTTAATAATAATGCTGATACAGCTGAATCTACTCCTCCACTTATTCCTACTACTACTTTCATAAATATACATCCCTTTCGATATCAACATTATACTACAAATTTAATGATATTTGAACATAAATATATTTCAATTAAACTACTTATTATAAGGAATAAAGATAGAATTATAAAAATATAGAAATAGTTTTTTATAAATAGTCTTAAATTTATGTCTTTGTTGTTTTTTATGGTATTAAAACATTTTATACTGAAGTTTATACTATAGTAACTTAATAATAATAATATTACTTCATTTAATATTGTTGGAAACACTATTATTAAGGCATATAAGAGGCCTTTTAGTTTATATGTATAAATTATTGTGCATATTGTTAAACTTAATGATACTCCTCTATAAATGATTATTAATGGTATTATTAGTGAACAAAAGAATATAATACCTGATATCCAGATAATACTACTATATTTTAGATTAGATATTATTGATGTTATTAGGCCATTTGTATGATTAAAATCATTATTTTTTATTAGATTTATATAATTAATAATACTCGATCCTAATTCTTTTTTATCAATAAATATGAAACTAATTATACCTACAATAAAACCTATTACTAGGGATACTACTAATATTTTAAATATCTTACTTTTTATTATTTTCATATTAAATTATATTTATTTCTTTATTTTTTATTACTTTTATATTATAATTTTATTGAGGTATTTATATGGCAAAAAAGAAAAATAAAACAGAATTAGGTAAAAAAATAGTAGCATGGTTAATGCTTTTATTAATGGTAGGTAGTTTATTTACTATAGTAATAACAGCTCTTGCGAGCTAAATAAAAAGAAGTTGAAACTTCTTTTTTTATTTTAGTTTAATTTTTATATTTTTTATTAAATTTTTATTATAATTATATATTTTCTTTAGTATCACTTTTGTTCACCTATTATATTATATTTAATACTTAAAAACTAATAAATTATATTTATCTTTATAAGCGTGTTTGAATTTATAAATATAAATAAAAAAGTCCTTAAGTAGGACTTTAGTTATCATATTATGGTGGACCGCTAGGGATTCGAACCCTAGACCCATCGATTAAGAGTCGATTGCTCTACCAGCTGAGCTAGCGGTCCATAAGTTGAACATCACATTAATATATTAATCTTCCGTTCAACGTTATTCATTATAACATACTATTTTTCAAAATAAAAGTACTTTATTTTATTTTTCTAATAATTTCGCTATTTTTTATTTGATAATTCTTATATTTTGCTAAATCTGATATACTTACAACCTCATATCCCATACTATTTAATTTAGGAATTAGCATTTTTACAGCTTCTATTGTTGTTGGATATAGGTCGTGCATTAGTACTATGCAGCCATCACAGGCATGTTTCAATACCGAATTATAAACTTTACTACTATCTTTTACTAGCCAATCCTTTGGATCTATATTCCATAATACAATTGGATAATTAGTTGATATAACAGTATCGTTATAATTTCCATAAGGTGGTCGTATATATTTAATTTCGTTTCCTGTTATCTCTTTAAATAATATAGCTGGTGAATTAATTTCATTAAGTATTTCTTTTGATGAAAGATTTTTTAAATTTTTATGTGAGTATGTGTGTGATCCCACTTCACTATTAGATTCATTTATTTCTTTTACTATATCTTCATTATATTTCATTTTGTTTCCTAGCATAAAGAATGTTGCTGTTGAATTATTTAGTTCTAGTGTCTTTAATAATTCTTTTGTGTATTTGCTTGGTCCGTCATCAAATGTGAATGCTATATATTTCTTATCTGCTATTTCGTTATTGTCTTCTACATAAACGTCTTCGTTAAGTGAGATAGTTACATATGGTATGTAATCTAAATCTTTAAAGTTAATGTTATTGAAATAAACTTCTATTTTATTTTCGTCTAATATATAAGTGTTATTATTTATATTAGTTTCTTTGATTCTTTCATAAATATCTGTTGAATATTTATAATAAACAAGTTCGTTTATTTCTTGTTCTAAATAATCTTTATCATACAAGTTTGTAATATATGATATTTCTTCATTTTTTAAATTTATCAATATATTTTTATTTTTAGCTTTGTCTATTGTGTTTTCTATGTTGAATGTGATATTTACGTAATCGTCAAAATAATATAGTTTGTAAGTCATTATTAATGATTTTTTAATTGTAGTAAACTTTTTAAACTCTTTTATGTAATCATATAAAATATCTGTTGTTAATTTATTTATTTTGTCATCTTTAAATCTTGGATACTCTACATTGATTTCTGTTGTTTCATCATTATATTCAATTAGTGATGTTTTAACTTCTTTTATGTCTTTTGTTGGTTCTTTATAAAAGACGTTGACTATTACAAATAATGATACAAGTAGTGCTGAAATGTATATAAAGTATTTATATAATTGGTTTTTATAGTTTAAAATTATCATAACTTACCTCTTTTTATGCTATTTATATATATAATATAACACAAAAAAATAAATTTTAAACTATTTTTTAAAAAAGTTATTGAAATTGAAAATCTTTTATGCTATTATTAAGTAGTCGTGGACCTCTAGCTCAATTGGTTAGAGCATCCGGCTCATAACCGGGCGGTTGTAGGTTCGAGTCCTACGAGGTCCACCACTTTATTGCAGGTGTGGCGAAATTGGCAGACGCACTAGACTTAGGATCTAGCGGAGCAATCCATGGGGGTTCAAGTCCCTTCACCTGCACCACTTGGAAATATTAAAGCTCATATATTTGGGCTTTTTTTATTGCTGATACGGAGTTTATTTAACTATTTAATGCAAATAAAAAAGAATAACATATTCTTTTTTTATTTTATTTGTAATTGTGCATTTGTTTTCTTTTTGCTTAATATGGATGCAACGTCTTCTTTGACTTTAGTGTAAACTGATGCTTTCATTGTTAAATCTACTAATCTTGCGTGACATTTTGAACTTAAATCTCTACATTTTTTAGCAGTTTCTGAATCTACTGATGCTTTTGCTATTCCAAATAATTCTATTTTTCTTTCTTCTAATTTAGAACTTTCAAAATTAATTGCTGCCAATTTTGTATCTATAGATTCAATTAGTTCTGAGATATCTGCTGTAGTAGAAATATCTGATGCGTTGTAGTAAGTACTATACATATAAAATTGTTTCTTACATATTTCTTCAAATGATGAAGTTTTACTTTTTTTCTTAGTATTTAATTCACTTATTACATCATCTAAAGTTTTAACCTTTTTACTTTCTCCTTTATTATATGCATATACTCTAGATTTTTTAGCATCTAGTAATTGTTTTTCTATTTGCATTAGTTCTTTTTCTAATTTATCTAATTCGATTGTATAGTTAGCATATGCCTCCACTGTTGGCATTAAATCTTTAGTCATATTATCCCCCCTCTTTTCAAATCGATGCATATTATATCATATTATTACTAAAAAGTCACGTATTTTTTTAAATGTGTAAATTATGTAAAGTATTATTCTTTTTAATGGTTAATTATAGTATAATTTAATGTAGGTGATTTAAATGATTTATTATTTTATAGGAATTAAAGGAAGTGGAATGAGTTCACTTGCTCAAATAATGCATGATTTAGGATATAAAGTTACAGGAAGTGATAAACCTGATCATTTTTTTACAGAGGCTGGTCTTATAGAAAAAGGTATTCCTTTTCATGAGTTTAATCCAGATATAATTACTAAAGACATGGTTATTGTTCAAGGAAATGCATTTAATGATGAACATCCGGAAGTAAAAAAAGCACATGAACTTGGTCTTAAAATATTTACATATCAAGAAATGATTGCTGAGATAACTAACGAAACTAAATTAGTTGCTGTATGTGGTTGTCATGGTAAAACTACAACAACTACTATGATGAAAACAGTATTAGAACCTTTTGGAGTAAATTATCTTATTGGAGATGGAACTGGATATGCTAAGAAAGGAAATGAATACTTTGCATTAGAAGCTTGTGAATATAAAAGGCATTTCTTAGCTTATAATCCATATTATACCATTGTAACTAATATTGAACTTGATCACACAGATTATTATAAAGATTTAGATGATGTAATGGATGCATTTAATGAATTTGTGAGTAAGACTCGTAAAGCTGTTATAATGTGTGGGGACGATGCTAACAATAGAAGAATTAAAACTGATAAGAAAGTGTTATATTATGGATTTAATGATAATAATGATGTTGTTGTAAAGAATGTTACTCATGATGAAGAAACAACTAAAGCAGATGTTTATATTAATGGAGAATTGTATGATACATATACTTTTCCTTTTGTAGGAGATCATCTTTTATTAAATGTTTTAGGTGTTATAACAGTTTGCTATCTTGAAAATTTACCTAAAGATGTGGTTAAAAAACAAGTAAGTATAATTGAACATGCTAAGAGAAGATTTATCGAAGAAAAATTTAGAAATAATATATTAATAGATGATTATGCTCATCATCCAACTGAAGTTAAGGTTACAATAGAAGCAGCACGTAAAAAATATCCTGATAGAGAGATAGTTGCATTATTTAAAGCACATACTAGATCAAGAGTTCAATATTTTCATAAAGAATTTGCTGATGCATTAAATCTTGCTGATAAAGCATTTGTTCTTGATATAGGAGAAGATAGAAAAGAACTTGGGTATGAAGGAGTATCTTGCATGGATATAATAAAAGACTTAAAGAATGGTGACTATATATCACTTGAAGAAGTTGATAAATTACTTCCATATAAAGACACTAATGCAGTACTTCTATTTATGAGTAGTAAAGATATATATGTTCTTGAAAATAAATATAAAGAAATAGCTAGTAAATAGTTATTTCTTTTTTAATACATTAAAAAAGAAGGACTACTCTCTTCCTTCTAATCTACATAATAAATCGATTTTGAACATTTCTTTTTGTGCGTTTGCTTTAGAAATCATTATACCTTTATAAGCTGTTAATTCTGATTTATGACCATCTAATAATATATCTTTTGGTTCTAAATTATTTAACATAACAATATTATTATTTTTATATACTGTGTAGTTTAATTTAACTTCGCCATATACTTTTACAAATAATGAGTCAGTTGGTAATCTTAAATCATAAGTTTCAGTTTGTTCATGTTTATTAATTGAAACTAATTCTCCAACGAATTCACCACTTCTTAATTTAGGATAAAAATCAAACATTAATTTCTTATAAGCAACCATGTTGTATTTCTTTAAACTTCTTTCTAGTTTCTTGAAATTGTTCTCATCTAAATAATCTAAAATAAATCTACCTTTCATAATCATCAAAACCCCCCTTAATGATTTGTACATAGATTATAGCATATTTTTTGAAAAAAGTCAAATAAAAGTTATTTTAAGGGAATTTAATATTTTATGATTAGTTAGTTGTCTTTGCTTTTTTCGCCTCTTATATGTCTTAAAAATGCTTTATTTTGATAATTTATATATTAATATTTCGTTATTTGTTTTATCTGTTCCTAATAATTGAAAATTTGGTATATGAAATGATAGTCTTTTTAGTAATGAAAATAGTTTAGTGGTTTTAAGTTCTCTTATTTTCGATGCTTTACCTACTGTGTGATTGTAGAATTCTTTATCTAATAAATAGAGTTTTCTTTGATATTCAGTTTCTTGCGTGTTACTTGATAGTATTTTATTTATAAGTGATTCTGGCCATCTTAAATGAAATCTTTCTTCTTCGTTTTTACTCATTATTTCGTGATATTCATAATTTAGTTCTTGATTTGCTGGCACTTTTATAGTAGTTATACCCTCTTTATTTAAAAGTTTTATTAGTTCTATTAATGGAAATATTTGATTTGGATGAACGTCTTGTATTTTTATTCCTTTATTTAGTTTATAAAGTTTTCTTTCTATTTTTTTATTAGTTGTTTTTATTAAGTCTGATTGTACAGCGTATATATAACATACTTTTTCATCATTTTCTTCTCTAATAGCAAAGTTTATATGAGATACCGTGTGTGAAGAATCTTTATTCCCTAATATAAAATAAATACTTTTGCATGTTTCGTCCCATGTTTCATTTACATTAATTAATGATGTTACTTTGTATCCTTCATAATTATCTATTTCTATATTATTATATTTATCTAATGTATCATCATTTAAAAAGTCTGATTCTTTCTTTAAAAATTCATTTATGTTTTTAAAGTCATTTTTATCCATTCTAAGCCATATTCTTGATAATACATTTATACATATATTTCTTTCACTAACGTGAATATTGCGTGATGTGTATAGTCTTATTTGAGAGTTTACTATATCTGTGAGTAATTTAAAGAATTCTATTGGATTAGCTATTTCAATATTTGGGTAATTAGATTTTTTTATATCTTTTAATTTTTCTATATTTTCTTCTGTTATGGAAGGAGTCCAATAGTTTTTTAATATAAATGGTTCATTTTTGACTTTTTTTAATAGTTCTATACCTTCATTATTAAAAATAAAGTTTATTCTTGGTATTTCATTTTCTGCTTGCACAGATGGTATAGTTATTGTAATGAAAATTTCTATTAATTCTTTAAATTCTATTTTTCTCATATTTCTTTCCTTGAAATGTATAATAGCATAATAAAAAGAGTATTTCTACTCTTTATTTTTTATTTCATTATGAAGTTTTTCTACGAATTCGTTTATCTTTAATGTATGTGTTTCATTTGAACCACGTAGACGATAACTTATTGTTTCAGAATCTCTTTCTTTATCTCCTAGTATTAGAGTGTATGGAACTTTTGAGATAACACTTTCTCTCATTTTATAATTTAGTTTTTCATCTCTATCATCTAGTTTAACTCTAATGTTTTCTTTTTCTAATATATCTAGTATTTTCTTACTATATTCTAGATGATATTCCATATTAACTGGGATTATGTTTGCTTGAACTGGAGCTAGCCATAATGGAAGTGCTCCTTTTGTTTCTTCTAGAATGTATGCCATAAATCTATCAAGTGAACCTAGGATTGCTCTATGAAGAACTACTGGTGTTTTCTTTTCGCCATCTTTATCTACATATTTTAAATCGAATTTAGCTGGTAAACAGAAGTCTAATTGACAAGTAGATAGTGTGTATTCGTTTCCAACTGCTGGACGAACGTTTACATCTAATTTAGGACCATAGAATGCTGCTTCACCTATTTCTTCAGTATATTCAATGCCTAATTCATTTAATACTTCACGTAGTTCGTTTTCTGCTTTATTCCACATTTCATCATCTGGATGATATTTTTCTTTGTCTTCTGGATCTCTTAGCGATAAAACACATCTATAATCTGTGATATTGAAATCTTTGTATACATCAAATATTAAGTCTACTACACTCTTGAATTCTGATTTAATTTGTTCTGGTGTTACGAATAAGTGTGCATCATTTTGGCAGAAGTGTCTTCCTCTTTCAATACCTTTTACAGCACCTGATGCTTCATATCTAAAGTCATGAGCTATTTCACCTATTCTAATTGGTAGATCTTTATATGAATGTAATTTATTTGAATAAATCATCATATGATGTGGACAGTTCATTGGTCTTAATACAAATGATTCTTCATCTACTTGCATAGCTGGAAACATGTTTTCTTTGTAGTGATCCCAGTGTCCTGAAGTTTTATATAAATCTACTGTTCCAACACATGGAGTTAATACATGCAAATATCCTAATTTTCTTTCTTTTTCTTTTATATAGTTTTCAAGTTCTTGCCAAATAATGTATCCATTTGGTAAGTACATTGGAAGACCACGACCTATTAAGTCATCTGACATGAATAGTTCCATTTCTTTTCCTATTTTTCTGTGATCTCTATTTTTGCAATCTTCTAAGTATGCTAAATGTTCATTTAAATCTTCTTCATTTTCAAAACAGATACCATATACTCTTTGAAGCATTTTATTTTTAGAATCACCTTTCCAATAAGCTCCACTAACTTTTAACAACTTGAAATATTTAATTTCTTTAGTTGAGTTTACATGTGGACCTCTACATAAATCTATAAAATCTTCTTGTCTATATGCTGAAATTACTTGCTCATGTTCATCCATTCTACTAATTAAGTCTATTTTATATGGATCATCTTTGAACATTTCTAGTGCTTCTTCTTTAGATAATTCTATTCTTTTGATTAGTTTATTATCTTTAGATATTTTTTTCATTTCTTTTTCAATTTTTTGTAAGTCTTCATCTGTTAATGATATGTCACCTAAGTCTATATCATAATAGAATCCTTCGTTAATTACTGGTCCTACCCAAAATTTTGCTTGTGGATACAAATGTTTTACTGCGTGTGCTAAAAGGTGAGCACAACTATGATTTAAAACATTTAATCTTTCATCATTTTTAATTTCTTTCATTATTCTTCATCTTCCTTCATTCTTTTTATTTCACTTCTATTGTATTTTTTTGTAAGGACTACTCCTCTTCTTTCTAATTCTTTTCTAGCTTCTCTACTATTTTTATAAGTATTAAATTTTCTATTAAGTAATTGTTTTAATTCGTAAATAGACATACTTGCGTAGTCGTATTTTTTATCTGTAACTTCTTCTACTTTGTCGTATTCTATTTGTACTTCTTGTACTTCAAAGTCTGTTTTTAGTGTTGGAACGTAATATGGAATAACAGTTTTACCATCACTTACCATCATTATTTTTCCAGTTAATAGTTCTTCCGGACACTTTTCTACGTGAGCAAATGTACTTCTTTTTAAATCAGGAAATAACTCTTTTGCATCTAAATGGGTTATTCTCTTCAAGTCGATTCCATCCAGTCCTAATGTTCTTGATAAAAACTTCGATAAAGTTATTGTTTCATATTTCATATTAACCCTCCCCTTATAAAACAAAAAAAAGGAATAGTAAGGAGTCTTGAATAGACGGTACCATCCCTTTATTTAACTTATTATAGTTTTGTAACGAAAACCACTCGTAGGTTATTAACCTCATACAATTGGTAGTAACTATTAAATTATTATATTAGTTTTCACCAAACACTAACTCTCTTTAATAATATTTTTAATAATCTCGTCCAATTAATTGATTTATAAGTTATATGTTAACACAATTTTTTTACTTAAGCAACATCTTTTAGTCTTAAAGTTCTATTTCTTTGTTTAACTTCAGCTAATGCTTCTACTTTTTCTCCTAAAACTTGTAATTCGTATGCATCTAATTCAGCTATAGCTTTTGCTATATCGCTTTTAGTAACTTCTTTTTCAATTATTGTAGGAACTTCTTTAACTACTCCTGTATATGGAGTAATATCTAATTTATCTTCATTAGTTGTTTCACGAGTAATATATTCAACTGGTGTTTCATATGTGTCATATAATGTGTAGTCATTCTTACGTGCTACATATTTTTCTGGTTTTTCAAATACAATTTGTGGTTCCATTGGTTTTGATAAAGAGGCTGATTTTAAGAATTCTTCTCTTTCTTTAATTGCTTCTCTTTCTTCACGAGTAATATATTCTCCATTTTCTATTTCTTTTTGTACTGCTCTATCAATAGGATCTTTTCCTTGTACTAAAAGTATTGCTTTTACAGCATAATAACCAGGTATAAATCCTCTAAAGAATTTTCCTAAATTCTCATTGAACTTATACATACTATTTTTATTTTTTAAGACATAACCTTCGTCTTTAAGTTTCTTTTCAATTATAGGTCTTACTGAACCAATTACTGCTAAACCATATGCAGTAGAAATTAATTGAGCTATAATGAATGCTAAAATAACGTTTTCCATTATATATTCCCCCTTAATAATGCACATATTATATCAAAAAAAGATAGATTTGTCAATCTATCTTATATTTTTAGGAATCAGTTTTGTTATTTCTTTTATTTTTACTTATTAGGTTTTCCTCTATAGTTAAATATTTGATTCTTTCAATAATTCTTCTTGCTTTGATTTCGTCTATTCCTTTAGGCGTTTCTGAAAGGAAAGTTTCTAATTCATTAATGTTATAATTCGATGTAAAAAATGTTGTTAAGTCATTATCCATTCTATATTGTAATATTGTCCCAAGTACTTCGTCTCTTGCCCACGAACTATTGTTTTCAGCTCCAATATCATCTATTAAAAGTATATCGCTTGTCATTATTTCATCTATTACATCATCGTAATTATATTCGTTAAATGATGCTTTTAATCTTTTTAAAAGTGATGGATAATATACATTTACTGTTCTAAATCCTTTGTTTGATAGTTCATTTAATAATGCACTTAGTATGTATGATTTGCCACTACCAAATGAGCCACTTAAATAAAGCCCTTTTACTGGTTCATTATTCATTTTCTTTTTTAAAAAATCTTTTATGTATTTAAGTATACTGCTTCTTTCTTTTTCAGTGATTAAGTCACTAAGAGATGCATTCATTAGCACTTTAGGAGTTTCAAAGAATGTTGTTGTGTTGTTTACTTTACTTTCTTTGAAATACTTACATGGTTTGTATGTAAAATCTATAAAGTTTTTTTGAACTACTGGATAATATACATGCCCTTCTATTTCGTTTTTGCATTTATCTAATCCTTTACATTTAGAACAGTTTTTAAGCTCACAAACAGTTGTTTCTAATTTTGAAGTGTACTTCATAAGTGTTTCTTCAGCGCATTTAAGTCTTGCACATAGTTTAGTAAATGTTTCATCTTTGCTAGCAAGAACAAATTCACGTCTTAAATCATCTTGTATAGCTTTTTTACCTTTTCTTACAAAATTACTTCCTTTTATCATTTTCTAAACTCCTCTATAAAATTCTTAAATTCTGTGTCACTTTCTGTATCAGATGTTTCTGATTCTATTTTTTCATTGAACCAACTTGGCATTACTTTGCTTTTTGGTTTATCATCTTTTTTATATTTCTTTTTATGTTCTTTTTCGGCTAAATTCATGGCTTCTTCGGCAGTTTCTACTCCACTTCTCTTCCATTGACCTGCAATAGTTTCTACATAGTTTTTAACTAGTTTGTTATTGTTTGTTTTAAGAGTATAGTCAATCAAAACATTTACAACACCTGGATTTAGATTTAAATCAATTAGTAGAGTTTCTAATATTTTCATATCTCTATCAGTAGGTTTAGCACCTTTATATTTAGCTTTTAAGAACTCATATGGTGAATGACTTTCAAATACTTTTATGATTCTACCTTTCTTACTATTATCGCCACTAGCACTCTTTAAATATTCTGGTTGGCTCTTGAATAAAAGGCTTGGAAGACGATTATCATTATTAAATTGATAGTATTTTCTTACATTCTTTCTTAATTCTTCTTTATCAATATTTCCTTTTTCATTTAGACTTGCTCTTACTAAATCTGCCATATTTACTGGATCTACTTCATAAAGGAAAGATAAGTTTGTTATTAATTCTTTTGTGCTTTTATTAAGACATTTTTCATTAAACATTTCTTTTGGTAAACTTGATACCATTAAATCAAAGTCATAATCAAGTTCAAATTTAAGCATAAGTTTATTTTTAGATACTACCTCATCTGTATCAACCTCTAAAGCAGTGTAGTTTCTACTTTTGAATACTGAATCAAATGGTACTGTTATGTCTTCATAATCTCTTAATGACATATGTGGTAACTTAAAATAATCATAAAGTCTATTGTATTCATTTTTACCAACGTTGTTATATAAAACTACATTAAATATTGGGTGACTAAAGAATTCTTGAGCAGATACTGGACTATATAGTTCATATACGTAACTGCCTACTTCTCCTTCGTGATAATATGTCTTTAAAAGACCTATTCCTTCCAAACGCAAACGTGCTTCTTTAATATTATCAAGCGATAAAGTCATGCTTGTCATTAAATGATGGTGAGTAAGTTCACTTGATATAAAAGTGTTCTTAGTTTCCGTTTGAAGTTTTAAGTATAAAGTAACAGCAGTATATCCGATAATAGGCATATAAAGCATATTTAAAATAAGTCTATCATGTTCATTTAATAAACTTTTATCAACTACTTGATATATGTCAGCTGGATATAATGTTATTTTCTTCATACTAGTATTTCTCCTCATAAGTTATTATACATAAATTAAAAGATAAATAAAAGTTTATTTATCTTATTTTTTATTTTTTTGATTTAATATTTTATTTGATATTTTTTACATCATTATGTGATTTAAATTGTGATTATTTTAATTCTTTTAAGTATTCATGAAGTTCTTCTGCGACTGTTTGGGGGATTATTTCTGATAATTCATATACTGATGCTTCTTTTATTTTAGAAACACTACCATACTTTTTAATTAGTTTTTTACGTCTTACTTCACCAAGACCATTTATATTATCAAGTACACTTTGTATACTTCCTTTACTTCTTATTTCTTTATGATAATTAATAGTGAATCTATGTACTTCTTCATCTATTCTACTAAGCAGTCTAAACACGTTAGACCTTTTATCGATATTTATTATTTCAAATGTATCTCCATCAACTATTGCTTCTGGGCTATGATGATCATCTTTTTTGACACCTATTACTTTTATATTAAGTCCTAGACTATCTAGAGTATCAAGACAAGCATTTATTTGATTAGTGCCACCATCTACGATTATTAAGTCAGGTTTAACTAGTTTATCTTTTATTACTCTAAAGTAACGCCTATAAATTACTTCTTTCATAGATGCAACATCATCATTCTTATCAAAAGATAATTTAAACTTTCTATAATTCTTTTTAGAAGGAAGCCCATCAATGAATGTAACCATACCTGATACTGTGAAAGTACCAAATAGGTTTGAGTTATCAAATGCTTCGATTATATGAAGATTATCGAGTTTTAATAAATCTTTTAATTCATCATTTGCTTTAGTTGTAAGTTCTTCATTACTATAGATTAATCTTATTTCTTTATCATATTGTTCTTTAGCATTGTTATATGCCATATCAAATAGTTTCTTTTTAGGACCTTTTTTAACTACGATAGCTTTAGTATTTATTATATTACTAAGAAGTTCTGTATCGGTTATTTCAGGAACTATTATTTCTTTTGGTACTATGTTTCTTTTGCCATAGAAGGATGCTATATAATACTCTAGAGTTTCTTTTATATCATTAATGACTGGTATTATTTTATAGTTATTACCTACTAGTTTTCCATTTCTAATAAAGAATATTACTATACTTATATAACCATTATCAAAATAATAATTTATTACGTCTCTGTTAACGTTATCATCTAATTCTACGATAGATTGATTACTAAATACAGTTTTCATGTATCCTAGTTCGTCTACTAATTCTTTACATACTTCGTAGTTTAGATTTTCAGAGTTTACTTGAATCTTTTCATTTATTTTATCTATAAGTAGTTTATCATTACCATTTAAGATAGATAGTATTTCTGTTTTTATTGGTGTAATATCTATATCTTTATGTTCACAGTATCCAAGACATTCACCTATATGATAATAAAGACATACTTTTTTAGGCATAGTATCACATTTCTTTAATGGATAAAGTCTATTTAAAAGATTAACTAGTCTTCTTGCGGCATAAACATTAGGATAAGGACCAAATAAATGACTAGACTTCTTATTAATATTTATTTCTCTTTTTACTAGTAAACGTGGATATTTTTCATTAGTGAATTCTATATATGGATAACTCTTATCATCACGTAATAATATATTATACTTTGGATCATACTTTTTAATTAAGTTTATTTCTAGTATGAATGCTTCTGTTTCTGAGTTAGTAACTATATATTCAAAATGATCTATTTCACTTACTAGTTTCTTAGTTTTACCTGTTACTCTACCAGTAAAATAGCTTTTTAAACGATTAAATAATATTTTAGCTTTACCTACATATATAACAACATTATCTTTATTATACATAAGATAGCATCCACTCTTTTTAGGTACGTTTGCTAGTTCTTTATTAAATTTAATAGCCATAATATGCCTCCTTTGTTATTTTACCAAATTTATTATTAAAAATGAATGTTTGATTTTATTTTTAATTAATAATATAATTATGTCATGGAAAAGTTAAGTGAAAGTTTTATTGAAGTTAAAAAGTCTAAGTTTATTGGGCTTATGTATAGTGTTAATTCTATTGATGAAATAGATAAGATAATATCAAGTCTAAAAGAGGAACACAAAAAAGCTAGACATGTAGTCTATGCTTATAAAGTTGGTGGTCAAGAAAAGAATTATAGTGATAAAGAACCTAGTGGTACGACTCGAGGACTCTTAGATTTAATACATTATAAAAATTTAGATAATACATTAATAGTAGTAGTTAGATACTTTGGAGGAACATTACTTGGAGCTGGCCCTCTTACTCGTACTTATACTAAAGCTGCTAGTAATTTAATTAAAGAACAGTGAACCTAGTATTTCTACTGTTTTTTTAATGCCTTTATTCATAAACTTTTCAATAAACATTCCAGTGTTATATCCGGTATTACTGATAGCGTTAGAATAATCTATTTTCTCATTTGTAATATAGTTTTCTAATTTTACATTCTTTCCTTCACTAATATCTTTTTCAAACTTTTTAACTGCTTCCTCAGTAAGAGTTGTTTTAGTATGAACTTTATATTCATAATAGCCTGTTTCTCCACTTATATAAAGAATTAAGAAAACTATGAATAAGAATAACATAATAATTAGAAAATAATTTCTACTAGATTGTTCTTCTTCCATTATGACTCCTTTATATAATCATTAATTATCTTAGCAAATACTTCCATAGTATTATTTAATTCTTCAAGTGTTGAATCTATACCACCTATTTTAACTAGTATTATTTTGTTATTTAAGTCTTGATTATAACTTATATCTTCTCTTAGAGTTACTCCTCTACTAATACCTTTATATTCATTATTTAATCTAGTATTTAAGTTATCTGCAATAAGTTTATTCTTTTTATAATCTTTATTATCGGCACCAATAATAAAAAGAATTCTTGCATATTTTTTGTTATCCTTTTCATATAGTGTATATTTATGTCTTAAGGAGTCTCTATGAATATCTAGTATTAATTTATAATCATTAGTTATATTTTTTTCTAAATAGTATCTACTTGCTTTATAACTGTCTGTATATTTAAGTTTATTCTTAGATAAATATTCTTTCATACTGGATGACTCTATATATGAATTTATATTATAGTTCTTTAAATATTCTTTTAATATCTTTGATACTAAAGTTACATCTGGTGTTATAGAGTAATCGCTAGTATAAGGTAAACTATATTTTTCAGTATCATGTGTATTATAAATATAAACTATGTTATTAGTTGTATTGCTTATACTTTTAGATATTTTTAAATCATCTATATCTATTATTTTATTTAAGGATTTATATACTATTTCAGTTTTAAACTTTTCAATATTTAAGCTTTTATTTGAATATTTATTTTCTATATCATTAGTTATTGTTTCTATAAAATTGGTATTTTTTATTATATAGTAATAACTAAATAATTGTAGAGATACTAAAGTAATTTTTATTATTTTGTTTTTTAAGTTTCCAGTATTAAATCTATTCATTTAACCTCCTTTTTATTAAATATATAATAAATTAACTATAAAAAATGTCGAAAAACTTTTAAATACATTGATTTTTTTAAAATAATTTGATAAACTTAAATAGATTTTTAAGGGAGGTGGAATAATGCCTAATATTAAGAGTGCTAAAAAAAGAGTATTAATTACAAAGAAAGAAACAGTACTAAATAATGATGTAAAAGCTAGTATGAAGACTGCTATTAAGAAAGTTGAAAAAGCACAAACTAAAGAAGAAGCTCAAACTAAATTAAATGAAGCTATTAAGAGAATCGATAATGCTGCTTCTAAGGGAGTTATCAAAGCTAATACTAGAGATAGATATAAAACTAGATTAAATAAAATAATAAATGAAAAATAATTAAGTAGATAATATCTACTTTTTTTGTTATACTTATAATGGTGGTAAGAATGAATAGGACGTCTAGATTATTATTGATACTTTGTATTTTGGTTATTAGTTTTTGTGCATATATGTTTTATATAAATTATGATGATATAGTTAAAGGTGTTAATATTTTTATAGATAATATTAGAACACATGAGGTTGTAATACCAACTGATACTAAAAATCATAGGGTTTACAATTACAAAACTGTTAGTGAGACAAACGATTTTAATCCTAAAAGTATGGATGATTTAAAAAAAATTTATTACACAATATTAAATAATGGATGGAATGAATTTACTTTTTATTGTGATAGTGATATTTATCCTAATTGTGCTAATGATGTAAAGACGCTTGCTAATAACAATTCATATGTTGCTCTTATAAATAATTTTATAAGTCCATATAATTCGTATCAAAAGTTTAATACTTTAATTACAAATGATAAGATAATAAATATTAAAATAGATAAATTATATAGTGAAAGTGAAATAAGTGCTACTGATAATAAAATTAATGAAATATTTAAGAGTTTGAATATTAATACTGGCAACCCTACTCTTGATGATATTAAAGCACTTCATAATTATTTAATTAGAACTATTACTTATGACACAGGATATACTGTTGAGAGTTTAGATAAATCTTCTAGTAAAGCATACTTTGCATTAACTTCAGGTAAAGCTATATGTAGTGGTTATTCCGATAGTTTTGCATTAATGATGGATAAACTTAATATTCCTAATTTTAAAGTAAGCACTACTGACCATATATGGAATGTGATATATTATCAAAATAAATGGTTACATATTGATGTTACTTGGGATGATGATGAAGTTAATAACAATAATTATTATAATTTCTTTATGATTGATACTAATGATTTATTAAAGAAGGATACCCTAAAGCATTCATTTGATAGAGATACATATTTAGAACTAAAATAAAAGAATTCAAAATTTAAAATTGAATTCTTTTTTAATGTTCTATTATTTTGTTAATTTTTTTATTAGTTCTTGTTGTAATTCACTAGATTTATCGAATCTATAAAAGTCTGCAGCTGGAACTTTAAATTCTGTGTCATCTATTAAATGAATATAAACTGTGTCATAAGTGGTTACATATGAATATTCAACATTTTCAAGTTCTACGAAGTCTCCATTTACTTCAATATAATATGAATATTTTTCGTTTTCAGTTTTTTCTGAAGTATCCTTGTCTTTAGAGCAGCCACTCATTAACGTTAAGGTTGCTACTCCTGCTAATAATAATGCTTTTAATTCTCTTCTACTTTTCATTTAAAACCTCCCTGTTTACGTAATCTTTAACTTCTTTAATTGTGCTATCAAAATTATCATAGTTTACATCAAACCATGTAATATCTTTCATTTGATTATTAAACCAAGTAAATTGTCTTTTAGCGTATTTTCTAGTGTTTTGCTTTATTAGTTCTTTTGCTTCATCAAGAGTAATATTACCTTTAAAATACATTTCTAGTTCTTTATAACCTATGATATTACTAAAATTTTTAAGATTCATATTATAAAGTCTTGTTGCTTCTTCTAAAAGACCGCTTTCAAACATTTTATCTACTCGTTTATTTGCTTTATCATAAAGAGTAACTCTATCACATTTAAGACCTATTAAAGTAAAATCATATATTCTTTTGTTAATATCTTCTGTTTTGTTTTGTACTTTCCCTGTTTCTTTAAATCTTTTAATAAATCTTTCTAGTCTTTGTCTATTATTTACATGTATATCATTGCCTTTATCTATTTCATTAGCGATTCTTTTTAACTCTTCGTTGTTATAACTGCTTAAATCAATATTAGATTTTGGTGTTTCTTCTAGATTATAGTTATAAAGTAATGCTTTTATATATAGTCCTGAACCACCTACGACGATTACATTTTTATCTTCATTTATAAACTTATCAAGAAGGTTTCTTCCATCTTTTTGATAGTCAAATAATGTATATTCGTCATTTAATGAGACTAGATCTAACATATAGTGAGGAATATTTTCTTTTTCTTCAGGAGTTACCTTTGCTGTTGCGATTAGAGGTTCTTTATATATAGCAGTTGAGTCTGCATTAATAATAACTGCATCTAAATAGTGAGCAAGATTTACTGATAATTTTGTTTTACCAGTTGCTGTTGGACCTACAATTACTATAATTTTACTCATAAAACCCTCCTTAAAATCCTGATCTTTTAAACATTTTTTCTAGTTCAGCTATTGGATACTTTATAATAGTTGGCCTTCCATGTGGGCACGTATATGGAAATTCACACTTGAATAGTCTATTTAATAATTCTTCTTGTTCGTTATACCCAATATTTGTATTTGCTTTTACGCTCATCTTACAAGCTAGACGAATGGCTGCTTTCTCATTAAACTTTACTCTATCAAATTCTCCTTTTATTTCTGATACTAATTCAAATATTCTTCTTATACTTTCTTCTTCGTATCCTTCTTTAAGCCAAGATGGATGTTCAGTAACTCTAAATGTATTGATACCGAATTCATCTACTTTGAATCCTATATTTCTTAAGACATCTATGTGATCATGTATTCTCATAAACTCATTTTTGGGATATTCTAAAGTTATTGGAAATAACATACTAGTAGTATATACATCTCTTTCTTTTAAAGCTTTCATATATCTTTCATAGTTTATTCTTTCATTAGCAGCATGTATATCTATCATATACATAACATTTTCATCTTGTGCTATTAAGTATGTACCTAGAGCTAAGCCTACTGGTTTAATAAATACATCTTCTTTTTTGATTGCTTCACTGTCATATTTTATTTCTTCTTGCTCGTCATCAAATTGAAGTCTTACGTCTTCAATCTTTCTTTCTGTGTATCTATAATTATTTTCATGATTATAATCTACTGGTGACTCTTTTACTTCTTCAACGTAACCTTTGTAAGTATTATCAGCCTCGTTAATAGCAGCCCTAATAGTACTAAAAAGTAAGTCATTTAGGCTTTCCAGTTTAGAAAATTTAATATCTTGTTTAGTTGGATGAATATTTACATCTATCAAAGTTGGATCTGTTTCAATATTTATAACAACTATTGGAAATTTTGTTTCTGCTAAAACTGTATGGTATGCATCTTTAATAGTTCTATTTACTGATTGATTGGTAACTACTCTTCCATTTACTAAAGTAATCATTGAGTTTTTATTAGACTTTGAAAGGTTTAAGTTGCTTATATATCCGTTAATTATATAGTCATAGTTTTCAGCTTCTATTTTTATCATATTTTTAGACACATTAAGTCCAAATATTTCATGTATTACTTTATATATATCATTGCTTCCTGATGTTTTTATCATTTCTCTTCCATCGTTAAATAAAGTAAATGAAATGTCTGGATGTGAAAGAGCAATTTTTTCTATGTAGTTTACTGTAAGAGCAAGTTCAGCATTTAAACTTTTCATAAATTTTAGTCTAGCTGGTGTATTATAGAATAACTCTGATACTTCAATTATAGTACCTTTTCTCATACTTCCAGTTTTTTCTGTTATAAATTTTCCTGCTTTTAGATTTAGGTAAGTTGATTCATTACCATCATATGTATCTAATACTATGTTACTTACTGATGATATAGCTGCTAATGCTTCACCACGAAAACCTAAAGTATTTATAAAATATAAATCATTTTCATTTTTAATTTTAGATGTTGCATGTCTACTAAAACATAGTTTAGCATCGTCTCTACTCATGCCACATCCATCATCAACTATCTTAATTAGTTTTGTACCTGATAGTAATAATTCAATCTTTATGTTTTTACTTCCTGCATCTATACTGTTTTCAACTAATTCTTTTACTACGTTAGCTATTCTTTCAACTACTTCACCAGCAGCTATTTTATTAGCTAAGTTTTCACTCATTATATTGATTTTGTTCATATTAAATCATACTCTTTCTAATACTTACCAATTTAGTATCAAGTGTATATGCTTTTATACTACCTGGTTTTGTAATTCTTATGAAACCTAAACCATTTATTAATATATCAGATGGCTCTTTTATATCGTAAGTTACATTTGGTAATATAGTTAGTTTATCATTTTTAGATTTTACTTTTTCATATCTTAGTTTATCATTCATATAGAAACTAAAACTATTTGATTTATCAGATATATTTTCTATTCTTAGGATATCGTTTACTACTATAGCGTAACCATTTCTAATTTGAAATGTTTTAACTTTTAATTCTTTTTTAGGATATAATTTAACTACTTTAGAGTAGTCTACAAAGTTATATATAGCATTACCATCTATGAATCCAGGAGTGTCTACTATAACTAATCTTGGATTTAATTTTATTGTTATATAAGACGCTGTTGTGTTTGGAATACTACTTGTAGTTATAGTTGGATTTTTGCATACACTAGTAAGCAAATGATTTATAAACGTACTTTTTCCGCTGTTAGTAAATCCTACTATATAAAGTCTTTTAACATTATCAGTTTCGATTTTCTTTAAGAAATTATCTATATTATAATTCTTAACTGAGCTTATAAACATAATATCTTCAGTATTAACTATGTTAGATTTAATATACTCTATAAGTTTTTTTTCTTTTAGACTTTTAGGTAAAACATCTCTTTTAGTAATTAAAATATATTTTTTATTTTTAAATCTATTTATGTATTTTTTTACATTTTCATTTATATTAAGTGCATCTATTAAGAATGCTACACTAGCTAGATTATCACTATTAATATTTCTTATTATTCCATCGGTATCTATTTTTTTATCTAATACACTATATTCTCCATAATGTTTTATTTTAAAGCATCTTTCGCAATATTCTGCTTTATCATATACACTTGATTTTACAAATCCTTCATCTTTAGCATTTTCACATTGAAGTATACTTCCACAACCTAAACATTCTTTATTCATAGTATTTTCCCCTTACAAATAAATCTTTTTTTTCTAAACTTCCATATATTATTTTTTCTATCATTCTATTAATTAAAGTCATACTATAATCTTTCTCCGTTAGTGGATTTACTAGTACACTTGTTATATCTAATCTATTAGCTCCATAAATATCTGTTAATAGTTGATCTCCAATTGCAGCTATTTCAGAACTTTTATATTTAAATCTTTCCATTATTTTATTATATTTATCTTTTCTAGGTTTTAAAGAGAATGCACAGGCATCTACCATTAAATAGTCCTTAAATGGTTCTACTCTATGTTTAGGAGCATTTGATATTATGATTACTTTAAATCCTTTGTCTTTTAGTTCATCAAATAATTTTTTAAGTCTTTTAGTTGGCTTATTTGTATGACTTGGAACTATTGTGTTATCTAAATCAAATAGTAAACAACGTATTCCTTTTTTATAAAGTTTGTCATAATTTATATAATAAATGCTTTTTTGATAAATATCAGACATAAATTTTTCTACCATATCACACTTCCTCATTTAACATTATATCAATTTTTATTGGTAAAAAAAAGAAAAGTATTATCTTTTATTATAATTTTTAACATAAGAAAAGACTAATTTATTAATTAGTCATTCTAAGTATTAATTCTTTATGTGGAAGAGTTGATGATTTTATATTTGATTGTACGATGTTTCTACTATATGGAACTAGTTTCTTAATTATATCGTATGAACCATCTTTCTTTTCTTTTAATACATAATAACATGCTTTATCTTTTGGATCTGTTTTAAATCCTAAACCTGTACCTCTTAAGGTTTTAATATATGTATTGTCTAATATATCTTCCATGTCAAAGTGAACATGTCCTTGTATTATAGCATCATAATCTGTAACTGATTTCCCATCAAATATTGGATGCTTGTCTGCATCTAATACTCCTTTTATATATTCTTTATCTCTGTTATTACTTGTTATTATATCTTTTATTTTCTTTAATGCTTTTGGTGAATTAGTATAAAGAAATTGATTACTATTTTTCCCAACTTCAAAATTTTCTTGATATGTCCAGGTACTGTGATTACCATAGTCCCATCTAATATCATTTGCAAAGTGGCATAAAGCTATTTTTTTATCACCTATTTTTAAATCAATTGATGGAGTCCATAATTTCATTCTTTCTATTCTTTTTGAACCTAATTTGTCTTTAGTCCATTCTTGATTTTCTTGTTTTTCTCTATTGAAATAAACGAATGGTTTAGTACCTAATGTATTATAGTATTCACTATTTCCCATTACTGATACTACTTTATAATATTCTAACATGTCTATTACTTCAGCAGGTGATGGACCTAAGCCGACATTATCACCTAGAGAATATATTTCTGTTATACCGTTTTTTCTCATATCTTCTAGAACTGCTAGCGTTGGTTCATAAAGACCATGTGAATCTGTAAATAAACCAATTTCTCTACCTGTATAAATATCACTTTCTTTATTGATATTTATTTTAGGACTTAATACTTCAAGTAACTTTTCTATTTTTTTGTTTCTTCTAACCACTTCGTTATATTGTTCGTTAGGTTTAAAAACATTTTTAACGTTTTCTATGGCTGTTTTAGGTTCTTGCGTTATTACGAATGGTAGATTATATTTTCTATGACATATTAGTTCTTCTTCGGTAGGTTTTCTACCTCCTGGTAGTGCTATAGCTTTTGGTATTAATCCTTCTCTATATAATAATGCTTCAGCATTTTGCTTAGTTGCAGAGCTTGTTTCTAATATACCTTTTTGTGATATGTTAACGTTTGCTACTTCACTTGAATTGTTTTTAATTACTCTATTACTTCCAATGTTTTCTTTAGAACTACAAATAAAACTTCCTTTTTTAATTTCATCAAATAGAAGTATCATTTTAGAATAATCATAATAATATTTTTGTCCACTATAACTAATTGCACTTACTGATATAAAGTTACTTTTACCAGTTGACCTTCCATTCATTAAATCATCTATATTTTCGTTACTACTAAGAATATGGGCATATAAGCAATAGTTTTTATCACTAAAATCTAGTACTTCTCCTCCATATGCTTCACTTAGTTCTTGATTGATAATTCCATCTATATTACGTGATTTATCTATATTGGTTAAGTTTATTTGAGAATCTAATTCATATAATTTAGTTATTTTTTTACCAAAGTTACTAAATTCGTTTTGCATACTAATAAAATCTTCAAATGAGCCTTCAAATATACTCTTAAGAGAATTTATTAAACTTTTTTTATCATTTGAATAGTTAACTATTTCTATAATACGTGTATATTTGATTAATTCATCTATATATTCACATAAGAATCTACTATTTTTATTATAGTTTTTTAGTGCTTCTAAACCTGTTACTCCATCGATTTTAATAATTATATCTAAACTATTACTAAATATAACATTATTAAATATGCTTTTTATTTCTATAATACTTAAATCATTAATTTTATCATTATTTAAAAGAGATCTATAAAAATCAAATGTAGTTTTTCTTAAACCTTTTAGTTCGTCAATTGTTTTAATGTTTTCTTGGTGGTTAATACTGAACAAAAATTTCAAATCTTGTTTGTCATCTTTGCTTAAAGAAACATTGTTTTTAGTAAGCGAAATACATAAATCATAATAATATTCATAATTATAAAGTATTTCTAACAAATTACTAATAATATATACATTATTTTCTTTTGAATCATCTTCATAATAGTAATTTTTAAAGAAGTAACTGCATACTTCCATGAATTCTTTTGATTTGCCACTATCTATTATATTTAGTACTTGTTTTAACCAATTTTTGTATTTTGTGCTTCCACTACCATATTGCATGAATGATTTAAAGTTTACACCAAGTGATGTGATAAAATCTTTTATATCATTATATCTATGTATTATTAAAACACTATTACTTGCTTTAATTAGTTCTGTTATTGCTGATAAATTTTCTTCTCCCATCCCTAGATATTTTATCAAGCGTTTTTTAATTTCATCATTAATGTCATCTTTTACTAATATAGTACCAATTTCTTCAGCATCTAACTCTTCTTTTGATATTAGTTCATCGATGATATCTTTGTTAAGTTTTATTATATAGTCAGCTATTTCTGGTAATATCTCACGGTTTGGTATCGTTAGGTTATGAAATTTTAATGTTTTTAATTTTTCTCTTATTATATCATTTTTAAGTTCTATTATTCTTTTTACTTTTTCTGGATAATAACTTCCTGATTTTATTAAACTATATATATTATTTTCGTTAACTCTTAATTCTATGATTAGGTCGGTATATGGACCATAATAATCATAAATAATTATATAGCTTCTTAAGGATTCACTTCTGATTTCTTCTATAGTTTTTATTACTAAATCTTTGTCTAATTTTAATATTAGATCTTTTATTTTACTTGGTATTGTGTCACTTCTCAAGTATTGAGTTATTTCGTAATCTTTAAGATTTTTTATTTCTTTTTCTATATCATCTTTTCTTTTAGAAAGTATTATGTTTTTACTTAGATCTTTTACGTATTGATGATTTAAAATATCTAATAATTCTCTTGATGGAGTATTTAATAAATAATCATTAAAATCTTTTTCTCTTAATTCATATATTAATTTTGATACCTTTTCATATCTTAGATTACTAAAAAGTGGCCATAATTCTTCTGTTTTAGTATTATTTATTAGATTAATGATAACTTCTTTTTTTCTTTCAAATATAAGTTTAGACAATTGTGATTCTTTGTAATAACCACTATAATATTCAATTATTTTCTTTTCATTTAAATTATTTATATATTCATTTATTACGCTTGATTTTACTTCATATATGGTTTCAATTACTTCATCAGTTAAATAGAAAGAACCTAATACTTTTTCAATATTAGTAATGTTTACTTGATATTTTAATAATTGCTCTTTTGTTTCTTTTCCTATATCTTTATTCTTAATAACGTCATATATATCAAAATTAGTATATATTGGCTCCTTTATTATAAAATTTATTAATTCTTTGTTTTCATTTACATTTTTTTGAAGTAATATTTCTAACTCTAATTTAGCTAATAATGGGGGTATGTCTTTACTATTAAACTTTAACAATATTAGCATTTTTTTAGTTTTAAGATTATTTTTTTTATCTAAAACTAATTCTTGAATATTTTCTGGATATAATAGCTCACTTATCATAAGTGTTATACTATTTTTGCCATATTTGTTATATAAATCATCTAATTCTTTTTTAGATATATTTCTTGTTCTTAAGGCTGTCATTATATTAGTGATTTTATCTTTTTTAAAAGAATTTTCATATATACTATCTATTTCACTTAGTATTATTTTTTTAATAATTTCGGATATTTGTGAATCAAAAAGATAGTAAATTAACTGTTGCTCTTGTAATTTACTTATCTCTTCTTTTATTTTACTGGACTTTTTTGATATAATTTTCGATTTTTTGTCACTAGAATCTTTACTCTTGTCTAAGTATTCTAGCACACTTTTATATCTTAACCACCACATAATTTCCCCCTTAAACTATATTGGTTAGTATAATCTTTCTTCGTATTCAAATTCTTGATTTAATATTTGAACTGTATCTCCTTCTTTGGCTCCAAGTGACTTTAATTCTTCATCTACGCCTAAGGCTTTTAGTTTTGATGCGAATCTTAGAGCTGACTCATCTGAATTAAATCTTGTCATTTTTAATAATTTTTCTAATTCTGGACCAGTAACTTTCCATTTACTTTCCCCAACTCTTTCAATTTTATATGGCTTTTCATGTTTAAATTCATATAAAACATAGTCTTCAAATTCATTCTTTTCATATATTTCTTCTTCAGGAAGACTTTCTAATAATTCTTTTAATTTAAATATTAATTCTTTTGTTCCTTCTTTAGTAGCAGCACTTACTTCTAGTATTTCAGCATCTTTAAATTCTTTTTTGAATTTTTCTAGATTTTCTTTTGCGTTTGGTAAATCCATTTTATTTGCTACTATAAGTTCTTTTTTATTATATAAGTTTTCATCGTATTTTTTTATTTCATTTCTTATGATTTTGTAGTCTTCTATTACGTCTCTTCCATCTACTTCTCCCATATCAAGTACATGACATACAACTCTACAACGACTTGCGTGACGTAAGAATTTATCTCCTAAACCTACTCCTTCACTTGATCCTTCGATCATTCCTGGTAGGTCTGCAACTACATAACTATAATCTCCTGCTTTTACTACTCCTAGGTTTGGTACTAATGTTGTAAAATGATAATCTGCTATTTTTGGTTTAGCTGCACTAATAACACTAATTAGTGAACTTTTTCCTACTGATGGGAAACCTACTAAACCAACATCTGCTAAAAGTTTTAATTCGCAACATACATTTCTTTCTTCTCCAGGTTCTCCTAATTCACTAGTATATGGAGCTTTATTTTTATTTGTCATGAATGCAGCGTTTCCTTTACCTCCACGGCCACCTTTAGCTACTACACATTCTTGATTATCACTTACTAAATCGCAAATTATAAGGTTTGTGTCTGTGTCTTTGATTGTTGTTCCAATTGGTACTACTATAACTGTATCATTCGCAGAGCTTCCAGTTTGATTACGCCCACGTCCCATTTCTCCTGCGTCACCTTTTATAACTTTTTTATATCTTAAATCTATAAGTGTACGTAAACCTTTATCAGCTTTGAAGATGATGCTTCCGCCTTTACCACCATTTCCACCATCTGGTCCACCAAGTGGTACATATTTTTCACGTAAAAAAGAAGTGCATCCATCTCCACCTTTTCCTGCTACTAATTTTAAATTTACTTCATCAATAAACATAGTCATCCCCTCATTTCTTCTAGATTATAGCATATAATCCCTTATTTTACAATTACTCTTTTTTTTATAAAAATTTAATTACTTTTTGGTTAACCATTATAGGCCCTGGTATATCTTGATATTCAATAAAGTCTCCATTTGATGTATCAAAACTATAATATATTTCTCCTTCTTTTACATAATCATAGCCTTGTGATATAAGAGACTCTATAGAGAAAGTTGGTTCACTTTTAACTATTACTATTTCACCATCATCACATACTATCTTTTTATAACCAACAAATAAATGTGACACTGTTGTTTCTTGATTACAATATTGTATTTTTAAAGATGATTTTATATATGTATATCCTTCGTTTATTAATGTTTCGATATTAGTACTTTCTCTATCTTTTACTTGCCGTTTTTCACCATTTTCATCTATTACTTCTTTATATCCATAATATTTCATTTCATCTTGGATAGTTGGTACTGTATTTTCATATTTCATCCAGTTATGTTCTATGTTTCTACCGTCTTTATATTCGACGTAGCTGTATCTAATTAAATATTGCTTGTAATCGTATAAACCATTTTCCAGTGCTAATAAATCATTCAAATGATCTTTTATAGATATTAATAGTGATTCATCTATTTCTTCTTTATTTGGTATGTTTTCACTAGTTACTGTCTGATTATCACTTTCTTTATTTACATTTTTACTTGGAAATTTATTACTAGCTGACATTATTATGCTTGCACTTAATAAACCCATAATAAATGCTTTTGCTTCTTTAGTCATAATCATAACCCCTTTTCTTGGCTATCTATTCTAACAAATGTTTGTATTATTGTCAATTTTATTTTTCGTTAATTTATTATAAGTATTTCTTATATATGCCATAGGTTTTATATATTTTACTTATTAGAGAATCAATTCTAAAATATAAGTGAAAGGGAGATATCATGAATATAGAAGAATTAAAAAAAGAATTTGTAAAGCTTAAAACTGAGGAACTATCCTATATTGATAGTATTTCTAAGTCTAATAGTAGGATACTTAACTCTGAAGAAAAGATACTTATGTATAGAAAACTTAATGATTATAAAAACGGGTTAGATGAAATACTTAAAAGAATATTTGATTATATAAAAGAAGGATGTTTAGATGATAAAGTTCTAGAAGAAGTAGTTATTGAAATAGATATTCCTTTAGATTTTCTTAGTTCATTAGAGTGTGATGAAATATCTAGATTACAACTACTCAGATATTATTTAAAAATAGACGTTCGTTCTTTTAAGTATGTTCTTACTAAAAGTGATATATTTTATGGAACTTATCATAGACCACTAAACTTAGATTTATTTTTAAATGGTCAGAGACTTATAGATGATAATGTATATGTATTTAATGGATATTATGATACTTTTGAAGATGATTATATTATGTTTCAGGATACTAGTGATGACCATATAGTTGGAGTCTATTCTCTTCTTAGAGATAGAGATTATAGAATAAAAATATCTAGAGATAAGATGAGTGAATTTGAAAAGAATAAAGTTATATTGCATTCTAGAAGGTATGTTTACAGTGATGAAGTAAGAAAAATATTTTATGAAGAATTATTAAATAGTAAAAATAAAGATCTTATGGATGTAATTATTTCTACTAGAAAGATAGTTGATGATTTAAATTATTCAAGAAGTCCAGAATATAAAAAAAAAATATTACTTGATAAGATACATACAATTTATGATAAAGTTAAAGGAAATTTATTAAAAACAGAAAATTTATATAGAGGAGACTTTCTTCAAGTTTTAAAAGAAATATATGCTCTTCCTGACAAAAGAATAGTCAGTAAAGAAAAAATACTTAAGAACAATGGTAAAAATTCAGTAATAGTTATTGCATTAACTGATAATAATAAATATATAATTACTTTTCAAAATAGAATTAATAACTCCATTTTAGCTGAATTTCCCTCTGGGTATATTGAAGATGATGAAAATGTGATTGATGCTTCTAAACGTGAACTTATGGAAGAAACTGGTTTTGAAAGTAATGATATGTTTATACTAGACGAAGCATTTTCGTACCCTGGTATAGATAATTCTACAACATATATTGTGATTGCTAATAATTGTGTTAAGACTCATGAGACTTCTAAAGATGGGACTGAATTAGTGGACTATGGAATGTTTACGTTTCAAGAACTTAAATATATGATACAAAAAAATATTATGAAGGGTGCTATTAATAAACTAGCATTTTATACTTTACTTAGCAATACTACCAATGATGATTATACTTATTTTAATGATAGTAATAAGATACGTAAAATATTAAAGAAAAAAGAAAATGTATTCGATGTTGAATTTTAGGTACGATTTTAGCATTATTTTCGGCGAGGTCGCAACGACATTTTGTTAAGGTTTTAAAGAGATAGTTGTGCAATGGAAGCACGCCTTGATGTATGCTTCTGTTCGATTTGTGATTATCTTGTTTTATATTTAAAATAAAAGAACCAATTATATAAACATTGGTTCTTTTTCAAACATTTTTTCTTCTTTATATTCGTATTCATTTAATAGTGTTACTTTTCCAGTTTCTAATGTTTTTGGAATATCAATAAGTCTTTGATTGGAAGATCCTCTAAATAATAGGTTTAAATCTTTTTGTTCAAGAATAAATCTTCCATCTACTAGTACATCTATATAATGAATGAATTTATCATATGCTGGATTTTTCTTTGACATTTCAATTAGTTCTTCAAATGTAAATCCAGTATACGCCCAAACGTTAAGTCCTATGGACTTAGCGTAAGCAGCTATTTTTGCACATTGTTCAGGTTGAAACATTGGATCTCCTCCACTAAATGTGATTCCTGTATGATATTTAAGTTCACTTATTGCTTCACATACCATATCTATTGGAACAAGTCCACCACCATTGAAGTCATGTGTACCTGGATTTTGACATCCTTTACAGTTATGTGAACACCCCTGAGTCCACACCACTGCTCGAAGTCCCGGACCATCTACTATTGAATCTGTAGTAAGGTCTGCCGCTAAACGTATATAATCACTATTTTGTTGCATGAGTTACTCTATCATTAACCTCTGCTTTCTTAGCATTGTTAAATCTATCTAAAGTTCCTACTAGGTATCCAGTGATTCTTCTAATTCTTTCGAATCCTACTCCTTCTCCTACAGTTTTTTTACTTTTTTTAACTTCTTTATCCATAATATTTTATTCCCTTCTTTAAAAATTATTTTGTTAAGCTTCCACAGCCTTCATAGCAATCTAAGCAAGAAATTTTTTCCATTTCAACGCCTTCATTTTCATGTCTTCCACATCGTGGGCAAACATCTTTGATAACTCCAACGTATCCGCATACTGGATCTCTATCAACTGGATGGTTAATAGCTCCATAACCTACTCCTGTATCATGCATTATTCTAACAACTGTTTCAAATGCATCTACATTATTTACTGTATCTCCATCTAGTTCAATGTATGAAATATGTCCTGCATTAGTAAATGCATGATATTTTCCTTCAACTTCTAATTTATGTTGAACTGATGTTTTATAATAAACTGGTACATGGAATGAGTTAGTATAGTAATCTCTATCTGTAACTCCTTTAATTTTTCCATATATTGATCTATCTATAGCAACAAATCTTCCTGAAAGTCCTTCTGCTGGAGTAGCTAAACAAGTAAAGTTTAGGTTATATTCTTCAGTATATTCATCGCATTTTTTTCTCATGTGACCGATTATTTCAAGTCCTAATTTTTGTGCTTTTTCACTTTCTCCGTGATGTTCGCCTATTAGTGCTTTTAATGTTTCTGCTAAACCGATGAATCCTATTGAAAGTGTACCATGTTTAAGTACTGTTCTAAGTTTAGTAGTGTTATCCATTTTTTCACTATTTAGCCATACTCCTGATCCTAATAAGAATTTGAAATTAGCTCTTGATTTAGAACATTGACATTCAAATCTTTGAAGTAATTGTCCTTTTACCAAATCCATAGTTTCATCTAATTCTTTATAGAATGCTTTCATATCAGCTTTATCTCTTTCACCTAAAGCAATTCCATGCTTGATACCTAATCTTGGTAAGTTGATTGATGTGAAACTTAAATTTCCACGTCCTGGTGTAACTGATGGACCACAAACATTAGCTAAAACTCTTGTTCTACATCCCATATATCCAACTTCAGTGTTATAGTCACCTTCTACATAATATTTCTTGTTATATGGTGCATCTATAAATGAGAAGTTAGGGAATAATCTTTTAGCAGATACTCTACAAGATAATCTAAATAAATCGTAGTTTTTATCTTCTTTATTATAGTTTACTCCTTCTTTAACTTTAAATATTGAAATTGGGAATATTGGAGTTTCTCCATGTCCTAGGCCTGACTCAGTAGCAAGTAAATAATTTTTAATAACCATTCTTCCTTCTGGACTTGTATCAGTACCAAAGTTAATTGAACTAAATGGAACTTGAGCTCCTGCTCTACTATGCATTGTATTTAAATTATGAATAAATGCTTCCATAGCTTGATATGTAGCTCTATCAGTTCTCTTCATAGCATTTTCATAAGATCCTTCGAATATTTCTTTAAGTCTTGTACTTTTTGAAGTGAATTCTTCAAAAATACTTAAATCAAACTCTATAGAATCTAATTTATCTATAATATCTGTTACTTTATTAAAATTGATTAGTTCTTTAAAACCTTCAAATTCTAAATAATTATATATTGCTTGTTTAAATTCTTTTTTGAATGTTTTTAAAACTCCTGGAGCCATGTAATAATCAAATGCTGGAATACTTTGTCCTCCGTGTTGTTCATTTTGATTAGCTTGAATTGCAATAGCAGCAAGTGCTGAATAACTTCCAATGCTGTTTGGTGTTCTTAAGTATCCATGTCCTGTTGAGAATCCATTTTTAAATAATTTATTTAAATCTATTTGCATACAAGTAGTTGTACCCATTGCCCAGAAATCTAAATCATGAATATGAATTGCTCCTTCGTCATGAGCTCTACTATATTTAGCATCCATCAAATATGCTTTAGCAAATTCTCTTGATACTGTAGAACCAAAATGAAGCATAGTTCCCATTGGACCATCACCATCTACATTAGCATTTTCACGTTTAGCATTTTCTTCAGTAGCTGATTTTAATCCTAAAGATTCAATAGCTTTAACAAACTTATGTTGTTGTTTTACTACGAATGCTTCTCTTGATGCATCTCTTCTTTCTCTATAATTTTTGAAAGATTCATAAACTTCGTTATATTTTAGTTTTTGTAAAACTTCTTCAATAACATCAGATACATCTTCAACTCCAATAGTCTTTCTATCTTTATATTCTTTTCTAATCTGATCTAAAACTTTTTCTTTAACCTTATAAACGTTCTTTTCGTCGTATTCTTCATATACGCTATCAAAACCTTTCTTAACAGCTAAAGCAATTTTAGCATCATTAAAGCTAACCCTCTGACCGCTTCTTTTGACAACAACAATGTCATCTAAAAAATCCTTTTCCATTAATTACCTCACCTTCACCGTTATATTTTTATAACCACCTTAAGGATAGCATCAATATAATATTTTGTAAATGTTTTTTGATTAAATTTTTATAAAAAATAGATGTGGTTTACATTTAAAATTTTTAATTTTTTCGTATTAAAAAACATTAGGTCTTTATTTACCTAAGTTTTAAGATATTTCATAATATTTGTTCGCTTTACATATTATTAATTAGGTGATTTTATGTTAGAAAAAATAAAAAATTTTATAAAAAATATAATGGTATTTACTACTAGTTATAGTCTTAATGTATTTGATGATCCTTTAAGTAGTGAAGAGGAAGATTTTTATATTAAAAAACACTTAGAAGGAGATAAAGACGCTCGTAGTGAACTTATAACTCATAATTTAAGATTAGTTGCTCATATAGTTAAAAAGTATGAAACTAAGGGAACTAGCGCAGATGATTTAATAAGTATAGGTACTATAGGACTTATAAAAGGAATTGATTCTTATAGACCTAGTAAAGGTGTTAAGCTTACTACTTATGCTGCTAAGTGTGCTGAAAATGAAATACTTATGTATTTTCGTAGCAATAAGAAATATAACAATAATATTAGTTTAAATGATGTTATTGCTCACGATAAGGATGGAGGGGACATTACTCTTATAGATGTACTTGAAGAGCATACTGAAAGTTTAGATAAAATAACTGAATATAAAGATGATATAAGGAACTTAACTAAATATTTAAATGTACTTAGTACAAGAGAACTAGATATTATTAAAATGCGTTATGGGCTTTTAAATACACCTTTAAAAACACAAAAAGAAATTGCTCGTAAGTTACATATATCTAGAAGCTATGTTTCAAGAATAGAAAAAAGAGCACTTATAAAAATGCTCCGTGAATTTATTCGTAATAATAATATTTAATTATTTTTTTAATATTCTTCCTGTAACAACTCCATATTCTTTTTCTCCTTCATGAGTAGTTACATCTAATGTTGTAAAATTACCTATTCTTTTACTTTTATAATTTCTTGTAAGACCTACAACACTACCAGTTAATTCTTCACCTTTTATTTCAGCAAATAAATCTACGCTTTCTAATTTTGTAGATTCTGCTGTTCCGCATACTGCTCCTACAAAAGATTCTCCTGTTACTTTACCATGGAATAGTGATCCTTTAACATCTAAATTTCCATTTACATGCCCTGCCAACATTCCTACTTCACACTTTCCATTTATGTTTGCATGATCGAAGACTACATCTCTAACATATAAATCTTTTGTTTCGCTAAACATACCTACAGTATCTTCTCCGTCGATGTTTAAATTTTTAATAGTATGTCCTCTTCCATATATTATTACACTAGTATCACTTAAATTAATGCTTTTAAAATTTTTAATATCCTTTAAATCTAAATCATTATTTAATATAACAACAACCTTATCACTCTTTAATCCTTTAATTCTTTCTAAATCTTCTATAGTTTTAACAACTATAACTTTCACTTTCATTTCTTACCTTTCCTTTTTGTATAGTTTTTTAATAAAAATTATATAATTTTGGTAATCAATTTCTCCTTCTTAAAGATTAAATATTTTAAATATTTTCTTTTATATATCTCCTAATACTAGATTAATCTTTGATATATAACCAATAATAATTGGTTAGGTATATTATACCAAATTAAAAGCACTATTTCTAGTGCTTATGTTATTTAACTTGTTTGATAGATACTTTCATAATATAATCATTTATCTTTAATTCTTCAGATGCACTTTCATCTTCAGTTAGAGTAAGAGCTAATACTTCATCCATAATATAACTCTTGAATTCATTTAATGCATCTTTTATTTCTTTAGGTCCATTATATTTCATATCTATTCTGTCTGAAATATCAAATCCACTTGTTTTTCTTAAGTTTTGTACTTTAGATACTATTTCACGAGCTAAACCTTCGTTAATTAAATCTTGATCAAGAGTTGTATTTATAATAACTGTCTTATAATTTAGCATTACTGCTTTGTATCCTTCAGTTGCATTAACTGTTTTTAATACATAACTTGAGTCAACATTATATTCAGTATCATTTAATGTAATAGTTAGTTTTCCTTCTTCTAATTTTTTAGAATCTTCATTGCTAATATTATTTAAATAATCAGTGAATGCTTTAATATTACTTCCAAATACTTTTCCTACTTCTTTAAAGTTTGGTTTATAAGAGATAGTTAAATATTTAGATAAGTCTTTAGTCCAGTTAACTTCTTTAACATTAAGTTCTTCTTTAAATAGACTTTCAAATTCACCAACTAATTCTTTATATTTTTCTTCAAATATTACTTCTTTGATTGGTTGACGTACTTTGATTTTAGCTTCTTCACGAATGTTTCTAGTGTAACTAATTAGTTCTATTACTAAATCCATCTTTTCTTCTAATTTTTCATCTATTAATGATTCATCACAAACTGGGTAATTAGCTAAATGAACACTTTCTTCTCCAGTTAGTTTTTGATAGATTTCTTCACTTAAGAATGGACTAATTGGAGCTATTAATTTACATACACCAACTAATACATCATATGTAGTTTTATATACTGCTTTCTTAGAATCAGTAAGTTCACTTTCCCAGAATCTACGTCTATTACGTCTAATATACCAATTACTTAAATCATCACATACAAAGTCTTGAATTAAATGAACTGTTTTATTTAGATCATATTTATCCATATAGTTAGTTACATTTTTAACTAAATTATTATATTTAGATAGTAGCCAATAATCTATTTGATCTAATTTATCATTGCTTATATCGAAGTCTTCAGTTGATAATTTATCAGCATTAGCATACATTGCGAAGAATGTATAAGTGTTTTTAAGTGTACTAAATAGTTTAGAGTTTGCTTCTTTAACACCATCTTCGTCAAATTTAAGTGGAGTCCATACAGGTGAAGCATAAGCTATATACCATCTGATTGGGTCTGCTCCATATTTATGAATTAATGAGAATGGTTCGATTGAATTTCCTTTTGATTTGTGCATCTTTTGTCCATTTTTATCTAGTAATAATTCATTAACTAATACATTTTTGTACGGGCTCTTACCTGTTAAGAATACACTTATTACGATTAGTGAATAGAACCAACCTCTTGTTTGATCAATTCCTTCTGAAATGAAGTCAGCTGGGAATTGGCTCTTCCATAGAGTTTTATTCTCAAATGGATAATGATATTGAGCAAATGGCATTGAACCACTATCAAACCAGCAATCTATTACTTCTTCGCATCTAGACATTTCTTTACCACAATCTGGGCATTTAATATGAATGTCATCTACGTATGGTCTATGTAAATCTATAGTTTTTGGATCCACTTTAGTAGTTGCTTTTTCTGCTAGCTCTTCTCTACTTCCGATCATTTCCATATGACCACATTCGCATCTCCACAATGGAAGTGGTGTTCCCCAATATCTATTTCTTGAGATAGCCCAATCATTTAAATTTTCAAGCCAGTTTCCAAATCTCTTTTCACCAACGAATGATGGAAACCAATTAACTGTTTTATTTGCTTTGATAATTTTATCTTTGATTTTAGTTATTTCTAAATAATAACTTGGTCTTGAATAGTATAGTAATGGGTGATGACATCTCCAGCAGTGTGGATAATCGTGATCCATTTTTATTTTCTTAAATAGTTTATCATTTTCTTTTAACCATTTAATTACTACTTCATCTACTTCAAATACATCTTGTCCTTTCCATGGACCTTCTGTGTATTTTCCATCTTCTCCGACTGGATTTACTACTGCAATGTGATATTTTTTGCATACGTTAGCATCGTCTTGTCCAAATGCTGGAGCAATATGTACTACACCAGTACCATCTTCAGTAGTAACGTATTTATCACAAAGTACGAAGAAAGATTTACCTTTAACATCTATAAATGGCATTAATTGCTCATATTCAGTATATTCTAAATCTTTACCTTTGTATCTTTCTAAGATTTCGTAATCTTCCCCTAAAACTGATGAAACTAATTTTTCAGCAAGAATAAATTTATATCCTTTGCTTGATACGGTTACATAATCTTCTTTAGGGTTAACACAAAGTGCTAAATTTGCAATTAATGTCCATGGAGTTGTTGTCCATACTAAGAAGTATTCATCACTATCTTTTTTCTTAAATGGAACTATTACAGTATTGGCAGTAACATTTTCATAACCTTGAGCTACTTCATGAGATGCAAGCCCTGTTCCACATCTAGGACACCATGGTACGATTTTAACTCCTTCATAGAATAATCCTTCATCAAAGAATTTCTTTAAGATATACCATTCAGTTTCAATGTAATTATTATCGTATGTAATATATGGATGCTCTAAATCAATTAGTTGTCCCATTTCATCAGTAAGTCTATTAAATGCATCTACGTTAGTCCATACTGATTCCTTACATTTTTGATTAAATTTTTCAATACCATACTTTTCTATATCTTTTTTGCCATCGAAGTGTAGTTCTTTTTCTACTTGTACTTCTACTGGTAAACCATGAGTATCCCAACCTATTTTTCTAATTACTTTGTTACCTTTCATAGTTTGATACTTACAGAACGTATCTTTAAGAAATTTGGCAATCATGTGATGAAGCCCTGGATTACCATTAGCAGTTGCTGGTCCATCATAGAAAACATAATTTGAATTTTTACTTCTATTTTCTATTGATTTGTTTAAGATATCATCTTTCTTCCAAAAATTAATAAGTTCTGCATCATTTTCTTCTACTGATTTGTTTCTTAAACTTTCAAAATCTTTCATACTTTTTCCCTCCTATAAAAAAAGAATGGTTACCAAGGAGTCTATAAATAGACGGTACCATCCCTCTTATTAACTTAATTATTTTAACGCAATATTTGCGTACCTATCTTATCCATAGGTAACATCAGAAGTGATCTATATATAACTTCATTTCCTAGTTTCCACCAGCCACTAGTTCTCTATAAAATTCATTATATAACGTCTTCCTCATTTGTTTTGAATGAGTTAATTATAACACTAGCATTTATGTTTGTAAATAGTTAACTTAATTCTGCATTGTATTTTTATGCGTGTTAAGAGCGCTTGATCTTATAATTACATAAACACTATTATTTCGCAGTTATAAGAAAAATTGACTTTTTGTATCATTTGTGATATAATTTATACATATATATGGGGGAATGAATATGAATAATGATTTAGTTAGAGTATTAAGAAAGAAAATGCATTTATATGCAAATAATGTAAATGGTCTTATTAAAAAACATACTGAAATGAAAGCTAATGATGCTGAAGTAAGTGAACTTAATAGTGTTACGTTAAAAGCACATAGTTTTAATATTAAATATAGTGAAGTTAAAGAAGATTATGATAAATATGTTTCTATGTATGAAAAATGCTCTAGTTTATCAAAAACTGGTGGAAAAAAATACAATGAAGCGCATCAAGAATTTTTACGCTTCGAATCAGATTTATTATCTAAATATAATGTAAAAGCAAAAACTAATGTAAAAAGTCGTAGTACTGTTAAAAAAGAAGAAATTAAAGAAGAAAGCTATGATTCTTATGAAATTAAAAAAGGAAGTAAATTGTTAGCTGGTGCTTTAATTTTAGCCTCATCTTTAGGTTTTGGATATGGACTTAGTGCTTGCACAAGTAATAATGAACCATCAATAATAATTAATGATGACGATATATCAAAATCTGAACCCGTTCCTGATGACACTAAAAAAAAAGAAATGGAACACCAATTAAAAGAACCTGATGATGATACAATAATTGAGCCAAATGGCGAGGAAATGGAACATCAAATAAAAGAACCTGATGATGACACAATAAATGAACCAAAGAATAAAGAAAACAATATTCCTACTCAAAACCCTATTGATCTTCCTAATGAGAGTGAAACTATAAATACTAATGATTTTGCTTATTTAAAAGAAGATGCTTCTCTTTATGATAAAAAAACCGATGATAAACAAGAATTAGAAAAGATAGATAAATATCAAAAAGTGCTTAGAATTAGTACTGATGGTAATTATGATTATGTACAAACAGAAGATTTACAATATGGATTTATTGAATCTAATAAATTAGAAGTATTGCCTGATATGTATGTTGAAGTTGATATTAGTGATCAAACTGTTAAATTATATAAAGATAAAGGTGTTATATTAACTACATTATGTGTTACAGGTAAAGATAGCACTCCTACTCGTATTGGATATTTCCCTATTAAATATAAAACTTATGACACTTATTTAAAAGGTCCAGGATACAATAGTCACGTATATTATTGGATGCCTTTTGATGGTGGAATTGGATTACATGATGCTGCATGGAGAAGCGAGTTTGGTGGAGATATACATTACAATAGTGGTAGTCATGGTTGCGTTAATATGCCTCATGATGCTGCTAAAACAATATATGACAATGTAAGTGCTGGAACTAAGGTGTTAGTTCATAATTAATAAAAAAGATATTCTTTAAAGAATATCTTTTATTTTAAAATATTAAGTATTTTGTTATTAATGGTGTTATTATATTTGAAAAATATAATGTTATTATTGCTCCTATAAGTAGAAATGGTCCAAATGGAATAATGCCATCCTTATTTTTCTTACTAATTATAAATGAGAAAATAAGACCAACTACTGAGCCTATAAATAATGCCACAAAACTGTTTATCGCTCCTAGTGCTAATGCAATTATTGCCATTAATTTAATGTCTCCATCTCCAAGAGATTCTTTTTTGAACATATAGTTTCCAAGCAATTTAAGACCGTACATTATAGCAAATAGTAAGGCTGAGGCAATAATATGTTTAAATACTTCACTCATTTCTAAACATACACATAAAGTTATAATAATAGAAATTCCAGATATTATTAATACCCTATCTGATATGTAATAGTATAGAAAATCACTAATTATTGTTACCATTAATGCACAAGTTAATATCGTTGCTATCCAAAAATTAAATGTAAAATCATACATTAGATAATTACATAAGAATAATAATGCACTTACCATTTCTACGAATGGATAAATAAAGTTAATTGGTTTTTTACAATAAGCGCATCTTCCTTTTAAGAATATATATGATAATATTGGAATATTCATATACCATTTTAATGTTTTGCCACAATCATTACAAAAGCTTCTAGGTGAGGTAGCTTTTACTTTATTTGGAATTCTATATCCCATGCATCCTAAAAAGCTACCCATAACAGCACCTAGCACTGTCATTAAAATCATTATTTCTATTTGCATAATTTATCCCCCTAACTTAAAGTTGAATACATACCAAACATTGGTACTACTATTGCTACTAATATGAAGCCAACTATTACTGCTAAGAATATAATCATAATTGGTTCTATAAATGTTTTAATCATATTTACTGAGTTTCTTTGCATTTTTTGATAATAGTCACCTACTTTATCAAGCATTGTTGCAAGTTCACCTGTAGATTCACCTGTAAGTATCATATAGTATGCTACTTGAGGTACTGCCCAGTTATCTTTGAACGTTTCACTCATTTTTTCACCTTTTAATAGGTTGTTTATTGTTCTATACATTATACTTTTATAAATCTCATTTGAAGTTATTTTTCCTAAAATATCAATACTATCTGTAAGAAGTATATTGTTTTTATTTAGTGTTGCAAATGTACGAGCAAATAATGCAATTTCTTTATATATTATTAAATCTCCTACTATTGGTAATTTCATAAATATGTGTTGCATCATTGCTCTAAATGCTTTAACTTTCTTATATAGATATGTATAAATTACTACAATTGCAAGTATTACCTCAATTATTTTCATGTATTCATTTTGCAAGAATGCTGATATATTAAGTGTAATTATTGTTACTTGGTTAAGTTCTGCATTCATTGATTCATATACATCTACAAATTGTGGAACTATATATGTAAGCATGAATATAACTATTACAATTGCGAAAACAAGTACTATACATGGATATGCAAGAGCACTAACAACTGCTCTTTTTGTATCTTCAACTTCTTGGTAATATGCACTCATTTCATCGAGTGTACCTTCTATATTACCAATCATTTCTGCACTTTTAATCATATTTATTAATAACGCAGGGAATACATTTCCTTGTTTATTTAATGCTTCTGAGAATGTTTCACCCATTGTTAGTTCATAAATAACTGCATCATAAACAGATTTATATCTTTTTCTTTTATCTTGTTCTGCTAAGACTTTAACTGCGTCAGTAAGTGGAATACCTGCTTTTATATAAGTAGATAATTGGGCTAACCAGAATATTAAGTCTTTGGTTTTCATTTTTTTCTTTAAACTAGATGATTCAGTATGGAAGAAATTGATTGCCCAGTTTGTTTCAATTTCATAAACAGTCATTCCTTCATCTATTAAATATGAATAAACATCTAATTTAGAAAGAGCTGCGAAATAACCCTTTACTAATTTTCCATCTTTATTTTTTGCTAAATATCTATATGTTTGTTTTACTTCTGATCTAACAGCATCATCGCCATTAGGATTTACTGTCATTATAATAAGACTTGCTTCTTTTCTTTCACGAGCAGCTTTAACAAATGATAAGTTATCATATTTATCTTTAATATATTCTTGAACTTTTTGACTAAATGTTTTGGTTTCTTCTGCCTTTTCTTTTTTAGCTATATCTTTTAGTATCTCTATTCTTCTTTTTATACGTGTATAAGCATCGTATACAACCTTACTACATTTATCGTATACAAATAATGGAAAATCATAAAATATAATTGAGAAAGTGTACCTTACACCCTCATAAAGTGCTGTAGATAATGCAAATATTTCTAGCCATATTCTCTTAAAGAAATAATCCCATATACATTCTACTATATTTATTATACCCCATATTAAGTAACTAAAGAATGACACAATAAAAGATATTATTATATCAAAAGTTCCAAATACACCTATGCCTATACTTCTTATTAGTGCAATTATTTCAGTGATTATTGTTTTAGGCACTGCCATTATATTAAAAGATGACTTTTTATTTGTTTTAGATTTAGTTTGTTTAACGGTTTTTTTATTTTTAATTGTACCTTTTTTAGCCATACTAATCTTTCCTTCTTACTCTACTATACATTGATTATAACATATAATTTTTTAAATAAAAACATCTTTTATAACTTTTTTTAATTAATTTAATATAATATTATAGGTGATCGTATGAATACTGAACTTTTATCTATTTTTAAGAAAATAAATATATCAAGTATAGCTAGTACTGCTAATAAAACATTAGGTGTTATTAAGAAGTCTATTCCAGTATACAAAGAAGTCAAGCCATATTTACTTAGAGAAAAGAGTATTTTTAAAAAAAGCGAAGATCCTTTATTAGATGAAATAAAAGAAAGTAAAGTACCACATGAAGATAGAAGTTCTTCATACAATGATACTCTTACTTTCTTTCAATAATTATTCTCTTTCGTCTGTACTAAGTATTGTCAAGAATGCTTCTTGAGGTATTGATACACTACCTACTTGTTTCATTCTTTTTTTACCTTCTTTTTGTTTTTCAAGAAGTTTTCTTTTTCTTGATACGTCTCCACCATAACATTTAGCAAGTACATTCTTTTTCATAGCTGATATATCTTCACGGGCTATTACTTTTGATCCTATACATGCTTGTATTGGTACTTGAAACATTTGTCTTGGTATGATCTTTTTTAAGTTTTCACATATTATTTTTCCACGTTTATACGCGAAGTCTTTATGAACTATTAGACTTAATGCATCAATTATATCTCCATTTAAAAGTATATCCATTTTAACTAGTTTACTTTCTCTATTACCTATAAATTCGTAATCAAATGATGCGTAGCCTTTAGTGTAACTCTTTAATTTATCAAAGAAATCATATACTATTTCTGATAGAGGTAACTCATAAGTTATGTTTACTCTTGTTTCATCTAAATATGACATGTTTTTATAGATTCCTCTTTTATCTTGGCATAATTCCATTATTGGACCTACGTATTCACTTGGTACATATATATTAGCTCTTACAAATGGTTCTAATACTTTTGATATTTTTGATGGATCTGGCATTTTAGATGGGGAATCTATAGATATGCTGCTTCCATCGTTTAAAATAACTTCATATATAACTGATGGACTAGTTGCAATTATATCTATTCCAAATTCTCTTTCTATTCTTTCTTGTATGATTTCCATATGAAGAAGTCCTAGAAAACCACATCTAAATCCAAAACCTAATGCTATTGATGTTTCCGGTTCAAATGTAAGGGATGCATCACTTAGTTTAAGTTTTAATAATGCTTCTTTTAAATCAGGATACTTTGATGATTCAATTGGATATATTCCTGAAAATACCATTGGTTTCATTGGTTTATAACCAGGTAGTGCTTCTACTGTTTCTCCATCTAGACATATTGTATCTCCTACTTCTACTTCAGTAATACTTTTAATAGATGCACTTAAAAAGCCTACTTCACCAGCACTTAAACTATTCTTTTTAATTTCGTGTGGAGTGTGTTTACCTAGTTCTAATACTTCATAAGTTGCATTTGAATTTATAAATCTTATTTTATCTCCAACTTTTACAATACCATCCATTATTCTAATAAGAATAACTACTCCTTTATATGGATCAAAGTAGCTATCAAATATTAATGCTCTTAGTTTATTACTATCGCTTTTTGGACTTGGTACTCTTTCAATTACTGCATCTAATAACTTATCTACTCCTTCACCAGTTTTACCTGAACAACAAATTATTTCATCTCTATCAAATCCTATTGTTTTAACAAGTTCATCTTTTACTTTTTCTGGGTTTGCATTTGGTAAATCTATTTTATTAATAACTGGCATTATTTTCAAGTCTGCTTCTAAAGCTAGGTAAAGATTAGCAAGTGTTTGAGCTTCTATACCTTGAGTTGCATCTACTACTAGAATTGCTCCTTCACAGGCAGCTAAACTTCTACTTACTTCATAACTAAAGTCTACGTGTCCTGGAGTATCTATTAAATGAAGAGTATAACCTTTATATTTAAGTTCTACTGCATTTAATTTAATAGTGATTCCTCTTTCTCTTTCAAGATCCATAGAGTCTAGTATTTGATCTTTCTTTTCTCTTTCAGTTACTGCATGACAAATATCAAGTATTCTGTCTGCTAGAGTACTCTTGCCATGATCTATATGAGCTATTATACAAAAATTTTTAATCTTATCTCTTTCCATAAGAAATATTTTAACAAATTAAGTCATAAAATACAATTGTTTGTATAATAAAAGAGAACTATTTTAGTCCTCTATCGTTTTCACTTATTCTTTTTAAAAAAAAATTATATTTTAAAATATTAACTGGTATATTTTATTTCTTTTCTTAGCAGTTTTTTGATTTAACGAATTGTAATTTCATACCTGATTCTGGACTCTTTGGATCGAATGCTTTAACACCTCTATTATGTCTTAATTTTCTTATTGCTTTTGCTTCTATTTGTCTAATTCTTTCACGAGTTACATGAAGTTGTTGACCTATTTCTTCTAGGGTATGTACTCTTCCATCATCAAAACCAAATCTTAATGCAATTACTAGTGCTTCACGATCTGTTAATATTCCACCATTAAATACTATTTTTTTAAAGTCTTCGTAGAATAATTTATCTGAATAATCTTGATCTCTTGTATTTGGATCTTCTATCATATCTCCTAGTTCTGTATCTTCTGGTTCAGAACCGGTTCCTTTTACTGGAGTAGATAAAGATACAGGATTACTTGCTATTACTTTTTGTATTTCTTCTACTCTTTCTCTAGACATATCTAATACATCAGCTATATCTTGTGAAGTTGGTTCAGTTCCATATTCTTTTTCATATCTTTCTATAACTTTTTTAACCTTTTGGACTTCTTCATGTAAATGTACTGGTATTCTTATAACTCTTGATTTATCAGCTATTGCTCTTGTCATTGCTTGACGAATCCACCAAGTAGAATAAGTACTGAATTTATATCCTTTGGTATAGTCGAATTTTTCAACTGCTTTCATAAGACCTATATTTCCTTCTTGAATTAAATCTAGCATTGGAAGTCCACGTCCTACATAACGTTTAGCAATCGAAACAACTAAACGAAGATTACGTTCTGCTAATATTTTTGCTGCTTCTTCATCACCCTCAGCAACTCTCTTACCTATTTCAAGTTCTTCTTCATGTGTTAAAAGTGGCATATCAAGTTCTCTTAAATACATTCTTACATTATCTACATAAGCCAAAGTATCATAACTAAGATCTAATTCTCCTGCTGGTTTAACTTCTTCTACTTCTTCTGCTACTTCTTTTTCTTTTATTTCTTTACCAGTAAGCATAGAATATGATGTAATCATTGCTCCAATAGTATCATTACCTACTATATCCATAATACCTTCTATATCTAAGATGGTATCTAACATTTCTTTTAAAGATAATGAATCCTTAATTAAATCATTAGTGTCATCTATTGTTAAAGATATTTTTTTAGCTTGTAAAAATTTTGCTAGATTTCTACAATTCTTTAATTGATTAGATTTTCCTACTAGAAATGTTGAATCAGCATATTCTTGTATCATTTTAAATTTTTCTTCTTTTGTCGCCATAATTTCACCCCTTATAAAAATCGTGTTATATTATAACATATTCTCTTTTGATATGCAACTTTTTTATGATTTCAAGCATAAAAAAAGAAGTATTAAACTTCTATTTAGTTTCACCTTTATATCTTTTTATAGATTCTTCTATAACTTTTAAAGCTTCTTCTTTATTATAGTACTTTCCTACTTCTACTTTAATATTTTGAAGTGATTTATAATTTTCAAAGAAGTTTTTAATTTCTTCTAGAATAAATTCAGATAAGTCTTTAAGCTCGTTTATTTCATTATATCTTGGATCTACGTCTACTACTGAAATGATTTTATAATCTTCAAAACCATTATCAATTAATTTTAAGCATCCAACTACTCTTGCTGGAATAATACATCCTGGATAAGTTGGTTCTGTTCCGATAACTAATATATCTAAAGGGTCTCCATCGTTTGCAAGTGTATTATCAATAAATCCATATTCTGCTGGATAAGCCATAGCTGAATATAAAACTCTATCTAATTTAATCTTACCATTTTTTATCTCAAATTTATTTCTACTTCTATAAGGAATTTCTATTATAGCTTCTACTACGTTATTCATTTACTCACCATCCTAAAAGAAGTATAACATAAGATAACAAAAAAAGCCAACATTAGTTGACTACTTTGTTTCTTCTTTAGTAACTTTGATAGCTTCTTTACCTTTGTAATAACCACATTTTGTGCAAGCTCTATGAGGAGCAACTACAGCACCACAATTAGTACAAGTAGTAACTGTTGGAGCAGTTTTCTTTAAATGTGTTCTTCTTTGTCTTTTAGCAGTTTTACTAATTCTTCTAAATGGTAAAGCACCAAATAAAGTAATGTCTAATCTCATTTTTATTCCTCCTTTTATATCAGGTCGTAAAAATATATCTTTTTCACTTCGCTAAAGTATTTTCTCATAAAAAGATGAAAATATCAAGAGAATTTTAATATTTTGTTATAAAATTTGTATAATTATTAGTATTTTGTTATAATTTTTGTATGAGAGGGATACTCTATGAAACTATTAGTTAGTGATTATGATGGTACTTTTAATGAAGATAATAGACTATCTAAAATTAATAAAAATATAAATGCTGTTAAAAGGTTTATGGAAAATGGTAATATATTTGCATTCGCAACTGGAAGAAATTATGAATCAATAAAAAAAGAGATTACTAAATATCATATACCATATAACTATCTAATATGTAGTAATGGTAGTATAGTGTTTGATCATAAAGATAATATATTATTTCAAAATACTTTATTAATAGAGGCTGTTAGAAAAACACTTAAATATCTTCAACACTTTGGATTTGTTAAAAGCGTAGAATTGCATGACGCTTATGGAAGAAGTACAAGTGACTATAATAATGTATGTGAAATAGTTTGTACTTTAAAATTTAAGAATTCTTTAGATGCAAGAATGGTAAGAGAAGAAATTGCTTTTTTAAATAGTTTTTCTTTTATGAATGTAATTATATTTAAAGAAGAACTTGATAAAAAAGATGGTATATATGTAGTAAGTGGTATTGAGGGAATAAGAAAAGAGGATATCTATACTATAGGAGATGCTTCTAATGATAAAGGTATGCTTGGAGAATTTAATGGATTTAAGATGCTATACTCATATCCTGATATAATGTTTAGTGAAGCAAGAATAATAAGATCAGTTAAGAATTTAGTTAGAAAGATAGAAAGGGAAAGTCATGAATAAAGTAATTGGTATAGTTGCTGAATATAATCCATTTCATAATGGACACAAGTATCAAATAGATAAAATAAGAGAAAAGTATAAAGACTCAACTATTATAGTTGTTTGCTCTTCATCATTTACTCAAAGAGGAGACACTTCAGTGCTTAATAAATTTGATAAAGCAGAAGTCGCTCTTAATAATGGAGTTAATTTAGTAGTTGAACTTCCTTATGTTTATAGTACTCAAAGTAGTGATATATTTGCTAGTGCTGCTATAAAGATACTTAATTATTTAAAAGTAGATACTATATGTTTTGGTACTGAAAGAGATAGTATTGGTGATATAAAGAAATGTGCAGTAACTCAATTAAATGATCCAAAATATGAGAAAATCGTAAAAGAAGAGTTAGACTCTGGTGTTAACTACCCTACTGCTTTAAATAAAGCATTAAAGAAACTTATAGATATAGAAATAACTGAACCTAATGATTTACTTGCTTTGAGTTATATAAAAGAGATAATTAAGAATCAATATAATATAGAAATATTTAATATAAAAAGAACTAATGATTTTCATGATATAGAATCTAATGATAGTATTATTTCAGCATCTAACGTTAGAAATAAGATTAGTAATGGTATTGATATTAAAGATTATGTACCAAACGATGTGTATTTAAAATTAAAAGATATTAAACTTAATAATAAGTATTTTGAATTTTTAAAATACAAAATAAATTCTGAAAGTAATTTAGAAAAATATTTAGATGTAGATGAAGGACTAAGTACTAGAATTAGAAATTCTATAGATAAATCTAATAGTCTTGAAGAGTTAATTCAAAATATTAAGACTAAGAGATATACTTATAATAAAATATCTAGGATGCTTAACCATATACTTTGTTCATTTACTAAGGATGAGAGAGATCAAACTAAGAATATAGAATATATAAGAATACTTGGATTTGATAATATTGGTAAAAAACATTTAAATAGTATTAAAGACAATATGAATGTAAAAATACTTAATAAGTTTGATACTAGTTATAAAACTTTAGAAATAGAAAAAAGAGTTAGTAGTATTTACTCTATGATAATGTGTGACATAATGGATAAAGAGATTAAAAATATACCAGTTAAAAAGTGACTTTTTAAGTCACTTTTATTTTGCTTCATACCAGTCTTTTCCATAGTTTATTTCTACTTTTAGTGGTACATCTAATTTATATATGTTTTCCATAGTATCCTTAACTATTTCTTTTACTTCTTCTATTTCATCTTCTGGTACATCGAATATTAATTCATCGTGAACTTGTAATAACATTTTAGTTTTTAAGTTCTTTTCTTTTAATATATTATGAAGTTTTACCATAGCCATTTTAAGTATATCAGCAGCTGTTCCTTGTATTGGAGTATTAAGTGCCATTCTCTCACCCATTGCTCTAATCATATAGTTTGTATTTTTTAACTCTTCTATTTCTCTTTTTCTATTAAATAGAGTTCTTACTTCTCCAGTTTTCTTTGCTTCTTCAACAATATTTTTCATATAATTATTTACTTCCGGGTATAGAGTTAGATATTTATCTATATATTTTTTTGCTTCACTAGCACTTATATCAAGGTTTTCACCTAGTCCATAACCACTAATGCCATATACTATACCAAATATTACTGCTTTAGCTGTACGTCTTTGATTTGGTGTTACTTCACTTTCTCTTATACCAAATATATCGCTAGCTACATGTGTATGTATATCTTCACCATGAATAAATGCGTTTTTAAGACTATCAGAAGAACTTATATGAGCAAGTACTCTTAATTCGATTTGTGAGTAATCGCTTGATAGAAGGTATCCATTTGTACTTGGAATGAATGCTTTTCTAATCTTCTTTCCTTCTTCACTTCTTACAGGTATATTCTGAAGATTTGGTTCGACTGATGATAGTCTTCCAGTACGTGTACCTGTTTGTTTATATATAGTATGTATCTTTCCATCTTCTAAAATATAACTATTAAATGTATCTAGGTATGTACTTACTAGTTTAGAAAGGTTTCTGTATTCTAGTATTTCATTTATAATTGGGAATTTATCTTTATATTTAATTAATACATCGTGAGCTGTTGATGTTGCGTTCTTTCCTTTACCTTTAGGAAGACCAATCTTTTCATAAAGGATATCTCCTAGTTGTTTAGGGCTTCCTATATTAAATGTTTCACCAGCTAGTTCATATATTTTATTTTCTATTATAAATAGTCTTTCTTTTAATTCTTTTGATAAATCTTCTATTACATTTGGTCTTACACTTATACCATTTATTTCCATAGTAGATAGTACTTCTATTAGAGGGTGCTCTATATTAATATAAAGATCATAAAGATTTTCATTTTTTAATTTGTTATTGAAGTCTTCGTATGTATCGTATAAGAATTTAGATTTTTTTACTATTGATGAGATTATTTCTTCTTCACTAAGTGGATTCTTCTTAGAAATAATTGTGTCATAGTAAGGTATTTCTATTCCATATGTTGTGCTTATATATGAAACATCATCTTTAACGTTGTATTCAAGTAAGTATGAAGCAATTAATGTATCAAATGATGTATGAGTTTCGATGCCAAGTTTGTTTAAAAATACTATGTTCTTTTTGTAATCAAAAGTTACTAATATATCTTTTAGTAAGTCTCTATTTAAAAGTAGGCTTGCTTCATCAAAATAATATGCATTCTTTCCATCATAGATAGAAGCACCTATGAAGTTTGCTTTGTTATAGTTAGTGTTATCTAGTTCTATATAAAGACTTTTTTTACCTTCGATTTCTACTTTTCTTTTTACTATAGTATAAGTTACATCTTTTTTATCTACTTTAATTGGAATAGTCTTTAAGAATGAATTGAATTCTAGTTCTTTATATTTTTCTATTAATGCTTCTGTATTTGGTTTTAAGTATTTAATACTATCAAAAGTGTATTCAAAATCTATTGTTTTATAGATAGTTGCTAGTTTGTATGAGAAGTATGCATTGTCTTTATCATTTTCTAGTTTTTCTTTTGTTTTACCACCTATATCATCTAAATGATTATAAACTCCATCTAACGTTTCATATTTTTGAAGAAGTGAAAGTGCTGTTTTCTCTCCTATTCCTTTAACACCTGGTATGTTATCACTAGCATCTCCCATTAATGATTTTAGATCAATCATTCTAATAGGTTTAATGCCATATACTTCCATAAACTTATTTTCATCCATCATTATGTAGTCTTTTTGTTTTAAAAGTTTTACGTTTACTTCATCACTAATTAGTTGTAGTAAATCTTTATCACTACTTATGATAGTTGCATTATAGTTTTTATCTTCGTCTGCCATTCTTGCGAATGTACCTATTATATCATCAGCTTCATAGTTATCACATTCAATATACTTTATACCAAGAAGTGTACATATTTCCTTAGCTTCTTTAAATTGCACTTTTAGATCTTGTGGTGTTTCAATACGACCATCTTTATAGTTATCATACATATCTTGTCTAAAGTTATGTCCTTTATCGAATGCTACCATTATATATTCAGGATTTTCTTCATTAATTATTTTATTTAACATATTAATAAATCCATATAATGCATTTGTTGGGAATCCTTTACTATTTTTCATTAAGTTTCCATTGTATGCAGTTGCATAGTAACTTCTAAATAATAAGTTATTTCCATCTATTAAAATTGCTCTTTTCTTCATAATCCTCACCTTTTATTATTGTACTATATTTTTAAAATTTTATAAACAATTAAAAAGAGATATTTTAGTTATATCTCTATAGTTTCACTTATTTTATCTTTATATGCTACATATATTGGAATGTTTGGATCTATTGATTCTCTATTTACTTCGTATGCTTTTTCATATGTGTTATCATTTTCACTAATGTGTACTAACATTATATCTTTAGTATTTGGTCCTATAAAGTGATTTAAATATTTAGCACAGTCTTCATTTGATAAGTGGCCTTCATCACCTATATTTCTATATTTTATGTATTCAAACTTGTTACCATTCATTTCCATTTCTACATCGTGATTGCTTTCGAGTAAGTATACTGTTTTGTTTTTCATTTTCTCATGATATCTTGAATGTATCATGCCAGTATCGGTCATATATACTAATGATTTGCTATCTTTTTCAAATACAAATCCAAATCCTTTTTTATCATGACTTATAGGTACTTTAGTAAACTTAATTCCCATAATATTATCTAGTTCATCAAATAATTCATAGTTTTTAATATAATCTTTTTTGCTATATTCATTTAGTGTCTCGATTGAAATATATATTTTAGTATTATAAACTCTATTAAATGAATGAACACTTTTAACGTGATCTGAGTGAGCATGAGTTACAATAATGAAATCTAAATCTTCAGGGCGTTCATTAATACTATAAAGTGCATCTTTTAGTTTTCCAAATTGAAGTCCTGCATCTATTAAAAATTTAACATTATCAATATTAACAAAAGTTGAGTTTCCACTACTACTGCTTCCTAAAACTACAATTTTCATATAACCACCAGGTAATATTATAGCATAAGATTATATTTATTTTCTATTCTATTTTATTTTCCAACTAATTAAAAAAGACACAATTAAGCGTCTTTTAGGGAGTACGGAGTTCAACCGTAACCTCTGATAACAGTGTTCTCACTCTTAAACTACTTCTCTTGTTTATGATTATACTATATTTTATGTACCATTTCAATCATTTTTTATATTACTAACTATATAGTACTTTTGTTCCTCTTTATTCTATAAGTTCTTATTGTTTCACTATTAAACATTTTGTTTATTAAGTGCATTTGATTTTCTTTCATATTATAGCCTCCTATTATTATAGTTAGACATAATAATCACAACACTTTTTTTCTTGCAAAATAAAAGAAGCAATTAAGCTTCTTAAAAGTCAAATAAACTTAGTTGTGAGCTTTCTGGTATTCCTTTGAATATTCCCATTGCTCTCATTTTGTCTATTAGAGTTTGTGATACTTTGCATCTACTTTGGAAGTCTTCAATACTTATAAATGGACGTTTTTTAGCTTCTGCTTCTATGTTTTTAGCAACTGTTTCACCAAGACCATCTATTGTTATGAATGGTGGGATGATTGTTTTATCATCTTCTACTCCAAATGTAAGACCTTTTGATTTATAAAGATCAAATTCTGATACTCTTATGTGTCTTGCGGCCATTTCTAGAGCAACGTTTAAACATTCTTGTTGTCCTGCTTCTTTATTAGTAGCATCGTATCCTTTATTTTTAATTTCAATTATTTTATTCTTAATAGCATCATATCCTTTGATCATTGATTCTATATCAAAGTCTGTTGCTTTAGTTGAGTACCATGAAGCGTAGAAGTATGCTGGCATATGTACTTTATACCAAGCTATTCTAAATGCGCTTGTTACGTATGCAGCTGCATGTGCTTTAGGGAACATGTATTTTATTTTATGACATGATTCTATGAACCATTCTTCTATACCTGCTTCTTCCATAGTTTTTCTATGTTCTTCCCATGTAACTGGATCTTTTGATGCTTTTCCTTTACGAACAAATTCCATTATTTTGAATGCTTTGATTGGTTTCATTCCTTTATACATTAGGTATACCATAATATCATCACGACATCCAATAACGTCTTTGAATGGTACTTGTATTTTACCTTCGGCATCTGGTGTACATAAATCTCTTGCGTTTCCTAACCAAACATCAGTACCATGAGAAAGACCTGAAAGTTTTACAAGTTCTGCAAACGTTGTTGGTTTTGTTTCAGCGACCATGCCTATTGTAAATGAAGTACCAAATTCTGGAATTCCTAGTGTACCTGTTGGACACATTATTTCATCATTTGTGACACCTAATACTTTGGTTGATGTAAATATACTCATTGTATCTTTATCATCTAGTGGTACTTTTGATACGTCTGTGTGACTTAAATCTTGAATAAGTCTTAATTGTGTTGGGTCTGAGTGACCTAATATATCTAGTTTTAGTAAGTCTGCATCTATTGCATGGTAATCAAAGTGTGTTGTTCTCCATGCTGAATTAACATCATCTGCTGGAAATTGGAATGGAGTAAAATCTGATACATCCATATAATCTGGTACAACTACTATACCACCTGGGTGTTGACCTGTTGTTCTTTTAACTCCTGTACATCCCATAGCAAGTCTTTCTATTTCACAACTTCTTTTATCTAAGATACCTTTATCTTCAAAGTATCCTTTTACAAATCCATATGCTGTTTTTTCTGCGACAGTACCTATTGTTCCAGCTCTATAAACATTATCTACTCCGAACAATACTTTAGTATATTCATGAGCTGATGCTTGGTTTAGATCTGAAAAGTTAAGGTCTATATCTGGTACTTTGTCTGCGTTGAATCCTAAGAATGTAGCAAATGGCATATCTTGTCCATCTTTTATCATCTTTTCACCACAGTTAGGACATAGTTTATCTGGAAGGTCAAAACCACTTGAGTAATCTTTACCATAAGGAACTCCGTTTTCATCTATAAATATGCTTGTTTTACATTTACCACATCTATAGTGCGCTGGAAGTGGATTAACTTCCGTTATACCCATCATTGTAGCAACAAAACTACTACCTACAGAACCTCTTGATCCTACTAAGTATCCTTCATCATTAGAGTGTTTAACTAGTCTTTGTGCGATTAAGTATATTGGATCGAAACCTCTACCTATGATACCACCTAGTTCTTTTTTAACTTTTTTAGCTAGAGATTTCTCATTTAGTTCTCCATCTTCTTCTGTCCATTTGTTTTTAACACTTTCACCTATAAGTTCTTTTACTTTATCAAATCCTTCTAGTAGTGTCTCATGAAGACGACTAAATGTTTCTGTTTCTAGATCTTCTTCTGTAATATCTGGTTTTTCTTCTTTAATTCTATCATTCCAGTACTTAAATATTGCATCTCCGTAAAGTTCTTTTGAGATACGTTCTTCTATATTATGAGGTAGTGGATCTCCATACCATTCTTTTGCTTTTTCAAATACTAGGTCTGTAACGACTCTTGGACAATCTAGGTAGCTTTGTCCATCGTCTGCTTTAACTCTTGGACTAAATGGAATACCACCTGTATCAATAATAACTTCAAATTCTCCGACCATATCACATATCTTATTAGTATTAGTTACTACTATTTCGTATGCTAAGTCTTTATCCAAGAAGTCAAAATCATTTAGCATTTCATTAGTTGTTCTAAAGTGTTGAGATGGAATATTTGTAATGTTACTTTTAGATAGTGGATGTCTTCCTCCTCCTGGTACTTTTTGATTTATTATAATTTCTCTATATATTTTATCTTCTCTTGTAAAGTGGTGAACATCTCCTGTAGCTACTACTATTTTACCTGCCGCTTTTGAAGCATCAATCACTTTCTTAATATGATTTTTAAGTTCAAATGAGTTAGCAAAGTCTCCTGTTTGTATTAAATGATCATATACTTCTGGAGGTTGTACTTCTACATAATCATAGAAATTTATAATATTAGTAAGTTCCTCTCCATCTTTACTTCTTGCTTCTTTAAATACTTCTGATTCATAACAGCCACTACCTATTAAGATGCCTTCTCTTAGTTCATTTAGTTTACTTCTTAGTATTCTTGGTGTCTTGTATAGATATGTTGTATTTGCTAAAGAGATAATCTTGAACATATTTTTAAGACCAGTTCTATTTAGTGCAATTGCATTAAAGTGATAGGTTCTACCAAATTTATATATTTCATCTTTACTAATTAGTCTTTCTAAATCACTTATTTTTTCATAGTTTTGACCTATTAATTTTTGACACATTTTATGAAATACTAATGCTGTTCCTTCTGCATCGTAATCTGCTCTATGGTGACTTTCTTCATCAAATGGTACGTTATATCTTTTAACTAATGCTGATAAACTATGTCTTGCGAATCCTTGGTCTAGTGCACGAGATAATTCTAATGTATCTATTACTGTATTTGTAAATTCTCCTAAATTATATTTTCTCATAGCACTTTCAATAAATGAAATATCGAATTTAGCGTTATGAGCAACCATTGGGGCGTCTCCAGTCCACTCTAAGAATCTCTTTGTTACTTCTTCTTCGGTGCCTGCATCTTTTACCATTTCATCTGTTATTTCAGTAAGTTCAGTAATTTTATCTGGTATATGTCTTCCTGGATTAATAAATTCATCAAATCTATCTATGATTGCTCCATTTTGTATTTTAACAGCTCCTATTTCGATCATTTGATCGCCTGATGCAGCATTGAAACCAGTTGTTTCTGTATCGTATACTACGAATGCTGTGTCTTCTAAAGTTAGGTCTGTTGGTCTTACTACTATAGCTACTGTATCATCTACTAAAGTAAGTTCAGTTCCATAAATACCTTTAAATTTCTTTTCTGGATCAGTTTGTTTTTTATTGTATCCTTGTATTATTCCGTATGCGATAGGAAACGCTTGACAACCATTATGATCAGTAATTGCTACACCTCTATAACCCATTTCTATTGCTCTACTTACAAGTTCACAAGTATGTGCACCCAAATCTAATTTAGTAAGTCCATCCATTTGGCTCATCATTGTATGAGCATGTAATTCTACTCTTTTTACTTCAGCGTCATCTGTTAGTTTTTGTTCTTTCTTTTCATAGGTTTCTATATCGTTTATACCAAATTCATAATCGTTACTTCTTTGATTATATTTAATGTTTCCTCTAAATTTATACCATTTGTCTTTCTTAATATTTGAAAGAAGATAGTCAAATTCTTCTTGTTTCTTAGTGAAGATGTTTGCCATAATACTATCAGTATAGTCAGTTAATTTAAGAGTTATAATAAACCAACCACTTTGAGTACTTTTAGAGTCAACACCAAATACTTTAGCTATTAAAACTACTCTATCTTCATTAGTAATTAAATTCTTTATTTCGGATGCTTCTCCTGCGATAGGATTTCCTTTTATAGTTTTTCTTGTTTCTTTATTGACTATTTTTTCTGTTACTACATCTAATGTTTGTTTAAATTTTTCTCTTTCAGTTTCATTTATATTAGCCGTTACTTCAACGTCATCAAATCCCATATCGCTCATAAATATTTCTATTTTTTCTTTTATCTCTTCAATTTTATTATATTCTGCTGGATTTAAGACTTCTACATTAATTTTATTATTATCAAAAGTTATTTTAGTTCTATCTATACAGTTTAACATAGGGCATTTACTAACTAGAATATCAAAGTAATAGTCAAAGTATTCTTTAAATAATAGAGTGTTATTTTCTACTATAAATTTAAATCTTACTTCGTCTGCTCCTTCTAAAGTTTTACCTTTTTCATATGTTTCTTTAAAAACGTCTACTGGAGGAAGTGAATCTATATTGATAATCATAGTCATTCTATTTTTTTTGCGTCTTAAAAGTACTTCTTTTAAAGAAGCATTTTCATAATATTTTAAATTATCTTTATTAAAATTTATTGCATTAAAAAATCTAACTAATTTATCGTCTTTCACTTACCTCACCTTCTTCAATTATACAAAACAAAAAAAATTATATCAATAAAGTTTGACATAATTTTTATTATTTATTTCCAGTCTTCAGCATTTACTAAGTTTTCATATTTATACATTTGATTAAACATATTTTTTATGAATGATTGACTTTTATAAACATCGATCATTTCCATTTTTGTATCATATATATCTTCTGGTATTTCTCTTGCACCTTTATTTTGATCTATTCTTTTCTTTGAATAGTATTTTCCAAAGTATTTTAGATTCCCATTATGATTTTTGTTATAAACTTTTGTAACTAATTTATTTGTCATTTTATGATGAATGTGTCCATATTCGCCTTCTGGATTATGTGTTACGATGTTGTTCCAGTTTTTCTTTTTCATTACGTAGTTTAATTCTAGTTCTATTTGTTTTTTATAGTGTTTCCAGTCACTTCTTTTACCTTTTACTTTGTCTGGTTTGCCTAAAACTATCAGTCTATCTTTTGATATTTTAAGTGCTTGTTCAATTTCTTTCTCACGTTTTTTATTAGTACCACAAGTAATACATACTACTAGGTATCTATTATTTATTAATTCTTCGCTTCCCCATAAAGTTTCATCATCTGGGTGTGCCACTATCATAAGATTATCTACGTTATTCCAATCATGAAACCTTAATAAACCATTTTTTCTTAAGTATGTTTTACTAAATAACACTAGAAATACTGTAAAGATTAATAAAATAAAAAGCATTATAATTTTTTTCATAAGTCCCCTTCTTTTTTACTACATATGATTATAATACTTTTTAATTAATTTTCAACTATTTTTCACTTACTTTTGATTCTTTAGTTTTTTCTTCTTTTGATTCCTCTTGTTGCTTTGGCTCTTCTTTTTTCTTTTTAAGAGTTAGTTCTTCTCCATTTAGTGCTTGAGTTTTTAGTGTTTTAAATATTCCACTTACTCCTAAAACTGTAAATAGTAATGCAAATATTAAATCTTGTATTATAGCACTTTTAAACTCAGTATCACTATATAAGAATGATAATACTTCTGAAGAAGGTGTAATGCCTTCTTTTATAATTAGTAAACAAGGTATTACATATAATGTTGTAAATATTATTACTAATATAGAAATAATTCCAATTATGTATGGCACTTTAATATCCATTTTACCTTTGAACATTTTATATCCTAAAAATGCACCATAACCAATTATTAAAGCCATAAATGACCACATCATTTCTAGGTATACATACATTATTATCCAAGGTATACTTGCTACTAATCCACCAAGTATTGCTCCAATAATACCTGAAATATAGTTTCCTTCACTATTTTTAGGTTTCTCTATATTAATATTTTTAATTGTTACATTCTCAACAACAACATTATCAATCTTTTTATTTTTTTCAACTTTAGCCATTATTTTCTCTCTTTCATTGTTGGGAATAAAATAACGTCTCTAATACTTGCTGATTCAGTAAAGAACATTACAAGTCTATCAATTCCATATCCTATACCACCAGCTGGAGGCATACCATATTCAAGAGCTTCAACGAAGTCCATATCTATATCATTAGCTTCATCATTTCCAAGTTCTCTTTCTTTTAATTGACTTTCAAATCTATCTAATTGATCAATTGGGTCATTAAGTTCAGTATATGCATTTGCAAATTCTTTTCCACCAATGAATAGTTCAAATCTATCAACGAATCTTGGGTCTTCTGGATTTCTCTTTGTAAGTGGACTAATTTCTACTGGATGACCATATAAGAATGTTGGTTGAATTAATGTTTCTTCTACATATTTTTCGAAGAATAGATTAATGATATGACCTACATTATGTTGATGTTCTTCTACTTCTATATCATGTTCTTTACATAATTCTAAAGCTTCTTCTACTGTCATTTCTTTTTTAAAGTCTATTCCAGTTTTTTCTTTTATAGCATCAACCATACTTACTCTTTTCCATTCACCATCTAGATTAATTTCTTTTCCATTCCAGTTGAATGTATATTTACCAAATATATCTTTAGCTATCGTTTTAAACATACTTTCTGTCATTTCCATCATACCTTCTAAATTTGAATATGCTAGGTATGCTTCCATTAGAGTAAATTCTGGATTATGCATAGGATCCATTCCTTCATTTCTAAATGTTCTTCCTATTTCATAAACAGCTTCCATTCCACCTACTAATAATCTTTTAAGAGGAAGTTCTAAAGCTATACGAAGGTACATATCCATATCTTGTGTATTGTGATGTGTTATGAATGGTCTTGCACTTGCTCCAGTTAATAATGTATTTAGAATTGGAGTCTCTACTTCTGTAAATCCACGATTATCCATAAAGTTTTGAATACATCTAATTATTCTTGGTCTTGTGAATGCGACTCTTTTAGATTCATCATTCATAATCAAATCTACATAACGTCTTCTGTATCTTTCTTCTATATCAGTAAGTCCATGGAACTTTTCAGGAAGTGGTTTTAATGCTTTAACAAGTGGAGTATACTTTAAACACTTAATAGTAAGTTCTCCTGTCTTTGTTTTCATTACTTTACCATATACTCCTACGATATCTCCGATGTCAGCACTCTTAAATAATGTATATGATTCTTCACCTATATCATTGATTGAAATATATATTTGGATAGGACCTGTTTTATCTTTAATACTAAAGAATGATGCTTTACCCATTTTACGTATAAACATTATTCTTCCAGCTACTGTTGCAGTGTCTTCCATATTTTCGAATTCTTCATGACTAACTGTAGCATATTTTTCTTTTAAATCAGCTGCAAAACTATCTCTATCAAATCTACTTCCAAATGGATCTAGACCTGCTTCACGTAATTTTTCAGCTTTTTCACGTCTAATTAGTTCTTGTTCTGTAAATTGTCTTTCCATATTTTCATCTCCTTTTTTATTAATCTCTTACTTTTATATGTGTTTCTCTTAATTGTTTTTCAAAAACTTCATTTGGGCAACCCATTAATGCGTCTGCTCCATTAGCAGCCATTGGGAATGCTACCATTTCACGAATATTTTCTTCATCTTTTAATAACATAAGTATTCTATCAAGTCCGGGAGCCATACCAGCGTGAGGAGGTGCTCCAAATTGGAATGCTTGATATAATGATGGGAATTTGCTTTCCACTACGCTTTCATCGTATCCAGCAATTTCAAATGCTTTTTTAAGAATAGTTGGACTATAATTTCTCTCTCCTCCACTTGCCATTTCAAGACCATTACATACGAAGTCATATTGACAAGCAACTATATCTCCAGGATTCATATTTAATAATGCATCCATTCCACCATTTGGCATACTAAATGGATTATGTGTGAAATCCCATTTATTATCTTCTTCGTTCCACTCATAGAATGGGAAGTCTACGATAATACAAAATTCATATTTACTTTTATCTACTAAGTTTAATTCATTTCCTAATTTTAATCTTAATGAACCACAAAGCTTATCGAATTTTTCACCTTTAGTTCCACAAGATATAACTACTACGTTACCATTTTCAAGTTTTAATGTTTTCTTTAGTTCTTCTTTTTCTTCATCACTAAATAGTTTAGCCATTGAACCAGATATTTCATTATTATCAAGTTTTATGAAACCTAAAGATGACATACCAAGTGACTTATATTCTTCTTCTAGTTTTTTATACCAAGAATTGGATTTATCACTACTAGGTAGTACACATGCTTTTACTTCTTTATCCTTGAATACTACGCTTTCAGACTTACTAAGAATACTTGTAATATTTTCAATAGCGAATGGTATTCTTAAATCTGGTTTATCACTACCATATTTTTCCATTGCTTCTTTAAATGGTATTCTTCTAAATGGTACACTTGATACTTCTTTATTGCCAAACTTTTCAAATACATCATGGAATACTCTTTGACCAACTTCGAATACATCTTCTTGTGTTGCGAATGACATTTCAAAGTCTAATTGATAGAATTCTCCATAAAGTCTATCACTTCTTGGATCTTCATCTCTAAAGCATGGTGCAATTTGAAAATATCTATCAAATCCACTGCACATTAATAATTGTTTGAATATTTGTGGTGCTTGAGGAAGAGCATAGAATTTACCTTTGAATTTTCTACTTGGCACTATAAAGTCTCTTGCTCCTTCTGGGCTAGATGCTGTTAAGATTGGTGTTTGAATTTCTGTAAATTTCATATCTTTCATAGTGTATCTAATGAAATCAATTACTTCTGTTCTGAATCTAATACCATCATGAACGCTTTTATTTCTTAAATCTAGATAACGATATTTAAGTCTTGTTTCTTCGCTTGAAGATTTACTATTTTTAACTTCGAATGGAAGTGTTCTATATACATCTCCTAGAATATCTATAGTCTTAATTTCTACTTCTATTTCACCTGTTTTCATGTTTTTATTTACCATATCTGGTGTTCTAGGCTTGACTACTCCAGTTACAGTAGCAGTAGATTCACGATTTAGTTTAGCATATTCTACATTATTTGAAATTAACTGTACGATACCAGTTTCATCTCTTAATGCAATAAATACTAAGCCACCTAGATTACGAACTGTTTCAATCCATCCTGCTAGTCTTACTTCTTTTCCTTCATATTCTTTTGTTACTTCTCCACAATATACATTTCTGTATCTGTTTTCCATAAAACTCAACTCCTTCTAATAAAAAAAGAATCTATCCGTAAGAGCGTTTTTGTACGCTGTACCATCTTACTTCATAGATTCTTATGAATTCTATCTTTTAGTCTTTATAGCTGACATGCTTGTTCGCTCCAGAAAATTGTCACGTTTTTTTCTTCATTATTTATCTATTATTAGTTTCCACCAGCCACTAACTCTCTATTAAGGGAAATAAATAATTACTACTTTCCTTCATCGCTTATGAGTAGATTATAGTTTATTCGTCTATTTTTGTCAATATTTTTTATGGATTTAATTTTAATAAATAAATAAGCAAGACTAGCTTGCTTATTTATTTCTAATTAACATTTTTACTTGACTTGCGCTTGTTAATTCTTCAAAAGTATCTATATCATACATTGGTACATCATATCCAAATTTATTTAGTAATCTATCTATTTCTTCTATTTCAAACATTATTATTGATGCCTGTTCATCTAAAGAACAATCACTAAAATCTCTTAATAAATGTAATGGAAATGTAGTTGCACATAAATTATCTAGTGATACTTTATCTTTTACTTGAACTTCGTCTGGCATATCTGTGCATCTTTCATTCTTTGACTTGCCTAATTTTTCCATTTCATAATATCCCCTTGGATCTCTAATGTATATTCCACTTAATACTTTTGGTTCTATTACTTCTATTTTATTTTTGGGAAATGCTAGGGATAGCGAATATCTTACGTAAGTGTGATATGCATTGTACTTTCCCATGAAGCTTTTATAATTATTTCTTTTGGTATAATCACACAATGAAACATAATCATGACCATTAAATCCACCAGCTGATCTTCTTTTTTGCAATTTAGTAGATAAAAGAGCTCTTCTTTTTAGAATTTGAAGAAGTCTTAAATTTGTTTCTTCTGGATGATAGCAGTCATCAGATGCTGAATGTATTGCATGTAAGTATATATTTCTATCCATATTTTCCCCCTTTTTTTAAAATAATTTATTTTTTTAACTTGTTTATGTAATTATTAACTCTTTCAGGCCATTTTGGATCACTTGCATATTTAGGTCCAATTTGGTATGTAGTTGTTAATCCTTTTTGGTAGTAAGAATTTAATTTATTGATTGCGAATTTAATTCCTTTTTCAATAGTATCAAACTTTCTATAGCTTCCACCATTACATCCCGGTTTCCCTTTGTTACCACCTACGTTATTACACACTCTAGTTAAATAGCTGCAATTCCAATAGCAACCAGTTTCTTGTAACATTACTCCTGCTGCTAAATAAGGGTCCATTCCAACAGAAATAGAATATTCAGTAATAAATTTACCTTTTCCTTTTAATGTAGAATTTAGATATCTATCTATTTTACTTGCTATGACATCTATCTTTTCTCCATTAAAATAATTCTCTTTCTTATAGTCTTCATGTTCACTTTGGAAATGCTTAACACTTAACTCTATTTGTTTATCTAAGTAGTTATGATTTATTTCAGTAGTTTCTTTAGTATTATTACTAAATACACTTCCAAATAAAGTAAGTGCTAATAATAATTTATATATCATATATTATATATTCACTCCTTAATGGGCAAGTGCTATCTATTATAGCACTTTTAAAATTATTAATCAAATTTGCCCATTTTATGCGGCGTAGAAAAGAAAAAAGCAACAAAATGTTGCTTACTTTAAATTGAATATACTTAATATATCTTTTCCTGCGTATGTAGATGGAAGTTTACCATCCCATTTATTAATAAACTCTTTAGCAATTAAGTTGTCTGTTAAGCTTTGTTTTAATAAATCATTTGCTTTCTTAGTCGCTTCTGCTTCAACTATTTTACTTTCAGCATCTAGTTTAGCTTTTTCTAATTTTTGCTCAGCAACTTGTTTATCTTCGATTGCTTTGCTGTACTCTTCGCTAAAACTTAAATTAGTAATATTAAAATTATCAATTGTGATACCATATTTGTCTACTTTAGATTGTAAGTCTTGCATACAATTTTTAGATACGTTTGCTCTTTCTGTGATTACTTCTGCTGCTGTATATTTAGCAATTGTTGCTTTAATACTTTCTTTAATAGCCGGTTCTAAAATAGTACTTTCATAGTTATTACCTACTGTTCTATATAGATGTGTTGCTTTGTCACTATTGATTCTATAGTTTACTGCTAAAGTTGTTTCTATAGTTTGTAAGTCCTTACTAGAACTTTCTGTATCTAATTCTATCTTTTGAACTTTGATATTTACTTTAACTATTTGCTCTATATATGGTATTTTGAGATTAAACCCCTCATTTAATTGAGTATTTACTATTTTACCAAATCTTACTTTTAGACCTACTTCGCCTGACTTAATAGTTTGAAAACTACATAATATAGTTACAACTAAGAATAATGCTATAACTCCATAAATAACATATTTCTTTGTGTTTGTTTTGTTTATATACTTCATAAACCCTCCTTAGTGGTTTATTATAAGTTATAAACATGCAGTTGTCTATTTATTTTAAGAAATATTTTTCTTTTATATTTAAATTGCCATCTAGCTCGTAAACGTAAGGTACTCCTGTAGGTATTTCTACACTCATAATATCTGCATCACTTATGTTTTCTAAATATTTAATTATACTTCTAAGACTGTTACCATGAGCTACAACTAAAACATTTTCTTTATTTTCTAGATGTTTCTTAATTTCATTATTGTAATATGGAAGTACTCTTTCTAGAGTGTCTTTTAAACATTCTGTAAGTGGTAATTCTTCAGGAGTTAAATCTTTGTATTTTGGATCGTTTCCTGGGTACCTTTCATCATCTTTAGTAAGTTCAGGTGGTCTTACATCATAACTACGTCTCCATATATGAACTTGTTCTTCTCCAAATTTCTTTTTCATTTCATCTTTATTTAATCCTTGTAAAGCCCCATAGTGTCTTTCATTTAATCTATAACTATAGTTTACTGGTATATCAAGATTCATTTCTTTTAATACTATTTCTAGTGTTCTATTAGCTCTTTTTAATACTGAAGTAAAAGCAATATCGAAAGTATAACCTTTTTCTTTTAAAAGTTTTCCCGCATTTTCTGCTTCTTTCACTCCATTTTCTGATAAGTCTACATCTGTCCATCCAGTAAATCTATTTTCCTTATTCCATACGCTTTCTCCATGCCTTAATAATACTAATTTCATTTTTATTCCTCCTTTAGTAATTTATCTAATTTTTCTCCTATTTTATATGTTTTATTATAAAATTCATTTATATCAATTTTTTCTTTGTAGAATTTTCTATAACATACTTCTAGAGTTGTATATCCTTTATAGTTTGCTTCTTTTAAATCATTAATAACTTTATCATAATCTAGTGTTCCATCATATGGTATTACGTGATCATCAATTTCTCCGAAGTTATCATGTAAGTGAAGACAGAATATTTTATCTTTAAATATGCTAAAATCAAAATCATCTTTGAAGTGACAGTGGTAATGTCCTGAATCAAAACATATACCTACGTTATCATTTTTAATATTCTTAAGTAAAAATTCTAAGTAACCTTTCATCTTTGTGTTCTCAAATGCGACTTTAATACCTAGTTTTTTCGCATAATCACACACTCTTCTAAATCTTTCAAGACCTATTTCATTTGGTTCAACCGCGTCCCAACCAATACATGCATGCATTACGACCACATCAATATTGTTCTTTTTACATTCATCTAAATTTCTTAAATATTTTTTTACTAGTTCTTCGCCTATTTCATTATCAAGCCAGATATTATTTAAATTTTTGTATCCTAGATGAGCAAATATTATATTTAGATTCTTTTCTCTTGTATATTTAAGTTGATCTTCTTGTGAAACTTCGAAGTCTTGGTCATACCATTGGATAAATACATTTTTAAATCCAGCTTTAACTACAGCATCAATAGTTTCATAAGGAGAACATAAGTTATCGTTACTTATACATACTGCTAAATTATTCATGTGTTCCCTACCTTTCTATATAATTATATCACTTTGAGTACATATTAAAAAGCCTAGTATACACTAGGCTTTACTCTATTTAATAAACCAATTCCATTCATGATAGAATGCTATGTTTCCTGATGTGATCATACAAGTGATTATAAAATATTATTAAGAAAATTACAAATACTATTAAAGTTATTATTGTTAAAGTTTTTAGTTTCTTTTTATTTGAGCCAAATATTGGAGTATGAAGATTAATATCTATTTCATCATTACTGTTAGTGATAACTTTATGATGATATTTTTTATACATTTTAAATAACTTTTTAGTAAGTTCTATAAACCAAGAAGTACCAATTACTGATAAAACTGTTAAAGCAAGTGAAGTAACTCCTAAAAGTACTTTACAGTGATATAGAATATATGGTATTAAATTGCAGAAATTTATATTAAAGAATAAACAAATACTTAATAATAACATTGCTATAGTAAATATTCCTAAAACTAGTATCCATAGTAACATAAATATAAAGAATATAAGTACAAATAAATCTATGAATATTAAACCTATTATGCTTAGTGTATTTCTTTTTGATTCAGTTTTATCTTTTGATGTTTTTTCTCCTGAAAGTTCATCTAAAGTCACTTTGAAAATCTCTGAAAGTTTTTTGGCTTGCTTTAGATCTGGAGAAGTTTCTCCTAGTTCCCACTTTGATATTGTTTGTCTAGCTACTCCTTGTTAAGTTTTTTATCTACCATTTTTAAGTGGAAGTGCGCACTTTTTAATAACATTAGTTAAATAATAAGGAAATATTACCATACATATATAGTCTTAAAGCACCAATAATTATTAAGTGTAATGGATAATATAAATAGAAGAACCATTTTAACCATTTTACTTTTCCACGCTTTCCATTATAATTTTTTAATAGTGGGTAAACAAGAATTGCGGCTAGTGCGATTAGACCATAAGTTTTACTTACGAATAAATAAGATATTAAAGCATATAAACTTAACCAAGCCATCATACTTATTATTTGACTTTTTAAGTTACCTCTCCTATCATACATAAATAATATAGCCATTACTGCAATACTACTAAAGTCTGATGAGAATGTTATTAAATTTATAAGAATTACTAGTAACCATTTTTGCCACTCTTTTAGGTTATTTTTACCATGCACTATATGAAGAGCAACTACTGCCCATGCTAGTGTCCACATTATACTTGTTTGGTTAAAAATATTTTCAGTACTAAATGGTATAAAATTAATACCAAAAGCAAAACAATAAGCAAAATGAGAAATAAGAGCAAATATAAATAATCTACTTATATACTTCTTAACATCTTTAGTATAGTAGTAACCTTCACAAATAAAGAAGAACATTATAGGAGCAGTAAGTCTACCAATTATATGCATCACATTAGACATAAATACATTTGGCATACCTGGATATAATAAATCAGCTATGTGATCTATTGTCATAGCTATTATAGCAATTATCTTTAAATGATTAGAATTAAATTTCTTCATACTTCACCTTCTCTTTTATAATTATAGCATTTTAAAAAACTCATTTCTATAATGAGTTTATCTATTATGAAGTCTATCTACTAGAGAAAGTGTTTTAATATTTAAGTTGTTATTTTTACCACTGCCCATTTCTATATCAGGTTTTACACCCTTACCATGAAAATCACTACCACCACTAATTAATAAATTATATTCTAATAATTTTATTAGAGTTGTTTTACCAGCACCATTTTCTCCGATTAAACCTATTATATAGCCACTTGAAATTTCTAAATTAATTTCTATAGCATTCTTCATTATTCTTCACTCCCATATATGTATTTAAATAGATCAAGTATTTCTTTTTTACTAATATTAAATCTACTAGCAATTTCTATTATTTTAGATATGTGACTTTCTATTTCTTTATTAGCTTGTTCTTTTACAAGCTCAATATTTTTAGGGGCAACGAATGTTCCTTTGCCTTGTATTGATTCAATATACCCTTCACTCTCTAGCTCATCATAAGCTTTCTTTATTGTCAATACACTTATTTTAATATCACTTGCGAGTGATCTGATTGATGGTATAGAGTCACCTTCTCTTAGTTCATCTGACATTATTTGATTAATTATTTGATTTTTAATTTGCTCATATATTGGAACTGGACTAATGTTACTAATAATTATTTTCATAATACCCTCCACTGTTATATATATAGCATAACACTATATAACACTTGTCAACTATATATTTAAAAATTAAAAAAGAATCAGTAGTTCTGATTCTAAAGTTCTTTATACATAAAACAGTCTTTATCGTGAGAATAAATGATACCTATAGCTTGTAAGTATGAGTATATAATAGTTGAGCCTACAAACTTCATACCTCTTTTAATAAGGCCTTTAGATATCCTGTCTGATAAATCATTTGTTGCTTTACCTATTTCATAGATTATTTTATTATTTGTAAAACTAACTAAATATTTATAAAAACTCCCATATTCTTTTTCAATGCTTTTGAATATTTTTGAATTATTTATACTTGCCTTTATCTTTAGTTTATTTCTTATTATTTTAGGGTTAGATAATAGTTCATTTATTTTAGTTTCATCATAGTTAATTATTTTATCTATATCAAAGTTATCATAAGAAGTTCTAAAGTCTTCTCTTTTATTTAATACACATTCCCAAGAAAGACCTGCTTGAAAAGATTCTAGTATTAACATTTCAAATAAGTATTTTTCATCTGTATTTGGTATGCACCACTCTTTATCATGATATTCTACATATAATGGATTATTTAAATTGCACCATTTACATCTTTTCATAGTTTTGTTCCTTTCCTTGGTATAAAGTATTTACTCATATCGTTTCGTTCAAGTTTTAGTAGTTCTATTTTATTTTTGATTCCGCCACCATAACCAGTTAAACTTCCATTTGTTCCAACTACCCTATGGCGTGGAATAATAATGCATACTGGATTCCAACCTACAGATCCACCTACTGCTTGACTAGACATTCTTTTAATACCTCTTTTTTCTGCGATAACCTTTGATATATCATTATAAGTTATAGTCTTTCCATAAGAAATTTTATTCATAATATTAATTACTTCTTCTCTAAATGGAGTTAAGTTATTTATCTTGTACTTTGGAATAAAGTTTGGATTTTTACCACTAAAATAGATATCTAACCATTTAATAGTTTCTCTAAATATTGGTAAATCTATTTTTTTACAACTTGTGTTGTGTTTAGAAGCATCACTTGATCCTGTAAACCATAAACCAGTTAGATATTCTCCATCACTATTCATTAATATATCATCAAAATTATTAGGTGTTTTATAATAACATTTGTATGTCATATTTATTCCTTATTTTTTCAAATCATTATATGTATCTAATACAATATTTTTTAATAATTCTTTATCATCAACATCACTTACTAAATACATTGGTTTTGCTTTTTCATATGGAATAGATTCTTTCATATCATACTTTTTATTTGAAGAAACCATTTTAACAAGTAATCTATTATCATAAATACCACCAAATAATACTCCATTATAATAAAGAAGATATTCTCCCATCATAGGTTTACAAGTAATATTATCTAATAAATTTAATTCTTCTATTATAAAATCTTTATAATCTTTTGTAGTTGCCATTTAAACTCCTTTAGATAATTATAATATAAATTTTATATAATTGCAGTAACATTAAAAGACTATTTATTTTTTATATAATCACAAATAATTATATCATAAAAAAGATTAGTTTTTTATAACTAATCCTTTACTTGACTTCTACTACTCCTTTGATATTAATCATTCTATAATATAGTGTTTTCTTTCCTTTTTTATCTTCTGTTTCTAGTATTAACCAAATGTCATTAAAGTCTTTTAATATTCCTTTTCTTGTGTTATCAAATGATATAATATCATCATTATCTACTTCTATTTGTATTTCTTTTCCTTTTAGTTTTTCTAATAGAGTGAAATCCTTTTTCTCAGTTTTACTTTGATATGTAAGTATTTTCTTTATATCTTTTTTTAAATCAAAGTATCCTAGTGCAAATACTAATAATACTAACCAATAATAATCCATTATTTATTTTCCTCCTCTAGAACTTTTATAGAAGTTATAATGTCTATATCAATAAGTTTATTTATTACTTCTTTACCTTTTTTACATTCTACTTTTATGAAACTATTACTTACATCTTGTACTAATACATTTTTATTACTATCTATATACCCATCCATATAATCATCATCTACAAGTAATATGCATTTCTTTCCTACTAAGTTTTTTAAAATATTATTAGGATCATCTTTTGTTTCTAGTTCTAACTTATTATCAGTTAGGTCATCTAAACTAACCTTAAATATTTTAGATAGTAAAATTGCTTGTGATAAGTCTGGTGATGTTTCTCCTCTTTCCCAATTTGATATTGTTTGTCTTGATACATTTAATTTTTCCGCTAAGGCTTCTCCAGAAAGTCCTTCTTTTTTTCTTAATAATAATATTTTCTCATTAATTTTCATATTCTTTTTTCTCCTTTCATAAGCAGTATATCAAATACTTACAAATTGTCTATCAAATATATTTTTAATTTAGTAAAAATATTTTGACATTTATTGCTTATTCCCAATATCCATAATCTTCTTTATCTATGAAATTGGGTACTTCTATTTTTTTATCTTTTGTATCTAATGCTCTATAAAAGTCAGGTTGATTCATAAGAGTTGTACCTATGTAATAAACCATTAAGAAGTTTTCATTTTTATCATTTGCTAGCGTGTATACTCTTGTATCTTTATCATTTAAGTTTGTGGTTGAAGAACTATTCTCATCTTGTACTATATATCCTATACACGTCTTTATATCTTTAGTTTTTATTTGTCCTTTTAAAGTTCCATATGGAATGTATGTTCTATTATTATAGTTTAAGCTTCCATATACTGTATCATCTATATCACTTTTATATTCTCCCATAGTGAAACTTATAGCATTTTCCTTTAAATCTGGATACTTTGTTCTTGTAAAAACTATAGTTAATACTAGTACTATTATGATTCCTATTACCAATAACCTATTTTTCAATGTAGCCGCTTATTCCTTTTGTATACATATCATCTGTTATAGACTTATATTTATTACCATCATAATCATCAGTAAAACCATTATATGCTTTATAGATTTCTCCTGTATCAGTATTATAAACTCTTTCGTATCCAAGAGTTGCATCACTTTGCTTTTGACTCATTATGTCATAACTTGCACTTCTTTTATTCCATGAATCCATTATTCCATTTGTGATTTCATTACATACACTTCTTACATAGTTAAAATCTTTCATTACTGCGTCTTGCTGTTTAGCAAAGCCATTCATAAAAGCATCTGTGAATTCTAATGATGAAACAATTGAATTTAAAGTTTCTTCCCAGTTTACTAGTTCATCTTTTGGAGCACTTATAAATATGGCATCATAAACATTTAAAGTATATATATCTATTTTCTTTCCGCCAGTAATGTTTTTGGTTACATAATAAGGTCCTGCGTCATATACGTATGCAGTGAAGATACCTTCTAACTCTTTTTTATCACTATTTGTAAAAGTTGCTCTTAAGATGTCTCCGCCTATTTGTGAAGTACCAAGTTTATCAACTACTTTGAAATCATTTATAGTTGGAAAAGTAAATTCTTTTGTATTATTAAGTTTACCTAAATCATTAAATATCTTATAGAACGCTTCAGTTGTCTTAGGCGATAATACTGATGTTTTAGCAAATATATTGTTTGGATAATATTTTTGTTGCCATTCTTTTGCTTCTTGTGACTTATTATATCCTTCAGTTTTTAAATTAAAGAAAAATTGATATGATTCATCACTTGGATTATATGCTTTAATTGTGTAATGAATGTAATCACCTAAAGTATCTACTTTCCATCCTTCTGGTAGTTTTAGTTTTATTAAGTCATTACTATAATCTACTAGTTTTATTTGCTTAGTTTCGCTTTCTCTTATCTTAACATTTTCTTTTGTACAGCCAGTAAAACCAATAATAATTGTTATACATAATAAAATAGATAATATTTTCTTTTTCATATATTCTTCCCTTCTCAATTAAATATTCTATAATTATTATATCATAAGTCTTAAACAAAAAAATCACTTGAAAGTGATTTTAATTATATTGTTTATTTTCTATAAAGAATATTTCATACCATTTTAAGAAACAATAGATAGTCCATACTTTTTTATAGTTGTCTTTCTTTTCACTCTTATGTTGATCTAATAATTTAATTATATAATCTTGGTTAAAAAATTCAGTTACGAAGTCTTTACTAAAAGTAGTTTTAATTTCAGTATATAAGTCTTCATCTCTCATCCATTTTCTAAGTGGTACTGGAAAACCTAGTTTCCTCTTTTTATATGATTCATTTGGTATTACTGTTTTTGCTGCGTCTCTTAAAGCTACTTTTGTGGTAGATGCTGATACTTTATAATCTGCTGGTAGACTTGATGCTACACCAAATACTTTTTTATCTATAAATGGTACTCTACATTCTAAAGAGTTTGCCATAGACATTCTATCTGCCTTTTGTAATATATCTTTTATTAACCAAAAATTTATATCTATTGCTTGCATCTTTATGATATCGCTTTTTTCTTTTTGTTCTTCGTATATAGGAGCAGTTATATCTTTATTATCTATTTGATTTTTAAGTTTTAACATTTTCTTTATTTCGTTGTGTCCAAATACTCTATTAACTCCAATATAGTTTTCTTCTAAAGTAGTTCCTTGTCTTATTAAGAAGTTTATTCCTCTTACTTCTGGAAGAATTGATACAATTTTAGCAATCAAATGACGAATACAATATGGAATCTTATTATACATTCTCATGTATTTAGATTGTCCATAAGTATTATATCCTCCAAAGAATTCATCTGCTCCTTCTCCAGATAGTACAACTTTAACATCTTTTCTTGCTAATTGTGCTACAAAGAATAATGCTATTGCTGCTGGATCTGAAGATGGCTCATCCATCATATACATAATTTTAGGTATAACTTTTATATATTCATCTTTAGTTATTTTTTTAGAAATATTAGTTATATTTAATTTATCAGTTAAATCTTTAGCATAATCTATTTCATTATACTCTGGTATATCATAACCAACTGTATAAGTTTTAGATGGTTTAGCTAGTGATACTATATATGAAGAGTCTACTCCACTTGATAAGAATGATCCTACTTCTACATCACTTAACATATGATGTTCTACTGAATCTTTCATAGCATCTGCTATTTCTTTTACTGCTTTATCGTAGCTTCTTGATTTTTCATTGAATTCTATTTTATAGAATCTATCTTTAGTAATTTCTCCATCTTTAATAGTTATACTATAACCTGGTTCCAATCTATAAACATTTTTAAAGAATGTTTCATTGGTAGGAGTAAAACTAAATGATAAGTAAGAAGCCAAAATATCTTGATTAAATTCTTTTTTAAATGAATGATGTTCTAAGAATGATTTTATTTCTGATGCGAACATAAATACATCTTCATTTTGATAGTAATAGAATGGTTTTATACCAAAATTGTCTCTTGCACAAAATAATGTTTTATTCTTTTTATCCCATATAGCAAAAGCAAACATACCTCTTAGTTTTTTAGGAAGATCTTTACCCCACTCTTCATATCCATGTAATAATACTTCAGTATCACTAGTGGTTGCGAATTTATGTTTCTTTTTTAATTTATCTTTTAATTCTGGATAGTTATATATTTCGCCATTAAATACGACAACTAAACTCTCATCTTCATTGAACATTGGTTGATTACCAGTTGATAAATCAATTATCGATAGTCTTCTATGACCTAAAGCTACATACTCATCAGTATAAAAGCCTTCAGCATCAGGACCTCTATGAGCTATTCTATCAGTCATATTTTTTATTATCTTCTTTTTACCTTTTGTATTATCTAAAAAACCTGCGATGCCACACATAAACCTCACCTTACACTTTCTCACAATTAGTCTTTGTTTGCTTATTTATAAAAACAATCATTATTTTGATTATATCATACTAACTATAAAATGTGTATTACAATTTGTGTAACTTACTATATGTAATACAACAATATATAATTTTTATTAAGAGGTGTATAATGGAAAAGTTTAAATTACCTAATATTGATAATGAAAAGTCTATTTTAAAAACTATTAGATTAAAACTATCAACTCTTAGAGAATTAGAAAAATTGTCCATTAAAACAAATTTATCTATTAATAGAATTATTAATGAATGTATTTTATATGCTTTAAAAAATATAAGTTTAAATGAACTTAAAAACAAAAAATAATATTGAATTGTATTTGATTTTTATATAAAATATTCTATCAAGGAGGAATCATGAAAAGTGATAAAATATTTATAGGAAATATTAGAAAATGTACTAAATATGAAGAACATGTAATGTTTAGTAGTGAAACATATATTGGTAGTGAACTTCTTGGACGTGAACGTTTTGGTAGTATAGAAGAAGATGATGAATTATATAAAGAAAATGCCATATTAATAAAAGTTAAAAATGGTGGTTATGTTGATTTAGACAGATTTAACTCTATTTTAGATTATATAAGATTGCATCGTTGCTGTACTAAAAATGGTATTCGCTTAGGTGGATTAGTAATATCTACTTCTCCTTATAAATTAGAAAGTCTATTTGTTGATGAGAAATCTTTAAAACCTTATTATCCAGTTAATGAGGATATTAAAGATGCTTCAATACTAAAACTTAAAAAACAAATAAATTATAATAAATAAAAAGGTATATCACGAAGATATATCTTTTTTATTTTAAATCAGCCATATATTTTTTTAATTGTTTTGAATTAGGTCCAAGTATTATTTTAAGTTCATTATCTATTTCTACTATACCTTTTGCCCCTAATTTTTGTATTCCTTCTTTATTAACTATAGAAACATCTTTTAGAGTTACTTTTAGTCTTGAAAGATTTATTTGAGCATCTAATATATTATCTTTACCACCTAAATATTGAATAAGTTTATTTATTTCTACGTGGAAATCCTTTCTTCTCATTTTAATTATTACTAGTGATATTAATAATAAGATTAAAATTATAACTACATATTGCCAATACATTTTATTTTCCTCCTAATTACAAGTAGAACATGTTGTATCATATTCTCTTATATAATTTGTTATTTTATTTTTAAATTCTAATATTTTTTCCTCAGTCCAATAATCTTCTATTTTCATGCTTGAAGTAGTAATTGATGTTTCATTATCATGTGCTATTATTTTACCATTTTTAACAAATGTAAGATCAGGAGCATATACTTTAGCTACTCCACTATCATCTGCATACAAATAATTTCCAAGTAACTTAACTAGCTTTGTGTATTTATTAGAATTTATTTGTCTATCATGTTTAATATTTAAATAATATATTTCTTTGATATTATTTTCTTTTGCTACTTCATTTAAGTATCTAGCATAATTTTGACACCAAGGACATTCTGGAAAAGCTAGAAATATAATTCCAGTACCATTTTCAAGCAAATTTACTATTTCATCAATATTTGAATATACGAATACATTATCTTTATCTACTAAAGTATATTCATCTGAAAATTTAGTAACACTTTTTTTATCGATCTCTTTTTTATCAAAGTGTTTATAAATAAGTATCGTACCCACAACAGCTATTATTATTATAAGAAGTATACTTATTTTCTTTTTCATTTAATCACTTCCTTGATTATAATTGTAGCATATATTTATTTATATTTAAAGAAAAAAGTAGCATTTTACTTAGCTACTTTAGTTTTATAGAATTGTTTCATTATTGGTTCGTTTTTGTGTTTTCTATAATATTCAGTATCAAATAAGTCACTTATCACTTCTCTATTAGTTTTTTTGATTCTATGTTGATATTTGATATGAGTAAGCTTTTTGTTATTTCTTGTATTTTTATTCTTTTTATTATAATCCATTAAAGTAATGATAGATGCAATTGTTATAATACAACCAAGTAATATTATGTACCCTCCTGTATTATGAATTAAATGATTTATAATGAAGTTATTTATTTTGAGTGCTGGTAAACTCATTAGAGTGAAACTAAGTATAACACATACATCTAATATTATAGTTTTTATTTTACCTGTCTTACTTGATTGAATGTTACCACCAAATCTATATGTAGAATATATCGTTGACATTATTGCCAATTCCAAAATAAGTGGAGGAATCATAATGTTATATTGAAGTCCTAAAATAATGAATGAAATTGCATTTAAAAGTTTATCACTTATTCCATCTAATGCACTTCCAAAAAATGTTGAAATTTTTAATGTTCTTGCTAGAAATCCATCTATCGCATCTGTGGCGAATAAAACTATCGTCCAAATTGCACAAATACTTGCACCATACTTAACATATATAATTGGAAGCAAAAGCGCACCTACTAATCTAGTAAGTGTTATCAAATTCACTATTATCAACTCAACAATTTTTAACGCACTATATTTCATATTTATAATTGTAAGAAAAAATAGGTATTTTGTCAATAAATCTAGTAATAAAACATATATTATGATATAATTGGTTTATATGGGGATGCATTGATTCGACAGGATTATGTCTGGGTAGAATGCAAGTAGTAGGCATACTTTAAATGCAAAAATAAAAATAATCGGAAACGATTTTAATTTCTCTCCAGCTTTTGCTTAGTTAAGTAAAACGGAGCTTCCACTTTTAACTTTTGCTCACGAGTTTAAAGTTGGGAGTCATAAAGTGAGCTATATTATAAATTTGTTTGTGATTTATAATGAATAATTAGCAAACTTAGAATAATAAGAGAAGTTGGCAATCTACATTATTATTTGAAATTAAAAACCAACTAAACTTGTAGATGTTCTACTGGGATGAATCTTGGACAGGAGTTCGCTACTCCTCATCTCCACCAAATATGTATTTTAGACTTTTAAAAGTCTTTTTAAATGAAAGTGTGTATTTATGTTGAAGATTGATAATGAAAGATTAACTGATAAAACAACTATTCTATGGGAAAATGAAAGTGGTATCATGAGTACGTTTACTTTAAGAATAGAAACTAGTTCTGAAGATTTAGGAGATATAATGTTAGAACTTAGAACTTCTCTTAGTAAAGATGAACTTGAAGATATAAAGGATGAAATTACTTTAAGAGATTCAGTTGAAGAAATAATTTATGAAGTAAATGATATACCAAGTGATATTAATAAAGAGGATATAGATTTTAAATTAACCAAGAATAAGAATTTATATGATATTTATTTAAATATTGAATTACTTGATTTAGTTTATTCTAAGAAAAGTATTATGCTTACTTATGAATAATACTTATATTGCCTCATGGCCAAGTGGTAAGGCTCTGGACTCTGACTCCAGCATCATAGGTTCGAATCCTATTGAGGCAACCAATGCTGAAATAGCTCAACTGGTAGAGCAACTGAATCGTAATCAGTAGGTTGTGGGTTCAATTCCTATTTTCAGCACCATATAGATTGATACTCGAACTTTTCGAGATATAAAAACTACTCTCAATTTTGTTTGAAAGTAGTTTTATTTTTAAGCTTAATAAATATATTGATTTCAATTAATATTAGAAGTTTATAATATTTGAAAATAAAAAATAAAAACTTTATTTCTTTTTGGTTTTCTTTTTCTTTTTTGTTGTTCCAGTTTTAATTTCTATTTTCTCAGTTGCGATTGTTCCCATTAACATTCCAAATAGTAAACCTCCAACAGAACCAATACCTAGAAAAATAAAGTTATCATTAGTAAATGACAATACCATACCAACAAGAGTACCTATCATTACTCCGATTGGCATATAAATATTTAATGCTTTTTCTTCTTTAGTATCTAAGCTACCTTTTTCTTTTTTCTTTTTCATAGCTTCTCCCTCCTATTTTTATTTTATCAAAAAAATTTATGTAATTATAGTTTTTATAAAAATAATTTACTTATGATTTTTTATAGTAGAATGATTTTGAGATTAATCTTGATTCAAATTTAGAAGTAATGATTTGTCTATTTTTTTATAGATTATAATTGTTAATAGGCCACAAAAAGTCGATATTTCTATCGACTTTTTAATTTTTATAGATTGTGATTTCTTAAATTATTAATGCATTAGTATCTCTTGTTATTTTTTAAATATTTAACATTATTTATTCATTTTTAATACAGCTTGTTCTTTTTTGGCTCTTATAATTCCTCTTTTGCACTCTAAAGGATAGATGTCTGCTAATTCTCTAATAAGTGGCATTATTTCATGTTTTTCTCTATTGTGTACATAATCAAAGTGTTCCATTGCAATATCATAGATAAGATTTTCAGTATCCTCTCTTAATTTATTGTCTACTGTTTTACCGGTTAATTTCTTTACCATTTTAGCTAATAATATTTGATATTTTTCCCATCCAGCTACTATTTCAAGTGGATCATTCAATGGACGACAATGTCCTTTTATTTTACTAGGTATTAAATTTACTCCACCGCTTGGTCTATTCTCTAATGTGTATGGACATCCAGTTTCAGTCAAAACAGAACACTGACTTTTTAATGAGATTAGATCAACTACTTCTCTATTTTTATTTCTTGCTCTTAAATAAAGATATGGTATGATGAATTTTTTTCCATTTTTGGTTTCACCCACTCTTACTGCAGCTACTATAGAAGTTTTTCCTTCTTTTAGAATTTCTTCTAATGCTTTCATGCTTAGGTCTTGAAAATCATCAGTACTATAATCACAGCCACTTTTCTTGCAACAATCACCCTTACACTTCTTGCAAATGTTTTTATCTTCTAATTTTACCTTATTCACAATTACTCCCTCTGTTTCGAGGGTATATTATACTATGAAAAGTTTATATTATCAATAATAAGGATAATATCCATATGGATTTTGATAATAAACTGGTCTTGGTCTATATGGATTAAAAGTTCCTACTGCAACACCTCCAGTTAGTGCTCCTAAAAGAAATGGCGCAGCAAATCCAAATCTATCTTTTCCATATTTAAAGTTTCCGTACATTTTACTCACCTCTAATTTATACTATGAAAAAAGCACATTTAAGATTGTGCTTTTAAACGATATAAGTTAATTGAAGGCTTATTAAAAATTCTATATGGATATTTATTAGTACCTATTCCACTTGATATGTATATATCTGTTATACCTTTTGAGTAGTGTTCTTGATAATATTTATCTGATAAGTCATCTAAGAAAACACCACCATAATAAGGAACTACAACACTTCCGTTTAATGAATGTCCTCCTAAAACTAAATCTACTTCATATGTTGTATCGTCTAATAGCTTTATAGTTTTACCATCATGAGCTAAAACTATTATATATTTCCTTTTCTCATCTTCTTTATAAAAATTAAATGCTTCTTCAAATTTTACTTCTTCTTTTGAAGAACAAGGAAGTCCTACTATAAACATGGAATCATTATTTTTATAGAATATTTCATCATAACTATTATTTAATATTATAAATTTACTTTTTTCCATTATAGTTTTATAATCTTCAAAACTATAATCTGCATCTCCATATACAGCGTATTTGCCAATTCTTGCATCTATTTTAGCAAGTTCTTCCTCTAAAAATTGTATATCTTCATTTTTATATTTTTTATTTTTGTTTACTAAATCACCAGTAAAGACAACTATATCTGGTTTTAACTCATTTATTCTTGTAACTAGTTCTTTTACATCATTTTTATCTACTGTTGAATTATATAATAAATCACTAAAGTGAACTATTTTAATACCACTAAAATTACTAGTTAGTATGTTACTTTCTACTCTATATTCTTTTACAACTAAGCCTTTTATTCCTACATATTTTGCATATAGAAAAATTAAAGCTATTAATAATATTATGAAGAATATTATACTTACTATCTTTCCTTTATGAGTTTCTTTTACTTCTTCTTGTGCCATATTTATAATGCTCCAATTTTAAACATAATTAGTAGTAATGCTCCTGTCATTGTATTGTGTATCATATGCATCATTACACTTGTAAATGTTGTTTTTGTTTCTTTATCCATTAATGCAAATACAAATCCTAATGAACCATACGGAAGCAAATAAAGCAAATTTATCAACTTAAATTCTCCAACTACTAAATGACAAGCTGCAAATATTAATCCACACGATAATGCGTAAATCCACTTATTTTTAAATAAAGGCTCTAAACTTTTTCTAAATGTTAATTCTTCACTAAGAGGCGCTATCAAAGATATACTTATCATTGTAAATACCGGCATTTCAAATAGCATTTCTCTTACTAAACTTTCGTTAGTAGAAACATCTTTTATAATTATTGAAATAAATAAATTGAAAACCATCATAGCCACAAGACCAGCTAAATAATATTTGAATCCTGTTTTAAAGCTACTTTTGAAACTTTTTATGAACGTTTTAAACTCTTCATCTAGGTCTTTTTTATACATTAAATATAATATTGCTATAAAAAGCATGTTACCTAATATTGTTGCCACTTGAGCATTTTTAACTATTGATAAAAAGATTTGGCTAAAAAGTGATGGTAATATAAATGTACCAACAAATGCAACTAAAAAGAAAAGTATATTTACATATATTGATCTTTCTTTAGAATATTTGAATCCTTTTTTATTATTTGTTTTAGTTATGTTTTCATATTCTGTTATTAAACTTTTTTTAGTGTATTTGACTTTCATTTTATCACTTACTTTCTATTAAATAGTATACCATAAATGAAATTTATTTACTATTATATTTTCTTAGTATACGCTCGCAGGCTTTTTCTTGGCTACTTTTTACTGCTTCAGTAAAAAATTCTTTTTGAATACTATAATATCTAGCCCATAATCTATATCCTTTAATGTATACAATTTTATGTAATGATTCAAAATCTTTGCATTTACTTATTGGTATAATTATTTGACTATCTAATTCTATGTCTTGAAACATTCTGTATTCTGCTGATGTGTCATTATAATCAACTCTTATATCATTACTTCCATGTTCTATATCTGTATCATATGAACTTTTATATGTTCCAAGATATACATATATATTGTTTGTATCAGTTACATTTATGCATCTAGTGTATCTATAATATACTTTTTCTACTAATGATTCTATGTCAGTTTCTAAGTATTCTTTTATTCTCATACTTTTTATTTCTCTTAATCTTAGATATTCCCTTACTTTTGCGTCTTGTTCTAGTTCTTGTATTCTTCTGTTTTTTCTATTTATTTCTTCATTTTTTCTTTTTAGTTCCTTTACTTCTCTTCTTATTTCATTTAAAGTTTCTTCTTTCATATACACCTCTATAACTATTATATTATTAATCTTATTTTTTAAAAAGAAAAAGTTAACTTACTTTTCTAAGTTAACTTTAATATGCGTTTTTTTACCTTTTCCGATTACTAAATCTTTAATTTCATCTTTCTTAAACATTCTTGATTCATTAGTTTCTTTTACAGAGTTAAAACTAATACCATTTCCTTGTACTAGTCTTCTTGCTTCACTCTTTGATGGAACAATTCCTGATTTAACTAATAAGTCTAAGATATTTATTTCATCTTCTACATTGATTAGTACTTCTTCCATACCTTCTTCAGAGTATCCTTTAGTAAATAATTCTTCACTTGTATTTCTAGCTTTAATAGCTTCTTCTTCACCATGTAAGTCTTTTACTACTTCGAATGCTAGAGCTTTTTGAGCAAGTCTCTTTTCAGGCTCATTCTTAACACTTTCTTCAAGTTTATCTATTTCTTCTTTGCTTAAAAATGTAAATACTTTTAAGTATTCTACTACTTTAGAATCGTCTGAATTAATTAAGTATTGGTAAATTTTATATGGACTAGTTTTTTCCTTATCAAGCCATAAAGCATTTCCTTCACTTTTACCAAATTTTTTACCTGTACTATCAAGTATTAATGGCATAGTGAATCCATATGCTTCTTTTCCTTCTATCTTACGTATCAATTCTATACCTGTAGTGATATTACCCCATTGATCTGAACCTGCTGCTTGAAGTGTACAATTTTTATCATTAAATAAATGTAAAAAGTCAAATCCTTGAAGTAATGTATATGAGAATTCAGCATATGTAATACCAGTATCTAATCTTCTTGCGATAATATCTTTATTAAGCATGTAATTAACATTAATATACTTTCCGATGTCTCTTAAAAAATCTAAGAATGTTACATCTTTTGTCCAATCATAGTTATTTACTACTTCTGCTTTACCATCTAGTAATTTTGTTACTTGACGTTTTAATCCTTCAATATTTTTTTCAACTGTTTCTTTTGAGATTATTTCTCTTTCAGCAGTTGGTCTTGGGTCTCCAATAAGTCCTGTTGCTCCACCTACTAAGATAATTGGATGATGTCCATGAAGTGCCAAACGTTTAGCTGTTACGAATGATGCGTAATGTCCAATATGAAGTGAATCTGCTGTTGGATCTGTTCCTAAATAGAATGTTAATTTTTCATTATTTAGTTTATCCTTTAAGTCAGGACTACTTATATCTTTTACTACGCCTCTCCATTCTAATTCTTCAAAAAATGTCATATTATTTTCCCTCCTTATTAGTGGAACCAACTCCACCAATTCTCTCATTTATTATTTCTTCTTCATCATCTACGATTAAATATTTCATAAATATTCCTTGAGCTATTCTATCTCCTATTTTAACTTCTAGTTCTTTATCTCCATGATTAGTTAATTTTAATTTAAAGTGTCCTTCATTATCACTATTATTATAGTAATCGCTATCTATTACACCAACACCATTAGTAAGAGTTACATTATATTTATATCCAAGACTGCTTCTGATATATAGATTAAATACTTCATCATCGTTCATAGAAACTTTAAGTCCAGTTGGAAATACTTTTGATTCTCCAGGTTTTAAAGTATATTCTTCTAAACTTCTAATATCATATCCAGCACTTTTCTTAGTACTTCTTGTTGGCAATAAATAATTTTCATATAGTTCTTTATCATCATTAATATCTTTTTTAAATTGTTCAAAACTTATTTTTTCAAACTTTCTCATAACTTTCCTCCAATAAAAAAGGTACCAATTAAAGGACGAATTTCTCCGTGGTACCACCTTATTTCATAGTTAAACTATCTTAAAGATTATAAAGCATCACCTTTAAACTCAAAAATATGTAACTTCTTTATTAAAGATCTATTAGTTTCCATCAGCCACTAACTTTCTATAAATAATCTTTATAAATACTATTATTTTGTCTTCGTTTAATGAGTAAAGTATATATTATTTTTTTTAATTTGTCAAATATTAATTTTTTTCCAAAAGAAAAAACTAAATCTCTTTAGTTCTTATCCTCTACTAAAATATTTACCATCACGAGTAGTTATAACTATTTCTTCTCCTTCTGAAATAAATAATGGAGCTTTTAGAGTATAACCAGTTTCGATAGTAACATCTTTTTGTGCAGTACTTGTTGTATTTCCTTTAACTGCTTCTGGTGCACTGATAACTTTGTATGATACTTTTTCAGGAAGTGTAATACCAATTACTTCTCCTTCAATTACCATTGATTCAACATTCATTCCTTCTTTTAAGAATTTAGCTTCATTTTCTACTAAGGCAGCTGGTATTTCAATTTGATCATAAGTATTATTATCCATGAATACGTAAGCATCTCCAGTAGAATATAAATATGAAAGTTGATTCTTTCTTACATCAGCTTTTTCCATTTTGATTCCAGCATTAAATGTAATTTCTTGAGTAGTACCTGCTCTTAAATTTTTAAGTTTTGTTTTAACAAAAGCACTACCCTTACCAGGTTTTACATGTTGAAATTCAACAACTTGGTAGATATTACCTTCATACTTAATAGTCATTCCGTTTTTAATATCATTTACATTAAACATAATTTACTACGCCTTCTTTTCTTTATGAGCAGTAGTCTTATTACATCTTGAACAGAATTTCTTAATTTCTAATTTACCATCAGTATTCTTTTTATTTTTACTAGTTAAATAGTTGATTTCTTTACAAACAGTACATTGTAGTGCGATACCTTCTCTATTTTCTTTCTTTGCCATTTGGACTTCTCCTCCTTTTTTTATACACTGAAGATTATAACAAATAAAAATGAAGTTGACAAGAGAAACTTATTAAATATTAAGCTAAGACTTCAAAAAAGTATGATTTTGTGCTAAAATATGCTCATTGAGTGAGGAAATTTATGAATAGAAAGAGTGTTTTAGTGACAGGTTCAAGTATTGGACTTGGAGCATCTATTATAAAAAAATATGCTAGTAATAATTATGATGTTGTTATTACATATTTAAGTCATAAGGAAGATGCAATTAAATTAAAAGAAGAAGTTACATCTAAATATGGAGTAAATGCTTTAATAGTTAGATGTGATATTAGTAGTGAAAATGATATAGAAAATCTAAAGAATGAGATATTAAATAACTATGGTAAATTAGATGTTCTTGTAAATAATGCAGGTATAGCAATAGATACTACGTTTGAAGATAAAACTAAAGATAACTTTATGAGAATATTAGAAGTAAATTTAGTTGGTACATTCTTAATGGCCAAGTGTTTTGGTGATATTATGGAAAAAGAAGGACATGGAAATATAATTAATATAAGTAGTACTAATGGAATCGATACGTATTATGAATATAGTTTAGACTATGATAGTTCTAAAGCGGGTGTAATTAATTTAAGTCATAATTTAGCTAATCATTATAATGGTATAGTTAGAGTTAATACTGTATGTCCTGGATGGATAGATACGCCTATGAATAAAGAATTAGATAGTGAATATAAAAAAGATGAGGAAGAAAAAATATTACTTGGTAGATTTGCTCATGCAGATGAAATAGCAAATGTAGTATATTTCTTATCAAGTGAGGAAGCTAGTTATATGAATGATTCAGTAATTAGAGTAGATGGTGGTAAAAGATGTTAAAGTTAAATGATAAATATATTAAGTTAGTAAATGATAGTGAGAAAGAACTTAATGATATTTTTAGTTCTATAGAAGAAAATACATTTATTAATAGTAAGAAGGTACTTGATGCTTTTCATCGAGAGAATATTAGTGAAAGTGATTTAAATGGTACTAGTGGTTATGGGTATAATGACACTGGAAGAGATAAGATAGAAAGAATATTCTCGTATGTACTTGATAGTGAAGATGCTTTAGTTAGAACTCAAATTATATCTGGAACTCATGCTATTAGTACTGCGTTATTTGCTATTTTAAGACCAGGTGACACTCTTTTAGCTATTAGTGGTACACCTTATGATACATTACATGAAGTAATTGGAATTAAGTCTAATAATAGTTCTCTTATGAGTTATGGAATTAAATATAAAGAAATAGATTTAATAGATAATGATTTTGATTATGATAAGATAGAAGAAGAATTAAAGAATCCTATTAAAGCAGTACATATACAAAGATCTAGAGGATACTCTTTAAGAGATTCGCTTACTATAGATAAGATAGAAAAAGTTATCAAATTTATTAAAAATATAAATAAAGATGTAATTATTTTTGTAGATAATTGTTATTGTGAGTTTGTAGAAACTACCACCCCTACTTCATTTGGAGCTGACTTGATGGCTGGAAGTTTGATTAAAAATTTAGGTGGTGGTATTGCACGTAATGGAGGATATATTGCTGGACGTCATAATTTGATTGAATTATGTGCTGAAAGGCTTAATGTGCCTGGTGAAGGACGTGAAGTTGGCCCTAGTGGAAATGCTAATCGTGAATTCTTACAAGGTGTATACTTTGCGCCAAGTGTTGTATCTTCCGCTTTAAAAACTTCTATTCTTACTAGTAAAGTTCTTGAAAAGTTAGGATTTGAAGTAAAACCTAAATATAATGATAAACGTGCTGATATAGTACAACTTATATACTTTAAAAATGAAAAAAATATTATTAAGTACGCTGAAGGTATACAATCATCTGGAGCAATAGATGCTAATGTTTTACCAATTCCTTCAGATATGCCAGGATACGATGATAAAATAATAATGGCTAGTGCTTCTTTTGTACAAGGAAGTTCTATAGAAATATCTTGTGATGGACCTTTAAAAAAACCATATGTATTATTTCAACAAGGAGCACTTACTTATGACTATGGTAAAATTGCATTAATTAATGCAATATCAAAATTAAATGAATAAAAAAACCTCTTACTAATAAACTATATTAGTAGGAGGTTTTTATTTGAAAAAAGAACTATTAAAGGGTTATATTAATAAACTAACTAAACAAGATATTATAAATTATTTAAGTCATGAGTGTGTCACTGCTTCAGATGAAGAAATTGATATGATTTATAATGCTGTTAAAAATGATTATGAAGAAATACTAAATACTAACTTTATGAGTTATATTTCTAATTATAAATTAAATTTTAATCCTGAGCTTTATAAAAAAATAATTGAAAAATATAATGAATATAAAAAGTTTATTGAATAAACAATAAACTTTTATTTTGAAGTAAAATATCCTGGTGATAGTGATTCGTCAATTCTTGCATATGTTTTATCTATATAATTTTCATTATATTTAGTTCCATTACCACCTATTATATTTAGTGTATTTAAAAACATGTTTGTATCATTTAATACATTGTTTGTATCAAAATTTAAATTTGCATATATAGTTGTTACTTCACTGCTTTCAAACATCGATTCCATGTTTGTTACATTTTTGGTATTAAAGTTACTCAAATCTATAGATTGGGATTTACTTTTATAGAATGTATATGATAATGATTTAATTGGTTTGTTATCTATATATGTACATAGTTTATTAGAAATTGGTTTTGTGTTATCATTGTCTATTAATTTTACTCCCCAACCATTATCATCTATATTATTCCATCCTACACTACTATTAGGATCTACTTGATTCTTATATTTATATATAAGTCCATCATTAATATATTCTAAACCATCTATCAATGTTTCAGATGTTGTACAAAAATATGCTTCGTTACTTTCTTCTTTTGATATATTTGAATAATCATTTGGTATTTCTATGTCATCTAAAGTATTTGTAGCATAACCACCAATTACTTTAAATAATATTTTTTGGTCGTTTGATGAATTATTTAATATTTTAAGTTTTAAATTATTAATAGAATCTAAATTTAATGAACTTTTTTTAATTAAATCCATTGGTGTTTTAAATGTTGTTGTATTTTCATTAGTATCTATTATTTTATCAAAATAATTAATTGTTATATTCTCGTTATTATCATATACTAGTTTATAATAAGTATTAATATCATTTATATTTGCAATAGAAATATCTATTATCGTTTCTCCTGGTGGAACTACTATACTATTTGTTACAACATTATTTATTTCTATTACATATTCTAATTCACCAATATACATTTCTGCTGCTCTTTTGTTACTAATAGTTACAATAAAATAAGAGAGACTATATGCAAGTATGGCACATATAGATAAAACTGCTAAAACAATTATCATATAATCTTTTAGATAATTTATAGCTCTTTGCATTTAATCACCTGCTTATTATCTTATTATACCCATTAATTATTTATAAAATCTTTAAATTCTTTATTTTTTATACTTTCTATTTCCATTTTATATGGTGCATAAGCATCGCTTTGATTTCTATTTATATATGGTGTTTCTAAAATCATAGGTATATCTTCTAATCTAGGATTATAAACTACATTTATTAAATTATTAAAACCAATTGTACCATATCCTATATTAGCATGTCTATCTTTATGACTTGATATAGGATTCATACTATCGTTTATATGAAAACATTTTATTTTGTTTACTCCAATTTTCTTATCAAATTCATCTAAGAATTCATCGAGTTTAGATATGTCTATTCCTGAATCGTTCATATGACAAGAGTCCAAGCATACCCCTATTCTATCTTTATCTTCTATTTGATCTATTATACTTTTTAATTCATCAATAGAGGTTCCAACTTCATTTCCTTTTCCTGACATGTATTCTAGAAGTATCATTGTATCAGTTGTATTTTTATATACCAAGTTAATACCATGAGCTATGTTATTAATTGCTTCTTCTTTGGTACAAGTTGTTGCACTACCAGGATGAAGTACTATTTTATCTAGTCCAAGTGTCTTACATCTGTCTAATTCTTTTGATAAAAATTCTATATAAAAATTATATTTATCTTTATCACTTCTATTAGCTAGGTTTACTATATATGGGGCATGAACTATGACATTTTTGGCATTTATATTATGTTCTAACATTAGTTTATATGCTTCATAAGTTAATTCATCGTTTATAGGACTTCTCATCGTACTTTGAGCTCCACCTGTGTAAATCATAAATGTATTTGCATTATAGCTTATTGCTTCTTCAACACTGCCTAAAAGTTGTTTTTTATTATTAAAACTTACATGACTTCCAATTATTAATTCCATTTTTATCACCAACGTAATTATATAATATTTCACACATAAAAAAAAGACTTAATTATTAAGCCTTCTTTTATGATTTTATTACTTATTTTCTTTAGCTGTTCCTGTTAAAGCAACATCTTTAGATTCAGTTCCAGTAACTTCTACTTTAAATTCGTCTGTAGCTTCTTGAACTAAATATTGAGCTTTTTTAGCAGTAGCAACGTCTTTAATATCGTCTGCTGCAGCACCAATGTTTTCAATAGCAATGCTATCGTCAGTAATACTTACACCATAAGTTCCATTTGAAGCTATTAACTTAGTACATTCACCGCTTGGGTTAAATACCATGAAGTATGTAGTTTTTTTACTACCACTCATGTCTAATTTGATTTTTTTATAACCAGCATAAGGTGTACCAGTAAGGTCATCTAAATTTGTGAAAACGATTGTTTCACCAGCATTTAGCATGAATTTTTGTTCAGCAGCTTTGTAATGATCTTTTACTTCTGTTGTAAAAGTATTTTTTCTAGCTTCATTGTACATTGAAAGTACATTTGGTAATGCTATAATTACTAAAATAGCTAGGATAGCAATAACTGCTAATAACTCAACTAATGTAAAACCTTTCTTCTTCATCTTAAAATCACAATCCTTTCTATATTTGAGATAGTTTATCTATCCTTATGGTTCAATTATAGCATTAATTAAAAATACATGTCAATCTATTATTACAAAAATTGTACACAATTATTATTTCGATGCGTCTAACACTTTTGTGATTAAATCTACACTAGTTACAAAGTTATCTATTTTGTCTATTGTTCTTAATTTATATTTTTCTTTCATAGCTTTTTGAAAGTCACTATAACTATTTGGATTTCTATTTAATGTTTTATACCATGATGAGTTTTGTCTTAAAAATTTTAAATATTTTGGATCACCTTTCAATTTATTCAAAACCTCTTTATTCATTCTTATCTCCATATAGAGTTTCTATTTTAGTTTCTTTTGGTGATATTTTATCTTCTTTTTTTGTTTCTTTTGTTAATTCTTCTACTAGTGAGACTGCTTTTTGAATGGAATTTATATTTTCTTCTAGTGAAGATACATCTATACTTTTAATGGTATTTAATAATCCTTTAATACTAAAATTATCTTTTGCAGATGACTTTATATATTTACTCCAAACATCCTCATTTTCTCCATATATATCATATAATTCATATAGTTTTTGCCAAGTAGATTCATTGTTTCTTACCATATCTATAAAATCTGGGTGTTTACCTATAAATTTTTTAAAATTATCTAATTTTGTCATATTAAAGTATATTAAAAAAAGATATACTTATGTATATCAATTCTTTATCTCAAAATAGTTTCCACTGTCTAAATACAATATTCCTTTTTTATTATCTAGTTTAGAAACTATTTCTACATATTTATTTAATAAATTAGTTCTAAGTACTGTTATATATACTTGATTACCATCATTCATATAAAGTAAGAATCTTTCATTATCATATGATGTTTTGTTATACTCTATTTCACTTATCATATCTATTATATTAGTGTCTATTTCTTTAAATCTTTCTATGAACCTTTTTTCTACTTCTTCAGGCACATAATTGATTAGTGTTGGTACTCCAGTTATATTTTCAAGTTTATAGTTATTTCCATCTGATACTTTATATTCGTTAATACTTCTAACAAAGTATAATATTTTCTTTTCATATATTGTTATTCTAAGTTTGAAACCAAATTCTTTTTTTATTTCAACTTTTTCTATTAAATCTAGTTTTTCTAATTTATTTTTTATTTTCTTTTTACTTAGTGTTATAAATTTAGGGTAATTTTGTATTCCAGCAGTTTCTATTATTTTTTCATCACTATAGTAATTGTTATTTACTATTAATATGTTTTTGGTATTTATACTAAGTAAGTATTTTAATCCAAAGTAAATAAGACATATTGTTAATATGAATAATATAAACTTACCAAAATTAAATTTTCTTTTTACCCTTTTCTTCATCTTTTTCCTTTAATTCTTTATATATTTCATTCATTATTAATGTACTTGATGACATATCTTTTATTTCACTTAAGTTTTTCTTTATTTCTTTAAAAGTACTTTCTTCAAATATTTCTGTTATTGCTTCTGTAAGTGTTTCTTTGTTTAAATCTTTTTCTTCTATCAATATGCTTATTTTTTTATCTACTAAGTCTAGTGCATTATAGTATTGATGATTATTTGCTACGTAAGGACTAGGTATTAGTATTGATGGTGTTTTAGTTGCCATTATTTCAGCTATAGTAGAAGCTCCTGCTCTTGATATTATTAAGTCTGCTGATTTCATTAGACTTGGAAGATTATCGAAGAATGGAACTATTTTAGTACTCTTTGGCACTATTAAATTATTACTTAAATCTGAATAACTCTTTTTACCAGTGATAAACAATATTTCTGTATCTTCTCTTTCATAAGTTCTTAAGAAGTCTAGTAATTTTTCATTTACTGATGTACTTCCAAGAGAGCCCATAACTATAATTATAAGTTTTTTATCTTTAGTAAATCCTAAGTCTGTTTTATCATATTTTTTAGTTTCTATTGCTCTTTGACTTACAGGATTGCCTGTATAAATTATCTTTTTACATTTTAGTTTCCTTGTGCCCTCTTTAAATGATACAAATACTGCATCTACTTTTTTAGATAAGTATATATTTGTTTTGCCAGGTAACATATTTTGTTCATGTAAGAAGACTTTAACTCCTCTTTTTTTAGCCGCTAAGCATACAGGAAGAGTTACATAACCACCAAAGGCTATTACTGCGTCTGGTTTAAATTCGTCCATTATTTTTAAGCATTTCTTATATGAATCTTTTATACATTTTATGTTTTTAATATTTTTAATCATATTTGTTTTAGAAAGTCCATAGATTTCTATACTTTCATAAGGTATTCCAAGGCTTGGTATTAATTCATTTTCCATTCTGTCTTTAGTACCTATATACAAATATTCATTTTTCTTATCTTTCTTTATTTCTTCTAATACTGATAGCGCAGGATAAATATGTCCTCCTGTTCCACCAGCTGTTAAAATAAATTTCATAAGTTACACCTCACAATTTATATATTATATACTATTATTCACTTTTTTGCATTAATTTAATCATTGTTTTTCTAAGTAGTGCATTTGCTTCTTCTAATTCCATACCACTTATATCTAATGGTTTACCTATTCTAGTTATCAATTGATCTTTTTCTTTATTATAAAGTCCAACTGTTGCGAATGGTATAATTAGTGCATTTTCTTTTTTAGCTAGAGATACTGCTCCAAATTTAAATGGAAGAAGTAATGATTCTTCGTATTCATTTTTAGTTATTACCTTCTTTTTAAGTAGTTTTAATAATGCATTATCTGCGTCTAATACAAATTCTTTAAGTTCATCTTTTGTGATTTTGTTTTGATTTTTAAGTTCTATTAAAAGATTTACTTGTGTTGTTCTTATAGATTTATCTTTAATTTTTTCTATTATTTCTTCTTTAGATATATTTAATATTTTTTCTAGTTTTTCTAATTCTGCTTCTTTACAAGTTACTTCATTTCTTGTTCCTTCTGGGAAAAGTCCTATGCAACCTTTGCTATGAAGTATTGCTCTTGCTTCACTTTTTGCATTTTCATCATGTATTGTTCTATCAACTGGTATACATCCTGCTGCTCTATAGAACCATGCTTTTTTACCTTTAAAGTATTCATCTTTTGAAAGCATATGAATTACTCTATTTGTTGCAATCATTACATTATATTGATCATCTTTATGCCTATGATTGCCACAAAATACTAGTGGCCCAGTTTCAGGAATGTTTTCTTTTCCTATTACTACTGGGTGATATGTTCTTTTAAAGTGACTTGCCACGATTGGTTTCATTAGTTTATAGCCAAATTCGTGTCTACACTCATCTGTTGCTTTGACTTCTTTCATCTTCATCACCCTCATCTTTAATGTTTATTAACTCCCTATATGCTACTTTGCCTAGTTTTGTTTTTGGTAGTTCTTTTCTATAACCATAGGCATATGGAAGAGCATACTTAGCGATATTTTTTTCACAGTGTTCTTTTATTGATTTTTTAACTTCTCCATTTAATTCTATTCCATCTTTTAATACAATATATGCTTTAGCTACTTCTTTTTTGTATGGATGTGGTACCCCTACTACTGAACATGCTTGTACGTATGGATGTTCACATATTATTTGTTCTATTTGTCCTGGATAAATATTATATCCACTTGATACTATCATTCTTTTTAATCTTGATTTAAAGTATACAAATCCATCTTCGTCCATTGTTCCAAGATCACCACTATGTAGCCAAGTAAGACCATCTTTATGTTTTTTTAGTGTGTTTTTAGTTTCTTCTGGTTCGTTTATGTATTCTTTCATAAGAGTTGGACCACTTATACATATTTCCCCAACTTCTCCATGTTTACATTCTTTATCTGTACCTGGTTCACATATTTTTATTAAACAGTCTGGGCATGGAACTCCGATGCTTTCTTTTCTAGTAGTTTCTAGTGGCATCATTGTTACTCCAGCTGCACATTCTGTCATACCAAATGCTGTTCTTACGTGTGTCTCACTTCCATGATCATACAAGAATTCATCTATTTTTTCATTAAGTGTTCCAGTTAGAGAGTCCCCACCACAAATAATACATTTTATGAATGAAAGATCTTCATCTACTAATTTTTTACTTAATGTAAGTCCTTCTAGTACACTTGGTACGCATGCTAGAATATTTGGTTTATATTTAAGAAGTGTTTCATCGAATTTTTTAGGATTAACACTAGGAAGTACTATTGCTGTACCACCTGAAACCATACATGCATGGAATGTACAACCTAAACCAAATCCATGGAATATAGGCATTATTGCGAGTATACTAATTCCGTCTCCTAAACATTTATTTATCTCAAGTTCACTAAGAACTAATGCATTAAAGTTTTTATTAGTAAGTACTATACCTTTAGGTTTACCAGTTGTTCCTCCACTATGAAGGATTACTGCAGTGTCGTCCCCTTTTCCAGTATCCTTAACTTCTTCTTTTTCATATTTACTTCTTCCAATGAATCTATAATACGGAATCGTATCACTTCCACTAGGTCTTACTGCTTTTCTACCGGTAGTAAGTTTGTATCCTATTTTCATCATGGTATCCATTGATTCACAAATTGGTAAGTATACAATCTTCTTAAGTTTTAAATCATCTTTTATATTTTTTAGTTTACCATATGCGATGTCTGCCACTATTACATAAGTTGAACTTGTAAGATTAATATCATACTTAATTTCTTCTTCACTTGAAAGTGGATGTATCATATTACATACAGCACCTAATTTATTTAAAGCATAAAAGCAAGTAATAGCTTCTGGAGTATTTGGCATAATAATGCTCACAACATCTCCCTTTACTACTCCTAATCTTACAAATGCTTTGGCTGTTTCATCAATGTTCTTAATATAAGTTTTATATGTGACTTTATTACCAAAATAAGTGTAAGCAATATTTCCTGGATATTTATTTGCACATCTTCTTACTAATTCGTACATTGATACATCTGGATAATCAATATGTTTCCTTACTCCTTTATAATACTTAAACCAAGGGTGTTCAAACTTCTTATTTTCTTTCACTTCTGTTGTTTCTTTTTTCATATTCTAAGTCTCCCTCTTTCATTAATTTATATACTTTATCTCTTAAGATTTCATTTTCTTCTTCTAAGTCTTTAGTTACCTTATAAGGTTTTCCATATGTTATCTTAATACTTTTTCTAAATAACTTGTATTTTCCATTAATTGCGAATGGTACTATATATGCTCCGGTTTTTTTAGCAAATGATACTGCACCATACTTAAATGGTAATAAATATTGTTCATTTTCAGTACCTTTTGTTTTATTAACTGTTCCTTCTGGAAATAAACCTATAGCCTCTCCTCTTTCAAGATATTCTACAGCTTCGCTTTTGCATTTTTCATCATGAATGCTTCTATCAACTGGAATACATGCCATACTCCTAAAAAACCAATTACTTAATTTAGTTTTAAATAATTCCTTTTTAGCTATCATATGCACAACTCTGTTTGGACTTCCAACCATCATAGCTGCATCTAAATTATTAGTATGATTTCCAGCTAAAATTACTGGTCCTTCTTTAGGAATATTATCTACTCCATAATATCTTGGAAAATATAATATTTTATATATTGGCCTTCCAAGCATTCTTACTGTTTTATATAATATATATTTCATTTACCCTATCTCCTACATTAGTATATCATAATTCTATTCATTTTTCATTAACTTTATAATCACCACTTCTCCTCTATTAAAGACTCTTATTGGTATCATATAGCCAAATCCTAAACCTCTTGATATTATTACATTTGTATTATCAAACTTGTTTACTCCTTTATAATACTTTGGAAAAAATGTAAAGTCAGGTGAAAGAAGTCCTCCAATAAATGGAATATTTATGATCCCACCATGAATGTGTCCACTTAGAACCATATCATAACCAATAGAATCATACAAATCATATAATAATGGATCATGTGATATAAGTAAATTAAATTTAGACTTATCTATCTTTCCAATTCTATTTTCTATATAATCTTTATCTATCTTCTCTTTAGTACTCGCCATATAATATTTAACTTCTGGGCTGAAACCATATATATTAAAGTTTTCATCCAACTCTAAGGATTTATTATTTAATAAAATTATATTTGTTTTTTCTTCTAATTCTTTTATGTAATTATTTTGACGTTCATTTGTCATGTTTTCTTCATGATTTCCAAATACATAATATTTAGTATAATCTTTTAATTCATTGCATAAGCTAATAAAGTTTTCATAACCATTTTCTTCTTTTTCATTTATCATGTCTCCACTCATAACTATAATATTTGGTTTTTCTTCGTTTGCGATTTGAGTTAGTTTTTCTGTTATGTTCCTGTTATGCAAGTCTGTTAAAAGCATTATCTTATAATTATTATATTTATCTGTTATCTTATCACTTTTAATATCATAATATGATACATCAATATTTATATAACTATCTAATATTATTACCACTCCTAAAAATATTAGAATTATTATCGTAATTAATATAATTTTAAGTGCTTTTTTCATTTCTTTTTCCTTCTTAGTAAGAAAACTATTATTACTAAAACAATAATTATTGGAATACTTAAATATTTATATATATTTAAAAAGTTTGTTTTGCTTTGTTTTGATAACTCTATATTTCTAATTAAATCTATTGCATTTACGTTGCTTTTTTTAGAGTCGTTTATTGCTATTTTAAATATATCTTTATCATAAAGTAATCTTATACTAAAACTTTCTTTCTTTTTTAAATTATTTATTTTAGTTAATACTATTGGATCTTTGGTATCCTTTGAAACTTCTATATTTCTTTTACCATGAGCATACACATCAAATAGTTCAGAAGCATAAGGTAATCTTGTCATAATAACTATTTCTTTTATATTTTGATTAGAATTTCTAAAATATGAATAATAAAGTTCAGCAGAATCATTATGTTTAACAGATGTACAAAGTACCAAATATTCTAGATAGTAGATATTTTTATCACTATTGTTAAATATTATTTGTTTATATTCTTCTGTATCTTTTTCTGTGTAATCATTATATTCTTTTATATCAAGTTTGTCTTTATATAAATTATTTATATCATATTCTTTATCTAAAGTACCCACTTTATTTATTTGTATATTATGTGCATTATAGATTATACTATCATCTTGTACAATATCGTTTCCTTTATATTCTTTAGCATCTTTGTTTTTATAAGGTATTTCTAAAGCAAATGATTCATTAGAGTCTGTTTCTATTATTTCTTTTACTATTAAGTTTCCACTTATATCCACTTCTGAATCTATAAATATTTTATTTATATCTGCTTTTACCATGAAAGGCATCATAAGTATTAATATTAATATTATTTTTTTCATATTTCACCACATTAAAATTATAACATTATGGCAAAAAAAAAGAAACTAATGTTTCTTAATTTAACTTTTCACGAACTATTTCATTAACAAGTTTCATATCAGCTTTACCTTTGAATATTGGGCCTAATGCTTTCATTATAGCTCCCATATCTTTCATACTTGTAGGTTTTACTTCTTCAAATACTTTGTCGATATTAGTTCTTATTTCTTCTTCAGACATTTGTTCAGGTAAATAAGTGCTTAATAATTTAATTTCTTTTTCTAATCCTTCTATTAAGTCTTGTCTATTACCTTTCTTAAATTCTTCAATACTTTCTTTATGAGTTTTTACTTGTTTGCTTACTACATCTATTACAACTTCATCTGAAGCATGATTTCTTTCTAATTTATTATTAACTAGATATAAGTCAATTGCTGATTTAAGAAGTCTTAATGTACTTAATGATTCTTTGTCATGACTTTTCATAGCCTCTTTCATATCATTTGTAATTTTTTCATATAACATAAGTATCACTCCTTAATTAATAATATTAATATCTTTGTTTATTATGTTTTTTAGCATTTCTGATAGCTTCTTTTTTAGCTTCTCTTCTTAAGATGCCTGGTTTAGAATATTCTCTTCTTTTTTTCATTTCAGTAGGGACTCCGCTTCTTTGAACTTTCATCTTAAAACGTTTTAATGCACCCTCAACATTTCCGTCTTTTACATCTACGTGTGTCATTATCTCTTCCCTCCCTTCATGACTAAATACGATTATAGTACAAAAAGTGCCAAATTTCAAGCAAATTCTACAATAAATTTTCACACTTTTATGTTTTTTTATTATTTATTAATTATTTTTCTTTTTTTGAGTTAATTTTAATCCTTTCTCTTTACCATATATAAAATCTGTTGTTTCTTCTTTTAACTCTTGAATTTGTATGATCAAATCTTCTCTAGGTGGCTCATTTCTCGTATTAATTGCAATAAAAAGCCATTGCCAACGTTCAAACAAATCTTTATTATGTGCTTCTAATTTATTTAATCTTTGGTGACTTTTTTGTGTAAGTAATGCTCCATTTTCTTTTATAGTTAGTCCTTCTTTTCTTTTTACAATATGATGAAAAGTAAGAACATTCTTTTTACTTATTCTACTACCCATCCAGTCATATTCACCTGGTCTATATATTTCTATCATTTCTTTTATTACTCTTTGTTCATCGATGTTCATAGTCTTTCTCCTTGGAGCTTTATTATAAAATAAAAGTATGGACAAGTCCATACTTTATGTTACGTTAATTACTTAATTTGACTCATAACTTCAGCAGCAAAGTCATCGTTTCTCTTTTCCATTCCTTCGCCAACTTCATATTTTACAAGTTTAACAAGTTTTGAATTGTTGTTTTCTAAATAAGCTTTTACTGTTAAACCAGAATCTTTAATGAATGCTTGTTCTTCAAGAACAGTTTCTTCATAGAATTTTCTTATTCTTCCTTCAACAATTTTATCAGCAAATTCAGGTTTCTTTCCTTCATTGATTACTTGTTCTTTAATTACAGCTTTTTCATGTTCAAGATCTTCAGCTGGTACTGATTCTATATTGATATAAAGTGGTCTCATAGCTGCTGCTTGCATTGCTACATCACGAGCTACGTCTTCTTTATCACCGTCAACAACTGTTAATGATGAAATTTTACCACCCATATGTAAATAAGAACCAAATACTTGAGCATCAGTTTTAGTTACTTTTTCAAATCTTCTAAGACTGATTTTTTCTCCTATTTTAGCTGTTGCATTAACGATTAAATCATTAATTGTTTCGTTACCACACTTAGCATTTAAAGCATCTTCCATAGTTTCAACTTTATTATCTAAAATTGTGTTTCCGATTTTATCTAATAATTCTTTAAATTCAGAGTTTTTAGCAACAAAGTCAGTTTCTGAGTTTAATTCTACAACTACTGCATCATTACCTTTAATATAAATATTAGATAGACCTTCTGCAGCTATTCTTTCAGCTTTTTTAGCAGCTTTAGAAATTCCTTTTTCTCTTAAATAATCGATTGCTTTATCCATATCTCCATTGCATTCAACAAGAGCTTTTTTGCAATCCATCATTCCTGCACCTGTTTTTTCTCTTAGGTCTTTAACCATACTTGCACTAATATCCATAACTTCCTCCTAATTTAATGATGAAATTAATTCATCTTTTTTCATAGTTGAATATCCAGCTACACCTTTATCTTTAGCAAGTTTTCTTAATTCTGAAACTGTCATATTTGCATAATCTGGTGTTTCTGTTTTTTCAACTTTTTTATTTTCTTTCTTTTCTTCACTAAAATCATCAAATTCTACTACTTTAGTTTCAACTTTGATTTCTTTAGCTGGTTTACTAGAAACTTCTTCTTCAGTAACGTAATCAACTGTTGGTAGTCCATTAGCTTCACATACTGCATTAGCAAGTACTCCTAAAACTACTTTAACACTTCTAACAGCATCATCGTTTGCTGGAATTGGGAAGTCTACATCATCTGGATCACAGTTTGTATCAACAATTCCAAATACCGGAATATGTAATTTACGAGCTTCACGAATAGCATTTACTTCTACACGTGGATCTACAACGATGATAGCTTTTGGAAGACGATCCATTTCTCTAATTCCACCTAATAATTTGTTAAGTCTATCATATTCTTTTTGAATTTGAGCAACTTCTTTCTTAGGTAGTAATTCGAATTTACCATCTTTTTCCATCTTTTCGATTTCAACTAGTCTATTAATTCTTCCTCTAATTGTTCTAAAGTTAGTTAAGATACCTCCTAACCATCTTTCAGTTACATAGAAACTGTTACATCTTGTTGCTTCTTCGATACTAGCTTCTTTAGCTTGTTTCTTAGTACCAACGAATAGAACCTTACCACCGTTTTCGCATGCTTTAAGAAGTTCAGCGTAAGCTTCTTCGATTTTTTCAACAGTTTTTTGTAAATCAATAATATGAATGTCATCTCTAGTTGTAAAGATGTATTCTTTCATTTTTGGATTCCATCTTTTTGCTTGGTGTCCAAAGTGTACACCTGCTTCTAATAAATAACTTTTTGCAATTACTGCCATTTTTCTTCTCTCCTTTCGTTAATTCTTCTATCTGTCTTTCAATTAATACTCACTTAATGTATAAGCACTAGAATATTAAATCAACAGATATGTCTTTTTTTCTTAAAGCGTTATTATTTTAACATAATTTTTTATTAAAAAAAAGAGTTTTTTCACTCTTTTATGCCATTTTTAATCATAATATAGTAGAAAAATAAAAAAGCCATTTGGCTTTTATTAGAAAATACAACTTAAATCATATTTAAATATAACTCCAATAAATCTAATTATTGTTGGAAAAACACCTATTATAAGTAATATAATACCAAGCTTTACACATTTTCTTCCTGCAACTTGTAATGCTTTAGCGTCTCCATTCATTATTGGTGGTATAAGTAATGTCATTCCCTTAATTATAGCTATAATAGCTCCAGCTATTCTTAATACGTTAATTCCTAGTTTAATTAATTTAGCTAAATTTGGTTTTAATATTTCTTCGCAAGTTTGGCCAGCTGTTCCAAATCCCTGCCCTGTAAGGCCACTTCCTTCAGTTAAAATAGTCATTGAATCTACAGCTTTTGCCTCTATTTTCATTACTCCTACAAAAGCTATGAAAACTATTAAAAATAATACTAACATCTTCTTATTCATAAATACTCCCTTAAACCTTTTCAATTTCTCTTACCTAATTAATTATAACATATTGCTTTATCGCATGCAATAGAAACCACTTTACATTTTGAATCTTATTTAATGGAAAAATAATCGTAAATATAGTATAATTAAATTGGTGATTTTTGGTGGATACTAGTACTTATAAAAATAGAGGTATGTTTCTTGAAAATATACTTAATGACTCTAATACATATTATAATAGTATAGACAAGTGTTTGATATATAAGAAACCTACTCCAATAAAGGTACTTAATGTAAGTTATCCCACTAATCGATCTCACCTAATTAATAAAGCAGTTTATTCTAGTATATCTACACTCGACTATAATGGAATATATAGAGGTAAGTACATAGAATATGATGCTAAAGAATGTCATAATAAAACATCGTTTCCATTATCGAATATAAAAGATCATCAAGTACTACATATGAGAAAAGCTATTAAGCAAGGTGGTGTAATATTTTTAATAATATTTATGAATAATGAGTTTTTCTTAATGAAGGGTGAAGATATTTTAGAGTTTATAGATGGTGGAACAAGAAAATCTATGGAATTTAGTTATATAAAAGAAAAAGGATATAAAATAGTTGAAAGTTATACACCTAGGCTTAAATATTTAGATGCTGTAGATTGTGCTTATTTTAAGGAGTGATTATGGGAAAATTAAATCTTAAAGATAAAATTAGAAAAAAGAAGGATGAAGGTATTGTGAAAAGAAAAGTTAGAAATGAAGAAAATGATAGACCTAAAAAAAGATTTAGATTCTGGTATTGGTTTTTAGTAGTCGTTATGTTCTTTGCTATTATTGGGTTTATAGGTGGTATAGGTTTTTGCTACTATATAGTAAAGAGTGCTCCAGAGTTTGATGCCCAAAAGATGTTTGAAAAAGAAGCTACAAAGGTATTAGATTCTAAAGGTAATATAATTGCTTCGCTAGGAGCTGAGCAAAGAGAAAAAGTTAGTTATGATGAACTTCCTCAAGTACTCGTAGATGCGATTATAGCTACTGAAGACTCAAGATTCTTTCAACATAATGGATTTGATGCTCCAAGATTCTTAAAAGCATCTATTAGTCAGGTCTTAGGACGTGGAGGTGGTGGTGCCTCTACTCTAACAATGCAACTTTCTAAATTATCATTTACTACATTTGATGCTACTGGTATTAAAGGTATAATAAGAAAATTTACAGATATTTATATGTCAGTATTTAAAATAGAAAGAAATTTTACTAAGTTTGAAATATTAGAATATTATGTAAATACTCCATGTTTAGGTGGTAATATATATGGAGTTCAACAAGCTAGTAAATACTATTTTAATAAAGATGTTAAAGATTTGAATTTAGTAGAAGCTGCGCAAATAGCTGGTATGTTCCAGTCACCTAATGGATATAATCCTTATAATTATCCAGAAGATGCTAATGAACGTAAAAATACAGTTTTATATCTTATGAAAAGACATGGTTATATAACTGATACTGAATATAAGGCTGCTACTTCTGTTGAAATTAAAGATTTCTTAGAAGGCGGTGTTACTTCTACAAATGAATATCAAGGATTTATAGATACAGTTGTTCAAGAAGTTATTGATAAAACTGGTAATAATCCATATGATGTACCAATGACTATATATACAACTATGGATAAATCAAAACAAGATGTTATAAATAATTTCTATAAAAATCATAAATTTAAAGATAGTAAGGTTGAAGTTGGTGTTGGTGTTATAGATAATAATACTGGTGCTATCTTAGCTGTAGGTGCTGGACGTAATAAGACCGGTGCTCTTACATTAAATATGGCTACATTCTGGGGACAAACTAAGAGACAACCAGGATCAACTATTAAACCTATTATAGATTATGGACCTGCTATTGAATATGCTAATCTTAGTACTTATGGACCATTTATTGATGATGAAACTCCTTATGGTAATGGAACTATGAGAAACTTTAATCACAGTTATAGTGGTGTTATGAGTATGAGAGATTGCTTAGTTAAGTCAATGAATACATGCGCCCTACAGGCATTTAAAATGACTAGTAATGATGATAAAATCAAATTTATTACATCTATTGGTATAGAACCTGGTGAAGGTGTTACTACTCTTCCTGAATCATATTCAATAGGTGCTTGGAATGGCGTTAGTCCTGTTCAACTTGCTGGTGCTTATGCAGCATTTGGTTCTGGTGGATATTACACTACTCCATATTCATTTACTAAAGTAGTTTATACAGAAACCGGAGATGAATATGTACCTGATACAACTCGTGAAAAAGTTATGAAACCTCAAACAGCATATATCTTATCTACAGTACTTCAAGGTGTTACTCCTTCTAACGTTAAAGTTAAAGGTACTCAACTTGCTTCTAAGACTGGTACTACTTCTTATGATTCAAGTTTTGTTAGAAAGTTTGGATTAAATGATTCAGTTATTCCAGATATGTGGACTGTTACTTATTCAACAGATTATAGTGTTGCTATATGGTATGGATATCCTGAATGGTTAACTGCTGAGGCTGTTAAAAATGGTTACTATTTAAAGAATCAACCTGCTATTACAGAACGTAAAAAAATACAAGCTGAAATAAATAATAAAATACATAACGAAAAAAAGAAATTTAAAAATCCTGGTGGTATAGTTAGTGCTGAAGTTGAGTTTGAAACAATACCTGCTCAAAAGCCTAGTCAATATACACCTAGTAATTTAAAGAAAAGTTACTTATATATAAGTGGTACTGAACCTAGTGAAGTATCAAATAGATTTAGTAAATTAGATGACCCAAGTAATTATACTTATTCACTTAATGGTAGAACATTAGAGGTATCGTGGACTTCTCCTGGCACTCCTAGTGCAATAGATGAGACATATTTAACAAATTACTTTAATACAGGTTATACAATATGGGCCCAAAAATATTTAGATAAACGTAAGAGTTACAATAATAGTAATATAGGAAACTTTGGATTTGCAGTATATTTAACATCAGGAAGTAATTCAACTTATGTTACATGGACACAAGATACAAGTGTTTCAATTGATTTAAATAAGTATTCTGGATATTTTGATGGTGTTATTATTAAGAGTATGTATTCTAAATTTAAAAGTAATGCTTCAGATGGTATAAAGATATTATTTGATTCTGATACACCTATTGGTACTAATTATGAAGTATCAATGTTGGGACTTACATATTCATATAAAGTTGGTGAAAGTTATAAAGAACTTGGAACTAGTTATATAGATAGTATTACACTAAATGATAAAAGTATATTACCAAATGTAACTAATTTAAAGGTGGCTGCTACTAGCGTTACAAATAGTGATGGCAAAAGTATTAGTCTTAGTGAAATAACTAATGAAGCTGGTACATATAAAGTTACTTATACTATTACATTTACTTATAATGGTGTTAATACTACTAAAACTAAGGTACAAACTGTTACAGTAAGTTAAAATAAAAAATCCTAATTAATTTAGGATTTTTTTGTTTGTTCTTTACAAATATGTTTTAGTTTACAATTCTCACATTTTGGATTTTTACTAGTGCAATAATATCTTCCAAATAACACTAGTTGTGAATTCACTCTATTCCATTCATTTTCATTAAAATATTTTTTGAGCTTTATTTCAGTCTTTAATACATCATCTTTTTGCGTTGTTATTCCAAGTCTTTTAGATACTCTAAATACGTGTGTATCAACAGCAAACGATGGGATGTTAAATAATTGTCCTAGCACTACACTTGCTGTTTTTCTGCCTACTCCTTTTAATGATTCTAAAAATTCTCTATCATCTGGTACATAACCTATAGGTAACAAGTGTTCTACTATATATTTAAAGTTAACTGATTTTGTTTTATGGAAGCCAAGTATTTTTATATAATTATCTATATCATTTATAGAAAGTGTATTTAATTTTTCTAAGGTATCATATTTTTTATATAAATTTTTTGTTGCTTTATTTACACTTTTGTCTGTTGTTTGAGCTGATAACATTACTGATAGTAATAATTCATAGTCTTTAGTGTATTCTAGTTCACATTTAGGATTCTTAAATAGTTCATCTAAGTAAGTTGTTATTTCTTTTTTATTCATTATCATCTAACCAATCGTAGTCAAATATTTCTTCATGATTTTTTTCTTCTTTAACCTTTGATTTAATGCCTTTTTTAGACCATTCATAAACTATTTTATCAATATACTTAAAATTCCTTACATTATTTAAAATTGCTTCTTTTAAAGCTCCTTTTATGGTTTCTTCACTTATACCATTTTCTATCCATTTATTTATTAATTCATATTCAAATGAAGATAATGTTCTTCCTAATTCATGCTCAAACATTGCATATATATCACTACTTGGTTCTTCAGTTTTTTTGTTAAGAGCAAGTCTATCATATAATGGATCCAAACTTACTTTTTCTACTACTTCTCCATTATTATTAGACACTATCATTTCTATGTATTTTTTATTTATTAAACTAGTAAAAGTATTAAATGCTTTTTCTTCGGTGAATCCTAGTTTATCCTGTATATCCTTAGTATTTAAATAAGAAGAGATATTTGTGAAATATAAAACAAGCAAAAACTCATCTAATGTTATATCTATGTTACTTATGCATTTAACAACATTAGAATTAATGATAAAATCTTTACTTGTAAAAATATTTCTTAAATCACTCATAATCTGTTTCCTTTAGTATTGTTCTAATATTCATATTTTTTAGAAATTCTTCTATTTTAACTTTTGAGTTTTCTAGTTCTCCAGTCATTATTTTTCTCTCTATGTATTTATAAACTTTTTTTATATTTTTTAGATCTACATATTTAGCTATTTCTTTTGGTGTTATATCTAGTTCTATAACACTATGTATTTTACATACTTCTTCAAAAGTAGATATTTCTTTTTCTAAATTCAAGATGTATGCTGCATTTCTTATTATTTCATCATTATATATAATAAGCTCTCCAGTGTTTATTGCTCCTTTTTTTATCATATTTGATATATAAGATATAATTGTTTTCTCACTATTTGAAAATGGTAATGTAGTCTCTATTTGAGCCCATATTCCATATCTATTGTAAGCTTCTTTTATTGTTTCAAATTTAATATTCAAGAATTTTGATAAATTATAATTTCTTACTATTTCAAAGAATTTGTCATGATGGTTTGAATCAAATATTTTATCTAGTTCTTTCTTTATATATTCTTTAGGTACTTCATTTAACATCTTGCCATTCTCTTTTAAAAATTCTTTAATTTCGTCTGACAAATCAAAATCTAGTGTGCAAGCAAATCTTATCGCTCTTATGATTCTTGTTTTATCTTCAGTTAGCTTTTCTTTTGTATTGCCTACTACTTTGATAATCTTATTATCAAGGTCTTCTTTTGCATTTAATAAGTCTATTAGTTTACCATTTGAGTCAATTGCAAATGTATTAATTGTAAAGTCTCTTCTTAGTAAGTCTGTTTTTAGGTCTTTTGCATACTCTAATTTTACTGGTTTATTCTTTTTGTACTCTAGTTCTTTTCTGTATGATGTTATATCATAAGTGTAATCTCCCTCTTTTATATGATAACTATAATATGCTTTATTTGATTTACCAGTTTCACCAAATATTTTAATTAAGTCTTCTACTTTAGCATTAGTACAGATATCTACATCTTTAGAAGTATATCCGAGTAAATAATCACGAACGTAACCGCCTACTATGTAACACTCAAAACCCTCATTAATAATTTTATCTAATATCTCTTTCATATTAATTATTTTATCACAATTATATTTTTTTTCCAATAAAAAAAGCCCGAAGGCCTTTTATTAATTTAAAGCTTCTTTTAACTTGCTTCCAGCTTTAAATGATGCAGCAACAGAAGCAGGAATTTTAATTGGTTGTTTAGTTAATGGATTGATTCCATCTCTAGCAGCTCTTTTCTTTGCAGAGAAAGTTCCAAATCCTACTAGTGCAACTTTTCCTTCTTTTTTAAGACCAGTTGTAATTCCTTCAATTGTAGCTTCTAATGCTCTTTGTGCATCAGCTTTAGTTAATCCGGCTTTAGCAGCAACGAATTCTACTAATTCAGTTTTACTCATCGTAAATTACCTCCCATTTTTTACTTCGGCATCGCATATATTTTTCGTACGATGCTTACATATTAATTGTAGCATAACTTAGGTAAAAAGCAAGCAAATTGAGTACTTTTTTACATAATTATCATATAAAAAGACTAATTTTTAGGGATTTTTAGTCTTTTTTTGTATTTATTCTTTATTTTTCTTTATGTATTTACACTTTGGATAGTTAGAACAAGCTATGAATTTTCCGTATCTACCTTTTCTTTCAACAAGTTTACCACCACAATCTGGACATATTTCATCTAATTCTTTTGGTTCTTCTTGTTTTATATATTTACATTTTGGATAATTAGAGCAAGCTGTGAATTCTCCATATTTTCCTTTTCTTACTACCATTTTACTTCCACATTCCGGACAAGTTTCTCCTGTCTCTACTGGCTCTTCTTTTTCTTCTTTTTTAATGTATTTACATTCTGGATAATTAGAGCAAGCTGTAAATTTACCAAACTTACCTTTTCTGATTACTAGAGGACTTCCACATTCTGGGCAAGTTTCTCCTGTTTCTTCAGGTGCTTCTTTTTCCATTTCTTTGAATGCTTTTTGAAGTAATGGTTCAAAATCTTTATAGAATTTATCAAGTACAGTGTACCATACTAGTTTACCATCAGCTATTTCATCTAGTTCTGTTTCCATATTAGCAGTATAGTTTACATTAATGATTGATGAAAAGAATTCTTGTAGTTTATCTGTTACTATTATGCCTATTTCTGTTGGATAGAATTTCTTATCTTTTAAACTTACGTATTTTCTTTCCTCTAAAACACTTATTATTTTAGCATATGTACTTGGTCTTCCTATGCCTAGTTTTTCTAATTCTGCGATTAGTTTAGCTTCTGTGTATCTTGATTTTGGTTCAGTAAAGTGTTGTATCTTATCTACTTTAGATGCAACAATTACTTTAGACTTATAGTTAGCAAAGTCTGGAAGAATAGTGTCTTCTGAATCCTCAAAGTCTTTATATACTTTTAAGTATCCATCAAATACTAGAACTGATCCGTTTGCTCTAAAAGTATAGTCATTATTTTCTAAGTCAACACTAGTTGCTTCTACTTTGGCATCAGCCATCAATGAGCTAATTGTTCTTATATATATTAAATTATATAGTTTAAATTCATCTGGTTTTAAGTATTTCTTAATTGACTCAGGTGTTCTTAAGATACTTGTTGGTCTAATTGCTTCGTGAGCATCTTGTACATTCTCAGTTTTTTTTGCCTTTTTAGTGTAACCAACATACTCTTTACCATAATTATTTACTATGTATTTTTCAGTATCACTAACAAATAGATCAGAAAGTCTAATTGAGTCTGTTCTCATATATGAAATTAAACCTACTGTTTCATTACCTAATGATACTCCTTCATATAATCTTTGGGCTATGCTCATTGTTTTAGATGCAGGATAACCTAGACGGGTAGATGCCATTTGAGTAAGAGTACTCGTTGTGAATGGGTCTTTACTCTTTTTAGGTTTTAATTTCTTGTCAACGTTTACAATATTATAAGCATTAGAAAGAGACGCTATAATATCATCTGCTTCTTTTGATGTTTTAACTTCTATCTTTTTATTTTTATATTTAGTAAGTTCTGCTTTAAAATCTTTGAAGTCTGCTTCGATTGTATAATATTCTTCAGGAACAAATGCTTCGATTTCACGTTCTCTATCAACTATTAGTTTTAAAGCTACGCTTTGTACTCTACCAGCGCTTTTTCCATCCGTTTTAGATTGCATTAATTTGCTTAATCTAAAACCTATTATTCTATCAAGAATTCTTCTTGATTCTTGACTATGTACTAGTTCTATATCTATCTTCCTTGGGTGATGAAATGCTTCTTTTATAGCAGGTTCTGTTATTTCATTAAATACTACTCTACTATAATTGTCATTCTTTATATCAAGTGCTTCTTTTAAATGCCAGCTTATTGCTTCTCCTTCACGGTCTGGGTCGGTTGCTAATATAACATTATCACTTGACTTAACTTCTTTTTTAAGTTCATTAACTAGTTTTGTTTTACCAGGCATTAATTTATAATTTGGTTTAAAATTATCTTCTAAGTCTACTCCTAGTCCATATTTACCAGTTGTAGCAAGATCACGAATGTGTCCTTTAGAAGATAATACTTTATAATCTTTTCCTAAATATTTTTCTATTGTTTTACTTTTACTTGGACTTTCTACGATTACTAGATTCTTCATATTTCTCCTTTATTTTATATTATGTCTTTCCCTTTAAATAATATTATACATTTAAAATTATTTTGTCAAGATAAATAAAAAAGAGTTCATTTAAGAACTCTATACACATTCTATGAATGTATCATTTAAGCATCTTATTGCACATAAGCAATTGCAATCCATTGTAAATAATGAGTCTGTACTTACATAAGGATAAAGTGATGTTGTGTCTGGATTGTTTGCTAGTACTCTAAATGTACAACAACATCCATCTATTTTTTCTACTCTAAATACGCTACTAGTTGTATCTGTTTCACTTCTGCTAACTGGCATACTAAATGGTGTACCATTTCCTGCGCAAGTATATAACATTATTGGACGAGTGTTACATATAACACAGTTTGTTCCTCCACCTAATGCAGGTCTATCACAAGAAAGTAAGCAACTGTCTGGACAAGCGTTAGATTGTAGGACATTAATAACTTGTAAGATTTCCATTATGCAGTTATCACATTTATTGCAATTGTTATTGTCGTTATTATTATTACACATATAATCCACTCCTTTATTTCTATTCATTAATATGGTATGAATTATAGTGATTTTTAGTTACATTATTTACCTATTATTTTGTGTATATTGGAGTTAAATTTTTATATTTTTGGGGTACATTTAGAACAGTAACTAATTTGTTATTCTTTATTATATAGATATAGTTATTATAAACAGTTATTCTATGTTTATTTTTGTAAGCTAAATAATCTAAAAATTTTCTAAAATCTCCATCATATTGATAGTTATAGTTTCCTTTTATTCTGGCTTGCCTATAGTTGTATCTTGTGTTTCTCACACCTATTCTTTCTCTTATTCTTTTCTTACCATGTTTAGTTACTCTTTTCATAAATTTAACTTCTTATCTTTTTAATATCCTAATTTCTTTATTTCTTTTACGATGTCTTCATAACTCAATGTTAAAATATCATCTACGTTATCATTTACTTCACTTAAAATATCTCCAAATCTATCTATTGAATAGTCTTCTTTAAAAGTTCTAAATGATTCTAACCATAATCTATCTAATATATCTATTAATGGATATATTAAATCTATATATTTTCCTAATGATGCGATTAAAACATCATATTCATATAATCTTGTTATGTTTAGCGGACAAATTTCATTTCTAATGTTTTCTAGTTCTTCTTTATTCAATTTTTCTTTTATTACTATTTTATCTCCTGGGCTTTCCTTATAGAATACCTCTATTATTTTATTAGTAATATTATTTTCTTTATTCATATTTTCCTTCCTTTAATAGAATCAGTTTATCACGCGATTTTTCTTATTGTGTGATAAATGTTTTTTCTTTGATGACAAAAGTATATCATGTGTTTTTCTCTATCTTGTGCTAAATTAAAATTATGCATAAAAAAAGCACTTTTAGTGCTTAATTGAGTCAAGTTTTACTTGGTTTATATCAAATGAACTATCATTTTTAATTGTTATTAGTGTTGCACCCCTTTGTTCAATTTTATTTTCTATTCCTGGACTTGCAAGATAATCTATACTCATACCATATGTAAGTCTAACTCCTTTATATTCTAAAGATATATTGTTATAGTGATCGTGCCCATAGAATATAGCTTTAGTGCTTCCAAGAGAAACCACTGTATCAAATAGCGTTGAATCATTTTTGGTAGCGCAAACATCCTCATTAACTTCTCTATAATAGTATTTAACATCTTTACTATTATTTTTATATTTTTCAATTGCTTCTTTTGTTTCTGGAAGAGGAATATGTAAGAACATCATAGATGGAATATTTGAACCTATTTCAGTTACTTTTTCTTTGTACCACTCTACTTGATTTTTGTGGATGAAGTCATAATTATTAAAGTTATTATTTATATATGAGTTTGAATCTAATAAATAGAATACTGTGTTTATCTTATTGTCATTATTTATAAGTTCTATTACCATATTACTTCTTCCATCTACTTCTCTGTTTTCATTATAATAAAGTAATTTTCCACCTTTATAATACTTATTATCTAGCTTGAATGTTTCTAGTACTCTATCCTCTAAAATATGTAAATTTGTTGTAGCTAAACGTTCTGTATCATGATTACCATAGACAAATGTCCAATGTATACCAAGACTACTCATAAAGTATCCCAGTTGTAAGAAGGATCTTCTATTATTCCAAGTGAATGTTTGAACCACAATTGGATATACTAAGTCTCCTGTTATTATGATGAAATCAGGTTTTGTTTCATTTACTAGTGCTTTAATTGCATTCATCGCTTTTATATCTTTATTCATAGTTGTATAGCTTCCACCTATATGTATGTCTGATAACTGAAGTATCTTGAAATCACTAGTATCATTTTTATAAATTTTATATTTATTATCAGCAAACTCTATTTTATATTCTTTATGTTCTACTTCTTTTACATTGTATATATAATCCATTAAAAATGGTGGAGCAATTATGAATGATGCGATAATACCTGCTACTACTGAAATAAATAATAATAGATTTAATACTTTGGTAGTTACTCTTTTCTTTTTAATCATATAAAATTCATTACATGGGTTATTAATTAATATTTTTAAAATTATTACTATTATGGAAGCAAGAGCTATTAACCAAGAAGCGTACCACGCATTATTATAAAAGCCATATATTGATGTTATTACTATTACATTTAATATACTTCTTAATATTGTTTTTATTATTATATTTTTCTTTGATACAGGTTGTTCTTTTATATTCTTTGTAGTTGTATTTATTCTTTTATAATTTTTTCTAAGTAGTACTTTTCTTATGAATAATGTTATCATAAGTATCATTATAATAATTGATGATATTGTAAATATTCTACCTTTGCTTATTGTAAATATCATAAATAATAAAGAAATAATAAATATAACTATGTAGATAATACTAAAGTATTTACTTCTTATATAATTTTTCTCAAAGTATTCTAAGTATCTTGAATCATTACTTGTTATTTCTATTTTAGTACTTGTACATTCTTTATATTTCTTTAAATACTTATTTATAGTTATCATGTTGATTATACAAAGTATTAAAAGAAACATTATTATATAGATATCTACATATATATTTAGAAATAAATTTGACACTAGTAATAATGTCATAAATATCAGAAGTGATCCACTATTTATAAAATTTATTTAATAAGTAGTTATTTTCTATTATATTAGGTTTATTTTTCATTTAATTCACCAATAATATTTTACAAAAAATAAAGAACTATTTCTAGTTCTTATATAGTTAATTTCAATTCTTTTACTTGTTCTTTGGATAATTTATTAAACTCAAGACTTCTAATTAGATTTAACACTTCTTCGGTTGTTTCTTCTTTTGATAGTTCTGCAATCATGTTACTTTTAACAAATCCATTTTCAACTAGTGCATCAATACATATAATAATTGATTTCCTTAAATCTTCAAAGTAACTATCTTCAAGTCTTTTTAGTGTTACATCAGCTTCATTTTCTTTCACTTCCAACAAATAAACACTAGCAAAGTTTCTAAGAATTTTTCTTTGTTCTAAGATGCTATAATTGTCTTTTGTTTTTAAAAACAATTCCATTAATTTATCTAAATCATCAAGTGTTATTTTAGTTTTATCTTCACTACCAGTTACAAAGTGTGTTAAGTATTCTCTTTTTAATTCTTCTAATTTTTCTGCCAAAGTTGTATTTTCTCCTTTAGTAAACATTAGTTCAAATTCTAAAGATGCTTCTAAATTTATAAGTGTTGCTAGTGAAATATTACTTTTACTAAGTATATCTTCTTCACTTAAAGCACTTTCATATCTTTTATTAAATTCTTTGGCTTTGTTTGGATTAATCTTTTTTAATTTTCTTATTAAGTACTCAATACCTTCCATTACTTTAGTGATATTATCTTGGCTTTCTCTTTGTTTCTTTTCTTTCTTTTTAGGTTTTACTACTGATACTTCTACTTCTTCTATTAAAGTGTTCGTATTTGAATTTTCTTTTATTCTTTTTAGAAATGTTTCTTTTCTCTTTTCATGTCTAAATCCAGTATCAAATCTTGTTTTATATTCTTCTATTTCATTTGGAGATGCTACTTCATTATCAACTAATACTGTTTCTAATCTAGCATAATTTCTATGTTTAAAGTTTTGAGTAATAATTAATGTCATATCAATTGTATTAGACCATCCATCATTTCTTACTACTTCATACTCTTTAACATCTATTGAAGTATCACTTGCGATTGGAAAAAGACTTCCTGTTAAAATTTCTCTTCCATATATATTTCCTTCTTCATCGCTAACTTTTTCATATATTATTTCATCTGAAGAACTGATTCCATCATAATCATGTACTAATTCTTTGTATTCTTTGTCAAGTATTGCAATTATTTTATTTTGGGGTCCGTTATTTCAAATGAATCATCATTTTCCATAGCTTTAAGTTTGCTTCCTAATGAATGTGCTATTTCAAAGTTACTTAAATCATCTATATTTTCAAATTTTTTTCCATTTTCTTTCTCAACTCTTACTCTTTCTCTAGAGTATTCCAGTTCTTCTTCATAACAATCTATGTTTTCTACTGAAAACATAGTTCCTTTATACAACATATTATCACCTACTGAGTTTGTATTATAGCATAGTGAGCACATAAAAAAAAAGAACTATTACTAGTTCTCATAAACACTAACTTGTTTTTTATCTTTTCCTTTTCTTTCAAACTTTACATTTCCGCTAACTTTAGCATATAAAGTATGATCTTTACCCATACCTACGTTAGTACCTGGATAAATTTTAGTTCCTCTTTGACGATAGATAATAGCTCCAGCTTTAGCAACTTGTCCGTCACTAAGTTTAGCTCCTAATCTACGACCAGCAGAATCTCTACCATTCTTTGTAGAACCAACACCTTTTTTAGATGCGAATAATTGTATATTTAAATTCATTTTAAACATCTTGGTTTTCCTCCTTAACTTTAATATTTTTATCATAATTGTCCCTTAGTTCATATATCATATTAACTAAGTTATTAAGTAGACCATTTGTTATATTATCTTTCTTAATATTAATAATCTTTAAATCATTAGTATCAGTATAACTAATAGCTTCTTTGTCAAATTCAAGTATTGCATTTATTGTTGTAATTATCATTGTACTAAAAGATGCACAAACTATATCTTTTCCATAATCTGCATATCCTGCATGACCAATACAGTGAATACTTTCTATGACATTATTTTTCTTATTTATTTCTACTCTAATCATTACTTAGTAATAGATTTGATAAGAATTTTAGTATAAGGTTGTCTATGTCCTTGAGTTTTTCTATATTTTTTCTTTGGTTTATATTTAAATACTAAAATCTTTTTTTGCTTTCCGTGTTTTAACACTTTAGCAACAACCTTAGCTCCTTTAACAGTAGGAGTACCTACTTTACCATCAACATATAAAACTTCATCAAAAACAACTTCTGATTCTACTTCATTGTCTAGTTTTTCAACATATAGTTCTTGTCCTTCTTCAACCATATATTGTTTTCCACCAGTTACGAATATTGCTTTCATTTTATTCCTCCTTCAATAAGACTCGCTCTTAAGGTAAGATTGCTCTTTTTTTATTAACCTTCTCAATGCGGTTGTAGAGAAAGATTTCTACAAACATGGATATTTTAGCATATTTATTTAGTTGTGTCAAATAATTTACATAAAAAATCATGTTCAAAAGTATTATTTATTATATGTTTTTTATCTCTTTTAAATTTATATATACTTGATACTATTATTGTACTTTTAAAATTATAATTATTTATATAACGTTCTAGTAAGAATTTATTATATTTATATTTCAAGTTTAATACCTCTATAACAATACTTTTTATTAAGAATAAAGTTAGAATTATTCCAAAGATTGTTTTGTTTTTTAAGATAAAAATACATATAAAAAATATACTTATTATTATACTAATAGTATTAGAAAGTCTATAATTAAATATTTTATCAAATATTATATTTGATAATTTGCCTCCATCAAGTGGTAGAACTGGCATAAAGTTAAAAGACACTAATATTATGTTTATTCTTTTAATAATTGTGTATGTGTGATCAGTTATTAATGAGTTATTATAAAGTATAAATATAAGTAAGAAAAATAATAATTGACAAGTAATACCTCCTAGTAAAACAAATAATTCTTTATTAGAGTTTACATTTAAGTCTTCATTATAAATAGTAATACCACCAAATGGATAAAGTATTATCTTATCAAATTTAAAACCTATTATTTTAGCAAATATCATGTGACCACATTCATGTATTAAAATAGTTAATAAAAACAAATAAACGTATTCAAAATAGCCTGCTAAAAAAGAAAGAAGTAAGCAAACATAAGTAGAATTATTTATATTAATTTTCATTTATATTTACTGGTTTATCATCTTTTAAAAGAACATAATAATATTCATCAGTAGCTGTACCTATGACAGTACCTTTTTCTACATAATCATATAATTTTACTTTTTCAGTTACATTTCCATACCATGCATAATAGCCATTACTTTGTTGTACTATTATAGTGTTATTATACCCTTCTTTTTCACCGATAAAAGTTATAATACCAGAATCACTTAAATATACATTTTCTTCTCCATTTAAAATATATTTAAGACCATCTTTATATTTTTCACTATCTTTATAAACTTTAGATACATTTAATGTATTATCTTTCGTATCAAATATATCTGTTACATTACTTATTAGTTTATTTATCTTACTAAAATCAAAAGTTGAATTTAATACTTTATCTACGATAAATGATTTAAAAGATGAACTATGATTACTTATGATTACTACTAAAAGAGTAAATACTACTATGGTTAGAAATTTACTAAGTAGATTCTTAAAAAAATTATTTTCATTTGGATCTTTATGATTCTTATTATTTTTATATTCTTCGTATGTCATATTAAAGTTTATTCTTGAGTGTATTCATATATTCATAAAAACTATAGTATTTATCTTTACCAATTATTATGTGATCTATTACCGGTATTTTAACTACGGAACCTATTTTCATTAATGATTCAGTTACTTCTATATCTTGGATACTAGGACTTACGTCTCCGCTTGGATGATTATGAATTACTACTACACTAGCAGCACTTTCTAAGAATGCATGCTTAAATACTTCCCTTGGATGAACGGTAGATGAGTTAAGAGTACCTTTAAATAATAGTTTAAATGATATAAGTTTTGATTTAGTATCTAAGTATATTGCATAGAAATTTTCTTGCTTTTCGTATGTAAAAATATTCTTAAAGTATTCAAATATCTTTCTTGAGTTATTTAGAACTACTTCTTTCTGTTCATTAGCATAATATACTCTTTTACCTAGTTCTATAGCAGACAATAGTTCTATTGCTTTTACTTTACCTATTCCTTTTATTTTAGTTAGTCTATTTATAGTCATATCTTTTAGAGATGTTATATCATCTAATTCACTTAAAATATTTCTTGATAGAGTTTTAACTGAGTAACCACTAGTACCAGTTTTAAGTATTATTGATATTAATTCTTCGTTAGATAAGTTATTAGTACCAAGCATCATCATTCTTTCTCTTGGACGCTCACTTTCTAACATTTCTTTAATAGTGCTATCTTTCATTATGTACCTCCTATTATTATAGTTAGTCATAAGTACTTAAAACACTTTAAAATAAAAAAGTGATTGCTCACTTTATTTAAAATTAGTCTTCCTTTTCTTTAATCATATTTAACGTACTAGTAAATTTCTCAGTACAATATTTATTTAATTCTTCGTCTGTATAATTTAATAATTTTGATATTTTAATTAATATAGATAATAATTTTATTAATTTAGTTTTATCTAAATCTATAGTTAGAGATGAAGCTATTCTATTGGTTTCTATAAATAGTTTAATTATATTCGTTTCTTTGATATCTACTAATTCTAGTGTATCAATACCTGACAAATCACAAAAGCATAATGTTATCATTAAACAATCAGCAAATTCATGTATAGTTATTTCAGCACTACTTGGTTTATCTTTTTTCCAATATTTAAAGCATTTTGTTTCGTAGGCAAATTCGCTTAATTCACATAGTAATTCTAAAACTTGTTTATTAAAGATATCTTCACTACCATAATTATATTTCTTCTTAAAGTGTGAATTAATTATTTTTTCTTTTTCATATATTTCGTTTATATTCATGATGTTCTCCTTATGTTATCTTGCTTTTAGTTTTTCTATTACATTATGAAGAGTATCTGCTTCTATTAATTCTATATCATAGTTATGTTTTTCTTTTTCATATAGTGCTTCTTTATAGTTATCTGTTGGTACTATAAATACTTTAGCATGTTTTTTAACTGCGCCTGCTAGTTTGTATTTAACACCATCTATGCTTCCTACTACTCCACTATCATCTATTGATCCAGTACCTGAAATAATATCTCCTTTAGTTAAGTCAAACTCAGTAATCTTATTATAAATATCCAATGCGCAAAGAAGTCCTCTTGATGCTCCACTTTCATTATCTTTGAATATATAATCTACTTTAGGAACAGTTTTAATATTTTTTAGTTCTGATAGAGTTGCACCAATAACTACTCTACCATCTGTTTCGACCAATGTCGCAGTACATTCTATTATCTTATTATTTCTTTCTACATTTATTTTTAGAACTTCATCTTTATTATATTTTGATATTTCTTCTTTTAAACTTTCAAAGTCTTTTATAGATACACCATTTATACTTCTTACTATATCGCCTATTTTTATATTAGTTTTAGCATATTCATAAACATGAGTTACAGTTACATCTATACTCTCTACTTCATATGGTATATTTGCTTCAGTAAATGCTGCGATAATGGCATCATAACTAGTTTCTTTAAGATATATTTTGTTTCTTTCAATAATTTCATTTTCACTTTCATCTTCTATTCTCATTTCAGATGTACCTACGATATCCCAATTATTAAAGAATTTGGATAATATAATATTAGGTAAAGTGCCACGTCTAGCACTTACATAAGTTAGGTTAAAGCTTCCTTTAGATTCATAACTATTATCTACTTCTATTCTATCAGTTAGATCAACTAAAGAGCCTGGTGTATAGATATTACAATCAAAAGAAATAAATAACCAAGGAACAATAAGTACAAATGCTAAATAATTCTTCCAGTAAGTTTTTATATCATTTTTTATATATTTAAATAATTTTGTCATAAACCACTCCTAACTATAATATTATATCACAGATGAATACAATTATTAAAAAACTAAAATATATAGTGTTAACTTTAGTATTAATAGTGTTTATTTTAAACATTGAAGTAGTAATTAATTCTACGTATGATGCTTCTCTTTTATTCTTTAAAAAAGTATTTATAAGTATATTTCCATTTATAGTATTATGTGACATACTTATATACTTTAATTATCACTTATTTATTAAGAAAATATTTGGCAAAGTCATAAATAAAATATTTAATATAGATTCTAATGCTAGTATTATTTTTATACTTAGTATACTTACTAGTCATCCTAGTAATGCTGTTTATATTAAGAAATTGCTTGATGAAAAGATTATAGATGAAAAGACAGCTAATAAAATACTTATATATAGCTATTTTCCATCTATTGCATTTGTTATTGGTGTTATAGGAGTATCTATTTATAATAGTTTTAAAGTTGGTTTACTTTTATGGATTATTTGTTTTCTTAATAATGTATTAATTGGTTTATTTTCAAGAAGGGATAACTCTATAATAGAAAGTAAAGATAAAATAATAAGTAATAATAACTTTTTTGTATGTTTTAAGGATGCTATTGTTAAAGGAATTAATACTTCTATAATTATTCTTGGTAATTTAATAGTGTTTACTATAATAGTTAATCTTATAACTGAATATATCAACATCAAACCATATATATTATCTATTTTAACAGGTTTTTTAGAATTAACTAGTGGTGTTATATCCATTTCTAAGTTAAATATGCCTTTTAATATTAAGTTTGCTTTAACGAGCCTTATTTTAAACTTTAGTGGCTTTTCAATATTATTTCAAAGCTTTAGTATATTATCTGATTATAAAATAAATATTAAAAAAACATTAACTATTAAGTTAATGTTTAGTATTCTTAGTTTCTTACTTATATTAGTATGTACCAGATGAATATAAGTCTATATCATATTTTTCATCATTTAAATCGATTGTTACATGTGTTATTCTATCGGTTAAACTGTTATCATTTTTATTTTCATACTCGAATTTTTCAACTGATAAGTTAGTAAATTTATATCCTGATGTTGCGACTGAATTATTACCTGATTCGTTATTAGATTTTACTATTAGGTTCATCGTTTTTATTAATAATGTTTTTACTTCTCCAGTTGTTGAATCACTATATCTTAGTGTTGTTTTTTCATATTTTTTTGTACCAATATTTTTACCATTTGAATATATTGTTTCTGTATCATCTGCTATTTGATTATTTAGTATTTCTAATGTTCTTTTTTGATTACTTCCTAACACCATTTCACAATAACTTCCATAATCATCATTTGAACAAGATATTGTTTTGATACCATTATTTTGAAGAAAGTCATCGTTTATGACCTTCGATATAAGAGCTCCATATATTCTAGCATCAGCATCTTCATTTACTAAATTATAAGTATCTTTTAATTTAACAAGTGTACCTATCATTGATATTAGTACTACACTTACTAATACTAGACTAACTACTAATTCTATTAATGTAAATCCTTTTTTATTCATAATATTTTATACCCCTTTATTCTAAAAGACTTAAATCTCCTGATGATGACTGGTTGGATGATGCAATTTGATATAATGGAATTGCGGCATAACGATAAGTACCATTTTTATAGAAAACTCCAACTATATAACCTTGTGATGAAATTTTAATAAGTTTGTCTTTAACTACTATCGCTTGTGTTGAAATTTGATTATCAATTTCTTCTTGAGTATCTGTTTGTTCTTCTGCTCCAGTATTTTCTGTCATACTTTCTCCTGCTTGCAACAATTGATTATCTTGCTTTAAATATCCAAATAGTCCTCTTTCTAATGTTTTTAAATATTCTATTGTTCCACTATCATATATAGTTGTTATATCTGTTCTTTTCATTTCTTTTTTTATATCTTTTATAACAATAAAATATACTAAGTCGTTGTCTTTAAATAATTGTTTGCAGTTACTTAATCTATTACCTATTGGTGTTTTTTCACAACTATTTGGATTATTATATGATGCATCTCTTCTATTAGCTATATATCCTTCATTATCAAAATATTCATTAACTGTTGCGTTTAGTTTAGCAATATTAAATAATAAATATCTATCGCTTGGAAGATTATAACTTTCTTTTTCTTTTGATTTTCTAATAAATAATGAATAACTACTTAATAGTAATGTTGTTGCTAAAAGCACTACTACAAGTACTGTTAAACTTTCCATAAATATAAATCCATCTTTTTTCATATTATTTCACCTTTACTATATATGGAGAAGTTATTTTTCCATTGCCTTTTTCTATTAATGTTGTATTCTTTAATGAAATTACTGGTAATACATAATGAACTTCATTAACGCTTGATTCTATTAATTCTCCAGTACTTTTAACGCTTATTGCTTTTGCTACATTGCTTGTAAATGAACTTGGTGTCATTGTCCATAAATCAGTATCATAATTTAAAAAATATGTTGTATTATCTATTTTAAAAGAAGAACCTGCGATTATGAACTCATCTGCCGTTAATGTACCTATTGGATAAGTTAAATTACGATTACCTGACTCATTATTTTTTGTAAATTTATCATTTGTTTGTTCACATCTAAATATTGGATATGCTGAGTCCATACTTGTTATATTTCCGGCATTTCCATTAGTACCATTTCTTCTAAATGATGCGTATAGTGTATTTGAGTTTCCATATCCATTTGAAGTATAAGTTAAACCATTTACTATACCTTCTGTTCCTACTTTTCTTTCATTACAGAATATTTGATCATCTATAAGTTTTTCGAATGATGTTCCAAGTAAATTTGCTTGATACCAATCATCAAGTACTATTTTTATTGTACTATCAGTACTATTAGAGTGTGTAGTATTATAGTTCGAACTACTACTTCCATACATATAACCTTCATACATATTATCATTTACGTTTTCATTATAAGTAGTAAGTGGTAAATTATCAGTATTAATTGTGCACATGTTATTAGAAGCATCATAATTACCAAAATATATTAACCTAGTTGATTCATCTTCATTAGTTCTATATATTTTCCAACATGTATTTCCTAATGCAACATAATTGTTATCTACACTACCTCTAAAAAAGTATACAGTTTTATCATTTTCTGTCATATGAATTTTATTATTATCTTCATCATCTACCACTTGAGTAAGATAAAGCCCATTAGTTACTGAAGTTATATTTTGTGTAATTCCAGTCCTTGTTTCGTATCTACCTTCAGAGTTCTTAGAATAGTCTATAATACCACTTTCTTCAGGATAATATGATGATAAAAGTGCTTGTGATATTGTCATACCATAAGTAACTGGTGTACTAACGCTTAAATCTATATGTTCATTTATTGCTTCTAAAAATTTATTTTTTGAAGCATATGCATGTAATACTCCAAGCATTAAGAACAAAAATAATATTAAAAAAGTATATACTAGTGTCATTGAAATAAAACCTTTTTTATTCATGCTTTCACTCCCTTATTATGTTTTAATTATATAACAAATAAAAATAAAAATCTACATAAGTAGATTATTTATTTTCACTAACTATACTTATACCACTATAAATGTAATCATAGAATTCTTTCACATTTATTGTATTTAATGATTCATCAGTTATATTAATTAATTTTGGTGGCATAGATATTAAGATATTTAATAATTGTTTTTCTTCTTGCGTTAATTGCAAATTTTCATTATATATCTTTAATAAATAGTTAAAATCTAATTTAAATCCTTCTTTTTTATAAAAGTTATATATATCTAAAACTGGAGTATCAACCTTATAATTATCCCAACTTAATAGATAATTTTTATCCCCTCTTATGAAATGATCTAATGATAAGTTATTATGAATTATAGATACTCTTTCTTTATTATTATTTGATACTTTTTTATACCATTTCTTTAATTCTTTTTCTGCATAAACAAGTGAACTATCAAGAGCACTATAATTTCTAATAAATAAGTACATTGATGGACTCATAAATTCTGTTTCTTCTATGTTTGATGCCGTATTTTCATAGTATTCTTTTAAATATTCAATGTTACTTAATAATTTATCATATATAGTTTTATATTTATTTTTGCTTACATCTTTATAAAATAATGTTTTTGAGTGCAAACTAGAAACTACTTTCATGAATTCTACGCCTTTAGTCATTTCATGATATTTTTCTTCTCTAATAAATTCATAATTGATATTTCTTTCATCTTTTGAAATTATTTTAGGGAAGTTATCAAAGTTTCTAGTAAGTAAATAATCATATAAATCTATAACGTCATCATTACGCTTTTTTGTTACTGTATTATCATTTATTATTACTGAATTTTTGTATTTTTTACTCATTTATTTGTTGTATTATTATTTTATCTCCAACATTTATCTCATTAATATTATTGTATTCTTTTAAATCATTTGGTGTTATATTATACTTTGAACAAATGGTTTCTAAAGTATCTCCTTCTCTTACAATATATACTTTGTATGTATAATATTTATTTTCATTATTAATTATATTTGTTATATTATTTATATTTTCATTTAAATCTATATCGTTTTTTTCTAAGTTTATTTCTGTGTTGATATTATTGTTTTTTATTTCTTCATTGTGTTCTTCTATATTTAAGTCTATTGGCTTATCATCAAAGTAGTTATCAATATAATTATCTAAATCATAATCTTCTTCCACAGTTTTTTCTTCCCTCTCATCACAAGTTAATTCTAACTCAATATTTACTTTTAATACATCTTTATCTATTGTATATTTAAAATCATCTATTTCTATTTTTATTGAGTCTTTATCAATTCTATCGCCTATTGCGACTTCGAATGGAATCGTATAATAAAACTCTTCTTCTATAACACTTGCTTCTGTCATTTTATAAGTACCACTTATTGATACTGTACCAACAACATTATCTTCATTTATTTTATAATCATGATCTAAACTAATATTATTTAATTCACCTATTTTAGTTTTAAAAATTATATCTTTTTTAATTGGAATAATTTCTTTCATATATTCTCCTTTCAATAAAATATATGAAGCAATAAAAAAAATATTCACTATTGGAATATTTTTTTGAATAGTTCTTCGTAATTGCTTATAGTTACGAATTCTATAGAGTTTTTTAGGTCTTTTTCTAGCCAGTTTATATCATTTTTATTATCTTCTGGTATATATAGTGTTTTAATTTTATTTCTAAAGCAGGCTATTGATTTTTCTTTTATTCCACCTACTTTTAGTATGTCTCCTTTAAGTGTTATTTCTCCAGTCATTGAGATTTCATCACTTATCTTTTGATTCTTTATATGAGATAAGATTGCTGTTGTGATAGAAACTCCTGCGGATGGTCCATCTTTTGGACTAGAACCTTCTGTGAAGTGAATATGAATATCATGTGTCATAAAGAAATCTTCATCTATATTAAATAGTTTACTATTACTTTTTATGTAACTTATAGCAACTTCTATACTTTCTTTTGTTACGTCTCCAAGTGAACCAGTGAATGTATAGTTACCACTACCTTTAAATGAAGAACATTCTATATCAAGTGTTGTTCCACCCGATTTATTACAAGCTACAGCTCTTACTACTCCAGTACTTGTTATTTTCTTTGCTTTTTTAGTACTATAAAGTTCTTGTTCTAAATAATGAGGCAAGTCTGATTCTTTTATTCTAACACTTACGATTTTTCTTGATGCTTTAATGTGTTCTGTTATTACTTTTCTTGTTATCTTACTTATACATCTTTCTAACTCTCTTACACCTGCTTCATTAGTGTATTCTTCTATAATTTTAATAATAGCTGGAGTTTCAAATTTAATAACTGTATTTTTAAGTCCTGCCTTTTTAAGTATATTTGGTATTAAATAGTTTTCACATATAAGTAGTTTTTCACTATCAGTGTATCCTGTTAAATCTATGATCTCAAGCCTATCTAAAAGTGCTGCTGGTATTCCTGAAATATCATTAGCGGTTAAAACAAATAATATCTTTGATAAGTCTATTTCTTCATCTATGTAGTTATCTACAAATCGTTTATTTTGACTCACATCTAGTATATCTAATAGAGTTGAAGCTGGATCTCCCTTGTAATCTTTTTTTAATTTATCTACTTCGTCTAATAAGAATACTGGATTATTACTTTCACACCTAATAAGTGATGAAACTATTTTACCTGGATTAGAACCAATATATGCTCGTCTGTGGCCTACTAATTCTGAAGAATCACTCATTCCGCCTAAAGATATTTTTACGAAATTTCTATTTAGTGCATAAGAAATAGATTCAGCAAATGTAGTTTTTCCTACTCCTGGAGGTCCAACTAAACATAATATTGGACTATTAATATCTGGTGATATACTTTTAACCGCTATATACTCTACTATTCTAAGTTTGGCATTATCCATTCCATAATGAGATTCATTTAATTTTTTCTCTATTTTTAATAAATCTTTTTCATCTTTTGTTTCATTGAACCATGGAACTGATAATAAATATTCTATATAATTTCTTATTACTCCAGCATCTGGGCTTACTTCACTTGTTGCACTATATCTTTCTATTTCAGTTATTAATTTTGATTTTATTCTTTCTGGAAACAAACCATTTTCAAGTCTTTCTTTGAACTTTAATACATCATCATCCTTTGTATCATTTTGACCAAGCTCGTTCTTAATAACTTTTAATTTTTCTTTTAAAATGAATTCTTTTTGAGTATCATCTAATCCTTTTTTTATTTCAGTTTCAATATGGCCTTCTAAGTCCATTACTGCACTTTCAATAGCTAATTCTTTTATTAATAATTTGCTTCTACTTATTGCTGATGCATCTAGCATTAAATTTAATTTTTTTTCAAAACTTAGTGGTAAGAAATTGCCAATTAAATCTGTTAGTTTATCTAATGATACATTACTTCTTATTTGAGACATTATTGAGTTAGTAACAAATGGATTTTTATTAACATAGCTTTCTAGTTCTGACATTAATTTTCTTTGGTATGCAGAACACTCTATTTCACTGTCATGTACTTCAATATTAGTGATTATACTATCTAATATATCTTCTTCATTTGAATAATTTACATAGCTTATTACTTTAACTCTATATTGACCATATATGATTACTCTCATATTTCCATTGGGTAAATCAATTATACTTTTTATTTTACCAACGATGCCTATTCTTGGAAGATCTGATGTATCCGGTTTTTCTTCAAGAGAATTTAGGGGGCAAACGATTAAGACTTCGCTATCATGATATAGTTTTGAAATTTCAGTAACTTTTTTGCTTACATCACTTTTTATTTCAACTCTAACTTCTTGATAAGGAAGTAATACAAGATTTTTTAATAATATAACTGGTAAATTACTCTTAATCATGCTTCCTCCTGTGTACGAGTATTTATTATAAAAGTAATTTATGTAAATGTAAACATTAAAAATTAAATTTCACAAAAAAAGAACTGATTATTCTTCAGTTCTTTTTAAAGTTCCACTTTGAGTTTCTTCTTGTTCTTTTAAATTTCTCATAAGTTTTGCTTTATATAAACTTCTATACATATCGATTCTTGATTTTTCATACTTGAATTCGATTTCTCTATTACTTTCATTTTCTAGTTCAAGAATTCTATCTAGTGTTGGATTTTTGCTTTCGTTTCTACAAACTCTAACTGAATTATATAATTTTTTTAGATCGTGTGCTCTAACTATAAAGCCAGGTCTTTCAAAAACAGCTTGTTCACTTAATCCAGCAGTTTCAGCTAAAGATAATACAGTTAATACTTGGGTATAAGGTAATTCAAATATTCTCTTATTATTATTTAAGAAATTAATTGCTTCTTCTCTACTAAAACCTTTACCTTTAAAAATTACAATAAATAATTTGATGATTGCATCAACATTTTCACTATTAGTGCTTCCTGCATTAATGCTTCTTGCAATTACTTTAGCTGTTTCACCATTTCCGAATACTTCTTTATATTTTTTAAAGTATTTTTCTAATACCATATCACAATAAGCGCGTTGTCTTTCATTTGTATATCTACTCATTTTAAATCAAAACCCCCTTTTTGATTACGTGTACATTATAACACGTCTGTAATAATAAGTCAATCATTTGTTCCATTTTTGATACATTAAATTCTATCAAATGTAATTCCTTTTATTTTTTCTTGTTTAATTGAGTTCAAAATTACTAAACTAACTCTTTCATAGTCCACTTCGCCATTTACTGGTATATTTCTATATTTTGATATTTTAGTAAAGCATTCTTCTACCTCATCATCGTTATAGTAGTCTATTCCAAATTCTTTTTTTAAGATTTCTTTATAGTATTTATCTAATTTCTTTAATATGTGAATTGCTACTTCTTCTATAGTAAGTATTTCTTCCTTAATTATTGTCATCGATGCAAGATTTAAGGCAACATTTTGGTCTTCAAACTTTGGCCATAATATTCCTGGAGTGTCTAACAAATCCATAAATTCATTTATTTTAATTGTATTAATTTGTTTTGTTACTCCTGGTTTATTACCTACTCCTACTATATTTCTTCCAGCTAACTTATTGATAAGTGTACTTTTTCCTACATTAGGAACACCAATTACTAAGCATTTTGCCTTTTTAGGTAGCATTCCTTTTGCTTCTCTTTTTTTATTTACTTCAGTCATTAGTTTTCTTACTTCTTCAATGATCTTTTTATAATCATTTGAATTTTTAGAATCACAAGTAACTGTTATATAATCTTCATTTTTATATTTATTGATCCATTTTTCAGTTTCGGTTTTATCACATAAATCATACTTGTTAAATACTATTATGTTTTGTTTCTCTCTTGTTATTTTCTTTAAGTCTGGAATTCTACTTGAGAATGGTACTCGTGAATCTATCACTTCAATTACTATGTCTACCATACCCATAATATTTCCTATTTCTCTTTTAGTTTTAGCCATGTGGCCTGGATACCAGTTTATATTTGTTTTATTTTCATTATTCATTATTATCACTTCCATTCTTTTTTTGCGAGATAACTAATTAATCTTGCTTTTATTATACATTAATTTTTTTATTTTTGCATTAATGACAATATCATTTGTCTTTCTTTTTCATCTGCTTTTATATGTTCTTTTATGAATTTATTTATTGATTCTCTTATTGTTAAGGATGTATCAAAGTACATTTCAAATATACTCAAATTGAATTTAGTACCATTTTTCATTCTTTCAGAGTTAAAAAACTCAATTATCTTTCTTAATAAATAAATATCTATTTCCTCATTATGAATAAATAATAGCTCGTCTAATAATTTGTTTAATTTATCATAATTCCATGATTCAATTAATTCTAACTTTTCTGTATCATTTAGTTTCCTATTACCTATGTATGGAAGCAATGCTCTTATATCATTAATAAAATAATTCCCTGGATCTATTATATATAGTCTTCCATTAAAAATTGTATTTTCTGAGTTTATATCTATCAATCTTACTAATGCTTGGCTTAATAATCTTATATCTTCATCTAAAATATGCAACTCATTAATTAAGTCAATCATTTTAGTGTCTAATATATTTACTTTTCCTTTTATATATGGCATTTTATATCCTTTTAATTCACCATCTTTTATAATTAGCGAACATGGCATTAATATTCTTTTTGTTTTTATTGAAGATAAATATTCTAATTCTTCTTTTGTTTTGTGACCTAATTTATAATCTTTTCTAAATATTTTATATACAAAGCTTTCATCATTATATACTTTGAATTCTGATCCTTTGGTACTTAAGAGTTCCATTATAATCCCCCAAATTAAATATAGTTTCTTTCTTTAAGATGGTTTATATATTATCTAACAAACACATGTTTGTCAATACTTTTTTTAAATAATAAAATATAATTTCATTTAAAAAGTAGGATTTGACCTACTAGTTAATATATACTTAGTTATATAAATAATACTGAAAATATTATTATAATAACTTTAATGAAAAATATTAATATAACAATTGATAAGATACTTAGTAATATTGTTAAAATCCATTTCTTAAGACCAAAATATTTTTTATAACTCTTTAATATAGTAGTTATTAAAAAGTATTCAACCCATACAAGTGGTATTAATAAAAGTCCATAAGCTAACAATCCAAATTTGAATAACCCACTGAATAATAGACTTGCATTTTCTAGTGAATCATAGTTATTACCTATTTCTGAAAAATTATATTTCATTTTCATGTATAAAAATATATTCACTATTAATAATGCTATTGATAAAACAATTGCTACAATTTTTATTTTTTTTGTATTACTTAAATTATTATTCTTTTTCATTCAATTCTCCTTCAATAAATTTATTTTTGTTAAATCATCTTTTAAGATTGGCATATTTTTATAAAACTTTTTTACTACATATAATTAAACACTCCTTTTAATATAGAATGAATAACTTAATGATATTATTATTAAAATTATTGGTATTAAATAAGTTGATATTTCACTTTGTACATTAAAAATGGCAAGTGAATTTATTAATGAGTGAGTAATGATACATGGTAATAGAGATTTACTTTTTATAAATATAGTTACAAATAAGTATCCAAGTGATATGGCATAACATATTTGAAATAGTGTTGGTATTAGAGATGCACCATTTAGTAAGTTTACTATATGACCTATTCCAAATGTTAAACTGCTTATTATAATTGCTTTATTTAGATTATCTTTTTCTATTATTTTGAATAAGAATCCCCTAAAAATTATTTCTTCTATAAAACCTACATTTATCATAGTTAAAATATAGAATAGTATTTCTTTTGGTGTATTATTAATATTAAATCCATTCCATAAGTTAACTGTTCCGATTATGAGTAATGGTATAAAGTATAAATATTTTTTAAGTTTTTTACCTTAGTTAGTCCATAGTATTTAGTTCTATCAAGTAACTTCATTAAGACTATTAGTAATATTGAAATAAGTGTGTTTATAATAGTTGTTGTGTAACTGGTAGTACCAAAGGAATTAACACAATATGAATTTAATACTACATAGATAACTATTAATAATATTGAAAATAATGTTTCTTTCTTTTTAAATAATTCTTTCATTATAATTTTAAACTACTTATATAAGTATGTCCTTTCTTTATTTTATCTTCGATAGTGATTTCTTCGTTAAATATTGATTTTAAATTATTCATTACTTGTCCATCTTTAAGTTCATAAAAACTATCATATGCTTTTTCAGTAAATGGGAATAAACTATTAAATGGTTCACTATTTAGAACTGGGTCTGTTACCATTTCACTATATTGCCATGTCACATGGGGAAATTCTAATTCTTCACGTTTAGTTTTTGGATAAAGTTCTAACCATTTTTGAAACCAAAAGAAGTGTAATGTTTCATGAGCACATACTTCGATTACTTTTTCAGGAGTAAGATTAATTCCTAAATCGAATGAATGATCATCTATATTTCTTGGAAATACTGGAATTATTCCAATATATGCGATCACTTCATTAAAAGGTACTTCTACGTTTAGATAGTTACTTAACTCATTAAAATATTTATCATTATATTTATTCCATAAATTAGTATATCTTTCTATTTCTGATTCCATGGTACTTAAGTACTCATTGTATTTTTTTGTGACAACTTCTTCTATTTTAGATATTTCACCTTCTTTGACACTACTTAGTTCTGGAAATAATTCTATAGCATAGTGTCTGAAATTACTTATTTCATTTTCATCAAATAGTGTCCATTTAACAATATCAATATTTTCTTCTAATGGTATTTTTTTAAATGTTATTTTCATAATTATTTTATCCTTTCTTTTATTATATCATCACTTTTTAATTCTCCAATTAATAAAGAACTATTTTTGTTATGTTGTTTTATATTATTTTTAACTTGTTTTTCATCATAGTTAGCATAGCAATATTTACATAAATGACTACATGTATTATAAGCACCTATATCTACCATCTCTACACAATTACATTTTCTTTCTTTTCTGGCTTTCCATGGTTTATATATTTTTCCAGTTAGTTTAAAAGCTAATTCAGCAGAAATACATTCTCCTTTTATGAAACCATATTCTGTTAAATTTCTATCTTCAAAGCAAGTTTGTACTGTAATATTATTTTCTTTGGCAACTTTACTGAAGTTTTCACCTATTCTTTTATAAATTTCTTCTGTGAATGGTAAATCATTTAAATATTTTTTATTGCTTCTTACATTTTTATAATCATCAATGAAAGATACAATTATTTTTTTGACATACCCATTAAGTAAGTTACATAACTTAGAAAATGCTTTAATATGGTAGTCTACTGTATATTTATTACTTATAAATATTGGATCATATCTTACACATACATTATCTACACCAATTATATTTGATATTTCTTTAATATCTTCAATTATTTTTGTTTTATCTGGTACATAAGGTTCAATATCATTTTTATATGGTGTTACAGTTATATGAAATAATATTGGTTTGTCTATATCTTTTAAATATTTAATAATTGGTAGCGGATTTTTAGTACAAAACATAATTAAATCTACATTTTGAAATTTTATTCTACTTACAAGATTAGGATTAAATGGATTTCTAACATCAACATATCCTTCTTTGTATCTGTTCATAAACCATTCTGTATAGAATGCTACTACATCAGTTCTTCCACTTACATTTAATATCATTTCATACCTCTTCTTGATTATAACATAAAAAAAGTAGAAAATTTCTACTCTTTAAGTTTCTTCTTATAAAATTTAATTATTAGAATTAATGATATTATAAATATAAATGTAACTGCGTAAATAGAATATAAGTTAAATATTCTTAATATATTTTCCCAGTTACTTCCAACTATATGTCCTAGTATTATTAAAACTATATTCCATATTAATGAGCCTAGTGTTGTATAAACTATAAGCTTTGATAAATTCATTTTATTTATACCTGCAGGAATGGAAATAAAACTTCTAATAAGTGGAATGAATCTACATAAGAATATTGTTTTTTCTCCTTTTGTTTGAAACCAATTAAAAGTTGAATCTATATCACTATTTTTTAGCCTTAATAATTTTCCTCTTTTTGTCGAAATGATTTTTTTTAGTGTTTCTCTATTAAATATAGTTCCAATTTTATAAAGTATAAGTGCTCCTAAAACTGATCCTAAAGTAGAAGAAGCAGTCATGCCTAAAATATTCAAACTCGTATATGTAGTCATAAAACCACCAAATAATAATATTACTTCTGATGGAATTGGAGGAAAAATATTTTCAATTAATATTAATAGAAATACTCCTAAATATCCATAACTATTCATTATACTTATTATAAAATCTTTTATATTAAGCCTCCTTAATATTCTTTTATTAAATTATATATGTTTTCTAATGAATTATTATTACTTTCTTTCTCTAAGTTTTTATACATATTATTAAGTATTTTTCTATTACTTAGTAACATACTTACTGTTTTAAAAAGTTTTTTAGGTGTTTTACAGTTTATTCCATATCCTTTCTTGCAAATATATCTTAAATTATCCATTTCTGGTCCACCATTTCCTGGTATTAAAAGCATAGGTCTTTTCTTTTTCATACATTCTGTTATGCTTATTCCTCCAGGTTTAGTAATAACAAAATCACATTCATCTAGTAATTCACTAATATTTGTAGTGAAACCTAATACTTTAATCTTATTTTTATTATACTTCGTTACTAATTTTTGACACTTGTTTTTTAATTTATCATTATAACCGCATACTAAAGTAATATTATAGTTTAATCTAGATTTTATTAAACTTTTAAAATACTTGTAAGAGAAATTTGAGCCAATACTTCCACCAGCGAAAAATAATATATCTAAGTTACTTGTTCTTTTCTTTAATACGTAGTTATTAAATTTATTTGATACAGGTATTCCATAAGAGTATATTTTATTATCTGGTATACCTTTAACTAATAAATCTTCTTTAATTAATTCATTTCCCACTACTAGTGCATTTATATTATCAAGTTCTTTTATCCAAAGTTCATGTACTCCATAATCAGTTAAAATACTTATGATTTTTGGATTAATAAGTTTTTTCTTTTTATATAGAGATGAAATAATAGTTCCAAAGAAATGACTTGATATTACTATATCTGGATTAAAACCAATAATGGCTTCTTTCAATTCTTTATTTTTAAATATACTTTTTGTTACTTCTTTATAATACAATGTTGTAAATTTATGATTAAACATATTATAAATACTATTGTATATAAAAGTTCCTTGATGCTTAAAATTTTCTTCAAATAACTTTTTACTTATTTTTCCAATTACATTTTCATAATCCATAATATCTATTATTTTTATTTCATATTCATCTTTAGCTTTTAAATAATTATATATATAGTTAGCTACTGCTTTATGCCCTGAACCATATGTAGCGTATGTAATTAATATTCTTTTTTTCATAACCACTCCATTTTCTAACAACTACATTTTATTTAAAATTAAAAGTTGTGAGATTATATTTTTTCTATTTATTACACGTTATATTATTTATAAAGTTGTATTTAATTTATTATTTTATATATATGTGCTTAATTAAATCTATTATATCATTAAAATTTGTTTAAATATTCTATATTATTTTTTCCTTAATGTCTTTATTCATATTAATGACTATTATATTAAATGTATTTTAAGAATTGTAAATGTTATGTTATTTTATTGTTACAAAGAAAGCTATTTGATAAAATTATCTTAAGGAGTGTAAGATATGAAGAAAAAATTGTTTTATTTAATTGGTGGCATTGTTATTATTATTGTGCTTTTATTAGTATATTTTAGATTTATTAAAGATAATTCTTCTTTTGTGAATAAAAATGTTGCTAAATATAATTTTGAAAATAAGGATTATTATGTTATTAAGGGTGACTATAATGGTAAATATAATATTAAATATTTAAGTTATGGACCAGATGATAGAGATTATGGAGATATTAACGCTACTAAAGTCATGAGTTATAATGACTATGTAAGCTATTGTAATAAAAATAATATTCCTGTTGCATATTCAGATTCTTCTAAAAATTATATTGTTGTTGGTTATGTAAGATTTGGAATTGTAAATATTGATGTAAGGGTTGCTAATGTAGAATTTGATAATAGTAAGGCTATGCTTTATTTATGGGAAAATTCTTATGGTGTTGTTGGCGATAGTGCTGGCTATGTTTTAACTATACCAGTAGATAAAAATATAACTAATTTAGAAATAGTATCATTACTAACTTATGAAGAATTTAAGAATATTAAGAAATATGGTACAAAATATGATCCAAGTCATGAAAGTGTTGACAAACCTATTATATATTTATATCCAACAAAAGAAACTGATATCACTGTTAAACTTGGTAATCAAGAATTAATAACTCATTCTTATCCAAAATATGATAATGAATGGAATGTGATTGCTAATAGTAATGGAGATCTAGTAGATTTAAAAACTAATAGAAAGTTATATGCATTATATTATGAAAGCAAAAGTAATGTTAATTTTAATACTAATGATGGATTTATTGTTGAAGGTAAAGATACGATTAAGTTTTTAGAAGAAAAATTAGAAATATTAGGACTTAATGAAAAAGAAAGTGAAGAATTTATAATATATTGGTTACCAAAACTCGAGAACAATAAATATAACTATATTAGATTTGCTACTATGAATGAAATAAATGAAAATATGCCATTAGAAATTAATCCTAAACCAGAAACATTAATAAGAGTTCTTATGATTTTTAAAAAACTTAACGATAAAACAGAAATTAAAGAACAAGAGTTAAACAAAGTGGTAAGAAATGGATATACTGTTATTGAATGGGGTGGAACTGAATTAAATTAAAAAAATGTAGAAATAATTCTACATTTTTATTTTATGTGCCCTACCTTATCAAATGGATAGAATCTTATACCTACTCTTCCGATAATATCTTTTTTATGGAAGTTTCCAAGCAGTCTACTATCTTTTGATACTGGTCTATTATCTCCTAAAACAAAATATTCATCTTCTTTAGTTTCAACTTTAAAATCATCAGTATCTTTAAAATCGATATTTGTCTTTACTTCTTTATCATTAATATAAAGTTTATTATCTTTATATTCTATTGTTTCATTTGGAAGTCCTATTACTCTTTTAATTATTTTATCATTATCTTCTGTATTTTTTACTACTACGATATCAAATCTTTCAATATCTTTTATTCTATAAACTAATTTATTTATAATAACTAAATCATGACTTTTTAAAGTATCTTCCATGCTGCTTCCACTTACTGCAGCAGGTGTTATTAAAAATGTTCTTATGAGTACTACTATCAAGACTATATATACATAGTCTTTTATTGAATTCCATATTTTCTTCATTTAGTCTCCCTTTTATTAATAAAAAATTAGGTGTAAAACCTAATTTCTTTCTTTAATTCTAAAGCTTCCTGTTAATCCTTTTAAGAAGTTAAGTTTAGCTCTTCTTACTTTTCCTTTTTTAACAACTGTAATCTTATCGATTAGTGGGCTATTAACTGGGAAAATTCTATTAACTCCAACGCTTCCACTTTTCTTTCTAACTGTGAAAGTTTCAGATACGCTTCCACCTTTACGAGCAGTTACGATTCCTTCGAATGCTTGAATTCTTTCTCTTTTACCTTCTTTAATCTTAACATCAACTCTTACTGTATCTCCAACTTGGAAATCAGGAACATTTGGGTTGATTTGTTTCTTATTGATCTTGTCAATTAGATTCATACTATATATCCTCCTTTGTGCTTGATTTAATCATACATGAATGCAGCGGATTAAGCGATATAATAATAACACAATTTATACACATTGTCTAGTTTTTTGGCTATTTTTCGAGAATTTTCTCTATAAAATCTTCTTTTTCTACTAAATCTAACCCATTATTGCTTAATAAATATAATTTAGTTGGTACTTCTTCTATATATTTTCTATCATGTGATACTGAAATAACAGTACCATTAAATTCTTTTAGTACTCTTCTAATTACCGGATTAGAAAGTGGACTTACGTTTCTAGTAGGTTCGTCTAATATTAGCACATTACATTTATCAAGAACAAGTTTCATTAGTATCAATTTGGCTTTACTTCCTCCACTTAGATTATCTATATCACCTATCATTTCTTCACTTGTAAATTTCATGTTACCTAAATACATTCTTGATTTAGTTATTTCTTCTTTATTTTTACTATTATTTGTTATGAAATCTAATACACTTTTGTAGTCAGTAAATATATCGTTATAATCTTGTGGCATATAACCTACTTTTATATCAGTTCTATCCTTTAAAATTTTATAAATTTCTCTTATTAAAGTAGTTTTACCTGAACCATTTTTACCTATAATACATATATGTTCATTACCATATATTTCTAGATCTATATTATTAGATAGTACGGTATCATTTATTTTTAATGAATAACCACTAAAACTTAGTATTTTCTTACTATTTGGTATATAGACATCTTCAAATTTAAAACTTATAGACTCTTCTGGATCTGGTTTTTCAGTTATGTCAACGTTTTCTAATTTCTTTTCCTGACTTTTTATGTTGTGCATTTTCTTTTTGAGTAATCTTCCTCCATGTGGATCACCTCTAGAAATATTATTTTGTTCAAATTCTACTCTTTGCTTTTGCCATTTTAATTTTTCTTCTCTTTTCTCTAGCTCTTTTATTTCAAAATTATGTATTTGTGTTTGATGAAGAATTGTTCTAAGTCTTAAATCTACGTATTCATCATATCCAATTCTTAATAATGTATGTTTGCATTCAGTTTTCTTTTTTAAACTTTCTAAGTGAAGTATCATATTAGCAGTTTTAGAAAGTAACGTTTCATCATGTGATATATAAATGATTGTTTTATCTATTTTATTAATAAAGTTTTCTAACCATAATAAAGTTTCAATATCCAGGTCATTAGTAGGTTCATCTAATAAAAGTACATCACTATCATCTAGTAATAGTTTTAAGATAGCTACTTTTATTTTTTCTCCACCGGATAATACTTTCATTTTTTTATCTAAAGTATTTTCTTCTAAGTTTAAAGTTATTAAATTTTTATATAAATTGTTTATTTTATTATAATAATCATTATCATTTATGAATAAGTAATTATATACATTTTGATCTTTATAACCCTCTGATATGTGTTGTTCTAAATAGCCAATTTTATTATTATTTAGATTTATAGTACCCGTTACTTCTGCATAATTGCACTCATTAATCATACGTTTTAAAAGCGTTGATTTTCCATTTCCTTCTTCACCAATAATGGCTAGTTTATCGTTTTTGTTAAGATTAAGAGATAAATTTTTAACTAAGTATCTATCATTTACTTTGATAGATAGATTTTTTATTTCTATCATATTATGCCTCCTTTTTGGCATAATTAAAGTTTATGCCATACTTATATTAATTTGTTCATCTCTTTCACCTCTTCTTTCGTACATTATAACATTTTTTTAATAAAATAAAAAGGAACTATTGTTCCTTAGTCAGATAGTTTATCCATATTTTCATATACTGTTTCTTCTATATTATTAATATAATTTATAATGCCTTTTTCATTATCAAATGTTGTTTTGTTAAAAGTTACCTTTTTAAAATCTCTTATAAGACTACCTGTTATCTTGTCATTATCAATAGTTAGCTCTATGATTTCTGGATTATTTAGTATTATGCATTCTGCATCACTTCCATATAACTTATGTATATATAAAGTTAATTTGTTATTATCTATTATATAATATCCTTCATATGCGCCTGATGAGCCTAATTCATAGTATCCCCAGAATGTATTATCTTTTTTTAATACTAATTCTTCATTGAAATCATCATCTTCTTCAGTTGCAGCTTTTACATCTATTCTATATGAAGAAGATACTAGTGATTTAGTTTGTTCTAATAATTCTTTTGATTTTAAAGTATTTTTTTCTTTTGCTTTTGATTTTAATTCTTCAATATTAAGTTCTTCTTTTTTATCCTCTGGTGTAGTTTGTTCTTCTTTTTTTCCATTGTTTTGATTTTGATTAATATTTTCTTCTACTTTGTTATCCTCTTTCTTTGAGTCACTTTGTTTTTTATTATTACTAACAATCATACATACAGTAATTATTGCTAATAAAATAAATGTTACTATTACTATTATTTTTCTACCTTTACTCATTATAATTCTCCTTATCTATTAACTATTTTACTTATTTCTCTATTTTTCTTTTCTAGTTGATTTTCTATGTATATTCTTTGTACTGCTGTGAATGCTCCGATAATTGCAAAACATGAACTTCCACCATAACTTAAGAATGGAAGTGGTACTCCTGTTAGTGGTATTATTCCAAGTACTCCACCTAAATTTACAAATATGTGTAGCATAAAGTAAACGCCAAGACCATAGCATACTATTGAGTTTGATAATTCATATGTATTTGTTGCTACTCTAAATATTAAATAAGTTAATACCATATAAACTAGTATTATTGCTATACCACACATGACTCCAAATTCCTCAACAATTATTGGGAATATAAAGTCAGTGTGACTTTCTGGTAAATATAAATATTTTTGTACTGATTTACCTTGACCTACTCCTGTAAGTCCTCCATTATCAATAGCAATAAATCCATTACATACTTGATAACCTGTTTGTTCTTCATATCTATCACATGGATTCGTGTATATAAGTCTACTTAATCTTGAGCTTGATTCTAGTGAGTCTTTTGGTATGATTTTATATCCAAATTTTAATAACAATACTGATCCTACTAAACCTATTACTAATACGTATTTTAATCCTATAAATATAGTTTTTAGCCATTTATCGCTTTGATTTTCTGAAGATACTATATCTTTTCTTATAGGTGTACATACATATATTAATGCAAATAATGCTGCCATTATAGCTGCGCTACCTAGGTCTCCACCAAGAACAACTAATAAAAATGCTCCAAAGCATATAAGAAGTGGTATTATGATTAACCATTTTGGTCTTTTACAATTACTCCATTTACCAAGAAAACTTCCAAGATATAGAGTTAAGAATACTTTTAAAAACTCTGCTGGTTGTAATTGTATTACTTTTAAATCAATAGTTAAGGTACTAATATCTCCTGTTATAGCATTACTTAAAATTTTAGATAACGTTAATCCTAAAAATATTAATGCAGCTATACAAGATAACGCTTCATAATGTTTGGTTTCTATTTTAAGAAGCGGTACTGCTATTATAAAAAACGAAACAAACACAAATAAAAGTTGTCTTATGAAAAAGAAGTATGGTGTATCCTTTCCATACGTAAGTGTTGCCGATATTGAAGATGCATCCAATATAAAAAATGCTCCTACTATAGCAAATAACAATGTAAGTGCAAGAATTGTTTTATTTAAATGTTTTAATACTTTTACTTTTTTCTTATTTTTCATATTCTATCATGTATATTATACAAAAAATAATATCAAATGTAAATTATATGCTATTTTAGTAGTGTCAATATAAGAAGCTCGCCATAAAATAATATAGATAAGTTAGGAGGTAATATATGTATTATTATGGATATAATGGTGGATATGCAGGTGGTAATGCTATGAATTATGGTGCTTATCCAGGTTATTATAATAACGGATATGGTTATGGCTATGGAGCAGCAATTATATTAGTACTATTTATATTATTAGTTATTATCTTTGGTGTAGGTTTTATTAATAATGGTTATTCAAATAATTGTAATAGCTGTAATAATTAAAAAAGGAAGTTTTATACTTCCTTTTATTCTATAGTAAGTTTGTACTTTTTAGATAAAGTTTCTATATTTTTTTGAGTTTTATCTATTAGTGCATTCTTATTTTTTGATTTTATTACTTTTAATAAATCTAGTTCATCTATTTCTTTTATTTTATAACTATCTAAATTTTTAGTATAAATAATTACTTTATTATTTTCTTTATAAGCAAATATAATATTATCAAACTTTATTAATTTTAGCGCTAAATTATTAAACACAATATAGCTTTCTGTTATGTATATATTTTTATATTTCTTGGATTTAGATAATTCTTTATCGAGTTTAGCTATTTCTGACTTGCTAAGTGTTTTTAATAATTTATAATTCTTACTATTATTTTTTATAAATATTGTAGATATTATTATTCCAACTAAAACTAATGATAAAGATATTCCTACTACTATGTTACTCTTCTTAGTAAGAGAGTCATCAGTTGTTTTTTGATCTAAATACATATATCCAAATTTTTCTATATATTCTTCCTTAGTAATAGTTTCATCTTTCTTTAATTTGTTATAAGTATTTACAAATTCTTCTATAGTAGAATCATCTATTTTTTGAGATTTTCCATATAAATCAGTTTTTTTATTTTTATTTATATTTTTTCTTATTTTTTTAACTTCATTTACTGATATTTTGGCTACATAAAATGTATCATTATTAATGACTAAATAGTAATTATCTTTTAACAAAAGTACATTTTTAATTCTTGTAATTCTTGCTTTTTCATTTTCTTTTGTTTGATCAAATGTTATACAATTTAGTTCTAAATCAGTTTCTAAAGTTTTTTTAGAATATATTTGAAATGAGATACAAATTATTAAAGTTAATACTACGAATATAGTTGAAATTGGTAATAATTTTACATTTTTATTGAATAGTTTTTCAAACATAACATCACATCCTATGAATATTATAATATATTTTTTTATTAAAAAAAAGAAGAATTACTTCTTCTTATATAATACATGTTTATATGTAATATTATTATCTTCGCTTTCTTTTAGTATTGTTCTTTCCCATTCTTTTTTATTAAATTCAGGAAAGTATGCGTCAGCCTCTTTACATTCAGCTTCTATCTCAGTTAGATACATTTTATCTACTAAATCTATAAATTCTTTATATATTGATGCTCCACCTATTACAAAGAATTCTTCTTCTCTATTTTTTAAATTATTTAATAGTTCTTTTAATGATTTATAGTGTTCTATTTCTGATGCAAAATTATCATTACTTGATAAAACTATGTGATGGCGATTTGGAAGTAATTTTGGAAGTGACTCTAATGTTTTTCTTCCCATTATTATTGAGTGTCCTGTTGTTGTTTCTTTAAAAAATTTTAAATCTCCAGGTAAATGCCATATTAAATTATTATTTTTTCCTAATTCTCTATTTTTTCCTATAGCGGCTATTATTGTATAACTCATATGTCACCTATTGTGCGATTGGAAAAGATATTTTTCCATGATGTTTGTAATCAATAACTTTTATATCTTTTAGGTCTTTACTATTATCAAAGTCATAGAAATCTTTTATTTCTGGATTTAGCCATAGTTTTGGCGCTGGTAAATCTTCTAATTCTTTTCCTCTTCTTATTTGTTCTTTTATGCCATCAATTTGGTTTACATATATGTGTGCATCTTTAATACTCCAGTAAAGTTTACCTGGTTTAAGTCCTGTTACGTGAGCAATCATATAAAGTAATACTGAATATTGTGTTACATTAAACGGAAGTCCTAGTGGAACATCGCAACTTCTTTGATGAACGTATGCATTTAAGTGTCCATCAGTTACATCCCATTCTGAAGACCATACACATGATGGTAGAACTGCTGTATCTAAGTGTTTATTTTGCCATAAATTTATTATCATTCTTCTGTCTGTTGGATTAGTTTTAATAGTATTTATAAGTTTATTTATTTGATCATATTCTCTTACTATCCATCCATATGCTGTTCCAATAGTATGAGACCATTCTTTTCCAAAATCTTTTACTATTTCTTTTTTTACAAGCTTTCCATTTTCATCTGGAACCATTTGTGTTGCTTTCCATAGTCCATCTTCGTCTATTTCCCATTCATCCCAAATATGTACATTTCTTTCTTGGAGCCACCTTACATCATTGCTTTGTACTTGGAAAATCCATAACATTTCTAAAATTGCTTGCCTGTAAAATAATTGCTTGGTTGTAAGAAATGGAAATTCTTTTTCAAGATTAAATTCAAAACTATATGCTGGTATTTTAATAGTATTTATTCCAGTTCTATTTTCTACTTCTTTTCCTTCCTTTAATATTTTTTTGCATAGTTTAAGATATTCTTTATCCCAACGTCCCATAATTACCTCACTTTCTTATATTAAAATCTTGTCATTCTTTTTATTTTTCCAGGTTCTTCTTCAAGTTTATCATTAAGAGTGGCAATGATTTCTTCACTTATTTCATCAATAGATTTAATGTCTTCGATGCTTTTGAATTCATCTGTTTTTAGACAATCTATATGTGTCCATCCATAACGAGTGCTTATATCTAAATATGTTTGTTCTGCCTTTCTTAAATGTTCTTCACTGTTTTCATTTCCATCGCCTGCAACTCTTCCTTTTCTAAGTTCTTTAGCTGCTTCAAATGGCATATATAAAAATACTACAACATCTGGTCTTGGAAGCTCGCATAAATCAAATTCTAATTTTTCAATAAATCTTAATATTTGATTTTCTTCTTTTTTGGTTTTTGCTTTTCCAGCTTGATGTCCCATATTAGATGTAGTATATCTATCTAAAATTACAATATCATTTTGATAAAGTTCTTCTTCAATAAATTTTAAAAAATTATAACGTCTATCTGCTGCATAATAAAGACTACTAACAAGTGGATCTACAGCAGCTGATGTTTCTGGAAAAACAGATTCGCCTAACTCTGGTTTTCCTAAGTATGATGCACCTACTATTTTACCAGTTGGAGTATTATATTGGGGAAATGAATACTTTTTAACTTTTAAACCTTTAGATAAATAGTATTCTTCTATCTTTTTACTTTGTGTTTCTTTTCCTGAACCATCTGTTCCTTCAATTACTATTATTTTTGCTCTTTGCATATTTCCTCCATTAAAAAATAACATAGTAATATTCTATGTTAAAAATGTATTAATTTATCATTAACACTAATATTACCTCTATATTTAATATAGCACATTAAATAATTTTTTTGTATATAAAGAAGTAATAAGTGTAAATGTTTTTTATTGTTTTAATTGTTTTATATAATTTGGAGTACTTACTGACATAGCATTTACTACGCTTATTAAGTAATCTCTAAAAGCAATTGCCATTTCACCTATCATGTTTGCTTTTTCTAAAGGTACGCCTTTAAATATATTTTGAATCTTATCATCAATTATATCATTATTGGCATTTATAAAATCTTCTAGTGCATATTTAGCATTATAGCCATCTTTACCTTTATTAATTTTTATAATCATTTTAAAACAATCTATTGTTGTGGGATTTAAATTATCTTTTACGAATGCATTAAATATACTAATAAAGTTCTCATTTAATTCAAACTTTCCAAAAAACATACTTAAGTCGTAAAAGAATATTCTTAAATATTTATCTTTCATAAAATACCTCTTGGTTTTTTATTATATATTTTTTATTTTGAGATTTCAAGAATTATTAAAATATGTTAAAATATTCTTGGATGTGATTATATGGCAGAACAAAAAACTATTGTATTTAAAGTTAGTGATAATATCAAAGAAAAAATGATTGATTATTATGAATTACTACAAAGAGATAAGAAACCACCATATTCAGTATTTCAAGCTGAGGAAGGTGGAACTATTATAACTTTATATGAAAGTGGTAAAGTTATGTTTCAAGGTATTAGTGCTGATATTGATGCTAACATGTGGAAAGATTTAGAAAGACATTTTAATGATAGAGATGTAGATAGTGAAATAAAAACTAAAGACGATAAAGAAAATGATAAAACATACTATTATTATGATGCTATTGGCAGTGATGAAGTTGGTACTGGTGACTATTTTGGTCCTATTATTGTAACTGCTACTTTAGTTAATAAATCAACTAGAAAGTTACTTGAAGATTTAAAGATTATGGACTCTAAAAAAATGACTGATGAAAAGATTCGTAGATGTGCCCCTATTCTTATGGATAAAATACCTTATGTTACATTTACATTATCAAATATTAAGTATAATGAACTTTCTAATAAAGGGTTTAATATGAATAAGATTAAAGCAATTCTTCATAATAGAGTTTTATATGAACTTTCTAATAAAGGAATACCATATCATAAAATTATAGTTGATCAATTTACTACTCCTAGAAGTTATTTTAGTTATTTAAAACAAGAAAACATTACTGATAAAGTTACTAAGATAACATTCTTAACTAAAGGTGAAAGTAAACATCTAAGTGTAGCTGCTGCGAGTGTTATAAGTAGATATTTATTTTTAGTAGAAATGGATAAGTTATCAGAAAAGTATGGTGTTACTATATTAAAAGGTGCTAGTGATAAAGTAGATGAACTTGGTAAAAAGATTGTTTCTAAGTATGGTAAACTTGAGCTTGAAAAGATAGCTAAACTTAATTTTAAAAACACAGAAAAGATTCTAAATAATTAGAATCTTTTCGTTTTCCATGAGTTTAATTTTATAAGTACCTGTTTTAGGACAAGTATATTCAAATTTTACTTTTAATTCTTCTTTGGGTTCTTCTTTTATTTCTTCTTTTAGTTCATCTTTCATTATTTTATATTCTTTTGATGTAGCGTCGTTTAATATATTATTATTTTCTAAGTATGTATATTTTAATGGATCAACTTTTTCATTATTAATCTTAACTTCATAATGGCAGTGTGTACCTTTAGAGTATCCTGTATTTCCCATTACTCCTAATACATCACCTTTTTTAACTTTATCACCTTTTTTTACTCTAACAGTATTATATTTTAGATGTGCAACCACTGTTTCAATATTATTACCGTGATCTATAATTACGTAGTTACCATAAGTTTTACTTGTTTTATCAGTCTTGTTGTAGTTTTTTAATACTTTCGTTACTGTTCCGTCTGCTGGGGCAAGAATACTATGATTAGGCCCTCCATATTTAGAGTTCCATGCCATATCTAATCCTTTATGACTAGATGAGAATCCTCTTGTGAAACTTACATACTTACAGGGAAAATATAATTTTATCATAAGTCTTTTCTTTCTATTTCTTTTACTTCATTTATTTTACCAAATGATTTAAATAGTTTATCTTCGAATGCTTTATATAAAGAATCTGCTCCGATAAAACTAAATAACCCCACCCAGACAGAGTCTACTAGTGTATACTCTGTAAATGATAAAGTAAAAAGCATTCCAAAACTCATGGATATTAAGAATGATATATATATCAGGCAATCACTACATTTTATTAATGATACAGTTTTTATTTTTTGAACAAATGATGTACTAATTATACTTGAAGATACTGCTACTAATAGTAGTGCTTTTATTAATTCAATATTCATATTATCACCTATAGTATTCTATTACTTATATAAATTTATGAATATTATTAAAGTCTAAAAATAAGTTACTCTGTACAGTAACTTATTATATATTTATCTTCGTATATGAAGTAATCTAGTTTATAATTGTTTTTAGTTTTTAATATCTTGTTATCTTTAACAAAAGAAATATCTTTTAAGTTTAGATTTAATCCCGTACCTATACATTTTAAATAAGACTCTTTTAAGGTCCATATGAGAGTAAAATAAAAATCTTTATTATTTATATTAACGAAGTCATATTCATTCTTAGAAAGTATTCTTTTAGCTATTACTTCATCATATTTTCTTATTCTTTCTACATCAATACCACATTCTTTATTATCTATAATTAATACTGATAAACCTAAGGTATTACTTTTATTAAATTTTATATTAGTATTTTTGTAGTATGGTTTTCCATAGTCATTCTTTAATAGTTCTTCTTTTGAAAGGGATTTAATCTTTTCATTTATTTCTTTTTCTGTTCCAATTACTAGCATGACTCTCCTTATTATATAATGATAGGAGCTATATTATGTTTTATATGATATCTATAGAAGAAGTTTACTCCTAGATTGAATAATGATCTTGCTGGATGGCGTAAAAAACTTTTAGTAAATACTATTCTTTTAAATATATTTTTAATTGAATATACTTCATTATATAACCACCAATACATTTCATCTATTTCTTTTGCTGTTAAGTGTCCACTATTTTTTACTGCTGGTCCTGATGGACTATACTCATATATGTTTTTATTTACTAAGTCTTTACTATCTTTTACTTCATCATAATATGGTGTTCCTGGTACTGGTGTTATTATATAAAATTTAGGTGCTGTTATTTTATTATCTATAACAAACTTTGCTGTTTCTTTTATACTTTCTACTGTATCTTCTTCTAGACCTATCATCATTTCTGTAGCAACATCTATTCCTGCATTTATTATTGTTTGTACCATTCTTCCATATTCTTTGGGATTTTCCCATGATTTATTTATTTTCTTAAGATTAGATGGTGTAATTGACTCTAAACCGAAACTTAAACATATGCATCCACTATCAGCAACACATTTTAATAGTTCAGGATCTTCTGATAGTTTTATTGAACATTGACTATACCAAGTCATATTAAGTTTTTTTATTTCGTTACACAAGTCCATAGTATATTTTCTATCTGAAAGAATATTATCATCAATAAGTAGAAATTTCTTGAATCCTAGTTCTTTTACATATTTTATATCTCTTATTACTTCATCTATTTCTCTTCTTAAGTATTTTCCTTTATAAAGACAAGCTATTGAACAAAATGAACAACTATTAGGACAACCTCTTCCTGCTTGAACTGGTAAGAAGTCACCTATTTTCTTTGATGTAACTAAGTCATATCTTGGAAGCGGAGTTGATAATTTTGTTATCTTTTTTGTATAAAATGGTTTTAGTTTTCCATTTAGATAATCATTTAGCATATCTTGCCAGTATCCTTCTGCATCCCCTATCATAATGCAGTCACAATATTGTTTAACTTCTTCTGATACAAGACTTGCCATGTATCCACCCATTACGACAGTCTTTCCTCTTTTTTTAAATTCTTTTGCGATTTCTATACCACGTATTATAGAGTGTCCCATACTACCTATTCCTATTAAATCTATATCAGTGTCCCATGGTATATCTTCTATAGTTTCAATACATATTTGTACGTCCCAATCTGGTCCGCATTCAGCAGCTAGAAGCGGCATAGTTAAACCTATAAAATATAGTTTATCTTTTTTAACTAATAAATGGTTATTGTCATAAATAGTTGGTTGTATTAATAACATTCTTTTTTGTCTTTTATTGCTTTTTTTCATATTTTCCTACACTCCTATATTCCCACATCATTTTTATATAATGCCATAACATTTTCATAGCACCTTTAAAACATTTTAATGCTACTTTTAGGCCACATTTTTTTCTCATATATTCAAGTGATGAGAAACTAGCTGTCGTTCTAAAATATCCTTTTATTATTTCAAAATAATATTCGGTTGGGGTTAGTTTAGTTGGCATTATTGCTAAGTGTGTTAGATCCCATTTTTCATACTCTTCTCTTTTTAATAATAATTGATCTTTATAGTCATCGTATATAGGTGTTCCTGGAAGTGGCACTAGTGGTTGTAAATTAACATATCTAATATGCATACTTCTTATCCATTTAGCAAAGTTTTTAAAATCTTTTTTATCCCAATCAGGACCTACGATTGCTCCTGCATATAAGTCTACATTATATTTATATAATACTTCAGATGCTTTTTCACTTGTTTCTACGTCAGTCTTTTTATTAAAGTCATTTAAATCACTTTGTTTGAAACTTTCTATTCCTACAAATACTGCATCTAATCCATGTTTACTTAGTAATTCTATCATATCAGGATTCTTAACTATGAAGTCTGCTCTTCCAAAAATAATAAATGTTTTCTTAATATTGTTCTTATCTAATAATTCACAAAATGTTTTTATTCTTTCACGATTAACTAGAAAATTATCATCTACTATAAATACATTTGGTTCTTCTATATTTTTAAGTTCTTCTATTACTGGAGATAATTCTCTTTCATAATATGAATGATTAGTAATTTGTACACAGAAACAGAATTTACAATTAAATGGACAACCAAATGATGTTTTTAATAATGCACAAGGTACATGATAAGCATAGTCATAATGTTTTCTATATTTATCTGTTATGTGTCTATCTGGCAAAGGTAGTTTATATGTTTTATCCATACTTTTGTGTTCGAATTTAGGTTTCTTATTTTTTTCTATTGCTTTTATTAGAATTTCTATGTTTTTCATACCGTTGATTCCTAAAACATAATCTATATTTTTATGTTTGAAGTCTTCTGGTAATACTTCACTATGAACTCCACCTACTGCAGTTATAATATTTTTATTTACATTTTTTACTATATCAGAATATTCTTTTATAACATTTACATGTGTTATATATGAAGTAAACATTACTATTTTGGGGTTATATTCTCTTACTAATTCATCAAGGCTTTTCTTTTCTAAAATCATATCTACTACGTTAACTTTATGACCCAACTCCTTTATTAAAGTAGAAACATATTCTAATTCTATTGGTTCACAAGTCATTAAGTCAGTAAGTCCTAAAGAGTTCTTATGTGGTTTTGGTCTAACTAACATTATTTTCATACTTAATCCTCCTTAAATACATTAAAGTCATAATCCACTACTTTGTATTGTAACTTATCATTATATTTTCTAATTAATGCATTTATGAACTTATTACTATGAGACAATAAATAATAATTATAATACATTTTTGCCCCGAATTTTAGTTTAGCATCATAAGCAGTTTGACCAAATTGTACATATTTAAACTTATTATCAATCGCATACTTTGTAATTTCTGAAAGTATATTATAATATATATCATAATCATGCGCTATTTCATAATTATAACCGCAGAATTCAAATATTAACATATCATTATTTCTATCTTCTATTAATTGAATAAAAGCTTCAATTTTATTATTTATCTTTAATAATATTGTTTTAGCTATATCGTTTCTAAAGAAATCTACAGTTAACTTTTCTAAAGAATATTCTAAGTGATCAAATACTTGTTCATATAAGTTATACATTTCTAAAGTAAAATCTTTATTATTGGGTAGTAATTCATATGTAATAGCTTCTCCCTTTTTTAGAGCTTGATTTATTCTTCTTCTATAACTTGCTCTCATACTATCTAGATATTCATCAAAAGTATTCCATTTATTTTCTAATATACATATTGGCAAATAATGACCTTTACTAAAATTATCTAATTCTTCAGTATCAACATTTATAATAATTTTAATACCTTTCATTGAGTTTAATACTTTGTTTACTTCAGTTTTATCTTCATTCCATACTATACTTGGATGTGAAACAGATAATGGTAAATATATAAATTTCATTGGAAGATTTATTTTGTATTTGTTAGTAAATATAAATAGATTAAATCTTCTTTCGAACATCATAAATCCAGTGTACAATTTATTATTCTTATAGAATAAATGATATGATTGATTACAATAGTTTACTTTTTCCATAAACATCATGAATTTCTTAGACATATATATATTATTTTTACATAGTTTATCCCATTCTTTTGGTAAATCTTTTGCATTTTCTATTCTTTTATACATTCTTTTTACCTTCTATTTCATATAAGTGGAATTCTTTATTTATGGCTATTGCTAGTTTTTTACATAACTTAGTAGAAGGTATATTATCTTCTAAAATAAATGATGATACTCCATATGGGTATTTATCTTGTCTCATTAATATTGATTTATAAATTAATGCGATAGCTAAACCTGATAGTTGATGTTCAGGAAGTACTCCGATAACGTTATATATTACATTATGAGTTTTTTTAAATAAAAACTTTAAGAAGAATGTAATATAGTTTATTCTAGGCTTATTAAATAATTCTGCATAATCTGGATGAGTGTATACAAAACCTACTTCTTTTCCGTCTTTCATAGCAAAAATAATATCTTTATTTCTAAATACAAATTTCATTTGTTTCATTAGTTCATACATTTCATATGGTTTCTTTTTAGAATAGTATGGAGTTCCTTTTAGTGACTTGTCACATAAGTCACCAAAGATAAGCATATCTCTTTTAAAATGCTTTTTATCAAAATATCTATATTCATACATACTATTAACTTTATCTAACATATTATTATCAAATAAAGATAAACTATTAGTTGCTTTATATTTATAAGAATATGCTTTCTTAATTATTGGAAATACTTGATCCATTTCTTTAGTATAATATTTTGGATTATAGTTTGAATTAAATTCAAAGTTTCTATTATATTTATCTGTTAATATACCAAGTCCATAACTTACTTGACCATTAACACCTACAATAGTTTTCTCTTTCTTGTACTCTTTCATTAATTTGTAAGAATAGTTAATTAGCTCTTTTAGATACTTTTTAGAATGTGGTAAAAATTCTATAAATGATAATTTTATTTCTTTAGAATCATCTATTATAAACATGCATTCTAATTTAATCATATTTTCATCTTTTATTAATATTGGAATTACTTTGCATCTTTTAGAATAACTATCTTTTTGATATAAGAAATTCTTTACGAATATAATATTCATATCACAGTAATTCTTATCATTTTTATATATTTTATAAATAAAATCTATATATTCTTGTTTTTGTTTTTTTGTATTTACTTCTATAATTTCCATATTGACCTACTTTATCTTTTTAGTTGTTATTTCAAAATCACTAATATTTTTATATTTTGGTAATTTCTTATTTACTTCATCTATATATTTTTGCATTTCTTCAGGAGTTAGCTCTGTGTTTACGATTGCAATTAATTTATTATTTTTCATTATTACATTACAGTCATGTATCATTTTATTTTTTAATATTTTATTAATTATTTCTTCTGGTGATATATTTTTTCCATTGTCACCTATTAATATATTTTTCTTTCTTCCGATTATATATAAATAATTATCTTTTATGTATCCAATATCTCCTGTGTTATAGTAATCATTTTCAAAACATTTCTTACTATTTTCATTTATGTATCCCGTGAATACATTTTTTCCTTTTATTAATACTTCTCCTACTCCAGACTCATCTTGATTTATAATTTTGACTTTATTAATATCAAGTATTTCTCCAACTGAATCGTATAAATTATGATTTTTATAACTTATTGCAACAGGTCCTGATGTCTCAGTCATACCATATACATTATATATAGGTAATCCTATATCATTAAAGAATTTGCTTGTTTCATATGGTAAAAGACTACCTGCAGAACAACCAAACACATAGTTTCCACCGAAGTAATTATGTATTTCTTTAAATAGTTTTTTTCTAATATCAATTTTTAATTTTAATAAAATATTTGAAATAATTGTAGCAGTTTTCACTTTTTTTCCTGACTTACTTAGTACTGTGTCTTTCACTTTATTATACATTAGTGGTACTCCCATAAATAGATATGGTTTTGTTATGCTTAGAACATTATTTAGTCTTTTATAGTCCCATTCTAAAATATTATTTATTCCTGCATATAGTCCGTGAAATAAACTTGTTATAGCATAAATATGATATAAAGGAATTATTAATAAACATGATTGTCCATTTACTACTTTCCATTTACGATTTAATTCAGGAATTACACTAAAATAGTTTTCACAAGATAGTTTTATACATTTAGGTTCACCAGTTGTCCCTGATGTATGAAGTATTAAGTTACCACTAAACTTTAAATTAATTTTAAAATCATTTTTCTTTTTCATTTCTTCATTTATTTTATTAAAATTAATTACTTTATAATCTTTAAATGATAGATTTATATCTTCATCAAGAATTATTGCTTCTGGATTATACTTTTTAAATATATTTAATATATCTTCTTCATTTAGTTCTTTATCAATTAATATTACATCTCCGATGTTACATAAAACACTTAACATAGAAACTAAATACTCTAATTTATTGTTTCCAATTATAGCAAATTTCTTTACTTTTAATGATTTCAAATATGAAGATAAAGATAATATATATGAATATAATTCTTCGTAATCAATACTTAAATATTCATCTTTCTCTCTATATGTTACTGATACTGAATCAGGATATTTCTTTTTTGAATTTATTATTGCTTTTAATAGTTTGTTTTCTTTCATATAGCTTCACCTTTTTTAATTATAACAAAAAAACTAAGGCATTACTATCTTAGCTGTATTTAAAAAAATATTATATTTTAGTATCCACTACTTAATTGTTTTATGAATTGTTTATCTTTTGGATATATTCTATCTCTATCAACTAATACTATTGGATATTTTTTAAACCAATCGGGTACTTTTTCAGGATTAGGACAATCTGCATCACAATATGTATCTAATAGCATAGTGTTATCACCACATGGTCCTTTAGTTAATGTATCTGTTCTTTTGTATCCAAGTTCACTAAGAGCTAAATCAAAATATCCAAAATATTTAGAATCTACATTATCTGCTTTTCTAGATAAATATTTTTGAACTTCTAGTCCTCCAGTTACAATACCATTTTTATTTCTTAGATATATTTCTTCATAATTCTTAGCAATCAAATATAAATCAGGACATATTATGTCTTCATAAGACCATTTTGTTCTTACTAATTTAATAACATAATCGCCAATTCTATAACAATCACAAGTTGTTCCATTTCCTATAAAACCATACTCTTTACTTTTACTTAATTCCATATATTTATCAGTCCACTCTTCTAGTTGTCTTCCAAGACTACATTGATATATATGTTCTAGTTTGTATGCATTATGATTTTCAATAAAGTATTTTATATGGTTAGCGAAATCATTTAGTAATTCTTGGCTTATTTTTGCTCTATGTCTTAAATATATAGCTAAACGATAATCGGCAGATGTACTGAATAGGTCATTTGCATCTTTGCTAAAAGCAATTTCTTTTCGTTCTTTGTTAGGTTCTTTATGCCACTTACGTGCTAATAACTCTGAAGCTAAATAATTATATTTATAATCTTTAAGAATTAATTCTTTAAGTTTTTTATAATCATCTTCACGATTATTCGTTAACAATAGGACTGCTAATTTAGAAATATCTTCTGGATTCATAAGTCTTGGTAAGAATGTTAATTGTTCACCTATTTCATAAGTAACTGAGGTTGTATATTTAGTAATATCTTCATATATTGTATCTATTTGTTCGGGATAATTATTAATTAAATATTCCATAAATAGGTATCTAATATGTAAATCAGAATATCGTGATAATTTATGGATTAGTTCTCTATTATTACTACTAAATGCATATCCAACAATACTTTCAAAATACTTTTTATTTTTATTAAAAGCTAAAAAATCATCAAAATTTTCATATAGCACTTTGATTCCTAAAGGAGAATTATTTAGAAGATTACTTAACATTTCAGGAGTTATACTTTTTATATCCAGTAACTCAGTAGCATCTTTTTCAAACTCTGGAATATCGTATATAACATTAAAACAAAAAAGTGGTAACTCTTTTTTTAATTTAGGAAGAAAGCCATTTATTATTTCAATTCTATTTGGTGATTTTCTAACGTTTGCAATTAAGTTTTGATAATCTGAAGGTGTACAATTAAAAACAAAATCAACTTTACCTTCTTTTAGATATTCTAATGTATTAAAAGCCATATAATCCCCCTACTTGGTTTGCTATTATAACATAAAAAAAGAAGATATTTCTATCTTTATTAGTGTTTATTTCATTCGAAACCAAAATAACGCAAAAAATATTGCATAAATAACAAATCCAATTAAATATATTGAAGTAATCTCATCTATGGTAGTTATTTCGAATTTCTTTTTAATTATATTTTTAACCTGAATAATAGAATAACCTAGCAAGGCAATATTTAGAATTAATGGAAAGAAATTAAAAAATGCATTTATTGCCATAGGATCTGGGTGTAATACTTCTTCCAAGCATGTTGATATCATTCCTATTGATAATATTATGTTTGCTATAGTTATTATGATTTTTACAATAACTTGTTTTTTTGGATTTTTATTTAACTCATTTTTCATTAATAAGCAACTCCTATCCTAATTAGATTATATCACATACTATTTATATCACGTACTATTTTTTATTTTCTTTAATTATTTCGTTATATTAAAACTCCTTTTTAAATAAAGCAACCACAGGTGCTATTGTCTTATCGCAAACAAATACATCAGGATGATCTTCAGCATGTGTACACGCCTCAAAAGTTTTCTTATCTATAATACTATTTTTATCCATTAAAATCTCCATTTCATACATATTTATACACTTATTACAACGTATTTATGCTATAATATCTAACAAAGGAAGTTTAAGCATGACAAAAGATGAATTAGAAATATTAAAAAAAGATATTAATGAAATTAAAATAGCAAACATTAGTGCTAAAATAATGATGTGCAAAGAATATATATTTTTACTTATCACTATTTTAATAAGTAAAGGACTATCTAATAATTACCTAGAAGAATTAATCAAAATTAAAAATGAATATATGGCAATACTAAGTGAAGAAAATAGATTATTAAATATGATACTTAAAAATGGTATTAATAAAGATATAACTGCTATTGATGATTTAATTGGTAAATTAAATGATTTAGCTGATACTACTATTGCCTATTATTATAGTTTATTAGATGACATTGAGAAGGAAATAGAGTTTAATAGAAGTTATCCATATAGACGTATTCCTAAAAACTTCAAAACATTAATTGAAACTGATGAATTTAAACTATTAGTCAATGGACTTAATCTTACAATCATAGATGTAAAAAAATACTTAGGATACGATGATGACTTTTGGAATTATATTCAAAATAAAATTAAAATTATTAAAAATCCTTACTTAGATTATGATTTAAAAATGCACTACTATGGCGTTTGGTATGAATTTAATGAAAGAAAAGAATTAACAAAACTAATTATATGTATACCTGAAATAGTAGATTTAAAAACTGCTCAAATTGCTATCCATGAATTTAGACACGCCCATGATATTTATAATGGCAAAACACAAGAAGACTCTATACTAGAAGACATGGCTAAACAAGAAGAAGAAAAATTCAAAACTAACTATCTAAAGAAAAAAATTAAGATATAATTGCTATCTTAATTTTTTTATATTTTAAATATGAAAGAAAACTACACCATAATAATGAAGTTATTCTACATTATTTACCTTAATAAGAAAGACTGAGATTTGCGACATAAAAGTCATCTCAGTCTTAAAATTATATATAAACATCAAGAATAAGTGGTTTTTAATGACTTAAAAACACTTTTGTTCTTTTATCTACTTTATCGTTCTATTTTTCCTTAAATATCAGGCAAACTATTTATTGTTGATTGCAGCTTGTGCAGCAGCTAATCTAGCAATTGGTACTCTATATGGACTACAAGATACATAGTCTAGTCCTACTCTATGACAGAAGTCAATTGTGGCAGGGTCTCCACCATGTTCTCCACAAATTCCAAGGTGAATATCTTTTCTAGTCTTTCTACCTTTTTCAGCAGCCATCTTTACTAGTTGTCCTACACCTTTTTCATCAATTCTTGCGAATGGATCACTTTCAAGAATTTGTTTGCTATAATAATCGCCTAAGAATTTACCAGCGTCATCACGGCTAAATCCAAATGTCATTTGAGTTAAATCGTTTGTACCAAATGAGAAGAATTCAGCTTCTTCTGCGATTTCATCAGCAGTTAATGCTGCTCTTGGTATTTCAATCATAGTACCGATCTTATAATCTAATTTATAATTTTGTTCTTCGAATACTTTGTTAATTGTTTCAACTACGATACTCTTAACATAAGCAAGTTCTTTCTTTTCTCCAACTAGTGGAATCATAATTTCAGGAACAACTTTAATGCCTGATTTATCTACATTGATAGCAGCTTCCATTACAGCTCTAGTTTGCATTTTAGCAATTTCTGGATATGTAACAGCAAGTCTACAACCACGATGTCCCATCATTGGGTTGAATTCATGTAATGTAGCAATTTTATCTTTTAATGCTTCAAATGTCATTCCAAGTTCTTTAGCAAGTGGTTTAATTTCTTCATCAGTATGTGGAACGAATTCATGTAGAGGTGGATCTAAGAATCTAATTGTTACTGGGTAACCTTTCATTTCTTTATATAATTCTTCGAAGTCCCCTCTTTGCATTGGTAATAATTTAGCTAATGCTTTTTCTCTTTGTTCTACTGTATCAGATACGATCATTTGACGAATAGCAAAAATTCTTTCTTCTTCAAAGAACATATGTTCTGTTCTACAAAGTCCAATTCCTTCAGCACCGAATTTTAATGCTTGTTTAGCATCTCTTGGAGTATCAGCATTTGTTCTAACTTGTAATTTACGAGTTTCATCTGCCCATTTCATGAATGTTTCGAAGTTACCACTAATTTCTGGTTCAACAGTTTTAATTTGTTCACCATATACTTTACCAGTACTTCCATCTACTGAAATGTAATCTCCTTCTTTGAATACTTTTCCATCTTTAGTAGTTAAAGTTTTATTTTCCTCACTTATCGTTAGTTCACCACATCCAGATACACAGCATCTACCCATACCACGAGCAACAACAGCTGCGTGACTTGTCATACCACCACGAATAGTAAGTACACCTTTAGCAAGGTTCATACCTTCAATATCTTCTGGTGAAGTTTCAAGTCTAACAAGAATTGTATCTTCTCCTCTTTTAGCAGCTTCAGTTACTTCTTCTGCAGTAAAGTAAATTTTACCACATCCAGCACCTGGACTAGCAGCTAAACCTGTAGCAATTGGAGTTGCTTTCTTTAATGCGTCAGTATCAAAATTTGGGTGTAATAGTTGATCTAATTGTTTAGGTTCAACTTTTAATAATGCTTCTTCTTTAGTAAGCATTCCTTCATTATATAAATCTACTGCGATTTTTAATGCTGCAGCAGCAGTTCTTTTACCATTTCTAGTTTGAAGCATGAATAGCTTTCCATTTTCAATAGTAAATTCCATATCTTGCATATCTTTATAATGACTTTCTAAGATTTCACAAGTTTTAACGAATTCATTATATGCTTCTGGCATTGTTTCAGCTAGAGTATCAATTGTTTTTGGAGTACGTACACCAGCAACAACATCTTCTCCTTGAGCATTCATTAGGTATTCACCATAAAGTTTCTTTTCACCTGTAGCAGGGTTTCTTGTAAATGCAACACCTGTTCCACAGTCTTCTCCTTTATTTCCATATACCATTTCTTGAACGTTAACTGCAGTTCCCCAACTAGATGGAATATCATTCATACGTCTATAGTAAATAGCTCTTTCATTATTCCAACTTCTAAATACAGCTGTAACTGCTTCGATTAATTGTTCTTTTGGATCTTGTGGGAATTCTACACCTGAAAGTTCTTTATAAACATCTTTGAATTTCATTGCGATTTCGTACATATCATCTTCATTAAGATCTGTATCGTATTCTGCACCTTTTTCTTCTTTGATTTTATCTAAGATTCTTTCAAATGAGTTCTTACTATATCCTTTAACAACATCTGCGAACATCATTATAAATCTTCTATATGAGTCATAAACAAATCTCTTATTATTTGTAGCTTCTGCGAATGACTTACATACTTCATCATTTAGACCTAAGTTAAGTACTGTATCCATCATACCAGGCATACTAGCTCTAGCACCACTACGAACTGATACTAATAATGGATTTTTAAGGTCTCCCATTTTCTTTCCAGTTAGTTTTTCTAACTCTTCTAATTTTTCATAGATTTCATCTATGATGTCTTTACTAATGACTTTTCCTGCATCATAATAAGCAGTACAAGCTTCAGTAGTAACAGTAAATCCTCTTGGAACTGGTAAACCGATACTTGTCATTTCTGCTAAGTTAGCACCTTTACCACCAAGTAGATTTTTCATGTCTTTGTTTCCTTCACTAAACATGTAAACATACTTCATATTTATTATCTCCCTCCTGTCATTTAAGACATATGCAACATATGTTACCGACTTATTTATTATACCATAGCATTTTTTTAGATAGAAGATATTTAGTAAAATTTTTACAAAAAAATCACTAATTAATAGTTATTTAATTTATTCATCTAAAGTTGTAATTCCAAGTACTTTTTCAAGATAACATTTTCCACAAAGGGACTCATATTCGACATGATTTTCGCCGTCTATTGCAACTTGTTCTCCATTTGAAGTAAATTCTCCATTTACAATTCTTCCATTAAATTTAGCTCTTTTTCCGCATCTACATATTGTTATTAATTCTTCCATTACATCTGATACTTCAAATAATCTAAGGCTTCCTGGAAATGCCATTGTTTTGAAGTCGCTTCTAAGTCCATAACAAATTACTGGTATATTTTTAAGTTTAGTAAACATAAATAAATCATCTACTTGATCGCGTGTTAAGAATTGAGCTTCATCTACTAATACACAAACTATATCAAGTGGAAGAGTACATAAATAATTAATTAGTTTTTCATCACTTTGTACGATGTGATCCACTTTTCTTTTAAGACCTATTCTTGTTACTATTTTATCATTTCCTTTAGTATCAATTCCTGGTTTTAATATTACTACTTTCATTCCTCTTTCTTCATAGTTATGTGCCACTTGTAATAATAATGTTGTTTTTCCACTATTCATGGCTCCATATCTAAAATATAATTTACTCATCTCTATCCCTCCTTGGAAAACATTCATAATATACTTTTTTTAGGTGTTCATTTGTTACATGAGTGTAAATTTCTGTTGCTTTTAGTGAACTATGTCCAAGTAATTCTTGGACTACTTTTATATCACATCCGTTATTTAACATGTCTGTTGCGAATGTATGTCTTAGTACATGAGGTGTTACGTGTACCTTAACTGATAGTTTTGACATAATGTTATCTATTATATATCTAACTCCTCTATCAGTAAGTTTTCCACCTTTAGCATTTACAAATAAATAATTATGATTTTTTCTTTCATGAGTTTTCAAATATTTTTTTAATACTTCTTCAGCGTATTCGCCATAATAAACTATTCTTTCTTTATTGCCTTTTCCTAAAACAATAATTCTTCTATTATTAAAATCTATATCGCTTATTTTAATATTTACTAGTTCACTCACTCTGACACCAGTTGCATAAAGCATCTCAATAATTAATCTGTCTCTTACTCCATCTTTATCTTTTGTTGATTCATTTATTATTTCAAGTAAATCATTATAATATATGAACTTTGGAAGTCTCTTTTCCATTTTAGGATATGCCACTTTAGTAAGAGGATAATCTTTTTTTTCTATATATCCATTTTTATATAAAAATTTATAAAATGACTTTAAAGAACTTATTTTTCTTCTTACTGAAGATGGTTTTTCTTTTTTGAGATTTAGATAATCTAAATAGTCTTTAACATCTTCGAACGTTACCTTTGTTAAATCCTTTTTTATGAAGATTTTAAAATTATATAAGTCATTAAGATAAGAATTATATGTATTTATAGAATAGTTCTTTTTACTAATATAACTTATAAAATCATTTATAACATTAATTTTAAGAAATTCTTCTTTATCCATAAGTTCATTATATTACATTTTTATTAAAATAAGAAGTGATTGTGTCTAGTTAATGCAAACTAAAGGAACTAACGAGTAGTTCCTAATCTATATAAACACCACTGGTGGCTTCAATATATTTTATGGATTATATGTAATATGTTGCATGTTTTTTTATTATTTAATAAAAGTTTTTATAGAAGGATGAAATTATTATATTAGTTTAATAGTACTAAGGAGTGGTTAAAATCTTTTTTGATATATATTTATATATCTACTATATATTATGTATATTTTGATATTTTAAATAATTAATTAAACTATGGATGAATATATTTGTATTTTTTTTTGATACACAAGTACTTGGTTATTTTCTTGTTTTAAGTCTTCACTAAAAAGTTCATTCTCTGGTTGATGTTTAAATTCTATTTGATTATAATGTTTAGCTATTTCTAGACCCAATATTCTATCTACAAAGTATCCATTTTCTGTTATAAAACCCTGAATTGAACTTCTTAATATTCCTTTGTTTTCTAGAGTAAATATGGTACCATGATTTTTAAATGTATAATATATTTTATTATCTTTTAATAAAGCTGCACATACGATTTTTCCATATGATTCATAATTTATTTTCGACATGATATCTCCCTTTATTATTAAAACTATCTATGTATATTTAATTCCGCCTCAATATTTTCATTATAGTATCTTAATGTACTACCTTTTTCAACATATCCTACATAACCATTATATTCTTTTATTTTTCTTGCTATTCTATGACTCGATAATAAGCTATTTGAAATATTGTTTCTAAGTTCTTGATCACTTGTTAATAAATCCATTTCACTATATATTCTTGTCGCTTGAATAGTTTGATTTGCTGGAATAAATATTAAATATATATATTCTCTAATGTAATTATTTGATTTATTTGTAGGAATAATTAAGAAACTACTTCCATCACTTCTGATAAATGTATTTGATGGTGTTCCATTTTGTAAATATGGTATGTTGTTATTAATGATTATAGTTTGACCAGCAATTGAACAAGTTATAGTATTATCTTTATTTTCAACTGGAACTTTTTTTATTCTGTCTTGAGTTATCTTTTTTAAAGCATTTTGTAAAACTGTAACAGGGCATTCCTCCACATCGAATTCTTGTTCTTCTTTTTCACCACTAATGTTATGGTGTTCATTTGAATAAAAGTGTTGTCTATCTTCTCTACAAAAATATGCAAATCCACATTTATTGTTTTGCTTTCTATATGTATCCCATGTTAATTCGATTGCATATTGTTTACCCTCTAGTTCAACAATATTCCAGCTATGATGACCTTCTCTATTCTGATAGTAACATTTTATATTAAGTCTATCCATAGCTTCTTTAAATATCATTGCATAACCTGCGCAAACACTTTTACCTGTTATTATACCCAATAAATTTCTTGATGCATCTCTTCCGTTATAAACGCATTCATCATAGTTTGAGTATTCACAAATTTTTTTATATACGAACATACATTTTTCTAATTGATTCCATAATGGATTAATTTGTCTTTCTATTTTTTCGAAAAAATTTAAAATACTTATTAATTCTTTTAAAGAATAATAAGTTCTTCTTTGATAATGTTCATTATTAAACTTTTCCTTCTTTGTATCTAAGCCGCCTATAATACTTATTGTGACATTTTGATTAAGCTTCATTAGATCATCTGATCTTAAACTTTTAGTATTATCAAAAATAATGATTAATTTTTCTTTTTGGGCCATTAAGTTTATTTTTTCTATTATTTCATTAGTTAATGGAGAATTAATTTTTATTTTCTTCATATACATCCTCTATTTCATCATAATAATCACTCTTAACTACTAATTGAATATTATTTACATTAACTGTTAAAATGTTTTTATTTGTTAAATATTGTGATTTACTTATTATAAGTCTTACATATTTTTCAATACTTAGTTTTTGAAAATCTACTGTAATTGCTTTACTTATATCTAATTCGTTACAATCTACTCCATATATATTTACTACATTTTTGAGAGTTACTTTATTAAACTTCTTTTTAATTAAATTAAAATCTATTTCTGTATTATCTAGAACTAACTCTTCAATTGATAGTTTATTAAAATATATGTATAAATTATTATTAGAAAAATCACAATTATATAATTTTAATACCTTTAAGTATTCTAATGATTCTAAAATTAATAAATCTTTTTCCCCAATTGTCATGTTGCATAATGATAAACTTTCTAAATTAGGAAAATTATATAAATCATTTAAGTCAATGGATAGAATTTCTCCTGTGATGCTTAGTTTGTTTATTGTTAATTCTCTACATTCATTTGGATTTTCAAGAGAATACACATAATCTTTAATGCTTTCTGTAATCATTGAACTATCACTCCTAGAATAATTATAACATATTAATTTGTTTTTCTTAATTAATTATATTAAGCACTCCTTTTTATGGTGCAAATGTTTCAATTAATGATTTATTTTTGTTTAGTGTTATTTTTATTGTACCAAGTTCATCCGTTCTTAGTATTTTAGAATCTTTTAAAGCGTCTAACGTTTCAGTATTTGGATGACCAAACTTATTATTTTTTCCCACTGATATAATTGAATACTTAGGAGTTATTTCACTTATAAAAGATTCGTTTGTACTAGTTTTAGAGCCATGATGTCCTACCTTTAGTACATCTACATTCTTTATATTATATTTTTCTATTATATTTTGTTCTACTTCTTTGTCGGCATCCGCCATAAATAGAAATTTATAGTTGTATATTTTGATAAGTAAAACTAAACTATCTTTATTTTCATTATTATATATTGTATCGTTTAAAGAATAAATTTCTATATTATCTATTTTTACATATTTAATATCTAGTGAATTAATATTAAGTTTCTTTTCTAAAGTGTTTTTTCTACCTTTATTAGTGTATTTATTTATTACTTTATAATTATTTAATAGTTCTAATGCATATCCAGCATGATCTGCATCTCCATGAGTAATTAATAAATAATCTATTTTTTTAAGACCTATACTTTTAAAAAATGGTATTATTGATGAAGTCATTAAATTAAATTCTTTATTTTTTTGTTTCCATTCATCAGTTTTATAACTCAACTTTCCTCCGGTATCTATTAAAATACTTTTATTATTTTTAGTTACTATGAGTGCTGAATCTCCTTGTGATACATCTATAAAATATACATACGTATTTTTATCTAAATTTGGTTTTAAGTATAGTATTATTATAAATATAAAAAGAAAATATAATAATTTTTTATTTTTCTTTATAGAGAATATTAATAAAATATAATAAATTATTATTTCTAATTTACTTAACTTTTCAAAGTAAAATGTAATATTTAAAAGATTACTACTGTATTTTGATATTGTTTCCATAATAGTTGTTAAAATAAATAATATATAAGATAATTTTGGTATTATTACTACAATTAGAGAAAACGGAAAAATTATATTAGTGACTAATGGAATAAATAATATATTATTAATAAATCCTATTATATTAATTTCGTAAGATAAATTTATTATAATTGGAAGGCTTGATAAGAAAGACAAAATACTTACTATTAAAATTGATTTAATATTTCCTCTTATAGTAATATTTTCATTTAGCAATAATATAAAATAAGTAATAGTAAACGATAGTATAAAACCAGTATCAAATATATAGAATGGACTTTTGAAAACTAAAATATTAAATGTTAAAATCAATATGTTTTTTGGTTTTATAAAAGTATAATATATTTTATTAAGACTTGAAAGAATAAAGAAAATGGTTGCTCTTAAAATAGATGGTGTGAAGGATGCGATAAATGAAAAGAATATTAAAAAGATACTTGTAATAATAAAAGATACTTTTTCATTTAATTTTAACTTATTTAGAATAAATAAAATTATGTTAGAAAATAAAGATACATGAAGACCAGATAAAGCAAATAAATGAGTTACTCCATTTATTTTATAATCTCTATAGCTTTCGTTATCTATGTATGAAGATTTGCCCAATATGAAAGCATAAAGATAACTATTATACTTAGTATTTTCTATTCTTTTTAATATGTAGTTTTTTGCTTTTAATAGAATATTCTTATTAATTTTTACTTTCTTTATTCTATCTATCTTTAAAATATAATTTATTTTTTTATGATATAAATAATCCTTATAATTAAATGTATTTGGTATGGTGTTATTGGCCAGAGTCTCTAACGTTCCATTTATTTCTATAGTGTCTCCTAAATTGTAAGTTTTTTTAAAATTATCTAAATCTTCTTCTTTTTCAAAATAATATATTCCTCTTAAATTATTAAATTCTAAAGTTAATTTATTTCCATCTATATTATAATTATTAATCTTTAAATTGTAAGTTTCTTCTATTTTTATTTTTTGAGGGATATATAGTTTATTATAGATAAAAATATATAATATAGAAATTAATAGTAATAAATAGTAGGTAATATTAGATAGTAATATTTTCCTTAATTTTAGAGAAAAGTGTTTCACTTATACCTTTTACTTTCATTATATCTTTTATATCTTTAAAGTTTCCATTTTGTGTTCTATACTCAATAATTAATTTTGCTTTAGATTCTCCTATTCCATCTAATGTCATTAGTTCTGATAAATTGGCAATGTTTATATTAACCTTTTTATTTATTTCCTGACTGTCTTCTTTATAACATGCATCGTTTTTTATTTCTTCACACACACATGGAGTTTCTACAACTATCTTTTCCTCTTTTTTTGCATTTTCTATTTCTTCGTTTGAATATATTACAACCACGTCACCATCTTTTAATAGTTTAGATAAATTTATAAATCTGGTATTTGCATTCTTTGCAAGTCCACCAGATGCTTCAATAGCATCTGTAACTCTAGAATCCTTTTTTATTTTATACACTCCAGGTTTATTAACACTTCCTTTAACATCTACCATTATTCCTTCTATAGTTTCTTCTTCTATACTCTCCTTTGTTTCGTCTTTTACAATTGAATTTATTTTGTCTTCTTCGCTATTATCTGTTTTAATGATTTTTGAGCTTATATAAATAAATGAACCTACATATAAGAATAATAGTATGGTTATAACAATTACTTTAATTATATTTTCTTTTATATAATTTCCTAGTGCTTCCATATTTAATTCCTTTCTCTATCCCTCTATTATTATAATTAGATATAAATACTAGAAACACTTCTTTTTTATAAAAAAAAAGACCTTTTTGAGGTCTTAATTTTATTATAATTCTACAGGTTGATTTTTACGTGTTAACACGAAGTAACCGATTCCAAATGCAACTATAGTTACGATAAATAACATACCTACATTTTCTACACCTGTACTTGGATTAAATAATAATTCAAAGTTTTGATTAGTAACAATTGGTTCTATTTTTCCACCTGTTATTACATTTTGTCCAAATGCACTATTTGCATAGTATACTCTTCCTCTATTTCCAGCAGGAACGAATTTTTTTGCTTCTGGTGCTGAAGCTTCAATTGTTACATTAGCTATTTTTGATTTTTTATTAGCTACTACATAGAATTCGTCTCCTGATGATACTTCAGTTATAGTATCTCCACTCTTATTAACTAATTTAACTCCATTTTTATCAGCGTCTTTTACTGTTAAATATATTTTTCCAGTTTCAATAAAGTCACCTTGTACTTTGAATGGACCATATTTATATATTTCATTTGTTTGTTCAAATATTTCTTTCTTAGATTCTGGTTTTACTATTGTTAATTGTTCAGAGAATGTATTTTTTCCATAACTTGCATAGAATGAAGCACCTTTATCTTGAATTAAATATTTATATAATTTATTTAATTCTTCTGAACCTTTTAAAGTATCTCCTAAAGTATTACCATCCATGTCTACGCCATCATTTACTTTCCAAATAGCATATTGAACAGTTGAATATACGTAATTTTCTACATATTTTTCTGCATTAGCATCAGTAATATTAGAATCTAATGCCTTTAATTCAGTTACTAATTTATCATAACTAGCTCCAGCTGCTGTTAATGAATCTTTTAAGTTTAATGTTGGATAACTATGTTCAATCATCCATAATGCTCTATTATAATTTAATGTATTGTCCATTGCATTAGTAGTATATAAATCAAAGAATATATTATTTTCAGCTTTTGATGACATATTTAATGTTAACTTAAATGTATCTCCAGTTTTACCAGCTGCTGTATTTAATTCTGCTGCTGTTATTGAAATTATATTTGAGCTTTTATCTGATAAAATAATATTTGAGATTTCTACTTCAAGTGGATTTTTACTTAATGATTTAAATGCAGTTTCTGCATCTGTATATCCTGGAGTTGTATAATTTATTGTTGAAGCATACTTATAATCTCTTTTTGTTTTAAATAAATTATACATAGCGTTAGAACTATTCATTTGGTTAGCTAATGCTTGATATACTAGTCTATTCAATAAAGTTTGATATTGAGTAATATTATTCTCTAAAGCAAAATATAAACCATTTTCAGGATATTTTAGTCTTCCATCTAAGCAGTATGCTGAAAACCAATTTTCTCCTACTCCTATTCCTGCTTCTCCTCCACTAGCTTGTGTAACATATTCAAAGTCATCAGTTAATACAATTTTTCTCATAGATGTATATCCTGAAACTTCTGAGCTACCATTAACAAATTTGATTTTTGAAAAATCAAATGGGCTTTGTACTGCTGCATATAGTTTTGCTCCAGGTGCTGGGATTGTAGTTGGAACTTTAGCCATATCATCAGTTGGTTTAGTTACTGCATTTACTGAAAAGGTAAATAATACGATTGCTAAGAATGCAGTTAACGTTTTTAAAATATTTTTTTTCATACCTATCTCCTTCTATTTTTATAAAATCATTGTAGCATTTTTTATATAAAAGTTCAATATTTTAACTATAAAAAAAAGAAACATTTAATTAGAACTTTCTTTTTAGAGTGTTTCCTTTTGATTTAAATGTTTCTTTATCATCTTTTTCATATTTTAGTATTTCATCAAATAACTTTTTACCTTCACGTGGATTTAAATCACCGCATGATTCTCCCATTGACAATAGTGTATATAGTGCTTGCATACCTACTTCACTCATTTGAAGCATGTTTGCTCTAATATATGCCATACTTAACATTAATCTTCTGGCATTACTTGGAGATTTAATTGATGACTCACTTAAATTATACATTTTTCTCGCATAATTTAATATTTCTTGTGCATTCATCATTTCATTAGCAGTTGAAACTACAAATTCATCGTTTGGTTCTAAAGGACTTCTTCTCTTATTTATAAATGCCACTTTATATTTGGCTTTTATTAATTGATTTCTAAATTCTTTGAAGTCTGGGTCCTTTGACATAGCATCTAGTATATCAATAAAATAAGTGCCTTTTTGAGATTCGTAACCATTATATAATCCTTGACTTATCTCATCTGAATTTTCTGAAGTAATTACACTTGTTTCAAATAATTTGTTTGCCATTCTCATTGGTATTATGTCATTTTCTTTTATATCATGAAATATTATATATGAAATATCGCTTAATTGTTTTTCTGGTGAAAATGTTGATTCTGTACTAAGTAAATTATTTACATACATTCTTTCAATTATTTCACCATCTTCTTTTACAAGAGTCTCTAGCCTTTCATAATATTGATCTTCAAGTCTTGTATAAAATTCTATTAACTTTAATTTTTTTTCATATTCTAAAGAACTACTTTCTTTTTTTACTTCAAGTGTATATAAGTTTCGATATAATCTATATAATATAGATGTTATGTTCCTTAAGCTATAGTAAATATCTTTTTCTTCTTTACTTGCCATATAATCCCCTCTTTTAATTATGCTATATTATACTATAATTAAAAAGTTTGTCAATGTGACAAACTTAGTTATTTGGTTATTTCTTCATTTTTAGTATCTTTTTTAGGTTCTTTTTTCTCAATTTTTGGTAGTAATTCTTTTCTAGATAGATTTAGTTTTCCTTTTCTATCATATCCTGTTGCTTTTACTACTATTTCGTCTCCTACTTTTAAGATATCACTTGGATGATTTACTCTCTTATTATCAAGTTGTGAAACGTGAACTAGTCCTTCACATCCTGGCCATAGTTCTACGAATGCTCCGAAGTCTTCAATTTTAACAACTTTTGCTGTATAAACTGCTCCAATTTCTACTTCTTTTACTATGTCTTCAATCATCTTAATAGCTTTATCTAGTACTTCTTTCTTCATGTGATAGCAAATTACGTTTCCATCATCATCTATATCAATCTTAACTGCATCTTTATGATTTACTGAAGTTACATTACTTGATTCTAAGATAATCTTAGTAATCATGTCTCCACCCTTACCAATTACATCTTTAATCTTGTCTGGTGAAATCTTCATTGTTCTAATCTTAGGAGCATATTCTGATAATTCATGTCTTGGTTCTTTAATAGTTGCTTCCATTACATCTAAGATTTGCATTCTAGCTTTATGAGCTTTATCTAATGCTTCTTTTAATACTTCTCTTGTTACTCCTTTGATTTTAATATCCATTTGTAGTGCTGTTATACCTTTTCTAGTACCAGCTACTTTGAAGTCCATATCTCCCATATGATCTTCTAAACCTTGAATATCTGTTAAAATTGTATATTTAGAATCACATGTTCCATCTTCTGTAATAAGTCCCATTGCGATACCAGCTACTGGTGCTTTAATTGGTACACCTGCTGACATTAATGACATACATCCAGCACAAATACTTGCTTGACTTGATGAACCATTACTTTCTAATACTTCTGAAACAACACGTACAGTATATGGGAATTCTTCTTGACTAGGCATTACTTGTAATAATGCTCTTTCTGCTAAAGCTCCGTGTCCAATTTCTCTTCTACCAGGACTTCCATATCTCCCTGTTTCACCTACACTAAATGCTGGAAAGTTATAATGGAAGATAAACTTTTTAGAATCTTCTAAACTTAATCCATCTAAAATTTGTTCTTCATTTTGAGCACCTAAAGTAGTGATTGCTAAAGCTTGAGTTTGACCTCTAGTGAATAATGCACTACCATGTGTTCTTGGAAGTAAGTCTACATCTGCAGATAATTCACGAATTTCATCCATCGCACGTCCATCTGGTCTAATATGTTCATTAGTGATTAAACGTCTTACTTCAGCTCCTTCAATCTCATCAGCAACTTTTTTAACTAATTTAAGATTTGCTTCTAAGTCTTCTTCTCCTTCATGTCTTTCAGTATATTTAGTTATTGCTTCTTCTTTTACTTCGTCTATTCTTGCATATTTTTCTAGTTTATCTTTTATTTGAATAGCTTCAATCATATCTTGTTTGATATCATTATTTACTTCTTCTCTTAATTCATCTGGGATATTAGCAAGTACTACTTCTATCTTCTCTTCTCCGATTTCACTAATGATATCATTTTGAATAGCACATAATTCTTTTACTGCTTCGTGTCCAAACATAAGTGCTTCTAACATTTCTTCTTCGCTTACTTGTTTTGAACCACTTTCTACCATATTTATGGCATCTATTGTACCAGCAACCGTTAAGTTAATAGTACTTCTTTCCATTTCTTCACAAGTTGGGTTAATTTTTAATTCTCCATCTATTTTACCAACTATTACTCCAGCTACTGGGCCTTCGAATGGAATTGATGAAATACCTAAACAAAGTGATGTACCAAATAATGCTGTCATTTCCGGTGTTCTATCAGGGTCTACACTTAAGACAGTATTTACTACTTGTACCTCATTTCTAAAGTTTTCATCGAACATAGGTCTAATTGGTCTATCAATAACTCTTGCAGTTAAAGTAGCAGCATCTGTTGGACGACCTTCTCTTTTAATAAATCCACCTGGGATTTTACCAACAGAATAAAGTTTTTCTTGATATAAAATTGTTAAAGGGAAAAAATCTGCTGTTGAAACGTTATTACTCATAACGCAAGTTGATAATATTACAGTGTCATCGTATCTTACAAGTACTGCTCCACCTGCTTGTTTAGCAAGTTCACCATGTTCTACAACTATCTTTCTACCTTGAAAATCATATTCAAAAACTCTTTTCATTTTTTCCTCCTTCTAAAAATAAAAGACACTTAAAATAAGTGCCTACTTTCTTAAATTTAATTTTTTGATTAACTCACGATATCTTTGAACGTCTTCACGTTTTAAGTAATCTAATAAGTTCTTTCTTTTACCAACCATTTGAAGTAATCCACGATTAGTATGATAATCATGTTTATGTTCTTTCATATGTTCAGTAAGATTGTTAATTCTTTCTGTTAAAAGTGCTACTTGAACTTCAACGCTTCCAGTGTCACCTTTAGTTCTAGCGAAAGATTCAACAATGCTAGTCTTTTTGTCTTTACTTAAAGCCATTTTAAAAATCCTCCTTCATCTAAATTATCCGTTAATTCTGAGTAAAGAAGTAAGAGGTACATCTAAACCAAGAATAAACTTCTAGTTAATAATACTATATTTTTTAGTAAAATGCAACAGTTTTTACTATTTATCAGTTATTTTATCTAGATTTATAAACATTATTATTTGTAGTGTTGTTAGTACACAGGCTCCTATAAATAAAGATCTAAATGATATTTCCAACATAAAACCTGCTAAGTATACCCCAATACCCTCGCCTAGACTAAGTATAAAGTATCTAATATTCCCAAATAAGAATTGACTATTGGTGTCTATTCTAGCTAAATATGTTCCAGTTACTTTGTCATCAAGTATTCTTGCTGACACATGTGCTATTATCATAGCTAATATAAATGTTAAGGAATTTGGCATTAAAAATGCTATTAAGTAAGCTATAACTCTAGAACCATATTTAATAAATGTACTTGTTCTTACTGAAAGATTGGTTCCATAGTGATTAAATAATGAACAAGCTACACTTCCTATTAAATTACAAACTATTATAAATATAGATGCAATACCTACACTAAATCCAATATAATTAGTAAGAATAATCATAACAAGTCCAAATATCATACCATATGGAATGTTCATTATAAATTGATTAAATAGAAAATAATTATTAATTTTAGATTTTTTTAAATTTTTTAGTGCTTTCTTTAAGGGGAGAACATTTCTTTTACTATATGTTTTATTCTCGCTAAATAGCATTAAGAATAGTATTGATAATATAGTTGAAATCATTGCTAAAAACAAACAACTATTATAATCAAATACTATATTGCCTACAGTAACACCAATTAAAAGTCCACATACTATGATACCAGCATCTTTACCTAAATAGTTAATTAAAGCTTGTTTAGCAAACGCACTTCTATCTTTATTAATAGTAGTTAATAATGGATAAAAAGCTATTGAAAATGTAGTTTCACACATTACACAGATAAGCATACAAACTTTAATTATATAAGTATTACTATTTAAAAGAAGAACCATCATAGCTAAAGCTCTAAGTGTTCCAGTAAGCATTATTACATTTTTAACTTTAACTCTAGTTGAATATATACTTATTACAAACGATATAATTGCACTGCATATTAAAGCAACTGATAGAATTTTACTTATACTTTGAACATCAAATCCAACATTTTCAAGCCATAATTGTCTATAGTTTCTCCATATACCAATTGAAAATGACATGAAAGCAAGGACTATCATTAATAAATCTTCATCATTAATTTTTACAAATTCTTTTATTTTCTTTATCATAAGATAATTATAATTTATATTATTTAGTTTTTCAATATGAATTTATGTATAGTTTTTAAATATTTTTTTATTTTGAATTGACAAATATAGATTAGTTTGCTATTATTTGGTTTATGCTGTTAATTTTTAAATGATGTGACACTTGAACTCTAGGGAGGTTATAATGAATTTAAGTGATGAAGAATTAAAGAAAGAACAAAAGCATCTAGAATTAACTACCGAACTTTTACGTGAAACTATTTCAAATCTTGCTCAAGACTTATACGATAATGAAGAAAAACAACAAGAATTTAAGAAGTATGTATGGGATACTAAAGCTGAATTAGACCCTACTGAAATGAAAACTATCTTATCAAATAATGATAAAGAAATTGATGACTTAGAAATGAAAGCTAAGTATTACAAAAAACTTTATAAGATTCAAAATAGTCCATATTTTGGTAAGATAACTTATGAGGATGATGAAGGAAATAATGATATTTATATAGGACTTACCTATCTTACTAAGGGAGATAATAACATTATTTATGATTGGAGAAGCCCTATTTCAAGTATATTCTATGATTATGAACAAGGTGAATGTCAGTATGAAGCACCTGGTGGAATAATGAAAGGATATCTTCATAATAAGAGACAGTTTACTATAGAAAATTCTAAGATTAAACATGTATTTGATAGTAAACTTACTATTCAAGATGAAATGCTTCAAGAAGTACTTTCAAGAAAGAATAATGACTATATGAAAAATATAGTAAACACTATTCAAAGTGAACAAAATGCGATCATAAGAAATACTAAAGATAAGAATTTAATAGTTCAAGGTATAGCTGGTTCTGGTAAAACTAGTGTAGCCCTTCATAGAATAGCATTCTTGCTTTATAAGATTAAGAATTTAACTAGTGATAAAGTACTTATATTTGCTCCTAACCATATATTTAGTGAATACATATCTAATGTACTTCCTGAACTTGGTGAAGATAATACTAAAGAAACAACATTTAGTGATTTCTTAGAAACATATATAACAGAATATAAACATATTGAATCATTTACTTCTTTTATAGAAAGATACTATAAATATGAGGAAGCATATATAGATTTAATAAAACTTAAACAATCTAATGAGATAATTCCTGTTATGGAAGAATATATAAAGAATTATACAAGTAAAGCTAGATTTACTAGTGAAATATTTAATAGAGATTTATATGTTCCTCTTGAAAAATTAAATTATTACTTACATGAAAGATATTCAAGTATACCATTACTTGAGAGAATTGATGAAATATCATTAAAGATAGCTGAAATAGAATTTAGAGGTAATAAATCAAGAGCTAAACAAATAAGAAAATGGTTAAGAGAAAGATTAAATATCTCTATTGATATGAAAGAAATATATAAAGGGTTCTTTAGAAGTAATGAATTTAAAAAAGTGTATGATAAAGAGTTACCTGATTCATATATAAATAAACTTGATTCTAAAGACATTTCTTATGAAGATGCTTGTTTGTTTGTATACATGAAGAGTTTACTTACATTTCTTGGATATGATTATATGATTGAACAAACTATTATAGATGAAGCGCAAGATTATAATGTTCTTCAATATATATTACTTAAGAAGATACTTAGAAAAAGTAAATTTACTATTTTAGGAGATATCAATCAAACAATAAATCCATATTATGAATATAAGAGTCTTGAAGATTTGAAAGAGGTATTTCCTGACTCAGTTAATTATATAGAACTTAACAAAACTTATAGATCAAGTCCTGAAATTATAGAACACGCTAATAGAATACTTGGTCTTAACTTAATATCAGCTATTAGAAGAGATACACATATACCAGTAGAATTTAGACAAGAGGATAATCTAAAGGAACAATTAAGTAATGATATAAATAATCTTAAAAAGAATAATAGAAGTATTGCAATTATTACTAAAACTGATACAGAAGCTGCCGATATTTATAAATTACTTAAACGAGATTTCGAAGAATTAACATTGATTGCTAATAATTCAAAGGCATTTAGTCGTGAACTTGTGGTAATACCTTCTTATATGGCAAAAGGTTTAGAATATGATGCAACTATAGTCTATACACACACTAATAATCAGTTTAATTATAAAGAAAGATATTTGTATTACGTTGCATGTACTAGAAGCCAGCATCATCTAATTATATATAATCAAAAAGAAGCTTAAAATTAAGCTTCTTTTATTCTAGTGTTTTTTTAACAATATTATTTTTATGTTTTTGTTTTAATTTTTTTGCTAATGCTTTAAGGCCTATTGCTACGTAGCCTAAGGCTGTTAATGCTGATATAGTATTTAATGCACCAGAAGTTATTGTATGCGTTGGTACATTTCTATAGTTGTTAAGATCTACTTCCATTACTTCGCTCATTTCTTCTTTGCTATATTTATGTCCAAACATTTCTTCATCATATAAATAGCTTACATCGCAATGTCCAGCTGTGTTTGACGCACCAACGTCATTACATACGTTAGTTACTTGTTGCATATCCACTGTATAGTTTGAAGTAGATTCTCCCCTATATTCTTCTAAATCATCTACGCCAATTCCAACAACATTATGCTCGTTAGGTGAATATTGAGGTCCTCCTGCCTTCCATACATAAAAGTTTGTATTTTTTAGAGTTTTATTTTGTTTCTTTATCATGTTCTCACTAATTGAATTAAGTATAGAACTATTACCATAAATACCTACTTTATTATATCCATGATTTTCACATACTTCTTTAAATGTTTGTAATAGTTCATAATAGTCGTTATTTTCTGAATACATTTCAAATGCGATAAATACTGGAATATTTTCTTTATTCACATATATTCTTTGCTCTTCCATTTCATTATCTAAGTTAGATAAATATTTCTCTAATCTTTGTTTATATACATCACTATTCATTTCTTCAGAAATACAAAAATATAATCCTAAATCTATATCCTTACTTGTAGCTCCTTTTACTTGGTTAATTGCTGAGCTTAAATAGTAACCCTCATTATTTAGGTAGTCGGAGCTATCCCTAGCTACTTCTACAATTACGTAATCCGATGTTTCTGCTACTCTATCCCAATCAATGTTTGTTTGATAATCTGAGATATCTATTCCTCTTGCTATTGCATAATTATATGATGCTTCGTTTGTATCCTTGTTATAAGTCATGTAAAGATTTGGAATATATATTGTGTCACCGACTTCTACTTTTCTTATGTTGTTGTATTCTTTTAAATCATTTTCACTAAGACCGCAAGTAAGTGCTATTGAATGTAATGTTTCGCCTTCTTTTACTTTATAAGCTTGAGAATATACTAGTGAAGCATTATTATTTAAATTTTCTTCTTTTATGATCTCTGATAAATCTATATTAGCAGTTATATTGCCACTTAAATCTTTAGTAATGTTATGGCTGCCTGGATACTTAACATTTTCACTATCTTTTATTAAGAATGTATCATAATCAGTAATTTTTGTTATATACTCATTACATTCAGCTAAAAATGTATCTGTACCATATAAACCTACATACATACTACTTCTTGTTGTTTTATCTAAGAATGTTTCTATTAAAGTTGCCTTTGCAGCATTATTTAAATTTTTATTATTCATAATATGATCTATATTACAATAAATTGGCATATCAATTTCATATTGTTTTAATATAGCTTGTAAAAAATCAATATCTTTGTACATTTTGGCTAGGTCTTCTGCTTTAGTATCTAATACAATACATACTGAAATATTTCTATCTTTGCATTCATGCAATGTATTTCTTAAATTAGTTATATCATTAAATGTTTTTTCACTTATTTTAAGTACAACAAAGTTATTAGAATGTACTCGTGTATTGAATCTAGTATCATATCCTTCATACCCAACTGTATTTTCTTTTGTTTCATCGTTAGTTCTTGAAACTATATTTGATGTTATTAATTGTCTTGCATCATTTATAGTATTTATTGTCGCTGCTGCTCCTAAAACTAAACCTATAGTTTTTGCTTTATTGCTAATTTTTCTTTTTGATTTATTTTCATTATTTTCCATAGTTAACCCCTTTAATTGTGCTTTATTATAACAAAATTTGTTTTATAAGTCAATTTTGAGTGTCAAAAACGTTACATCAGAATAATATTACAATAAAAAACTCTAGATTTCTCTAGAGTTTAATGTTTCTAACTATTCAATGATTTCAGAAACTACACCAGCACCAACTGTTCTACCACCTTCACGGATTGAGAAGTTAGTTCCGTTTTCAATAGCAATTGGAGCAATTAACTCAACTGTCATATCAACGTTATCACCTGGCATAACCATTTCAGTACCTTCTGGTAATGTAATTACACCTGTAACATCAGTTGTTCTGAAGTAGAATTGAGGTCTATAGTTACTAAAGAATGGAGTATGACGTCCACCTTCTTCTTTAGATAGAACGTATACACTAGCTTTGAATTTCTTATGTGGTGTAATGCTTCCTGGTTTACATAAGATTTGTCCTCTTTCAACATCTTCTCTGTTAATACCACGAAGTAGAACTCCAGCGTTATCTCCAGCCTCAGCATAATCTAATGATTTTCTGAACATTTCGATTCCAGTAACTACTGTTTTTCTAGTTGGTTTTAAACCAACGATTTCAACTTCATCGTTAAGATTTAATTTACCTCTTTCAACACGACCTGTAACAACAGTTCCACGTCCTGTGATAGTAAATACATCTTCAATGCTCATTAAGAATGGTTTATCAGTATCTCTTGCTGGAGTATCGATCCATGTATCAACTGCAGCCATAAGATCTTTAATAGGTTGTACCCATTTTTCATCACCCTCAAGAGCCTTAAGAGCAGATCCACGAATAACTGGAGTATTGTCTCCGTCATATCCGTATTCAGTAAGTAATTCTCTTACTTCCATTTCTACTAAGTCTAATAACTCAGGATCATCAACCATATCACATTTATTGATGAATACTACCATTTTTGGTACACCAACTTGACGTGATAATAAGATGTGTTCACGAGTTTGAGGCATTGGTCCATCTGTTGCACTAACAACTAGGATAGCACCATCCATTTGAGCAGCACCTGTGATCATGTTTTTAACGTAATCAGCATGTCCTGGACAGTCAACGTGAGCATAGTGACGTTTGTCAGTACTATATTCAACGTGAGCAGTATTAATAGTAATACCTCTTGCTTTTTCTTCTGGAGCTTTATCGATTTGGTCATAAGCCATGAATTCTCCAAAGTATTTAGTAATTGCAGCTGTTAATGTTGTTTTACCATGGTCAACGTGTCCAATAGTACCAATATTAACATGTTCTTTAGAACGATCAAATTTTTGTTTTGCCATTTTATTTTCCTCCTTTTTTACATCATAAATATATTTTATCTAATACTTGAAAATATTTCAAGTCTAAATAAACAAAATTGGCAAAAGTGTACTTTAATTATTGTACACCATTTTTCTTAATAATATCTTCGGCTATACTTCTAGGTACTTCTTCATAGTGATCGAAGATCATTGTATAAGTACCACGTCCTTGAGTGTTACTTCTAAGAACTGTCATGTAACCGAACATTTCAGATAGTGGAACCATAGCTTTAATGCTTATGTCTCTACCACGAGATTCATTTCCAAGAGGTTTTCCTCTTCTAGAAGTTAAATCTCCCATTACTGTACCCATGAATTCTTCTGGAACAACTACTTCAACTTCCATAATTGGTTCTAAAATACATGGATTACATTTATTTTTAGCTTCTTTTAATGCCATAGAAGCTGCGATTTTGAATGCCATTTCATTTGAGTCTACATCATGATATGATCCATCAAATAATGTACATTTAACATCGATCATTGGGAATCCGGCAAGTACACCACCAGCTAGAGCTTCTTGTAATCCTTTGTCAACTACAGGAATGTATTCACGAGGAACTACTCCACCTACTACTTCGTCAACAAATTCATATCCCTTATCAGGATTTGGTTCAAATTTAACCCATACATGTCCGTATTGTCCACGTCCACCTGATTGTTTAATGTATTTACCTTCACATTCAGCAGTACTCTTAAGAGTTTCTCTATAAGCAACTTGTGGTTTACCAACATTTGCTTCTACTCCGAATTCTCTTCTCATTCTATCTACTAATACGTCTAAGTGTAACTCACCCATACCAGCAATAATAGTTTGACCAGTTTCATGATCAGTTTTTGCTCTGAATGAAGGGTCTTCTTTAGCTAATTTTTGAAGAGCTAAGCTCATTTTTTCTTGATCAGCTTTTGATTTTGGTTCAATTGCAAGTTCAATAACTGGCTCTGGGAATACCATTTTTTCAAGAATAACTTGATTCTTTTCATCACAAAGTGTATCTCCAGTTGTAGTATCTTTAAGACCTACAGCAGCAGCAATTTCTCCTGCATATACTTCTGCTATTTCTTTTCTTTGATTAGCATGCATTTGAAGAATACGTCCGATTCTTTCTTTTTCACCCTTAGTTGAGTTCATAACATAACTTCCTGATTTAAGCACACCAGAGTATACACGGAAGAATGTTAAGTTTCCAACGAATGGGTCATTCATAACTTTGAATGCAAGTGCACTAAATGGTTCGCTATCACTAGCTTTTCTTTCGATTGGTTTACCATTTAAGTCTTCACCCTTAACAGCTGCGATATCAGTTGGAGCTGGTAAATAGTCGATAACTGCATCCATTAATGTACGAGTACCTTTGTCTCCTAGGGCATCAGCACATAATACTGGGAAGAATTTAACAGCTAATGTAGCTTTTCTTATTGCTGATTTTAATAAATCAACACTAACTTCTTCTCCTTCTAAATATTTTTCCATTAATTCATCTGAGAAGTCAGCTACAGCTTCGATTAATTTTCCTCTTGCTTCTTCTGCTTTATCTACCATGTCAGCTGGAATTTCAATTTCTTCTAGATTTTGAGCAGCTGTTCCATCGTATTTATATGCTTTCATTGTAACTAAATCTACATATCCTGTAAAATGATCTTCAGCTCCAATTGGTAACATGATTGCTTCTGCTTTTTCAGATAGTCTATGGTGAATTGATTCCATTGAGTAATCAAAGTCAGCACCCATTTTTTCCATCTTATTTGCACAAATCATTCTTGGAACCATATAATCATTTGCTTGTCTCCAAACTTGTTCAGTTTGAGTTTCTACTCCTGCTTGAGCATCGATTAATGCAACAGCACCATCAAGTACTCTTAAACTACGAGCAACTTCAATAGTAAAGTCTACGTGTCCCGGAGTATCTATTATATTGAATCTATAACCATTCCAGTGTACAGTTGTTGCAGCACTAGTAATTGTTATACCTCTTTCTTTTTCTTGATCCATCCAGTCCATTTGAGAAGCTCCATCGTGAGTTTCACCAATTTTATGGATGTTTCCACCTAAATATAGAATTCTCTCAGTAGTTGTTGTTTTACCAGCATCTATGTGAGCCATGATTCCTATATTACGTGTTTTTTCTAACGATACATCACGTGCCATAAGTGTTCTCCCTTCTTACCATCTATAATGAGCATATGCTTTATTAGCTTCTGCCATTTTATGAGTATCTTCACGTTTCTTAACTGCTCCACCTATTCCGTTTGAAGCATCGATTATTTCAGCAGCTAAATTTTCTGCCATACCTTTTCCGTTTCTTGCTTTAGCATATTGGATTAACCAACGAAGTGTTAAGGCGTTAGCTCTATCTTCACGAACTTCCATAGGTACAGAATAGTTACTTCCACCTACACGTCTACTCTTTATTTCTAAAGCTGGTTTAATGTTTTCAAATGCTTTATTTAAAACTTCTAAAGGATCATTATTTGTTTTTTCTTTTACTATATCAAGTGCATTGTATAGTATTTTTTGTGCAGTTCCTTTTTTTCCATCTTGCATGATACCATTGATTAACTTAGTAACCATTTTTGAATTATATATTGGATCTGCTAAAACATCTCTCTTAATTGCTTGTTTCTTACGCATGTCATTATCTCCTTTCTTATTAGTAATTTATTTATTATTAATTTTTCTTAGGTTTCTTAGTTCCGTATTTACTTCTTCCTTGACGTCTTTTATCAATACCAGCAGTATCTAAAGTACCACGAACAATATGATAACGAACACCGATAAGGTCTTTAACACGTCCACCTCTAATTAGAACAACGCTGTGTTCTTGTAAGTTATGTCCTTCTCCACCAATGTAGCAAGTAACTTCATATCCGTTACTTAATCTAACTCTAGCGATTTTTCTTAAAGCTGAGTTTGGTTTTTTAGGAGTCTTAGTAGATACACGAGTACAAACTCCACGTTTTTGTGGTGAAGTATTATTTGTTCTCTTCTTATCTTTTGAGTTGTATCCAATATTTAATACTGGGCTTTTACTCTTTTTAGTTTTGTCTGTTCTACTCTTTCTTACTAATTGATTAATTGTAGGCATTATTTGTCTCCTTTCTTAATACACATTTCCAGGTGTATCAAAATCACTATTTTTTTAAGTTTTCTGCACGAGAAAACCTGAAATCTAGATAATCATATCATTAAAAAAGCTTAATGTCAACGATATTTTCTAAAGTTTTAACGTTTTCATTAAGTTTATTCTATATTTTCAATATTTAGTATTTTATAACTCTAATTCTATACTCTTTTTAGATGTTATTTCTATTAGTATTTTTGATAATATAATTAGTAATATTACGAATAATATAGATGAAAATATTTCAAAAGTAAAACTACCATAATTGTTCTTTATAAAATATTCTCCATAATATAGAGGTATATTATATATCTTTGCTATTACCCTTTCTTTCATTAGTGGAGTTAGAGCCACTATACTAAGAGGTATAAGTCCTGAAATAATAACAACTATTTCTTCTTTTACTAGTTTATATATACTCATAAGTACCACTACTATCATATTTAATATAATATAACTTCTAATTAGATGAAATATTAAATATATCATGTTACTAATATTATAATATTTTATTAAATCTACTCTAGTATTCATACCAGTTCTTAATATAGCTATAATTAGTACTAAAACTGTAACAAGCAAATATATAATTAAGTTTGATACAAATATAAATTTAGTCATTTTGGAAAAGAATTCCTTATAGTTTTTCATTCTAAGAAGAAATTCATAGTTCTTTGTAAGTTCTGTTAAGATATTGTAAGAGTTAAATATAAATAGAAATAATAAAACCATTATAAAGAAGTTCCATGTAAATGTGTCATATATTCCATTAATTAACGATACTTCTTTAGTTATATAACCAAAAGCCATAAATGAAAGAAGAACAATTATAATAATAGTTACTTTAAATCTAGTATTTTGTAGTAATGATATTATCAATTTAAAATCGTTTTTCATTTTATACGTCCCAATGCATCGTTATCAAACTTATACACTTCATCTGATAAAACATCTATATCTTCTTTGATATGACTTGTAACTATAATTAATTTATTTTGACTTTTTAACTCTAGTAAGATATTTCTTATTTTTTCTACTGTAGACTCTTCTATTCCATTAAACAGTTCATCAAATATCATCACATCAGGACTTTCCATTAATACTTGTGCGATAGCTAATTTTTGTTTAGTACCTAGTGAGTATTCACTATATTTTTTATCTTTCTCAGTAGTTAAGTTTACTAGTTCTAGTGTTTTGTTTATTTCAGTGTCTCCTATTTTATTTTGTATGCTTGCTAGTAACTTTAGATTTTCATACCCAGTTAGGTCTGGAAAGAATGTTGGTTTTTCTATTAAAGCTCTTACACTTGGTGGAAAACTATTATTACTATTATAATTCACATTATCATAAAGTACTTCTCCAGTTGTTGGTTTATAAAATGAACAAAGTATTTTTAAGAATACACTTTTACCACTACCATTTCTTCCAACTATACCATATATTTTACCACTTTCGAATTTTACATTTATGTTTTCAAGTACAGTTACTTTTTTAAATTTTTTTGATAAATCTTTAACTATTATTTCCATATTTGCCTCTAATTCTTTTCTAATTTTATTATTATTTTTTCTTTATTTTTATATTTTAAGTATACTAGTAGTGAACTTATAAGTGATACACCTAAACACAATAAATTGAATGGTATAAGTTCTCTTTCTTTATAGTTGTACATATCAAAGAAGTCAAAATAGTTTTCTGCGTTTTTAAAGTTTTTTAAGACAAAACTTATTATAAAGAATGTATTAGTTAATGTTATACCATAATATACCATCACAGTTTCTATCACAGTTACTAAGTAGTTTCTATTTTCTAGTACTAAGATGAGTCCTATATTTATATAGAAAATGCTCATTAATATTGTATTTAATAGATATGAAAATATAAATAATATGGGATGACAAAGTATTTTCGTATTAAATGCTATACTTTGTGTAGAAACTTCAAATGTACCACTTATCATGTATGAAAATATTAAGACATAAATAGTTATTATTGGCCATAAGAATATACTTTTATAAGAACTTTTAAATACATCTTTTATATAACTTTTATAGCTTTCTCTAGTTAACCTATTCTTTATTTCATCTGATTTAAATCTTTTACTTATTTCATACATAGATGACATTATTATTAAGAATGGTACTGCTAGAAAATATATGAAACTATATTCTGAATCATTAAGTATTTTATCAAATGTAGTTAGTGTATCTCTTTTAGTTTTTTTTTCGTTTCCATTTATTTTCGCCAAGCATATTTCATTAGTAGGATCAGTCTTTAAAACCTCTTTACACATTTCTTTTGCTTTTATACTAAAATCTTCTGATTCTTTGTCGTTAATAATTACTTTAATACCTAAAAATGTTGTGAATATGAATAATATCATGAATGATATAAGTAATACTTTGCTATTTTGAATAATCTTTTTCATAAAAATCTCCTATTTAAATGCTTCATTTATTACTTTTTCTATGTTTATCTTAGATTCATTATTTCTCTTGAAGTATGCTAGATATTCTATATTACCATTTCCGCCTTTTATTGGAGATGATGTAAGATTATTTATATAGTAATTATTTTCTTTAAAACTATTTATAACATTTTTTATAACACTCTCGTGTACTTCTTTATTAAGTGGTACTCCTTTGTATTTATCAGATATTTCTTTTCCACACTCAAATTGTGGTTTTATAAGACATATTACTTCTTTTAGATTAGTTAGTTCTTTTAATTTATTAGTTAGTTTTGTTACAGATATAAATGATACATCTATAGAAGCAATATTAGCATCATTAATAATATTATTGTCTATGTTTCTAAAGTCAGTATTTTCATAAAGATTAATTTTATTATTAAGTCTTAAGTTCTTATCAAATTGATCAGTACCTACATCTATAGCATAAACTTTTTTAATACCATTTTGTATAGCGCAATCACTAAATCCACCAGTGGATGAACCTATATCAATAAGTATTTTATCATTTAAATCAATATTAAATTCTTTAATAGCTTTTTCTAGTTTTAAACCACCACGTGATACATATTTTAACTTTTCACCTTTTATTTCAATTATATCAGTGTCTGTTACATCAAACGCAGGTTTAGTTATACATATGTTATTACAATAAACAATTTTATTTTTTATTTCATTTTGAGCTTTATTTCTTGTTTCAAATATTTCTCTTTTTACTAATTCTATATCAATTCTTGTCATTTTCTTCCTTTTGTAGTTCATTTTCGTATAGAGTTCTATATATTTCATTATTTTTATATAGTTCTTTATGACTACCTATTCCACATATTTTACCATCATTTACTACTATAATTTTATTACAATCTTTTATAGTTGAAAGTCTATGAGCTACGATTAACATGGTATATTCACTACTTATATTGTTTATTGCTTTTTGTATATTTGCTTGTGTTTCGTTATCTAAAGCACTTGTTGCTTCATCAAATAATATAATGTTAGTTTTTCTTAGAAGTGCTCTTGCAATAGCTACTCTTTGACATTCACCACCACTTAGTGTTACTCCACCTTCTCCAACTAAAGTATTATACTTTTTAGGAAGCGTCATTATATAATCATGAAGTTCGCATATCTTGCATACATTTTCTATTTGTTTTTGCGATGCATCTGGATTCACTAATAGTAGGTTTTCTTTAATAGTCATATTAAATAAATATGGTTTTTGGCTTATGACTGCGATATTATTTCTAAGACTATATTTGTCTAAATCATTTACGTTATATCCATCAATTAATACCTCACCACTTGTAACTTCATAAATCTTGCTTAACAGATTAATAATCGTACTTTTGCCACTTCCACTTTTACCTACTACTGCAACTGTATCTTTTGGTTCAATAGTAAAGCTTATTCCTTTTAATACTTCATCTTTTTCATATTTAAAATGTACATCTTTAAATTCTATCTTTCCATATAGTTCATTAACTCTTTTATTACCATAATGTTCTTTTTCATATTTAGTATGATCTATTACTTCAAAGATACGTTCAGCTGATAAAGCAAATTCTTTTAATTGTCTTTCAGACCAAGCTAAATATAATACTGAAGTGAATAATCTATCTTTATATAAGAATACTGCGATTAATGATGAAACTGTTATTACATCGAATTTAACAAAGTAAATAGATAAAACAATTATTACAAATGTAAATATATTTACTGCTGATGATCTAGCAAAAGTATAATTACCATCAATTTTCATACTTCTCATTGTATCAGTGCATAATTCATCTAGATTTCCATTTATTTTATTTTTAAAGTGTTCAACTATATTTAAGAGTTTTATATCATGTGTCCCTCTTATTCCTTCATTTATAATAGTTGTATTTTTATCTCTTAATTTATTTCTTCTTTTTTTATAAGCATTCCATTTATCCATTGCTCTTTTTTCTATTATGTATACAGTTATTGTTCCGAGTATTGTAATAATACCTAATATAAAATTTATATAAAATATATAAACGAATACAAATATATTTGAAATTATTCTTGATACATTTGCTCTCAATGCATTAAACGCCATAACAACATTATTTGGATCTTCTGTAATTCTTGTTAAGAAAATGCCACTTGATGTTTTTAGTAATTCTTTGTTATCTATATCAAAGTATGATGAAATGACATCTTTCTTTATATTATTTGATACTGATTCTTGAACTTTAACATATGCTCTTGTAAAAATGATATTATCAATAAATTCCATAATAAGAGCAAGTATTAGTATAAATACTGAATATCCTACTGCTTTGTCTAGTGCTCCACTAGTCGAATAATCTAATATTTTTGCCATAAGGGCTGGACTAAATGAATTAAATATGCTTAATACTAAACTAAATACTATTAGTATGGTTATAGCTTTCTTTTCTTTAGCAAAATAAGGAATACACTTTTTTATGTATCTCCATACTTCAGATTTTGTTTTTTTATTTTTATCTTTTACATCTTTTTTCATAAGTTTATTATACATAATAATTTTGATTATTAAAAGTAAAAAAGAACTATATTTCTATAATTCTTTTTCTCCTTTGTTTTTGAATTGTATTATTATTGGTGTACCACTAAAATCTATGTTTTCTCTTATTTTATTTTCTAAATATCTATAGTATGAAAAGTGTACCAATCCTTTAGAGTTTACTTCTATATCAAATCTTGGTGGTTTAGTTCCTGATTGATGTGTGAAATATACTTTTAGTTTTTTACCTTTAAATGATGCTGGTGGAGTTTCTATGAATGCATTTCTTATAATATCATTTATTATACTTGTTTTAACTTCTTTGATTGAGTTTTCATAAGAAGACAACACTTCTGGCATAAGAGTATGTATTCTCTTTTTAGTTTGTGCACTTAAGAATACTATTTTAGCATAATCCATGAATTGAAAATTATGGCTAATTGACTTTTTCCATTCTTTCATGCTTTCATCTTTAGAATCAATTGTATCCCATTTGTTAACTACGATTACTACTGGTTTTCCTGCTTCTAAGGCGTAGCCTGCAATATGTTTGTCGTGTTCTACTATACCAGTTGTAGCATCTAGTACAAGCAAGCATACATCGCTTCTATCTATTGCTTTCATACTTCTTAAAAGACTGTATTTTTCTACTGCTTCAAATATTTTGCCTTTTTTACGAAGACCAGCTGTATCTATTAGTGTGTATTCTTCTTTATTATAAGTGAACTTTGTATCGATAGCGTCTCTTGTAGTACCAGCTACATTACTTACAATAACTCTTTCTTCATTAAGTAATGCGTTTACTAAACTTGATTTACCTACGTTTGGTCTACCAATTACAGCTATTTTAATATTATTATCTTCTTCTTCATATCCTGGTTCATACCCATCTGTAACAACTTTTAGTAAATCATTTACACCAGTTCCATGTTCTGCTGAAATAGGAATATACTCATCAAATCCTAAACTATAAAATTCATATATATTTTCTTGTCCAACTTTGTTATCAACCTTATTAACAGCAACAATAACTTTCTTATCTTGTTTCTTTAACATATCACGTATAAGTAAGTCATTAGTAGTAAGTCCATCTTTAGCATCCACTACAAAAATAATAGTATCACTTTCTTCAATACCGACTTCTACTTGCATACGGATTTCTTCGTTGAAGTCACCTTCACTTAAATCTATACCACCAGTATCTATTAAATAAAATGGTTTTTCTTTGTAGGATGCTTCACTATAAATTCTATCTCTTGTTACTCCTGGTTTGTCTTCAATAATAGCTACTTTTTTACCAACTATTCTATTAAACAAAGTACTTTTACCAGTATTAGGTCTTCCAACTAGACATATTGTTTGTTTTGCCATATCCCCTTCACCTCGCATACATTATACAAAAAAATTAATTATTTTTCTAGTCTAAATAAAAAGATTGATTAATATCAATCTAATTACTCTTTAATGTGAAATAACCTGGTATACTTTCTGCATCTATTCTGGCATATGTTTTATCTATATAATTAGTATCATATTTTGTACCATTAGCACCAATCAAATTTGTTGTGTTATTAAACATCATATCGCTATTTGTAACATTACTAGTATCAAACTTATTTGTAGCATAAATAGTTGTAAGATTTGTGTTATCTTCAAACATATGACTCATATTAGTGACATTGGATGTATCAAAGTTACTTAAATCTAACGTTTCTAATAAACAAGCATTAAACATTGATTCCATATTTGTAACTTTGCTAGTATTAATATTACTAAGATCTATTTGTGTTGCTTCACTTTTTGAAAACATATTACTCATATCAGTAACTTTATTTGTATATGCTTTCAAGCTTATTGAAGATGCTTTACTATTAGAAAATGTATTACTCATATTTACTATTGGTTGACTATTCATATATGTACAAATATTAGAAGTTACAGCATTTGTACTAGCTTTGTCTGTAAGTTGTACTCCCCAACCATCATCTGTTATATCTTCCCAAGTTAACTCAGAAGAACTTTCAGTTCCTTTTTGTTTGTAGTTATAAGTATATTCATAAAATGTATAGGAACTTCCTTGTGATAATTCTATAGGTTGGCTATTGTTTTCAATTTCACAATATAACTCATTATCTCCTAATTTTCCTTCTGTGTCTACATTAGTGTAACCACTTGGTACTTCAACATCTGCTAAAGTATTTGTACTATATCCTCCACTTACTTTAAAAGTAATTGTTTGAGCTGAAGAAGAATTATTAGTTATTCTTAATCTAACATTTCCTCCAGAACCTACATTTATTAAACCATTTGGTGCCATATACATAATCATGCCTTCATAAATACTATTTGTTTCATCACTAATTTCTTTATAATAATATGTAACACTCTCTAAATACTCAATAGTAACATTTTTATTATTTTCATAAAGTAATTTATAATAACTATTCACCTTATTGTCATCAATGATTCCTAAATCAATATACTTTTGACTATTTGGTTCTACTGTTATAGTATTTTCCTCTTTGTTATCAATAAGAATAGAATATTCTAACTCTCCCATATACATCTCGGCAGCTCTTTCATTATCAATATTTACTTTGAAATATGAAAAACTATATGTAAGGAGAATACATATTGCTAAAACTATTGAAATAACACCTATATATTGTTTTACATAGTTTACTACGTTTTGCATTTTACCACCTATTCTATACATAAATATAATACTATATAAAAAGATTTAAATCAACTTTATTAAGTTAATATTTTATAGTATAATTTCTATGTGATGTGTTATGAAAAAAATTGAATATAAACCTTTAATACTTACTGTAGCATTAATTGCTTTCCAGTCTTTATGCTATTTTATATCAAAATCGCTTGGAGGCAATCCACATTTAATTGGTGGAGTTATAGATAGTAAGATACCTTTTAACATGTGGTTTATTATTCCTTATTGTATATGGTATTTATTAATATTTTTAATTCCTTATTATCTATATAAAAAGGATAAAAATATATTTGTTAAATATTTTGTATCTTATACATTAACTACTTTTATAGCAAACATAATATTTATAATATATCCTACTTATGTAGATAGACCTATTGTAACAGGTACTAGCATTTTAGAATTAATGACAAGAATAGTATTTTGGGTAGATACTCCTGCTCAAAATTGTTTTCCAAGTTTACATTGTGCAGTTAGTATGTTATTTATCTTATATATGTTTGAATATAAAAAATGCCCAAATTATTTAAAAATATTTACATTTATTATATCTATATTAATAATGATTGCTACATTATTTATTAAGCAACATGTATTTATTGATTTAATTAGTGGAGATGCTTTAGCAATTGTTTCATATATTATAGTAAGTAAGTTCAAAAAAATTAATAAAAAAGTAAAAGAACTATTAGCACTTTAATAGTTCTTTTTATTCGCTTCTAAGAGCATCTATTGGATTTAGGGAAGATGCTTTATAAGCAGGAAATATTCCAAAGATTAGACCAATTAATAATGAAACAGATACTGATAATATAATAATATTTACTTTTAAAGTATAACTAATACTAAAGAGTGTTAATATGTAACCTATAGAGATGCCTAAAAGTATACCTATGATTCCTCCGGTTATACAAAGCATTAAAGATTCTATTAAGAATTGATACATTATATCTTTCTTTTTAGCACCTAGACTTTTTCTAATACCTATTTCTTTAGTTCTTTCTGTTACACTTACAAGCATTACATTCATCATACCTATTCCACCAACTACTAAGGATATACTTGCGATACCACCTAATAGAAGAGATAAAGTATTTGTTATGTTACTCATAGATTCTAATATACTTGTACTTGATGTAACTGTGAAATAATCTGTTGATATTTGATAGTTGCTTCTAATAGAATTTTCTATTTCATTAGTACTTTTATCTATATTAGTTGTGTCTTTTATCTTTAATAATATGTTATTAATAGATGTGTCTGTATTTAAATACTTAATTGTAGTTATTGGGATAAGTATAGCGTTATCAGTACTATCTGACTCTTTTAACACACCTATTACTGTATAGTTATCATTATTAATCTTTATTGTTTCATTTATAGGGTTTGAAAGATTAAAATATGTTTCAGCTGCTTCACTGCCTAAAATACATACTTTACTTTTATTTTCTATATCAATTATAGATATATTTCTTCCTTTACTAAGTTCTAAAGATGAAATATCTAGATAATTACTATCTGTAGCAATTAGTGATGTTTTAGAACTGGTTTCATTATTTCTTGATACAGTAGCATTTACATTTTTGAAAGAAGAAAAACTTTCTACATTATTAATATTTTCTAATTTATTTAAATCTTCATATTTAATACTATAGTCACTACTAGTTATATTTACTGTTAAAATATTACTTTCTAGAGAAGAAACTTCATTTATAACACTTGTAGTACTACCTTCTCCAATACCAACCAAAATAATTACAGAGGAAATACCAACTATTAAACCAAGCATAGTTAGACAAGATCTTAACTTATTAGATTTAATATTTTTATAAGCTATTTTTATTAGATTTTTTATTTTCATTTAAGACTCCTATTTTACCATCTTGTATTTGTATAGTTCTTTTTGCATGTGAAGCAATATTCATGTCATGAGTGATTAATATAATTGTTTGGCCATTATTATTTAATTCTTCAAATATTTTTATTATTTCTTCACCTGTTTTAGTATCTACTGCACCTGTTGGTTCATCTGTTAAAATCAGTTTTGGTTTTGATACTATTGCTCTTCTATTGAAACTCTTTGCATTTGTCCACCTGATAGTTCATTTGGTAGATGGTTTAATCTATGAGATAGGTTTACTTTTTTTAGTGCTTCTTTTGATAAATTATATGCTTCTGATGCAGTATATCCTTGATATAAAAGAGGTACCATAACATTTTCAATAGCTGTTAGTTTTGGTAGTAAATTGAAGTGTTGAAATACAAAGCCTATACTTTTACTTCTTAGAATAGAAAGTTCATTATCATTGAGTTTTTTTATCTCTTTATTATCTAGATAGTATTTACCAGAGTGTTCTGTATCTAAAAGACCAATTATATTCATAAGAGTACTTTTGCCACTACCTGATGGCCCTATTATTGAAATGAATTCACCTTCTTTGATAGTTAAATTTATATCATCAAGTGCTTTTACTTTTTCAGTACCTAGAGTATATGTTTTTGATATATGTTCTAACTTTATCATTGATTTCTCATTCCAACATTATCATTTGGTTTAAAGTCACCGTTTGGTCTTTCCATATCACCAAAGTCAAAGTTTCTATTACCTCTATTAAACATATTAGTGTCTTCTGAAGATGCGCTAATCATTCTTATAGTTTCATCTCCACTAAGTCCACTTTTAACTTCTACATAAGCACTATTAGATATACCAGTTGTAATTATTGCTTCAGTTGTTTCATTATTAGAGTCCACTACTAAAACATATTTTTCAGTTCCTCTAGTTTGGACTGCTTCGATTGGAACAGCTATTACATTTTCGCTCTTTTCTATTTCTATAGAAGCACTACCACTCATGCCAAGTTTTATATTACCATCATTAGTAAATGACACTTCTGCAGTATACTTAGTTCCACTTGAAGAGTAAGAACCTATATTATTTATATAAGTAATTTTTCCTTCGTATGTTTTAGTTTCATCATAATTTAAAGTAATAGTTACTGTTTGATTATTTTTGATCTTATTAATATCGCCTTCGTCTATAGATATTGACATTTTTAAATCAGTTAAACCTTTATATTCTATGTAGTTATTACTCTTAATTTTTTCTTTAGAGTCTGGTACATTATAAGAAGTAATAACTAAATCACATGGGGCTTTATAGTATGTTCCATTAGTATATTTAACTATCTTACTACCTTTCTTTACGTAATCCCCTACTTCATAATAAATAGCACTAAAATATTTATATGTATTTAAATATTCAGTAACTGTATCACTTGTTACTTCTCCTGTACTTGTTAGAGTATTTGTAATAGTTTGTGTGCTAACTTTTACATTCTTGTACTTAGTTTCAGTTTCACTTTCTTTCTTTGGAATTAGTAATAATATTGCTAAAATAAGTACAATGATTATGCTTAACAATATTATTATTTTTTTCTTCATATCTTTCACGTTCCTTCATTAACAATATAAAAATTTTTTGTGTGTAAAATATGAAGTTAAAGTGTCAATTTTTAAAAAAACATTCTTAAAATACTAGTCTTAATAGTATAATATAAATATAAGGATGTGGTTGGTTATGATTAAGAAAAAACATCTTAAAAAAAGTGTTAAATTAGTACTTAAAAGAATGGTATTTATAATAGTATGTGGTCTTATATTATGGGGTGGATTTCTGTGTATTAGAGACATAAATAATCCTGATAATGATAAAGATACTAGCGGAGGAAAAGAAGTAAATAAAGAAGAATATGTATATAAAGAAGAATTATTAGCTCTTGGTTATGACGTTAAAGATATAGATGTAATATCTACTAAGGTTAGTAATGTGGATGTTAAAAAATATTTATTAACTGAAAAGTATGAAGATATTACTAAATTTATTGCTAGTCCTTATTATAAAGTAGAAAAAACTAGTAGATATCAAAGTTATTATAATAAACATAAAGAATATGATACAGATAATATTGTTATATATGTAGAGATTGGTCTTGATGTAGAGTTTTATACAGAGATGGATGAAATAACTAATTATGATGATGTGGATGCTTTAGTAAATAAATATCATAAGTTACCTAGTAATTATGAGGCTAAAGATTTAGTTACATTAAGTAAAGATTATAGTTCTCGTGGTCATAAAATTAAAAAAGTTGCTTCTGAACCATTAATGAAAATGATTGATGCTGCTAGAGCTGATGGTCTTAATTTACTTGTTATATCAGGATATAGAACTGAAAGTACTCAAAATGGTTTATTTAATAACTCAGTTAAAAGAAATGGATTAGATCATGCTTTAATATATTCAGCTAAACCAGGACACTCTGAACATCAATTAGGTTTGGCAGTAGACCTTAATAGTACTGAAGAAAGTTTTGATCAAACTAAAGAATATAAATGGCTTAAAGCAAATTCATATAAATATGGATTTATAGAAAGATATCCAAAAGGAAAAGAATTTATAACTGGATATGGCTATGAACCTTGGCATTATAGATACTTAGGAGTAGATTTAGCTACTAAAGTATATACTGAAAATGTTACTTATGAAGAGTATTTGGTAAAACATGCAAAGTAACTTTTGAGATAAATAAAAACTTATAAAATAAAAATATTAATGTGCAAGAAATAGTAACAATAATAAATTTTACTATTTCTTTTTTTGTATAACTCATTGTTTTAACTTCAGTAGTAGCCTTCTCTACTTTAGACACATTTTGTGATTTAAATACATTTATTGTATATTCTTCTTTATTATCTAGAGTTATCTTTATAACATTTTTAGTTTTATTAAAGTTACCATTACCAATTATATTAACTTTAGAAGAATCATTAGAAAGTTCATAATTAATATCTAATATTTCTTCATCAAGTATATTTAGATTATATTCATGTACATCTTTATTAAAATTAAGATTATATCCTTTAATATCTATATTTAGTATTTCACTTATAGCAGTTTTATTCTTATAGTTTTTAAATACGTTTATTTTAAAGTCTCCATACTTATTAGAAGTTACTATAAAAGATTCTTCATCTTTTTCTAAAGTGAATATTCCATGTCCACTTACTATTTCATCTTTAGATGAAGTTACTTCTATTTTAATTTGTTCTTTATTTGTAAAATAGTTATATACTTTTATATTGTTGTCAAATATTGGAGATAAGTCTTCATTATTAATTTTTATTCTTTCTATAGCATTAATACTAAATGGTATTAATAAGAAAATACTTAATATTATTTTTTTCATATTAATAGTATTTACAATATAAAAAAATAAATTCACTTTGGAATTTATTTTATAGTTTTTATTATTATTTTCTTTGGTCTTTTCTTTTTCTTTTCTATTTTGAATGAATCAGCTAGTAGTTTATCCATATCATCTACTTTTTTATTATAGAAGATAGTACCTAATATATCTCCTTTGTATACTTTTTCACCTAGTGTTTTATTTAGGATCACTCCGACACTATAATCTATTTTATCAGTTTTTTTGTGTCTTCCAGCACCTAAATCAAATACTAGTTGTGATAGTTTTAAAGAATCAATATTGTTAACATACCCTTCTTTTTCTGAAACGACTATGAATTTTTTAGCTTTGCCTTTTAATTTTTTAATGTCTCCACCTTGAGCTTTAATCCATTCATAGAATTTATTTTTAGCATGCCCACTTTCAAGCAAGTTAATTACTAGTTTTTTAGCTTTTGCTTGACTTATTCCTTTAGCACTACTTATCATTAAACTTGATATATATACTGATAATTCATATAACCTTTTATCATAAATTTCATTAAAGAAATCTATCGCTTCTCTTACTTCAAGAGCATTACCTATATTTCTTCCAAGTGGGATATTCATGTCACTTAGAGTACATATTACTTTCTTACCATAGTATTCTCCGATTTTAACCATTGTCTTAGCAAGTGAAGTAGCACTTTTTATGTTCTTCATAAATGCACCTTTACCTACTTTAAGATCTATTACTATTACATCACTTCCACTAGCTATTTTCTTTGACATTATTGAACTTGCGATAAGTGGTATAGAATCTACTGCTCCTATTTCATTTCTAAGAGCATATATTTTTTTATCAGCAACTGCGATTTTTTCACTTTGACTTATTACTGCGCAGCCTACTGTATCTAACATACGCAAGAATTCTTTCTTACTTAGTTTTAGTTTGTATCCAGTAATACTTTCTAGTTTATCAACTGTACCACCTGTAAGACCTAAGCCTCTTCCACTCATTTTAGGAACAGCTACACCTGCACAAGCAACTATTGGAGAAACTATTAATGTAATTTTATCTCCTACTCCACCAGTTGAATGTTTATCTACTACTTTTTTATCTAAAGATGATAAATCAATTATTTCACCACTTTTAATCATTACATCAGTAAGATAATATGTTTCATCCATAGAAAGTCCATTATGATAAATAGCCCATACGAATCCACTCATAGTTTCATCATTAATTCTTCCTTTTACATAGCTATTTACCATATATTCTATTTCTTTATATTCTAGTTTTTGTTTATTATTAACTTTTTCTGTAATTTCAACTGCTTTCATAAATCACCTATCCTATAGAGTATTATACTATAAAATGTACTTTTTTTGAAGATTAATTCAAAATAAGAAACACAAATTATGTGTTTTATTTTTTCTTCTTAGTTGATTTATTTTTACCTATTCCTATTCCTTTAAATAAAGTTCCACCAATACCATTTTCAAGCACTCCTTTTACAGTGCTTCTTGTATCAAATCCTAAAACATCATCTACTTTTTCGAATGTTTCTTTTACTTTATCAAAACTACGATCAGTTAATGTTTTATTAGTAATAGCGTCCGTTACTTTAGTTACGAATTTCATTGCTTCGAATGTTCCTGAAAATTCTAAAGTAATATTTGATTTAACTGCCTGTATTGTTACTTTATTTCCTTTTTGATTTACTTGTGTTTTATTATTAAATGTTTTTATATCTTTTAAATCTATTTCGTCAAATAATCTTTTTTCTTCTTTTTTATTTAATAATCCAGATTTTTTTGTTATTTCTTCTAATATTATTCTTTTTGATGTTAAAGTTAAATCAATGCTATTTTTTAGTTCTAGTGAATCACCAGATAATCTTGCTTCATATAATATTACTTCATCTTCTTTAATTTCAAAATTACTCATTAGTACTCAAACTCCTTAAAACTCATTTCTTATATCATTGTATCATATTTATTATATTGTTGATACATTAATATTCATAATAGAATTTGTAAATTTCGCGAACTATTCTTTTATAAATACAAATAAAAGCAGAATTAATCTGCTTTTCTACTACTTAAGAATGATACTTTTTCTGCGACTACTTCCATACTATATTTCTTTTCATTTTCTTTTTCATAAGTGTTTACTTGAATACGACCTTTTATTCCAACAATATCACCTTTTTTACAATATTCACAGGTTGTTTCTGCGATTCCTGCCCAAAGTACACATCTAATAAAGTCAGTATCATAGTTTCCTTCCATGTTTTTATACGCTCTTGGAACAGCTACTGTTATGATAGTCATCTTTTTATTATTTTCAGTTGTAGATATTTCTGGGTCAGATACTAAACGTCCTGCTAAGACTACTTGATTTAACATATTTCCTCCTTTCGTAAGAGGAATATAACATAATGAAAATTTTATAACAAATTGATAAAATTCAATAATCAAGTAGTAAATTTATGGTGAAATTTTATTTTCTTTTAGAGATAATTTAATTATCAATGATGCTCGTTCTAATAAAAATTAAAAATTAGCAAATTTTAAAATTTCTTGTTTTTTCTTTAAAGCATCTATTAGAATATCTATTTCTTCATAAGTATTATAAAAATATAGACTTATTCTTACAGTATCTTCTTTATTATCACCCATTTTAGCACAGTGCTTTCCGCTTCTTACGCATATACCTTTAGTATTTAAATATAGTCCTAAGTCTCCTGATAAAACTCCATCTATATTTATAATAACTGTGCTTCCTTCATTATACTTATTATATATCTTTATATATGGTATCTTCTCTAGTTCTTGTATTAAGTATTTTCTTAAATATTTTTCTTTTCTTTCGATTTCTGTCATCCCTATTTCAGTTAAGAACTTTATTGATTCAGAGAATCCTATAATATTAGCTATATTTGGTGTACCCGCTTCAAAGCGATATGGTATTTCTACTAGTTCTAGATGATCTTCATTATAGTTTTCATTCATGCCTCCACCAAATGTATAAGGTATCATCTTCTTTAAAAGTTCATACTTACCATAAAGTACTCCAACACCAGTTGGTCCACACATCTTGTGAGCGCTAAATGCTATAAAATCTACACCAGTATCTTGAACATCTATTTTAATATGAGGTGCACTTTGAGCAGCATCTACTACTACAAGTATTCCATATTTATGAGCGAGTTTGCATATTTCTTTTATATCTCTTTTGTCTCCACTTACATTAGTTATTTCTGCAATAGATATTAATTTCGTTCTACTAGTTATCTTTTCTTTTATATCATTTATATCTAACTTTTCATCTTTTGAGTCTACAAACACTACTTTAATATTCTTTTTGGCTGATAATATTAACCAAGGAAGTATATTGGATGCATGTTCACTACTAGATAATATTACTTCATCATTTTCATTTAAATAATTCATAAAGAAACCAAAAGCAACTAAATTTAATGATTCAGTTGTATTCTTAGTAAATATTATTTCATCTTTACGTTTAGCATTTATAAACATTTTTACTAGATCTCTTGTATAGTCTATTTCATCATCAACTTTAAAACTAATATCATAGTCTCCTCTATGTGAGTTGGCATTATAATTATAGTAATATTCATTCATTTTATCTATTACTCTATATGGTTTAAATGTAGTTGCTGCAGAGTCAAAATATACTAAGTTTTTATCTTTCATAGGAAAATCATTTTTATCTTTCATACTACCACCTATAATAGTTTACTCATTTAATGTATACTTGAACATAATAAATATAATAATTGAAGTTGTTTTATTTTTAATATATAATTAAATTGGTGATGAAAATGGATTGTATATTTTGTAAAATAATTAATGGAGAAATTCCTTCATATACTTTATATGAAAATGATTATGTTAAATGTTTTTTAGATGTAAATCCGATTAGTAAAGGACATACATTAATAGTGCCTAAGAAGCATTTTAAGGATGCTTATGATATTTCAGAAAAGTATATTACTGAGATACATAAAGCAAGTAAAATAATATTAGAACTTATTGATTCTAAGTTTAAGCCTGATGGATATAGATTAGTTCAAAATAATGGTAATCTTCAAGAAGTTAAACATTATCATTTGCATATTATACCTAATTACTTAGGCTCTAAAAAGAATATAAAAGTTGATGAAGTATTTGAGATTTTAACTAAATAATAATTGTTAAAATCTTTTTTATATTGTATAATTAATTTATGAAAAAAAGGATGTGTGTGTGAATGTTAGAATCAATGAATAAGAAGACACTTGTTGTAATAGGTTCTTCGATTATAGGTTTGATAGTATGTTTACTGATTATAGTGTGGTTGGTATCAATATTAAAGCCTCACTATTATAGTTATGAAGACTTTGAGGTTAAAGTGACTGAGGCGGCTAAAAGTTATTATAAAGATAATCCTACTCAGCTACCTACGAGTGATGGAGAATATAATATGTCTTATAGCACTCTAGTTGATAGTGAATATATTAAACCTCTTAATGAAATGCTTAAGGATGGAGATAGTTGTACAGTACAAATACTAGTGACAAAATATAGTGAAAATTATTCTTATATACCATATTTGTCTTGTCCTGGTAGTTATGAAACTAAAGAATTATATAAAGTAGTTCTTGAACAAAACCCAGTCGTTGAAAGTGGTACAGGACTTTATAGTGATGGTAATAGTGGATATTACTTTAGAGGAGATGTTACTAATAACTATATTCAAATTGGAGAATATGGTGAAGCAAAAAGAGAAAAACCATATTTATGGCAAATATTAAGTATTGAAAATGATAATACTATTAAAGTAATTAGTACTCTTGCTACTGAAGAAAGATATGCATGGGATGATAGATATAATGAAAATGTAGAATCTTTTGATGGATATAATGATTTTGAAAAAAGTAGAATTAAAGATACTCTAATCGATCTTGCTGGCAGCGATATAATACTTTCTGAAGAGTTTAGAAATAAATTTATTGGTAAAGAATTATGTATTGGTAAGAGAAAATCAGGTGATACTACTAAAGATGGTAGTGTTGAATGTGCTACTAAAACTGAAAACAAATATTTATTTGGATTAATGACTGCTTATGAATTTATGAGAGTTAGCTTAGATAGTAATTGTAAAACTTCTGGAAGCTTATCTTGTTTAAATTATAATTATTTATCTAATTACACTACTAATACTTGGTCTATTACTTCTGATGCAGATAATACTAATAAAACATATAATTTTGGTGGTGGTGTTATGTATACGCATAAGGATGATAGAGAAAAGAAAGTATATGTAACAGCTTATATAAATAAAAGAGCATTCTTTAAATCAGGTACTGGTACTGCTGATGATCCATATATAATTAGATAATTAAATTAACATAATAAAAACACTATTTATTTAAATAGTGTTTTGTTTTGTTTGTATAGCATTTTGTTTTTCTTGTTCTAATAATATTGCTTGTTTAAACCATTCTTGACCTATGTGTGCATTATTAGAATCTGGTGTTGGATCTGGTTTATCTATTTTTACAAATACTGGAATATTAAATGCATTTCCAAAGCATAGAGCTACACCAGGTCTTAACGCTTTTAATTTTTCAATATCCTCTTCTGCAATACTATGTGTCATACTTTTAATTATTTTTAAATCATCTGGATGGAACATACGAAGTACCATATAGTTAGAGCATTGACTAAGAGCAGTATTAGATAATTCACTTGGTCTTTGAGTGATAAGTCCTAGAATTATACCATATTTTCTACCCTCTTTTGTGATTCTATCAAATATGTTATATCCAATATTTCTAATATCATTATCGTTTTGTACATATCTATGAGCTTCTTCTAATATTATTTGTAATGGATAACCTCCACGATCCTCTAATGATATTGCATAATTTAAAAATAATTTTGAATATATTTTAGTAAGTGTTTTAGCAAATCTTTCATCTACATAATTTAAGTTAAAATTAACTATTTGAGCCTTTTCTCCAGTGTTAATAGTAAATAAATCTCTTATATATGTTTCTTTTGGAATGTACTCATTAACTTCAAAGTATTTTCCATAATCACCATTTATAATAGCATCAAGTCTTACTTTTAATATATTATTCATATCATATATTCTATCACTTTTTAGTACTCCCTCACTAATAAGAGCAAATTCAAATGCATTATATAAATCTTTTAAATTATATTTTTGAGGTTTCATACTTTTATCTAGTTTTAATTCTGCATCGGTAAACTTTTCTAAGTATTCTATTACAAGTTGAATACTATTTATTTTACCAGTTTGGTCTACGTTCAAACATTGTCTTAATGTTCTTATATATCCTGGTTGTACAATTTTACTTTCTAAATTTATATCTCTTGTATGAAATGCTGATAATACAGCAACTACTTGATCTCTTACTTGAGTTGATTCTTTACCACCTGTTAGTATATCTAATATTGCTTTAGCAATTATATTATTTTTATGAGTTATTACTTTTTCTTCTTCTTCAGTAAAAAGATAAACTAATTTTAATGCTTTTTCTATAATTGGTATTTGAGCTGGTGTGTCTACATTTAATAAAAGTGCTAAGTCATCAACTTCTAAATAATATGGTGGTATTTTAACTATTTCTGCTTTTATTTTATCTCTTACATTTGTAGTTATGTTTTTACATCTACAATACTTTGTTTGATTTATTCTATCTAAGGCTGGTTTATATTCACCATAAACATCAAATAATATAATATTAGAATTTATTGGTACGTATTTTTGTCTATAATAAAGATTTTGAAATAATCTTGCTACACTACAACTTTTACCACTACCAGTGTTTCCTATTATAGCAAAGTGATTTGAAAAGAATCTATCTATATTAGCTGAAACATTGAATCCATCATATATTAGAGATTTGCCAATATAAAGGTCTGTTGGTGTATCTACATTTTGGTTACCTACTAAAGCCATAACTTCCTCTGAATTGATTATTCTAACTTTAGAATCATGACTTGGTTTATGTACAATACCACTATTAAATACATTATTAATGAACTCTCCTACCATAATGCATTCTATTTCTTCTCTTGTAATTGATGTGATTTCAGCAACAATTTTATATTTATTTTCAAATACAATGTGTACTCCTGCTAAACTTGTTTCTACTTTTTTAGATAAATTTTCTAATTTAATGGTTTGATCACTTACTGATATAACATTTCCAAACATATTAAAACTCCTTATTATTCTAATATAAATTATATCATAATAAGGAGCGTTTGTTCAATAATTATTTAATAGTTCTTACGATAGATACATTATCAAAATTAATTAGTTTCATTATTCTAGATGCTTCTTTATAATTTAAAGCAATTAATTCATCATATTCATTATAATCAATTTTATTGTCTATCATAAGTGATAAACTTAATAAATATTCTACATCTTCTATATTATCAAAATCTAAAATATAGCTCTTTAAATATTTCTTTTTCTTACGTTCAAATTCTTCTTCGTTTAGTTTTAGTTTCTTTATATCTTCTTTTATATTTTCTATAAATTTATTTCCATCATTTGTAAGAGCGTTTATATTAATAATTATATAATCATCTATTACATTTATACTATAAGACATACCAATAATTATTTCGTTATCTTTATATCTTTCGAATAATTCTGAAGTAGCTGAGAAGTTATTTGAAAGTATTAACCCTAAATAGTCTTTTAGAATACCATCGTCTTTTATGCCAAATATATTCTTTTTCATTTTTATAGCATATTTTACTCTAGTGTTTTCCATATCCTTTTTTATTTCTTCATATGGAATATTTACTATCTCTTTTTCTCTTTCTTTTATTCTCTTTGGTAATTCTTTAGGTTTTACCTTTATTGTTTTCATGTAATCTTTTATAGTGTTCATTACTTCTTCAGTATCAAAGTTACCCGTCACTATAATAAAAGTGTTATTTGGTACATAATAGTCATTATATATCTCATTTAATGATTTTGCTGTTATTTTTTCTATATCTTCTCTTTCGCCTACGACTGTGTGTTTTGAATAAGATTTAGTAAATAAATTATCAAATAGTTTAGCATACATTAAACTATCTATTTGATCCTTGTACATATCTATTTCTTCGCCAATAATTCCTTTTTCTTCATTGACTGATTTTTCAGTTATATTAGTGTTATAGAAAATATCTAGAAGTAGTTTTAAATTTTCTATTAAGTTTATACTTCCAAAGATATTATAATTTGTTCCATAATAACTAGTCCATGCATTAGCTAAACTGCCTAAGTCATTTATTCTTTTTGATATTTCTTTATTTTCTGATAAAGCCATTACTTTATGTTCTAAGAAATGAGCTGAACCTGGGATAACGTCTACTACTCTATCACCCACTTTATATTTTGTGATTCTAGCTCCATATTTAACTGATATAGTTATATAAAAATTTTTAGTTTTATTTGTTTTATATAAATATACTTCTAAACCATTGTCTAGCTTTTCAGTATATACTTTTTCATCTACCTTTTTGAATGTTTTTATTTTCATTAGTTATCCCCCTTTAGTAAGTAAATGGTACTAAGTGAAATTTTATCATTAAGTTTTATTACTTCATCTATGGTTACTTTGTTTATGTTTTCTCTTAATGTCTCTATGTCTTCTATAGTATCAAATTCTCTTTGATAATACTGATTTATTTGGGCAGTTAAATCATCATAGTAGTTATTTAAATATGTATTGATAGTTTTTTTAGCTGAATCAAATAATCTTTCTAATACTTTTTTATCTTTCATAGATTCTACACATTCTTTTATAAGTTCTACTGATTTTTCAAAATTTACTTTGTTTATTCCGGCATATACAGTTAGTGATGGATTATATTTAGAATAATAAGAACCAATTGAATAACATAGTGAATGTTCTTCTCTTACTACATTAAATAGTATTGAGTCATTCATAGTACCTAATATTGTATTATAAACTCTAAGGACATGATTTAATTCATGATAATCCAAGTCATTTAGTCTATAACCTATATAAAGTTTTGATTGATTAAATGGTAATGAATCTATTTTTTCTTGTACTTCATTACTGTATTTATGTTTGATATACATATTTAGTTTTTCATTGTTACTTTTAACATTTTTAAATTTGTGTTTAATTATATCTTGTACTCTTGTATCTAATTCTCCATAAACAGCTATATCAATTTTATAATCTCCATTAAATAATTTAGTATATTCTTTATATAAATCCTTTTCTGTTACCGCTTCTAAATCTTTTAATTTAGGAATACTACCATATGCTGTTTCAGTGCCTTTATACATAAGTTTAGAATATTCTACTCTTGCATAAAGATTAGGCTTATCTTTTATTGATATAACACTACTTATAGTATCTTTTTTTGTTATATTAAAATAACTACTTTCAAATGCATCATCTTTTACATTAGGATTAAATAATATCTCACATAGGAAATCTATTGATGATTCTAAATAACTATTATCTGTATACTTAGGATTTAAGAAATCAAGTGAAAAAACATATGACTCAGTTTTACCTGATATGCCAAAAGATGCAGATACTGAAGCACCATAAAGTTCTTCTCCAATAATTGCCATTTTATTTTTAGTATTATATTTTTTTGAAGTATATACCATATTTTTACATAATAAATTACCATATGGGATGTCGTCTTTATTAAACTTTTTAGTTAAAAAGACTACAATACTCATTGTTTTAAATCTATCTGTATTTATTAAATGTAAGGTGTAATTATCTTCGATTATTTTTTTATATTCCATATTAGCCTCTTTTCTAGATTTATATTATATCATAATTATAAAAAGAAGATATACATCTTCTCTTATATTATTAACTATTATTGATTTTTTATGATTGATTCTAGTGCTAAAAATATCATTTCATCAAGTTTTTGTTCGCGAGCTTTAGGATCAATTTCTTCATGTGTAATTAAGTTATCACTTATAGTTAAAATTGCAGTTGCCTTTTTAAGGAACTTTTTAGCATTATATAGTAGTGCGTATGTTTCCATTTCTACTGCTTTACATCCCATATCAGTGAACTTTTTATAATCTTTGTTTTCAGTATAAAATGCTTCAGTTGTGTGTACTCTTCCAAGTCTTGCGTTTATTCTTTTAAGAGCAGCTGTACTCATAATTTTTGCATTTAAGTCTCCTGAAGAATTTATTATTTCTATGTCTTCTCTTCCTGCTTCTTCATCAAAATATGTTTTTGAATAAGATGAGTCAGCTACTAAAATGTCATAAAGCTTAAAATCTTCTGTATAACTTCCAGCTGTACCTATTCTTACGATTTCTTCTACACCATAGTCATTAAATAATTCATAACTATATATTCCCATACTACCAATTCCCATACCACTTGAGAATACTGTTACTGGTACTCCTTTATAGTTACCAGTAAAAGCTAATTCACCTCTTAATTTATTTACACATTTTGGATTTTCTAAATATTTATTTGCTATATATAATGCTCTATTTGGATCTCCAGGCATTAATACTTTCTTTGCGATTTCTCCTTTTTGTGCTTCAATATGTACTGTCATTTTTCCTCCTAATTGTATGTTTTTCCATAATTTTTTAATGTTTGTTCGAATAATTCTTCTGTTAAATCATAATCTAAAAATTGTTTACTACAAACTTGCAATTTTGTATATTGCTTACACTCATTGCTTCCATAAAACTTATTGTAATATGGTAATGTTACTGTTGTGCTTCTTTCATTCTTATTTTTTTCATTTAAATCATTAAATATATATTTATGAGTAGTTCCAGGTTGTACATCTTCATAAATAACTTTTCCTTCGTCATTACCTCTAATTTTGTCTTCAGTTCCATCTTCTCTAACAATTACATCTTTTCTTACGTTTGAAAAAATTATCGTATATGAGTTTTTACTTTTACTATACTTCTTATCCATCACAATATTATAAATATTATTAGGATCTTTTGGTTTTGTATCTTCTTTTTTATTACTTAATTTATAAGCAATAAACCCACATATAACTGCGACTACGACTAGAACTACTATAAGTATTGTTTTTTCTTTTTTATTCATAATTTACTCCTTTGGCTCTTCTAGCTTTACTAGAACGTCTCTTGGTTTTGAACCTTTAGCTGGACCTACAATTCCTTTTTCTTCAAATTGGTCCATTATACGTGCTGCTCTATTGTAACCTATGCTATATTTTCTTTGTATTAATGATGCGCTTATTTGTCCCATACGAATCGCATAGTTAAGTATTTCATCATATAAGACGTCTTTTTGTTCTCCTCCACCATTGCTTCCAGGTATGTCTCCTCCGCTACTTGCGTTTGATTCTAAGTTAGTAAATTTATCACTATATTTAGGTGGATGACATCTTTTCTTAACAAAGTCTACTACCCTAGCAATTTCGTCATCTGAAACAAAGCTTCCTTGTACACGAGTTGGTGTATTTTCATCCATTGGTTTATAAAGCATGTCACCTTTACCAAGTAATTTTTCTGCTCCTGTCATATCTAAGATTGTACGTGAGTCTATTGAAGAAGAAACGGCAAATGATATACGAGTTGGTATATTTGATTTAACAACACCTGTAATGATATCAGTAGATGGTCTTTGAGTAGCTACTATCAAGTGAATTCCTGCTGCTCTTGCAAGCTGTGTAATTCTCATAATAGATTCTTCTACTTCTTTTGCTGCGACTAACATTAAGTCAGCAAGTTCATCTATAATTACTAATATAAATGGCATTTTCTTAAGTCCACAATCTGGATTCTTTTTAAGTTCTTTTTCTATATATTCGTTGTATGTTTGAATATTTTTAGTTCCACTATTCTTGAATGTTTCGTATCTATCGTCCATTTCAACTACTATTTTTTGAAGTGCCGCACTTGCTTTTTTTGGATCTGTTACTACTGGTGTAAGTAAGTGAGGTATTCCTTCATACACATTAAATTCTACCTTTTTAGGATCTACAAGTACCATTTTTACTTCATCTGGTGTAGCTCTCATGATTATTGAAACTATTATATTGTTTATACATACAGATTTACCACTACCAGTAGCTCCGGCTACTAACATATGTGGTGTTTTATTTATTTCTACGCATTTAACTTTTCCCATTATGTCTCTACCTAGAGGTGCTGCTAGTTTAGAATCTTTATATTTTGGATTCTTTTCTAAGTCTTCCATTATTTCTCTCATTGATACAGCCATTATTTGTTGATTAGGTATTTCTACTCCAATTGTGTTTTTGCCAGGAATAGGAGCTTCAATTCTAACTTCTTTTGCTGCTAGAGCTAGAGCTATTTCTCTTGAAATACTAAGTACTTTATTTACTTTAGTACCTCTATCTAAGTCCATTTCATATTGTGTAACTGCTGGTCCTACATGAACTTCTATAACTTTAGCATGCATTCCAAAGTCTCCAAATACTCTTTCTAATATCTTTGTATTTGATGCAATAAATTCAGTCGAATTGACTTTTCCTTTACTCTTATTTTGGTTTAGTAATGCTACTGGTGGCTTAATATATACTTCGTTAGATGTATCTTTTTCAGGTTCTGGCATTTTAGAAGTGTCTATACTACCGACCGTTGTATCTTTCTTAGGTTCTAAATCTTCTACGCTTGTAATAACAACTCTTTTATCAATAGGTTCTTCTTCAGATACAACATCATTTGTATTAAGAACTTGTTTCTTAGATGGTTTATCTTCTTCCTCTTCATCTTCACTCTTATCAAATAACTTTTTAAAAGGTGAAATGACTGCTCTAAATATATCAGCAAGTGTTATATCAAATAACATTACAAGTCCAAATCCTGCAATTATTACTAATACAAATGTTGTGCCTTCAACATCAAATAATGAAACAAATACCCATGATGTGGCTGCGCCTATCATACCTCCACCTGTATTTCTAATTTCACTATCTGCATTATATGAAACACTTATATTATCAAATGTTGTTGTGAATATTTCTTTTCCTTTTACATTTGTATCTCTTATATAGTTAATATGTGAGAACAATAATAATGATATTATTATTGCATAAATACCTACTAATCTTGCTGAAAAGAAGTCTGGTTTATTTCTTTTAGCTAGTAAGTATACTCCATAGCAAAGTCCTAATACTAGTAATACAAAGTACCAAGTACCAAAAAGAAATATAGCAAATTTCTTTACTAAATTTCCTACTATTCCAAATGCTCCAAGACCAGTAATTGATAATAATATCAATGCTAATCCTGTAAGTTCATTTGTATATCTAAATTTCTTTTTTGATTCTGATGATTTTTTCTTTTTTGCCATAAATTCCACCTAACTTTCCATTTTACTTAGAAGTTTTTTATGAATACCAGGTTCAACGATATTAAGTGTATTTAATATTTTCTCTAGAGAATCTTTATAATCCCCCTTATTAAATGCTTTAGTTGATGCATTTAGTCCTGCTTCTACTTCTCTATTACTTGATCTATATCTATTTCCATATACTATAGCCATTTCTGCCATAGCAGCTGTTTTAGTAGTACTTGATGCTGTTTGATATAGCTTTAGTGCTAAATCACGAGCAGTATCAACTCTTAAATTTAGTGTTTTAATTGATATTGGTTTTTTATCTATTTCTATTTGTATTTCTTTTATAGCATCATATGCTTCTTTAAGTTCCACATAGAATTTGTCTGGAATAACTGGAAGATTATAGTCTTTAATTCTATATTTAGAATTATTAATTATATTTTTAATTTCATATAATTGATCTCTTGCTCTTGCTTCATCTTCCTTTAGACTTCCTAAATTCTTTAATGTCGTTTCTAATTTATCTTCAACTTTTGAAAGAGAAACTGCTACCATTTCGCATTCATTACTTAGTTTTGAAAATGGCATTACTTTTGATAAGGTCCTATCATTAATAAGTTTAAAGCTATCTTTTACTTGAACTAATTCTTTATTTATTTCATCAATAACCATTATTTCTTCGTCACTTAAGTCGTAAGTATCTTTTAGGTTATCAATTTCCGCATAAAGATTTCTTAGTACTGAACTTACTTTAACAATTCTATCATTTATATTGATAATTCCTCTTTCATATTCTTTTTTACTACGTTTTTCATTATCAAAGTCGCTATAAATTGCTTCATAATAATCAACTAATGTTTTTAAATCAAAGACTGAATCTTGTAGGTTTAATACATTTAATCTATCCATTATTTCACTAATCTTCTTATTAGTTTCTTCTATGTTATAATCAATATTTAAATATTCGATGTTATATCCATCTCTAGTCATTCTTGTAGCAATGCTCTTGATATCTTTCATTTTCTTTGGAAGTATCATTGTTGCGATTAATACTATAGTTGGAGCTTCTTCAATAACAATGCTAATATTATGAATCATATCGTCTAGTGCTTTTACTATTTTACCTAATTCTTCATATTCGTGATTTTGAATTGATACTTCGAATGCACTAAATAGTTTATCAATATTTTCAAATTGTAATTCTATTGGAGAAGATACTTCTTTATAATCATCTTTGTTCTTATTATATTTAAATATAACTTCTCTATAGAGACTTTTTAATTTTGTTATTGCTTCTCTATTTCTTTCTTCACTTTCTGTTAAATCTTTAATTTCAGATAGAAGTTTTATTGATTTTGCTTTTACATGGAAAATATGTTTTTCAACAGTACCAATTTTTTCATTGGCACCTTCGTAATCTTTATTCATACATAAGCTTTCTATTTCAACTAGTTCATCTGTTAGCTTAGGCATGTCTTCTTTTTCTATTTTATCTAATCTTTCTTTCCAATCTTCTACTTCTTCTTCTATTTTTTTATTATTAGTTAATTTACTTGCTTTGGAAAGTTCTGTTATTAAAGCAGAAGACATTATAAGATTCTTTTCAGTTGTAAGTCTATCTACATTTGATAGTATGTCCTTTTTCCTTTTGCTCTTTATAATTATTGTTAATATATATAAAAGAATTATTAATATAATAAAAACCATTGCTATAATAATTGTTGTCTTATTCATACTATCCTCCTTATACATTTTAACATATTTATTTAAGTTTTTGTAGGTATTTTTAATAATTTAAAAATGTTAAGAGGTTTTCTTAACATTATTTTTTAGTCTTCTTGAAATTTCATTTTTATTTTTAAGTTCGTCTACTCTTTCAAACGTTGTTATTTCGTATTTATTATCTTCTGTTCTGGTTCTTTCTATATCAAATTCTACTTGCTCGCTATAGTCTCTCATATCATATTTTAAGTCATCTATTGCCACTTCAAATGCAAGTGATGGAATATCATCTAGAGTTTTTCCTTTTACTGGATAACATATTATTTTATTGTCTTGAAGAGAAAGTGTTGCTCTTAATTCTCCTATTTCGAATACTCTATGTCCTGGATTTGGAATATTTGGATAATTAAGCATTGATTTACCTTTTTTATATGCAATAACTTCCCTAAGTTGTATTAATAAATAATCTATATTTTTTCTTCTTTTATAATTTTCAATTCTTTCTTCTGCTGTTTGGGTTTTATCTGATGCATCTTCTCCGTATATTATATCCCATTCTTCTTTTTTTAATTCTTTTATTTTTGATTCTAATTCATCTATTGAACATGTGTATAATTCTTTAAAATCTGGTATTAATCTACTTTTTTTAATATGTTCTTTTATGTTTTTTTCTTCTATTCTTATAAAGTTTGTTAAACTATTTACATGTCCCATTCCTTTAGTTACTGAATAATACATATCTATTGGGAATGTTTTATCATTTTGTAATAATCTTTCTAAATCGTTACCTTGAATATATACGTCATTACCGCTTATTATTTTCATAATATATATCCTCCTTTGTATAATATATTATATATTAAATTTAAATTATTTCAAGTTAGTCTTTTATAAACTTTTCTAATTCATTGAGTATGTATTCTGGAAAATCTATGTATGTTCTTGAAATTACATTTTTTATAAATTCTTTATCTTTTTTATTTATTAATTTATTTGCTATTCTGTAATAATTTGGTTCATCTAGTACACTAATTAATTCTGTTAAATAGTATGCGTCTTTTATATCTATAAAGTATGTTTCTATTTTATCCATATCAAACATTTTATTATAATTAAGGCCTAATCTCCATGCATATTCTTTTTCATCTTTCTCTATAAGAGATGTAACCATATCATCAAAATATTCTTGATCTATATGTGGTTTATATTGCAAATAAAATAAATCTCCAATCATGGTTGCTACTTCAAATGGTGTCATAGATGTTGCTACTTTAATATAATAGTCCCATTCAAATAATAATTTTTCTATTTTTGAATCTCTTTCAATATCTAATAATGTAGATGACATTATTTCTTTAATTTTTGTTATGATCTTTTTAATTTCTTTTTTATCTTTTGGATATAATTCTAATAATTCATTTAAGTCTTTTAGTAGTTCTTCATTATTATGATTTTTATTAATGTATTTAAATAATACCGTAGCTATATTCTTTTTCATATATGCACTCCTTATCTAGATTATAACTTATATTTTAAATTTTACAATAATTTTTTAGTTTTATACTTGATTATGAGTATTTTATTTGATATAATGAATTCACTTGTTGAATTAAGTGTTATGGCGATGTAGCTCAGTTGGCTAGAGCATCTGGTTCATACCCAGAGGGTCGAGGGTTCGAATCCCCCCGTCGCTACCATATGATATTAACTACTCTATTGAGTAGTTTTTTTATTTACTAAAAAAGATTAAGTTTTAATACTTAATCTTCTAAATTATAATTTATGTTTTCTTTAGTTAATTTTACTTTTATTATTTCATTTGGTGTTGATTCTTCAATTTTTACTGGTATATAGTTTTCAGTAAATCCATGATAGAAATCGTTTTTAAATTCTTCAACTAATACTTCCTCTTCTTTTCCAATAAATTTTTTGAAGTATTCTTTTTCTAGTGAATCTGAAAGTTCAATTAGCTTTCTAGCTCTTTCTTTCACTATATTTCTAGGTACATGATTGGGCATTCTTGATGCTACTGTTCCATTTCTATCTGAATATGGGAATACATGTATTTTAGCAAATTCAATATTTTTACAATAATTGTATGTTTCATTAAAATCTTCTTCTGTTTCTCCTGGAAATCCTACGATTACATCAGTTGTAAGCGAAATATCAGGTCTAAGACTTCTAATAGTATTTACTTTATTTGTGAAATATTCTAAATCGTACCTTCTATTCATTGCTTTTAAAGTTTTATCGCATCCAGCTTGAAGTGGTATATGTAAGTGTGAAACGAATTTCTTGTTGTTTTTTATTATATTCATCATTTTATCATCTAGCTCTACTATTTCTACAGATGATAGCCTTATTCTTTTTATTTGCTCTACTTTACTAATTTCATCTATTAAATCAGCAAGTCTTTTATTATCTGAAGAGTATTGCCCTGTATGAATACCTGATAATACTATTTCTTTATGACCTGAAAGTGCTAAATCGTTAACTTCTATAATACATTTATCAAAGTCTTTACTTCTCACTCTTCCTCTTACATATGGAATAATGCAGTAACTGCAGAAGTTATTACATCCATCTTCAATTTTAATAAATGCCCTATGGTGATGCTCATATTTTTTTATTTCCATATCTTCGAATACATCTTCTTTAGAGTCATCGAATAATATTATTCTTTCATGATTTTTTTCGTAATCTTTTATACATTTTAGAACTTTTGTTTTATTTTTTGTTCCAAGTATTATTTCTGCATCTATTAAATTATCTATATTGTCTTTTCTAAACTCGCAAAAACATCCAAATGCAACTACTAAGGCATTTGGATTATTTTTTCTTATATTATTAATTACTTGTTTACTTTTATTATCAGCTGTATTTGTTACTGTACATGTATTTATCAAACAAATATCAGCATTTTCCTCTGTCTCTTTGTATCCTTCATTTAAAAGCAAATTTCTTACGAATTCACTTTCGTAAGAATTAACTTTGCAACCTAATGTTTTTATTAAAAATGTTTTCATTATAATGATAACCTGAACTCTTTAAGTATTTTTAAGTATTCTTCTTCTTCTACATAACTTACTGCTTGAGTTACTTCCTTTTCTTGTACTTCTATTTTGTTCACTTTTGGAGCACCCTTTTTATTTGTTTCCTCTTTATATGTTAGTGTTATATTTGAAGCGTTTTTAAGTAGTTGTTCATAACTAATAATCGCTTTCTTTTCTTGTTCTTCTTCATATTTTTGGATTGCAACTTGATTGTCATTCATACCAAGATTTTCCATTCTTTGTCTTGTGACTTTTTCCAATTCTTCTGTTGATATAACAGCATTTTCTTCTTCACCATTTTCATATTCTTCTATAACGTTATCATATGTTTTTACATTTGGTAAATCTATTTGTTTAACTAATGGTTTATTTTCATCCATAATATCCTCTTTTGAAGTTGCCATTAAACTATTTAACTCATCTAAAATATCTGGTTCTTCTGTCTCAATCTTCTTTGGTTCTTCTACAGGTTTAGTTTCTAATGGTTTTACTTCTTCTACTGGCTTTTTAAATTTACTTTCTAAATCTATTTTCTCTTGTTCTCTTCTAACCATTTCTAGGTATTCACTTCTAGTTTTTATCAAAGCTAAAACAAGTGTTACTAATATAATTAACATAAGTACTAAAAATATTAGAAAAAAATCTCCTGTCATAAAAGTTTCTAAAAAATTATCAAAGTTTTTCATTATTACCACATTCCTTCAAGTATTTAAGGATAGATGCTATCATAAGCGGTACTGTTTCTGTTCTTAGTACATCATTTCCTAGTGAAGTTTTTATAAATCCTTTTTTAGTAAGTAATTCTTCTTCACTATTTGATAGGCCACCTTCCGGTCCAAATACTATACTAATTGTATCATTACAGTTATCAAGTGTTAATACCTTTACTATGCTGTTTACGTTTGGCTTGTCAAGTGAACACATTATGTTTACATTTTCACTAGCTTCAATATCTTTGACTTCTATGATTTTTTCTATGGTTGGTTTAGTCAATCTATAACATTGTTCCGTCGCTTCTTTAAGTATTTTAGCCCATCTTTGAAGCTTTTTATCAAAATCTTTTGCTTTAAGTTTATATTTACAATGACTATACATTACTACCACGTAGTCTGTTATACCTAATTCTGTTCCATGTTGTAATATGAAACTCATTTTTTCCTCTGATAGTAGTGGCATATATAGTTTTATTTTTGTTTCATTTGAATTTTCTTTAAAAACTTCTTTTATATTTGCTGATAGCAAATCTTTGTTTAAAGAACATATATAGCTTTTATTTTCATACGCAACTATTACTTCATCATTTTCTTTCATTCTCATAACGTTTTTTATGTGATTCAAATCTTCACTATTTAGGTATATCGTATTATTGTTTTTTTCTTTACCAAAGTATTGTTGCATATTTCCTCCTATTTAAGAATTATTATAGTTTCTCCATCATTAAATATATTTAGTTTATATTCTAGTACTCTTCTATCAGTTTTTAGATATTCATGAGTTGCTTGTCTTAAAATACCTTCACCTTTGCCATGTACAACTATTAGTTTTTTATTTCCTATTCTTGATTCATTATCTATAAAGTTTTTAACTATTGCTATTCCACCATATCTATCATATCCATGTATATCTATTGATGGTGCATTATATAAAAATGGATCTATCCTTTTTATCATTTTAATTCCTCTTTTTTCACCTATATTATAAAGCATATATTCATTAATTACAATTAAAAAGTATCCATAATGGATACTATTTTAAATTACTTATTTAATGTTTCTACTAAATCAGCTTTTTTCATTGAAGCAGTAACTTCGATTCCTTTTTCAGCACATGCAGCTTTTAATTCTGCTACAGTTAATTTAGAATAATCAGTTTTAGCTGCTACAGTCTTTTCAACTTTTGCTTCTACTTCTTTAGCTTCTTTTTTTGGAGCCTTTCCTTCTAAAGCTTCTTTAGAAAGATTAACTAATTTAGTAAATTCTTCTGGAGCAAATATAGCAAGTTCACTTAACATTTTTCTATTGATTTCGATGTTAGCTTTCTTAAGTCCATTAATGAATTTAGAATATACTATATCGTTTGCTCTACAAGCTGCGTTAATTCTTGTAATCCATAATTTTCTGAAGTCGTTAGCTCTTTTCTTTCTATCATTAAAGCTGTAAGCTCCACTATGGAATAATTGTTCTTGAGCAGTCTTGTATAATCTATGTTTACTTCCAAAATATCCTTTAGCTCTTTTTAATACTTTTCTTCTTCTATTTTTAGAAACATTTCCGCCTTTAACTCTTGCCATTTATAACCCCTCCTTACTTAACAAGTCCTCTATATCTTTTAGCATCTCCGCTACTTAATACAGAACCCTTTCTTGATTTTCTATTGAAATCTGTTGATTTCTTTCCACTATTGTGGTTTGCTCCTACGTGTCCAATTTTTGTTGAACCAGAATTTCTTACTAATATTTTTTTACTGATTCCACCATGTGATTTCATCTTTGGCATATAATTCATTCTTCCTTTCTACTTTTTTGGTGTTAAGAATAGTTGCATACTTCTACCTTCCATTTTTGGCATTTGTTCTATGTCTGCAACATCATTTAATCTTTCTGCAAACTTCATTATTACGTCGCGTCCTAATTCTGGATGAGCCATTTGTCTTCCTTTGAATCTTACTGCAACTTTAATCTTATGACCTTTTTCAATATACGCTTTCGCATTTCTTAATTTTGTTTCAAAATCTCCTACATCAATAGTAACACTTAAACGATACTCTTTAGTTTCAAGATTTTGTTCTCTTTGCTTTTTCTTTGCTTCCTTTTCTCTTTTTTGTTTTTCATAACGAAACTTGTTATAATCGATAATTTTACATACTGGATTTTTAGGATCGTTATTTAACAAAACTAAGTCAAGTCCTGCATATTTAGCAAGTGTTTTGGCATCATCTATATTTTTGATGCCCATTTTTTCTCCATTAGGTCCAATTACCATAACGTTTTGAAAAGTTATTTGTTCATTAATTTGAACTTCGCTTTGCTTAGCTATTGCTAACACCTCCATATTTAATATTTGAAAAAAGTGGACATAAGAGTCCACTTTAAAAACGTATTTATTACAAATAAGCTTTTGTACCAATGTATCTATACATCTGGTGAAGAGTGGCTCTCTTTCTTTCTTTTTCAACGATATTGATTATATATTAATATTATTGCTTTGTCAAGAAATTATGAACAATTTGTGCAAAATCGCCTTTAATTTCATATGACATTCCATTTTTAATAGATGAAGATACAGTTGATTTATCGAAAATATTTGCTATAAATGCATATCCATCGTAATTATATCTAGTGTAATTTTTATCGTACAAGATAAAGCTTACTACTACTCCTGAGTCTATTTCGTAGTATCCAGCAAGCATTTTATAACTATTTTGGCTTATTTCAATAGTATATATTTTTTTATTTTTATATGTTGTATACTTTACTGTTCCTGTTTGATATCCTGATTGTTTATATTGATTTTTTATTACTGACGTTTTTGAATTTATATCTTTAATAGATGTTTTATATACTCCCTCAATAACAGCAGCATCATCGCTATTTGCATTTTCTATTATTAGCATATTAGTTGAATATTGAGTACTGAATGTGTACTTATAATCTGATCTTTTATTTATTGTAACTCCTTTAAAGGATAATGTATCTTTTTTTACATTTGGATTGCTACTTGAATTATTATTGTTATTGTTGTTACTATTATTATTGTTAGTAGTATTATTATTTACGTTGTTGTTTGTATTATTATTTACTTCGTTATTTGTTGTACTATTATTATCTTTTATAACTATTGTATTTCCATTATCTGTCTTATTTATTGTTGGCATAAATAAAATAAATAATATTCCAATAACAAGTACTACTATAATAATAACTAATGTGCTTAAATTATCCTTTCTTTGAGTAACTGTACCTTGATTATTATTCATATTAATATTACTATTTAAATTGTTATTAAAATTTCCAACATATTGATTATTGTATCCAGTATTGTTGCTTGGCATTTGTGTATTTATATTATTAGTAAAATTCATATTATTGTTTACCATTTGATTTGAATTTTGATTATTTATTGGTGTTCCACATTTTCTACAAAATTTATCTCCTGGAATTAAATAATTTCCACAATTTATACATTTATTCATCTTATACACTTCCTATTATATTTATATTTTAGCATATAAATTTAGGTTTGCCAATATAAAAAGCACCCGAAGGTGCCTGTTAACATCGTAATCGTTATCGGTTTTTAATCTATACTTACCACCTACCTTATGTATCCATTATATTTATCTAATGTGAAAATTAGGTGTAATCTATATTAAAACTATATTACTTTACAATTAATATTGTATACCCCAAACTACTTTGTGTTTTGCTTTTTTACCACATACTACACATACTTCATCTTCATAATCTTTTGTTTCTGTAATACATCTTGATTTTGTTCCTTTTATTTCTTTCATTTTTAATTCACATTCAAGGTCACCACACCAATGTGCATTTACAAAACCTGGATGATTATTCATTATTTCTTCTACATCTTTTAGTGTTTTTGCATCGTATGTTCTACTCTTTGTATTTTCAAGTGCTTTATTATATAGATTATCTTGGATATCTGTTAATAATCTTTGTACATTATTTAAAACTTCATCAACATTTGTAAGTTCTTTTTCACTTGTGTCTCTTCTAACAATGGTTACTTTATTATTTTCTAGATCTCTTGGACCTACTTCTATTCTTACAGGTATACCATTTACTTCAGCTTCTGCGAATTTGAATCCTGCGCTCTTATCAGATGTATCTATATATGAAGTTATATTATTTTTATGTAATTCATTATTTAATTTATTACATACTTCAAGTAATTCATCAGTAATTTTAATAGGCACTATACATACTTGTTTTGGAGCAATTTTTGGTGGTAATACTAAACCTTTATCATCTCCATGAACCATTATTAATGCTCCTATCATTCTTGTAGTTGATCCCCATGATGTTTGATAACAATATTCAAATTTATTATCTTTATTTACAAATTTTACATCATATGCTTTAGCAAATTTTTGTCCAAAATAATGACTAGTTGCAGATTGAAGACATACTCCGTTTTGCATCATTGCTTCTACTGTTAAAGTATATTCTGCTCCTGCAAATTTTTCTTTTTCAGTTTTTCTTCCTGTTACAACTGGGATAGCAAGATATTCTTCAAAGAATCTTTTGTATGTGTTTAACATTCTGTCTGTTTCTTCCATTGCTTCCTTTTCAGTAGCATGAACAGTATGTCCTTCTTGCCATAAGAATTCTCTACTTCTTAAGAATGGTCTTGTTTCTTTTTCCCATCTAATTACATTACACCATTGATTATATAATTTTGGTAAATCTCTATATGTTTTTACTACATTCTTATAGTAATCACTAAATAATGATTCACTTGTAGGTCGAAATGCTAATCTTTCTTCTAATTTATTACTTCCACCTTCTGTTACCCAAGCCACTTCTGGAGCAAATCCTTCTACTAATTCTCCTTCTTTCTTAAGTAAATTCTCTGGTATCATAACTGGTAAATAAACATTTTGATGTCCTAATTCTTTAAACATATTGTCCATTACTTTTTGAATATTTTCCCATATTGCATACCCGTTAGGTTCAAAAATAATAAATCCTTTTACATTTGAATATTCTGCTAAATGAGCAGCTTTTACTACATCTGTATACCAAGATGCAAAGTCTTTACTTCTTTCAGTAATTTTTTCATTTTTCATATTTTTATTCCTTCCTAAAATAAAAAGAATGGTTACCAAGGAGTCATTATGACGGTACCATCCTTTATTTATCTTTCTTTTTTAACGACTTTTTGAGCCGAATTTGCATATATAGAGGTAGGAGTTAATAAATATATTATCTAGTTTTCACTATCCTAGAATCACTGTAAAAAGGGATTTAATAACATTCCTCAAGCAAATTTATGAATAGATTATAACACAATTAAAAATATTAATCAATTGATTTGTTTACACATTTTATGTAAAATTTTAAAAAAATATATTTTTTAACTTAAAGATTTTTATTATGTATGCTATATTATTTTGACCTGCTTATTTTAGGTAGAAAGGATGATAATATGAAATATATCAATAAAATAATAGTTTATATAGCTAATTTTACTTCTTTAGATGAAAAGTATATCTTGTCAATATTTCAATCTTTATTTGTATTCTTTGTGTTTAAACTAATATATAAAATTATTGAGGTTATTAATAATCGTTTTAATCCTAATGATAAGAAGAAATATAATTTAAATAAGAGAGTTAAACTTATGTGTACGATTTTAACTATACTTTGTTTCTTTCTTATATGGCAAGATTACTTTAAAGATTTTTTGACTTTTATTAGTGTTATATCAGCGGCATTAACCTTAGCTGTTAGAGATATTGTAGTTAATTTCTTTTCTGGTATTTATATAAAGGTTGCTAAACCATTTAAGGTGGAAGACAGAATTGCTATTGGTAATTCTATTGGGGATGTTATAAATATTAGTATTTTATCTTTTGAAATTCTTGAAGTACGTGGTGAAGATGAAGGTGAACAAAGTACTGGTATTATTATTCAAGTACCTGCATCAAAGATATTTACAGAGTATTTAAAGAATTATTCTAAAGCATTTAAATATATATGGAAGGAAATGTCTATTAAAGTACCTATTGATAGTAATGTTATAAAAACTAAAAAAGAACTTTATAGAATTATTAAAAACAATCAAGTAGTATCATCTATTCCTAATAAGATGGAAAGACAACTTGATAATGCTACTGGAGATTATAGAATCTATTATAATAAATTAGATCCTATTATTTATACTAAAATAGTTGATAATTATGTATTACTTACCATAAGATTTTTAGTTCATCCTAAGAAAGTTAGAAATGTTGAAAGTGAAATATGGAATCAAATACTTATATCAGCTAATAATGGTAAGATAAAGCTATATTCTAATGAATAAAAAAAATATTGCCTTATGCAATATTTTTATTTTAATTATTTATTTTTTTTAGATTTATTATCTTCTTCTAATTTTTCTTGAATTTCTTTAACAACTTTTAAAGCTTGTTTTCTTACTTCATCAGCTGCTTTTTCAACTACTGGAGTACTTTTTTCGATAGCATATTTATAAAGCTCTTCAGCTTTTTCTTTAATTTTTTGTGCTTGTTCTAAAGCTAAATCTTTAGCTTTTTCTTTATCTAATGAAGCAAGTTCTGCTTGAAGTGTTTCTGCTTTAAATAATAATTCATCTTTTACTTCATCTAAATCAACTTCTCTTAGTTTATCTAGTAATTCATCAACTTTCTTTTTAAGAACTTTTCTAGTATTTTTTCCTTTATCTGGAGCAAATAATAAACCTAATCCAGCACCAATTGCTAGTCCTCCTACGAATTTTCCAAATCCGCCTTTTCTTTCCTTATTCATCGTCATCAACCTTCACTTTCTTTGTATTTCTTTTTTTAAATATTTTACTAACTGCACTTGATACAAAATTAATTACTGTATCACTTACCATGGATACTCTATCAGTTGCAAAATCAATAATACTAAATAGTTTATCTAATGATTTTGCTTTTTCTGAGATATCTTCTAAAATATCATCAACTTTATTCATTGTGATAATTAGTTTGATACCAATCCATATTGCTACAACTAGAAGTACTATTAATAAAAAGTAAATTACTATAGGTAGTGCTTCTGCTAAACTCATTTCTAATCCTCCTTATCATCATACATTGAATCTATTAAATTAAATAGATCATGCTCTAAAGTACTATTAGTCATAGTTTTTTCTATTTCACTATTACCATCTTCTTCATCATCAGTATCATCGAAGTGTTCAAGTTTCATTTTATCTTCTAACTCTCCTACTGAAACATCAGAAGTAGTACTTTCAATCTTACTAATTATGTCTTCTATTTTGCTTGTTTTTTTATCTAGTTCATTAACTGATTCATCTATTTTATTTATTTCGTTGCTTATTACTTCTGGAGTTAATTTATTCATTGAATTTAGTGTATCTTCTAATTCATCTTCAAGTGTACCATATGCTTTTCTTCTAACAGTATCATATGTACTTGCTGAATCTTTTATAACTGGTTCTTCTTTTTTAGTTACTGTTTTAGTTACAACTTCATCTTTTTTATAGTCTTTATCTAGTATTCCATAAATTGGTGAAATAATAGGACTTGGTTTAAAGATTTTTGGTTGTTCTGGTATTGCAGGTTTTTGTACTTCTTGTCTCTTAGTTACTTTAGGTTCAGGATTAAGTACACTTCTTCTTGGTGGTAAATCAACTTCATCTTCATCAAACTCTGTAAAATTGAATGTTCTTTCACTTCTGAATAATTCTCTTTCACTAAAGTTATTATCTTTCTTTGGTTCTTCTACTACCCTTTTAACTTCTTCTACTTCACATTTTGGTTCATCTCTAGTTATTTTAATTTCTTCTACTCTAGGTTTTTCTTCAACTTCTTTTTCTTTCTTTACTACTTTATCAACTTTTTTTATTTCAGCTTCAGGTTCATCAACATATTCTTCATCATAGAATATATTTTTAAGTTTATTTAAAAGCTTCACAATTGCACCTCTTTCTTTTATTCTTCGTTATCATCCATATACTCAAGAACATTTTTCTTTTCAGTTTTGTCTTTAGGTTCTGGTATTTTGTATGCCGTTTCTTTTGAATCTAAATCTCTATCATTAAGTTGTTTTTCTATTACTGAATCATTATATTTTATAGAGTTTAGAATAGTTATTCCTCTTGAAACTGCATACTTTATCTTACTTTCTTCTACCTCTACTTCTATTATAGCATAATTATAACACAACTCAACAAAAAATTTATCATTATTTTTTCTTATTCTTAAGTATCCCTCGGAATCATTTTTATCAAAGGAATAAAAGTAATAATCATCTATATTTTTAGTCTCATTTAGGTTTTTTTTATAATAATAACTAACGATATCAACATTTAGATAATATATATTATTTTGTGATATTAATGTTTGATTAAATCCATCATCTTTAGTTATATTAAATCCACTTGGTAGTAAATATTTAAAACCTTTATTATTAGTATTATGTAGGTTATTTACTTCACTAGTTGCATTATTCAAAATTTCTTCATAAGAAAGATTGTTCATATAGTATGTATTAGTACAACCAGTAAATAGCAATAAACATAATACGACTATTATCTTTTTATACATTTTTCTTGTCTCCTACTACATTAAAATTATAGCAAATTATTTATTTTTTAACAACACTTATATAATTAATGTTTTTTCCTAAACTTATGAATTTGTCTTCGTATTCAGTTCTAATTGTATCTAAGTAATTAGTATCTGTTTTAATTACATCGTATCCATTTTCAAGAAGTGATTCTATTGAAAACTCGTATAAATCATCATTGTCTGTTTTCATTTCAATACGTTTTTCATTCTTAAAAAGACTATCATATTTATTTAAAAATACACTTGAAGTAAGTCTTCTTTTAGTATGTCTTTTTTTAGGCCATGGATCACTAAAGTTTAAATATATTTTATTTATCTCATGATCAAAAACTTCTTCTATTTCTAAAGCATCAAAACAAATTAATTTAAGATTATTTAGTTCTAATTCCTCTAATTTTTTAACTGCACTTACTAGAGGACTATCGTATTTTTCAATACCAATAAAATTTATATTAGGATTTTGTATAGCTTTTTCAATTATGAATTTACCTTTTCCAGTGCCTATTTCTATTTCTATATTATTATCATTATTAAATACTTTATTCCATTTACCTTTATTTTCTTTAGGATTTTTTACTAAATATTTTGATTTTGATATTATTTCATCTGCATTTTTGATATGTTTAAGTCTCAAAACTCTCACCTCGTATTAATATTATACACTACCTTTTATCTTTTGTCATATATTATTGTAGGTGATTATATGAATAATAGAGATATGTTTTATCAGAATTTAAATCAAGGCTATAGTAATCCAGGAGCTTTTATCCCACCTAGTGGTTACAACATAAACAGTCAATATCAAGCTTATGGACCTAATGTTATTCCTGAACAAATGGGATATAACAATAATGATGAATTAAATAATAGAATTAGTAGAATTGAAAGACAAATAAAGAATTTAGACACCAGACTTCAAAAATTAGAGTCTGCTGGTAATGAAGTAAGTGACAACTTGTATATGATATAAAAAAAAAGCATTTCCAAAGAAATGCTTTATTTTTTTATTAAGAAAGTATAACTGATGCAAATGTTAAGATTACCATTGAAGCTAAACCTATAGTTACTATAACTTTAGTAGCCCATTTAACCCAAGTTGTGTAATTAACTTTTGCAAGAGCTAAGCCACCCATAATTGCTCCACAAGTTGGAGTAATTAAATTTACAAGTCCGTTTGCTGCAACAAATGTCATAATTGTAGATTCTACACTATAACCAAGTTGTGCTGCAAGTGGAGCCATGATTGGTGTTGAAATAGTTGCAAGACCTGAACTAGATGGTACAAGTACTGAAAGTACAATGTGTAGTAAATAGTTACAAGGTGTAAATAATGCAACAGGAGTTCCTTTTAACATATCTGCTACATTATAAATAATATAGTTATCTAAATATGTTTGACTCATTAATGTATAAACACCACGTGCTACTGCAACGATAAGTACAACTGATAAAATATCCCTTGCACCTGCAATAAATTCATCTATAATTTGATTAGCACTAAATCCATTTATAATACCAATAACAATTGCCATTATGAAGAACCATGCTGCTGATTCATTAAAGTACCAACCACCAAGAGCTGTTCCTGTTAACCAACCAGTCCATGAATCAAAGAATGTAATACCAAATTCACCCCATGGAATAAATCCGATAATCATAACTAAGAATGTAATACCGAAAATCCATAAAGTAACTTTTTGTCTTCCAGTAAGAACAACTTCTTTTGATTCATCTTTTTCTTTGAATTTTTCCATTTTCTTTTGTTCTTGTAATGATAAGAAAGTTGAACCTTTATCAGCTTTTACTTTTTTAGCATATCTCATTACGAAGAACATTGAGATTCCTAATGATACTAACCATAATACTGTACCAATAGCAATAATAATTCCTTGGTTAATAGTAATTCCTTCTGGTAGAGCTGCGATTGCTGCTCCTGTTGCAAATGGGTTAATAGTTGAACCTAAAACACCACTTCCAGCACCTAGTAATACAGTTGCTGATGCAACGATTGTATCCATACCTGCAGCTACCATTGTAAATGCAAGTAATGCATAGAAACCAACTGTTTCTTCTAACATTCCATAAGTTGTTCCACCTATTGAGAATATTATCATTAGTATTGGAATTAATACTAATTCATTTCCTTTTAATTTTTTAACTAAGACCTTAATACCATTTTCTAATGCCCCTGATTTAGTAACTACTTGTAAGAATCCTCCAAGTATAAGAACGAATACACAAACATCTACAGCACTTCCAAAACCAAGTATTGGTGAAAGTAAAATATTTGAAATTTTAGCTTTAACTACACCGCTACCATTAATTATTGTTCCTGCTTCATCAAATGCTGCATTTGGAAGAATTAAAGTAATTAATGCAAGAGCAATAATAAGTAGGAAGATAATTGTAAAGGCTGACATTCTTTCTTTTTTCTTTGTTTTAGCCATTTTCTTGCCTCCTTTTTTTGTATTTCTAATTATTGTACCTGTTTCTTCATTGATTGCTTCTTTAGCACATTCAAGTGATGTAATAATACCAACAACGCCATCTTTATATTCACAAAAATCTATACAAGATTCTACTTTTGGAAGCATACTTCCTTTAGCAAATTCACCAGATTTGATGTATTTTTTTGCTTCAGATACTTCTAAGTCATGAATATTTATTTGCTTTTCTGTGTTATATTTAAGCGCTACTTTTTCTACAGTAGTAAGTATTAATAAGATATCTGCATCAAGTTTTCTCGCTAAAAGCGAGCTTGATCTATCTTTATCAATAACAGCTGCTACTCCTTTTAAAGTATCACCTTCTCTAATAACAGGTATTCCACCTCCTCCTGATACTATAACAATATTTCCTTGATCTAAAAGGTCTTTAATTAGATCAAGTTCTACTATTTCTATAGGTTTAGGAGAAGGTACAACTCTCCTATAGCCTCTTCCAGCATCTTCTGTGAATGTGTATCCTCTTTCGGAAGCAATTTTTTCTGCTTCTTTTTTAGTATAAAACGATCCAACAGGTTTGTCTGGATTATTAAAAGCCGGGTCTTTTTTATCAACAAGTACTTGTGTAACTACTGATGCACATCCTTTATTGATATCCCTTGCTTTCAATTCTGCTTGAATTGCTTGTTGTAAGTGATAACCTATGTATCCTTGACTCATTGCACCGCATTCTGCGAATGGCATATTTGGTGTGTCTTTAGATTCCTCAAATGCTAGGTTAATCATTCCCACTTGAGGTCCATTTCCGTGGCTTACAACTACATTATATCCTTCACTAACTAAATCTACTATTGATTTAGCAGTGTTCTTAACTAGCTTTAGTTGCTCTTCAGGATTATTCCCAAGAGCATTTCCACCTAAAGCTACTACAATACTTTTATTTTTTATCAAGGCTTGTCAGCTCTTACTAAAGGCATTGACATACATCTTGGACCACCTCTACCTCTAGATAACTCTGCACTATGCATTTCAAGAACTTTAATTCCGTTGTCTCTTAATAATTCATTAGTGATATTATTTCTATCATAAACAATTACTACTCCTGGAGCTATACATAATGTATTACTTCCATCGTTCCATTGTTCTCTTTCTGCACCAATTTTATCTCCTCCAGCACATGGTATTAAAGTTATTTTTCTATGAAGATATTCTTCTAATATCTTTTCAAGTGAAGCGTTTCTTTCTTTAACATTAAGTCCTCCTTCACCATCACTAGTTATTTCAAATACTTTAAGTGTTCCCATTATACCTGGGTGATATGTAAATTTATCTACGTCTATTTGAGTAAATACAGTGTCTAAATGCATGAATGCACGACATTCTGGAATAGTGAATGCTAAGATAGTATCAATTTTAGCATCTTTATCAGCAAATATTTTGTATGCTAATTCCTCTATAGCATCAGCACATGTTCTTTGACTAATTCCTATTGCTAAGATATGTTCATTTAAGTTAAGAACATCTCCGCCTTCAATATGATAAGCACTATATCTATCAAAATACTTATCTACTTGTCCTTTATAATCTGGATGGTACTCAAATATATATTCGGCATATATAGTTTCTCTATTACGAGTAACTGAGTACATTCTATTTAGTGATACACCATTTCCAATTGAAGCAAATGGATCACGAGTAAAGTATAAGTTAGGCATAGGATCTACTACGAATTGTGTATCTTCCTTGATTGAGTCTACTAAGCTTTTACCTTTTTTAGCTTTTGCTTTAATTACTTCGTTATTAATAATTCCTTCCATAGTTTTTAAAACTAGAAGTCTATTATTTTCAATTGAAGATAAGTATTCATATACAAGTCCTCTATATTTTGGAGTACGAATACCAGCTTCATAAATGAATTGAGTAATAAATCTTTCTCTAATTTCCGGGTCTAGATTTAATACATCAGTCATTAAATCTTCTAAATATACTACTTCAACTCCGTTGTCTTTTAAGATTCTTACGAATTCATCATGTTCTTCTTGAGCAACAGGAAGATATGGAATATCGTCAAATAGTAACCTACCAAGACTATCTGGTGTAAGATTTAATAATTCTCTACCAGGTCTATGAACTAATACTTTTTTTAGTGGGTTTATCTCACTTGTTACGTTTATTGGTTTCATTCAACTCTCCTTTATTATCTATTTTCTCTTTTATTATATCAAAGTAAATTTTTTAAGTAAATGTTTTTTAAACAAATAAAAAAGAAATTAATTTTTGATTAATTTCCATAACCTTGAAGAACATCATCACCTTGAGTAACCTGAGATAGTGATCCCTGTATTCCTGTGGACCATGGATTACTATAACTACCTTCACCAAACGTAAAATTACTATCAAAATATTGTGTTATTCTTACACCTGAAGTTGATGATTTATCTTTAAGAGTAATTAATGATTCATTATTATGTGTTATTATGTATGCTTTATTTACTTCTTCTGTCATAGTCCAGTAATCATTTCCATTATATAGATAAGTTTCATTGTTTGAATTTTTTGATATATTAAATTCATCATAAGATAGTAAACCACCACAATTAAATTTAGTTTTTCTTTGTATTTTTCCATTAATAAAATCATATGGAATTCCACTGTCGTCACCCGCTTGATTTAAACCATAGCCAACTATATTATCATTATCTATTCTATTAGAATTTTTCCTTATGCAAGAACTATTTAGTATAAAATCTAAAGAAACGTCAGCAGAAACCATTGCATATAATCCTAATTCTGAATCTCCTGATACTGAAAAACCTCCAAGCATATCATTAAGAAGGTCATCATATAGTTTTTGTGGATAACTATTTGTGGCTGCTACTGCTACATCATATTTATTACTCATAGCTGCGTTTGTTACTATAGGTATAAATAACGAAACTAATATAATTGTTAATATTAATCTTTTTTTCATAATATTCTCCTATCTTTTCTTATTTATTGTATCTAGTATTGTTTTTATTATTGTATCTCTATCAATATCATGACTTTCAGTTTCATCTCTTAATTTAAATTCTACATATCCTTCTTCCAATTTTCTACCTATTGTTATTCTAATTGGAATACCCATTAAATCCATATCATTGAACTTAATACCAACTGTTTCTTTTCTATCATCAAGTATAGTATCTACGCCTAATTGTTCTAACTTTTTATAAAGATTACTTGCATACTTATAAGTTTCTTTATCATTAACATTTATTATGACAATTCCAACTTTATAAGGAGCAACTTCCATAGGCCAAATAATGCCTTTTTCATCATTATGCTTTTCAATTATCGCAGATATACATCTATCAAGTCCTATTCCATAAGAACCCATATGTACATAATTAAGTTCATTTGTTTCATCTAAATATTTTAGATTATATGCTTCACTATAACTAGTTTCAAGTTTAAATATATGTCCTACTTCTATACCATTAATGATATCACATTCACCTTTACATCTAGGACATAGAGAATTTTTATTAAATAGTTTTATATCAGCGTACTTGTTTACTTTAAAATCTATTCCTGGTGTTACATTTTTATAGTGATAATTTTCTTTGTTACTTCCACAGATAGCATTATACATACTTTTAACTTCATTATCTGCAATAACTTGCATTGTCGTCTTTAATGGACCAATATAACCTACTTTAGTACCCATTCTATCTAGTTCATATTCACTTGGTATTTCTATATTATTAGTCTTTAATACTTTTTTTAGTTTATATACATTTAGTTCTGCATCAGCCCTTAAAAGTATCATTTTATATTCATCATCTATTTTAAGAATTAGAGATTTTATTATATTTTTAGGATCTACTTGTAAAAAATCACTTAGACTTTTTATAGATTTTTTATTTGGTGTATATATTAACTTACAACTTTTTAAAGTATGATCTTCTTTCTTATATTGATCATAAGAAGATGCATCTTCTATATTAGTACTATAACTACATTTTTTACATCTTACTACTTCATTATCTCCATAATCACAAATAACTTGAAATTCTTCACTAGAAGTTCCTTTCATAGAATCTGGATCTGCTCTAACAACCATTGTATCAATATTTAATCTTTTAAAAATATTATTAAATGTTTGATACATTTTGTCATAACTAATATCTAGTCCACTTTCATCAGCATCAAAACTATATGCATCAGCCATATAGAATTCTTTTTTTCTGATAAGACCATATTCTGGATGAATTTCATCTCTAAATTTGTTACTTAATTGAAAAAGTGTGAAATGTAGGTCTTTATAACTTCTTATTTTATTTCTTACTAGTAGTGCAAATAATTCTTCATGAGTAGGACATAACATATATTCTTTGTTATTTCTTCCTTTTATTTTAAACATTTCACTACCAAATATTTCTTCACGATTTGTTATGTCAAAAACACTTCTATCTACTAGAGATGGCATAAGTACTTCATCAGCATTGTTTTTAGACATTTCTTCTCTTATTATTTTTTTTATATTCTCTAGTACTTTTAAACCAATTGGTAAATATGAGTAAATACCATTATCATTCTTATAAATCATACCACTTTTAATAAGTAATTTTGCTGAGATACAATCTTCATCATTTGGGAATTCTTTACGAGTTATAAAAAAGTTATTGGACATTCTCATATTATTCACCTTCTATATAAGAGATTATTTCTCTTGTGTTAATGTTATTAGTATCATATCTTACGCATACTAATTTATCATTCATTTCTTCATTAGTTAATGGGTTAGTTAGTGTTTGCTTTTGATTCTTATCTCCTACTAAATATCCACTTCTAATTAATTCATTGATGCTTACACATACACAATCTTCATCACAATATGTTTGATTTGTATAATCCTGTGAAACATTTGAAGGAACACTTACTAAATTGTCTCCAGCCCATTCTTTAGCAGCTATTTTTACTTGTTTAACTCTACTTTCATAAGTTTGTTTTAATGTTTTTTGTCTCATTGTATTGATATTTGGTATTACAACTATTGCTAATAAAAGCATAATAGCTAATACTGCCAAAAGTTCAACCATTGTAAAACCTTTTTTATTCATACATATTCTCCTACTATAGAAAAGTATAACAAATTTTATAAATAATAACAATAATTTTATTGAAATAATACTAATTCTCGTATATAATAATATGTAGAATAGAAAGAGGTATGCGATGAAGGAATTTGACTTTGAAAAAATGCCTATAGTTGAGATTGTTAATGAGATTATCATGGATTCTGTTAAGAAAAATGTCAGCGATATTCACTTTGATCCATCTAAAGAAAATATTAAGATTAGAATTCGTATAGATGGTATTTTATCAGATTATTCTATAATTCCTGGTAAATATAAACGTAATATGATTTCTCGTATTAAGATGATTGCTGGAATGAATATTATGGAAACTCGTTTACCTCAAGATGGTGCTATTAAAAGTAGAATTGGTAAAAAGATGTTAGATCTTCGTGTTTCTTCATTACCTACCAATTGTGGCGAAAAAGTAGTTATTCGTATCCTTGATTATAGTAAAAGTTTGCAGGGACTTGATACATTAGGTTTTTCAGAAGATAGTTTGAAGAAAATTGAAAAAATGGTAGAGATACCAAATGGTATTATCTTAGTAACTGGTGCTACTGGTTCAGGTAAATCTACTACTGTTTACTCTATTCTTCAAAAGATGAATACTCCTGATGTTAATATAATCACTGTTGAAGATCCAGTTGAAATGGATATAGCTGGTATTAACCAAGTACAAGCTCAAAGTGAGATTGGTCTTACATTCGCTAATGTTTTAAGAAGTATCTTACGTCAAGACCCTGATATTATAATGATCGGAGAAATTCGTGATGATGAAACTGCTAGAATTGCTGTTCGTGCTTCTATTACAGGACATAAAGTATTATCAACAATACATACAAATAACTCACTTAATACAATAGAAAGACTTACAGATATGGATGTAGAACGTTACTTACTTGGTTCTGCTCTTACAGGAATTATATCTCAAAAGTTAGCAAGACGTCTTTGTCCTCATTGTAAACAATTAAGAGATACTACTCCATATGAAAAAAATGTATTTAAGAAAGTTTTAAATAAAGAAGTTAATCAAATGTTTGATGCTAGCAAAGATGGCTGTGATAAATGCTTTAGAGGATATAATGGTCGTATTGGTCTTTATGAAGTACTTGTTATGAATGAAGAAATTAGAGATGCGATTACTAATGCGATGCCTAAACATGAACTTAGAAAATTAGTTTATAAAAGTGATGTTATTACTCTACTTCAAGATGGACTTGAAAAAGTAATGCTTGGTGAAACATCATTTTCTGAAATATTAAAAGCTGTTGATTTAGATAATGATTTATCTAATTATGAAGATGACAACTTACAAAATAGTATAAATGATAGTCAAAGTCATAATGAAAATGCTAAAAAAGAAGAACCTAAAGAAGATAAATTAGAAATTATGTCTAGTGAACCTGATGTTGATTATGAATCATTGATACCAAGTGATCCTGATAATCATAAAAGTGATATACCTCATGATACTGCAAGACCTGGTGAAATTGAATATTTCAATTTATAGAAACTTCGGTTTCTTTTTTTATGTATCAAAAAAAGTAGTATTTCTACTACTCTATATAATCTGGTTCTGCACACTTAGATAAATCTACATTTATACTTTTTAAAAATTCTTTTAAATATTTGTTATCATCATCTGTTATAAAATGTCCTTTTCCTGCGTATATTTCATATACTGGTAGATTATCATTAGTGAATTGTAATATATTTGCATCGCTACTATGTTTAATTATTTCCATTATGTTATAGTTGTATGTTCCTTCTTCAAACTTTGTATATCTTAAATCAGAATTACATATTTGATCAGGCTTGCATGTTTTATAAGCAGTACTTAATCTATATTTATTATCTTTATATACTGCTAAATTTACTGTTACACATTCTTTATTTTTTGTGATACTGAATATGTGGTTATCGTAACTTATATCATCTATTGTAAGTTTTCCCATATCTAAATTTAGATAATTATAATACTTATTTTTCTTTGCACTCATTTCATTATAAAGTTTATTTATATTTTTTTCATTGTCAAAATTTAATATTTGTTTTGCAATAGTTCTTGGGAATAATTTATATATTGATTTTGTATATTCATTACCATCTTTTGGATATTCTGTGTTTACTACTTTATTATCTTTTATAGTTATTTTTACTGGTAATGAACTTCCTGTTGATATAACTAACGCATCATCTTCTTCAAGATAGTAACTTCCACTATAAAGCCATAAATATAAATATTTATAATTACCTTTCTTTTCTGTACCAAAACTATGATAACTATAAAATACATTAAAATCTTCTTTTGAAGAATCATGATTACTCTTAAATTCTTTATTTCTTAAATAATCTATTGCGATATCGTATAGTTCGCTAGATTCATTTATTAAATTTATTTTTAAAGTACTGCTATAAAATATCGAGATAGTTACTATTAATAATATAAAAATGCTAAGTACTAATATTTTCTTTTTTGATTTCTTTTCTATTTTTGTTTTTTCTTCTAAAGATGCAATAATTGCTTTATCTTTTGATTCAGTACTCTTACTTTTTTCACCATTTATTAGTTCTTCTATACTTATATCTAATTCACTGCATAATTTTTTAAATAAAGAAACATCTGGAAAAGAAAGTCCTCTTTCCCATTTACTTACTGCGTTTGTACTTATTCCTAGTTTTTCAGCTAAAGCTTCTTGTGTTAAACCTTTATCTCTTCTATTTTTAGCAATAAATTTACCTATTTTTTCTTGATTCATAGTTACCTCTTTCATAATTAATATAACATTTTAATTAAATAATTTACACATACTATTGGTTTAATTATAAAAGAAAAGTAGTATTTATACTACTTAAAATCCTCTTGAAGCTCCTCCTCCACTAGAGTGACCCCCATGTCCTCCAATACTACTACTGCTACTATGGCTACTACTAGAGTGGTAACCACCATATCTAGAACTTCCGCTAGATGAACCACTGCCTCCTAATGTCATTATGTAACCAAAAGTACTAGACATTGATAAAAAAACTAATATAACATATTTAGGAAAAATGGTTCCAAACATTAACATAAGTCCATGTATTATAAGAAATATCATAAAAATATTCACTGCTTTTTTGTAATTTTTTCTATATATTATTCCATTTACTATGAGACCAAAAAATAGTCCAAATAGAAATGCATATAAGCAATATGTTAACTCTCCTTCATACGAATCACCCGAATCATCAGAATCAAATGGTCTTGTTGGAATTGTATAATCTATATTTAAATTATATTCTTCGACTATTGTTTGGTAAACAGCATCATATGCATTTTTTATTCCCTCGTTCCAATTGTCATTTTTTAAACTTGGAATCGCATAATCATCTAGTATTCTACCAACTTTCCCATCTGGTAATATTCCTCCTAAGCCATCTCCAATTTCTATTCTAATAAGTCTTTCATCTGGGCAAAGTAATATCAATGCACCTTTACTATCTTCACCTATTTGAAGTTTATTATAAAGTGAATTAGCATATTCTTCAATAGACATACCTTCTAAACTTTTAACAGTTGTAACTACAACCTGTATTTTGCTTGCTTGATCTAATGTTATACTTCTATCATAAATATACTTTTGTGTTTCATCACTTAAAACACTTGCATAATCATTTATATAATAATTACTTGTAGCATCCACTATAGCATCGACTTTTATAAAGCCAAAAGCTAATAGTAGAACTAAAAATAATTTTTTAATTTTAGAATTCAACATTTGGCACACCTGTGTCAGTCTCACTTGCTTCAAAGTATTGTTTCTTTTCGAAATTAAACATATTTGCTATGATATTTTTTGGAAATACACTAATAATTTGATTATAATTTTTAACAGCATCATTATAATATTTACGAGCATTAGCTATTCTATTTTCTGTACCAGCTAATTCATCTTGTAATGATATAAAGTTAGTATTTGCTTTTAAATCTGGATAGTTTTCTACTATTAGATTAAATGAACTTAAAGCATTAGATAATTCATCATTAGCTTTTGCTTTCTCTGTTATTGTTTTTGCATTTACTAAATTTGTTCTTGCATCTGTTATAGTTTCAATTATTTTTTCTTCATGTGCCATATATCCTTTAACAGTGCTAATAAGATTTGGTATTAAATCTGCCCTTCTTTTTAATTGAACATCAATGTCTGCATATTTTGCATCAACTTCTTCACTGGATTTAACTATATTATTGTATGAAGCCATAACACTTCCAGCTATAATAATTAATACAATAATAATTATTAGTCCAATATAATTTTTTTTCATATTATCCCTACTTTCTTGTATTTAGTATATAATAATTATTATGTTTTTTCAATCATTGAATATAATTTATTGGTGATAAAATGTTTCAAAGTGTACAAAATAAAAGAATTAGAATAGTTTTTATTATTTCACTTATTGTATTCTTTTTTGTTGTTGTTAAAATATTTTATATACAAGTTATTGAATACAAAAAATTAAATACTCTTGCTAGTGAACTTTGGAGTCGTAATTTAACTGTACAGGCTGACAGAGGTAAAATACTTGATAGGAATGGTAAAGTTATTGTAGATAATGTTACTACTGTTGGTCTTTATTTGGTGCCTAGTCAAATACTTAATAAAGATGAGGTAGCTAGAACGCTTTCCGAAATACTTGGTGTTAGCTATGATGAAATGTATAAACATGTAAGTAAGAAAGCATCTATTGAAAGAGTACATCCTGAAGGAAGGAACTTAGACTTTGAAATAGCTGATAAAATTAATAGTTATAATTATGATGGAGTTTATCTTTTAAAAGAATCTAAAAGAGATTATAAATATAAGAATGTTTTATCTCATGTTATTGGTTTTACTGGTATAGATAATCAAGGACTTAGTGGTCTTGAACTTAAATATGATAAAGAATTAACTGGAGAAAATGGTAGTATTAAATATTATAGTGATGGTAAAGGTAAAAGACTATCTATGCCTGAAGTATATAGCACACCTAAAAATGGAAGTGATATTAAACTTACTATTGATTTAGATATTCAATTGTCACTTGAAAATGAGTTATCAAATGCATATACAAAGTATGAAGCTGAAGGTGCTATTGGGCTAGTTATGAATCCTAAAACTGGTGAAGTACTTGCGATGAGTAGTTATCCTTCTTTTGATCCAGCTAACTATAAAGAATACAGTACTGAAGTAATAAATAGAAATCTTGCAATATGGGCTAACTTTGAACCTGGTTCTACTTTTAAAATAGTTACTCTAGCTGCTTCTATTAATGAAGGAAAAGTTAATATATTTGAAGATCACTTTTATGATTCTGGGAAAGTTAAAGTAGCTAATGCTACTCTACATTGTTGGAAGAGAAAGGGTCATGGTGATCAAACATATGTGCAAGTAGTTGAAAATTCATGTAACCCAGGATTTGTATCTTTGGGACAAAAACTTGGTAAAGAATTATTATTTAAATATATTACTGAACTTGGTTTTGGTAAGAAAACTGGTATTGATTTAAATGGTGAAGGAACTGGAATATTATTTAAAATGGATAAGATTGGACCAGTAGAACTTGCTACTAGTGCGTTTGGTCAAGGTATTAGTGTTACCCCTATTCAACAAGTAACGGCTGTTAGTTCTATAGTTAATGGTGGTACTTTGTATGTTCCTTATGTAGTAAGTGAAGTTGATAATAAAAGTATTAGTCCAACTATCAGAAAAGAAAATGTTATAACTAAAGAAACTAGTGATGTTGTTAAATATGCTCTTGAAAGTGTTGTTGCTAATGGTAGTGGACGTAATGCATATATTGAAAACTATAGAGTTGGTGGTAAAACAGGTACAGCTCAAAAAGTTGGTAGTGATGGAAGATATATGAGTGGCAACTATATTCTTTCATTTATTGGATTTATGCCTGCTGATGATCCAGAATTTGTTATTTATATTGCACTTGACCATCCTAAGGGCGTTACTCAATATGGTGGTGTTGTAAGTGCTCCTATAGCACGTAATGTTCTTAAAGATATAATATCAATTTACGATCTAAAAGAAGACGTTAGTGGTCTTCCTAAAGTATACAGATGGGATGATATTAAGTATGTAATGATTCCCGATGTAATTGGTAAAAGTAAAAAAGAAGCTAAAAAAATTCTTTATGGATTTAATGTTGAATTTGTAGGAGATGGAGATAAAGTTATTGATACTAGTCCTAGTGTTAACTCGCGTACTAAAGAAGGAAGTACTATTAAAGTATTATTGAATTAATATTATTATAATTTCTATTTAAAAAAATTGCTTTTTAGTTTTATTTATAGTATTATACACTTGTTTATTGAGGAATGATATGAATAAAATAATTATTACTGAGCAAGAATTAAGTCACTATCCTACTCTTGATGATACAATTCATCATGAGAGTGATATTTATATCAAAGATGATGATACATTATTTAAAATATTATTATATGGGAATAGACTAACTAGAGAGACAACTGTACAAAGATTATCTTTTTATAGTAATCCTGATTGTGTTACACCTACTGGAATAATATATACTCCTGAACATGAATTTTTAGGTTTTGAAATGCCTTATTTAAAAAAATATGTACCATCTACGAGACTTATTTTTAATAAAAATATGCCTTATAAGGATAAATTAAAGTATGCTAAAAGTATTGCAATTGCCATTGAAAAATTAAGCCAAGATGGAATGGTATTTTGGGATGTTCATCCTGATAATAATATGATTAATAAAAATGGTGATGTTAAAATAGTAGATATGGATGGAGTTAAATTTAAAGAAGATTATACAAAGAGTGAATTTGATCATAAAGTTGCATATTCACATAGGTTGCTTGCTCAATTAACTCTTTCTTATATATCTAAAATGAATGTAATAGAACTAGCTAAAGCTTTGAATGGTGATGAATTAAAAGATGTATTCCATTCTGCATTTAGAGGAGAACTTTTTGATTATTTAGAACATATATTTGGATTTTCTGATGAGATAATATATCCTAGTGAATTTTTAGAATATATAGATGAGAAAGATTTATTATGTTTAAGGGAAAAGCTAGTAAGGAAACTAAGTAAATAGTATTTACAAACAAATATTTGTATGTTATTATTTAGTTAGGAAGTGGTTTTATGGAAAAATTAACAAGTAAACAAGAGGAAATTTTAACAAGTATTAAAAAATTTATTGCTGATAAAGGGTATGCTCCAACCATACGTGAATTATGTAAAATATGTGGTTTGAATAGTACTGCTACTATGTTTGTTCATTTGAAAAATCTTACTAACAAAGGTTATATTAATCAGACAGAAAGTAAGTTTAGAACAATCGAGCTGAATGTACCTAATGAATATAGTAAAAAAGAAGAAAATGTTATATCTGTTCCATTACTTGGAAAAGTTGCTGCTGGTAACCCTATCGAAGCAATTGAAAATCCTGATGAATATTTTTCATTACCTAAAGAATTAGTTCCACAAAATCATGATGTATTTACTTTAGAAGTTAATGGCGAGTCTATGATAAATGTTGGTATATATGATGGCGATATAGTTATAGTTAAAAGACAAAAAAATGCTAATAATGGAGAAATAGTTGTAGCTATGACTGATGAGAATGAAGTTACACTTAAAAGATTTTATAAAGAAAGTGACCATATTAGATTACAACCTGAAAATGATTTTTTAGAACCTATTATATTAAATAACGTAACTATTTTAGGAAAAGCTATTGGTTTATATAGAAAAATTTAAGTAAAATAAAAACTGATTTGAAATCAGTTTTTTTATGTCTATTTTACGAATACCATATATAGCATTGCTGCAGTCATTAATATATAAACTATAGTACCATTTATTTGGTCTGATGTTCTTCCTTTATCACCTATTCCGATTGCCATTGAAACTAGTACACCACCTATTAAACCACCAATATGTCCTGATAAATCAATTCCAGGAATCATAAATCCTATCGCTAAGTTTAACAATATAGTTGGTAATATACTGCTTCTTAGTAATCCTTGTAATGTTGCTCTATAGTAGTATGTAAAGTATGCAATACTTCCAAGTAAACCAAATATTGCACCTGATGCGCCCATACTTATTGTATCAGCACTCATAAATGCAGCACTAAAGATACTTCCAAGTATACCACTTAACATGTAAATTAATAAGAATTTAGTTTTTCCATAATATCTTTCTACAATTGGACCTAAAATATACAATGCATATATATTACATGCAATATGTATAATGTCTGAGTGTAAAAACATTGAAGTTATTAATCTATATATTTGTCCGTTTTGTATAAATTCATAATTATTTGCAAGTGCATAAAAGTAAGTTCCATCCGTATCATATAAAGCCATAAATAAGTAAACCATAATATTTATTACTATTAATATATAAGTAATAATTGGTTTTTTAGGACTAAATATTTTAGCAAGTTTCTTTTCGTTTTTTAATGTTTTTTGATTCATATCTTCAGTTAATTTAAAGAATTCTACTGGATCAACCTGATCAGTTAGTTCTGCATCACTAACTTTTGGAAAGAATTCCTTAACAAATTTATTCTTTTTGAAATCGTTTATTTTATCTATTTTGATTGTTTCAATATTTTTAGCATCTATTACTTTAACACTCTCTCCAGTATCTAAAAGTAAATTTAACATATTCATTCTTAGAGAGAATGTATTTTTTTTGATACTTTTCATTATTGTTTGTGCTTTATACATGTCTGTCTTTAGTTGTTCTTCGTTATGTATATAATTAGTATTAATTCTAATTAGTTTTAAATCACTTTGCATATTTTCTAGCCATATTTCATTTTCAAGACCATTAATTATTATTGGTTTATAATCTTCTTCAGTTATGAAATAATGTAGTATCTTTAATATAACATCATCTTTTTTATCTATTTTTATATTCATAATGCTTCCTTTCAATAATAATATTTTACTATTAATCATAGTATTAGTAAAGAGGTGATAATTTTGAAAACATATCTTAAACAAATACTATTATTTATTATTATACTATTTTTTTGGTTACTTAGTGGACTTATTTTTAAATATGATCCTGAATTTTACAGTTTACTAAAACTACCTGTTTTTGCTCTTAGTGGTAAATGGATAAGTATTATATGGTTTATTATTTACATACTTAATACTATTAGTATCGTTATTATAGTTAATAAAGTTAAACTGCTTCAAAATAAAGATTACTTATATATACTACTTACTAATTATTTTGCTAATCAATTATTTATGTATTTTTTCTTTTATTTGATGAGTCCATTCTTAGGATTTGCTATAACTACTATAGTAATGTTATCTAGTATATTTTTGTTTATTGAGACTAAAAAGATATCAAAAACTTCTTCTTATTTTTTGATACCTTATATTATTTATAGTATTTACGCCTTTATATTAATGGCAACTATATATTTCATGAATTTTTAAACATATCTAATATTTCCATGAATTCTTTTTCTGGAGGACATGAAAATTCCATAAACTTTTTAGTAATTGGATGATTAAATCCTAAATATTCTGCATGTAGCATTTGACCATAATTATTTATTATTTTCTTTTTACCATATGTTGGGTCGTTTACTACTGGATGTCCAATATATTCCATGTGAACTCTTATTTGATGAGTTCTTCCTGTTTCAAGTATTAATTCTACTAAAGTTGCATTTTTATATCTTTCTAGTACTGTAAAGTTTGTTGTTGCATTTTTTGCATTTTCGTCAGTTACACACATTTTCTTTCTATCTACTTTACTTCTGCCTATTGGAGCAACAATCTTACCTTTATTGTTATCTATAATTCCATGAACTAATGCAATGTATTTCCTTTTTATATTTTTATTCTTAAAGTCTTCTGAAAGTATTCTATGTGCTTCGTTTGTTTTAGCTATTAAAAGTATACCTGATGTATCTTTATCTATTCTATGAACTATACCACATCTATTATCTCCACCTTCATTTGACAAATCTTCTGTGTAGCCCATTAATGCATTTACAAGAGTGCCTGTGTAGTTACCATTACCTGGATGTACTACCATACCACTCTTTTTATTTACTACCATAATATCATCATCTTCATAAAGAATATCAAGAGGTATTTGTTCTCCTTTAATAGTTGTATCTACTTCTAAATCTCCTATTTTGATTATATCTCCAGTTTTTAAAGTATATCCGCCTTTAACAATATTATCATTAACAGTTATTTTACCACTCTTAATATTCTTTAATAAAAAGCTTCTACTTTCTTCAGTATTTTCTGTTAAAAATATATCTAATCTTTTTAAATTATCTTTTTCTTCTACTACTAATTCTTTCACTTCTACCATCCCTTATTATTATATACATAAGTAATATAACACCAAATGTTATAAATATATCTGCGGCGTTAAATACAGCCATTTCTCTTTTAAATAATGTAAAAGAAATATAATCTATTACATATCCTCTAAATAGTCTATCTATCAAGTTACCAATTGCTCCGCTTATTATTAACGAAAGGGATACAATAGATAACTTTGAATCTATGTTTCTTTTTATTTCATTAATTAAATAATAAAGAAGCATTACTGTTAATATTACAAGAATATTAGTACTATTACCTAAAAAGCCAAAAGCAGCTCCAGTATTTTTAACATAAATAAACTTTAAAAAATTATCTATTATAATAACTGGTTTATCTACTATAGTTTTTAATACTAATAACTTTATTCCTTGATCAAATAATATTAATAATAAAATTAATAAACTAATGATAATATATTTCTTTTTCATAATTTGTATTTTAACATATTTTCTATGATATATCTATAAGTATTACATCTTCTCCTAATTTTTTTATTTGAGTAAATTTTATAGAAAGATTTTCACTTGTACTTAATAAATTTCTAACAAAGTGTGCTCTTTCTATAACAAACTTTATCATATAGCCATTAGATGGATCAAATTCTACATCTATAATTCTGCCTACTTTTTTACCATCTTTTATATTAATAATATCTTTTCTTTGTAATTCTGATAATTTCATATTAAAGTATATTACAATATTAATTTTTTAATACTAGTTAGGGCACTATTTTCTATTCTAGATACTTGAGCTTGACTCACTCCTAAGTATTCAGCTATCTCTGATTGATTTAAGCCTTCTATGTATCTTTTTTCTATTATAATTCTTTCTCTTTCTTTTATTTTACCTAGTGCTTCTCTTAAAGATAATAATTCATTTAAATCTTTAGTAGTTTTATCTTCTAATTGATCTAGTAAATATATAGTGTCTCCTCCATCATTATAAATAGGTTCAAATATACTCATTGGTTCTGTTAGTGAAGATAGTACATTATATAATTCGTAAGGTGTTATATTAAAGTATGAACATATTTCATCGTTAGTTGGATATATTCCATTTTGTTTTAAGTATGTTTCTTTGTAATTTATTATTTGATAAGAAAGTTCTTTTATAGTTCTTGATATTCTTATTTGGTTATTATCCCTTATATATCTTTTTATTTCTCCTTCTATCATAAGAACAGCATATGTACTAAATTTAACACCAAATGAAAGATCAAAGTTATCTATTGCTTTTATAAGACCTATTGTTCCTATTTGAAATAAATCATCTAAGTTATCACATCTATTTTGATATTTTTTTAATATACTTAATACTAATTTTAAATTACCTTCTATTAGCGCATTTTTAGCACTTTTATTGCCTTTTTGTAATTCAATAAATAAATCATTCATCTCATCACTATTTAGTGTCTTTAAGGTACTTGTATTAATGCCTGTTATTTCTACTTTATTCTTTGCCATAAAAAAAATCCTTTCAATAATATATTGAAAGAATTTTAATATTTTTATTCATTAATCTAATTTAATGTTTTTAGCTAATACTTCTAAGATAGCTGGATCTTTAACTTCTTTTACTTTTGATTTTCCATCTTTCTCGATGTTTTCAAAGAATAGGAAGTTATTTGTAAAGTCTTCACCATCTGGAGTAATTTCAGCAGCTAAGAAATATGTTACACCTTTATATGATGCTTGTCTTATTACAAAATATTGTTTACCGCTTGCTAATTTTAATACTTGATTTGTTAAATTTTCCATTCTTTTTTCCTCCTTATTAGTGATTACATTAACGACGCATTTCTTTTTCTTCGTCATTTACAGCATCTAATTTGCTAGTTATTTCGTCCCACCAACTATCTAATTCAGTTTGTGTTGCTTCCTCATATTTAGTTTGATCTTCTTCAGCTTGTGTATAATCTTCAGCTGTTGCAGGTTCTGCATTTTTTTCAGAAACACTTTCATCTAGCAAATCTTCTGGATTTGAATTTATAGCATCATCTAAACGATCTATTTCTTCATCAGTCATATCTTCTCCAGTTGTTACATTACCAATAACTGGCATTTCTTTTGGTATTTCTGGATTTAATTCATCTTCTCCTACTATAGACTCGCCTTGATCATTATGATCTAATTCTTGATCATCTAATCTTGTTAATGAGCCATCTGGATTTATTCTATATGTATGTCCATCAGAATCTACATACACTCCATTCTCCTCATTATACGCTACATCTCCTTCATCTAAATGCATGTCGTCATCGTCATCATGTCCAGGATCTGGTGTTGGAGTTGGATCCGGTGTTGGAGTTGGATCCGGTGTTGGAGTTGGATCCGGTGTTGGAGTTGGATCTGGTGTTGGAGTTGGATCTGGTGTTGGAGTTGGATCCGGTGTTGGAGTTGGATCTGGTGTTGGAGTTGGATCTGGTGTTGGTGTTACTGGAATTGGATCCGGTTTTACAGGTTCTGGATGTGGTGTTGGAGCTGGATCAATAGTTGGGGAATCGGCATCTTCTACCTTGTCATCCCCATCACTGGGAGTATCATCTTCCTTTGTGTTTTCATCTTCATCAACTTCAATTTGACCTATTCTATTAATTGCATCTATTGTTTCAGCATGTTGTTTTTGTCCTTGATTAACTAATAAACCTGTATGGAATGCAGTTCCTAAAATTGATATAAATGCTGCGGCTTTTACAAGCATTTGTCCAACTTTCTTCCATAATCCTGGTTTTGCAGATGATTTTTCATACTCTTCTTCCTCTTCTTCAATAGGTACTGGAATTGGAGCTTCCTTTTCATCTTCGTCTTCTTTTTCTTCTTCCTCTGATGCTTCTTCAACATCATCTTCTGGATTTAATCCATCTGTTTCTATTCTATCTGGTGGAAGAATTGGAGTAATTACAGCTTCTTCCTCATCTTCCTTTTCTTCAGTTCCATCCTCATCTACTGTTGGAAAATCATCAGGTGTAATTTCATGAGTATCAATAGCTTCTGGTGGAAGTATTGGAGCAACTACAGAAGATTTTTCATCTTCCTTTGTTTCTTCTTTCACTGGTTCAAAATTAACTGGAGGAACAATTGGTTCGATTGAAGTCTTTTCTTGCTCTTTTTCTTCCTTTTTCTCCTCAGTTTCATTTTTAACTATATCTTCAACATTTTCTTCTACTTTTTCTTCTTCTAGAACTTCTTCTAATTTTCCACCATTTCTTAATATTTCCATTTCAGAAGTTAATTTTTCTTCTTGATGTTTATATACTTCATTTGCATCTTTAAATGATTGTAATGAAGCTTCTTTAGCTTTTAATTCATTTTCTAAATAATATATTTTTTCTGGTGAAAGTTTGCTTTCACTAGGTTTAAATTCTATTCCACGACTAGCTAAATCAGCTATCATTTCGTCAGTAAGTCCTGGATCTCCTAATTGAGTTTTGATAGATTTAATTTCAGCTTCTAATGTCTTTATCATAGAGTTATTAACTCTAATTGCTTCTCTTACGTTTCTTCTATTTGAGAATTTTTCAGCAAATAAATCTTTTTTTCTACGTTCCTCAGTTGCTATTACAGATATTCTTGCATATGCTTTATCTGTAATTTCTTTTATTCCTACTGAAATAGCAGCTATTTCATCTACATCAAATGATATATTATTTTTTGATACAAATCTTCCATTTTCATCTCTTGAGGCACCAATTATTAAATCACTTATTACTTCATTTGCTTCATTTTTAATTTCATCAATTTTTCTCCAAGCAGCATCTAAGTCAACATATCCAACTACAGTTAAATCTAAATCTTCTCTTAGTGCTTCTTGTAATCTACTTTCTAGTTCTCTAACTTTATCCATTATCGACTAGCCTCCTTTTTGTTTCTAATAATCATTTTTATATCGTATTTAAGTTCTCCATTGTTATTTATATCTTGAAGTGAATTTACATCATATTTGTTATTTCTATATATTGTTATCATTTCTTCTTCTGTTACATATGTTTGACTTAAATTTTCCCAACTTGCTTCGTTAGTTCCTTTAATTTCTTGTAATCTAATTTTTGTCTTGTTTTCGATTTGTCTTGTTCTTCCATCGCTTGTACTTGGATTCTTAGTTGTCCAACTTGACCAATCACTCCATTTTGATTTACTTGTCTTTGTAGCATCTGGATAATTACTTGGAGCAACTGCTGTATATTCAGTTGTTTCACTTTCTGTTGCTTTGTACCATTTGTATGCTGTTGCTTTAGTATTTAAGTCCTTTACAGCATCTTTTACTGGAGCGCTTGTGTAGTATACCTTTTCTCCACTAGCACTTGTACTTCCTGATGGATAATATTTTTTAGTTCCATTAGTTAATTTATACCAATAATAGTAATATACTGGAGTAACTTTTCTACAAGTAGGTAATGATTCATTACATTGTTCAAATGTTAATTTCCAATCACTATATGTAGAACATGTTTCACCTTTTTTAACTCTTCCTGCTTCAATATCAACTACATCTCCATATCCACAAGTATAGAATTCTTCAAATGTATATTTAAGTTGTGTATCAGTTCCTTCTCCACATTTTTTGTCTAATTGATATTTCTTTTCAGTTGATGTACTATACTTACCACAAATATAATAGTGATGTGCTGTTGTTGTTCCTGTTACTGTTCTCTTTTCATGATTTGCTATTAATGTTTCACCTGGGTATGTATAATCACCGATTGCTGTTTGACTTGGTATTTTATTTCCATTTTTATCTAATGCCCATACTTTACTTCCACCTGTTACTGTGAACCATTTATATGCATTATCAGTTTTATTATCATGTAAGTTATAATTGCTATTTGGTGCAACTGTATAATACTCATTTACATCTTTAGCATTTTTCTTTTCACCTGTTGAAGTATAATATGTTTTATCTTGAATTTTCCAAGTAAACAATTGATCTCTATATCTATAATATTTTACAGTAGCTAAAGTTTTATAAGAAGTATATTTTATATCTTCTTTCCATAACTCTTCAACTGCACCTAAGTTTTGACTTCCTGCTTTTAATCTCTTAGGCATGAATGTAAATCTTACCAAACTTTCATCTGGTTTAATATCTGATATAGTTCCTTCTTTCTCATCTCCATATTCAGAATTTGAATCTTTATCACTACATTTTAACCATGGTGTATATTGTTTTGTACCATTTGGTAGTACACATACTCTTACATATGTTTCTGAATTATCACATGTAGTGAAATTTTCAGGATTTATAAGTCCTTTTGAAACTAATGTGTTTAATTCAACTGTGCTGCATTCACCTTTTGCAACTGGAGCTAAGTCTGCATTATTTTCATAGAATTTTTTTCCTGCCTCTAATAGTGTTTTTTCATAATCAAAAGTTGGTGTTGTTGGATCATTACTTGGTTTTTTATTACCACCAGCACATCCCTTTAAGAATAAAATAATAACTATTATTATTGCTGCTACAACTAAAAAACCAATGAATAGTCTTTTTTTAGCTGCGCCACTGTTATCATAATCTTTATCTTCGTAGCCGTAATCATCATAATTATTTGACATTTCTATTCCTCCAATTCCTTTTATGTCATATACTATAGATATTTTAGCACATCTCTATATTTAAAAACAAGTTAAAATTAAAAAAAATATAAAGTTTATCTCTATATTTTCATTATGGCTTTTAATTTTTTAATTACCTTTTTTTCTATTCTTGAAATGTAAGATTGGCTAATATTTAATTTTTCTGCTAATTCTTTTTGCGTCAACTCTTTTTTTCCTGAAAGTCCATATCTTAATTCTATTATTTCTTTATCTCTTTCATCTAACTTTTTAACTTCACTTGCTAATAGTAATTTGTCATCTTTACATTCGATTGACTTTTCTACTAAATCTTCTTCAGTACCAAAAATATCTTCTATGTGTAATTCATTTCCTTCACTATCTAAATTAACTGAGTCCTCAAAACTTACTTCACTCATTCTTTTTTTATTTTTTCTCAGAAACATCAATATCTCATTATCAATACATCTTGATGCATAAGTAGCTAACTTTATGTTTTTATCTAATTTATAAGTTTTGATTCCCTTTATTAATCCGATTGTCCCTATTGATACTAAATCTTCTAAATCGTATATTGTATTATCATATTTCTTTGCAAGAAATACAACTAACCTTAAATTATGTTCTATAAGTTTATTTCTAGCTTCTAAATCCCCCATATTACTTTTTCTTACCAAATCTTCTTCAATATCCTTTTTTAATGGCGGTGGAAGAATATCGGTACTTCCAACAAAAAAGACTTCTTCTTTCCTAAAAAACTTATTTAATATTTTTTCTAACATTTATTCCTCCATAAGATTATAATTTAATAGGCAATTAAAACCTTTAAATTTTTTATTTGAAATACCTACAACTATATCATTTCTTTCACCTAATCCATCTATATATACTTTCTTAGGTTTAAAGCATTTAATGAAGGATGAATTATCTATGGTTTTAAATGGTACTAAAAAATAATTTTCATTTATTTCTTTGTTAATTATTATTACATTTTTATTACTATAAGGATCTTTTAATGTGTTTCCAGTATCCATATATCCATTTAAATATAAAATCTTACCATTTTTTAAATATATAGTTACTTTGTGTCTTAAACTTATTATATTCTTTAGATTATATGTAAAATATTTTAATATATTCATAATAAGTGGTATAAGTATCAAATAATATTGATATTTTACTAGTGATTCTATTTTTAAATAATATAGAGTACCTCCTAAAAAGAATGAGAACATATAAAAATAAATTAAATTTTTTACAAATTCTTTAATATCATTAAATCCAAAAGCTATTAAGTTCATAATGATACCAATTAATAATTTAAAAATAGTTAATTCTATATTATTTAAGTTAATAAATAAATACAGTAAAGATATTTCTCCAAACAAACTAGATAGTATTATTTTTAATCTAGTTGTATTTAATTTTAATATTTTTGATGTTGTTTTTAGTATTAAAAAGTCAATTATAAAATTTAATATTATTAATTCGTCTATATATATCATTTCATCACCAAAATTAGTATATAAAAAAAGAAGAGCAAATTTTGTCGAATTATTACTCTTCTACTGGTTTTTGTGATTTTTTTAATTTTATGTTTTCTTCTGGTTTTATACGTTTATTATATCTTGTTGGAATTTTTCTTCTTGAATCAAACATATTATAGTCTCTAATAAAGAATCCATAGTCTCTTTGTCTTCTTCTACTTATTTGGTATTCTCCATTTTTAAGTCTTATTATTCTTCCTTCACTATCTCTTTCGATAATTAAATTATTATATAACCTATAAGCTGCATTTGCCATTTCCATTTGATAACAACCTTCAAATTGGCATTTTTGTATTACACTAAAAAGTTCTTCTATATTTTCTGATACTACTTTATATGGAGCAAACTCATTTGCTAAATCTTTAAAGAATCCGTAGTCATTATTTTTCGCATGAGAAATTAAGCATTTTTTTATATAAGTTTTATCTAAGAATGGTAAGTCTCCTTTATATAAAATTGGTAAATATTTAATTCTTCTTTCGAAATGTTCTTCTCCTATTCTTTCATCTTTTGCATCTTTGTTCTCAAAATAACATATATTTATATCTGGTTCAACTGATTTAGAGGCTGTTATATTTTTAAAATACTCAATAAGTTCTGCTTCTTCAAATCCTTCTGTGAAATGATCTATATCACTTATTCCCATTTTTTCAGTAAGCCTATGATATATATGAACAGTCACTGATATTTTTCCATTTTTTAGTTCTGTGGTTATATTTCCATAAAAATTCTTGTGAGTCTTTCTATTGTTATATCTTTCTATTGTTTTTAGTAATTCTTGATATTCTTCTTTTGTACTATATTCTCTCTTAACAGTACCTAAATATTCTACTAATGCGTATCTTTTTGTTTCTTTTTTTTCCATACTTACCCCCAACTTTAATGCTTATTCTACTAAAAAGAGGGCAAAAAGTCAATTTTTACTTTACTTAAATGAAAAAGTATGTTAAATTATATTTGGCTTAAAAAGAGGAGGCAAGTAAAAAATGGCAAAGAATATATCAAATAGAAAAAATATGAGTTCACAAAATAGACCTTTTTCATTAAAGGCAACTAAAAAAACTCAAAAAGTTAATTTACAAACAGTTGTAGTTGATGGAAAAAAAGTTAGAATGTCAACTAAAGAAATTAAATCAACAAAAAAAAGTAATTAATTTAAAATTAAAAGTGACTTTGATGAGTCACTTTTATTTTATTATTTCTTGTTCTAGAACTAAGTCTATATCGTAGTTCTTTTTTATTTCGCTTTTAATTAAGTTAATTAGTTTAATTATGTCTTCACTGGTTGCATTATTATAATTGATTATGAAGTTTGCGTGTTTTTCACTTATTTTTGCTCCACCTATCATGTATCCTTTTAGTCCTAGATCATCTATTAATTTTCCTGATGACATACCTTCTGGATTTCTAAATACGCTTCCACAAGATGGATATTCAAGCGGTTGAGTTTCAATTCTTTTTAAGGTTCTTTCTTCTATAGTTTTTTTAATTTCATCTATATTTCCTTTTTTTAGATTTATATTGCATGAAAGAACTATTAAATCTTTTTTATTTTTAAGAATAGATGTTCTATAACCAAATTTTAAATCTTGATTATTAAGTGTAATAACGTTATCATTATCAAGAAGTGTTACATCTGTTATAATATCACTCATTGATGATTTGTATGCTCCCGCATTACCACAAATTGATCCGCCTATTGTTCCTGGAATACCTGTTGCCCACTCTATACCAGTATATCCTTTATTAGAAAGCTCTTGAGCAAGTTTATTTAACATATATCCACTCTCTACATATATATTATTTTCATTAATTTCACATTTATTAAAGTTACTTAGTTTTATAACTACTCCATCATAATAACTTGGTAAAATTATATTTGAGCCATTACCTAATATAAACCATTTACTTTTATATTCTTTTAATATATTTATTATTTTCTTTAATTCTTCTAATGTACTTGGAAAAACAATATATGAACATGTGCATTCTAATTTATAGGTATTACAATTTTTTAGATTTTCATTTTCTATAATTTTACAAACTTTTGCTAGTTCTTCTTTCATTATTTTAAGTATTCTTCTATCTTGTCTTCACCAGTGATGTATTCAGAAACCTTTCCATTAGATATTTTAATTAATGTTAAACCATTAATTTTTAAATCATTATCATTTTTTGGATTCTTATTTTCATCTTCACTACTATATTTAATATTTTCTGATTTACTCATATCAACTTTGTATACTCGTAATTTATTATTTTCAGCTAAAGTATTGATATAAGGATTTAAATTTTTAGAATAGTCATCAAATAGAACTAAATATTCTTTTTCGGGTCTATTGAATACTGTCCCGATCATAATGTATTCATCACTTATTTCAGTAGCACCTTTGCTTGGTTTTGTGTATCCTTCTTCAAATACGCCTAATTTTTCTAAACCTAAAACTCCTAGATATAGAACTCCTATAAATACTAAAACAGATGCCAATGTGATAAAGAATTTCTTAAAACCATCATTTTCTGTCATAGTATAATCTACTTTATTTCTTTCTCTTTTTGGTCTTTTATACTTAATTCCCATATTATTTTTTGCCATTTTATCACTCTCCGTACTAAAATTATAGCATATTTATGGGAAATATACTAATAATTTGTTGATTTTTAGAAAAAAATATTATATAATTTACTAAGTATTTATTTGGCAGTGCCTAAATAAATTGTAATGTGTTTCTTTGAAAAAATATAAGTAACTTCTGCCAAAGCGAAAGTAATTAAGAAACTCCCTATGATTTATATGGTGGCCTTTAATACAAATATTTGTAGAAGGAGGAACAAAATACTATGTCAAGATATATCGGACCTGCATTTAAAAAATCTAGAAGATATGGTTTTTCAACACTTGAAACTGGTAAAGAATTAAGAAAGAAACCTACTGCTCCTGGAATTCATGGAACTAGTAGAAAGAAACTTAGTGAATATGGTGTTCAATTACAAGAAAAACAAAAAGTTAGATTTATGTATGGACTATCTGAAAAACAATTCAGAAAAACATTTGATGCTGCTGGTAAGATGCAAGGAATTCATGGTACTAACTTATTAATACTTTTAGAAAGTAGATTAGATAACTTAGTATATAGAATGGGATTTGCTAAAACTAGAAGAGCTGCAAGACAAATCGTTAATCACGGACATATCTTAGTTGATGGTAAGAAAGTTGATATTCCATCATTCAGAGTTAAAGTTGGTAGTGTTATTTCTGTTAAAGAAAATTCACTTGATCATCCAGTAATTAATGAATGTGTTAATATGGATATTAATATTCCTGCTTATGTATCAGTTGATAAAACTAAGAAATGTGGTACTTATGTAAGATATCCAGAACGTGAAGAATTAAATTCTGAAGTTAATGATGCATTAATCGTTGAATTCTATAATAGATAGTAAACTAAAAGACTTAAGAGAAATCTTAAGTCTTTTTTTATAGGTTTAAATCAAACATATCAACTATTCCATTTTGATTTTTATAGGCTGCAAATGTATTTTTAAGAAGCATTGATACTGTCATTGGTCCTACTCCTCCTGGTACTGGTGTTAAGTATCCACAAACTTCTTCTACATTAGGATTAACATCTCCATAAAGTTTTCCATCTATTCTATTAATACCAACATCAATAATGACAGAACCTTTTTTTACCATAGTTTTGTCTATTAAATATTTTTTACCTACTGCGACTACGAGAATGTCTGCATTTTTAGTATAACTTTTTAAGTTTATTGTTTTACTATGACACATAGTTACAGTTGCATTTTTATTTAAGCATTCTAGCATTAGTGGTTTACCTACTAAATTACTTCTACCTACTATTACTACATGTTTTCCTTCTAAATCGATTTTATATTCTTTAAATATTTCCATAATACCTTTAGGTGTGCATGGAATTAAGCATTTTTCATTTTGAATTAGTTTTCCTGCTTGAGTATTTGTAAGTCCATCTACATCTTTTGATGGATCTATTGTGTTAATGATTTTTGAAACATTAAAGTTTTTTGGTATAGGTAATTGTACTATAATACCATTTATACTTTTATCTTTATTTAGTTGTTTTATTTTTTTAATAACAACTTCTTCTTTTACACAGCTTGCATAATCTAAGTGTAAGAAGCTCATTCCTACATACTCACATGCTTTTCTTTTATTTTTTACGTATACTTCACTAGCTGCATCATCACCTATAGTTATAACAGCTAATATTGGTGTTTGAACGTAAGAATTAATATTTCCTTTTAATTCATCTTTTATCTTAGCACTTAAACTTTTTCCATCTAATAATATCATTTTTATTCCTCATATAAAGTAACAAATCTTATAGTGTTCATTTTGATATCTTTAAGTGGTTTATCACTACTATTAGTTTCAGTAGTAGCTATTTTATCAAGAACATCATAACCATTTAGTAGTTTTCCAAATGATGCATAGTTTCCATCTAAGAAATCTGAATCTTGATGAACTATAAAGAATTGACTAGATGCTGAATTCATTGTTTCTTCAGTATCAGGATTTCCTCCACGTCTTGCCATTGAAAGAACTCCTCTTGTATGAGATAAATTATTTTCTATTCCGTTATTTTTAAATTCACCTTTGATTTCTTTTTCACTTCCACCCATACCTGTACCAGTAGGATCACCAGTTTGAATCATAAAGTCTTTAATAACTCTATGGAAGATAATGCCATCATAAAATTTATCTTTTACTAAACTTTTGAAGTTTTCTACTGTTATAGGAGCTACATCAGGATAAAGTTCAGCTATCATTATTCCATAACCATCAGTATCAATCTTAACAAAATTTGTTTCTTCTTCACTTTCTATATATTTTTTGTCTTCAATATTGAAAACTGTTTTTCCATTTACTTCTTCAGTGGTATAATTCATTTTTACTTCCTCCTCACTACATCCACAAAGCATAAATAATAAGCATAAACATAATACATATTTTAAATACTTTCTCATTTTTATCACCTTCCAATTATAAATTTTAGCATATTACACATAAAATAAAAAGTACTATTTAATAGTACCTTCTATTAGAGATATAATTTCATCTATTTTAGTATTTTTATCTTTAGAACTTTCTTTTATTTTTTTATATTTATTTAATAAGTAATTAAGATATTCTTTATATAAATTATTATCTTTGTGATTAAGTCCTAAAGTTAGTTCTTTTTTAGAATATTTTTTTGTTCCTTCAGTAAATAGTATTAAATTATAATATTTATTATTTTCTAGAATTATTTGTTCTATTTCTACTTTATAGTTTAATTCATTCATTTTATTTCTCAATATATCGTGATAGTTATTAGAAATAGTTATTATCTTTTTAAATCTAAGATTGGTATTATTTAATATTTCTAATATTTTATGAGTTCCCATTCCTGATAAGACTAGTGTATCTGCTTCACCCTCTTTTATGTTTGAAAGACCATTAGATATTCTTAAATCTATTAAGTTATCTAAACCTAATTTTCTTATATCAAGTGAAGCTTTTTCTATTACTTTTTTACTTATATCACTTGCGATAGATTTTTGATTTCTTTTTGCTAGTAGTATTCCTAGTTTTGCTTGATCACACCCTACATCTACTACTCTATCATCTAAATCTATGAATGAATATATTGTTTCAATTCTATTCAATTAAGAAATCTTTTAGTTTTTTAGCTCTTGATGGGTGTCTTAGTTTTCTAAGAGCTTTTGCTTCGATTTGTCTAATTCTTTCACGAGTAACTTTGAATTGTTTTCCTACTTCTTCTAGTGTGTGACTTGAACCATCAAATAAGCCAAATCTTAATTCTAATACTTCTTTTTCACGTACTGTTAGTGTATCTAATACTTCACGTAATTCATCTTTTAATATTTCGTATGTTGCGAATTCTTCTGGTGACATTGTTCTTTCATCAGCAAGGAAATCTCCTAAATGAGAGTCATCTTCTTCACCTATTGGTGTTTCTAGTGATACTGGGTCTTGACTTATCTTTCTAATCTCTGCAATTTTATCTACTGATAGTCCCATTTTCTTAGATAGCTCTTGATCAGTTGGTTCTCTATTTAATTCTAGAGTCATTTGTCTTTCAATACGTGCCATTTTATTGATTGTTTCTACCATATGAACTGGTACACGAATTGTTCTTGCTTGATCTGCAAGTGCACGAGTTATAGCTTGACGAATCCACCATGTAGCATAAGTACTAAATTTATATCCTTTGTCATAATCGAATTTTTCAACTGCTTTCATAAGACCTATATTTCCTTCTTGAATTAAGTCTAAGAATAAAAGTCCACGTCCTACATAACGTTTAGCAATTGAAACAACTAAACGAAGGTTAGATTCAGCTAAGATATTTTTAGCTTTTTCATCTCCCTCTGCTACTCTTCTTGATAACTCTTGTTCTTCTTCTTGACTAAGAAGACTTATTTTACCTATTTCTTTTAAGTACATTCTTACGTTGTCATTAACACTCATGTCCTTACTTTCATCTGGTACATCATCGATTATAATATCATTTTTTAAATCTATTGGAGAACCGTCTTCTTCATCTTCAGCTCTTACTTCGATTTGATTTTCACTTAATGTATTATATAGTTGATCTAATGCATTAGCATCTAAATCTAAATCAATAGTTTTCTTAGCTATTTGTTCATAAGTTAAGTATCCTTGTTTTTTACCATCACTTACTAATTCTTTTAGTCTTTCTTCAAATGTTTTAATATTATTTACCATTTTAACACTTCCTTATTTATATTCTCTATTTTTTTAGCAATCTCTATTTTTTTATTTATATCTAAGGTGTCTTTCATTTCTTGTTTTAGTTTTTCTATTTGTTTTTTTACTGAGTATTCTTTTATAGTATTTATATAATCTTCAAGTTCTTCATTTGTATATTCTTTATTGTTATGATATTTTTTTATTTCATCAAGTGTATCATTTAAGTCTTTATCTTCTAGTATTGAGTCTTCGAAGTCAAATAGATTAAAGTATCCATTATCATTTCTAAACTCTATTATTTTGTAGGCAAGATTTGATCTTTTAGGATTTATTAAGTATCCAAGTGAATTTTCAAAGTACAATATAACATCGTCATAATTTAACATTAAATATAATATTCTTATTTCACTTATGTCATATTTATTATATCTTTTTACTTCTTCTTGTTTCTTTGGTTCTTCTTTTTTTGTTTTTACTTCTTTTACTTTTATCTTATTTCTTATTACTGAATCATCAATATCAAATTCTTTAGATATTTCATTTATCTTTAGTTCTCTTAAAATGTCATCATCTATTTGTTCTAAGGAATCTATTGCTTCATTTATATATTTACTTACTTCGACTGAATCTTTCATGTTCTTACTTGATTTTAAGTATTTAAGTTTAAAATCTATGAAGGAAAGTCTATTATTGTAAGCTATATCAAATGCTTCTTTTCCTTTTTTACTTATGAATTCATCACTATCTTTATAATCTTCAAATACTATTACTGTTGAATCTATATTGTGTTTTAGAAGTTCATCTCCGATTTTAATTGTATTTGTAACTCCTGCTTCATCTTGATCTAGGTTTAGTATTACTTTGCATTTATATTTTAGTATTTTATCTAGATGTTCTTTTGTAAATGCTGTTCCCATTAGAGCTACTACATTTTTATAACCTATAGATGACATTCTTATAGTATCCATAAATCCTTCAGTAAGTACTATTTCTTTACTTTGTCTAATAAATGCATCTGCGTTATTGATATTATATAAAATACCACTTTTTTTAAATATTTCACTTTCTTTTGAATGAAGATATTTTGGTAAGTGATCGTCTTTTAAGTCTTCACTTAAATATTTTCTTCCTGAAAAAGCTACTATGTTATTATTCTCATCTATGATTGGAAATATTATTCTATTTTGAAATGTGTCGTAGAAATTACCATTTATTTGTTTAATTAATCCTATGTCATATAAATCTTCTTTTTTATATTTTTTGGATAAGATGTTATACAGTTTGTTTGAACTAGAAAGGCCAATATTAAATTCACTAATTAATTCTTTAGACATATTTCTTTCAGTTAAGTATTTTAATGCTTCAGTTCCTTCTTTAGATAAAAGTGTGTTCTTGAAATATTTATTTACTGTGTCATTAATTTCGTAGTATGTTTGAAACTTTGTGTTTACTTTTTTAACTTCAGTATTGTCTATTTTTATTCCCACTCTATCAGCTAAAATCTTTATTGCTTCAAGTCTTGTTACTCCTTCTTTTCTTTCAACAAATGTGAATACATCTCCAGTGAAGTTACATTTACCAAAACAAGTAAATATTTGTTCATCTGGTTTTACACTAAATGAAGGAGTTTTTTCTTTATGAAATGGACATAATGCTTTATTTCTACTATCAAGTTCTACGCCATAACTTCTTAAAACATCTTCTAGTCTATTTCTAGATTTTACTTCAGCAATGATTTTAGGACTAATATGTGCCATTTTCCCTCCTAATAATATATATACGAAGAAAAGTTTCAAAACACTTCTTTTTTTTGCAATTTATTTAAAAAACGTTCATATTATATCATTTTTTGGCATAAAATTCAATTTATATTAGATTTTTCTATTAAAAAAGTCAGTATTAACTGACTATTTATTTAATTTTGCAAATTTCTTGAATTCGCTTGAATCTTCTAGATCTGTGTCTTCAAGTTCTTCTAGGATTTGTTTTTGTTTTCTTGATAGACTTGTTGGAATTATTAGTTTAAGTACACAATAGAAGTCTCCTTTTTTCCAAGAATCTGGATTATTGATACCCTTTCCTTTTATTCTAAGGATATCTCCTGGTTGACTTCCATCTTTAATTTTTAAATCTACGTATCCATCAATTGTTTTTATTGTTTTAGTTGCACCTAAACATAGATCTGTTATAGTAACTGGTACTTCTAAATATATATCGTTTCCTTCTCTTTTATAATTGTCATCTGGTTTAATTCTAATTTCAATATATAAGTCTCCATTTGGTCCACCATTTACTCCTGGTTCACCTTTTCCACTTAATCTTAGTTGTTCTCCATTATCTATACCAGCTGGAATATCAATTGTGATTGTTTTTTGTACTTTGATTTTTCCATTGCCTTTGCATGTGTTACATCTTGTTTTATAAGTTTTTCCTTTTCCGTTGCATTCTGGACATACTGTTCTACTTTGCATTGCTCCAAAGATTGTATTTGTTTGTCTTACAACATATCCTGAACCATTACATTCTGAACAAGTTGTTTCTCCATGACCACCTAAGCCATCGCAATCTTCACAATTTTCATAGTATTCTAAATCTATATCTTTTTTGCAACCATAAACAGCTTCCATAAAGTCTATTTTCATTCCATAAAGTGAATCGCTTCCTTTACGAGCTCTTGATGATGATCTATTTCCACCACCAAATCCACTAAATGAACTGAAACCTGAACCGCCAAATAAATCATCAAAGATATCACTGAAATCGAAGTTTCCGAATGGATTAGCTCCGCCTCCATAGCTAGCTCCACCGCCTGCATTTCCATAAGGATTTTCAAATGCTGCGTGACCATATTTATCATATTTAGCACGATTATCTTTATCTGAAAGGCATGCATATGCTTCTTGTGCTTCTTTGAATTTTTCTGGTGCGTCTGGACTCTTATTTAGATCTGGGTGAAATTCTTTAGCTTTTTTTCTAAAAGCACTTTTTATTTCTGCTTCAGTTGCATCTTTTGATACACCTAAAACTTCATAATAATCTCTTTTTGCCATAACTACTCTCCATTCATATATTCATTTAGTAATTTTACTTTTTCATTAAATAGTTGGAATGCGTTATCTAGTGTATTCTCATCTGCTAAATCTATTCCAAGTTTATTTAATAATTCTAGTGGATAATCACTACAACCACTACTTAAAAATTCTATATATTTATCTTTAAAGTTTTTGTCTTTTTCTAATTTATCTGCGATTAAAAGTGCACTTATGAATCCAGTAGCATATTTATAAACATAGAATGATGAATAAAAATGTGGAATTTTTGACCATTCATATTGAATATCTTTGTCTACTACTACAGCACCGCCAAATTCTTTTTTGTTTAAATCATAGTAAGTCTTACATAATAAGTCTTTAGTAATTGCTTCACCTTTTTCATACATTTTATGTATTATATATTCAAATTCAGCGAACATCATTTGTCTATAAACAGTTCCTTTGAATTTATCTAAAAATTCTACTAGATAATATATTTTTTCATCTTTATCACTACTATTTTTAATTAAATAATTAGAAAGTAATGCTTCATTTACTGTTGATGCGATTTCTGCTAAAAAGATTGGATAGTCTGCATTTATGTAATCTTGATTTGTATTACTATAATAACTATGCATAGCATGTCCCATTTCATGAGCAAGTGTACTTACTGAATCAATATCATTTTCATAGTTTAATGATACGTAAGGATCTACTCCATATGTACACCATTCGAATGCACCGCTTCTTTTAGCTTTTTTTGGATATACATCTACTACATTACTATTTAATAGTCTATTAAATTCTTTTAAATAATCTTCTCCAAGTGGAGATAATGCTTTATTAATTATTTTAATTCCTTCTTCATATGGAATATCTTTTTTAGGCATAGAAGATGTATTTACATATGTATCATATAAATGTAGTTTATATCCAAGTTCTTTTCCTTTTAATTTGTAATATTCTTTTAAGTATTTAGTATTTTTATTTGTGATTTTTATTAAATTTTCATACAATTTTCTACTTATTTTATCACTGAATAAATACATTTCTAAGATACTATTATATTTTCTCGTCTTTGAAATAAATGCATTTGTTTTAACTTTTCCTGCATACAAAGCACTTAAAGTATTTATATGTTTTTCATAATATTTATTATCTTTTTTAAATGCATTTTTTCTTACATTTCTATTCTTTGATGTAATATATCTTACATAGTTTGAAGAAGTTAATTCTACTTTCTTTCCTTCTTCATCTTTGATATAACCTAAATCTATATCTACATTATCTAATGCATTGAATGCATCTCTTGCAGTTGTAAATGTTTCACTTACATTTGATAACAATAATTCTTCAGGTTCACTAAGTATATGTTCTTTTCTTCTAAATATTTTTTCAAATGCAAATTTATATTTTTCTAGTTCTTTATTTTTAGATAATAATTCTTGTACTTCTTTATAATCTTTACTTAGAATTTCTGGAGTTACAAATGTTCTTACACTTGAAGAAGTATTCATTATATTATTAGCTTTTTCTTTCTTTACTAAGAATTCTTCATCACTCATGTTGTCATAGTATCCAAGATATGCATAAATATATATTCTTTCTATTAATATATCTATCTCGGTATCAAGTTTTAAGAATTCTAATAAAGTCTCTTCACTTTCAAATATTCTTCCTTTGTATTTAACTATTTCATCTAATAGTTTTGTTACTCTATTTATTGTTTCATTAAAGTCTTCATCACTTTTAAATAATTTAGTTAAGTCCCATTTGTATTTATCCATTGTTTCTCCTTTTATATAAATTAAGGGCTCAAGTGTTTGAGCCCATAACTCAGTTAATTATCTAATTATTTTTCTTCGAATTCAGCATCTTTTACATTGTCTTTTTTATCTTTTTTGTCTTCTTTTTCTTCTGATGCATTTTCGCTTGCTTTTTGTGATTCAACAGCTTGTTCTTGATAGATTCTACTTGATAATTCCATTACTTTCTTAGAAAGTTCTTCACTTGTACTCTTAATTTCATCGTTGTCATCTTTTTCTAAAGCATCTTTAGTATTTTTTACAAGTTTTTCTATCTCTTCTTTTTCATCATCTTTTACTTTGTCGCCAAAGTCTTTTAATGTTTTTTCAGCAGCAAATACCATTTGTTCTGCATCGTTCTTAATTTCTGCAGCTTCTTTACGTTTGTTATCTGCTTCTTTATTTGCTTCAGCTTCTTTCATCATTCTATCAATTTCTTCTTCACTTAAATTTGAAGATGCTGTAATTGTGATTGCTTGTTCTTTATTAGTTCCTAAATCTTTAGCTTTAACATTAACAATACCATTTGCATCAATATCGAATGATACTTCGATTTGTGGTACTCCTCTTGGAGCTGGTGGTATGTTAGTTAATTGGAAGTGTCCTAAAGTCTTGTTATCAGCAGCCATTGGTCTTTCACCTTGTAAGATATGAATATCTACAGCTGGTTGATTATCTGCAGCAGTACTGAATACTTGACTCTTAGTTGTTGGAATAGTTGTATTTCTTGGAATTAATACAGTCATAACGTTTCCTAATGTTTCAATACCTAATGATAGAGGTGTAACATCTAAAAGTACTAAGTCATTAACTTCTCCAGTTAATACACCACCTTGAATAGCAGCACCCATAGCAACTACTTCATCTGGGTTAACTTCTTTACTTCCTTCTTTTCCTAATTCTTCTTTAACTAAATCTTGAACACATGGTATTCTAGTTGATCCACCAACAAGTAATACTTTATCAATGTCATTCTTAGTTAATTTAGCTTCTTTAAGAGCATCTCTAACTGGTTTTCTAGTAGATTCTACTAAATCATTAATTAATTCTTCAAATTTAGCTCTAGTTAATGTCATATCAACATGTAATGGTCCATTTTCACCTTGAGTAATGAATGGTAAGCTAATTTGTGTAGTCTTAACACCACTTAAATCTTTTTTAGCTTTTTCTGCTCCTTCTTTAAGTCTTTGCATAGCAAGTTTATCTTTAGATAGGTCTACTCCGTTTTCTTTCTTGAATTCACTAATAATGTAATCCATAATAGCTTTATCGAAGTCATCTCCACCTAAATGGTTGTTACCACTTGTAGCTTTAACTTCAAATACACCATCACCTAATTCTAGAATTGAAACATCGAATGTTCCACCACCTAAGTCGTATACTAGAACTGTATGAGCATTTTCTTGTTTATCAAGTCCGTAAGCAAGTGCTGCAGCTGTTGGTTCATTTATAATTCTTTCAACATCTAATCCTGCAATTTTACCTGCATTCTTAGTTGCTTGTCTTTGAGCATCGTTGAAGTATGCTGGAACAGTAATAACTGCTTTAGTAACTTCTCCGCCTAAATAAGCTTCTGCAGTTTCTTTTAAGTTCATAAGAATTTTAGCACTTATTTCTTCTGGAGTATATTTCTTTCCTTCTGCTTCTACTTTTTCTTTCGTACCCATTAATCTCTTAATAGAACTAATTACATTTGTTGAAGTTTGAGCTTCACGTTTTGCAACGTCTCCAACTCTTACTTCTCCATTTTTAAAACTTACTACTGAAGGTGTTGTTCTATTTCCTTCAGCATTTGGGATAACCTTTGGTTCTCCACCTTCTAGTACAGCAACACAACTGTTTGTTGTACCTAAATCTATACCTATAACTTTATTAATTTTTGCCATAAATTTATCATCTCTCCTTTATTTATTTACTTTTACCATAGCATGTCTAATAACTTTATCTTTATATTTATAACCTTTAGTTAGTACTTCAAGTACTACATTTTCAGGTTTATTTTCATCGTGTTCAGTAAGTACAGCTTCAGCTACATGAGGATCAAATTCTAGTCCTAAGCACTCTACTTCACGAACTTCGAATTTGTCTAGTAAAGCAGTAAGATTTCCAAGTATCATTTTAAATCCGCTTAAGAATTTACTTACTTCATCAGATAAATCATTGTCATCCATCATAATAGCTCTTTCTAGGTTATCTTTAACTACTAAGATTTCTTTGATGAATGATTCACCTTCGTATTGAAGCATTTTACTTATTTCACTTTGAGTTCTTGTTTTGAAGTTTAAATATTCAGCTTGTAAACGCATATATTTTTCTTCTAATTCTTTATTTCTATTTTCAAGGATTTGAATTACCATTTCTGGATCTATTGTTCCACAACCTGAACATCCATCGCATGAACCTGCGCATCCGCTTTCTTCTTGTTTTACTTCTTCATGTACATCTTCGCAGTTACATTCGTTTCCTTCATTACATCCACAATCGCAACTTTCGTCACAATTTGTTTTCTTTATTTCTTCGTCTTTTGATCTTTTAGCCATTTACTTTCTCCTTTAAATCATTTATCGTTATTATACTTTTTCTCTATATTTTCTTTTAGATACTCAAGCATATTTACTACTCTTTCATATTCCATTCTTTTTGGACCTATTACTGCGATAGTACCTTCTCTACCACCAGCATTATATTTCGTTTTAACAACTGTTACATTGTCATCTATTTCAGATTCGCTACCAATATATACCTTAACCTCATCGTCACTTTCTTCAATTTTACTCACCATATCTTTGCTTTCAAATTTACTTATAATGTTTTTAACATCATCAACTGTTCCGAATTCCGGTTGTTTTAATATATTAGCTTTACCTGTAAATCTAACGTCCCTTTCATTAGTGAAGTTTGTAAGTGCATTATAAAATGCATTATATACAACTTCATAGTTTTGAACATAATTACCAATTATAGGTTTTATTTCAAACTCTAATCTACTAGGAACTTCATCTATAGGCGTCCCAATTAACATTTTGTTTAACAATTCTGTTGTTTTAGATATTTCTTCTACAGGTATGTTTTCTTCAAGATTTATATTCTTGTTTTCAACATGACCTTTATCAGTAATTACAATAGCGATTAGTTGTCTACTTGTTATTGGAACAACTTCTACTCTTTGCAATTTGTTATCACTTGATTCTTTACCAAGAATTACTGAAGTGTAGTTTGTCATATCACTTATAATTTCCAAACTTTTACTTATTGCATCACTTAAAGCAAGTTCGTTGTTGTTAAATATAGTTTGAAGTTTAAGCATATCTTCTCCACTTATTTTTCTTGGCTCCATCAAATTATCAACATAATATCTATATCCACTTTCAGATGGAACTCTTCCTGAAGATATATGTGTTTTTTCTAAGTAGCCTAAATCTTCAAGAGCAGCCATATCATTTCTGATAGTAGCACTAGAACATTTAAACTTTTTACATAATGATTTGCTTCCAACAGGTCTTGCAGTTTTTACATATTCTTCAACTATTGCTCTTAATAGTTCTCTTTGTCTACTCCCTATCACATTATACCTCCTTTAGCACTCTTTTCCTTTTAGTGCTAGTAATATTATAGTATGCATTTTTAGCAAAGTCAATACCAAAGTGCTAATATTTTTTTGAAATTTTTGTGTAATAATAAAAAAGAGTTTTTAACTCTTTTAGAATACTGAATCAATTGGTATATTATATATAATTGGAAGAAATTGAATAATAGCTATAGCTATTAAAAAAAATGATAAAGTTATGATTAAACTATATTTTTTTCTTTTAAATTGTCCACTAGAACCATATAGCATTGCAAGAATAAGTCCTACTACGATAAGTGCCAGTGATAATATCAACAATATTTTTATATTGTTTGCGCCATCAGTTAAAATTGGGCTATTTAATATGCTGATCACTTTTGGCACAGTCATCAAAGCCAAGCCTGTGCATCCATGAGAAAATAAAAATATAATACCCATTCCTCCAGCATTTAATTCGACGAATAACCCTGCTAAAAAGAATGCTGCCCCTCCATAGTAAGCTCCCATATTTTCTGCTCCATCTTTTAAATTTGCTAGGCCTAATAATAATACAATTAGTATATAAACTCCAGTTATAAGTGATTTTGGTATTTCTTTGACAAATGGGCTATCACTTTTAAATTTTAAATTAAAAACTAGATCATTAATACCATTTATTGTTTCATCTGGTTTTTTAGCATAGACTTCTTTTAACTCTTCTACTTTTCTTTCAAACTCATTCATAATTACCTCTACTATGTTTTAATTATATATTATTTTTATATTTATGTAAATTAAAAAGAATAGCATTTGCTATTCTAATTCACGTAAGAATTTTTTACTCTTTAGTCTTACTCCTGAATACTCATCATAATATTCGCAAAGTATATGATTTATTGTTTTAGAAGTTGTTTCATCTATATCAAGATTTGTTATTTTAGAAATATCTACGTAGTAATAAAGTCTTAAAAGTTTTAATACTTTTTCATCTACGATAGGCTCGTTTTCTCTACATTTTGAACATACATATCCACCTCTTGCCATAGACAAAGTCACAACTTTAGAGTTGCCACATTTAACACATTCATCAAGATTTAAGTTAATACCAATATAGTTTAAATATTGTAGTTCAAGTATATTTGTTATTATCATAGGATTATGATTTTCTTCTATTTTAAGAATTGCATCTTCCATTAATTTATATACTTCATTGTTTTCAGATTCTTTATAAACGTGTACTGCAAGTTCACAAATATAAGATAAATAGCTTATTTTTAAAATATCACTTTTAATATTTAGAAAGTAGTTTTCTATATCTCCTTCTATAAGTGTAGAAAGGCCTTTTTCATTATAATAAAGATGAAAAGTTCCATAAGCAAATTTTTCACTTGGTAGTCTTAACTTACTTTTTAGACTTTTACACCCTTTTGAAACACATCCGATTATGCCCATATTTTCTGTGAAAATGTTTATGATCTTACTTGTTTCTTTGAATGGTGTAGTGCTTACTACGATTCCTTTTACGCTTATAATCTTCATACCTTCATAAAAGCATAAAGATTATACCTTTATGCTAATTTCCTTTCTTATATTCTAAATAATATTCTATCTTACCTGTTTCTTTAAATTTTTTCCAAGCTTCTTTTTTTGTCATTTGTTTTCTCTCCTTACAATATTATATTGCAGGAAAAACAAATTATTTATTCATCTTTTAATAAATATCCTAAATCTTTTATATATTTATCTTTTTCTCTCCATTTTTTAATTGTTTTACAATATAATTCTAAGTACACTTTTTTACCTAATATTTTTTCCATATCAAGTCTTGCTTCATGGCCTATTGTTTTAATCATATTACCATTAGCACCTACGATTATTTTACGAAGTGAATCTCTATCAACAATTATATCTATGTAGATGTACGCTATATTATTTTTTTCTTCATATCCTGATAACTTACAAGATATTGAATGTGGTACTTCTTCATTAGTATGAATAAATATTTTTTCACGTACTATTTCTGATAATCTAAAATCCATTTCTGCTGTTGTCGTTTCATTTCCTGGAAAGTATTTAACATTATCTGGTAAGTACTCTTTTAATACTTTTATTAATCTATCAACATTATCATTGTTAAGTGCTGATACTGGTATTATTTCTGCAAACTCATATAAATCTTTATATTCATTTATTTTTAATAATATATCATTATCACTTAATTTATCTATTTTGTTTAAAATAAGGAACACTGGTTTATTAACATTTTGAAGTTTACTTATTATAAATTCATCGCCTTTTCCCTTATTTGTACTAGCATCAACTACTAATAAAAGAATATCAACATCATTTATTGAGTAATATGCTTGGCTATTTAATGCATTACCAAGTTTATCTATTGGTTTATGAATTCCAGGTGTATCTACAAATACTATTTGTGTATCTGGTTCATTATAAATTCCTTCGATTAAGTTTCTAGTTGTTTGTGGTTTTGGTGAAATAATAGCAACTTTTTCTTTTATGATTTGATTTAGTAATGTACTTTTTCCAGTGTTTGGTCTACCTATTATGCTTACAAAACCACTTTTCATACTAAGTCCTCCTTAGTAAATGTAGTATTCATTACTTTTTCGAATGTCATTACTTCCATTTTTCCACTCTTAGTCATTATATTAAATATAACGTCTTTATCAAAGAATTCTAAAAATGTTTGTTTACATATATTACATGGATAGCAAATCTCATCACTGCTTGTCATTAAGTATAGTGCTTTAAAGTTTCTTTCTCCGTGAGTTACTGCATTATTTATTGCATTTCTCTCTGCACATATTGTTCCTCCGTATGATGCATTTTCTATATTAACGCCTTCATAGAAGTTTCCTTCTTTTGTTTCTACTATGCATGCAAAGTGCATATTTGAATATGGCGCATAACTATTTTCTAATAATTTTTCTAATTTTTCTCTCATATTACTCCTTTATTAAAATAAGGCTATTACTTTTGGTAAGAATATTATTAATCCTACTATAACAGCTACGATTGCAAATACGAATACAGCTGCTGCTGCAGTATCTTTTGCTACTTTTGCTAATGGATGGTAGTCTTCTGTAACTAGATCTACTACTGCTTCTATCGCAGTATTAATTAGTTCACATGATATAACTAAACCTATTGTTAATGCTAATATTGCCCACTCTACTAAATTAAGTTTAAATATAAATCCAGCTGCTGTTACTAGAAGTGCTACTCCTACATCTACCGCTAGATTTTGTTCATTTCTATAGGCATATCTAAGTCCTTTAATTGGATAAGTAAAGCTTAAAAGAAATTTTTTAATTCCTTTTTGACGCTTTCTCTCATCTCGTGATATCATATTCATTTAATATATTCTCCTCTTCAGCTCTCATAACTTTTTTATCTTCTTCTGTCATGTGATCGTATCCAAGTAGATGTAATAATCCATGTACTGCTAAATAACAAAATTCTCTTTTTATACTATGTCCATATTCACTAGCTTGTTCTACACATCTATCATAGCAAATATATATTTCACCTAAGAATCTAATATTATCATATTCTACATCATCTACTTCTTCAAATGCGAATGATATAACATCCGTAACTGCATCCTTATTTCTATACTCTCTATTTATTTCTTGTATTCTTTCTTTGTCTACTATTACTATATTTAACATTGGATTATTAACTTTTAGATGTTTGCAAGCAAATTTAATTACTCTATCTAATTCATTAAAATCAATGTCTTCATGATCTGTTGTATTTATTATATAATCTTCCACATAAACCTCCTAAATAATTTTATATACATAAAATCCTAAAGCAACTAATACTAGTATACTTAGTAAATTATAGAACCAATCTCTTTGTAAGAATTTTGGCATGTGATTTCTAATAGCATTAAGTGCTGTATAAAGTAAGAAACCTACAATTCCACCTACAACATTTAATATTATATCATCTATGTCAAATACTCTTCCTATATAATGTTGTGTTACTTCAATTGTTAAACTTGATAATAGTGAAACTAATGTAATTGTTCCAAGACCTTTTATTTTACAGTAGCTTGTCGCAAAGTATCCAAGTGGTATAAATAATAATATATTACCAAATACTTGTTTATAAAAAGCTCTACTACCTACCTCATACCTAAGTATTTCTCTAAATGGCATTAAGTTTACGCCACCTCCAGGTAAATCTTGACTTGTAACTAATTGGAACAATAAAACCAAATATGCAAGAAATAATAATTCAAATATTTCTTCATATAGACAAAATTTTCTTTTATCACTAGTCATTATATAAGTTACTCTTAATATCACAACAATAGTCATTACTATTACTAGTGTTGGCCAAGACATTTTAATTACACTTCTAACTGCTGACTCCATTTAAATCATCCTTTTCTACAATATTAGAAGTAACCCCTATATTCTCATAAACCTTGAAAAATACTTCCATATTCATTTTACTACGAAATACCTCTTTTTTCAAAACTTTTTTAGAAATAATATACTCATTATCTTTAAGTTTATTTTTTATTTTATTTTCGCTTCTTTTAAGTGCTTCTTCATATGCAATATTTTCATCGATTTTGAATTCTTTATACTTATATTCTTTCTTTGTTTCTTTATATAATTTAAAGAACAGATATGGTTTATCTAAAACTAATTCTTTGGTATTCATTGTATTATTACTGTCATATTTTCCAGTTAGTGTAAATTTCTTATTAAATATATCTAAATAATAGTGATTTATTGTTTTACCAGTTTCAACGTATTCTACATAATTAAATGGTATTGTTATATTTACTGTATACCATACTTCAGCATACACCTCTCCTTTTGCTTCTACTTGTGTTATAAGAGTATCTTCTCCTTTAATTATGTTACCTGTTATTAATACTTCTCCTTTTTTAACATAATCATTTACATCTTTTAATTTAACGCCTGAAGTAGATGCAATATATTTAATAAGTCCATCTTTAGATGCAATAATATCTTTAGGAGTATTATCACTCTTATTGTCTTTATTCTTTACTCTTTTAGTAACTTCAATATTATAAGAACAACCCTTTTCATTAATTTCTATCCATTCTAAATCTTCTTCGTTATCTTTTAAAATTTTATTCTTTATTTTATTTAATTCATTAAATGACTTTTTCTTCTTATATAGAGCTATATCATTTTCTTTTAAACTTTCATTAATTAAATTATAAAGTTTTTCATCATTAGTATTTATAGTTATATCAAATATAGTACTAGTAAGTAATTTTAACACTAAAAAAGAAATAAATAATGATATCAACATATATTTATTAGACTTTATATAATTAGTAATAAATCTTTTACCATAATATTTTATTATCTTAGTTTTGTATCTTCTACTTATTGTTTTATAATCTTCGTAGTCTACTATTAGAGTGTAATTATCATTTAAAGTTAAATCTTCATAATATATAGAATGATAAACTAAATAACTTATAAATTTATTACTATTTTCATATACAATTATTTTAACTTTATTATTGTTCATTAATAAATTCTATTCCTTTGATGTCTCCAATTATTCTTAAATCACAGCTATCTAGTTTATTTATTATTAAATTTTTTCCTTTTATTAGTAGTTTCATATTATTAAATTTAATTTTTATATTTATTGATGTTATATCATCTATTCTTATATAGTTTCTTATACATATAGTATTTTCTTCTATTAATATTTTATATTTATTATCTTTTATAAATTCTTTTATCATAGTTAATTTTATGATATGAAGTAATTTTTTATAAGTAAAAATCAAGGACTAGCCTTGATTAGTTTTGAAATTGTGAATTGTAAAGTTCAGCATAGAAACCATTTTTCTTCATTAATTCATCATGTGAACCAGTTTCTATAATATTACCATCTTTCATAACAAGTATAATATCAGCATTTTTAATTGTTGAAAGTCTGTGCGCGATTATGAATGATGTTCTTCCTTCAGTTAGTTTGTCCATTGCTTTTTGAACTAGTTCTTCTGTTCTGGTATCTACTGAAGATGTTGCTTCATCTAGTATTAAGAATGGAGCATCTTTTATCATACCACGAGCTATAGTAAGTAATTGTTTTTGCCCTGCTGAAATGGATTCATTATCTTCCATTTTATAGTCTAGTGTTTTAGGAAGAGATTTTACAAAGTGATCTACTCCAACTACTTCTAGAGCTTTCCATATTTCTTTATCACTTACATCACTTTTATTAAACTTAATATTATCTCTAATAGTTCCATCAAATAGCCAAGTATCTTGTAAAACCATTATAAATAAATCGTGAATGTTTTCTCTTGTTAAATTTTTAGTACTTATTCCATCTATTTTAATGTTTCCACTATTTATTTCGTAGAATTTCATAAGTAGGTTTACTATAGTTGTTTTTCCTGCACCTGTTGGACCTACTATTGCTACTTTTTGTCCTTTTGTAACATTACAATTAAAGTCTTTTATGATTATTTTATCTTTGTCATAACCGAATTTAACATGTTCAAATTCTATATTTCCTTCTACTTTTTTAGGATCTAGAATTCCATTTAGATTAGATTCGTCAGTCATTTCAGGTTCTTCAATGAATTCAAATACTCTTTCTGATGCTGCACTTGCTGTTTGAAGTTGTGTCATACTTTGAGCTATTTGAGATAATGGACTTGTAAATAATCTTACATAAATCATAAATGCTACGATAGTACCAAATGTAATATTTCCTTTTAATGTAAGAATTGCACCTACTATGCAGACTGCTACATAACTAAAGTTACCAATAAATCCCATCATAGGTGGCATAAGTCCAGATAAGAATTGACTCTTTCGATTACAATCATATACTTTTTTATTTAGAACATTGAATTTTTCTAATGATTCTTTTTCACCATTATATGCTTTAACAACGTTATGAGAACTATATATTTCTTCGATGTGACCATTTAATTTACCAAGTTCTACTTGTCTTTGATTAAAATATTTTTGTGATTTTCCAAGTATTATTCCCATGAATGCAAAACCAAATAAAGATGATAATATACAAGTAATTGCCATTATATAGTTAGTAACAAACATCATAATAATTGAACCTATGAATAATGCTACTGCACCTACTAAAGTACTTAAACTATTTTGAAGAGACATATTAATAGTATCTACATCGTTAGTTACTCTTGATAATATATCACCATAACTATTTTTATCAAAGTATTTAAGTGGTAACTTATTAATCTTTTTAGATATTTTTGTTCTTAAACTTTTAGCAAAGTTATTAGATGCATCTACCATTAGAACACTTTCGAAATAACTAAATATTGCACTTATCAAATAAACACAAACTAAGAAGAAAGCAATACTTTTTATTTTGTCTATATCCATTTTTGGTTTGATTAATTCATTAATATTTTTTGATAATTTATCTAATTCTCCATATATTTTAGTTGGTTCATTTAAATCAACTTTAGACATAGTGTTTACAAATTCTACTTTATCTTTGTTAGTAATTATTACCCCATCTATTGTCGTATCTTTAAATATTAAAAGCTTTGCACTTTCAGGAAGTTCATTAATTAATTCTTCTTTGTTATCACTTGTATACATTTCGCTAAGTACTTCATAATATTTTTGTTTATCTTCATCATTTAATGTTTCTAATGATTTGTCATCTAACATAATATTATTTTGTATATCTGATTGTATGTCTTTTACAAGTAGTTCCATATTTGATTTATTAATTATTAATCCTTCTTGTATTTCATTAGTTAAATCTTTTATTTTGTTTGGGCCTATTATTGATAAAATACTACTTAGTGCTGATAAAACTATTGCGATAACTATTAAATGTTTGTAAGGGTTTAAATATTTATTTAATTTTGATAATGCTTTTTTAAAATCTTTTGGTTTTTCACCTGGGCCTCTTCCTCCTGGTCCATGCATTCTTCTTGGAGTTTTATTTTCTTTTTCGTTATTCATTTTCAAGTTCCTCCTTTGATAATTGTGAATAAGCTATTTCTTTATATACTTCACAATTTTTTAATAATTCTTTATGCGTACCAATTCCTACACATTTACCTTTATCAAGAACTATAATTTTATCTGCATTTTTGATAGTACCTATTCTTTGAGCCACTATTATGCTTGTTGCATCTTTTGTATATTCCTTCAATTCTTTTCTTAAAACATAATCTGTTTTATAATCAAGTGCACTAAATGAGTCATCAAATATATATATTTCTGGATCTCTTGCGATAGCTCTTGCGATACTTAATCTTTGTTTTTGACCACCTGATACGTTTGTTCCGCCTTGTGCGATATTAGCTTCATATTTTTTAGGCATCTTTTCTACGAATTCTTCTGCTTGTGCTACCTTTACGGCTTCTTTGATTTTTTTATCTGAAACTTCATAGTTTGTTTTCTTACCATATTCTACATTATAATTAACTGAACCACTAAACATTACTGCTCTTTGTGGTACGTAACCAAGACGATCATGTAACGAATCAAGTGTGTAGTTTCTAACATCTATTCCATCAACTAATACTTTTCCTTCAGTTACATCATAAAATCTGGGTATTAAATTTATTAGAGTACTTTTTCCACTACCAGTCGAACCAATAATAGCAATTGTTTCTCCTTTACCAGCCTTAAATGATATATCTTTAAGTACATATTCTTCTGAATCAGGATATTTAAACGATACATTTTTAAATTCTATTGTACCAACTTCTGATGCTCTAGTTTCTTTACCACTTTTTATTTTTGCTTTTGTGTTTAATACCTCATTAATTCTATCTGCTGAAATAGATGCTCTTGGATACATTATGAATATCATTGCTAACATTAAGAAAGACATTATTACTTGCATTGCGTAACTACTGAATACAACCATATTACTAAATAATGTTATTTTATCAGCAAGTAATGCATCTCTTATAAGAAATGCTCCCATAAAGTATATTCCTAGTGAAACACCATTCATTATTAAATACATCATTGGTGACATTAAACTCATAATCTTTTGATTAAATAATTGTGTGTTAGTAAGTTTCTTATTTACTTTTTCAAACTTTTCTTCTTGGTATCCTTCTGCATTAAATGCTCTTACTACTCTTATACCTTTTAAGTTTTCTCTTGTTAGTCCATTTATGTTATCTATTAATTTTTGTACAATTTTGAATCTTGGTAATACTATTGTCATAAGCGTTATTACCATTATAAGTAGTACTAGTACTGCTCCACCAGTGATTGCAGTCCATTCAAAACTTTTACCAAGTATTTTTCCAACTGCCCAAATTGCAGTAATTGGTGCTTTTATAATCATTTGAAGACCAAATGTAAGCATCATTTCTACATTACCTATATCATTTGTTGTTCTTGTAATAAGACTACTGGTTTGGAATTTTTTTATTTCTTCCATTCCAAAGCTTTGAACTTTGTTAAATAATTTTTCGCGTAAATTCTTTGAAAAATTTGATGCTAGATTTGCAATAATATAACCTACAACTACTGAAGATGCTAAACTTAAAAATGCACATGCTAACATGTAAGCTCCCTCAGTTAGTATTTCTTTAATTGTTCCATTTAACTGTACAAGTTCTGTTATCTTGCTCATATAATCAGGTATTTTAAGTTCTAACCATACTTGTAAAACTATAAATATACAGCTTATAAATATAAATAGCCAGTCTTTTTTTTCTAAGTTTTTAAATAACTTTAACATTTTTCCTCTCCTTCTAAATTCTTTTGTATTTGATTAGTCACTTTATAAAATATTTCTAAATCTTTAGGTTCAATATTATTTTGCAATAAATTTTCAAACTCAAGTGCTTTCTTTTTCATTATCTTATCAAGTTTTAGTCCTTTTTCAGTAAGTTTTATTTCTTTACTTCTTAAATCACTTGTCGCTTCAGTTCTTGTAATAATATCATTTTTAATCATTGTACTCAATATCCCAGAAATGGTAGATTTTCTAAGTCCTAATTTTTTTTCTATGTCTTTTTGATATACAATATTATTCTTGTTCTTAATTAAATATTTTATTATTACTATTTGAGCTGGTGATAATTGATAAATAGAATTTTTATTATAAGATATTATTTTTCTTACTATTAAACTATCTATTTTTTTGATTTCCAAACTAATACTTTTTTCATTCATAATATCATTCCTTTAGTTAGGTAACTAACAAAATAATTATACCCATTTAATATTATATGTCAATAATAGTTTTTGTATTTTTACAAATTTTTCACATTGATAAAAACTTTTTATTTTTTTCTTATTAATTTAGTTTTAAATTAAAATATAGTTAGCTTTTGCTAACTATATTCACATTTCTTCTTTTCTTTTGCTCTTCTGATTGCAGAACCGAGGCTTCTTCCTAATTCTAATGCAAGTTTAACACTTCTTACCACGGCATTAATAATAGTACCAGAAACAGATCCTGCTTTAATCATTACTAGTTCTTCTACTTCCATTTATTGCATTTTAAAGGTCTTAAATAACCATCTAATAATCCTATCAGAAATGAGACTAATGTTGATCCAACTCCTATTGCTGCCCAATTTGCTCCTCCTTTAATATTTATTAATTCTTCTTGATTCATCAAGCCTTACTCCTTTCCAATTTATATTTGTCTTTAAACATAGAAATTATTTCTTCTTTATGACTAATATAAATTATAGTTTTGCCTTTAAAATACTTAAATATCTTTTTAAGTATTTCTTTTTCTTCTTCTACACCTACTTCACTTAAAGCTTCATCTAAAATTATAAATTCGCTATCTTTTAAGATACTTCTTGCTAATATAATTTTTTGTCTTTCTCCACCTGATACATTAAATCCATCTTCTTCAATAATCATATTATTTCTTAATTTACTACTATTTCTTAATACTTCTAAATTACACAACTTAATAACATTTTCATAGTCTTCTTCCTTTATTCTTCTATCGTAAATAATATTATTTTTTAAAGTATCATTTAATAAAAAATTATTTTGTGATACATATGTAATACTATTAGAAATAACATTTGAATTGATATCTTTAATATTTATATTATCAATTAATATTTCACCACTATAGTCTTCTATATATTTTAATAATATTTTAATAATTGTACTTTTTCCACTACCGCTATCACCATATATTAAGAATTTACTACCATATTTTATTTTAAATGATACATTTTCAAATAATGGAATTAGAGAGTTATTATAACTTAAATTATTAATAACAATATCACCATCAATAAATTTATTTGTAGCTAATTCTTCTTTAGTGGTTACTAGTAATAAATCATTAATTCTCCTATATACATTCTTTATATAATTAATATTTGGTTCTAAATTTAATATACTTTTTAAAGGATCGGTAAAATAATAAATTAATGAATTAAATAGTAGAAAGTTACCAATAGATATTATATTTTTATGGATGAATATTACACCTATAAATATAGAAAATATATATGTTATGTTGGATGTTAATTCTTTTAAAAAGATTTGTGTATTTAGTGAGGTTTCATATATTTTATTACTAAAGTTATTTTTTATATTTGACATTTCCAATTTTTTAAGAATTTGAGATTTTAAATTTAAGTTTCTATTTATTTCATAACTATATATACTTTCATTTAGTGTTTTATTATAATTAGATTCATTTATTAATATATTATCTATATGTTTATTATTGTTTCTTTTATATATCATTAATATTAATATATAAATTATTATTTCTAATAAATAAATCATAAATAATTTTATATTTATTTTTAATAGTAAAATAATGCTTATAAAGACTAATAATATATTAGTAGATACATTTATTATTATTTCGGTTAAAGAGTCTTTAAAGTCTTTTAAATCGTTAATTCTAGATATCACTTCTGGAGTAGATTTGTTTTTGAAGAATTGATATGGAAGGTTAAATAGTTTTCTTGTAACATCATTGTTTAAGTTTATAGATATTTTAGAATTTATATCTATTATTAATTTACCCCTTATAAAATTAATTGTACTTTTAAATATCGCTGTTACTAGAAACATTATAGTTAGTTTTATCAAAATATTTGTATTATAATTCGGTAATATATAATCTATTAAGATAAGTGAATAATAATTAAGAAGTATACTTACAATTATTAAAAGAATTGATGTAATTATTAATTTGTGTATAGTAATTTTTTCTAGTTTGAGGTATGAATAAATGATTTCTAATAATTTGTTTTTATTTCTTATATTATTTACTTTCTTGATTGGGTATATTACTAATGATGTACTTTGATACATACTCTTAAATTCTTCAAATGAGATTTTAGTTATATTTGTAGATGGATCCATTATTGTAAGCGTATTTTTATTTACTTTGTAAACTACTATAAAATGATACATATTGTTTTTTATTATATGACAAATTATAGGGAAAGATATTTCATTATTGATAATTTCTTCATATGTATAATGTACTCCATATCCATCAAATCCATAGTTTTTACTTCCATTAAGTATGTTGTATGCATTGGATCCATCTATATCTGTTTTTAAAGTAAATGTGACTTCTTCGTGAGATGCTTCACATCCATAATATTTCATTATCGAAAGTAAACAAGAAGGTCCACAATCTTTTAATCCATTTTGCCTAACTATTAATTTCTTATTTAACATTTTAACCCTCCTATTATTATAGTTAGGCATAAAACATGAAAACACTTCTTTTTTCTAAAAATATATAAAAAAATAATTAGTTATTCACTAATTATTTTAACCTATTCTAAATGCTGGACTAATACCTCTACCTGAACTTGCTTCTCCTGTGCCTCCATCTCCACTTGCTCCTATACTACAGAATGAAGTTGTTCCATTGGCTACAGCAGTTCTTAACCAAGTCCAAGTATTATTTCCATTGTATTTTTTGCCTGCTCCTTTATAACTACTCATTGATATTTTTAATGATGCATAATAATCTAACTGTCTAGTTGTTGATATTGCACTATCATAAGTACTGTTAGAATAATTAGAATATATTTCTTTAGGTGCTAGTAAATATAATTTATCAGTTGATTTTAGATTACTTGTTTCATTACTTCCATGACCAGATATTACTGTTGTATCAATAATTCCCGCTCTCAAATCAGATGGAAGACTATTGTATACAGTATTATTTATATATGCTCTAACCTCGCTTGATGGCCATCCACCTACATTAGTTGCTTTACTATTTATAACTCTCATCGCAACAACATCTGCAAATTCGACTACAAATCCACAAGCTGTTTGTGAGTAACCATCTGTACCACATTGACTTGGTGTTGAATTATTAGCAATTCTAAGAGTATGTTTACCTAATGAACCTAAATCTACTTCTTTAGTATCCCCAACTTCATACATATCAGTATTACCAGATTTTACATTTTCTATAATTGTTTTCCATGGTGCTGAACTAAATGGTAAATCATCAGGAATAAATTCACCTTCTATATCTAAATTTCCAACAAAATATGTTTTTTGCGCTTGATTAGGTGTTGTTTCATCTAAATATATCCATAAAAAGTATGTTGCACTTTCTCCGGCTTCTATTCTATCTCCAGAATATATAACATTATCAACTAATTCATTAAATGAATATATATAGACCTTTTCATATTCTGTGGTTCCACCTCTAATAATATTCATTAGATTAGCAACATCGTTTGTATCTATAGCTCCATCATTATTTATATCAGCTAACTTTTCTTGTTCATCTGTAAAAGTATTTGAACCATTTACTATGTATGAATATAGCAATGTTACATCATTTTGATTAACAATACCATCCATATTAACATCGCCCATTTGATATTTTGAATTGTTAGCTAATACTCTCTTTCTTATTGCAACTTTCAAATGGCTTGAGTATAATTCAGTAAGTCTTTTATATTCAGAGTAATTTCCACTTGGTAAAAAATCAGAATCTTCTTTTAATTTTATGGTAATTGTTGCTGACATACTACCAGTGTTTTCTACATTAAATATATATGGGGTAGCATTAGAATATGTTCCATCATTTGGGTAAGGATATATAGAAATTGGTGTTGATGTTCCATTTTTCTTAGTAGTACCTATTACTTGTCCTATATTATTATAAGTTGTATCACATGTTGAATCACTACAAAATGATATAGCTAAGTCGCCTGTCTCAACAACATTATCTTTTCCTTCGGCGATTTTAAAAAATGATGCAAATGATACACCAATAAAAATAATTAATAAAAGTCCTACTGATGTAATTAATGTAGCAACCTCTTTTTTTATCATCTTATCTATGTACATGTTCGTCACCTATTCTCTTTAAAAATTATATAATAAAAACGTTTCATAGTCAATTAGACATATGAAGCGTTTATTATAAGTTTTTTAATATATTTATGTTATTTTGTATATTTTTATGTATATATGAAGCTGATACAAGCATATTTACGCCTTTATCTACGCAAAGTTTACCAGTTTCATCATTTATACCACCATCTACTGAAATAATAGTTTTGGCATTTTGATTAATTATTTCTTGTTTTAAATTTTCTATTTTATTAGGAGTATTATCTATAAAAGATTGACCACTTTTGCCTGGATGAACACTCATAACTAATATTTGATCTACTTTTGATAAATACGGATAAAGAACTTTTTCATCAGTTTCTGGGTTTATCGCTATACCGACTTTTAATCCATAATTTTTAATTTCATTAATCATTTTATCTATGTCTTTAACAGCTTCATAATGAAACGTTATATAGCCTGTATTCAATAGAGCATAATCTTCTATATATTTAGAAGGATTTTCCACCATTAAATGGACGTCTAGTGGAAGATGAGAATAACTCACTATTTTTTTTACTTCACTTATAGTCCATGTTTTATTTTCTACAAATTTCCCATCCATTATATCTACATGTATAAAGTCTGCTTTTGTATCATCTAGTTTTTTTACAATATCTTGTGGTTTTATACTACTTGATAGTATTGAAACGCTTACTTTCATATTTTGTTTCCTCCATAAATTTTAAATAATTATCGTATCTCCATTTTGGAATCTTCCCATTTTCAACTAATTTTATTATTTCACAACCATCTTCTTTTACATGCGTACATGTTCTATATTTACATGGTTTATTAAAATCACTATAATACTTCTTTATATCTTTTGATGGGATATTTATTTCAAGTGAACTAAATCCGGGAGTATCTGCGATTAGTCCATCATTTACTTCTAAAAGCTCTACCAATCTTGTAGTATGTTTACCTCTACCTAAAGAAAGAGATACTTCTCCAGTTTTTAATTTTAATGATGCATCTATTCTATTCAATAAAGATGATTTACCGCTTCCTGTTTGTCCGCAAAGTGCAACAGTTGAGTTTTTAAATTCTTTCTTTATTTTAGATATGCTTGTATTAATATATACTTTTATACCTAGTTTTCTATAGTAATTCATATATTTTCTTACTTCTGCTTTTTCCTTTAAAGTAATCATATCTGTTTTTGTTATTATGATTATAGGTTCTATATTATTATAGTTTGCAATAAGTAGAAATTTATCTATTAAATAATCAGAAAAAACTGGAATAGATGTACTCATTACAATTAGAAGTTTATCTATATTTGCAATAAGTGGTCTTTCCAGATAATTTTTTCTAGGTTCGACTTTTTCTATTGTTTTATTAGTTACATCTACAATTACATTATCACCTACAACTGGGGAAACTTTTTGATTACGTAGTTTCCCTCTAGTTCTAGTATCTATTATTGTATTGTTTTCTAATAATACTCTATGTATAAATTTATTAATACATATTATTTTACCTCTCATATTATTCCCCTGTTTCAGTGCCTGGGTCAGGTTCTGGTTCTATAACTTCTGGTGCTTTTGCTACTGTTATAACTAGTGTTGCCCCTGGAGTTACTACTGATGAAGCTGCCCTACTTTGTCTTATTATTGTACCTTCTGCTACTGTAGTACTTTCTTGATATTTATATTCTAATTTTAATTCATGTTTACTTGCGAATTCTTCTATTTGTTCGATTGTGTAACCATTTGTAAAATCTGGATATTTATATTCTACTTTTGGTATATAAATCTTAATTTGACTTCCAAGTTTACTTGATTCTCCTGCTGCTGGTTCAGTTCTTAAAACTGTTTCTTCTTTTACTTTTTTGTCTTCACTTACTATTTCTTCTTCTACTGTTACATTACATTCACATTGTGCTTCAATTTTACCTTTTGCTTCTAAATAATTTTTACCAGTAAAATCTTCTACTATGTAAACTGCTGATCCAGAAGAAATATAGATTATTATCTTTGTACCAGTTTTTCTTTTAGAGCCTATCTCCGGACTAGTTTTAACAACTTTTCCTTTTTCTATTGTATCACTTGGTTCATATTTATATTCAGTATCTACATCAAATCCTAAGTCAGTAAGTTCATTTGCTGCATCTACTGGTTCTTTGTTAGATACATCTGGTATAGTAACATTTTTAACTTTTGTTTTTTCAAAGTAAAAAGTCATACCTATTGTAACTGTTAGAACTAGTGCTGTAAAGATACTAGCTATTACTATTAAAGTTTTATTGCCTTTTTTCTTTTCATCTAAGAAGTCTTCGTCATCTTCTATTTTTGCTGTTTTTTTCTTTTTAGGTGTTTCTTTCTTTAATGGTTCTAGTTCTTTATCTAATACTTTTGTTTCTTCTAAATCATTTTCCGGATATGGATAAACATATCTTTTTTCATTTTGCCTTGATTCATCTAATGCTGTTTTTAAGTCTTCATGCATAGCTCTTGCATCAGTATATCTATTTTTTGGATTTTTAGCTGTTGCTTTAATAATAACATTTTCTATTGATTGTGGTATGTTACTATTAAACTTTCTTACACTAGGTAATGGTTCTTTTAGATGCTTTAGAGCTATTTCTACAGCATTATCTCCTTTATATGGAACTAACCCAGTTAGAAGCTCATACATCATTATTCCCATTGAGTAGATATCACTTCTTATAGTTGAACCTTTTCCATTAGCTTGTTCTGGTGGTAGATAATGTACTGTTCCCATAACTGAGTTTGTTTGAGTTAACTGTGTTGAGTTTAGGGCTGTTGCTACTCCGAAGTCAGTTATTTTTATCATACCATTTGAAAGTATCATTATATTTTGAGGTTTTATATCTCTATGAATAATATAAGCATCATGTGCATGTGCCATACCATCTGTTACTTGTAACATTATATCTATAACCTCTGTAACAGAGAGATGTCCTCTTTTCTTTAAAACTTGTTTTAAAGTCATTCCATCTACATATTCCATTACTATATAATATTGGCCATCATCTTCTCCAACATCATACATTTCTACAATATTTGGATGACTTAAACTTGATGCAGAAAGTGCTTCTCTTTGAAATCTACGAACGAATTTTTCATCGTTTGCTAGATCTCCTCTTAGTACTTTGACAGCAACATTTCTATCAAGTATAGTGTCATGAGCTAAATATACGTTAGCCATCCCACCTTCACCAAGTGTTTTGATAATTTGATATCTATCGTTAATTTTTGAACCTTTGACTATCACACTATTCACCACTCATTCTTGCATAAGCAATTGTAATATTATCATTTCCCCCACGAGTATTAGCTTTCATAATCAATTTATCTACTTGCTCCTCTATATCTAATTCTTTATCATTTAATACTTTTTCCATTTGTTCTACTGTTAACATATTAGTAAGTCCATCACTACATAAGAAAATACCATCTACTGTACGTTCTACATCAAAAATATCCATTTCTATAGTTTCTGCTGCGCCTAATGCTTTCATAAGTACATTCTTTTGTGGATGATTTTTTGCTGCACTTTCAGTAAGTTCTCCATTTTCTAGTAAGATGTTTACTAGAGTATGGTCCTTAGTGACCTTGTAAAGTTTACCTTTTTTATATACAAAACCACTTGAATCTCCTACATTTCCAAAAAGTAAGAATTCTTTAGTTAGTATTGAACAAACACAAGTTGTTCCAAGACCACTGGCATCTATATGTTCTTCAGAATATTTAAGTATTTTAACATTTACTTCATCTATTATTTCTTTTAGCCAGATTACTGCTTCTTCTTTAGTGCCTATACTTGATAGTTCAGCGAATCTTTTACCAAGTTCAGTTACCACTAAAGAGCTTGCAACTTCTCCAGCTTTATGTCCACCCATTCCATCAGCTACTACTAACAAATACTCATCACTCATATTCTTAATTATTGTTACTGAGTCTTCATTATGACTTCTTACTTTTCCTGGGTCTGTTTGATAACAAGTCTTCATTTTTCACCTTCTTTTTTAATGTAAATTATTTATTACTTTTTAGACAAAAAATATTTGTCATTGATTGTTATAAGTAGCTGATAAATTGATAGTTTTACCTCACTTATCGCTATATTTACATTATTTGATTTAAGTATATCATAATTTTTTTTTATTTTAAAGTCATTACTACTTTTCATTGTAAAATTAGATATTTTATTTTATGTCAAAATTTTACTTTAAAACCATTTTTTTGAAAGTACTTTTGCTCTTTCTTTACCTTTTAAATATTCTTCGACTGTTTGTCTACTGCTTCCAGCAAAGCATGTTTCTGATCTATCAATTTTACTATTTCAAAATTATATTTTTCTAATTCTTCTATGAGTTTTTGTTTTATTTGAATCAACACTAATTTTTTTAATTTCTTTAAACACTTTATATTTCTCTCTTATATATTATTGCTTTCATGGCTTGCTTTTAATTGGCCACAAGCTCCTTTAATACCTTTTCCCATTTCTCTTCTCATTTGAACATTAATTTTATGTTTTACTAGTTCATCATAGAATGCATTTATTCTTTCTTTTGAGCTTCTTTTAAAATTACTACTTGTACTGTTATATGGTATTAGATTTACATAAACAAGTTTACCTTTTAAGAGATTAGCTAATTCTTTAGCATTTTCTATACTGTCGTTAATTTCTTCTAATAAAATATATTCCATTGTTACTTTTCTATTAGTCTTAGAAATATAGTAATCTACTGCAGACATTAATTCGTCCATCTTATAGGCTTTACTAATTGGCATTAGAGTTTCTCTGATTTCCTGGTTTGGAGCATGCAAACTTATTGCTAAATTTACTTGCGTGTCTAAGTCAGCAAATTCTTTTATTTTTGGTACTATTCCACAAGTACTTACAGTAATTCTTCTAGAACCTAAATCAATACCTTTTGGACAATTTAATATCTTAATAGCTTTTACTAAGTTTGCAAAGTTATCAAATGGTTCACCTATTCCCATTACGACTATATTATCTACTTTGATATTTTCTAGTTTTTCTATAGTTAAAACTTCTAATATAATCTCAGCTGTAGTTAAATTTCTGAATTTTTTTAGTTTACCACTTTCACAAAATGCGCATGCCATATTGCATCCTATTTGTGTACTAATACATATACTATTTCCATAATTATGTTTCATTAGTACTACTTCAATACTAGAATCTTTTACTTCAAGTAAATATTTATTTGTGTCTTCGCTTTTTAATTCTTCTAGAACTTTCAAATATTCTATTTTAAAGTTATTATTTAAAAAGATTTTAAGTTCTTTGCTTATATTAGTTATTTCATCAAAAGAAGTTACTCTTTTTTTATATATTCCTTCAAAAACTTGCGTAGCATTATATTTTTTAAAACCATTTTCTACCAAAAAGTTTTCAAGTTCTTCTAAAGTAAAATCATATATATTCATTTTCTTCACCTCTTAAATTATAACATATTTTCATATTAAAACCATATTCTTATGAATATGGTTATTTTTTAATATCCAAGATTTTTTATTAAACTTTTTATTTCTTCTTTATCTTCTACGTTAGCACTGATATATAAAAGTGTGTTATCTACTCTACAAGTATACATATACATAAGGTTAGTAGTTAGTTCATATGTTTCGAAGTTACCTGATTTTATTGAGTTTTCTAATGTTTTTCCATCTTTATTCGCCTTGAATGTTTCTTTTTCATCTTTAAATAATTCTTCTGCTTTAGTGGTATTTTCTAGAATATAGAAATCAATACTATATGAACCATTTGTTATGTATGCTCCTCTTTCTAAGCCATCTATAATTGTATCTATTTGACCATTTTCATACTTACCTACTGTGTATTTATTTGTATCGAATGATGAAGTAAATTCTTCTATAGTTAACGCTTTCTTACCACAACCTGTTAGCAACAAAAGTGAAGTCATCAGTACAATTACTAAAAATATTTTCTTTTTCATAAATTCTCCTATTCTTAAAAAATTGTATCATCATTTTTATATATTGCCAATAAAATTATATAGTTTTTTACATAAAGGATAGTTTCTCGTTCCCTCATGAATTTCAAGCTCTTCTAAATTTTCATAAATATTTAATACTCTAAACCCATTTTTTCTTAGTATTTCACTATCATACTCTTTGAAGGCTGGGCATGGCAGTATAGTTCCATCATATTTAATAACTAGTTTGCTTAAACCTGCTGTACATTTATGAGAATTGTTGCTATCAAGAGGTATTCCTATTCTGATTTTACCATTAAATCTTTCATTAGCTTTCTTAACTATCTTTTTAAATTCTTCATAGTCCTCTTTGCTCATTTTAAGTTTAGATTCATTAACTTTTCCTCTTCCTTGAGGTACAAAGTTTAATAAACTTAGGTTTTTAACCCCTGCTATATTTAATAATTCCACTATATCGAGTAAAGATTTATAGTTGCATTTCATGGGTACAAAGTGTATATCTGTTTCTATACCTACTTCGCAAGCCCTTATTATTGATGTTGATACTTCACAAAAATTATCTTTACCCATCAATAAATTATATTCTTCTCTATTTGAGCCTTGATAATCAAATACTATTTTATCTAAACCTAAGTTTTTCAATGCTTCTAATTCGCTCTTTGATATACTTGTATATTCCCTTTTGTATATCATTTCATATATTTTTTGTAATTTTCTTTTAATATTTTCTTTATCTTCTTCACTTGGATCAAATCTTTTTATATCGCTTTCCATCATTAAATTTAATTCTTCTTCAGTTAATTTATGTGCACATTTGACTCCGCTAGTAAATAAAACAACTCTAATGCCCTTGCTTTTTGCGTATTCTATCATTTTGAATAAATCAGGGTTTAAAAATGGTTCTCCACCTGAAAATGATAATTCTTCCACTCCACTTTTTGATAATATATAATCCAAAGTTTTTTTAAATGTATCAAATTTTATAATTGTTACTTTATTTATACTTGCTAGTGATGAACAAAATATACATTCGTTAGGGCATTTTTGAATTATTTCAAAACATAAATCTTTAATCATCTATTGCTCCTTGGCTGTATTATAACAATTTTTATAAAAAAGAAAAAGTACCTAAGTACTTATTCTAATATTGCTTTTATTCTTCTTACTCCAGAAGAAGATGCTTCTTCTTTTACTATTTTGAAATGTCCAAGTTCGTTTGTGTTTTTAACATGTGGGCCTCCACAAAGTTCTTTAGAAATATTATCTCCAATTGTATATACTGTAACGATATCAGGATATTTTTCAATGAACATACACTCTGCTCCTGATTTAACAGCATCTTCTTTACTCATTTCTTCTACTGTTACAGGTAGGCCTTCTTTAATCCATTCATTAACTAAATCTTCAGTTTTTTGTTTTTCTTCATCAGTTAGTTTATGATCACAACTAAAGTCAAATCTCATTCTTTCATCAGTGATATTACTACCTTTTTGATGAACATCTTTATTAACAACTACTTTTAATGCTGCATTTAGTAAGTGTGTTGCTGTATGATATTTAGTTTCTATTTCATTGTTACCGCTAAGTCCACCTTTAAATTGTCCGGCAGATGCTGTTCTTGATAGTTCTTGATGTGCTTTAAATTTATCTTTGAACCCTTCTTCATCAACATTAATATTTCTTTCATGAGCAAGTTCAACTGTTAACTCGATTGGGAATCCATAAGTATCATATAATCTAAATGCAGTAGTTGCATCTATATCTTTATTATCTTTAGTTACTTTTTCAAATTCTCTTAAACCTTTTTCTAAAGTTCTATTAAATTTTTCTTTTTCGTTTTTTAATACTTCTAAAACAATATTTTTATTATCTTTTAATTCAGAATAATATTTTTCATATTTAGATATAATTAGTTTTGCTATTTCTTGTTCCCAATCACTTGAAATATCTATTCCTAATTTTTTAGCATGTCTAATAGCACGTCTAATTAATCGTCTTAAGATGTATCCTTGACCTACATTACTTGGTTTTACTCCTGCGTAGTCTGCACTTATAAATACACTTGTTCTTAAGTGATCAGCAATTATTCTCATACTTTGTTCATTACCTTCATATGGTAAATTGCTTATTTTAGATATAAGTTCTATTACATCTTTAAATATACTTGATAGGTAATTATCGTTGACTCCTTCTAGGATTGCTGTTACTCTTTCTACTCCCATACCAGTATCTACGTTCTTTTTAGGTAATTCTGTTATAGTTCCATCAACTGCTTTATTGTATTGCATAAATACATCATTCCAAATTTCTACCCATCTTTCATCTTCAGTGTCAAATACTTCAGGAATTGGTTCATTACTTCTCCAATAGAACATTTCTGAGTCTGGTCCACATGGACCTGCTTCTCCTGCTATCCAGAAGTTATCATCTACAGTTTTAGCTATTCTTTCTTTTTTTATCCCTAAGCTTAACCATTTATTATAAGAAGTTTCATCAAATGGAATGTTATCACTTCCTGCATATACAGTTACAGCCAATCTTTCAACTGGAATATTTAATACTTTTGTTAGGAATTCAAAACTCCATTCGATGGCTTCGTCCTTAAAATAATCTCCTAGTGACCAGTTACCTAACATTTCAAAAAATGTGTGGTGGTAAGTATCTCCAATATTATCTAAGTCGTTAGTTCTAATACATTTTTGATAATCGCAAAGTCTAGTACCATATGGATGAGTTTGTCCCATAAGATATGGTATTAGAGGTTGCATACCAGCTGTATTAAATAAAACACTTGGATCATTTTCTGGTACCACTGGAGCGCTAGGTATTTGTTTGTGTCCTTTACTTACAAAAAAATCAATGTACAAATCTTTAATATTCATATTTTTCCTCCCTAAAATAAAAAGAATGGTACACAAGGAGTCATATAGACGGTACCATCCTTTAATTAACTTAATTAATGTAACGTATTTCCACGTGAGCTATTAACTCATAAGTGAAAGTAGCTTCAAATATAGTACTTATTAGTTTACACCATACACTAACTCTCTTTAAAGTATTTTTATTCTACTCGTCTTTCAATGTATTAGATTCTATCAAAATAATTGATAAATTTCAAGTATTATAGAAAATAAAAACTGAAAACTTTAATTCTCAGTTATATTTTTTATTGTTGAACTGGTGTTGTTGGTGTACTAGGTGTCTCTGGTGCAACTGGAGTTGCAGCAGTGCTTGGAGCTTCTGGTGCAGCAACAACTGGAGTTTCAGGTACGCTTGGTACTTCTGGAGCAACATTTACTGGTGTCTCTGGTGCAGCTGGTGACATTTCAGGAGCTGGTTCTACAACTGCTGGTGTTACTTCTGCTGGAGCCATTGTTGGAGCTGCTTCACTAACAACAACTTCTGGTGTAACTGGTGCTACTTTTGGTGATGCAACTGGTGTTGGCTCACTTTGAACTAGAGCATTCATTTCAGGAGCTGTTTCTTCTTTATCTTCTATAACTAAAGTTGGTGTATCTGTAACTGTTGGATCTTCAGTTGTTGTTTCAACTGATGCTGGAGCTTGTAATTCTGGAGTTCCAAAAATGCTTCCTTCCTCAGTACCACCAATATTAACTTCGTTACTAGTTGCTTCAACATTATTTAATGAAGGTTCTTCAATAACCAATTTTTGTTCTTCATTAGTTGGAGCTGGTGCTGGAGCTACAGGTTCAGGATTTGCAACGCTTGTTGGTGCTACACCTGCTGCTGCTTGAGCTTGAGCATCTGCATTTGGTACAGGCACAACCTCACCACTTTTCTTTTTCTTCTTTCCGTCTACAATAAAACCGATTAATGCAAACAGTAAAATTACTGCTGCTAACATAAACCATTTATAATTATCTGCTAAAAAACTAAGTATATTATCCATGGGTCCTCCTTATTCTTATCAATATTATTCTAACATTATTAAAATAATATTTCAATATTTTTTATTAAATTATATTCTAGTGTATAAATTTTATTCTATTTTTAATGTTTCACCTTTTGGTTGAATGTGTATCCATGTATTTCCATCATTAACAACAAGTTCAGTTCCATCCATTAATGTATATTTTGTTTTAGCATCTCTACTTGATTTACTCCATTTAATTTTGATTGCTTCTCCATTCGAAATATAATATCCTTCACCAGTACCTATGTTATCCAAATCTTGTCTTCCTTTACTATCTCCCAAAGAAGTATTTTTTACTTGATAAGTTATTATATTTTTAACAGTATATTGTTTTTTTGTAACTAAATCAGTATGTGCTTGTCCTCCCATAAACATTTTATAATTCATGTTTTCAGGATCATATTCATATGAAGTTGTTTGGTAGTTTGAGTATTTAATAGATACTTTATTGGCAGTTTTTAATGTTTCGTCTTTAGAATGATCTACTTTAATAGGACTATATTTTAATAATTGAGTTTCTGTTGTTGTTCTATATTTCTTTGATTTAACTACATCATTTATTCTACTCATTGATGTAAATGCAGTATGTTCCCAAGCTTTATTTAATGTTTTATCTCTAAAGAATCCTTTTGCGTCATACATTCCATTAACATTATTTATGCCTAAGGATGCTAAATCTGACTTTGCTTGAGGTGATTGCCCATAGTGAACAAATATAGCATCATTTTCCATAACATAATCTAAGAAATAGTGTCTAGCACTTCTTACAGAACCAATCTTATCAGTGTTTTGATCTTTAAATAATGCAACCAATCTTGTGATACCACCTTCTGCGATAAGTTCATATCCTAAATATGCATCTTGAAGCCCTGCATGTGGCCAAGCAGCATGATTGTTATTTATAGATACTGCAATTGGTCTAGATTTACTCGTTTCATCAATAATCTTTACTTTAGGCTTTTCTACATATATTGTTCCAATATTAATACTAATCTTTGAAATCATTTTTTCAATTCTTTCATTTAAATTAAAATAGTATGCAAGTCCTCCAACTATTAAAGTTAATACAATAAAAATAATAAAACTTCTTAAAAATCTTTTCATACTCATTCTCCAATCTAATTATATCACGTAAATTTTTAATTATTATATTTTTTAGTTGCATTTACAATTATTTTTTATTAAACAAAATAAAAATGTCTACGAATAGACATTTTTATATTAGCTGATACGTTCTAACATTTTAGATTTTGCTTCTACTGGGTTAGCTTTATCTTTTGATTTTTTCATTACTTGTCCAACTAGATAATCTAACATATTAGTTCTACCATTGTGGTAGTCTTCTATAGCTTTTGGATTTTCGTTTATTACTTCATTAACTAGTGATTCAATAAGACCTGAGTCTTCTATAACTTCCATATCATATTTCTTTACTATTTCTTTTGGAGTAAGTTTTTCTTCTAGCATTTTAGTAAATACTTTCTTAGCTTGGTCTGATGATATTTTCTTATTATTAACTAGTGATACTAGTTCAACTATCATGTTTGGTCTTATGAATAAGTCATCTATTGTGTTTTCTTCACTCTTATTTAATTCTCCTAAAACTCTAGTTGTAATCCAGTTACAAGCACTTTTGGGATCACATTTAAGACTAACGCATTCTTCAAAATAATCTGATATTTTTTTATCCTTAGTAAGTACTCCAGCATCATATTCAGAAAGTCCATATTCATTTATATATTTTTCTTTTCTTTCGTATGCAAGTACTGGAATTTTACTTCTTATTTCATCTAATAATTCTTTAGTAATTCTAAATTTTGGAATGTTTGGTTCTGTGAAGTATTTATAGTCTATAGCATCTGCTTTACTTCTCATGTGAATTGTAGTACCTGATTCATCATCCCATCTTCTAGTTTCTTGTACTACTTCATCATAACGACCAGCATCTTTTAATTCACTTTGTCTTTTTATTTCATAGTTAATAGTTTTTCTAATGGCATCGAAACTATTTACATTTTTAACTTCTACTTTAGTACCAAATTCTGTAGCGTCTTCATCCATAATTGATACGTTAACATCAGCTCTTATTTGTCCTTTTTTAGTATCACATTCTGAAATATCAGTGTATTCATAAATACTTTTAATGTGTTCTAAGAATGCTAGAGCTTCATCTGCTGAATGTAGACATGGCTCTGTTACTAATTCTAAAAGAGGTACACCTGCTCTATTATAATCTATTGTTGAAGTATTATAGTAGTGATCAAGTGAAGCAGCATCTTCTTCTAAGTGTATATCATGAATTAGTACTTCTTTTTTAGTACCATTTACATCTATTTCTATTTTTCCATCTACGCCTACTGGATTAAAAAATTGTGTTAATTGATATCCTTTAGGTAGATCTGGATAGTAATAATTTTTTCTATCAAATTCCATAAATTCTGGTTGTTTACAATTAAGTATCATTGACATCATTAGTGCTTTTTTAACACATGTTTTGTTTACTACTGGTAGTGTTCCTGGAAAAGCCATATCTAGTGGTACTACATTTTCATTAGCTACTTTTGAAAAACTATTTCTTGCATTAGAGAATACTTTTGTATTAGATTTCATTTCACAGTGGAATTCTAAACCTATTACTGCTTTATATGCCATTATAGTACCTCCTTTGCTATTTGATTTTTATATTCCATTTTGCTTTCTAGAGCGTATGCAATATTTAAAACATTTATATCGTCTTTTACTTTTCCAGTTATGTTTACTCCCACTGGTAAATTACTTACAAATCCATTTGGAATAGTAATTGATGGGAAGCCACCAAAGTTACCTATTTGTAAGTGATCTTCTAAAACATTATTTGAACTTGATAATGCATTTTTACTACCTTCTATAAATTTAGCAGGTCCACTTCCAACTGGAAGGATAAGTCCATCATAAGTCTCAAATAATTCATTCATTTTGTCTACTATTAATCTTCTTACTCTTTTAGCATTTATGAAATATTTTTCTTGATTTTCTTTTTGTAGTACGTATGAACCAATTACGAATCTTCTTTTAATAAGTGGTGAGAATCCTTTAGTTCTATGATCTTTCATTATAGCAGCAGGACTATCTCCTTCACCTCTTGGTCCGAAGCTAATACCTGTTAAGTTTGACATGTTACTTGTTGCTTCTGCACAAGATATAACTACGTATACGCTTGGTACTGCATCTAATAGAGCTTTATCTATTGATACTTCATCAACTGTCATACCTAGAGACTTACAAAGTTCAACTGTTTTATTAAAGTTTTCAAAGTGACGTATTAATTCTTCACTTGGATTTTCGTAATTATTTAAATCTAAGATTTCTTTTATATAGAACAATTTTTTACCTTTAACTTCTTTATTTAAACTTTTATAAAGTTCAATACTACTTGAATCCCAAGATGTCATATCTTTAGGATCTTTTCCTTTCATGGCATCTACTGCGATTGCAGCATCTTCTACACTTCTTGATAAAACTCCAATTGTATCAAGTGAACATGCAAATGGGAAAAGTCCATATCTTGATATCATTCCATATGTTGGTTTGTATCCTACAATTCCACAGTAAGCAGCTGGTTTACGAATTGAATCTCCAGTATCACTACCTAATGCGAATGGATAGCAACCACTTGCAACTGATGCTGCGCTACCTGCTGAAGAACCCGCTGTCATTCTCTCTAAACTCCATGGATTATGAACTACTCCTGTGTGTCCTGTTGTACCAGTTCCACCCATACCAAGTTCATCCATAACTGTTTTAGTTACTCCAACTGCTCCTTTTTTCTTTAAGTTAGCTACAGCAGTTGCATCAAAGAATGGAACATAATCTCTTAGAGTATTAGAACTTCCAGTTGATAAGATATCTTTAGTAGAAAAATTATCTTTAATACCATATGGGATACCACTTACTAGTTCATCTGTTACTTCAGTCTCTTTAGCATCATCTATAATAGTTACAAAAGCATTAGTTTTATCTTGTATACTATGACATTTCTTTAAAGATTCATCTATAAGTTCTCTTGAAGTAACTTTCTTATTTAATAAATCTTCATGTAATTCTTTTATACTTTTAGTTATCATTATCCCACCACCTTTGGTACTTCTACTTCTCTGCCTTCATATTGATCACAGTTTCTTAGAAGTTCTTCGATTGGAATTTCTTCTCCTACTTCGTCATCATCTCTTAAATCTTCTAGAATCATTTCAAATGAATAACTAAGTGGTTCAGTATCTTTGATATTTGGTATTTTATTTATTAAATCCATGTTTTTTTCTATTTCATCAAATTCTTCTTGTATATTAGTTCTCTCTTCTTCAGTTAAACCAATAAGTAATTTATCTGCATAGTCATCTATCATTTCTTTTGTGAAATTACTCATTATTATTCCTCCTTTATTTTAATACCCAATTCTTCTAATTGTTTTGGTTCTAAAGTACTAGGACTTCCCATCATTAAGTCTTGACCACTTGTGCTTGCTGGGAATGCTTGTACTTCTCTTAGGTTTGTTTCATCTTTAATAATCATTAGTATTCTATCTATTCCAAGGGCCATTCCTCCATGAGGTGGACAACCATATTTAAATGCAGTGAATAAACTACTAAAACGTTTTTCAACTTCTTCTTTAGTGTATCCTACTACTTCAAATCCTTTTACCAATGAATCTAAGTTACTGTTTCTAATAGCTCCACTAGCCATTTCATTACCATTACAAACGAAGTCGTATTGATAAGCTAACACTTTATCAACATTATCTTTATTATACTCTATATCTGTTTCATGAGGAAGACTAAATGGATTATGACAGAACTCATATTTTCTAGTTTTATCATCATATTCAAACATTGGGAAGTCATTAATAATACATAATTCTATTTTATTTTTATCTATTAACTCTAGTTTTCTTCCTAGTTCTATTCTTATAAGTCCTGCGAACTTTTGAGCTACTTTTAGTACTTTATTAGCTATAAAGAATACTACATCATTTTCTTTCATATCTAAGTATTTTATTAAATCTTCTCTTTCAACGTCTGTTAAGAATTTATCTATTGGACCTTTAAATGTATGCTCTTTTGTTAGTGTTAAATAACCTATTCCTGGCATACCTATACTATTAGCATAATCAACCACTTCGTTAAACCATGAGTTTGATTTATCCCCAATATCCTTTACTACTATTGATTTTATAATAGATCCTTTGAATGGTCCAAATGTAGTATTTTTTAGAATATCACTTATATCTTTAATGATAAGTGGGTTTCTTAAGTCTGGTTTATCTATTCCATACATTTCCATTGAGTCTCTGTAGCTGATTCTTCTAAATGGTTTTGGTGAAACAACTTTTTTACTATATTTTTTAAATACATCATAGAATAGTGTTTCTCCTAGTTCTAGTACTTCTTCTTCCTCTATGTAACTCATTTCTAAATCTAATTGGTAGAATTCAAGTGTCCTGTCGCTTCTTGCATCTTCATCTCTAAAGCAAGGAGCTACTTGAAAATATTTATCTAAGCCACCAACCATTAATAATTCTTTATATATTTGTGGAGCTTGAGGAAGAGCATAGAATTTACCTTTGAAGTTTCTACTTGGTACTACAAAGTCTCTTGCTCCCTCTGGACTAGATGCTGTTAAGATTGGTGTTTGTACTTCAGTAAAACTTAAATCATACATTTTATTTCTTAAATAATGAAGTATTTCACTTCTAAGTAAAATATTATCTTTTACTTTTTCATTTCTCATATCTAAGTATCTATATTTAAGTCTTATGTCTTCACTTACACTTTTACTTTCTCTTATTTCAAATGGTAGTTCATGAAGTGAAGTACCAAGTACATCTAACATACTTACTAATAATTCTACTTCTCCACTTTTTAATTTTTCATTTATTGTATCAACACTTCTTTTTCTAAGTGTTCCTTCTAATCTTATAACTGATTCTTTAGCTAATCCTTTGAACATATTGTCATCGTTTGATACAGTTTGTAATACTCCACTTGTATCTCTTAGGTCTAAAAATAATACTCCTCCGTGATCTCTTATATTTTGAACCCAGCCACTAACTACTATAGTTTTTCCTACCATATCGTTTGTTATATCACTAATCATGATTGAACGATATTTATTTGTTTTCATTTTTCCTCCTTTTAGTAGTCGCAGTTATTAGGTGTTCTTGGATATGGAATTACATCTCTTATGTTTTCAATACCTGTTAGGTACATAATAAGTCTTTCAAATCCAAGACCAAATCCTGAGTGATAACATCCTCCAAATCTTCTTAAGTTAGTATACCATTCTAAGTTTTCTCTTGGTATATTCATTTCTTTCATTCTATTAATTAATTTATCGTAGTCATCTTCTCTTTGACTTCCACCCATTAGTTCACCAGAACCTGGTACTTCTAAGTCAACTGCTGCTACTGTTTCATTATCCTCATTTAATTTCATATAGAATGCTTTAATGTCTTTTGGCCAATTAGTAATAAATACTGGTCCATTAAAGTGTTCTGTTATATACTTTTCATGTTCTTTAGCGATGTCTTCGCCATATTCTGGTTTGAATTCAAAGTCAACTTTAGCTTCTTTTAATAAAGTAATTGCTTCTTTATGAGTAATACGTACAAACTTAGTATTTAATACTTTAGTAAGTTTTTCTTTTAATCCTTTCTCTACGAATTTGTCGAAGAAGTCTATTTCTAAAGGACATTTGTCCATAACATATTTAACTATGAATTTTAACATTTCTTCTTCGATGTCCATTATTCCATTTAGGTCACAGAATGCTACTTCTGGTTCAATCATCCAGAATTCATTAGCATGTGTTTTAGTATTTGAGTTTTCTGTTCTCATAGTTGGACCAAATGTATATATCTTTTTGTACGCTAAAGCGAAAGTTTCTCCATGAAGTTGACCAGAACCTGTTATATATGTTTGTTTACCAAACAAATCTTTCTTAAAATCAACTTTTTTATCTTCCCCTAAAGGAAGATTATTCATATCAAGAGTAGTTATTTTGAACATTTGTCCTGATCCTTCACAATCTGCTCCTGTTATGATTGGACTATGAAAATATACATAGTTATGACTTTGGAAGTATTCATGTATTGCTTGAGCAGCTACACTTCTTACTCTAAATACTGCATTAAATAAATTAGTTCTTGGTCTTAAGTATGCTACTTCTCTTAAGAATTCTCTTGTATGTCTTTTTGGTTGAATTGGATAATCTTCAGGTGAATCTCCTAATACTTCAACACTTTTAACTTTCATTTCATGGCTTTGACCACTACCTTCAGATTTAACAATAGTACCATTTACTCTTATAGCGCTTCCTACTCTAATTTTACTAATACTATCAAAGCCTTTTAATTCTTTTTCATATACTAATTGTAAGCTTTGAAAATAAGTTCCATCATTAAAATCAATGAATCCGAAATTTGATTGATTTCTATTATTACGAACCCAGCCTTCTAAAGTAACGTCTTTATTTTCGTACTTTAAAATATCTTTAAATAAATCTTTAACGTCCATATATTTTCACTTTCCTTTCTTCAAAAAAAGAGAGATAGTACAAGGAGTCTAAAAATAGACGGTACCATCCCTCTTATTAACTTTATTTTTATAACGGATTAACCGAGAACATTTACTAGAATTTCAATGTTCCACTCAGTGGTGTTATTCATATATATAGTTTTATTAGTTTTCACCAGCCACTAACTCTCTTTAAAACATCTATATATTACTTCTCCACTTCAAAGATTTATGCGTCAATTATACTACTCATTTTTTTGTTTGTCAAACATTTGAAAAGAAGTAACTAGTACTTCTTAATTCCTTATAGTTAATGTAATATAATTATTATAATTAGTATTACCAGCATTATTAACAAAGGTAGTAACCATTTATGAATTAGTAATGAATCTCTAATCGCATGAAAGTGTGAACCTTTATTATTGTTTTCATATATAGTGTCTATATCTATACATTTGAAATTTATTTTATTCTTGGCTAAGTTATAAAGAAAGTTCATTTCATATTCATATCTACTACCATTTGTACTCAAACATAAATCTTTATATTTCATGTTTATTCCTCTAAGACCTGTTTGTGTATCTTTTAGAGTTATACCAGTTTTAATTTTAAATACAAGTGATGAAAACTTATTACCAAACTTACTAGTAAATGGTATATTATTTTTATTGAAATTTCTTGTACCAAGTATGATATCATTATTTAATAACTCTTCTTGAATCCTTAAAACATCTTTTGGACTATGTTGAAGGTCTGCATCTACTGTTATAAAAGCATCAGTATTTTTTAAACTTTTTATAGCAGTTTTTAATGCTTCTCCTTTTCCTTTATTTACATCATGATATATAATTTTTACATTAGATAAATTTTCATAAATCTTTTTTGCTTCATTAGTACTTCCATCATCGACTATTAAAATATCACTAAAATTCTTTTTAAGTTCATTAACTAATTTTATTATCTTTTCAGTTGGATTATACGATGGAATAATAATTGTTACTTTCATGTTAATCTCCTAATAATTTTTTTAGTTTTTGATCAAGTTCCTCTTTTTTAAATGGTTTTGCAATATAATCAGTAAATCCTAATTTTAAGTATTTATTTTTTGATGTTGAAAGAGCATCTGCTGTTAAAGCTACTACTTTTGTATCGAAGTTTTTATTTGATTTTAATTTTTTAAATGTGTCTACTCCGTTTATATCAGGCATCATTATATCCATAAGTATTAAATCATAGTGTTTGCCAGAATTAATTTTATCAATACATTCTATACCTCTTTCACATACATCTAACTCTATGTTATAAATATTTAATAATCTTTTTAAAATTCTATTATTGAATCTATCGTCATCGACTAATAATATTTTTTTATTATTGAATTTTATTGTGTTATTTTCTTCTATAACTTTGAGTTCATTTTCTAATTTTTGAGGTATTTTAATAGTAAATACACTTCCGCTTCCATAATAACTATTTACATTTATAGTTCCACCTAAAAGTTCTATTAAGTTTTTAGATACTAACAACCCTAAACCATCTCTATCAATTTCATTATTAATATCGTTATCTATATCTTCACCATTAAATATCTTATTTAAATCTTCTGACTTTATACCTATACCTGTGTCTTTTATTTCTATAACTAAATTACAAATATCATTTGCCATTTGACTATCTATGGTTAAAGATATATTTCCTTTTTCTGTATATTTAAATGAATTATCTAATATGTTATTTATAATTTCTTTTATCTTTGTTTTATCTCCATATAAATTTTGTGGAGTACTTTCTGATATTGAATACCTGAATATCACATTTTCTTTATTATATTTTTTAGTATTTACTTTAATTATTTTTTCTATTAGATCTTTAATGCTATAATTCTTTTCTTTAAGATCATAAACTTTATTTTCAATTTTATTTATATCTATTACATTACCTATTATATCTAAAAGTGATGATGATGAATCTATAATATCATTTAAGTTTTCTTTTAATTCATTAGGTAAATCATATGTTTTAATTTCATCAATTGATGAAATTATTGAAGTAAGTGGTGTTCTTAGTTCATGACTTATATTACTTAAGAAGTCTGTTTTATTTAAGTTAGCTTTTAATGCTTTTATTCTTATATTATCCATTAATTCATATTCTTTTAATGCTGGATTTTCTATTGTTAAAAAGAGTAAATATGTTATGAATAAAAGTATAGTTGTTATTATATTTAATTCATATTTTATTTCTAAAAATGTACTTATTGATAAGAGTATAAGAGCTATATAAATATAGTTAGATTTTTTGATTGATATTACTTTTCTATTAAGAATAGTTCTTAAATATAAAATACATAGCATAGATGGAAGTAATACTTTAAAGATATTTACAGCATTACCACTTAAATATATAAAATTATTTGTATCTATGTTTAGTGGTAACAGTATGATTGATACTGATGATATGAATGTAAGAAGTGCATACATAATCATAATTGTTTTATTAAGTGAATCGTCTTTTTTACTAATAAGAAATGTATAAACACTAAATATTGAAAACCAACATACTATAAATATTAAATATAGTTTAGTATATATTTCTAATATCACCTGATTTAATGCAGCTGTACTTAGAAAATTAATAATTAATTCTAAAATAAAACCTATAAGCAAACTAAGTGATAGTATAAAAAATGTGTTATTCGATAATAAATTATTTCTTTTTTTAACTTTGAAAACTAATATTAAAAGTAGTGTAAACATAATACCAGTAAAAATATATATTGTATTCATATAAGACCTCTATTCTATATAATTATAACATGTATAAAAAAAGAATTCCATAAAGGAATTCTATATTTTAAATTCTTCGAAGAAATCACTCATTGTTAATTGACTTTTAGTTTCTTTCTTTTCTTTTTTTACTTCACTAGGTTTTGTTTCTTCTTTTACTTCTTGTTTTTCTTCTTTTATTTCTTTTGATTCTTCGTTATTTATTTTTATTTCTTTAAGTTTTGTAACTACGAATATATCTTCTATATTCTTTTTAGTTATTGTACTTCCAACACTTTGTTTGTCCATTATATTTATATCGCTTGATTTCATATAACCTATATCTCCATCAAGTATTCCAAATATTGTTTTTGAATTAGTATTATATCCTCTAAATAAGTTATATGCTTTTGATTTTGGACTCTTTATGATAGATGAACCTTTTTTAGCTCTAGTTGTTTTTACTATCTCATCTATTTTTACTCTTTTGGCTGTATTTCTATCAGTGAATAAAGTTACATATTCTTTTGATGGACTTACTACAAATGCACTAATTACTTCGTCTTTGTCACTTAAGTTAATTGATTTAACTCCGCTTGTTCTAAGACCCACTACTGGGATTTCACTTGTGTTATATTTTAAAGCGTTACCTTCTTTTGTTAAAACTAATGTTTCTTCTCCATCATTTTTATTTATAGATATTAGTTCGTCTCCATCTTTTAGTTTAAACATTGCGATAGGTTTAGTATATCTTGATACTTCAAAATCTTTAAGTATCATTCGTTTTACCATACCAAGTTTAGTAAATGCAGTTATTATTGTGTCATCGAATTTAGCCACTCCAATAGATTTAACTATTTTTTCTCCATCACTAACCTTAATATAATTTGATATATGGCTACCTATATCTTTGTATTTAGCTTCCTGTATTTCTCTTACTGGTAAGTATAAATAATTACCTAAATTTGTGAATAACAATATTGTATCAACATTATTAATTTTATAGAAGCCTTCAATATAATCATTTTCTCTTACGCCTGGATATTCATTATTAGTCATATTATATGATTTTAATGATACTTTCTTAACATATCCATTATTAGAAATACATACTATGAAGTCTTCTTTACTAATCATATCTAGTGTATCTATTTTGATTTCACTTACTTCATCTTTAATAGTGGTACGTCTAGGATCAGCAAATTCTTTCTTGATACTTCTTAGTTTATCTTTAATAACACCCATTAGTTTTTCTTCACTAGCAAGTATTTCTCTAAAGTAAGCTATTTCTTTTGTAAGAGCATCAAATTCATTTTTAAGTTCTGTTACGTCTGTGTTAGTTAATTTATATAGTTGCATCATTACGATAGCTTCTGCTTGTGCTTTAGTAAATTCATATTCATGCATTAAATTTTCTATCGCGTCACTTTTATTTTTACTTTTACGAATAGTTTTGATTACTTCATCTAGTATGTCTAGTGCTTTTATGAAACCTTCAATAATATGTATTTTCTTTAAGTCAACGTCTAAATCAAATTTAGTTCTTTTAGTTACTACTTCTTTATTATGAACTATAAATGCATCTAACATTTCTAGTATACCTAGTGTTTTTGGTGTTCTATTAACTATAGCTACCATATTAAATGCATAGTTAGTTTGTAAGTCTGTGTTTTTAAGTAAGTAATTTATTATTAAATCTTTATTAGCATCCTTTTTTAAGTCTATTACTATTCTAAGTTCATCATTTTTATCAGATTCATCACGTACTTCAACGATACCATCTATTTTTTTGTCAAGTCTTATTTCTTCAATCTTACGAATTATATTACATTTTAATGTGTCATAAGGTATTTCTGTTATTATGATTTGATCTTTACCTTTTACTGATTCAAATTTGTATCTAGCTTTTACTACTACTTTTCCTTTTCCTGTAGTGTATGCTTTTATAAGAGCGTCTTTTCCTTCGACTATACCTCCAGTTGGGAAGTCTGGACCTTTTACGATATCCATAATAGTATCTAATCTACAGTTTGGACTATCTATTCTTTTAATAGTGGCATCTATTACTTCACCTAAGTTATGTGGTGGAATGTTAGTTGCATATCCTGCGCTTATACCAGTTGAACCATTTACTAAAAGGTTTGGAAAGTATGCAGGAAGTACTGTTGGTTCATAACTATAATCATCAAATGTTAGAGCCATTTCTACTGAATCTTTTTCTATATCTTCTAAAAGTATATTACTTATTTTAGCTAGTCTTGCTTCAGTATAACGCATTGCGGCTGGTCCATCACCATCTATTGAACCATTGTTTCCTTGCATATCTACAAGTATTACTCTTTGTTTCCATTTTTGACTAAGTCTTACCATCGCATCATATACTGATGTGTCTCCATGTGGATGGTAGTTACCTATAACGTTACCCACAGTCTTTGCTGATTTTCTTGTTTCTTTATCATATGTATTTTTGTCTTTGTACATTGAATAAAGTATTCTTCTTTGTACTGGTTTTAGTCCATCACGAACATCTGGAAGAGCTCTATCTTGAATTATGTATTTAGCATATCTACCAAAACGTTCTCCCATTATTTCTTCAAGGGCAAAGTCATTTATCTTTTCTATAATTGTTGTTTCTTTTTCTTTAGCCATTATTTACCCCCTTTATAATCATCTTCAAGTGTGAATTCTACATTTTCTTCTATCCATTCTTTACGTACTTCTGAGTCATCTCCCATTAGGACTCCTACTCTTTTTTCGGCTAGTGCTTTATCATCTATTTTGATTTTAACCAGTGTACGAGTAGCTGGATCCATTGTTGTTTCCCACAATTGGTCTGCATTCATTTCACCAAGTCCTTTGTATCTTTGAATAGTATATTTTCCTTTGAATGTATCTTTGAATTCATTTAATTCTTCGTTTGTATTTATATATTTTTTATCTTTTCCATATTTAACTAAGTATAGAGGCGGTACTGCTATATAAAGCATTCCATGTTCTATTAAGTCTCTCATCCATCTATAGAAGAATGTTAGAAGTAACGTTTGAATATGAGCTCCATCATCATCGGCATCGGTCATTATTATGACTTTTCCATAGTTTGATTCGGTGTAGTCAAATTCTGCTCCTACTCCTGCTCCTATTGCATGAACTATTGTATTTATTTCTTCATTTTTGAAAAGGTCTGCTACTGTTGATTTTTCACAGTTAATTATTTTACCTCTTAGTGGTAGTATTGCTTGATGACGTTTATCACGGCCACTTTTTGCTGTACCACCAGCACTGTTTCCTTCGACTATGAATAATTCGTTTTTATTATATTCTTTACTTTGAGCAGGTGTAAGTTTGCCAAGAAGTACTTTTTCACGGCCACTCTTACCTTTTCCAGCTCTTGCTTCTGCTCTTGCTTTTCGTGCTGCTTCACGGGCAAGTTTACTTTTTAAAGCTTTATCCATTATAGCAGTAGCTGCTTCTTTGTTTTCTTCTAAATAATAAGATAGTTTTTCATATACTATACTTTCTACTACTGTTCTTGCTTGAGGAGTTCCTAGTTTACCTTTAGTTTGTCCTTCGAATTGTAATAGATTTTCTGGTATTTTTAAACTTATTATTGCTGTTAGACCTTCACGAGTATCTGTTCCATCTAAACCATCTTTACTCTTTAATAAGTTATTGCTTTTAATATATTCATTAAATACTTTAGTAAGTGCTGTTTTATATCCTACTTCGTGACTACCACCATCTACAGTTTTAACGTTATTAACAAATGACATTATGTTTTCATTATATGTGTTTGTGTATTGCATAGCGATATCTACTTCAATACCATTCTTTTCCCCACTGAAACTTATTGTTTTATGTAGTGGTTCTTTTCCTTCATTTACGTATTCTACGAATGATACAAGTCCGTTGTCATAACTAAATACACTATGTTTGTCATCTTCTTCATCGATAACTTCCATAGTTAGTCCATTTATAAGAAATGCGCTTTCTTGCATTCTTTCACATATGGTAGTGTAGCTGAATCTAGCATTACCAAATATTTCTTCGTCTGGATAAAATTCAACTGTTGTACCAGTTTGTTTAGTTGTACCTATTTGTTTTAGTTCTTTATCTACGTGTCCACCATTTTTAAATGATATTTCACATATTTTTCCTTCTCTACATATAGTTACTTTCATCCATTTAGATAATGCGTTTACTACTGAAGAACCTACACCATGTAGACCACCAGATACTTTGTATCCATCTGTTTCGAATTTACCACCTGCGTGTAATACAGTATAGATAACTTCTGGTGTTGATTTACCTGATGAATGTTTTCCAATAGGTACTCCACGTCCTTCATCACTAACTCTTACACTTCCACTTTTAGTAAGTGTTACAGTTATTTTTTTACCATAACCATTTATAGCCTCATCTATTGAGTTATCAACAATTTCCCATACTAAATGATGAAGTCCTCTTTTATCAGTGCTTCCTATATACATACCAGGTCTTTTACGTACAGCTTCAAGACCTTCTAATATCTTAATTGATTTTTCATTATATTCATGTTCTGCCATAATCATCTAATCTCCATTTCATATTATACAAAAAAAATTAAAAAGTGTAAACGTTTACTTTACACTTTTATTTACTATCATTTAACTTTATAAATCAATGAATTCTACTTCATCTTTTTTATCTAGCTCAGTTGTAAATTTACTTTTAGGTTTCTTTTCTTCTTCACTTTGTTCTCTAACTGGTTTTGGTGGCTCTACTTGCTCTATTGGTTTAAACATATCTTCTTGTGGAGTTGATTGTTTTAATTTTTCCATTCCAAGTAAATCTACTTTAGCAGCTTTATATGGAGCAACCTCTTCCATCATTTCTATATTTGATTTAAATATTGAATCAACTTGAGGTTTTTCTTCGACAGGTGCATTGTTTTCTGCTTTTATTTCTTCTTGGGTCATTAGGTTTATACTTTCACCCTTTGCATTATCAAGTGCTTTAAAATATTCTTCATCATTTAATTTATATGCTTTATCTCCAAATGCTAACATTGGATAGAAAATTATTGGTAATACAACTAAGCCAATTTTATAAGATAAAGATGTATTAAATGATGAACCTAATCTATAAAACAATATTGAAAGTACAATAACATTAACGATTGGCACAAAAAATAATATTCCTAAAAATGTTGATGTTTCTGTTATATCTAGGAGTGTAAATAAATTTACCACAGGATAAAAAGCTGTCGATTCTTTTTTAGAAGCTTTTTTAAATAAGTTCTTACCACCTATCATTACTAGTATAGATCTTGTAAATGTCATAGTAAGCATTATTAAAGCTATTGTTACAATAGTATTAACTGTTGATACCTCTATCCTCATAATTTTCCTCCTATTTTCATATATAATGATACAATAAATGCACTATTTTTGCAATATTTTATAAAATTTATTAAAAATATTGATATTTTTGTAAAAAAAGTGTTGCATTATTGCAAAAAATACTGTATTATTAAGTAGTCAGCCGATTAAGTGGCGATATGGGCCTGTAGCTCAGCTGGTTAGAGCGTTCGTCTGATAAGCGAAAGGTCGATGGTTCAAGTCCATTCAGGCCCACCATTAATAAATGGCCCGTTGGTGAAACGGTTAACACACACGCCTTTCACGCGTGCATTTATGGGTTCAAATCCCGTACGGGTCACCATTTGAATATTAAGTTCTCTATTGAGAACTTTTTTTGTGTGTTAAAGCCATTTATTAATGTTATATTTTTTATATAAATAAAAAGAAATGTTTAATTACATTTCTTTTAATGTTTTAACTAAATCATCTATTTTAACTAGTTCTTGATTACCAGTTACCATATCTTTAAGAGTTACTGAGTTTTGCTTTAATTCATCTTCTCCGATAATAATAACTTTATTAATATTTTCTCTATTAGCAGTATTCATTGCTTTTTTAAGTTTTATATTATTAAGTTCTGTAAGTACTCTATATCCATTTTCTCTTAGCATACTTGATATTTCAAATAAGTTTTTATCATTTGTGAATGCATATACATAAACATCATATTTTTTTAATGTTTCTGACCATTTTTCTTTTAATAAAGCATAAATAGGTTCTAAACCAAACGACATACCTATTGCTGGATATTCTTCTCCATTGTGTAAGAATTTAGTTATGATATTATCATATCTTCCTCCGCCACCTAGAGCTGACTTAAATTCTCCAGTTCTATCGAATACTTCCCATACACATCCAGTATAGATTTCAAGTCCTCTTGCTAAGAAAGGTTTGAATACACATATATCTAAATTTAAATCTTTAATTAGTTTATTTAAATCATTTAATTCTTTTAATCCTTCACTAAGTAACTCTACGTTTGTGTCTTTAAGTTCATTAGTTAATTCATCTAAATCTAATTTAAAATACTCAAATATCTTATCGACATTTTCTTTTGAAGTACAAGCTTCTAATTCTTCTTCAATGTCTTTTCTTTCTAATTTATCTAATTTATCTACTAATGTAATGAATTCTCCAACTCTTTCTTTTGGTACATTACAATATTCTAAAAGTCCACTTAAGAATTTTCTATTGTTGTATCTTATTTCAATATCAATATCAAACTTTTGGAATGCTTCTTTTACCATCATAAAGTATTCTATTTCTGCGTAAGGTGATTCTGTTCCACATGCATCTACATCACATTGATAGAATTCACGTGCTCTTCCTAGTTTAACAGGTCCATCTCTAAATACTTTACCTATTTCATATCTTTTAAATGGTAAGATCAATCCTTTATTCATACCAATTACTTTTGAGAATGGTACAGTTAAATCATAACGTAAACCTATATCTCTAAGTCCTTGATCCTTAAATTTATATACTTCTTTTAATATTTCTGCTCCACCTGCATATTTACTTGCTAGTAAATCATAATAACATAATATTGGTGTCTCAAGTGGTAAGAAACCATATTTTTCAAATGTACTCTTTAAGATATCAGTGATTTTATTTCTAATAATTTGTTCTTCTGGTAGGAAGTCACTAGTACCTTTAAGATTCATTAATTTAAAATCTTCTTTCATTATCTACTTCTTCCCTCGCTTATTTTTTCTTCATAAATTGAACCATTCATATAGTTCATATATAATTTTTGATTATAATTCTTTTTAAATTCTTCTTCAATAATTATTAATTTAGTAAGTAGTGCTTTGTATTCACTTACTTTCATATATTCTCTATATTTCTTAATAACTATTCCTTTTAATTTATTTATTTCATCCAGTACCATACCTACATCGCCTTCAGTGGTATCTTCATCATTTAAAATACGTAACATAAATTTAATAACTTTATCTATCTTTTTATTTATTCTTTGTTTTATATAAGCATCTCTAAGTTCTGGATCAACTAGTATTACTTTTTTAGCTTTGATAGTAAGACCTGGAACTCCATTTTTTGGTTCGACATTAAGACCTACCATATTAACACTGTAATATACTAGTTTCATATCTTTGCCATTTTTTTCTATTACGTATTTCATTTTACCACCCTATAATAAATCGTCTCTGTATTCCTTTGTTATTCTTCTTCTTTCACTTTCTCTATATTCATTAATAAGTTTATGGTTACCATTCACTAGTACTTCTGGTACTTCCATACCTCTAAAGTTTCTTGGCTTAGTATAGACTGGATAATCAAGTAAATTATCATTGAAACTTTCGAACTCTAAACTTGTACTTGTTATAACTCCATCTATTAGTCTTACTACTGAATCTGTTATCATCATTGACGGAAGTTCTCCACCTGTTAAAATGAAATCACCTATTGATATTAATTCATCTGCTAAAGTGTATATTCTTTCATCAAATCCTTCGTAGTGTCCGCATATAATTATTAAATGTTTTTTATCTTTTAATTCATATGCTTTCTTTTCATTATATGTTTTTCCTCTAGGTGTTAAAAGTATTACGTGAGAATCTTCTGTTCTAATACTTTCTACAGCATTAAATACTGGTTCACACATCATAATCATTCCACCACCACCACCAAATTGATAGTCATCAACTTGATTATTTTTATATGGTGTATAGTTTCTTATATCTATTATATTTATTTCTACTTTTCCTTTTTCAATGGCTCTTTTCATTATACTTTCTGTTAAGAATCCATCAAACATATGAGGAAATAGTGTTAGTATATCTATTTTCATAAAAATACTCCTATATCATGAAAATGTATCTCTTTATTTTGTTTATCTATTTTAGTTATAAAGTCTTTGTTATATGGAACAAGTTTATCATTAACTCTTACATTCTTATTACCATTGTCTTCTCTATATTCAGTAATGTTACCTACTAAAGTGTTATCATTATATGCTTTCATACCAATTAATTCTTCAGTTAATATTTCATCATCATTAATATGTAAATCATCTTCATTTATGAATACACTTGCACCTTTATATTTAATAACATCATTAATATTATCTATACCAACGAATTTAACCATATCATATTGTTTATGTCGTCTATATGTTTCAATTACTTCTTCAGTTTTTAAATGTCCTACATATAGTTTGAATCCTTTAGTGAATACTTTATTTTTAAATTCAAAATTACTTAATATTCTTATTTCGCCCTTAAGGGCATGTGTATTAGTCACCTTTCCTATGTAAATAAATCTCATAATAATTCCCCTTTATTTATATAAATGATATAAGACTATAGATGCTGAAACTCCAACATTTAAGCTTTCACATGAAGGATTCATATCTATTCTAATAATTTCATCACACTTACTTAGAATATTTTCTCTTACACCATTACCTTCGTTTCCAAATATTATAGCAAATTCCTTCATTTTTTCAAGTTCTTCAAGTGATTTTGACTTTTTTAATGAAGTTCCTACTACTTTTATATTCTTTTCTTTTATTTTATCTATTATTTCTTCTAAGTCTCCAATTATGATATTTATATTATATATCATACCACCGGTACTTCTTAATACTTTTTCGTTGTATGGACTAACTGAGTCTTTTGAAAATATAACAGTATCTGCATCAAATGCTACACTTGATCTTATTATAGTTCCTGCATTGCCTGGATCTTGTATGTTATCAAGTATTACTATTTTATTTCCAATCTCACTCGTATTATGTATCTTTGAAACTCCTAAAAGTCTTGGAGTACTTTTTAAATCACTTATGCTTTTCATAACATCTTCTGTTACATAGTCATAGTTAAAGTCATAATTGCAAGTAGCTCCATCTAAAACATATAACTCTTTTAACATATGATTTTTAATAGCTTCTTCTATTAAGTTTTCACCTTCTATTACGAATAATCCTTTTTCTAAAGAATATTTTTTAGTTAGAAGTTTTCTTATTTCTTTTATTCTATTATTATCTTTAGATGTTATAAGCATATTATTCCTCCTTTAATACTTTAGTATTTTCTTTATAATTTGGTTTATATTTTTTTACATATTTCCAGAAGTTTTTTGAATGGTTAAATTCTAAGAAATGACATAATTCATGAATAATAACATAATCTATTTCATCTATACTATATTTAATTAATTCAGAGTTTAGTTTTATAAGTTCTTGTCTTTTATTACAATAACCCCATTTTCTTTTCATTTTGCCTATCATTACTTTAGGATAAGGAATATCTTCCTCAAATAAATTATAACATATTTTTACTCTTTCATTAAATATTCTTTCGCATTCATTCTTTAGAAAAGTATTCAAGTATGTCTTATTTTTAACAAATACTTGGTTTCCTACGAATTCTATTTTAGATACAGTGTTTAGAACTACTACATCGTAACTATTTCCTAGGTAGTAGAATTCTTCATTCTTTTTTTCTTTTCTTTGTACTGTTTCATACATTCTAATTATGTCATCTTCATTCTTTATTATGAATGACTTAATCATAGAGTTAGTTACAAAGTAATTACAAGAAATATATATACCATCTTTTTTAACTCTTAAATACATATTCTTGTTATTTTTTCTTGTTATAAATACGTTAAATGTTTGATTATTTAGTGTTATTGTCATAATGTTTCCTCAGGAGTATTATATCATTTTTTAGGACATTTAAAAAGCATTCGTAAGTGAATGCTTAATCTTTATAAGTTTGTTTCAACTTCTATTGGTGTTTCTACTGCTGGTGGTGTTAATTCAACTTCTTCAACCGGTTCTTCCGTTTCAACAGTTAATTCAGTTGTTTCTTCTACACTTTCAGTATTATTATCTTCTAGAACTGTTGTATTTTCATTTTCATTTGTTTTATCTTGTTCTTTCCATTTAGCAACTAGTTCATTATCAGTATTATCTTCTGGTTTATAATTTTCATCTACGTCAACAAATGTTTCATTTCCTTCTTCATCAGTTTCTTTTGTTTGCCATCCATCAAATACTTTTTCTAGTTCTTCTACTGAGTCACCAACTTCAATAGTTTCGTTTTCTCCTGCTTTAGCTTTAGCATCTGATAATCTTATTTGACCTTCAAGTGCTTCTTTAACTTCATCAGGAACTACTTCTTTAGCATTTGGATTGCTCTTATCAACTTTTACAAAATATGTTGGAGCTTCAAGTCCTACTTCATCAGGTGTTGGTAAATTATAATCTCCTAACTCTTCAGTAGTCATACCTACAGTCACAAGTTCTCCTTCACTTTCGTAAATTACTTTTGCTGTTCCAATTACTTGGTATAAATCAAGGTCTCCAGTTAATGTTACTTTTTCACCAACATTATATTCAATTACTTTACTATCTTTGCTTGTACTATAACCTAGTAGTTCTTCTGATGTACCATATTTCATTAATGTTATTGAACTATTTTTTTGTGTTCTAATTGTAATGATTAGTCCCACTCCGCCATTACGATCATGGTATCTTAATTCATACTTCTCAGCTATCTTAGCATATAGATAAATTTCATTATCTGAGTTTGCTATTTTTGCTAAGTTTCTTCCTAAATATTCTACTTTGTCACCACTAAAGTCAGGTGTAGTATACCATCCTTCAAATAATCCAGTTTCAAGTTCTGCGTCACTTAATGCAACTTTACCACTCTTAATAGTATATTCTTTTGGAGAAGTTGTTTCTCTATCATAAATAATCTTATAAGTAGTGAAACTACAACTAGTATAAATATTAGTGTTTTCAGTTATAGTCTTAGTAAAATCGAATTCACTAGTTAACTTTTCATCACTATAATATTTACAAGAATCATATCCGTATGGTAAATATGGACTTACTTTTCCATCTTTTGCTTCTACAGTGTAGATACTATCATCATCTAATAAATTAAATGATACTACATAAGTTTTCTCTTCATCTTCTTTAGTAGTTGCATCATTTGATTTAGTAGTTACTTTTCTAATTACTGTTTTAGTAGTCTCTGTTTCCTCCTTCTTGTCATCTTCATTTGTTTTGTCGTCATCGACTGGAACTACTATGTCATCTTTTGGTTTTGATGGATCTTTATCATCTTCTTTTTTCTCACAACCAACAAGAAGTCCAATAATAGTACCGATAATTACTAAGATTGCTATTGCTACAAAAATAATAACTCTGTTGTCGTTATCATCATCAAGAAAATTTTCTTCAACCTTTACTACTTTTACAGCAGGGCTTTTCTTAGTAACTTTCTTACTATCTTTCATTTAACCCTCCTATAGTATTAGCCTTACGCTATCTACTCTCATAATCATTATATAAATTGTTCAAGTGTAAATCAACATAAAACGTAAATTTTTTGTAAATAAAAAGAGCTTTACGCTCTTAGAAATCTCTATTTCTTAGGAATGCTGGCATTTCAAGTTCTTCATCATCATCTATTTCTTGAATTGCTTTCTTTTCTCCTTCAATTGATCTATATAGTGGTTCAGTTGAATCTTCAAATCCTGTTGCGATTACTGTTACTACTATTTCATCAGTAAGTGCTTCATTGATAACTGCACCGAATATAATGTTAACATCTGTGTTAGCAACTGCTCTTACTACCTCCACAGCATCTTCTGCTTCAAATAATGTCATTGAGTTACCACCAGTGATATTTACGATACAATCTGTTGCTCCATTAATAGTTTGTTCAAGTAATGGGCTATTTACAGCTTGTTTTGCAGCTTCTACTGCTCTATTATCACCAAATCCAACACCTATACCAATAAGTGCGTCTCCTCTATCTTCCATTATAGTTCTAACATCTGCAAAGTCTAAGTTTACAAGTCCTGGAACACTAATTAGGTCAGATATAGATTGAACACCTAATCTAAGTACATTATCTACTTCTTTAAATGCAGCATTTAATGGTGTACTTCTATCTATTAAGTCTCTTAATTTATCGTTTGGAATTACTACGATAGTGTCTACATGTTTTCTAAGTTCATCTAAACCTACTAAAGCATAATCCATTCTTTTCTTACCTTCAAATTTGAATGGTTTTGTAACTATAGCTACTGTTAAGCATCCTAAGTTTTGAGCTATTTCAGCAACTACTGGAGCAGCACCTGTACCAGTACCACCACCAAGTCCACAAGTTACGAATACCATATCTGCTCCGCGTAAAGAATCTTCAATTTCTTCTTTAGCTTCAAGTGCAGCTTCTCTTCCTACTTCTGGTCTTGTTCCAGCTCCTCTTCCTTTAGTAATAGTTTTACCTAATTGTATTTTGTGTTCTGCATGAGAAACATTTAATACTTGTTGATCAGTATTTGCTACGATAAATTCAACTCCACGAAGTCCTGAATCTATCATTCTGTTTACAGCATTACATCCACCGCCACCGACACCGATAACTTTAATGTCAGCTATTTGATCCATCTCTAGTTTATTATTCATATTTCACTCCTTAATCGTTGAAAAAATATCCATATATTTTTCCGAGTACTGTATTATTGTTAGTTTTCTTTATATTAATTAATTCTTCTTGCAAATCCTCATCAACTGTATATGCAAGTTTATTTCTAAAAGCTAATTTATCATGATAATATTTGATAAGCCCTAATGAACTTGAATATTTATTGCTTCTACATCCAATCTCATTAACATGGTATCTTTCCATTTCTCTTCCAAATACTTCATCAACTACTAAGTTAAAATCATTAACTTCAGTTGTTCCCCCTGTAAATATTATATAACTAATTTCCAACTTTGTTAAGAGGTTTATTTGCTTTTTAGTAAGGTCTAATAGCTCTTTAATTCTAGAACATATTATCTCACTAATCTCATATTGATTTATTTTAATATTTTCTTTAGAGTTTGTCAACACATCTTCACTCCAACTAGTTGATGCATTTCTCTTACTAGCAAGTGCAAATTTCTCTTTCAATTCTTTTGCTTGCTTTCTACTTATATCATATATGTAACAAATGTCTCTATCGATATTTTTGCCGCCTACTTCAATATTTTCTGTGTCTATTAATATTCCTTTTTTGAAAATGCTTACTTCTGTTTTTTCTTCTCCTATGTTTACTACTGCTACATTTTTTGAATCTAATGTTTTATTTTTGAATTCGTAGTAATCAGCTACACTTCCAAAGTTTATATCTACGATTCCTACTCCTATACTATCAAGTAGGGATACTGCAGCATATACATTCTTTTTAGGAGCTAAACTCATTACTGCTTTACATCTTAATACTTTTGCTTGTTTTCCTTTTGGATCTTTTGTTTTCTCTTCATCATCAAGCATAAATTCTATAGGCATAATTGAAACAAATTCTTTATTATTTGGTACTTTATTGTAAACACAAGATTGAAGTACTTTTACTATATCATTTCCTGTTACTATAGAGTCTTCACTTTTAATATTTATTTTTCCTTCTACCATAGTGAATTCTGCATAGTATGATGGAATTGTTAATACTACTTTATTTATTCTTATATTTAACATTTCTTCGCATCTATTGAATACTTCTTTTAATGATATTAATGTTTCTTCTGGGTTTACTATAATACCTTTTTTAACTCCTTTTGATTTTACTTCAGATACAGCAAGAACGTGTACATCGTTTTCGTACACTTCGCCTACTACTAACTTAACTGTAGAACTACCAATATCTAAACTTGATATTATTTCTTTCATGTATCCTCCTATAATCAATTATCATTATATCAAAAAAAATTCTTTTTTTAAAGAATTACTTCATCAAAAATGTATTTTATACTAAATTCATAGTATGGTTGTTCTATTACATCTTTACCATTATACGTTATTCTTATATTTAACTTTTCTGTTTTGCCACCTTCAATGATGTCATTTTTATCTAAAGATATGTCTAAATTTACATTCTTGGTATCAATATTTGCGAATATATTTTCTATGTATAAGTTTGTTATTTTAGCATTTATATTTCCTATGTTTGTTACATCTATACTAAATGAATTTGTTTTTCTAAACTTATTTAAGTCAGGTACTTTGACTGTTATTGTGTTATTATCACTATCTAGTTTTACTGTCATATCAGTTTCATAATCTATTGTTACATTACTAAACTTGATATCATAGTATTTCTTTTTAATATCAGCATTTCCTCTAACTGTGAAATTATTAAAAAGATAATATAATGAACAAGTTAAAACTACAAAAATAAATAATAATACAATCAACGTATACTTTATCTTTTCTTTCATAGTACCCTTCCTATTCTATAGATATAATAACATAAATATAGAAAAAAAGCATTAGTTTCCTAATACTATTGTTATTCTATTATAAAATTATTTTATTACTAAATTGAATTTATGTTTTTTTGTGCTATGTACATTAATATTTATGATTATTCATAAATTATGCCTTCTTTATATTTTTCGATGCATTTCTTACTTGGATTATATAAATTAGTTGGTAAATCATTTAAATCAAACCATTTCCATTCTAATATTGTTTCTGGCTCCATTGCTTTTGCTTCTCCAGTGTATTCTCTTGCTATAAATCCAACAGTAACATAATGTGCAGTATCTGTCATGTCATCTGATATACATAATAAATCTAGTTTTGTTGCTTTTAAACTTGTTTCTTCTTCTAGTTCTCTTTTTGCTGCTTCAACTAATTTTTCCATGAATTCTACTTTTCCACCAGGCATAGTCCATGTTCCTTGACCTTGTAGTTCACTACTTGCTTTTTCTTTGTTTGGATTTCTTAATCCTAGCAATATTTTACTTTCTTTTAATACCATTACTCCTACACCTAAACCTGGTTTCATTTATCTTCACCTCTACGCTGATTATACCATAGTTTAAGTCGTGTGCACTAGTATACTTAAAAATTAAACATATATATTCTTATATTTTTATTTTGTTAGGAAGTTAATAATTAAATCAATTAATATTTCTTTTTTCTTTTGGATTAGACTCTGCTACTAAAAGGGTTATTGCTACTAATGTATTATTTTCTATTTCCTTCTTTTTGAACTGTCGCAAATTTTGTGACAGCTGAACTATCTAGTTCTTCTTTTAAAACATTATTAATATGTTTTCCTATTGTTTTAATATCTCTATCAAACAGTTTGGCTAGTTGTTCACGATTTAACCATACTGTTTCATCCTTCATATTAACTTCTAATTTTACCTTTTGATTTTCAAATAATACTATTTCATTTTTCATTATTTTATCCTCCTAATATTATAGTTAGATAAAACTTTATAAAATACTTCAAATTGCATTTAAAAAGTATTAGTTTCCTAATACTATTTTGTTAGAGATACTACTGATGTTGAAGATGCCACTTTAAGAAGCTCTTCGTTCGTTAGGTTTTCACCTATGATGTAGTAATCTTTTCCATTCATATTCCAATTTAGAGATGAGCCAGTTAGTGTACCTAAGACATTTTCATAAAATACTAGTTCTCCGGACACACTTGTTACTTCAAAATCTTTTGGTGCTTTTGATGCTTCTTCTATTAAGATAAACGATTTATCACCAGTGAATGTTAGTATTACTCTTTCTGAATCTTTTGACTTAACAGTTTCTTCACTTTTGAATTTTGTACCAGTTGGCAAGTACATTGGATAAACTATTTCGTCAATCTTGCTTACGTCTTTACAACATTCTTCATCTGCATTACTTTCTACATTGAAATAATCTTCTTTGAAGTCAGGTTTAAAATCTATTTTAGATATTTTAAATGTTATATTAGCAACTCCATCTTTATTAAATACATTTACTTCTTCTGGATTCATGTCTTTGTTGAATACTATTTTTTGACTTATAAGTGCACTATTATTTGGATAATTTACTGATGAAGATAAGATATATTTGTCTTCATTTTCTTCTAAAATAACATTTGAATCATTTTCTAGGTCTTTTAATAAAGATGTTAAGATATATGCTTGACTACTGTTATATGGCCATTCACTTTGAAATTTAAAACTTTTATTAAGTGATGGTGTTACGACATAAACTCCGTCTTTATTCTTTAATATTATTTGTTCATGGCTATTATCTTTGTTAGTTAACGATGCTTTATAATAGTCTCCTTCCATATAATCTACTTTAACATCGTAATGATAAAGTTCTTCATTACTAACTATATCCATTTGACCTGTTAGAGTATATTTTGAGTTATCATCTAAAAGTTTTTTATATTCATTTATTGCTTTTTTAGAATCCATTTTGTTACAGCCTACTAAAAGAAAACATGATACTAGTAATAATATTACTTTTTTTATATTAATTCCCCCTTCACACTAAATTATATTTTAGTTTGTACTTTATATGAATAGAAAATTTAAAATGAGTAAATAATAATAGTGTGTAAGGAGGAAAGATGAATACGCTTTATAAAGTTGCACTTACATTTACTATAATAGGTGCTATTAACTGGGGTATGGTTGGAGTGTTTAATGTTAACTTAGTATCTTTGCTCTTTGGAGTTGATTCTATGTTAACTAATCTTGTATATGCTATTGTTGGTATATGTGGCATTATATCAACTGGTATATTATTAAAACCACTAGATGAAAAAATCAAATAGTGGTTTTTTTACATTTAAAAAGCAGTATTTCTACTGCTTTATTTTTTTATTATAATCCTAGAGATGCTTTATCTACTTTTACACCAGGACCCATAGTTGTTGAAACACTAATGTTTTTAACAAAAGTACCTTTAACAGCTGTTGGTTTGTTTTTAACTATTTCATTAACGATAGCTCTTAAATTTTCTTCAAGTTTTTCTTCGCTAAATGATAGTTTTCCGATTGACATATGAACGTTTCCATAAGAATCATTCTTATATTCAACCATACCTTTTTTAATATTAGTGATTGCATCTTTAACATTAGTAGTAACTGTTCCAAGTTTTGGGTTTGGCATTAATCCTTTAGGACCTAAAACTTTACCAAGTTTACCTAATAATGGCATCATTTCTGGAGTAGCTACGATTGTATCGAATTCGAACCAATTTTCTTTTTCGATTTTTTCGATCATATCTTCTGCTCCACAATAATCAGCTTCACCAGCTTCAGCAGCTTTAGTTTTAGTAACAACTAATATTCTTTTAGTCTTACCAGTTCCATTTGGAAGAACAAAACTTCCTCTGATATTTTGATCAGTCTTTTTAGCATCAATATTTAATTTTAATGCTAAGTCTACAGATTCATCAAATTTTCTAGGTTTAAGACTTTTAAGTACTTTTATCGCTTCAGTAACATCATAACTTTTATTTTTGTCAACGTTACCTAATGCTTCCACATACATCTTACTATGTTTTTTCATAAACTTAACCTCCTTATGTGGTATTTGGATTATCTATATTTTCTCACGAATAATTTTATTTTTATTTAATTATTCTTCGCTTGCTTTATCTTCGTCTTCTTTAGATTGTTCTGTTGATTCAACTTCAACATTAGCACCTTCAGCCATAGCTTTAGCACTTTCTTCCATTTCTTCAAGAGCTTCTTCTAATTTAGCAGCTTGAGCTTCTGCTTCAGCAGCTTCTTTAGCATGTTCAGCTAATTCTGAATCATTAAGTCCCTTAATAGCAACACCCATATTTCTAGCTGTTCCAGCAACTGTATTAATAGCAGCTTCTTGATCATATGCATTTAAATCAGGCATTTTGATTTCAGCTATTTTAACGATATCGTCTTTTGAAATAGTTGCAACAATGTTATTAGCACCTTTTGTACTACCTTTTTCAATTCCAGCTGCTTTCTTAATTAATGATGCAGTTGGTGGAGTCTTTAATACGAAGTCAAATGTTCTATCATCATAAATAGATACTTCAACTGGTATGATATCTCCCATTTTTTCTCTTGTTGCTTCATTGTATTTTGTACAGAATTCTTGTAGATTAATTCCTGTAGGTCCTAATCCAGTACCGATTGGTGGAGCTGGTGTAGCTTTACCTGCTGGAATTTGTAATTTGATTTTCTTTACAACATTCTTTGCCACGAAAAACACCTCCTATATATTTTAGTTATTTTTTTTCGCGAGTGGTTCCGCGATAATCCTTAAATCTCCCACTTCTAATTTATATCCACCGATATAAATCGACTACTTGATAATAGCATAAAAGTTGTATAAAATCAAGGAAAATAAGCATAATATTAATGATTATTATGAAAAAAATTAAAATTATTGGTGTTTTTGTTATTATGGGTTTATCTGTTTTATCTCATTTTATGTATGAATGGTTTAATAATTTTATATTTAGTATACTTTTCCCTGTTAATGAAAGTATATGGGAACATATGAAATTGCTTATTACTCCAGTACTCTTTTATGCATTAATTGAGTATTTTATTTATAGAAAGAAAAATATAAAATTTAATAATTTTTCTTTATCATATGGTATTTCTATAATAGTTGGTATTATTTCATATCTTATTGTTTACTTACCTATTGATTATTACTTAGGACATAATATGATTGTATCTATAGTACTATTATTTCTTGATTATATTCTTATATCTTATATTAGTTATTGTATTCTTAATACTAAAGAAATTAAGTATTCTAAGATGATTGGAACTTTATTAATTATATTTACATACTTTATATTTTATTATCTAACGTATTATCCAGTACATTCTTACTTATTTTATGATACTAAAGATAAAGTATATGGCATCAAAAAAGAGGATTAATTCCTCTTTTAAAGTTCAATGATTTTATGTTTGTTTGGATCTACTAGTATTTTAACTGCGTCATCCATACCGCTTGTTAATCTTTCAAATGCTTTTTGTACGTCATCTAAAGTTACAATATCATCTATGTATTTTGCTAAGTTAATTTTTCCTTTAGAAGCTAGTTCAATAACTTCATCAAATTCTTCTCTTTTGTATGCGATAGAACCTTTGATATTAACTTCTTTCATTACTCCCATAACTAATGGTATTTGTACCATTCCAAGTGATATGCCAACTAAAGTTAAGTTACCATTTGGTTTAGTAAACATAAGTCCACTAGATAATGCTGGGCTATTTCCACAGCAATCACATACTACATCGAATCCTTCAGCGTTTGTACGTGTCATTAATTTTTCAGTTAATTTTGGATCAAGTGCATTAAACCATTCGTCTGCAGCACCTAATTTTACTGATTTAGTTCCTCTTGCTTCATTAGTTTCTGTTAATGCAACGTAAGATGCACCTTTTAGTTTTAGAAATTCAGCTGTTAAAAGTCCTATGATTCCACCACCTATAACTAAGCATTTATCTCCTTTTTTAACGTTTGATACATTTGCTGCTCTTAAACCTACTGCCGCTGGCTCAATCATAGCTCCTACTTCAAAGCTTACTGTATTTGGAAGAAGTCTTAACATGTCTTCACGTACTAAAACTCTACCACCAAATCCACCTGGAAAGTCTAAGCTAAGTCCAACTGCATGTGTCCAAGTTTCACTACATAATTGTACATTTCCTTCTTTACAATTTTTACATTTTAAACATGGACTAATTGGAAGAGCTGTAACTCTATCTCCTTCTTTAAACTTTTTACTATTAGCAGCATCAATAACAATACCACTAAATTCATGACCCATTACTAGATTCTTAGGATTTCCTTCCACCCAATAATGAATATCAGAACCGCAGATACCAACTTTTAATACGTCTATTAAAATGTATCCTTCTTTGCCAACCATATTTTCTTTCTTCTCTACTTCTATTTTTCTAGCACCTTTTAATACAGCACTTCTCATTAATATCACACCCTATTCTTTAAATATTTTACCATAACAAAATAAAAAATGCATTATTTTTTAATGCATTTTATTAATAATTTTCAGCTTTTAATTCCATGTAGCTTTCTGGATGTTTACATACTGGGCAAACTTTTAATGCAGTTTTTCCTTTATATACGTGTCCACAATTTCTGCAAATCCAAATTTTTTCTTCATTACGTTCAAATACTAAATTGTTTTCAATATTACCAACTAATTTCATATATCTTTCTTCGTGATGTTTTTCAATTTCACCTACTTGTTCAAACAATTTAGCAATATTGTCAAATCCTTCTTCTTTAGCAGTTTTGGCAAATTCTTTGTACATATCTGTCCATTCATAATTTTCTCCAGCTGCTGCATCTTTTAAGTTTTCAATTGTACTTGGAATGCTTCCACCATGTAATTCTTTGAACCACATTTTAGCATGTTCTTTCTCATTATTAGCTGTTTCTTCAAATATAGCAGCTATTTGTTCATAACCATCTTTCTTAGCTTGACTAGCATAATAAGTATATTTATTTCTTGCTTGACTCTCACCAGCGAATGCTGCTAAAAGATTCGCTTCTGTTTTACTTCCTTTTAATTCCATTTTATTACCTCCTATGTAAGTTTTTCTTACTTATTAAGTATATCATTTTAATATAAAAAGTCAATTTAGTTTTCACTAGATTGACTTTCTTCTTTTTTGTCTTCTACTTCAGTATAAAGTTCCGGTGTTATAATTTCATCTTCATAAAATTTACCAGTTTTACTAAGTATTTTTATATTTAAATCACTATCAACTTCTACTATATATTTTATACTATAATCTTTTTCCGCATCTTCTTTTGAAGTATTTATATATTTAATTTCTATTTCGGCACTTCCAGCTTCTAGAGCTTTGAAAGTTATCTTTTGGACAGTTTCTAGTACATTGTCTTGATCTTTGTAAAGAAATTCATCGCCTACTGATTTAATTACATTAGAATTTAATATTGTTGTTTGCCATAAATAACCATTTTCAGCATCACAATTTAGTTCTAACTTCATCATATTGCCTTTTTGTTCAGTTTGTTTACATCCAGTTATCAAGATTAACATAAGTAGTATTACACTTAAAACCTTTAACTTTTTCATAATTCCTCCGATAATCTATATCTGAAAATTATATTTCATCTACTCTTTTAGATACTTGAATTAAGTCTACTTCTACTGGTGTTTCTTGTCCGAATAGATCGATAAGAACTGTTAGTTTTTCATTTTCTTTATCTTCACTTTCGATCTTACCATACATTCCTTTGAATGGACCATCTATGATAGTTACAGTGTCTCCAACTTCTACATCTGTATTAATTGGTGTTGTTGTATCTACTCCATCACCTATAAATTTCTTAACTTCTTCTGGTGATAGTGGAATTGGTTTAGCACCTTTTCCTGATGAACCTATAAATCCTGTTACTCCTGGAGTATTACGTACAACATACCAAGCTTCATCGCTCATTATCATTTCGATAAGAACATATCCTGGGAACATCTTTTTAACTCTTTCTTTTTTTACTCCATCTTTTACTTCAATTTCTGTTCTTTCTGGAATAATAACTCTAAAAATATTGTTTTCCATTCCCATGCTTTCACGTCTTGACTCTAAATAATCTTTAACTTTTTGTTCATGTCCACTGTATGCATTAACAACATACCATAATTTCTTTTCTTCCATTAGAATAACCCCCTAACTAGTGCGAATAATGCATCTAATCCATAAAAGAATAAACCAAAGAATACTAGCATTACTACTGTTATACAAGAATATTTTACTAATGTTTTTCCATCTGGCCATTTTACTGTTTTAGCTTCTTTTTTAACTCCTTTAAAGAAACTTTTAATTTTTTTCATTCTACCCTCCAAAAAAAAACACTTTCATGTGTTATCTAGATAATACCATAATTATTAGGTAAATTCAAGTGTTTTTAGTTAATTTCAATTATATCTTTTATCATTATTTTAGTTCCATCTATTGTTAGAAGATAGTCATAACTTTTAGATATTATTATATAATCTTTTTCTTCGTTTATTGTTTTTATGTGAAATTTCTTTTTGTAGATGAAATCATTTGATCTAAAGAGTTCGTTTATTTTTCTTTGAAGTGTGTATTCATCTAATTGTTTTGGTTCTTCTATTATTTCATCGTTATCTTTATATGAATAGAATACTTCTTTGTTGTTATCAATTTTCTTATTTATTTTGTTTACGAATATCTCAGGTATTTTCTTCATTTTACCACCTAAGATATTATATTAATTTAGTACTCTATATATTCGTGTCTTTTTATATCTCTTTCTTTTATTGATTCACGTTTATCATATAGTTTTTTACCTTGACATACACCTAGTTCTACTTTTGCTTTACCTCTTGTAAAGTATATTTTTAATGGAATTAGTGTATATCTTTTAGCAGTTATTTCTGAATCTATTTTTAAGATTTCTCTTTTATGAAGCAATAGTTTTCTTTCTCTTCTCTCATCGTGATTGAATATGTTACCTTCTTCATATTTTGCAATATACATATTAGTTAGATATACTTCACCATTTTTTATTCTTGCGTATGAATCGTTTATATTTGCATTTCCTTTTCTAAGACTTTTTATTTCTGTTCCTTGTAGTTCTATTCCTGCTTCGTAAGTTTCTTTTATAAAATAATCATAATGAGCTTTTCTATTAAGTATTTCCATTTTATAATTTCCTTACTAATGCGAAGTCTATTTCACGTTTGTCTGGATTACTACCTATACAAGAAACTAGTATTTTGTCTCCATATCTATAAACTACTCTACCTTTTTTAGTATATCCATATACTGCATCGTTGTATTCATATGGGAATGGTTTTACATGTTCTGCAATAAATTGTTCTATTTCATTAGGATCTGTTAGTGTCTCTAATTCTTTAGCATCTTCTTCGTTCATTATGAAATCTACTTTTCCATCAATATATTTATCAGTTGTTTCTGCGAAGAATGAGTTTTGCATTGGACTATCAAGTGTTGCTTCAAATGTTTTACCTATTTTGTCTTGCATATATACTGCATCGTAATAATCATCTACTGCGTATTCACATTCTGCACTTGTTCTTTCACACTCAGATATATGATCACATACTTCTGTTAAATATGAAGCCCAGAATCTTAAATTTTCTTCACTATAATCTTTTTCTACTAAGAATACTCTAAATATTGTATGTACAAGTAAGTCTGCCATTCTTCTAATTGGAGAAGTAAAGTGACAATAATCTTCTTGTCCTAAACCGAAGTGTCCTTCGTTTTCAGGTGAGTATCTTGCCTTTTGCATACTTCTTAATAGTTTTTTACTAAATACATTATAGTGTTCACTATCTTTTAAGTATTCAAGTAAGTCTCTTATATCCCTACTGCTTACATTTTCTGGATTAATCTTTTTAGGATAATTTACTCCAAATACGCTAAGCATTGTCATGAAATCTTCTATCTTTTTAGGATTTGGTTTTTCATGAATTCTGAATACAAATGGTACCATTTGAGGAATTATCTCAGCTAAAGCACCACATACGAATCTTGTAAATCCAACATTAGCATAAATCATATGGTTTTCAATTATATGTTCTGCTTCTCTTTGGACTCTTGGCTGTATATCTATAAGTTTATCATTTTCATCAAATATTTGTTTCTTTTCACCATTTGAATCAAAGTCACACTTTCCATCTTTTGAAAGTCTAGTATCCATAACTTTAGAAACTTTGTACATTAATTTGATAATATCACTAATTGGTAGATTTACTTCGTTACCTGGTTTAAAGTCTTCAAGTTTATTAAATTCTAATAATCTTTCTGGTGTAATGCAATTTTTAAATGCAATATCATCTATTGTTTCATTATCTTTAACTGTGTATTTTATTGTTGTATAGTCTTTTGTATCTTCTGTTTCTTTTCCTTCTATAATATCTTGAACTGCATCATAGTTCATTTTCTTTTTAGATCTAATGACTGATAAGAAAACATCTTGGTTTACTATACGACCCGAATGGTCCATTTCAATTCTACAACTTACTGCGTATCTATCTTCATTTGGATTTAATGAACAGATTCCATTCGAAAGTTCTATTGGAAGCATTGGTCCAACTTTATTAGCTAGATAGTCTGAGTTACCTTTGCTTTCTGCATATTTCCATATAGCACTTCCCATTTTTACATAGTAACTAACATCTGCGATGTCAACTGTTACTTGATAATTAGCGTTTTTACATATTTCATCATGAACGGCGTCATCTATATCTTTAGTATCTTTGCCATCCATTGTTGTTGTCGGATCTCCTCTTAGATCACGTCTTCCTAGTTTTAATTCTTTTTCTATTTCAATTGGGTCTAATTTTTTTGGAAATTTCTTTGCTTCTTCTTTAGCATCTTCCGGTACTTGTACGCTTACTCCAAATTCGCTTGCTATCATGGCTATTTCAGTATCATTTCCCGGAGCATTTTTATGTCCAATTACTCTATCTATTTTGGCTAAAACTTTTCCTTTGGATAAATCTCTTACATAATCAATGTGAACTATTAAGCCATCTACTAAACTAAAATCAGTATTATCTGTATCAACTATTACTTCATATGGAAGTTCTTTATCAAGTGGAACTATTTTATAAACACCATCTACATCTACTACTTCTGCTAAACTTCTACCTAGGGAACGTTTTAATACTTTTACTACTTTTCCTTCGTTCTTTTCTTTATTTACATAATCGACAAGAACAGTATCATTGTCAGTAGCACCTTTCATATTATTTTTAGCTATAAAAATATCTGGCCCTTCTTTTACTAGAAGATGTGCATTACCTTTTTCATGCATGTCTAAAACACCTGTAATTAATTCATTCTTTTTATAAGTATTTCCATTTGTTTGTCTAAGTATTCCATCTCTACATAGTTTATCAAGTTCATCCATTACTTTTCTATAATCTTCAACCGTGCTATTTTTGTATAGCATATTAACTATCTCAATTGGATTTAAATTTCTATTTTCTCTTTCAATTATTTCTAATATTTTTTCTCTCATAATTACCTCTACTTCCATTTTATCATAGAAATTAAAAAGTTCATAACAGATTTATGAACTTTATTAACATTTTTATACAGATAAAATCATTGAAAGAATTATAAATGCAAAACCTAATACATAAGTAAGTCTTGTTATAAATTTTTCAAATCCTCTTTCTTTTGATTTACCTAAAAGTACGCTATTTCCACCAGTTATTATTTGACTTGCATCACTAGCCTTATTACTTTGTAATAGAACTACTACGATTAATATAACTGATATTACTAATAAAACTTTTTCCATGTTTTTCTCCCTCGAGTGATATTATACTATATTTAGTAATTATTTACAAGAATTAGTTTTTTTCTTCAAGTTCTTCTTCTATTTTAAGAAGTCTATTGAATTTACAAATTCTTTCTCCACGTGATACTGAACCAGTTTTTACAAATGGAATATTTAGTGCTACTGCAGCATCTATGATGAATGTATCTGTTGTTTCTCCACTTCTATGTGACATAATACATGTATAATTGCTCTTTTTAGCAAGTACTATTGTTTCTAGCATTTCGTAGAATGTACCTATTTGATTTGGTTTGATTAGAATTGAATTACATAGACCATTTTCAATGCCATGTTCTAATTCTTTTTTGTTTGTTACGAATAAATCATCCCCTACTATATTTATTTCTTTACCTAATCTATCTGTTATAAGTTTGAATCCTTCATAGTCATTTTCATCATATGGATCTTCTATTGAAATGATTGGATAATTCTTAACTAAATCTAAATAATAATCTAAAAGTTCTTCTTTATTTAAGAATTTGTCTTCTATTTTATATGTTTTAGTTGTTTCATTATAAAGTGATGATGCTGCAACATCAAGAGCGATAAATACATCCTTTCCTGGTACGTATCCTGCTGTTTCAGTTGCTTTTACTATGTAATTTAGTGCTGTTTTATTTGTTTCTAAGTTTGGTGCAAAACCACCTTCATCTCCTACAGATGTTGCAAGTCCTTCGTTATCTAAAAGTTTCTTTAATGCATGAAATACTTCGCTTGCACATCTAAGATCTTCTTTAAATGATTCTCTTTTTGGAACAATCATAAATTCTTGAATATCTATATTATTTTTTGCATGCATTCCGCCATTAACAATGTTAAACATAAGTCGTGGTATTTTCTTTTCTCTAGGATTTAGATATTCGTATACTTCTTTTCCTGCTTCTGCGGCTGCCGCTTTTACACATGCAAGACTTACTCCTAAAGTTGCATTTGCACCAAGTTTACTTTTGTTAGGTGTTCCATCTATCTCAATCATTTTAGTATCTATTTCTTTTATTTGTGATACATCAAACCCTAAGATTGCATCCTTAATAAGTGTATTTACATTATTTACTGCTTTTAACACACCTTTTCCACAGTATCTTTCATCGTTATCTCTAAGTTCTAAGGCTTCTCTACTACCGGTAGAAGCTCCTGATGGAACCGCAGCAACTGCTTTTATTCCTTTTTCAGTAGTTACTTCTACTTCAACGGTAGGATTACCTCTGGAATCAAGAATTTCTCTTGCTTTTATATTTGTTATTTTGCTCATAAATATACCCTCCAATTATTTACATAATCATTATACTATTTTTTTTGATAATATGCTATAATATTCTTGTTAAAAAAGGGAGACAAGTTATGGATATTAAAGAAATCAAACCAGAAGTATTTAGTGAGTATGCTAAAAATCATATACTTAAAAACTTCTTTCAAACAAAAGAATATGGGGAATTAATGAAGCATAGTGATTTCTCTGTTATGTATGTAGGCGCTTATCATAAAGGATTAATTGTTGGTGCTAGCTTAATTTTATATAAATCTATTGGTCCAAATATGAAATATGGATATGCTCCTCGTGGGTTTCTTGTTGATTTTTATGATGAAACATTACTTAAAATGTTTACTAAAAAAATAAAAGAATATTTTTTTATGAAAGGATTTGCATTTATAAAAATTAATCCAGAAGTTACATATTCAGTGATTAATTTTGAAGATAAAAGTAAACTTGTTAATACAAAAAGTAAAGATTTAGTTTTAAAGCTTAAAGAGTTAGGCTATGATAAATTGAGAGACAACTTATATTTTGAATCATTGCTTCCTAAGTATACACCAGTTATATATTTACCTAATTACGATTTTAATGCACTTGATGAAAAATTACTTAATGATATGAAAGAAGCAGAGCTTTCTGGTGTTAGTATAACTAATGGAACTGAAGAAGATATAGAAAAGTTTTATTCTTTTGTAAATGATAAAGAAAGCAAAACTTCTACATATTATAAGTTTTTTTATAAAGAGTTTAAAAAAAGTGATATGGTTGATTTATTGATGATTAACCTTAATTATGAAATCTATGTTAAATATTTACAAAAACAATATATATTTGAACAAGAAAAAAATGATGCTTTGAATAGACAATTTGAATTAACACCCAATGATGCTGCTTTATATGCAAAAAAAACTAGAAGTGATGATATCATGAATAGAATTTCTGCTGATATGGCTTTAGCGAACTTAAGAATGCAAGAAAATAATACTAAAGAAGTACTTGGTGCTGCATTTGTTGTCAAATACGAAGGAAGAGTTACTATAATAATAACTGGATATAATAAAGATTTTCAGGGAATTGATATTAAAACATATATTTTCTACAAAATTATTGAAGAGTATAAAAAAGCAGGTTATTTATATTTAGATTTATATGGTATTACTGCTGATTTTACTGATGCTAATCCATATAAAGCACTTAACGATTTTAAACTTAAATTTAAACCTACTGTATACGAATATATTGGTGAATTCGACTTAATTGTTAATAAACCATTCCATCAATTGTTATGGTCAACTAATAAAATACAAAAAGAATTTTACAAACCAGCTATTAAAAGAACTGGAGCAAATTAAAAGAATTTCATTAATTGAAATTCTTTTTTTTATACGTATTTTTCAAGATCCTTTGGCACTTTATCATTTACTATCATGTCTATAATTTTATTTTCTTTTTCCTCTGATACTTCTTTTCCAGTTATATCAGATAGTTCATGTATTATTTCTTTTAAGGTATTTCTATCCTTAAAATTTCCTTCTTGTAATTTTCTTGCTAATCCTATTATTGTATCTTTGTCTACATTTGTTTTTTCTGTAATCCTATTAAAAAGATTATCATTCACATATATCACCTAACTTATTATATGTAAATAATAATCTTTTGTTCTTTTGTCCTAAAAATTAAACATTAACCATTCTGGTTTATATATCATAAGTATTCCAATTATAATCATTATAAGTCCACCTATTAAGTGTGAATACTTTCCATATTTATTAGATATCGCTTTGATTTCCAATGTCTTCATTGCTATTATAAATATTATAATATCATCTATCATAAAGAATAAAATATATATTAATGAATAAAGAATTTGTCCAAGCTTACCTACTTCATTTATTGTAAGTATTTGAGTAAACATCACTGGTAATCCAAGTGAACAAAGAAGTTCAATAATATTAACTGAAGCGGCTAATAGAATTATTCCTATAAGTGCTAGTATGAAAGACTTTTCTTTTACTATTTTTTGAATTGATTTTATGATTTTCTTTCTATTTTTTGTGTCCACCACTTCACAGCCATCATCTTTTTTGAAGAAGAATGAGTTTACCTGAAGTACTCCAAATAATACTGCTACAAAAGATATCGCAACTCTTATATATAAAATTTTATTTAAAAATACTGCTAGATTTAGCCAAGATATTAAAAACAAGAAATATACCAAAGCTGATGATACTAAGAAAGTAATGCCTAATGCCCACATTCTTTTTCTATTTTTCATACCAAGTAACATTGATATCAAGAATAAAAGTATCCACATTGCACATGGATTAAATCCATCTACCAATCCAATAACTACTGCTGCTAAACCTATTGAAACATCCTTTATTTTTTGCTTACCAAGTATTGGTATTTTTACTTCTGTTTCTTGATAATCTGTTTTAGTATCTTCTTCATTTTTATCCTCTACTACCCCTAAATAAATCCCTACTTTATCTTTATAATTTACATTTTTGTAATATTCAACCGCATTTTTTATTCTTTCTGGTGTTATTTCTTCATCAAATCCTGAAATTACTGTTTCACCAATTATTAGATATGGAATTCCACTAGATGTATCATTTAATATGTCATGCACTTTCGAATATTTTTCTTGGTTTTCTTTATCATACCATACCTCATATCTATGTATCTTTATGAATTCATTTTTATTTAAATAACTATCTAACCATTTTTCTTCTTCTTTGCAGTGAGGACATCCATCACCATAAAATAAATAAATATTTAAATCTTTTTCACTTCCAAATACTAAGTATGGAATAAATAAAAGTAAAAATAATAATATTTTTAATGTTTTTTTCATAGTTCACCTTCTATTATTTTTATAAATTCTTCTTTTTTATGTTCGCCACATAATCTTGTTATCTCTTTATCTTCTTTATAAAAAATAAACACTGGAAGGATTTTTCCTACATTGAATTTTTCTATGTCATCAAAGTCAAAGTCATAATCTTCAAATTCTATATTTTTATATTCGTTTTTAAGTTCATTAATTATTTTATTCATTATAATACACGATGGACATCCTAATGAATTTATTTTCACTATTTTCATATTTACCTCCTAATTAAGCGATTTAGATTTTTGTATTTTATATGTGCACTTTACTATAAATTTTCTTGTAAATAGTCTGTTTGCAAATACTCCTAACTTTATGGTAAATCCTGGTATAATTATTAATTTATTTCTATTCATACACTTTATTGTATACTTTACAACATCTTTACTTTGAAGAGATTTTACTCCAAATTTAACATGTGCTCTTTCATTAAATCCTGTATCAACAGGTCCTGGACAAAGTATGTGAATTTTAACATTACTTTTATCTCGTCTTAGCTCTTCATATATACCCATACTTAAGTTATAAACATATGATTTAGTTGCATAGTATGTTGACATAAGTGGACCTGGTTCAAAAGCCGCTGAAGAAGCAACATTTAATATTCTTCCTTTGTCTTTTTTAACAAAATCCTGTAAGAATAGTTTAGTTAATATATGATAAGTTATAATATTTAAATCTATCATATTAAGTTCGTTGTCTAAATTGGTATCAACAAATTTTCCAAATGCTCCGAAACCTGCATTATTGATTAGTAAATCTACTTTACCTTTATATTTATTATACAATTTATAAACATTTTCTTTTACACTTAGGTCCATTACTTCGATTTCAACATTTGTTTTTAATTCTTTAGCAAGTTTTTCTAATTTATCTTCTGATCTTGCTACTAAAATTAAATCATAACCATCTTTTGAAAGTTCTTTTGCAAAATCAGCTCCTAAGCCATTAGATGCACCTGTTATTAAAGCTATCATTTTATCACCTAGTAATTATTTTAGCATAGTTTTTTTCTAAAAAAAAGGTTGTTGTTACAATCTTCTTCTTTTATTTGTATTTGTTTTTAATGATAAGCTCATTCCTATGTCTAAGTTAATATTTGCAATTTCAATAAAGTTTAATAATTTTTATAAACACTTTAACATTTTCTCTATTTCCATATAAATACACAATTTATATATCAATATCATATTAAAAGAAGTTACTATTTAGCAACTTCTTCAGCTCTTGTTTCTCTAATTACAACAACTTTTATTGTACCAGGATATTGCATTGTATCTTCAATTTTTTCTTTGATTTCTCTTGCTATTTTATAACTTGATAAGTCATCGATTTCATCTGGCTTCACCATAACACGTAATTCTCTTCCAGCTTGCATCGCAAATGTTTTTTCTACGCCTTCCATTGAATTGCCTATGTTTTCTAACTCTTCGAGTCTCTTAACATAGTTTTCTAAAGAGTCATTTCTAGCACCTGGTCTTGAAGCACTCAATGCATCGGCAACTGCTACTAATTCAGAAATAACATATTCAGCTTTTTTATCTCCATGATGTGATTCAATTGCATTTATTACTACTTTATCTTCACCATGTTTTTTAGCAACATCTGCGCCAATTTCTACATGACTTCCTTCGATTTCGAAGTCAATTGCTTTTCCTATATCATGAAGTAATCCTGCTCTTTTAGCAAGTTGAACATTTTCTCCTAATTCACTTGCCATTAAGCCTGCTAAGTGTGCAACTTCTTTACTATGAGCTAGAGCATCTTGTCCATAACTTGTTCTGAATGCTAGTTTACCAATTAATTCAACTATTTCAGGATCAACTTTTGATATACCAAGTTCAAATAATGCTTCTTCACCTTTTTCACGAATTATCTTTTTATAATCCTCACAGACTTTGTCATATAACTCTTCAATTCTTGCTGGGTGAATTCTTCCATCTTTAATAAGTGTTTCTAGTGTTACTTTTGCAATTTCTCTTCTTAATGGATCAAATGATGATAAAACAATTACTTCTGGAGTATCATCAATTATTAAATCAACACCAGTAACTGCTTCAATAGTTCTAATATTTCTACCTTCTCTACCAATTATTCTTCCTTTCATTTCGTCATTTGGAAGATCAACAGTACTAACCGTTTGTTCACTGGTAACGTCACTAGAATATCTTTGCATACTTGATACAATTAATTCTTTTGCTTTTCTATCTGCTTCAAGTTTTGCTTCATCTTCTCGTTCTTTTAAGTAGATTGAAATTTCTCTTCCCATTTCTTCTTCTACTTTTTTTAAGATAGTTTCCCTAGCTTTATCCTTTGAAAAACCAGAGATTTTTTCTAAAAGAGCTATTTGCTCCTTTATTATACTCTCCATTTTTGCATCTTTTTCTTGAATTTCTTTTTGTTGTGCCAATAAATCTTTATCTTTTTGGTCTAGGTTTCTTTCTCTTTCAGTTAATAATTCATCACGTTTATCTAAACTCTTTTCTCGGTTATCAATTCTTTGATTTAGATCATTAAGTTCTTTTTTCTTTTCCTTAATTTCTGCATCAGTTTGATTTTTTAACTTGTAACTTTCTTCTTTTAATTCCAAAATGCCATCTCTTTTTGCTTTTTCAGCTTCTTTTTTTGCATCTTGAATTAGTTTATCAGCTTCTTTTTGTGCAGCGCTTACTTTTAATTTGTTTATAATAATCATTATGAAAGCGCCTACAAGCAATCCAACTACTACAAGCAAAATGGAGATAATTACATCGTTCATAATTTTCCTCCATTACTTTCTAGAAGTATTTTTAAACTTCTATATCTATTGTAAAGTTTTATTGTTTTAAAGTCAATATTTAATTTTGCTTATAAAAAGACACAGAATACTATTCCGTGATTCTGTGCTTGCGTCTTTTTCTTCTTCTATTTTTTTTGTTTACCAATGCAAGAAAATAAATTATAACAACTGCTATTATTATATAAAATTTATTTATCCATATGAATTGCCAAACACTAAAATTTAATGTTTCATTATAATTTACTATGAATTCCTTTAGTACTTCATTGTTATATTTGATTTTTACAGTTCCGAGTTTTGTTCCTTTTTTTGTGAAATAAGAAATTTCTTTTATTCCATCATAATCATATATCAGATCCTCTTTTTTAAAATCATTTTTCAAATAGCTTGTAAATTCTTCATCATGATGTATACTTACTTCTTTTTCTTTTGCATATTTAGTTTTCAATTTTACAATTGTGTCATTTTTATCCAAAATATTTTTATAAGAATAATTATTTGAAAAATACTTGTATGTTGCTGTTGCATCAAGTATGTGAGGAGATTTTTTTGATGAGTATGCATTTAATGTTATTAACATATAATTAACATTATCTATGGTTGCTGTGGATGCCAAACATCTTCCCGCTTCATCTATAAAACCTGTTTTTGCACCTGTTATATAGGAGATATCCTCTCCAATTTTTTCATTATAACTTTTTAGTGTACTTTTTACTTTTTTTCCTGTTGTTAAAGTATAATCTTTTTTTTCAAAAACTTCTTTAAATTTTTTGTTTTTCAAACTATATTTTAATAATTCGGCAACGTCATATGCTGTACTATAATTTTCTTTATCATATAAACCAACTGGATTAGCAAAATGTGTATTTTTTAAGCCTAAATCATTTGCTTTTTCATTCATCATTTCTACAAATTTGTCGTAACTTCCGCCAATTGATATAGCAAGTCCATTTGCACAGTCTGCTGCGCTAGGAAGCATAGTACAAAATAGTAAATCGTCATATGTTACTACTTGACCTTTCTTTAATCCAATTTTTGCTACATCCCATTCAATATTGTTTATCATTTCGCTTGTAATAGTAACTTTCTCATTAAAGTTTTTTATATTCTCTGTTGCTACTAAGACAGTCATTAACTTTGTTAGGCTAGCTATTTGTGTTTTAACATTTTCATCCTTACTAGTAAGAATTTTATTATCATTCAAATTATATAAAATATATTTGTCACTTATTAACGATAATTCTTCTGCTGATATTATTGGTACACACATAAATAATATCATTATGAATGATATTATTACACATTTAATGTTAATTTTTCTTTCCATACTTCTTCTTTTCACTCATCATAAACTCAGTAATTTTTGTTTCTATTTCAATTGCTCCTTTTGGATCTAAATTAGAAATATAAACATTTTCTTTTACCGTATCTATCTCAATATCACTCCATATTAAATTTTTTGTAACTTTAAGGTCATTATATAAATCCGGAGTTATTGTTGTAAAAAAATAGCCCCATAATAATCTTTTTTGACCTATAAGTATTCTTTTATTAGTTAATGCTATAACGCATGAGTTTATAATCATAAAAGAACTAACATTCTTTTGACCACAGAAAGCATAGATCACCTTTTCACCGGGATTTAAATGTTTTTCGATTACTGAAGCATGTGCTTTTGTTCTGAATGCAACAGTTTTTGGAAATACTCTTTTAAATCTTCTAACCATTCTATATATATCATTCATATTATCACCTCTTTGATTGTACCTTATTATATAAGAAAAGACAAGATTGTACCTTATTTTTGATTAATAATTTTCATTGCATCGCCTAAAATTGTAGTCGCACGTGAAGCAACAAAATTATATTTCCATTTAATATAATTACCTTCATAATTAAAAAATATATAAGTTGTAGGTTTAATATAGTCTATCCATATTCCTAGAAAATTATTTTTTTTGCTGATAATTTTTTCATATTCTTTTATTCCATCAATTCCAAATGTCTCAATATAACCACTTTCAAATTTAATATTATTAAATTCATATTTTTTATGTCCATTATTTATACAATTTTCAATTCCAATACTCAAATCTGTTGGTTTAAAATACTTTTTAAATAATTCATCAAAATTCATATCAAATCCTAATTCTGATGCTAATCTTTTATCGCTTTCCTTAAATCTAGATGACTTTCCAAAAGTAGAATCATTCAAAAATGCCATAAAAATTTGGTATTTTTGATCTCTAGTAAAGGAGTATTCTTTTTTAAAAATTTGATATATATATAAAGAGGTTGCACAACAATCTGTTATTATACTATTTTTCACTTTTTTACTATCAGGGTGATGATCTATACAACCTATGATCTTTGCGTCTTTTCCTACTGATTGTAAAAAATCATTGTGATCAACAAGGAAAAAATTATAATCTTTTATTTTTTTATCTGATATTATTTTGGGTTGAAAAGTAGTGCAATCATCTAGCATTTTTTTATTATATTCGTCAAAAAAATAGTTTTTTTCCAATATAGCATAAAAAGCTTTTATATTGAAATAATTTAATATTTCAGAAAGAATTTTTGATGATATTGCTGAATCTATATCTATATTTGAGTGCCCTATAACACATATTGGCTCATGTTTTTTCAATTTCTTAAAATATTCTTTTATATTCATAAAGGGTCCTTATTACATATTATTTATTATATTTTTTATAATATTATTTATTGATTCTATAACAAAATTATAATTATTTCTATTTATTTCCATTCTAATATCATCAGTGTCTATGTTAATTCTTGAAATTATTTCATCATTTAAATTTCTATTATCATAAACAAAAATCATTGATTTTATATTTTCTATAAAATTATTTGATATAACCTTTGGAAAATTCTGTTGATTTTTTTGTGAGATTCTGTTTATAAATTTTATCGTTGAAGCTTTAATCTCTTTTGTATTTACTTTTCTTTCAACATATTGCTGTACTATAATTTCGTAATTTTCCAATAATCCTATATATTTATCTATTATATCTTCACTAGTTTCAAACATACTATTTACTAAATATTCTTCTATACTTTTATTTATAATATTTTTATTAAACGGTATATTGTACTTTTCAAAAATTTTTACCATTCTGCTTGATAACCTATTCTGATAGGCAACAATTAAAAAATTGTTATCTTTTATAACATCATTTGCATTACTTTTAATTTTATCTATTATACTTTTCATGTTTTAATAGTAACACTAAAATAAATTATTTTTCCCTTTTTTTTATTTTTTTATTTAAATTTAACAAAAAATTTACTATTTATGAAGTGTTTTAGATTTTTATGACTAATTATTATATTAGAGGTGAAGAAAAATGAATGACGACTTTATAGAATTTAAATCAAAATTTAATCTTATAAAACAAAGAGGATATATAAAATCTTTATATAAAGATAATGGTGGTGCAGGAAAAATGTTTGAAACGCTTTTAAATAAAAAATTAGATAATAAATCACTGCCAGATTTTAAAAATATAGAAATTAAGACAACCACAGGATTAAATAAATATCCAATAACACTCTTTAGTTGTACTCCTTCTAAGAGTACATATTCATCTGAAAAAGTGCTTGAGTATTTAATAAATAATTATGGATATAACGTAAGTAATAATTGTAAATGTTTAATGATAAATATTCAAGAAAATAAGATTAAATATTGTAAAAATAAATATGGGTTTATGATTAAAGTTTCTTACAAATGGAAAAAAATCTATCTATGCATATTTTATAACAGAAGAATATTTGATACTTCTATATTTTGGCATTTTAATGATATTAAAAATATTTTTGATAAAAAACTAAAATATTTGGTTTGTGTAAGGTACCACAATAGAATTATTAACAATGAAAAATATTTTTATTATGAGAGATTATATTGCTATTGTCTTAAAAATTTTGAAGATATTATATTTGCAATAAAGCAAGGAATAATTAGTATTAATTTAAACTTATCCATAAGTAATGGAATTTTACGTTACCATGGAATTAATTTTGTGATATATGAAAATGACCTAGAAAAAATTTATAATGTAATATAAAAAAACTCACATACGTGAGTTTAATACACAATGGTCGGGAAGACAGGATTTGAACCTGCAACCCCTTGGTCCCAAACCAAATGCTCTACCAAGTTGAGCCACTTCCCGATTTAAATGGTGCGCCCAATAGGAGTCGAACCCATAACCTTTTGATCCGTAGTCAAATGCTCTATCCAATTGAGCTATGAGCGCGTTTAAATTCCCGTCGGAATCGCTTTAACATGCTGTTTCATTGCATTTGTATTATTTAACAAAATGGTGGCTTCAGTTGGAATCGAACCAACGACACCAAGATTTTCAGTCTTGTGCTCTGCCAACTGAGCTATGAAGCCATCTGGCGGTTCCGACGGGACTTGAACCCGCGATCCCTCGCGTGACAGGCGAGTGTGATAACCACTACACCACGGAACCAAATTGGTTGCGGAAGATGGATTTGAACCAACGACCTTTGGGTTATGAGCCCAACGAGCTACCAGGCTGCTCTATTCCGCGATATTAGTATTTCATAATATATATCATATGGCGGAGGAAAAGGGATTCGAACCCCTGCGCCAATTTCTTGACCTCCCGGTTTTCAAGACCGGTCCCTTCAACCAGACTTGGGTATTCCTCCAATAAAATTAAAATTGGTGCCCCAGATCGGACTTGAACCGATATGAGCTTTTACACTCGCAGGATTTTAAGTCCTGTGCGTCTACCTATTCCGCCACTGAGGCACATAAATTGGTGTCTCGCTGGGGATTCGAACCCCAGACCCCTTGATTAAAAGTCAAGTGCTCTACCGGCTGAGCTAGCGAGACATGCGTCATATAATAATTTTTGGTTGCCTCGGCTGGATTCGAACCAGCGGAATGCAAGAGTCAAAGTCTTGTGCCTTACCACTTGGCTACGAGGCAAAATTACAAGTGGTGGAGAGAGGTGGATTCGAACCACCGAACCCGAAGGAACAGATTTACAGTCTGCCGCGTTTAGCCTCTTCGCTATCTCTCCAAGTGGTGCCGAAAACAGGAATTGAACCCGTAACCTACTGATTACAAGTCAGTTGCTCTACCAATTGAGCTATTTCGGCTTATTATGGTGGGCGATGAGAGACTCGAACTCCCGACCCCCTGCTTGTAAGGCAGATGCTCTAACCAACTGAGCTAATCGCCCATAATATTTTTCCTGTTGACGCTATTAAATATAACATTTATTACTTTTGATGTCAATACAAAATCTAAGATTTTTTAAATATATTCTATTTTTTTTCAATTTCTTTAATTTTTTCATCTATCCATACATTCAAATTTTGTCTTAGCAGTTCAAATCCTTCACCCTTTTCTTCTATTCCTTTTCTTTTTGATTGATTACCTATTTTTTTTATTGATAGCTTAACTTGAAGCTTGTTTTCATCTATTGATAGAATTTTGACTTTTATTAAATCTCCGATTTTAAATATTTCGTTTAAATTTTCTATATATTTATTAGACACTTCTGATATATGAATCATTCCTGTATAGTTATCTTCCAGACTTACAAATACCCCATATTTTGTTACGCCTGTAATTTGTCCCTCAACTATTTTTCCTATCTTTATGTTGCTCATCTTTTTCACCACATGTTAAGTATAACATATTTTTTATTGTTCTTCCAACCATTTAATGTATTTCACTTCTAGAATATTATTTTGTATGTAAACTATAAATTCCTCCAATCTTTTTATTTTTTTTAGATATGCATATAATTTGTTTTCTTCAAGCTCTAGTGACATGATTTTTTTCATTCTTTCGATTACTTCTGAGGGATAAATTATTAATGATAAAAAAATTTTTTTATCATTTTCATTTTCTATTATCTTTTTAACTCTTTCTAATTCTTCATAATCTATATTATCCACATAAAATTTATATTTAAAGTAATTAGCAACATCATATAATCTTGTTGTCTTTATGTATGAAAAAGGATTAGTATAATTTTTGTATGAATATTCGTTTTCTGATATCAAATGTCCAAAATAATTATTTTTTTCTTCGTTATATTCAGTTTCCTCTAACAACTGAATAGCGTTTTCTGCCAACCCAATATAGTAATTTGCATATTTCATTATTTTGGGAAATTCTTTATTATACTCAATTATTTTCATTTCAAAATCATCTATAGATTTAACCCATTCCTTATATATGTTATACTTTGTTAATCCCATATTTAGTTTCTCGTTTAATTGTGATTGTATATCATTAAAATTTAGTTCGATATTTTCTGCATTATTGCTTATTAAAAGCGCTATTTTTTTGTTTTTATACTCCATAACATACTTTCCATGTACATTAATTAAAAACGTCTCTGTGTTTTTCTTTTTCATATATAACTCGTTTGTGAAGTTAACAAGTTCATTTATTATTTTTTCTTGTTCACTATCTATATTTTTTATATATACTTTTTTATCATTTATGAAAAAATATTTATCTTTTTTATTTGAATATATTTTTTTAATTTTGATATTATAATTTTGTTCTATTTCATTTTTTATATCAATCACCATCTCTTTTACTTTTATAAATTTTATGGTTTTATTTTTTATATATTCATGTTATCTTCTTTATAATCTTTTTTTACTTTAAAAAAAAGAAGGCGTAACTTCACCCTCTACTTTATTCTTATGTATCTATCTATGCTGCTAATTTCATTGTTTGTTCTGGTTCTTGAGGAACTGCCATTGGATTTACTAATGTTTGCGCAGTTTCAAATGTATTTGTTGACATTTCGTTATTTTTATCTTTTGACATTTCATTTAATAAACCTAAAAATTCTTCATAAGATGCAATATATGCTATTTCAGATATCTTACTAGATATAACGCTTGAAACTATATTCGCTAATTTTTTTGCCATTTCTTGCTTTTCAATATCAGACATTACAAACACTGAAGATTTAGTATTTGTAGTATTCATTGTTACTGGTTGTTCAATTGGTGCTGGACTAATTGGTACATTTAATGGTGTGACTGGTACAGCATTCACTTCTTCCTGTTTTGGTTCTTCTGATTTAATCTCAGCTCTAGGTTCAAATGATAATGGTGCTGGAACTGGTTGCTCTAATGATGGATTTGCAATAGGTTTTACTGGTTCAATTGGAACTGCTTGTTGCATTGGTTCCACTGGATTTCCAGCAAATAATTGTTCATTTATTCCAGTTGGCTCTGTTGCCATAACCTCTTGTGGACTAGCTATTGGTTCTGCTATTGGTACTACAACTTCTGGTGCCTCGATTTTTGGCTCTTCTATAACTGGTGCCATAGGTTTTGTCACTTCAGCTATTGTACTCTTGATTGGTTCTGTCGCGTCCTTAATTGGCGATAAATTACCTAAATCAGTTGGAATTTCAACATTTACTGCTTGATTTGCTATTGAATCGTTCAATGTGGGTGTAGGTATTACAGGAACTGTTTGATTTCCTAAAGGTTCTTGAATAGGAACTGCTTGATTTGGGTTTGCGCCTAATACTTTTTCCGCAACTTGAGCTAAGTTTTCTTTTACTTCTGGGACAAAAGCAGTTTGTTTTGATAAAGGTGCAATTCCTGTAGTTGGATTTGGTGTTATTGTAGGTGTACCTATACCAATTATTCTCTTATTTGCATCAAATTCTATTGTTGATACAACTATACCTTTTTCTATATTTTCAATTTCACTTGTCATTTTATTCACCTAACTTTCAACTATTTGTTTCATTGCTTCTTTTACTTTTTGCCAAATCTGATCATCTTTTATTCCTACTAGACTATACACTCCTGGCTCATTTTCAACGAATTCTGATATATAAATTTTACTCATACCTTCACCGGCAGATTCACCTTTTGATAATATTACAAATCTCTTATTAATTTCGTTTATTTTGAAAGCATTGACTAAATCAACTTCTTCCATAGTTCCATCCATATTTTTTATTGAAATTCTACTCATACCTTTTTCCTCTCTATTCTCATATAATTCTATCATATAATAAAAACAATATCAATTAGTTTGATATTATTTACCTTTTTTTTCATTAATTTTTTCCAGTATAAAATACTTGCAGTCGTATGCACAATTTTCAGCAATGTATTTTTTTATATTGTCAAAATCATTTATTTTATTTAAACCCTTATTATTTTTTTTATTAAATCCTTTTAATCTTAATTTAGAGTATGCAATATCTCCTACGATATAATCATAATTCTCAAAATAATCTGTGTATCTTGCCAAAAACGTATCTTTATCAAATGCATTTCTATAATTTTCTTTTAATTTGTATAGTGTTCCTTCTACTTCTATTTCCATACTTGTTCACCTTGTTCTTTATTATATCATTTTAATTTTGCTGAGTAAAGTTTATTGTTTTTTTAATAATTGGTTGTCCTATGTTCTTGCACTTATCATACCACCATAATATTCTGGTATTTTTCCTTGTATAATTTTTGTGCTTATTGGAATTTTTTTCTCAATAGTGCTTCTTTTAGAAGCAAAAGGTAATATTATTTGAACATTTATTTCTATTTCTAGCAGTAGTTCCACAAGTGAGTTATTTATTCCATATTCTTTTACATTTGTTAGAATATTGTTAGTTGCACTACTGATTACCTCGAGTTTAAAAGGTATCCTTGGTCCCAAGCTAATCAATGCAGGCTTTTCGTTTATAACATTAAAAGGTACTTGGAAAACCATATTTTTATTATCAAAAAAATCTTTTTTTAATTTATTATTCATATCTAAAATATTTCCATTTTCTATTTCTTTAATATTATTTAGCATACTATAATTCATATCATATAGAATTTTATTAGTTTTTATGTTATCAAAATTTACTCCCATTATTTCATTACTATCATTTATATCAATTTCAAGTATATCATTTATTTTTTCTTCAAGAAGTACTTGCTTTATTGATTCATTTATTACAATTGTAGATATTTCAATAGACTTATTTTCTGCATATTCAAGTAAAATGTTTTTACTTTTTTCTGTAAATATCTTTATAAATAGGTATGTTAAAATTAGTATTGCTGATACTACTACTATTATTTTATCTTCTATTTTTATATTTATCGATTTTTTTAGTCTCATTCTTTGATTAATCATATTAAATTATATAAAAAAAGAAGCTATTAATGCTCCTTAATTAGATTATATTCCATTCAAGTACTGAATTTAGTATTAAAAATACTGTTGCTAATAAAACTATAATTATTAGAACGATTCCTATTTTTGCTAAAATTCCACTCTTCTTTTCACTTTTTTCTAAATCTTCAAATCCTTCAAAGTCTGTCTTGTTAAATGAGATTGAATTCGTATAGAATGATTTGTCTATACTACTAATCTTTGGTGCATCAGGGTCGATATTTTCTTTATTCTCACTGGACGCATTTTCATTATTATTAGGTTTTAATTGATATTGCTGTTTAATTTTTTCTTTTTCTAATATCAAATCTTGTGTAAGATCGTTTGTTGGTTCTTTTATTGCATCTAATTCTCTAGTCATATCCAATAATGCATCTTTTATACTGCTTTCATTTGCTTCATTTTCATTTATTGCAGGCATAACAATTGTATTTTCATTGTCATCCATTAACTCTTTAAACAAATCAGTTGTACTATCTTCTTTAGAATTTTCTTTAGTTTCGTTATTTGTAGATTTTCCGTTTTGGATATTTTGAATTAAGTTAACAATTGTTTTTTCTTGTGTATTTAGTTCATCTATTGGAGATGTGAACTCATCAGTATCCATAGGTTTATCTTTTTCTTCTTGTTCTTCTTTAATTTTTATATTTTTAAGTATATCGTATCCAGTATTATTTAGCTTTCTATGTCTTTCTTCTTCGTAGTTTGTTTCTTTCTTTTCCCTAGCTTGTTCTAGAACTGAATTAATATCGTAATTTCTTTGTTCTTGTCTTTCAACTACTTTTTCTTCTGGTTCTGGGATATCTAAAGATATTTTTTTTCTTTTTTGTTCTTCTTCTTCGTTTAAAGCATTTAAATATTTTTTTATTTTTTCTATATCGATTTCTTTTGGTGCATCAGAAATAACACTAACGTTTGTGTTAGTTTTTATTCTAGATAGTTCGCTCATATCAGTAGAATTGTAAATATCTTGGTTTCTTTTCGTTCTACTTAAATTACCTAACCCTGAATTTTCATATCTTTCCATTCTTGAACTCATATCTTTCACCAGTATAATAATATCATAAATACTCAGTAAATTCAATAAAACTTATTTTACACTATTATAGATTTTTTTATTTTTTTGATATATAATTATTGTATAATTTATATGGAGGAAATGAAATGGAAAAGATAAAAGTTAATGACACATGTATTGGTTGTGGTTTATGTGTTAGTCAAAAAGAAGAATATTTTGAATTTAATGATGAAGGACTTAGCCAAGCTAAAGATGTAGAAGTAAAGCCTGAAGATAAGAAAGAACTTTTAAATATTGTTGAAAGTTGTCCAGTTGGGGCAATTGTTATTGAAGAAGAAAAAGAAGCTTAAATAACTCAAAAGCTTCTTTTATTTTATATTTGCGTAATTATATAATTGTTTTACTTCTTTTGTTGTAAGGCTTCTATATTCACCAATTTTTAGACCTTCTAAATCAAAAAATGCATAATTTGTTCTTTTTAATTTTAAAACTTTGTGGCCTAATGCTGCGAACATGTTTTTAACTTGATGATTTCTCCCTTCAGTTATAGTAAGTTCAACATATGACTTGTTATTTTTTTTGTCAATTTTTTTAAGTTTTGCTCTTGCTTTTTTAGTTTTAACTCCATCAAGTTCTATTCCATTTTCTAATTCGTGTATTTCTTTTCCTGTTACAAGTCCACTCACTTTAGCTAAGTATGTTTTTTCAATGCTTCCTTTTGGGTGTGTTAACTTATTAGTAAGCTCGCCATCATTTGTAAGTAGTAATAATCCTGTTGTATCGTAGTCAAGTCTTCCAACTGGAAAGATTTTTTCATTTGTTTCAATTAAATCTACTACTGTTACTCTGCCCTTATCATCGCTTACAGAGCATATAGTTTTTTCAGGTTTATAAAGTAAATAATATTCTTTTTGTTTTCTATAAACTTCCATATTTTCTACTTCTACTTCATCTTTATCAGATACTTTTGTTCCGAGTTCACGAACAACAATACCATTTACTTTTACTTTTCCTGCTAAAATTAGCTCTTCGCTTTTTCTTCTAGATGCTATACCACAGGAACTTAAATATTTTTGTAATCTTTCCATACTTGCCACCTCTCTTAGAGATTATACATTATTATTTCCAAAATAACAATAATTCTTTTATCTTCTTTATTCTACTTTGATATTTAAGTTTATAAAGTTTTTCACTATGAATTAAATTATTATCCAAATATATATCAACATAATCATTATTCTTATTTAAACTTACACTAACTCTTAATTTTTTGATTTCATTTTTGGTAAGTAACATATTAAAGTCATTTTTAATAAAGTAGTGATCATGATTTTTATTTTTTACTTTGAAGGAAAATGTGTTTTTGTCTAGTACTTTATATCTTTCATATTCTTTAAAATATTTTTCATATAAGTTTTTATGTAAATTAAATTTATCTCCTTCATCAATTGAAGCTATTATAAGTGTTTTGTTATCTTTTTTAGCGGCAGATACGAATACTTGACCACTGGCTTTTGTGTAACCTATTTTTCCACTTATTAAGTATTTATAGTCGCTTAATAATTTGTTTTTGTTATACCAAATATAGTTATCAACTTTATACTTTTTAGTACTTGTTATATTTAAAAAATCTTTATTTTTGATAGCGTATCTCATTAATTTTGACATATCTTCGGCTGTTGAATAGTTTTTAGTGTCATCGTTAAGTCCATGTGGGTTTTCAAATGTTGTATTGTACATGCCTAGTTTATGGGCTTTTAAATTCATTTGGGCTATAAAGTTATCATAAGGCATAGTTTTAGATGCAATTATCATAGCAGCATCGTTTCCACTTTGAAGCATAAGTCCATGTAATAAATCATTTAGTGTAAAAGTTTCCCCTTCCTTAACGTATATCATTGAACCATTTACAGTTTGTATTTCTTTTCCTACTTTTAATTTGTCTGATAATTTCGCATTTTCAAGAGCTACTATGGTTGTCATTATCTTTGTGGTTGATGCGATTAATTTTTTTTCACTTTTATTCTTGCTATAAAGAATTCTGCCGGAGTCTGCGTCCATTACTACTACTGATGCTTTAACATTTATGCATAATAAAAAGATTAATACTAGTAATATTTTTTTCATATTATATCTTATGAATTTAATTGTGAAATATTAATCTTTTAGAAACTTTTCATTTACTATATTTATAAAATTATATTCTTTCATTCTTAAGAATTTTATTTTTTTATTCTTTACAAAACATTCTATTTTCTTTACATTTTCATATCTTTTGTTTGTTCCATCAAATGTAATAATTAAGTCTTTTTTAGTTGGTTTAATTAAGATGTGTTTCTTTTCTGGAAGAACTATTGGAGTAAGTAAATTTCTATATACTTTTGTATTTAATGGAGCTATTGGTGTTATTTGTAATGTATGAAGTGTATTGTAAATAAGAGCACCATTAAAGCTTGTGTTGTATGCACTGCTTCCAACAGATGTTGAAACTAGAATTCCATCTCCTGCGAATGTTTCTAGAAAATATCCATCTATGTAAATTTCCATGGTTAGTGCATTTAATTCCATTTGTCTAATAACTATTTCATTTAATGAGAAGTGCCTTGATACTGTGTCATCAGTGGTTATTTTCGTTTCAAGTGTACCAATATTATCAACTTTAAAATCATTATCATTTAAAGATGCTACAAAATATTCTAAATTATCAGGTTTGATTTCTTGTAAGAATCCTAATGTGCCGGTATTTATTCCAACATAGTAGATGTCACTATTAAAATTAGTATTATTAACCATTCTTAAAAATGAACCGTCACCACCTATAGCAATAGCTAAGTCATAGTTTTCATTTACTATTTCAAAATTATATTTTTCTAATTCTTCTATGAGTTTTTGTTTTATTTTGTATGATATTTCATTTTCATTAGCAAATATTTTTACTTTATTAATTTTTCTCATATTATTTACCTTTGTATTTAAATAGTACACTTGGTCTATGACCTTCACCTGTTTTAATCTTGTCAGTTTTTTCAACTTTGTTAGCAATTATTCTTCTAAATGCTGGATCAAGCAGCTTTTTATTAAGTATTACCTCATATACTTGTTGAAGTTCACCTAATGTGAAGTATTCACTCATCATATTAAATACTATATCTGTGTACATAATTTTATTTTTTAATCTTTCAATTCCACTTACTATTACTAGTGGATGATCGAATGCTAATGAGTCATTTTTAACTATATCAAATTTGTATCTATCAGTTGTACTTTCTTTAAGAGTTTTGCTTACTATAAAGTTTAGTGTTTCATTGCCATTATCAAGTGTTACATTAAAGCTTTTTTCATCTTCAATATAACTAATATTAAACCAAGATGCATTTTCATATAAAGAATCATTTAGTTTATTTTTATCTACTAGAGCTATGTATGAAACGCTTAATACTCTTGTTCTTGGATCTCTATCAATGCTATCAAACGTATATAGTTGTTCCATAAATATGTTGTGTAAATTTGTTTCATCTGCTAATACTCTTCTTGCTGCTTCTTCGGTAGTTTCAGTGTTTTTTACAAATCCTCCAGGGAGACACCATTTATCTTTAAATGGGTACTCTTTTCTTTTGACAAGTAAGACACTATAAAATTTATCTTTTAATTTTCTGTAGTTATTTTGTACTCCATTTGATACACTTAATAGTAAAACATCACTTGTTACGGATGGACGTTCATACCTATTGGCATCATAATTTCTTAAAAATTCTTCTTCAGTTTTGTATTCCATATGGCCTCCTTATAATATTTCTATTAACTTATCAAGTATATCACTTACTATTAATTCTTTTACTTCTTTACGTGGTTTATTTGGAACTGTTATTTTCATATCAGTATATGTTTGATTCTTACTATTAAAGATACTTACAAATACTTCATTATCATTACCACTTAGATTATTTTCATCTACTCTATTTATCTTTCCAGTTATTCCTACTCCATAAGTACTACCTGCATACTCACTTATATTTTTACTCATCTCATGGGCTGTTTCAATACTATAAACAGAGTACTTTTCAATAATTTTAGGATCTACTCCCATTTTAATCTTATATTCATTTGAATAAGTTACTGCTGAAAATTTTAATACTTCACTTGAACCATCGACACATGTAATTGTACTAGCAAAATATCCTCCAGTGCAACTTTCCATTGATGCGATTGTTTCTTTTTTATCTATTAATTTTTTTACTACTTCTTTCTCTTTCATAATACCTCTTTTATATAAATTGATTATAACACATTATTAACTAACATATAAATTATTTCTTCTAATATAATCATAAACTTTTAAATCAATATACTTAAGTACTTCTTCATTTTTATTCTTAATCATGTTTCTTACTATTGTAGAAGATATTTCTTCACTTGATATTCTATTAGTGACTATAAAATTATATGGTTCGTACTTTTTATAAATAGACTCATCTATATCATTTCTTTTGATAACTATTATGCTATATTTCAATATTTCTGAAACATTTTTCCATTTGTCAAAATCTTTTAGTAAATCATCTCCGATTACTAGATAAATCTTATCATTTTTATATTTATTTTGAATATTTCCAAGTATTTGATAAGTAAATTCATAATTATTATTTTTATTATCGATTATAATATCTTTTGTTTCATATAGTTTTAGCATGTTGATTCTATCAACAACACTTATTAAATTGTTTTTATTCCAATAACTCATTGTTGGCACTATTATAACTTTATCAACATATTCTTTTAGTATTTTTCTAACTACCTTTATATGTCCTTTATGAACTGGATTGAAACTGCCTACATAAACAGCTATTTTCATATAGTAAGTTTTCTTTCTAAACCTTTTCTTTCTAGTTTTGCTTCGATTCCTCTGAAACCATAAAGTCTTCTATCATAATCTCTATATTGCTCATAACTGACACTACTTACTGTGTAGCCTTTTTCTCTTAAATGTTCACTTAATACTTCTCTTATATCTGATTCATCTATACTGTGAATAATAGTGTGTTCAATTTTGCCAAGTACTTCATCCATCATGGTCTCTTTTGTTTCAAATTTTATTCTTGTGACTAATTCTTCGATTTCATAGAGACCAAAGCACTCTTCGGTTGTAGTTATAGATATTTTAATTTTTTTACCTAATTTAGCTTCATAGTGTTTTTCTAATAGTTTTACTAAATCATTTTTTGAAATTTTAAGTGTTATTTCTTCTCTCATATTATTTATCTCCTTCATAATATTGTTTAGCTAAATATAAATTTTTTCTTTTTTCAATTAAGTTTATTGTTGCGTTTGTAAGTAAATATGAGCCATTTTGTTTAATAACTTTATAGTCTATTCTGCCAATAGCATATCCTTTTTCTTTCAATAGTTCATTCATAACTTCTTCAATATCTTTTTGTTCAATTGTATAAGTTATGTCTACGTCTTTACTACCTATTCTTTCTTTTACAATGAATGTCATATTTACACTTATACTATCGCAGCAGTATTCTTCTACTCTTTTTTCTGCGTGAATCTTTAATGATACATTTTTATTTAGTACTTTGGAATAATATTCTTCAAGTATTCCTTTTAGTTCTTCACTTGTTAAATCTAGTTTGATGTCATTTTTCATATTAACTCCTTTCATATATTGGTATGTTAAATTTGTGTAAATTATTTGTATGCAATTTGTCAACTTTGCTTTTAGTTTCTTTTGATACTTTTTTTCCATTTATAACTGATGCGATGTCTTTGTATTTAACACCCAATTTATCTTCATCAGTTTTACCACTTAAACCATCGCTTGGACTTTTGAATAATACTTGTTCTGGTACTTCAAGATACTTTCCAATTTCAATAACTTCGTCAACTGTATAATTATTTAAAACTCCAATATCATATGTTGAATCTCCACCTTTAGTAAAATATCCTACATAAAGTTCACATTTATTAGATGTTCCGGCTACTAAGTATGTACCATGTTTTAGTTCAGAATATAATGCAGCGATATAATAACAAGCACTCATTCTAAGTCTTGGTTTGATATTTATATCACTATTTAAGAGCTCATTATCGTTAAAGTTTCCTAATGCAGATATTTCAGTTTTGAATGTGTCAAATGTTTTTGTTAGATCTATGTTTATTAGTTCAAAGCCATATTTATCACTTACTAGTTTTGCATCAGTAGCGTCAATATTTTTAGAGTGACATGGAAGAGTTATGCCTACTACATTTTCACTACCTAGTGCTTTTGAAAACAATGCAGCTACTACACCTGAATCTTTTCCACCGCTAATACCAAGTACAATTCCTTTTAAATTATATTTTTTATAGTAATCTCTTATAAATTCTATTATTTTTTCTGTTTCTTTTTTAGCATTAAATTTCATATTTACCTCCTACTTTAATACTTTCTTTAATTCTTCATCTTGAGTTAAGTTTCTACTATCCATAATCATTTTTCTTTTTAAAGCTAATAGACTCTTTGATAAACCTACATGATGAATATGAGGATTATAAAGTCTTTGTGATTCTGGATATATAGTTTTTATTTCTTCTTTAGCATAATTTCTTGTTTCTTCTAAAGATGGTTCATCGTATACAAGTTCTCCATTAATAAATATTGGTACTTGTAATTCACGAGCTACATAATTATCAATTCTATGTTTTTTAAATTCACTATTTTCATCGATTATTGTGTAACCGTCATCACTTATTTTTTCATCTTTAAGAGCAATTACATCGCCTACTGCATATCCAGTATCTTTATCATAAAATCTTATTACTTTCTTAAATCCTGGGTTTGTTATTTTGCCAACGTTATCACTTATTTTTATCTTTGGCTCTATTTTACCTTCTTTTTCGATTGCTGAAAGCTTATATACTCCTCCGAATACTGGTGTTGACTTGGATGTTATTAAGTTTTCCCCTACACCGAACGAATCAATTGGAGCCCCTTCACTAAGTAGTGATGTTATTGTGTATTCATCTAATGAGTTTGAAACACAGATTTTAGTGTCAGTAAGTCCTGCATCATCTAACATTTTTCTTGCTTGTTTAGACAGATATGATAAGTCTCCACTATCAAGTCTTATACCTTTTAATGTGTATCCATTTGGTATTAAATAATCCTTAGCAACTTTTATAGCATTTGGTACGCCACTTCTAAGTGTATCTATCGTATCTACTAGGAATACTGAATCATTTGGAAAGCATTTTGCATAAGCTAGAAAAGCATCATATTCATTATCATATTTCATTATATGTGAGTGAGCCATTGTACCCAGTAGTGGTACTCCATATCTTTTACCTGTTTCATAACAAGAAGTTCCAATGCATCCACTTATATAAGCATCTTTTGCTCCTACTATTGCAGCATCACTTCCTTGTGCTCTTCTTGCTCCAAATTCCATTACTCCTTTATCTTTAGCAGCGTTTGTTATTCTTCTTGCTTTGGTTGCTATTAAACTTCCATGATTAAACTTATTTAAAAGATCTGTTTCAATTATTTGTGCTTCTAAAGCATTAGCTCTAACTGTTATACATGGTTCTCCTTTGAACATTACTGTTCCATCTGGTACTGCATATATGTCTCCAGTAAACTTAAAGTTTCTTAGATAATTTAGTGTTTCTTCATCAAATTTATTTAAACTTCTTAAATACTCTATATCATCATCAGTAAATTTAATATTTTTAATATAATCTATTATTTCATGAAGTCCACATATTACATTGTATCCTCCATTATCCAAGTTCTTTCTAAAGAATACATCGAAGTAGCAAACTTCATTATCTTTCTTATTCTTTATATCTGTGTGTTCCATTGTAAGTTCATAAAAATCAATTAACTTTTCCATTATATATTTTCAACTCCTATTCCTTGATTTTTCATAAGTTTTAATGCCATATTATTATATTCATCTCTATTATGTATTTCGCTATTAAAAGTTTCTACTGCATTTTGTGGTACCCATATTTTTACATCTTTATTTTTTTCGTCAAAGTAGTTTACTAGTGGTATCCCCAAATTCATTACACATATATCTGTACAACAACCAGTAATTATTACTTCTTTTAAGGATTCCATTCTCTCTATATCTCTCATAAAATTTCTAGCAAATATAGTACTTGTTGAATTTTTTTCATAACTTAGTGATTGATGTTCATAACTAGATAATTCACTTATTAATTCTGCTTCGGTTGTCCCCTTTAAACAATGTGGTGGGTACTTTTTAAATTCTGTTGAATTAGGTTCATGTGTATCTTTAATAAATGCAACTCCTTCTTCTTCACTTAAGAATGATTCTACTAATGATTTGATTCTTGGTGTGATATGATTAATATCTTTATCACTCATTTTCCCTTCTTTAATAAATCCATTAACCATATCAACTACAACTAATAGTTTTGTTAATTCTTCTCTCTTTTTCATATTCCTCCTTTTGTTATTAACAAATTATTAATAACAATTATTATCTTAAAAGAGAACTCTTTGTCTCTTGTTATTAACATTATATTAATAACATAATTATTTGTCAACACCTTTTCATAAAAAAATAAAAAGTTTTACCTTTTTATTCATTTTCGTAGTCATATAGACCATGTATTTTTTCTAAAGTAGTTCTATCTGGATTTTGTATAACCCACTCTCCATCTTCTTTATTTAAATAGAATTTAATTTCATAATCAACCGTTTCGTTCATCTTCAACATTTCATCTAATCTATATTTAGTATATTTCTCTATGTCTATTGTTGTTCCGTTACTTGTCATAAATTCATCAGTGTGTTCATCATAATATGTTTCTGCATTTTTATTTGATTTATAAAAGTCATATACAGTTATTTGCACTGTTACAGTAGCATTATCACCATTTATTTGTTCATCTTTAATAGTATATTTAATATTTTCGTATTGTCTTTCTAAAACTTTTCTATAAATATCTTTATTCTCGTTAGATAAGTTTTCACTTGCTACTGATGTTTCTAAATCCTTTTTAACATTTTCTGATAAACTGTTAAATTGATTTAAATAAATCTCCACTTTAGATTTTGGTGTATTAGACATAGAACATGCTGTTAACATAAGTGATAATAATATCACTTTAAATATTTTTTTCATACTTCCTCCTAGTAATATTTTTAACAATTATATTAAAAATATACTAAGAATTTATTAATTCTATAATCTTAAATAACTCACTATGTTTCTCTGTGTATTCACTATTTATTTCCATTACTAATTCATTATACTTATTATTTGATTTACTACTATGAAACCATTCATAATATAAATAATCAATAAGTTCAGTATTATTCTTAGAGTCATTTAAATAATTTAATAGTTTTGTTATTACCTTTTCTTCTCTTCTAGTAGTAAGTTTATAATTATTAGTTTTATCAACTCTTGAATATAAAAGTTTAGTTTTAGATTTATAGTTTAACTCATCAAGTACTTCTCTTTCCTCTTCTAAATCTAATTTACTTATCTTTGATATAGTTCCATCCTTATTAAATCTAACACATACAACATCGATAGTATTTGTAAATAGACATATATAATTATCAAATTTTAAATTATTTAAGAATTCTTTTCTTACCTTTATATTCATTCTAAGTATATTATCATAATCATAAAAATCTAATACATATATTTTTACTTTATTTAGTACTACTATTTTATCAGTTTTATTCCATTCATAGAAATTAATTAATTCATCTTTTAAATTTACTTTTATATTATAAATATAATTCATATTTTTTATCCTTTCTTAATGATATATATATTAGTAGTATTCCCAAAAATATTAGTAAACATTCTATATGAGTAAATATATATTTTAAATATTCTATAAAACTATAACCCATATTTAATAAATTTAGATATACTATTATAAACATTAAACTATATGATGTTAAAAATATACCAACTAAACATAATAATATTTTTTTTATCATATTAAAGTATATTTCAGAATTATTAAAATATTATTTATTATGAAACTAATTAAATATATTATTTTAGGTATTATACAGGGATTTACTGAACCTTTGCCTGTGTCTTCTAGTGGACATATTTTTATTCTTAAATATTTATTAAATACTGATATAGGTAGTGATTTAAGCTTTGAAATAATAGTGAATGCTGGTAGTTTACTTGCGGTAGTTATAATTTATCATAAGAAGATATTAAGTCTTTTAAAAGGCTTTATAATGTACTTAAAAAATAAAAATGTTAGATATGAAAGTGATTATAGATATTCATTATATGTATTAGTTGGTTGTATTCCTGTAGGTATTTTAGGAGTTTTACTTAAAGATTATATAGAGAGTGTTCTTGGTATGAGCTTTACTATTGTTGGTATATCATTCATTATAACTAGTATTTTCTTATACTTAGTTAGAAATAAGAATAACAGAAGAGGAACTGTAACATTAGGGGACGCTTTATATATAGGTTTAGTTCAAACTATTGCTTTACTTCCAGGTATTAGTAGAAGTGGTAGTACTCTTATAGCTGGGCTTTCTTCAGGTCTTTCTAAAGAAGAAGCTTTTGACTACTCTTTTATGCTTTATATACCTATTAGTGTTGGGACTACTATACTTGGTATTAAAGATCTAATTAATAGTGATATAGAATTTCTTCCATACTTTTTAGGATTTATATTTTCATTTATTGTTTCATTCTTTACTCTTAAATGGTTTAGAAATTTAGTACGTAATGGTAAACTTATATATTTTAGTATTTATTGCTTGTTAATGGGATTATTTGTTTTATTATTTATGTGATATAATATCTTCGGTGAATATTATGTTTAAATATACTCTTGATAATAAAAGATATCATACATTAAATTATTATAATAAGACTAAATATGGATGTAAGGTTTTTAAAGTTTCTTTGAATGCAGGATTCAGTTGTCCAAATAAGAAGAATGGTACTGGATGTATATATTGTTATAATGACAGTGGTGAAAATGACGGGATGGACTTAATAAGTCAATTTAATAAAGTTAGAGATAATACTTTAAAAAAATGGCCTACTGCGAAATACATTGGATATTTTCAGGCTGGTACTAATACTTATGCAGACGTGGAAACTCTTAAAAGTAAGTATGAACCAATATTAAAATTAGATAATGTTATAGGACTTAATATAGCTACTAGATGTGATGCATTAGATGATGATGTTCTTGATTATTTAGAAGATTTAAATAATAGAACTGATTTAATAGTAGAACTTGGACTTCAAACTATTCATGAAAGTACTTCTAAACTTATTAATAGAGGACACACTTTAGAACAATTTGAAGAGGCTGTTTTAAATCTTAGAAAAAGAAATATAGATGTAGTCGTACATATAATTAATGGTCTTCCTTTTGAAACTAAAGAGATGATGCTTGATACAGTAAGATACTTAAATAAATTAGATATTCAAGGTATAAAGATACATATGCTTTTTATATTAAAAGATACTCCGATATTAAATTTATATAATACTACTCATTTTCATGTTCTTAGTAAGGAAGAATATATAGATATAGTAATAGATCAATTAGAACTTTTAAGACCAGAAATAGTAATTCATAGAATTACAGGGGACCCAATAAAAGAATTGTTAGTTGAACCAAATTGGTTATTAAAGAAATTTAGTGTACTTGATGATATAGATAAAGAGATGGTAAAAAGAGATAGTTACCAAGGAAAAAAGATTCAGTGATGAATCTTTTTAATTGTCTTCTTCTATTAAGAGTTTTGATGAATCTTCTAGTTTTACATTATTAATTGAATCAAATCTCTTAGTTATTTTTTCAGTGGTTTTATGTATATTTTCAACGTCATTATTGACTGTTTGTATTGTTCTTGATAATTTATCCCAACGTTCTTTATATCGTCCAAATTCTACTCCTAATCTATTTAATTCTTCGTGTATGATTGAAGTGTATTTATCTCTTTCAAGTCCCTTTAGTACTGCTTCTATAATAGTAAGTAGACTCATTAGAGTTGTTGGACTAGTTATCCATACTTTTTTGCTTGCAGCATACTTTATTAATGAGGTATGATATGCGTTTATTTCTGCGAATATTGCTTCTGCTGGTAAGAACATTATTGCTTGATCAGATGTTTCTCCTGGTATTATATATTTACTAGCAATAGCATCTATGTGTTTTTTGACATCCGCATCAAATGCTTTATATCTAAGTGCTCTTTCGGTATCACTTATTCCTTTTTCAACAAGTCTTCTATAGTTTTCTAAAGGAAACTTTGAGTCTATGCATATTGTACCTAAAGGTTCAGGTCCGAATACTATCGCATCAGCTATGGTTGTATTTGATAAAGTGTATTGTGTTCTATAAATTCTATCATTCTTTTCTCCAAAGATTGATGATAAAATATGATAAAGATTAACTTCTCCGAATATACCTCTACTCTTTTTATCAGTAAGAATACTTTCTAAAGATATTATTTCAGTACCAAGACCATCTATTTTCTTTTGTGCTTCGTCTATTCTAGTAAGTCTATTCATTACTTCATTAAATGTTCTATTAGTTTTATCAAAACCATCTTCTAATTTCTCATTTACTTTTTGATTTATAAGATTTAGTTTTCTTTCTATTCTATCATTTAGTTCATTAAAATCTTTGTTTATATCACTAGAAAAATTATGTTTAAAGTCACCTATTTCTTTTATAACACTTATCTCAGTTTTAGATAATTTGTCATTAAGTTCAGTATTGTCGTTTTTTCTAGTTATTAAAATTATTAATAAAATTATAATTATTATTAAAAGTCCAATTATTAAGTACTCCATATTATCACCATTAATATTTTAACATAATTATTTTATTTTTAGTATTTTGTTTACTATTTTAGATAATATATATGTAAATAAAAGTGATACTATTATTTTAATTAAAACTACTGGATTAGAGAAACTTTCTAATAAGGATATTCCTACAAAACCACAATAATACACTAATGATATTTTTCCTATAACAGTAGCAATAAAAAATTTCTTAAAATCCATATTCACAAGTCCACAAGCTATATTAACAAGAAATGCTGGTGTGAATGGAATTGCTATTAAAAGAGTTAAATTTCCAATGCTAATATTCTTAAATACTTTTTTATATTTTTTTATTGTTTCTTTATTCTCTGTTAGTACTTCAAATTTCTTGCCTAGTCCTTTTTTAAATATGAAGTATGATATAACACAACCTATTATTGTGAATATCCATGAAATTAAGAATCCAAAGAAATTTCCAAATGCTAAAAAGTTAATGGTAATAAATACCATTAATGGAAGTATTGGTATAATTGATTCAAATACTATTATCAGTGCTCCTACTAATACTCCAATTAAGCCAGAATTTTCTATAAAATTAATTATCTCATTAAAATAATCCATATTTAACCACGAGATAATTATAATATAATTTATATTATTTTTCTAGATAGAATACTTTATAACCAAGTGAAGATAATACCATTGTTGCTCTTTTACTGAGTTTGCCACTTTTACAATATAAATAATAGTTTTCATTTTTGTTAAGGTATTGTCTATAATTATTAATTAATATATCATATGGAATATTAATACTACCCTGTATATGATTTTGTGAGTATGTATATTTATCACTAACATCTATTATTTTCATTTTATCACCTAGTATAATTTTATGCGAAAAAAAGATGAATATTATTCATCTTCACTTCCAAAGAAATCATCAAAGAAATCTTCATCATTTGGTTTGTTGTTTACTACAACGCTATCTACATCAATATTTACTTTTGGTTTTTCAATATTTTCCATTGGTCCTACTGATACAGGTTCTGTCTTAACTGGCTCAGTATTAGTATGATTTAATGGACTTACAAATCTTGGTATTTCAGTAATCTCAGGTTCTTTTGAAGTTTTTTCTTCAGGTTCTGTTATTTTAATTGGTTCTTCATACGCTTGTTCAAATTGAGTTACTGGTTTTTTAAAATCGTATTCGTCTTCTTCCACTTCATCAGGCATTGGTACTATAAACTTATTGAAGTCAATATCAGAAATTTTATCTTTCTTCTCTTCTTCATAAATTGGTACTTCTTTTACTGGCTCAGTTTTAATAGGTTCAACATGTGGTTCTTCAATTTTGTGACCAAATATGTCACCTATTTCTTTTTCTAATTCTTCTTCACTTTTTTGAGTTAGCGGTACTGTATTTACAACCGGAGTAGTTTGTGGTTGTTCAGTAACGTGTGTTGCAGTTACTGCTTGTCTTTCTCTTTCAGCTTGTGCTTTTTCTTCAGCTTCTTGTTTTTCTAACTCTGCTATTTTTTCATCTAATCTCTTAATATAATCATCCATTGAAGTTGGCATTGGTGAAGGTGATGCAGGTCTACTTCCGCCCATCATCATTCCAGCTGGCATATATGGAGGCATTCCGCCCATCATACTACCACCTGCTGCTTCTCCTTGCTCACCTTTCATTTTAGTAACATAGCCTTTAAGGTCAAATACTTTAACACCTCTTTTAGGTCTTTCAGTATATGACATTTGTTCATACTTTTTTCCCCAATCGATTTTATAATCGTATACTAACTTTGATTTAAAAGGCATACTTCTAAATCTATTGATAATTACTTCTCCTTCTTTTAGAGCTTGTAAATCACTTACTGTGAATAATGGTCTAATTGGAGGAGCTGGTTTATCTTTTTCTGCTTTAGCAGGTTTTTGATCACCAAGTAATTTACTGATTTCTTCTAGAGCAGCTAATTCTGTACTCATGATATACACAAAGTTACCACAGTTACCTTTAATAGTTTCTGCTACGTCTTTACCATATACTTTATTTAATTGTGAGAAGTTTTGAATAACGAAACTAAATCTAATATTTCTTGAACGAGATGCTGTAATCATTGTTTCAACATCTTTTAATGCTGGCATGTTGGCAAACTCATCAAGAATGAAGTTTGTTCTATATGGTAATTTTAAGTTTGGACATGTTTGTGCTACTGCGATAAGTGCTTCATATGCTTGTTTTACGAAGATTGTAGCAAGTGCATGGTATGTAGTTTTTTCATCATGTATTTTTAAGAACACTGCTGTTTTTTCTTTACCAATATCTCTTATATCAAAGTCACTATATGAAAGCATTTCTGATAATGCTTCTTGTGATGAGAATATTCTTGTCTTTGTTCTAAACGTTGACATGATACCACCACGAGTTTCATTTGGTGCATTGATGCATGATGCGGCAGCAATATATGCTGGACTTAACTCACCTTTACTTTTAAAGTATTCTTTTATGTAAGTTGAAGCTCCTATTCTATCTTCTCCAGTTTCTGCCATCATATTAATACTATTTATGTTTATTTCTGCTTCAGTCGCATCATCGAATAAACCTAATGACAAACCTGTGAAGAAGTTAGATGCAGTTTGTTCCCAGAATGGTTCTGCTTTATTATTTGGGTCAATTAAGATATTACTAGCAAGGTCTTGTAAAAGTTCATTTGCTTTATCTGAATTACCTTCTTTATAAATTCTATATGGATAACTAAATGGATTCCATGCAGCTCCTTCTTTAGGATCACGGAAGTTAATTAGTATAATTTTATATCCTTTTTCTTTTAGTAGGCTTCCACAGTTTTCATAAAGTTCACCTTTAGGGTCGGTAACTATCATACTTTCTCCAGCTCTACCTAAAATTTTAATTAATGGGAACATGAATGCTTGTGTTTTACCTGAACCAGAAGCACCCATGATTAATGCGTGTGGTTGTCCGTTTGCATCTACCCAGGCATCTTTTCCATCATTGATTACAGGAATTCCACCAGCTTCATATGTATCATCTTTTAAATGAACTTTTTGAATTCCGTAGTCTTTTTTCATATCTTTTTCTGACATTAATTTTGAATAGCCATCATTTTTAGACTTCTTTTCAGTAGTTATACCAAATCCTTCTTCTCTTTCAAAAAAGTAAGAAGAACATGTTGCAAATATACCTACTAAAGATAAAATATAAAATAATAGTGTTGCAGTTATAAATTCACTTGAAAATGCTGGTAATGGATTTAATCCTCTAAAAGTACCATCTACAGCTACACTATTTAAATTTATAACAGCTATTGCTACTAGATATAATAATACTAAACAAAATATTATAAATATTACTATATCTTTTTTGTCAGCTCTAAATTTAAGTTTCATTATTTCACCTCAATTAATTACATTATACAATATAAAATAAAATTTTTCACTATTATTCTAAAGTTTTAATATCTATAACTTGATATTTAAAAAATTTTCCATCATTAAATATTTTAAAATTTATTCTCTTTTCTTTTGATTCACCATTTAGGCCATCTGTTACGATGCTAGATGCTAAACTATAGTTTTTATTTTCAATTGCTGATTTTAAATTATTAATTTTAGACTCTTTATCATTTTGATTTTTATCTTCATAAGAATAAACTTTTGTATCAATTGTGACTACGCCATCATTATAAGAAAGCTTTTCTATACTATTTAATGTTGATTTTCCATATTTTTTATTTATTCCATCAAAATAGAAACAATAATCTGTATTTCTTTTATATGCATGTTCAAAATAATAAATAATTGAATCTGAATATTCTGTTATATCTGTATTATATAATTCTTGAAAACTTGGTATTAAGTATTCTTGTTTTATACAAAATACTCCATTCTCTGTTTTTTTAACTTTCATTGTTTTAGTATTTTCTATTGTATAAAGCAATATATAATTAGTTAACATATTTTCTAAATCTTTTTTACTTGCATTTTTAGAATCATAGTCATTTATCATTAATAATTTATTAAAAGTAATATCGTTTTCTAATTGTTTAACTACTTTTTCATATTTTTTCTTATCTTTTACTACTTTTTCATTTATAATTATATCTTCATAATTAGGAAAATATTTTTTATTTGATTTAATTTGTTCTTTTCTTAAAGGAATAAAAAGAAGAAGCACAATAAGAACTATTAATAATGCTCCTGATAATATTACTACTGTTGGTTTATTTTCTATTATTTTTTCTTTCATGCTTTCTCCTTTTATTCTTCAGACGTTCCATTTTCGTCGTAACATTGAACTAGATCCGAATCCGGATATGTTGATTTAATTATCTCAACGAAGTTTGATCCGTTATTAGCCATATTTCTCCATTTATTTTGTGTAGTACTTACATATCCAGTTGACTTTATAGTATCTCCTTTTATTACTAAATATTTTGATGCTTCAGCATATAACGCTTCATATGCACTATATTCAGAATCAGACATTGGTTTTTTATAATATCCTCCTGATGAGTTTGGACCAATCAAGTAACTTGTACAATTAAATGAACCACAGCTTATACTTGATGGCGATGAGTGTGATCCCTTAGCAGGAGAACTAAATACTTGGTCGCAGTTTCCACTTCTCATTGATATTGTTGAACCCTTAGTATAATTATTTCTTCTATTCAGTGCATAACTTGTTTCTGCTATCATTGCCGTTAAAGCATAGTTTTTATTTTGGTAATTATCTATCTCACCTTTTGTAACACCTATTATATAATCTTTAAATCCTACTGTTCCTAAAACTCTACCATCACAGTCTTTTACTGTTACATTTATTTTATCTAAATCTGAAGTTAAATATGGCTTACAGTTAGCATTTGTCGTTACAACTCCATCAGTGTTAGGAACAATACCTTCTACGTAATTTCCATTTTCGTCGTAGTGTCCATTTTCTCCATATAAATCATTATCCATATCTTGTGCAAGAAGTACTTCGTTTAATTGTTTCTTTTTATCCATTACTTCTTCAACTATTGTTTCAATTTCTTTTGGCGTTATTGCGTCATCATAATTTAAATCTGTTTTTGGATCATCTATGGCTTCCTTGAATCCTGGGAAGTCTATATATCCAAAGCCTTCATTATAATTATAATTTATTGTATATGTTGAATATTTACTTTGACCTTTTCTCATGTACTTGGCTGTATGAGGTGTAAATGTATCCTTATCAGTCGAATTAATCTCTTGTACTTTTTGAAAATAATGACTTGTATCTATAATATCTTCAAAGCCTCTATCTTCAAAGTAACCTTTACTTTCATCAAGACCACGTACACCTACTAGATTGTACATACTCATAAGTTCGGCTTCTGTATATGTTCCATTGCATTCTACATCAGTTGAAGTATATGAACTATTTAAGTTAGTATCATACACATATCCACTTCCCCATAATTCCTTTGGTGAATTTCCTATACTTGAAGTGCCTTTAGTATCTAATACTTTTTTACTTCCATATCCAATATATCCTGGAACACTAAAGTCATTTCTAGAAGAATCATCTATTTCATCATTCCATCTTATAAACATTTTCCATTTATCAGAACTATATTTAAAAGATTTATGCATTGTTGAATTACAATTTCCCCAACATCTTTTGTCATTATCATCACCTTCGCAAGTGATTGACCAGTTCCAATATGGATAAACTTCTTCAAAAATACTATTTTGAATTATTCTATCAACATCTTCTTTGGTTAATTTACCTTCAGCTATAATATTAGCTAATACTTGGAAGTGTTCTGCACTTGAATCAAACTCAACATTTTCTGATCCTTCGTTATAATTTCTATAATGAGCTTGTTGATCATATCCATAAAATATTGTTGCTAAAATTAATCCTGGATCCAACTTTGTATTAAATCTATCATTGTATTTTGAAATCGAACCTCTAACATATCTAACTAACTGACATTCACTACTAAATAATCCACTAAAGTTAAATATACTAGAAATTCCATCCAGTAATTCATAAAACCAGCTATCAACATGACATGCATCATCAGAATATAACACTTTTACTAGGTCTTCTGCACCTAATTCTTTACATTCCTCTTTTGAATTATCACATTTACATTTTCGTTCACTGTAATTATCTACATCACAGTCTGGTTTTACATACTTATATTTGTCATCTGTATATAATCCATCCTTTAATTGATCATCTACGCTTGCTCCTTCATCATCATCTTTTAACCCTTTTTCTGATATTCCAAAGAATGAACTAATTGATGATGTTAAGTTATTAAATGCAAACGCAAAAAATGCTACAAAGAATATTAATGATAATAATGCCAATGCGGCTGCACCAACATATAAATATATTTTTAATTTTATTTTTAATGCGGCTTTTGATTTTAAAGCTTTTTCTTCTGCTTTCTTTTTTGCTGCATCTTGAGCTTTTTTCTTTGCATCTGCTTGTGCCTTTTTCTTTGCCTCAGCTTCTAATTTCTTTTTATCCTCAGGTGTTTGCTTTGCATTTTTACTATTTTTCTCGTCTTTATTCTTAAGGCCATCTTTTTTGCCAAGCTCATCTTTTGAATTTCCATTTTTTTCTTTTGAGTTTGGATCATTTTTTTCTTCATCTCTTTTATTTTTATTTCCTAGATTATCATCTAAGTTGTCTTTTTTTCTATTGTTAATTGCATCTATATCTTTTTGAGCTCTATTATCTGCATAACGACCTATAAAACTATCCATTGTTTGAAGTGCATTGGAACCATTTCTCTGGTTCATATTTTGATTTTCATATTCTTCGTCCATACTTCACTTCCTTCTTTTTAAATAAGGAGGACTAATACTATAGTCCTCCTCCAGAACCAAATGATTCTAATTCTTGTTGAGTAGCAATTACATTAATACGCATTCTTCTACTTCCACATACGAATAATGCTTGTCCTTGACTATATCTCTTAATTGAATCTTTTTCTTGATCGTTTAAATCTACTAATCTTGCTAAATCATCTACAGCTTGTTTTCTTAGTCCCATTACTAGGTAATAAGATGCGTTATCGAAAATAGCTTTACCATGTATTACTACATTTGGTGCAGCAAAGTCTGTAGGTTGTTGTGTAATAATGATTGTTCCAGTGTTGTATTTACGACTACGTCTTTGAATACGAGCAAGAAATTCAGCACCTAATGTATTTTGATCTGCAAGTAGCATGTGTGCTTCATCAACCATTAATACTGTATTTATTTCTCTATCTAATGTAAGACCCCATGCATATTTTAATATGTTGAAGAATAATGCATTTCTGATATTATTATCAGCGTTCATTAATTCACGAATATTAAATACAATAAAGTCTGCATCTGTATCAATTGTTGTCTTACCAGTGAAATAATATCTTAATTCTCTAGTAAGTGGTCTAATCTTTAACTCAAGTTTTTCCATAACTTCTCTTTCACGAGTATGTTCTGTCATAGAAAGTAATCTTCCTTTGATAGTTGCATACACATCATCGAATGTTGGATAATCATGAGCACTTACTTTTGTAAAATCTGTATTGTAATCTATTTTATAACGTCTATATGTATCTTGTACTACTTCACTAAACATTGTTAATGTATCTTCTTCAATGTCTGGACTGTAGTATTTCATAAATGCTTTTAGTGTTTGAAGTGTACGAGTAAGGATTGCATAACCTAATCCTTCTTTCATTTCTTCTTCATCTGCATCAAGTACTACTTCAAGTGGATTTATCATACCAAAGTCTCCACCTTTACCTAAGTCAATGAAGTCTCCACCATATAATCTAGCCATATCTTCAAGCTCACCTTCTGGGTCTATTGCTATGATTTTATGACCATTTCTAATGTTACTTCTTAAAAGCACTTTTGCAGCTGTTGATTTACCTGAACCAGAAGTACCAAGTATAATCATATTGGCATTATTTCTATTAAATTCTTTTTTAGTTTGATATAAGAATTGATTAAATAGTATGACACCACCTGAATAATCAACTCCAAGTAAACATGAAAGTCCTGGGTCTTTAATACTATCGAATACATATGGATACATTGCAGCCATAGTAACTGATGGTATTGGTGTTCCAACTCTTTCTTCTATATCATTTGCTTCAAATATTGGAAGCATACTCTTAAGTATTTTTTCTTGTTCAAATCTAAGAACTAGTCCTTTCATTCCCATTGCATCTAAGTAGTTCTTAACTTGAACTTTTTTATTTTCTAATTCTTCATGAGAATCAGCTGAAATCATAACATGCATTTGGAAATCAAATATTCTTGCTTGAGTTGCTGTTAACATTTGAATGAAGTTTTCAATACTTTCATAATCTTGTCTAATTTGTTCTTGCATTGTTCTATCATGTTCATCTTGATATCTTGATTTCATATCAGCAATTTCTTTATTTAACATTTTTGATAAAACTGAGAATGCAATTGGTATATGTTTAATACATATTTTAATACCTGATAATTGTGTCAAGTTAGCTAAGTATCCTTCTTGTATTGATTTTGGATAACTTATTATTGTTAATATAGCACAATATTTATCACTTATTATTATTTCAGATGGTTTAAATTCTAAGCTCTTAGGAGCTAATTGACTTTTAAAACTTACGCTCATCGTGGCATCACCGTCCCAAAATTAGTTGTATCTCCACCATTCATAAATCCATCTAATAATGTTCTTAAATCATCATTACTAGTTTGAGCTGATTGAAGACCTGCTCCTGCTAAACCAGAAACTAAATTTTGTATTCTTTTTTGTATTATTTCTGGTCTTCTATCTTTAAATAAGATGAAGTATTCAGTATCAGTTACATTTACTTCCTTACTCATGAATAGGTTTGCTTTATCTATATCTTCTCTAACTAACTTTCTTATTGCTGGTGATTGTACTTGATTAAATAACAATTTTAATTGAGCTAGATAAACGTTAATATCAACTGGTCTATCTGCTACTATTAACCAAAATGGATAATCCATTGTATTATAGAAGTTTCTCAAATTAAATATTGCATTATTTTGAGAATCGTAATCAAGAATAAATATGTTTCTTGGTTTGATTTTAACTCCCGTTACTCTATATCCATTATCTAGTATAACTTCTCCATTTTGTATGCCTCTAATTGGTAACCAATTTTCAGCGTATTTTTGTGCCTTAACGTTTACTTTGGGTTTTTTGGGCATCCCCGTCATCGTTTCCCACATAGCTTGCACACCATCCTCTCCAATAATATCTTCTTTGACTATTGAAATATATAAATACTTCTTGTAAATAAACTAACACGTTATGATAAAACGGTATTGGCATTACCAAAAATAATGATATACCAATCGGTGTTAATTTTATTACAATATCTCCTACTGTATCTCCTGGAAACATAAATAGAAAGGCAGTTGTTAATATTACACCTGGTAATAATACGCCAAATAAATCAAATGGTCTAAATACATTAAATATCAACTGACTTTTTTTACTATTTGCTGGTATTATATACATTATTTATCTCCTTTCTATTGTTTTCCTCCAAAATTGTTTTGTCTGTTAGCTCTTTGCATGCTTCGACTATTCTCTAAATTAGAAGTTTTATTTTCATATGATTCTCTTCTTCCTTCTAGAGATTTATTACCACTACTATCATTTAAGTGACCGCTTGCATTATCTCGCCCAAGAACTTTTCTTGTTGCATTTCCAACAAATGTTCCATGTCTTGTATCATATACTCTTGTTGTTTCTGCAACTTTTGCATCACCTGTGAAATCTGTATTAAGTGCAGCTGAATCGAATGATTTTTCTGCATAACTTTCATATGATTTCATTTGTGAAGAGTATGTATTTGCGTCGCTTACACTTCCAGATTTTATTGCTTCACTATATTTATTTTCTAAAACTTTATATTCAGCTGTATTTTTCATATTAGCAACCGTAGCTTCTCTAGTGTTACCATATTTAAATGATACTTTTCCTATGTCATTTCCCGCAGAATCTTTAACCGTTCCACTTGCTCCAGCACCCATTTTTACAAGAGCATCTCCTCTAGCTTTCATCATGTTTTCTAGTGCTGCTGAATTGTCTTTTTGTCTTTGTGCTGCCATTTCTTTAGCTTGTGGGATTCCTAATCTATTTTCAATTGCTGCACCAGCAAATCTTAAGCCTCCACCTTGTCTTGCAATCTTTTGTGCCATGTCTCTATTTCCTTGTGAAACTTTTGACTGATTATTAAAGAAGTCCATAACATTTTTTCCTTTTGAACCTGATTGGTATCCAGTAACACCACCTCTAACAGCGTTACCTAATGTTCCAGCAACTCCAGCGCCACTTATGGCACCTGAAGCCAATCCAGATACTGCACCCATTCCAGCTCCGGCGATTCCACCAAGTAATCCACCAAAGCCTTTAGTATTGTTTCCACTAGCACCCATACTTGGGAATACTTGTTTTATTAATTTTGGTATAAGTTCTGTACATTTGTATGCAGAGAACATAATTATTAATAAAATTAATCCTTTAGTTATTGTTCCTTCTGCAGCCTCTGGCACTAATGCTTCAAATTCACTATAGAATTGACTAACTAGTGCAGTTGCTAAAAATAGCGATCCGACTCGAATAAATGCGTCTATCCAAACGCTAAAAAATGTTTTTGTATAATTACTCCATGTTGAATTTTTAGTTCCACCATCAACTATACTCACTATTGCTAATGGAGCTATTACTTGTAATACTAATAATTTAAACATACGAATTGCAAGTTCAATTGCAAGTTTAATAATTTGCCATGTTAAATATAATCCTGCAGCTGTACTTACTAATGGCCACTTGTATTCTACATCTTTATCTATTCTTGCAACTATTGTCACTATTTTCATCGCATCAAACGCATTCATATCAGCACTTGATAATTCATCATATATTTTATCAAGGTCAGATGTTTGTCCTGGTTTGCTATGTAAAAATATACTCAATGTATTTGTTGATAATTTTTTACCGAAGTCTCCAACATCATCTGCTTCCGCTCCAAATATAAATCTAGCGATTAATCCACTATCTTTTCCATCATTAGTTATGTCTGCAACCTGTTTTAATGTTGTGAACTCATATCCTTCAGGAACTCCAATTAATAGTAATGTTAATTCATTCATGAAACTAAATACAAATGAATATAGTATTAACATTCCTGCTGCGATTCCTATATTTTTTATTAATGCTGGTCCTCCAGCTGATGCATCATCCAATTTATCTGGATTAATCATAAATTGAATTAAAGCATACCCAACTTTAAACATTATTAAAACGAGAATTATAGCTTTAATTCTATCCATTAATGGTGATATCCATGCGTAAATAACATTATAATTCAATTGTGCTATTAGCATAAATATCTTGTATGAATAAGCAACTAACGAATAAACAATACCATCTAACGTAAGAAATATTGCGTTAAGTGGCAAGAAAATCCATGTTGCTAAAGATGCTACTGATATTAAAGATGTTATAAATGACATTTTTTCTCACTTCCTAATCAAACTATTCTATGAAAATTATAGCATAAAAAAATATCAAATAAAAGTGTTTTTTATTTGATATTGAAAGTTTATTGCTCACTAGCAAAATCTAGTACATCTTCTTTAAAATCTAAAAATATTTTATTAACAACAAAGTCAAATTCTTCCTCATTTTCTATTGGTGAATATTCTATTACATTATTATTGTTATTAACTTTTACAATTGAAACATCATCTTGGAATTCATCGTTATTTATTAAATATAAGTATGTATTTTCTCTTTCTCTAATAACGTCTAATATTAAATATTCTCCATAATTGAATGTTATGATATCGTCTACATTAAAATTCATATTATCTCCTATCCTAGTGTTATTCCATCGAATGATTCTTTAGATGTTTGAATCTTTTCGCTAGCTTCTTCTAACATTTCTTCGATTACATCTCTTGCTGTATATTCTTTTGTACTATCTTTTGATTTTAATCTTTCTAAAGCATCTTTTTGTTTTCCTCTTATTAAAAATATATTTAATATTTCAGATGCAGCTACTATTCTTTTTATTTCATTTGATTTGCCATTTCTAATGGATTTTGATTCTCCTTCTGTGTAAGGATTATATCTTATTTCATCTATACTCTTTTCATTCATATTTTTAAATTTCATTATATCCTCCATATATATTGTAACATATAGAAAACAAAAAAAGTAGAGTTTTTTATAACTCTACATTATGGTAAACATTACTTACATCATCTAATTCATCTAGCATATCAAGTAATCTTTCAAATTTTGCTTTGTCTTCACCTTCAAGTGTTACTGTATCTTTCGCAAAGTATGAAATTTCATCTATTTCAAATACTATTCCTGGGAATGCAGTTTCTAATGCTTTTTTAGCATTGTTTAAATCAGCTACTTCTGTATAAACAACTACTGTATCATCTTCTATTTCAATATCATTTACATCAACATCTCCATTGATTAGAGCATCCATAACTTCTTCTTCAGTGTGTCCTTTGATACCTACTACTCCTAAATGTTCATACATGAAGCTAACTGCTCCTTGTCCAGCCATTTTAGCTCCACATTTATTAAAAACTGTTTTAACAAAACTAATTGTTCTATTTGAATTATCTGTTAAGCATTTAATGATTAGTGAACTTCCACCTTGAGCAAATGCTTCATATTCTACTGTATCGTAGTTTTCTGTTACACCTTTTTTAACTTTATCAATATTTCTATTAATTACATCAGCTGGTACTTGTTCCCTTTTAGCTTTTTCAATTACTCTTCTTAATACATCATTACTTGATGGATCTGGGTTTCCTTTCGCTGCTTGATAAATCTCCTTTGCATAAATTGAATATAATTTACTTTTTTTAGCAGCTGTTGCAGCCATTGCTTTAGCTCTTACTTCATGAGCTCTACCCATTTTAATCACTCCTTTTAATCTAAATTTGTCATTTCATTAATTATTTTAGCATATTCTTTATAATTTTCAAAATTATTATCTTTATTTTTATCAAAAAATTCTTTTGAATCATCTCTTGCTTGTAAAAGTATTTTCATGTCAGTATGAAGATTAGCTATTTTAAATTCCATATCTCCACTTTGTTTAACTCCAAATAAGTCTCCTTCTCCACGCATTTCGTAGTCTTTTTCAGTTATATAGAATCCATCATTACTTTCTTCTAATACTTGTAATCTTTTATTGTCTTTGTCTCCTATTAGTATACAAGTTGATTCAAATTCATTTCTTCCAACTCTTCCTCTTAATTGATGAAGTGTTGCTAGTCCAAAACGTTCAGCATCATATATTATTATCATAGTAGCATTTTTAACATCTATTCCAACTTCTATTACTGTTGTTGATATTAATACATCTATTTTTCCTGCTTTAAAATCATTCATTATTTTATCTTTATCAGCTTTTGATAATTTGCCATGCATTATCGCAGACTTAATTTTTTTATTGAAGTATAAATCTATATTTCTTTTGATTTCATTTACTGTTGTTAAATCTATTACTTCAGAATCTTCTATTAAAGGTGAAACTATGTATGCTTGATGATGTTCATCTATTTCTTTCTTTAATAATTCATAAACATCTACTAGTTCTTTTTCACTTTTAACTATTGTTTTTATTTCTTTTCTACCTTTTGGTTTTGTTTTAATATTTGATATATCCATATCTCCATATATTGTTAATGCGAAAGTACGCGGTATAGGCGTTGCTGACATATATAAAGTATCTGGGAGTATACCTTTATTTTTAAGACTCGCTCTTTGATTAACTCCAAATCTATGTTGTTCATCTGTTATAACAAGTCCAAGATTTTTAAATACAACGTTTTCACTAAGTAGTGCATGAGTTCCTATTAAGAAATCTATTTTACCTTTTGCTAGTTTTTCTACTACTTCATCTTTTTCTTTCTTTTTCATGCTTCCAACTAGAATATCTATTCTCATGTTGGTTCCTGAAAGTATATTCTTAATATTTTCATAGTGTTGATATGCTAGCACTTCTGTTGGTGCCATTAGTGCAGTTTGATATTTTGCTAAATGGTTTATATATGCAGCGATTACTGACACAATAGTTTTTCCACTACCTACATCACCTTGAAGCATTCTATTCATTCTTTTACTTGATGTCATGTCATTATAAATGTCTTCTATTGCTTTATCTTGATCTGGAGTTAACTCGAATGGTAATTCTCTTATAAATGTATTAACATCTTCTGGATCTATATTTCTAATATATTCTACTTTATTGTCTTTATTTAATTCTTTTAAATAATTTATTTTAAACATGAATTCAAATAATTCTTCATATTTAAGTTTTAATTGTGCTTTTTTAACGTCCTCTTTATTTTGTGGTTCATGTATTAATCTTATTGCTTCCTTTTTAGAAATAAAATTATATTTTTCATTTAAATATTCTGGTACATAATCAATATAATTATCATAAATATTTAATGCTTCATTAATATATTTTTTTAATGATTTACTTGTGAGACCACTCGTTAAGTGATAAACAGTTTCTATTGAACCAGTTGCTATTTTTTCAAATTTTATATCAGACGCTATTACTGTATTTTTAAGCGCATCATATTTACCTATTACTGTAATAGTTGTACCTGGACGAAGTTGAGTCTTTAAAAATGTTCTATTAAATATCATAACAGCTATCATTTTCTTATTAGACATTGCTCTAAAAGTAAGTGCTGTCATATTAGCTCTAAATCTTCTTGATAAAGGTACTGAATCTATAATGCATTCTATTATTACATTTTGTTTATCTACACATTCTTTTATATTATCTAAAACTATTAAATCGTGTCTGTAAGGATAATATTCTACTAAATCACTAATACTATTAACTCCTATATTTTTTAGAGTTTCTATTGTTTTCGGTCCTAAACCTTTAATAGCACTTAAATCGTTCAATGTTATCGCCTCCAGACAAATCTTCAATATTATATCACATTTTCAATGATAAAAAAAGAAGAAATTTAGATTTCTTACATACTTGGTGATTTACTTTCTAATTCTTCTTTTCTTTGTAAAAGTATATCTCTTAATTTAGTTATATTTTCTAAATATCCTTGTGTATTCATATTAGTTAATTTATCTTTTATATCATCTGTTTTATCATTAAGTTTTGTACTTTTATCAACACATAGTAAACATTTTGATAAATTATCAAAGAATCTTTTTATTTGGTCATCATTAATTCCATAGTTATTGACTGCCATATATAATTCACTTATAAAGTCTTTAAGAGTAAATTCTTCTTGTGAATTTTTATCTTCTATACATTTTGCATAATCTAATAATTCTTTTGTTGTTGCTTCTATTATAAATGATGGTTTATCCATATTATGATCTGATGAATCTTTTATTACTATTTTCTTTCCTTTTGATTCTATAGTGCAATGCATAATACCATTTCTTATTCTATTATATATACATCTATTTCTATTTTCAAAAGCTTCCATTGTTTCATTATATAAATTTATAATTAGTTGTCTCATTGTATTCTTTTTAATATCTTCAGGACTTTTTTGTGCTTCTTGATATTTTCTATTAAATATTTTAATTGATCTTTTTAATCTACCTAAAGTACCTGTTATATCATTTTCACCATTTTTTTCATTTATTTTTTTGAAATATACTTTTGATGATGGACTTTTTAAATATCTAAAATCTAGTTCTTCTCTTTCACTTAGTAATAGTGTTAAATAGTTGTAAACTACTGCTGTATTGACAACGTTTCGATCTAACTCTTCGGATATATTCATTGCCATAGAATATATTGATTTATCAATGGTTTGTTTAAGCTCTTGTACATTTAAACCATCTTTATCTTTTTCTAATTCCTCTATTTTCTTTAATATATGAGTATAATTTTTTAAAAGCAGTATTTTGTTTTTATTACTAATTTCTTTGGCATATTGTATTTCAGCTTTTAAAATTTCTAATTGATTATGTACTTTCTTTATATATTCTTCTACATTATCTGAAACATGATCTTCTGCTTCTAATAATTTATCATCATCTTTATTATTTGAACTATTTTTTTCTATATACTTATTTTCTATCTTATTTAAATAACTATCATAATCTTTATTATAAATTAGACTTAATATTCTTTTTCTATTTTCATGTTGATATTGCTTTGTTAATATATCGAGAGTTTCTGGTTCGACGCTGCATCCAAAATAGAAATCATCATTACCTACTTTATAACTATTTTTTATAATTATTTTGTTGTTTTTCGTGTCAAACTCATATTTCCCATGCGCTAAAGAATCTCTAATTTTCCCTATAATAAATATTTTCTTTTTTAATTCTAAATCTTCTTTATCATGTTCTAATATAACTCTATTAAATAATTCGTTTTGAGGTGTTGAACCATTCATAGTGAATATAAAATCATCTTTTATTTTCTCATAAAATTGATTAATTTTCATAGTATTTTCTTTTGTATCATCAAAATGTAAGGTTCTATTTTTACTATCAGTTTTAATTATTCTCTCTTTTGAAAAAATAAAATTTGACATACAAAGCATATAGTGATGCTCTACTTGATATACCATATTTTTATTATATACAAATGATTCTGCTAAGTCTCTTGCTAGTTTTATTAAATGTTCTTTATTCATTTTTTCACCCTATTTTAATATTACCATTTTTAAGTTTGTAAGTAAATATGATATAATATTGATGGTGATAAAAATGGAATTAGAAGATTTAAGAGATGCGATGAGTGAACTATCTTATGATGATGTTGAATTTTTTGCTCATTTAACTGAAAGAGAAAATGGTAACTCTATTTGTGATAATGGTTTATATATTGATGATAATAAATTATCTAGTTGTGTAAATCCAATATTGGATTCTTTTTATGAAGATCCTAATCATTATATAGATTTTGAACTTGGTAGTCCTCAAACTAGAGCTAAAGAAATAATGGTATTAATTGGATGTGAAAAAGATTCTGAAAATAGATTAATTAGAAAAAATAATAATGGTCAAAGTGAATTTATTATTCCTAGCGAAAATGTAATTGGTTTTGTAGATTTAGATAGTAAATATTTTAGTACTAATCCTAATTCAGAATATAGTATTGGTATGGTACAAAATTTATAAAAAATTTAAAAAAAGCTTGACAAATTAGGCTTTTGTAATTAATATATAGACTTACCAATTCACTATTAGGCGAATTGGTGCTAGTATCACACTAGCCAACCCCTTTTTATTCTTTTTTCCGGACTGTCCATCAGGGGGTGGCAGTCCTATTTTATTGAAAAATTAAAGGAAACTAAGTATTTTAGTCTCCTTTTTTTGTGTTCTCTAAATCTTTAAAGTAATTATATCTTTCGATTGAATGATTCATATTTTCTTCATATAATCTTTCGTATTCTCCTTTATTTTTTACTTCTAGATTTTTATATCTTAATTCTTTTCTAAATACTGCATCATAATTAGTAAAGTCTGGCTCTTTTGAGTCTACTGTTAGTGTATCAGTATCTGGATTATATCTCATAAGTAAGTTATAACCTATATCAACTAAAAGTTTTTGTTCATCAAGTGAATTAGTAAGACCTCCATAGATTCCTTGCTCAATACATGGACTATAAGCAATTATTAGTGAAGGTCCATCATGTTCATATGCTTCTTTCATTACTTTTAGTGTTTGCATCATATTTGCACCCATAGAGATACTTGCTACATATACATTTGGAATACTCATTGCAATTTTAAATAGATCTTTCTTTGTTTCAAGTTTTCCATTAGATGCGAATTGTGCGACTCCACCTATTCTAGTTGATTTAGATTTTTGTCCACCAGTATTTGAATAAACTTCTGTATCAAGAACCATAATATTTATATTTTCATTACTATGAAGTACATGATCAAGTCCACCATAGCCTATATCATAAGCCCATCCATCTCCTCCTAAAATCCATACTTTACGAGATGGTATGTAATCAAGTAAAACTCTTAATTCATTAGGAATTTCTGAATGTTCTAGTTTATCTTTTATAGCTAGAGTTAAATCATCATTCTCCATATTGTCTATCCATTCTTTATAAGTTGCTTTTATTTCAGGATCTACAATATCTTTAGTTTCATACATTATTTTTTTGATTCTTTCTCTCATTTTCTTATATGACTCGTGAATTCCAAATCCAAATTCAGCATTATCTTCAAATAATGAATTCATCCATGGAATTTTATATGGTGTTAGAGGAAGACTTCCTCCATATATTGAAGAACATCCAGTTGCATTAGCAATTACCATATTTTTTCCATATAGTTCAGTTAATACTTTTATATATGCTGCTTCTCCGCATCCTGCACAAGCACCACTAAATTCAAAATAAGGTTTCTTAAATCCTACTCCTTTAACTGTATATTTATTAAATGGAGTATCATTTTCTTGACTATTAAATAAATAATCACTTATTCTATCTAGTCTTTCATTATATTTTCCTAACTCAAGAGCTTTTTCTTGTTGTTTACCAGGACAAGCTTGTAAGCAAAGTCCACAACCTGTACAATTTGATTCTGAAACTGATATAAAGAAGTTTTTATTTTTTTCTCCTAAACTTTCAATAGTTTCACTTTTATCAATATGAGCCATTAATAGTTCATTATCAGTAAGAGAGTATGGTCTTATACATGCATGAGGACATACAAATGAACATTGGTTACATTCTATACAATTTTCTTTACACCATTTTGGTACTAAAGATGAAGTTTTTCTCTTATCACTTGCAGCTGTTCCACCTTCAAAAGTACCATCTTTATAATCAATAAAATCTGAAACAGTAAGCATATTGCCACGTAATTTTAATACTTCATCTGTAAAGTCTTTTTCAGTTTGTTTGTCATCAGTTAGTGTAAATATTCTGTTATCTATTTCTTCTAAATATTTTAAAGATTCATTAATAGCGTTTATATTAGCTTCTACTACTTTAGATCCTTTACTACTATATGTTTTTTCTATTAAGTGTTCAAAGTCTTTTATTTCTTCTTTGTCATAACCTAATATCTTTAACATATACATACACATTATATTGTTTATTTTTCCATGCAAGTTATATTTCTCATTAAGTTCATCTAAGTTAGCAACGTACACTTTTATATTTTTATCAAGTATTTCTTTTTTATTTTCATTTGTTATTAAGTTATTTAATTCTTCATCTGTTCTATTACTTGAAAGAAGTAGTATTCCGTTCTTTTTAATATCTTTTAGACAATAATATCTATTTAAATAAATATCTTTTGAAATAACTATAAAGTCTGGAGATGTTAAGAAGTATGGAGCATTTATTTTAGTGTCTCCAACTCTTAAGTGTGAAATAGTTACTCCACCACTCTTTTTAGAATCATATTCAAAGTATCCTTGAACATAATTTATATCTATGTCGCCTAAAACTTTCATGAAGTTTTTAGATGCTCCGACCATACCATCTGAACCAAAGCCATATACTTTTATTTCTTTATAGTCAGGAGTGTATTCTATTTCTTTTGGTTCAATACTTAAGTGTGTTACGTCATCAATAATCCCAACTGTGAAATGATTTTTAGGGTTATCGCTAAATATATTTTCAAATACACCATTTATATCTTTAAGTGGTACATCTTTTGAAGATAATCCATATCTTCCACCATAAACGTGAATGTTTCTTGTTTTGACTGCTTCTACTACATCTAAGTAAAGAGGTTCGCCAAGACTTCCTGCTTCTTTAGTTCTATCAAGTACTGCGATAGTATGTACAGTTTTAGGAAGAACGTCAAGTAAGTATTTAGTACTAAATGGTCTATATAGATGTACTTCTACAAGTCCTACTCTATAACCTTTTCTATTAAGTAGATTTACCATTGTTCTTGTAGTGTCACAAACTGAACCCATAGCTACAATTACATGAGTTGCATCTTTAGCACCATAGTAATTAAATGGTTTATATTCAGTACCAGCAAGTTTATTAATCTTTTCCATGTTTCTTGCAACTATATTTGGCATATCATCATAATATTTATTTCTTACTTCAGTATTTTGGAAATATACATCTCCTGTTTCTGAAGTACCACGTGTTATTTCTTTGCCTATGTTAAGAGCTCTATTTTTAAATTCATAAATCTTATCATAATTAACTAGTTTTAATACTTCTGTTTCATCCAATAATGAAACTTTATTTAATTCATGACTAGTTCTAAATCCATCAAAGAAATGTAAAAATGGAAGTGAACCCTCGATTGCTGACATGTGTGCAACTATTGCCATATAGTATGCATCTTCTACTGAAGTTGATGCTAACATGCAGAATCCTGTACTACGTGTTGCATAAATATCTTGATGATCTCCAAATATTGAAAGAGCATGTGTTGCAAGTGAACGAGCAGCTACATGGATAACACCTGGCAACATTTCTCCTGCCATTTTATACATTGTAGGTATCATTAAAAGAAGGCCTTGAGATGCAGTAAATGTTGTAGCAAGACTTCCTGCCTGAAGTGCTCCGTGAGATAAAGCTGCAGCACCTGCTTCACTTTGCATTTCTATAACTGATACTGTATCATTAAACAAATTCTTTTTACCTTCAGCACTCCATTTATCAGTTAAAGTTGCCATTGGACTAGCTGGTGTTATTGGATAAATACCACATACTTCACTAAAAAGGTATGACCCCATAGCACAAGCTTCATTTCCATCTATAATATAATTTTTTTTCATATCATCACCATTTTAATTATATTACATTTTTTAAATAAAAAAAAGAATACTTTTTAGTATTCTTTATTTATCTTCTTGTTCATTAATCTCTTTTTGTGACTTTATATCTCTTAGTATTAATATTGTTATACATATAATCGAACATATAGATATTATTAAGCAAATAATCAAATATAATTTTTTGTTATCTTTATTAGTTTCAGTAGTTGGTTTATCATCTTTCTTTGGTTCTTCCACTACTGGTACATCTTTGTCTTCTTCTTTTTCAGTTTTACTAACTATTAAATAATACGTATATGTTTCACCACTATTATTTTTTACTTCTATTGAAACTATGTTTTCACCTATTTTTAGGTTTTCATTTCCTTTAATTGTTACATCGAAATCACTTTCATAATCTATTAAAAGACTATTTTCTATACTTGGTATTACTACATGATATGTTGATAAATCCGGGCTGAATTCTTCAATCATATTATATTTTAACACTTTTAAACTTTTTAATTCTGGATAACCATCATAACTTTTAGTTTTAGTTATGTTTATTTTATAAGTTTGTTTAGTGCCATCAGATGCAGTTGATACCAATTTAATAGTTGTTTTATCTTTTTTTAATTCTAGATATCCAGTATTACCTTCTACATCACAACCCTTAATCATACAAGTGCCATGAATATAAATTGAGTCACTTGTAGTTGTTAAATTATATTCATAAATACCAGGTGCAAAACTAGGCGTTAAATATGTATCATAATCATTAGATGAACCTCTTACTTCTATACTTGTTAAGTGGGAATCTAATTTATTACCACCATTACTATTAATTTCATAATATAAAAATCTATTTATACTATTATTAAATGTGTTTTTTTCATCATTTACTTTTTCTACATAATTTGTATTATCTTTTAATAATTCTATATATGTTTTTTGATTTACTGTATTATCTTTAACTCTAAAACTAAGTTTAGCTATTATTCCACTATATTCATCTTCTTCTAGTTTTTCTTTAGTATTTTCTAGAGTGTTGTTTTTTACTGATAAATTTATTAAAGATGAATATGTTTTATAATTTGTTACTTGCCACCCTTCTGGTAATTTAATATATTCATTCTCTGTTTTAACTAGTTCAAATACATATGGATTGTAATAAAGTTGCGCATTATAACTTTCTAAAAGTCCATCATCATTAGGACCATAATTAGAAAGTAAATACATAGTTATGACATCACCTTGTTTTACAATATAGCTTTCTGTACTACTTTTACCTAAAAATATATATGCTGGTTCCGCATAAATAATTAGTGGGAATAACATTAAAAATAACAACAATAACATTTTCTTTTTCATAACTCACCTATTCTAATAAAATGTTATCATATTGAATTTAAAAAATCAATTTCATAGATTAAAAATTAAACTTTAGATACTTTATTTTACATTAAAACTTAATATGTTTTTATAAGATTTTCAAATTTCATTAACTCATTGACTTCACAATAAATTGTAATTGCATCAACTTTTATACCATTTGTCTTATAATATAATTTTTCTTCTAAATTTTTACCTTTCGTGAATTTTTCAATTAAATCTTCCATATCTTTAGCATAATATTTTTTATCATCAATTATATAATTTATTACATCTATATTTAATATTTTTAATGATTCATTTAAGTTCACTGAATTTGTATCTTTTAGATAAACTTTAAATGTATCTTCTACATGTATATCACTAGAATCATAATATAGAATTTTATCGCTATTTGAATCTATATCATTAATATTAAAAACTAAAAATAAAGATATAAATATTAAAGTTTCTAATATTATTTTTTTCATGTAATCACCATTAATATTGTGTGCATTTCTATCAAAAGAAAAATACCAATTAATGGTATTTAGTCTAAATAGTTTTTTAATGTTTTTTCTATCCAGTAAGAATATTTTATATTAGGCTTTTCAATGCTTTTCATTTTTTTGTATAGTTCTATTCCATCACTTGGATCATGCCATATATCTACAAAAACATAATCATATTCATTATCATATTTATATTTAAGTGCATCTTCATTAATAATTTTAATTTTATCTTTAAACTTATATTGAGGTAAAATATATTTTGTGAATAAATCTATTATTTTTTTATCTTTTTCTACTATAGTTATACTTTTAACATTGTCTTTATTAGATATCATATATTGATAATAACCTAGGCCTAAGCCATATGTTAATACATTACCATATGCTTCATTAATAGAACTTTGCATTGTTTCTATTTCATTTGGTGTTATAAGCATCCATTCTCTATTATTTTCAAGAACGCATGGATAAAAGTATTCACTAGTAAAATATCCAATTTTCGGATATAGTTTTCCATCAATATTTTCTAAATCATTATATACAAATAATTCATATGGTTTATAACTTTTAATTTCAAAAGACCAATTTTTCTCTTTTATATTATCTAATTTTATATTTTTATAATATTCGTTATTTTCATACTTTTCTTTATCTAATTCTTTTATTATCTTATTTAATTCTATAGTTAATTCTTTATTTTCTATATCATAATAGCCTAATAACAATAATACTATTCTTTCAGTAACATTTAAATTATAGTCTTTTAAACTATCTATCATTTCTTTTGTTATAGAGTCACTACTATTATTTAAATAGTCACTTAATATACTCATTATCAATTTATTTCTTATATCTTTTGTCATGTTTTTCATAATAATATAATACAAAAAAAGTAGAATTTAATCTACTTAGTTTTTTTCATTTCTTTGATTTTTAAGTTTTTAACTTCTTCAATACTTTTTAAAACTTTTTTGTTTTGAATAGTATTTACAGTTATTATAGTTGCAGTTCCAACTAAAACGAATACTAGGTTCCAAATTATTGTTTTTGTTATTGGTGCATTAGCTTCTTTAACGGCATCTGCTTCTGCATTTTCAGTTTTTTCTAGAATATCTACTCTATCCTTTTTGTCATATTCAGATTTAATTGTAGTTTTAATTGTTTCATTCCAATCACTTAGATATCCTGGGAACACTGTTTCTCCTATAATAATATAAGGCACTCCTCCAGCTGCTTCTCCTGCTACATCTGCAACCTTTGTAAATAATTCTGCATTATTAGCATTTTCCCATACCTCAAATGATACTAATTTAAAATATTTTCCATATTCATCAGAAATATCATTTAAAAAGTTTAAGAATGCTCTACAAAAACTACATCCTTGACCTCTAAACATATAAATTGTAACTTGATCGTCTGTTTCTTTGTAATCAGTATTTTTTAAAGTGATATCTTCAGAAGCTAAAGTATCTTTAAAGTTTTTATGTTCATACTCATCAATTAATGCAGCATTTGCACTTAATGGTAACATAACAATTCCTAAAGTTACAAGAAACATAATAATTTTTCTTTTTCATTTTACTTCCTCCGTTTTTCATTTTAAATTATTTCTTGTTAAAACACAAGTTTTTTCACTTATTTTTCATATCCCTTTCTATCCAAGTCATAATAACATTTACTACATAATCTATTTCTTCTTTTGTTAGTTTTCTTTTTTCTTCAATATTATGCCATTTATGAAGGCATCCTCTACAGCATGTCCCCGTTGCATGTTGAGCTACAAATACAGGGTGTCCTTTCATAGGAGTTTGTTTTCCATCATTAGGTATAACTGCATGACTTAATCTTTTTTTAACAAAATCATAAGCATGCTCTCTTATCTTATCTAAACCTTTGTCATTTACATATTTTATTTCCGGTTCATGTAAATGAAAATTACTTCTAAATGTTGACTTTGATAATTTATTAAATAATTCATCTATGTTTTTCATATCATCACCTATTATAATTCTAACACATTTTATAACATTTTGCCTGTTAAATGGTCTACTTCTTGATGAGTTTTATCATATATTCTTGATACTTTTTCCATCTCAGTATCAATTTGTTCTTTACTATAACCTTCAGCTAAACGTACATTTCTTATTATTTCCATCATTATGTTATTTGGTATTTTATTAGATTTAAATGATTCAATTATTTCTTTTTCACTTTTTTCAGGGAACATTTCTTTTATTTCATAATTTAGTAATGGTTCTCTTCTTGAGTAAGATAGTTCATCTTCTTTTTGTTCATTTTGTCTATCAATTGTAGTTATTGCTTTATCTATATTAGCGTCATTTAAATTACTATTTAGATATGATATATCACCCGTAAAAAAGTTTATATCTGAATCGTGCTTAAATGTATTTTTATATTCTTTAAATGGTACCATAAAGTAATCATATGAATCTAATGCTGTGTATTCACTATCTATTTTTTCTTGACCATTTTCTTTATAACTATCCCATGTTGGATCTAATGCATATGCTCCATGAATTCCGTATTTTTCATCATCTACAATAGCTATGGCTCTATTATGCAGTCCAAGAACTGTCTTATTGTCTCTATCATAACATGTTAATGAAAAGTCCCCTATTTTTATATTTTCATCTAATTCGTCGAATATTTCTTGAAGCATTGCTGTGTATCCAACACAAACTATGTGACCTGTTTTTACTATTTTAAAAGGTGCTCTTGACTCTCTTGTATCTTCTGTTTCACTATATTCTAAAGTTTTTAATATATCGTATGCGAAAGTAAGTTTTTCTATTGGAGATAATGGATAGTCTTTTATAATTTGCCTATACCATTTCATCGTTTCACTTAAACCTTTAAAATCATCATATGAGGATGTTTCTCCTGTATTGTATCTTATTCTTACTTCTACTTCTTCATTTAGTTTATCTAGAGGTTCTAAATCTTTATCTGCATAACCATGTACAATTTTTACATATACTCCATTTGTTTTAATACCTTTTTTGCTAAAGAAATTATTTAAGTCACTAGCTATATTCATATTTGGATCTTCTATATCCATATTAACTATTCCATCTATTATGTTAAATACATACTTTTGCTTATTACATTTTATTTCTATTCTTCTATTCTTTTTAGTTAAATCTTCGCCTATTAAATTAAACATTTTATCCAAATCAGCTAATGTTACTTGTCTTGCTTCAACTGTTATTTTATCTGAACTAGGAGAAACTATATCTAGTAAAACGCTTTTTTCTTGTTTTTCTATTTCTCTTAATATTATATCTTTATTGTATCCCAAAAGTTTTCCATCTTTATCTATAAGTACTAAATTTTCATAGTCTTCATTAGATATATATGGTGTCATAAAATCTATTTCTTTTATAGAGGTATGTTTTTCTACAAAATCTAATTGTTCTGGCGTTAAAAAGTAACCATCACTAATTGTAAGCTTTGATAATGATTTTAAGTTTTCTAGAAATGAAATATTGTCTGTTAAAAAAGAAGTTGGAAGTGATAATTCTTTTATACTAGGATTTATATTATTAATAATTACTTCTTTAAATCTATCAAAATCATACGCATAGTTTATTTCATTTCCATTACATTTTACTTCTAAATCTGGTTCTTTTCCTTCTGTAGTGTAAGATGTTACATCTTGTGATTTTAAACCGCTTTTATTAAGAATTAATTTATCTTTACATTTTTTTATAAATTCAATTATTTTATTCATGTCATTTATTTCATAGAATTTTTCAGAAAAAGTTTGTTCTATTTTTTCTTTGATACTCATATCATCACCATAATAATTGTATCATACAAAAATAAAAGATGAGAATTATTTCTCATCAAATTCCATTTTTCTAACTAACGTATCTAGTGATACTTGTTTTTTTGTTTCTTCTAATAAAACTTCTAAATTTGTTTCATTTGAATTTAAATCTTGTCTTAACATATTAATTGCAGTATTTTTAACATCTTCATCTATATTTTCTGGTAATCTTCCATAAGTTAAATAATCTTGTATTAACAAGTTAGCAGCTAATATTCTATTTACTTTTAATGGTTCTGTTTTTGCTGTTTCAATTCTTTGTTTGCTAGCATCTTTTATTTTTTTAGTAATAAATGTTTGGTTGTTTTCTATATTTGTCATTATATCTTTAACTTTTTGAAAAATATTTAACATTTCTTTTAGATCAGCATTATCTTTTCTTTTTTCTAATCTCATTTTTATATCTTTATATGCTGTTATACCATATATTAATGTTACAATTAAAGCTATTTGTGCTGGTAAAAATATTGATGACATGATACTAAAAATACCTAGTAACATAATTAATTTTTTCTTTTTCTTATCTTTTTTTACTTCTTCAAATAAGCTTTTATTAATAATATCGAGTGCATTCTCTATTCGTGATTTTAAATATTCATTTTTTTGTGCTAACTCTAATAAATAATACTCTTGATATTGTTTATCTTCTAAAACTTCTTTATATATTTCGAAAGCTTCTTTTTCAATATCTTCAAGCATTTGCTTTCCTTGCTGTTTTGTTGTTAAAGTTTCTTCCCCGTTTTGTTCTTTCATAATTTCTATTTTCCCCCTAAATAAAAAAGTGCTAATATTATAACACTTTTAATATAATTAATCAATATTTACGCCTTTATTTATTGTCTTAAGACCGATTATGTATTCTATAATTATTAGTACTAAATATGTTAGCATAGCAATTACTAATATAGTTTTAAATACACTTAGTGTGAATGTTGTGCTTGTAAATATATTCATAATGTCACTATTAAATAATCCTGATATATAGATTACTAAGAGTATAATCACTGAGGAAGCCATATACGTTAAGAATCCATATAAACAACTTTTTAACATTTTATTGTTATTTGATTTATGTCCTAATATTATACCTATGTAACCTGTTAGTAAAACAAATGTAAATTCTAAGAATATAAGTGTAAATACTTGAATTAGTAAACTAGTTATACTGCTTTCATAAAGAGTTGCTACTATATTTAAGCTATTTTTTAATAGTTCAATATTCTCTTTTGAGTAATAACATATTAATAAAGATACAGCTATTACTATAGTTGATGTTAACATCGTTATTAAGCCACATAATACTTTAGATAAATAAAGTGTACTCTTTTTAACTGGTAATGTATGTGTTAAGTAAGACTCATCTTTATAGAAGTTTAGAACTAATCTTGCCCAGACTCTCATAAGATTATTTATAAGCACACTTACTAACATTGACACAGCAATTCCATTATTTATTTTAGAAAGTATTAACATAATACCTGAAGTATCAAATATTCCACATATTCTTCCAAGTAAAGCAAAGAATAATGATAATGAATAGAATATTATTAAATTTTTATATGTAAATTTTAAATCATATTTAAGTACTTTTAAGAGCATTTGAATGTCCTCCTAAAGATTTCATCTATTGATGATTTTTCTTTTTTACGAAGTTCATCTGCAGAAGCCGTTAATATTATTTTACCTTTATCTATAAATATAACTTCGTCTAGTATTCTTTCAATATCAGAGATTAAATGTGTTGATATTATTACACTACTTCCTTCTTTAAAATTAGAAAGTATTGTGTCTAATATATAATCTCTAGTTGCCGGGTCTATTCCACCTAATGGTTCATCTAAAATATAAAGATCGGCTTCTCTACTCATAACAAGTATAAGTTGTAGTTTTTCTTGCATACCTTTAGACATTTTAGATATCTTTGAATTTATATCAAGATCTAAATCTTTAAGAAGTTTTTTTGCTTTGTTAATATCAAAATTGTCATAAAATTCATTAAAGTAATTTAATGTATCTTTTACTTTCATTTCTTTATCTAAGTATGTTCTTTCTGGTAGATATGAAATTATTTTCTTTGATTCTATTCCTGGATGTTTACCTTCTATAAGTATTTCACCACTAGTTGGAGTAAGTAAATCATTAATAAGTTTTATTAGTGTTGTTTTTCCTTGCCCATTTTTGCCTAGAAGACCAACTATTTTACCTCTAGGTATTATTAGGTTTATATCTTTTAGAATCTTTTTGTTATTAAAGCTTTTTGATAGGTTCTTACACTCTAAAAGTTCCATATTATTTTCCTCCTAATTCTTGCAAGTACTTAATTGATTCTTCATAAGTTATACCTATACTATTCATAGAACTTAAATATTCATTTACTTTTTCTTTAGCTAGTTTTTCTTTAGCTTTATTTATTACTTTTGAATCACTAGTTACATATTTACCATTTGTTCTTTCAGTATAAATTAGTTTTTCACTTTCCAGTTCTACTAAAGCTTTTTGCATAGTGTTTGGATTAACTTTGTAGTAAAATGCTAGCTCTCTTACAGAAGGTAATCTACTTCCTACACTTAATTTACCTGATACTATATCTGTTTTAATGATATCTACTAATTGGATATAGATTGGTATATTGTTATCAAATGTATAACTCATGTGTGCTCCTTTCATTGTATTACTTGCATAATACAATAATACTATTATATATATTTTATGTCAATAGAAAAAGTCAATTATATTGACTATAAATTTATAAAACTATAATTTACATTATTAAGTTTTAATATCTTTTCTATGTCTTCTAATTTTAACCAAATAGATGCAGTATTTTCATTAGGATGAGCACCTATTTCTTTAAAATTTCTTATATCTTCATCTATTAATACTTTTACTTTATGTTCAATATCGTTAAGTATACCAAGAACTGTTACTGAACCTTTTTTAAGACCTAAATACTTTTCTAAATCTTCTTCACTTGCGAATGTTAAAGGTCTAAGTCCTAAAGTATTTCTTAACTCTTTTAAGTTAACTCTTTTGTCACCTTTAACTAGTATTAAATAATAATTTTGCTTTTTATCATCTCTTATAAATAAATTCTTAACTACTTCATTATCATCTTCAAGATTAAGCTTTGACATTTCTTCCATAGTAAATACTGCTTTGTGTTCTACTTTTTTATATTTAATATTTAAACTATCTAAATATTTATATACTTCTTCTTTACTTGTGTACATATATTTTAACTCCTTTTCACTTTTGAAATAAATAATTCTTTATTTGTGATACATTCTATATCCAAGTCATTACATACTTTACTAATTAATTCATAATTAGGATTATTCTTATTTATGTATAGACACTTTGGATATCTCATAAAATGTTTAAAATGTTTTTTTAGTCTCAGAATCTCATTATTATAAAAATTATCCATAGTATAATAGTATGCAAATAATGTTTTTGTCTTTTCAATATATTCATCACTAAACTTAGATAAATCATATGAAAATCTTAAGGGTATAACTTCCGCATAAGAAGATATATCATCATATAATGTTTCATCATCTTCAACTATCATAACAATTTTATCTTTTATGTTTTGTAATTCTTCAGGTGAATAGTCTTCCATTTTAGTCCTCTAATTGCCTTAAATATTCTTCTAATGCACTAATCATATCTGGTGATATAACTTTATTCATTTCATTATTAGGAATATTTTCTTTGATTTTGTCTACTGCTTCTTTTAAATCAAATTCTTCAATCTTGAAGTCATTTTTCTTTTCATTTTCAGTATAGTTTGTTTTGGACAAATCAGGTCTCTTATTAGTATTAACTGCATAATAATAGATTTCACAGTTTCTATTTCTGCCTGCTTCTGGCCAATCTTTGTTTAACATACTTACTTTCATAAATGGTTTTTCTATTTCATTATCATCAATTTCTATGCCTGTTTCTTCTAGTACTTCACGTTTTAAGCAAGTATTAAATTCTTCATTGCTTTCTAAATGTCCACCTGGAAATTGATATACGTTATTAGCATTGCCAATAAATATTTTTCCATTATTAATAAGTAATACTTTTATTCTTATTACTGTTTCCATTATCTCTTTTAAGGTTAAATTATCATCATTATGAATTATTTCTTTCATAGTTTTCCTCCATTTAAAAATGCAATGATTATTTCTTTTTCATTGCATTTATTATATCAAAGTTCTTTATAAAGTTAAATAATTTTACGTCTTTGTATTTATCTAGTATTTTATAAATTAATAATGTTATAAAGTATGCGATAGTTGCACCAATTAGTCCTGATAACATACCACCTATTACATCTGATGGATAGTGGACCATTAAGTAATTTCTTGATATACCCATTAATATTATAAATAGAAAACACCAATATTTATTTTTAGTTTTAGCCATAAATATTAATGACATCATAGCCGCTGTCATAGCTGTTGTGTGTCCACTTGGAAATGAGAAATCATTTTCTGTAACACTTCCTGCATACTGCCACCAATCTTTGTATTCTAAAATAGTACTCATGTATGGTCTAGGCCTAGCTACCATATCTTTTAATATAAAATTAGTTATAATAGCACCTGCTCCAATAGCACCAAACATACATATTCCAAACTTTCTTGTTTTCTTAAATAACATTAAGAATATACTAAGTAATATTAAGAATAAACCTTTTTCTGCAAATAAGCTTATAAACTTAAATAACCAGTTTAAATTGCCATGAGTTAAAAGAGCAAATTCATGTAAAATATTTAATATAGCATGATCAAATCCACTAAATGTAGTATTTAACCATTCAGCTGCTGCTGTTAGTTCCATATGTACCTCCTACTACATTATCATTTTACATTCATAATAAATTTAAAACAATAACATTACTTATTCTTTACATTTTTATTATCAATTATAGCTAGCAAACTTCTAAGTCTTATGGTAATTGCTCCCATATTAGATATTTCATCTATCTTTATTTGTGTATAGACTTTGTCTTTACTTTCAATAATTCTTCTTACTTCATCAGTAGTAACTGCATCTACTCCACAACCAAAAGATACTAATTGAACTAGATTAATATTATCTTTAGATTCACTTATATATTTTGCAGCAGCATATAGTCTTGAATGATAAGTCCATTGATTCATTACTTTTGTCTTAAATGGTTTTACTTTATGACTAATACTGTCTTCAGTTATAACTACTGCTCCAAGCGAAGTTATGAGTTTATTAATACCATGATTTATTTCTGGATCTAAATGATATGGACGACCGCATAATACAATTATAGGCATATTTTTAGATGAAGCAATTCCCATAAATTCTTCTGCTTTAGTTCTTATTTTTGATAAGTAATCATTATATGCTTCGTATGCTTTTTCAACGGCTTTTTTAAGATTAGATTTCGTAGTTTCAATATTATAATATTTAATTATAGTTTTTATTCTTTTTAAGAATTGTTTTTTGTCTGCTAAACTTATAAAGTCATCTATAAATGTATCTTTGTTTAGATTATTTACATTACCTCTTATAACTTGAGGATAGTATGCCACTACTGGGCAATTATAATGATTAGTACCAAGTTTTTCATCTACATTATAACTCATACTTGGATAGAATATATAGTCTACTTTAGAATCTAATAAATACTCTATATGACCGTGAGCTAGTTTTGCTGGATAACATATTGTATCTGATGGTATTGTATGTTGTCCTTTTAAGTAAAGACTTCTTGATGAGAATGGAGACACTACTACATTAAGTCCTAAAGTTTTAAATAAAGTATACCAAAATGGTAATAATTCATACATGTTAAGTACTAGAGGTATACCAATAGTAGTTTTTGATTCATCTATTTCATTATTCATGAATTCTTTTAATAAGGATTGTTTATATTCATATAAGTCATAGTGTTCTTGAAGATTACCTTTGTTAAGAGGTTTTGAACATCTATTACCTGCGATAAATCTTCTTTTCTTATCAAATGTGTTTATTACTAAATTGCAATGATTAGTGCATCCATTACAATTTATATTTCTTGTTTCATAATTAAAATTTTTAAGTTCTTCTAGATTTAATACTTTACTTTTATCATTATCTTTTTCTTTACTATAAAGTGCACTTCCGTATGCTCCCATAAGTCCTGAATATTTTGGTCTTATTACATTATGACCTATTTCCATTTCAAAGGATCTTAGTACTGAATCATTTAAGAATGTTCCACCTTGAACAATTATGTTTTCACCTAAGTCTTTTGGATTTGCACATCTTATAACTTTATATAATGCATTTTTAACTACGCTCATTGAAAGACCTGCTGCAATACTTTCTACTGATGCGCCATCTTTTTGAGCTTGTTTAACTGCACTATTCATAAATACTGTACATCTAGATCCTAGACTAACTGGACTTTTAGCATAAAGACCTAAGTGTGAGAATTCTTCTGTTGTGTATCCTAAAGCTTTAGCAAATGTTTGTAAGAAAGAACCACATCCTGAAGAACATGCTTCATTTAAATATAAACTATCTATTGAACCATTTTTAATCTTAAAACATTTTATATCTTGGCCACCTATATCAAGAATAAAGTCTACTTTAGGATTTATTTTCTTTGCTGCTGTATAGTGAGCAATTGTTTCAACTACTCCATAATCTATATTAAATGCATTTTTAATTAGTTCTTCTCCATAACCAGTAACTGCGCTAGACTTAATGTTAATATCTGGATATTTTTCATACAAATCTATCAAATACTTTTTAACTATTTCTACTGGGCTTCCTTCGTTTGATGAATAATATGGATTAAAAATATTACCATCATCATCACAAAGAACCATCTTTATTGTTGTGCTTCCTGCATCTATTCCTAGATACATATTTTTACTTGGTTTATCTAATTCTTTTATAGTTGTATCATTATGTCTTTTTAAGAATTCTTCATATTCTTTTTTGTCTTTGAAAAGTGGTTTAGTTTTTGTATAGTTGTTTTGTTCTTTAAACTTTTTAAATTTGTTTTCTAGTGATAAAAGAGTTGTTTCTTCTTTTACGTTTGCTAATACTGAGCCTATTGCTACAAAGTAAAGAGCATCATTAGGAAGTATTCCTTTAGTATTTAATACTTCATCAAAACTATTTCTAAGTTCACTATAGAAGTATAATGGTCCACCTAAGTATAGAACATTATTACCTATTTCTCTTCCTTGAGATAATCCTGAGATTGTTTGATTTACTACTGCTCTAAATATACCTGCAGCTATATCTTCTTTTCTAACACCTTGATTAAGTAGTGGTTGAACATCTGATTTAGCAAATACTCCACAACGAGAAGCTATATTACAAATTTTTTCATGATGACTTGATAATTCATTTAATTCTTCACCATTAACATTTAATAAAGATGCCATTTGGTCTATAAATGCACCTGTTCCACCTGCACAACTACCATTCATTCTCATTTCAAATCCACCAGTAAGAAACAACATTTTAGCGTCTTCTCCGCCTAATTCTATAACTGTATCTGTATTTTGATAATACTTTTTAACTGCTATTTTTTCTGCGAAAACTTCTTGAACAAATGGTATCTTTAGACTTTCTGCATAACCTAAGCCTGCTGAACCTGAGATTGTTACTGTTATCTTGTCTTTCTTTATTACTTGTTTTAAATCATTTATTATCTTTAATATAGCACTTCTTATCTCAGAATAGTGACGTTCATATTTCTTAAAAATTATATTTTCTTTTTCATCAATTACTACACATTTTATAGTAGTAGATCCTATATCAAAACCTACTCTTTTCATATTACTTATCACCTTCTTCTGCAATAGCTAGCATTAATTTAATTCTATTTTCTTGATTTACTTTTGAAGCACCTGCATCATAATCTATTGGAAATATATTAGCATTTGGATATAACATTCTAAGTGTTCTTATTGTACCTTTTCCTACTATGTGATTAGGAAGACATCCAAATGGTTGAGCACATATAATATTGTTATAACCTTTTTCTATTAGTTCGGATACTTCTCCTGGTAAAAGCCATCCTTCTCCCATATTTACTCCTCTATCTATTACTTGATCTGCAAGTTTTTTTATCTTTTTAAATGGAGTTGGACATACAAATTCAGGATATGGTTTTAATGCTTCTTCCATATCTTTTTCCCAAGAAGATGCGATTGATTCTACAGTTTTTCCTGCATACATGCTTACTCTATTTTTTCCATAATATTTATGATTGATTTCTCCATCAGAAAAACAGAATTCAAAGAATGCTAGTACTCCTGGTACCATGTATTCACATCCTTCTTTAAGTAAGAATTCTTCTAAATTGTTGTTACCAAATGGAGAATATTTAACATATATTTCTCCTACGATACCAACTTTCTTTAATTTTCTATCTACTCTTTTAATCTCATGGAAACTTTTAGCAATACTTTTTAGATTCTTTTTCATACTTCTATTATTTAAACTTTTCTTAGAAGCGAAATCAGTTGTTAATTTATTTATCCAATAATCTACTAGTTTATCAGTTTCACCTTTTTTCTTTTCATAAGGTTTTACTTGATTCTTTAAAAGCATTATAAAGTCTCCGTAGATAATAGCTCTAAGAGACATATACATCATCATTGGAGTTAGTTTAAATCCACTGCATTTTTCTATATTACTTGTACTTACTGAAATAACTGGTATATAGTCATATCCCATATTTTCTAAAGCTTTTCTAAGTAAACAAATATAGTTTGATGCTCTACATCCACCACCAGTTTGAAATTGTATTAAAGCTACTTTATGAGTATCATAATCACCACTTTTAAGTGCATAAAGTTGTTGTCCTATCGCACATATAGCTGGATAACAAATATCATTATGTAAGTAACTAAGTCCAGTATCTATAACATCTTTTCCTTCATAGTGAAGTACTTCTACATTATACCCATATAATGCAAATACTTTTGTTAGAAGTCTCATATGTACTGGAAATATATCTGGTGCTAGTATAGTATGAGTTATTTTCATTTCTTTAGTAAATTCTGCTGTCATATATATGTCTCCTTTAAACTATTTTTTCTTTTCTTTAAAGATTTTAACTGATGTAATAACTGTTATTAAACTAAGAATACCTTCTACTAAAAGGTTAGCTCCAAGTAATATAGTTAATACCATTGCGCTCTCACTAGGTTTTATCATTAAAACAATACCACAAATGCAAGCAAGTATTGCGAATATTAATATTAAGTACCATTCACGAATACCAAATTTACGTGCTTCATTAGCTATATGCATTTTAAACATACTATCTGTAAATATTGAAAGACCTAATGCAATACATATGAAGTTGATAAATCCTTCAGGACGTACTAGAATGATAATACCAAGAACTGTTAATAATATACCAAATGGTAAGTCATATTGGAATGCTAAACGATATAGATCATTTGAGAAATAACCAAATAGTTTAATCATACCAAAAGCTATTAAAAGTATTGCGCATATTACAACTAACATTGTTTGTGAAAATGCTGGATTTATCATAAGTACTAATCCTAGAATACATAATATTATAGACATAACTATGTAACTTGTTTTAGCTATACGTATAAATTTACTCATCTTAGTTCCTCCTTTCATTATATAAATAGTATAACCTTATAATTTATTTTTTTAAATGGACAGTTTTTTAGTGATGTTTTATTTTTAGACAAAATGGTTTAAATGCATAAAAAAAGAATATTATTTAGAGTGTTTATTTATAAACTCTATTAATATCTCTTTAGTTATTTTAGTGTATGTAACATATTCTTTTACATATTCCTCATCTAGATTTCTTGATAGCCAGTCTATACAGAATCCAAAGAATTGACATTTTATAAAGCTTATTAAGAATCTCTTATCTTTTTCATCTATATTCATGTTTTTAGTAATTGAATTTATTAAAGTTTTTACTGTGTATTCACAAGTATCCATTATAAATCTTTCATATATATTTTTATCTAGATGTTTATATATATTAAGAATGGTTTTTTTGTTTTCAAGTGCATATTTGATAGCTACTTCTACCGCCATATCTATAGAATCTATAGTTGGATAATTTTTAACTAATACATCTGTTTCTTCTGTAATAACATTTTCGAGTAAATCATTTATATCTTCATAATGATAATAAAATGTATTTCTATTTACTCCACATTCATCAACAATATCTTTTACTGTTATTTGATTAAAAGGTTTCTCTTTTAACAATGTTATAAATGTGTCTTTGATTGCTTTTTTAGTAAAGTTTGCCATATTTCACCTACTTATTAAACTCACATATTATCTTTATGATATCACTTGAGTGTAATTTAAATTTTATCTCTGATAAAATTTTAGCACTTTTTAATTCTTCTGTTGACTTCGGATTTAATTCTATTATTTTTTCTAGTTCATCGTTTGTGAAAATATAATATGCTGGAACGTTCATTGATTTAGATTTTGATGTTCTAAACTTAATTAATTTGTCTCTTAGTGTTTCTTTATCATTTTCTGATTTTATATTCATTTCTTTAGTTTGCTCTGCTTTTGTAGAATTATCTTTACTACTACCTGAAATATATTTTTCATATTTTTTTGCTAAGCTTGTGTACTCATTAGTATTAGCTTCAATAAAAAATTCGGCAAGACTTTTCATATCTTTTTGTTTAGCTAATAAATCTCTATCATAATTATTAATATCATTTTTAATGTAGTTTAGTAGTTGATCTACTCTAACTACATGACTTTTTATTTCTTTTTGAGCATATTTTATATTAACAATAGATTTTGGATTAGAAATAACAACTAGTGGTTTATACCATAAAGTATCAAAATTTTTTTCTTGAATCTTTACCATTAATTTATTATTTTTACTTATCCATCTTTTCTTTAATATTTCCATATGTCTACAAGCTTGAGTGTATGGTGAATAAATTGCTTCTTTATATTTTTTACCATTTAATTCATATTCTCTTACAAACTCTCCAGTGTGACTTACTGTTATATTTCCAATTAGATTTTTACATTCAACTAAATATATGAATCCTCTAGTAACAATTACATAATCTATTTGAGCTTTTAAATCTTCAAAAGGAATAGTTACATCATGAACTACATACATTCCTAAATTTGAGTTTTTAAGTTCAAAAGCAATATCTTTTTCACCTTGTAACCCTTTTTTTAATAATAAAATATCTTTATCTATGTCACTTGTATATTTTAATTTTGATTTTATATCTTCTAATTCTTTTATTTGATTTTCTAAATTGCTGTCTTCTTTTAGAAATATTGTTTCATTGAATCTTTTAAATAGTTCCATGTCATCACCTTCTTTTAAATTATATCATAGTTTGTTATAATATTTCTACAAGGGTGAAACTATGGAAATGTATGATTATGATAAGATTATTAAAAAACTTAAACTTGATGAATTAGATGATGAAGCTAAATTAAAAAAAGTTATAAAATGTTCTGCAGATTGTTATGATACTTTAATTAGGTTTTATAATTATTATTTAACATTAATAGAAAAGAATGATGACTTAGATGATTTTGATGAAGATATTAAAAAAATTAAAAATAGTAAAGCCAAAACTATTAAGGGATATTTAGATTTAATTGAGAGAATCGTTGATACTACTAATGAAATAGCTAATGAAACAATAGAGTTAAATACTGAAATACATAAGAAAGAAAAAAATAAAAAGAAAAATAAACATAGTTTATTAAAGACATTATTTGTTGGGTCTTTATTTAGTAATAAAAAAGGGAATAAGATTAAGAATAAGGATAATGAATCTTATCATTTTGAAGAAACTGAACTTGAAGATGATGACTTTCACTTTGAAGATCCAGATTAAAAAGAGTTTTAAAACTCTTTTATTTTGTTTACATATACTCTTTCATTATTAGCGTTATCACAATAATATGTGTAATTATTTTTTTCTAATAGATTTATTAAATCTTTATGATTAGTGTAAAGTGTTATATATATTTCATCTACATTATTATTTATAGCTTCACTAAAAGCAATTTCTAAATATTTAGTACCTAATCTTTTATATTTATCTATTACTTTTAAAGTACATATTTTTAATCTTTTAGATGGCTTGAATTCTTTAGTAAAATTATTATATATTTCTAGTTCATCTTCTATTTTCAACACTAAAATAGATGTTATTTTATTATTTTGGTATGTTACATATGCTTTTCTATCTAAGTGATTATTAAACCAAATGTTAAAGTCTTTATATTCTGATTTTAACGAATCGAAGAAACTATCATTTATATCTAAACTTTTTAATTGTTTTTCTTCTATAACTATGTTTTTCATTATGCTATTTATATATTGTAAATTTACTATAGATTTACAATTTCTTTAATATCATTATACTCTTTACCATTTATATTCATAACACTATTTCTTACTTTATAATAATTTCCATGATACTCTATATTTCCATTTTCACATCTAATAAATGATTCATTTGGAAGCGCAATTAAAGGCGTGTCGTTGCTTACAGTAAATATTTCTTTTAGAAATTCTTCATTTTTTAAATCTAGGTGTGGATATATGTTAAAATCGACTAAACCTAAGCCTTCGTATTTAACTAGTTTATAATCTTGATATTCATCTAAATAAATTACATTTTTACTTTGATTTAGACTGCCTGCTGAAACGCCTATTATTAAATCTCTATTTATAATATTATCTTTAATCTTGTATTCATTTATACTTTGCATTTCTTTATATGTATCTCCACCCATAAGAAAGACTATATCTGATTTATTTAATAATTCTTTTGCTTCTTCTTTTGTAACTCTTTTATCAACAAGATATTCACATTTAAAGTTAATACCAACTTTATTAAATCCTTCTATTAATAAATTTTTATGCTTATCTGTTTTTTCGATGTTATCGAAGTCTGACGCTATAAAAGTAATAACACTATTATCCTTTATATCTTTCTTTAAAGAAATAGCTTGTTCATTAGTAAATCCATTTTCTTTATCTATTCCACTCATTAAATAGTTAATCATTTTATACCTTCTTTCTTAATTATCTTCATTTAATTTTTTTATCAATGTTTTCATTCTTGCATGATAACCTTTTTTATTATAAAAATTTTCCGCATTATGATTATAAGCAAATACATCCACTATAACATATTCACAGCCAATATTTTTAAAGTATTCTTCCATTTTGTCCATTAGTTCTTTGCCTACACCTTTACTTCTTACATTCTTACTAACAATAAGTTCTGTTATTTCTCCTCTTCGTGGACACTTATAATCTAAATAATCATATTTGTCATATGGAAATACACACCCTATTATTAGGCCAACTACTTTATTGTTATCTAATGCTAAAAAGCATTTACCTTCGTTTTCATATGCTTCTTTTAAATCAATTACTGCCATTTTATCTCTATAATCTTTATGTAATTGATCTAAGTTATCTTCATCTATTGTAAGAATATATTTTTCTAACTCTACTAATAAGTCTTTCACGTCCTCTAAATATTTTCCTTCATATTCTATAATAGTCATGTTATCACCTAAAAATATTATAGCATAATTAAAAAGATTACCGAAGTAATCTTAATCTTCTTTATCATTTGTAGTTATTCCACTTGGAAAATTTAATAAATTATTTTTATTCTTAAAAAAATCTATTACAAGGTCTGTTGCCTGAGCTTTTTTATTTTCTCTAAATACATCATGTGTAGTTTTTTCTAACATTACTAGTTTCTTTAAATTATTTTGTACACTACTATAAACATATTCAACTGATGCTTGTGGGACTATAAAGTCAGATGTACCTCTTAGTATTAATGTCGGTATTTTAACTTCTTTAATACAATCTTGTAATTCTTTTACTATTTTAAAGAATTCTATATAACAATTAGCTGGTAGTTTTAATAATCTATTTGTTACTAGTTGTGCTCCATATTCTTCAAATATTTTTGGTGTTGAAGTTAAAGCAGTGTTGATATTAAACTTAGTATTTTCAAAACCACTTATTCTAAATGCTGGTGCTACTAAAACTAGCTTTTTAACTTGTGGATATTTTGATGCCACATATGAAGCTAATACTCCACCCATGGAATGTCCTACAACATATATTTTTTTATAGCCATTAGATATTAAAAATTCCATTTCACTATCTACTTTTTTAATCCAATCTTTGTAAGTTATTTTCTTTTTAAAATCACCATCATGTCCTGGCAAAGTAAAAGTAAAAACATCATAGCTGCTAACTAATTCTAATCTATGTGTTAAATATTCTTGATCATATACACCGCCTGCGAAACCATGTATAACTAATATTGCTTTTCTAAATAATTCCATACTACTCACTTCCTATGGTATTATTTTAGCATAATTAATTTTGTCTTTCTATATTATTCTAATTCTTCTTTCCAACTTTCATCTAATTCTTCATCATCATAGAAAATACAGCTTAACTTACTTACTGCTTTATATAGTTTTCCTACGCCTTTTTCACTTTTTTCATAGTTTGCAATGAACGCATCATCTATTCCTAGACTTCTTCCCTCACTATACGAATCTATATCAGCTCCAATATATGTAAATTTCCAATCTTTATGGGCTTGTATCAATTCTTTTATTTGTGACTTGTTATATTTAGTTGATGCGTTTTCATAGCCATCTGTTGTAATAACAAATATTACTTTATTAGGATCTTTATCTTCCATTTCTCTTATAGTTTTACCTATTGCATCTAATAAAGCAGTACATCCTCTAACGTAATATTCTTTACTAGTTAGTTTTTTTACATTATCAATAACTTCCCTATTATGTAATACTTCATACTTATCGTCAAAAAGTATTGTTGTTACTTTTACATTTTTTCCTCTTTGCGAATCAATATAACTATTATATCCTCCAATTGTGTCCTTTTCTATTCCACTCATAGAACCACTTCTATCAAGTAGAAATACTACATCCATTTCATTATCTCTCATTTTATTTTTCATACTCTCTCCCTCATTTCTCTTTAATAATAATATTTTCTATTATCTATTTGGTCGCTTTAAAAGTGACATTTATGTTATAATTACCTAAAGAGGAAATTATGAAAGAAGAATTAAAGAAATATATTAATTTAAATTTAGAAAAAGAAGATAAAACTGAACATAAAAAAAGTGAATTCGCATATATTGGAAAACTCAAAAATATTTTTTATGATGAATATTATAGCGAAGATGATGATTTAGAAATATGCGAAGAACCACAATATAAAAAAAGTATTAACTCAGTTGAACAATATTTAAAAGATAATGATAAATATAATGATTTTCAAACTATGTTATTTAAGCTAATTGATGAAAGAAATCTTAAAGATAGTGATGTTTATAATAAGGTACATATAGATAGAAGATTATTTTCTAAAATTAGAAGCGATAAAAACTATCATCCTTCTAAAGAAACTATTATATTACTTGGTCTTTCATTAGAACTTAGTGAGCTTGAGATAGTTGAATTACTAGATAGTGCTTCTTATTCACTTCCTAAAAATAATTATTTTGATTTAATAATTAGGTTTTGCTTTATTAATAAAGTATATAACGTAAATAATGTTAATGAGTTATTATATGATTATGATTGTAAATTATTAAATGCATAGTAAAAGAGTTAAAACAAATTAACTCTTTTTTTCTTTTATAATATTCTCTATTTCTTTAGTTAGTGATTCATTTTCATCGTCTTCTACTACATCCCATATAGGATTATTATCTTCATCTATTATTGGTACTACATCTATATTTCCATCATTATTGACTATTTCCAATTCGTCTTCCACTATACCAACGCATAAATAATAGTCAAAACTTAATACTTTTTCTAATAAGTCCTTAGTATTATTTTTGTGAGCAATTTTATAAAATCTACGCATATCATTATTTCTAATTGATTCTAAAACTGCATACATGTGTTTACAAAAAAACTCACATGGACAATTACAATATAGTTGTAGTTTCTTTTCTTCATCATTATATTTAACAATTACTAAATAATCTTTTGTTCCTTCAACTACTGCAAAATATCTATCATCTATTTTTTCTAAGAATAATACACTACCATCATCATAATATTCTATACCACGTTCTATAATTCTATCATCAAATATTTCATCTATATCATCATTAAATAAATCAAAATCAAATTCTTTTTTGTATTCATATTTATTTGATTCACCTGTTAAACTAGATATCATTTCATAAAGAAATCCTTCTAACTTTTTAGGTAAGTTTTGAAATATAAAATTAAGTATATTATAGATATATGTTATTTCATTTGGTATGTATTTATTAAATTTAACACTTATCTTTTCTTTGTTAGATGTTTCAACATTAACATTTAAAGTAACAAGTCTTTCATCATTAAGATTATCTTCTATAAAGTTAGTTTTAATACTTTTCAAGTTATTAACATTATTTATAAATTCAATTATTCTATCATTTGGTATATATTCATAACTAACATATTTTTCTACATCTTTAGTTTGCATAAGAGCTAGGTCTATCCAACTAAGTTTATATGTCTTAGTACTTTTAAGTTCATCTAGTCTAATATAAATATAATAACCTTCATAATTAAATAAAGTTAATTCTAAAATATTTTTATCTTTCTTAAAATGTTTTTGTATTTGTTCTATTTTTTTAGTCATTTCTTCTTTCATAGTTATCACATCCACTTTTATTTTAACATAAAAACTATGTAATTTCTTACATAGTCTTATATTATTTTCCCAGTTTTTCTAGTTCTTTTATATCATTCTTATAAGTTTCTAGGTCTTTATTCCATCTTGTGATTAGTTTTTCATCATGTTTATCAAACTTATAATTATCATTTATATATTTACCTAAGTATTCTGATACTTTAGTAGCACCATATACATTTAAGTGATCTCCTTCATCACAAGTGTCTTCATTAAAGTCCAGATTAAAGTCTTTATAGTTTAAATTTAGGTCAGTAAACTTAATATCATTTTCTTTAGCATAATCGCTTACTGTGTTACTTCTTTCTCTCTTCCATGAATCAGGTGAAGGAATCCATATAAACTCTATATCAATACCTTCTTCTTTAGCTGTTTTAACTATTAGGTCTATATATTTTTTATTAGTATCATTTAGTTTTGCTCTTTTATCACTATCATAAATGTAATCTTTAGTATATGCTTTTTTAACTGTTGTTATATCCATTCCTTTATGAGGATTATAGTAGTCACTTAAAGCATATTTAAAGTCATCTTTAGTTAGTTCACTATATCTTGAATGATATCCTAGTATGGGCATAATCATTGTAGCTTGTTTACCATAACTAAAGTTAAATGTTTTGTCTGTTAGAGCATCTATTTTATTTTTACTTAGTTTCATATTATCAAATACTTTTTTATAGTTACCCATAGATGACTGATTATTAAAGAAAAAGTTATCAACATTTAAGAATATTACTTTTGGTTTTTGTGTTTTTAATGCTTCAATTAACATATAGTAACAAGTCCATATTCTTTGTCCAGCTGAAACATAACTATAACTTGTAATATTATAGTCTTCCCATATTTTCATAGGTGAAATTCCTCTATATGTGTCAGAGTTTCCTAAGAAAAGAACATCTATTGTATTTCTTGGTTCTGCATAGTAACCTCTTGTTATAAAACTATGTGAGTTATCATCATTAGTAATCCATTTAGGAATAAATAATCTGTCTAGGAAGTATATTGTTGTTAGTAATAATATAATGAATGCTACTATACTTAATATTTCATTTCTTACTTTCATGTTGACCTCCTAAAACTGTCCATATATAAAGTCACTAGCATTATAGCCTGGACCATATATTCCAAATACTAAAATCATAACTATTAATATATAATAAACTAAATACTTATTAAATGGGAAACTATTAACAATTTCTTCATTTACTTTTTTACCTTTTTCTTCTCTAAATGCTATAAAGAATAATAGCGCTATAAATAGAATTATTATTACAAAGTCTATTATAGATAGCCCATAACTCATTATGCTCTCACTTGTACCTGTAAAGATTCTGCCAATCATTTTGAAAGCTTCTGTAAACGTTGATGCTCTAAATATTGTCATACCTATTACTACGAATATCCAAGTTCTAAGTACTTTTAGAGAGTCTAGTACCTTTGTATTTATTTTATCTGTTTTAATCTTATTAAATAGTGGTTCTAGAAGTAAACCTATCATCATTATAACGTAATAGTAAAGTCCATATAGTATGTATTTACTACTGGCTCCGTGCCATAGGCCATTTAAGAACCATACAAAGAATAATGGTACTGCACTCATAAAGAATTTACATAGATATTTAGATAAATGTTTGTTATTGAATGCAGATAATTTCATATTAAATTTTGATAAACTAACTGGATAGAATACATAATCTTTTAAGAATGTACCTAGTGTTATATGCCAACGTCTCCAAAATTCTTCTACACTTTTTGATAGGAATGGTCTATTAAAGTTACTAGGTAGATCTATTCCAAATAGTTTAGCTCCACCTATGGCCATATCCATAAATCCACTAAATTCAGCATATATTTGTATAGTATAAAGTATCATCGCTAATAATACTGAAAAACCACCTATATCTGTACCAAATATATTATTAACAAATATACCTGCTCTATCTGCTATTACCATTTTCTTAAATAAACCGAATAAAATTAACATACATCCAGAGTGTATCATATTATAATTAAAGTCATTACCCTTTAATATTTTATCCCCTACATCATCAAATCTAGCGATAGGTCCTTCTTGTACACTTGGGAAAAATATAATATAAAGTATTACTTTGAATGGGTTTGTTGAAGCTTTATATTTGCCTCTATAAACATCTGTTATATAAGATATAGCCATTAATGTATAATATGATATACCTAATGGTAAAACAATCTTACTAAATGGTTCTGATAGTTTTAAACCAAATATACTATTAACACTACTAACTAAGAAGTTAGAGTATTTTAAATATACAAGTAATCCAATATTAATTAGCAAACATAAAGATAAAATTAATTTCTTATAAGTTTTATTCTTACGTTTGAATTCTTTTTTTAGTTCTTTATCTTCACTATCACATTTTCTATCATTTATTTTATTAATTATAAGTCCAAAAACATATATACTTATCGCACTTATTAATGCATATATTATTAGACTTTTACTCATTAAATAGTAGTAAGCTATACTACATATAAATATTGCTATCCATCTATATTTTTTAGGTATTATATAATAAAGTATTAAGCATACAAAAAGTAAAACAAAATACTTAAGTAAATTTGTTAACATACTAATCTTCCTTTAATTTACTGACTGTTTTCCATAATGCTTCTGCGCTATTGAAGTTTTCAGGTATTACTTCATTAACAGTAAATTCTATATCGAATTCTTCACTTAGTTTTGAAATAATAGCTATGATATCAAATGATTCTAAGATACCATCGTCTATTAAAGATTTTTCTTTTTTAAAATCTACTCCTGGTTTAACACTTTTTAAAATTTCAATTACTTTTTCCATTATTACATCTCCTCATACATTTCTTTTAATTTTACTCTATCTATTTTACCATTTGCATTATATGGCATTTTACTTACTTTTATTATTTTATTTGGTCTCATATAACTAACAAGTTTTTCACAAGCAAATTTGTTAACGTCTTCTTCTTTAAGTTTATTTCCTTCATAGAATAATACTATTTGTTTATTGTTAGAATCGTATATACAAGCACATAGTGTTATACCATCTAATGCATTTATGTTAGTTTCTATTTCTCCTAGTTCTATTCTGTAACCCATATGTTTTATTTGAAAGTCTTTTCTTGATAGATATATAAGTTCATTATATTCATTGTATTTTACTATATCGCCTGTTCTATAGATATATTCGATGAATGATTTATTAAGTGGATTTTGGATAAATGTTGTATCAGTTTTCTCTTTGTTGTTGTAGTATCCTAGTCCTAGAATTGAACCTTTTATACAAAGTTCTCCTTCTTCACTTTCATTATTGTTTTCATCTAGTATTATTGCTTCGCAGTTATTACATGGTCTTCCGATTGGTAGAGTTTCATTATCTTTGAAGTCTCTATTTACTATATAGTATGTACATATATCAGTAAGTTCAGTTGGTCCATAAAGGTTAGCGTACATTAACTTTGGTAATGCTTTTCTCCATATATTTAATGGTTTCATAGGCATTACTTCTCCAGCAAATAATACTTTGCGTAGATATTTTGGCTTTATCGCATCAAATGTTTTTAAGTTAGCTACGATTGATAACGCTGATGGTACCCAATATATTGTATTTACTTTATGTTCATCCATAAACTTTATTAAGTTAAGTGGAAACGAGAAGTAACTCTTTGGTATTATTACAAATGTACTTCCATTCATTATAGTACTAAATATATCTGATACTGACATACTGAAGTAAAATGGTGTTTGACTACCAAATATAGTTTTTGATGTTATATCAAATGTTTCAGAAAACCACTTACTGTAAGATATAACTGATTTATGTGATATTACACTACCTTTAGGTACCCCAGTTGAGCCACTTGTGAATAATATATACATAGGATTAATATCTATGATGCGTGAATTTATATTATCTAGTAGTTCTTCATCAATAGTATTTGCTTCTTCTATATTCATTAACTCATAATTTAAGTTATAACTTTTAAACTTATCTATATTTTTATTATCAGATATAACTAATGATGGATTTAATGTTTCTAGAATACTAGTTACTCTATTAAGAGGCATATTTACATCTAATACAGTATAAAAGTTTCCACTATAAGTTACACCTATCATAGAACTTAAACAATTAATAGTTTTATCTATGAATATAGCAATAGGTTTATTATAAAGGTTATACTTTGATATAGATGTAGCTATTTTTCTTGAGTAATCTCTAAAGTCACTATAAGTAATACTTTTATCTTTTTCAACAAAAGCTACTTTGTCGCCCTTCTTTTTACATATTTCATCTAAATAGTTTGTTATGCATTTTTTCATAAAATTTTCACACCCATTATAAGTATATCATAATTAAATGGTAAATAAAAACTAGTTTTCACTAGTTTCTATGATTGTTTCTTTTGATTTTGGTTTTTCTTCTTTTAGTTTGTCAAACATTTCGGTCATTGTTTTGTTGTTATGAGTTAGTCTTTTTATAGATAAGTCTTCTGCTTTATTGTTAGCAAGACGAAGGTTATCATCAGTTTTAAGCAGATGTTCTTTTGTTTTTTGTAAGTGATCAATAGTCTTATCAATCTCTTCAATTGCTTTAGCAAATCTTTCACTAGCAAGTCTATAGTTTCTACCAAATCCTTCTTTGAATGCATTAATATTTTCTTCAAAGTGAGTTATATCAATATTTTGATTCTTTATAATTTCTAGTTCTTTTCTATATTCTAAAGATTTATTAGCTAAATTTCTTATTAAAGTAATTAGCGGTATAAAGAATTGAGGTCTTATAACATACATTTTGTCATAAAGATGAGATACATCTACGATACCATCATTATAGTAGTCATTATCTGCTTCTAAAAGTGTTACTAGTACTGCGTATTCACATTTCTTTTCTTTTCTATCTTTATCTAATTCCTTAAAGAAGTCTTCGTTTTTATGTTTAGTAGATGTTGTATCAGCTTCATTTTTCATTTCAAACATGATTGATACTATTTCATTACCATCATCATCGTAATCTCTAAATATAAAGTCACCTTTAGAACCAGTTCTAGCATCATTATCTTTATCAAAATAAGCATTCTTAAATAGTGGTCTTAATCTATTAAATTCAATATTACAATGTTGCTCTAAAGATTCTCCTATCATTTTAGTAGATTGTTTAGCTTTGAAATCTTTATAGTATGCGATTTGTTCATCTTTATCTTTAAGTTTTGATTCATAAGAATCTTTAATAGTATTTTCTTTTAATTCATGTTCTTTAGCAATAATAGTAAGTTCACTACTTAAATCAGATATTTTTTTATCTTTCTCAGTTATTGCTTTTTGAATTTCAAGTTCGCTCTTAGATGCTTGTAATTCTATTTTACTTTTAAGTTCAGCTATTTCTAAATCACGTTTAGATAGTTCTTCTTGATATTGTTTTTCTAGTTTTGATAGAGTTTGTTCTTCTTTAGTTTTTAGTTCACTCTTTAGAGTAGTTATTTCTAAATCTTTTTGATTTAATGATTTAGTTAATTCTTCTTTGATGTGTGCTTCTGCGAGTTTTATACTACTTTCTTTATCTCTTTTATGTTCTTGTTCTCTTAGCTCTAACTCTTTTTCAAATTCTTTATCTCTTATTTGTTTTACTACTTTATCATAATCACTTTCATCTATTTGAAAGATTGTTCCACAGTTTGGGCATTTTATTTCGTTCATTGTTCCTCCTTATAAATATAGACTTTTACCTGTTATGTAGTCATTTATATCAAAACCATTATTTTGTGCGATATTTATTAGTTCATTTGGAGTAGCATTCTCTACTCTAGATAGTTCAATTATTGCTTGTGGTGAACCATTAAACATAGCTATACCAAAATAATCTATTAAGTCTTTTCTTAATCTTTCTATATCTATTTCATAATTATCCATTTCATACCTCTCATAAATATTATAACATATAAAATAAATATATTTTTTAATAACAAGATTTCTATAAATTTAAAAATAGTATTTACTTTTAAGTGTAAACACTATTTGTTTTTAAGATATTTTGCTACATTTTTAGCTGAATCTTTACCTATTTGAGATAGAGAAGCCGCTGTTAAGTGAATACTATTATTAACAACTTTATCATCAACTGGTACTTCTTCTAATGCAAATAATTCTTTATATTCTTTATCATATGCTACATATCCTAAATTTGATCCTAAGATTATATCTTTATTATTTTTTATTAATTTTTCTTGTTCTTCATGAATTTTTTTAACATAATTATCAACATCGTTTTTTTCATTTATTTTCCATGATGTTTCAACTATTACACCAAATGATAATCCTAAATCTTTCTTTAAATAATTATGTACTTTCATATATGCATCATAGTATAGATTATCTTTTGAAAGTTCTTCTGTAGCATCAGAACATCCTTGGTACATAACATAGAATCTATTAACTACTCTATAACCATTACTTTCTAAATATTCTATAGCACTTAGATATTTTTCTTTTACTGCTTCATAAATGTGTTGTTCATCATTATATTCTGAATCTGTACTAGGTAGGAAATTTCTAATTGGTTCTCCCCCATTAGATGCCATAACTGATACCATTTTGTTTCCAGTTTCTTCATAGTATGTTTTAGCAAATTGTGGAATCATGTTTGTTCCATATGATGGCAATAAAGAATAATATTTATCACCTTTTTTTGAGTATCTAAGTTTATTATTAACATATATAGATTTTTCACCAAGTGTTTTAGTTTTTGATGTTATCATTTCTAAAGTACCTTCATTCTTACTATTTATTTTATAGTCGAATGCTACATTTTCTGGTACTTGTACACTTACGTAATTAAATGTTTTATATTCTTTTATTATATCAGAATCTATATATTTAGAAATATCTCTAGTATCTTTTGTTTCTTGTTCATACTTGTACATTCCAGTATAACCAACCATATTTGATTGACCGAAAAATAATACCAAGTCTACATCTTCTGCCCATATTGCATATAGATCTATTACTCTTTTTTCAGTTTGAGTCTCAATCTTTTTATTGTGAACATCATTAATCCATTTATCTGATACTTCATCATAAATTTCATATTCAGGAACTCTTGTATCTTTCTTTAATGACCATCCTAGTAATTTTTTACTTTTATCCCATGAATTAAAATCATATTTTTTATCATTGATAATTCCATAAGTATTTTCATTACCTTCCACTAAAGTTTGTCTTAATTCAATAGTATCATTATTATTTAGATTTCTATGATATATAACTGTTACTGATTCTTTGACTGTGATTGTTACTTCTGCTAGATCATTTTCAAAAGTTTTAGCTGTGATTTTTGTAGTACCAGGACTTATAGCAGTTACTTTACCATCCTTATCAACATCGGCTATTTCTTTATTTTCACTTAACCATATAATATTTTTGGAAATTGAATTGTTACTAGTTTTTATTTCAATTTTAATTGATTCGTCTTCTAAAAGAGTTGCATCTTTTATATAAGTTTCGAATTTCTCTGATAATGTTAATATAGAAGCTAATTTTTCTTTATTAACATTTAATTCTAATTTACTTGCATCTCTATGTTTAAAGTTTAAAAAAAGTATTGAACATAAAATAGATAATATAAATACAGTTGAAATTATTATAGTTGTTTTAATTTTATTATTCATTCTAATACACCTTAACATTTAAAATTTTATCATACTTGGGAAGTGTAAGCAATAAAGTATAAAGTTATTGACAAATAAAAAGTAGAAATAATTTTCTACTTAGTTTATTTATATTTATTATAATCGCAAATATATATTTTGAATAAAGTGTCCTAAGTGATCTATTTTATATCAAATATTTTTTTAAGTTCAGTAATCATATTTTCTTTTCTTTTATTATAATAATTTTCGAAATTATATAAGTCTGTTGATTCATTTTCATCACTATATTCAACTTTATTTCCTTTTTTTATCCAATCTGTAAGAGACATATCATTTTTTGATTCGTTTTCACTTCCTTCAAGTAATTCTAGGTTTGGAAGTGTATCTCTTAATCTTTTCCATAATTCTATTTGTTCTTTAGATAATTTGTTTTTATCTAAATTCTCAAATGCATTATATGGATGAGCATGATCTTGATGAAATATTATTTGATCTAGTTTTAAATTAGGATACAAGAGTGATAGTATGTAGAATGTATATTTACCTTTTTCTTTATCCATATATGAATTAATATCTTCTTCAGTTAGTTTAAAGTTTCTATCCCCTACTAAAATCACACTATCAAATAATGTAATATCAAAGTCAACTTTTTTACAGTTAAGTGTTTCTAAGGCTGCTCTTGTATTAGTTAATGCTGCATTTGATGCAACACCATATAAATTCTTTAATTGAGAAACCGCAAGATATTTTTTTAGTCCAGTAATATTTTTGTCATTACCACCTTTATATAAATAATAAATATATGGAATTAATGCGTTTTGAGATGATAACATTTCAGTAGAATATCCAAGTTTTACTAAAGAATCTACTGCCTTTTTTATAGCATTAGATATATCTTTGAAGTTAACTCTTATATAAGTTATTTTATCCTTCTTAAATGAATTTATTTTTAGGTTAACAGGAGAACCTGATAAAACTAAACATGTTCTCATTATAAAGTCTTTATTAAAATTAAATTTATTACCTTTGTTATTAATATCTTTTATTAAATCCTCTATTTCTTCTCTTCCACCCTTCCATTCAAGTAACATTGTTGAAAATAGAAGATCTGATTTAGATAATGGTGTTCCATATGAATTTAATCTTACAAATATATTTAATACATCCTCATATGAATCACTTTCAATATTTAAATAATGTATTATTGGTGGATTTAATAAGTTAACATTTTCCCAGAATCTAGTGATATTTGCACTTTCTTCATTAGTTAAATCATTTTCTTTTGTATAATTTACTATATCACTTAATTTATCGAATTTTAAAATATCTGATGCTATAATCCATTTATAATCATTAGGTACCTTTTTTTCTTCAAAGAATTTAAATATTGGAATATTTTCATCATCTTCCTCATCATTTAAACCTTTAGCATTTAAATTAAAATATAATTTTTTCTTTGGAAATGAGTCATCTAATTTCCACCATGCATTCTGTGTTTTATACGCTGTTGAACCTTGAAGTCCTATATATAATGCTGTTAATCTTTGTTGTCCATCAAGAGTAATAAAATAATTTTCAAAATCTGATGCAATTGTTGATGATTTATCATTATTTTCACTATCTCTTTCATGATAATCTTTAATAAAATCATATAATATCATTTCATTTTTATTTATATCACTCTTTGTTGTTTTCCAAAATAACAATGTTCCGATTGGATAACCTATGAATATTGATTCAAATAGTTTTTCTATTTGTTCAGCTTTCCATACAAAACCTCTTTGTATTTCAGGCAAGTATATTCTCTTTTCATTAAGCATCTTTATTATTTCTTTTATAGATATTGTTTCATATTTCATTATTTCACCGCTTTTCATTATAATTATAACATGTATCGTGAGTTACTTGAAGACATCATCCTTTTTAATTGCATTATTTAATTTACCTTTTTTAGTTTTTAGTAATCTAATCCTACCGATAGTATTTAGTTTTCTTTCTATTCTTTCTTTTTCATTACTTTGATTTGTTTTGAGTCTTAAAAGTGGTATACCATATTTACGAAGTATTCTTCCTTTCAAGATATCTCTGCTGTGCTGTTTAGTACCATCTTTATGATATTTGTATCCATCTACTTCTATTGCTAAAACTGGTTTCTTGCTTATAGTATTGTATATTAAAAAGTCTATATGAGTATTATGATGTGATGAATATCTTTTTTCTTCTTCTGTAAGCAAAGACTTATCTTTTATTAAAGTATTCATCGGTTGCATAAATATAAAGTTTATACTCTCATAATTTTTTAGTATTTCTTCTAATAAGTTATTCATAATATTTTCTGAATCAAAGTTAGATACTTTATTATGCTTTTTAAAATATTCGATTCTCTCAGGTTCATATTGTTTATATAACAAATCAAAAACTGAATTTATTTTGCTTTCTTCGATTTCCATATTAGTATATTTTGTATATTCAATTAAATCTAATATGTTATTATTTAATATTTCATTTCCAGTAACTATAAATATTAATTTATTTTTAGCTCTTGATATAGCAACATTTAATATATTTGAATTACCTACGAAATCGCTTATATTGTCATCAACCGTTGAAATTATGATGGCGTCTTTTTCTCTTCCTTGAAATTTATGAACTGTACTTACTTCAATATTTTTAATATTATTTTTTATTAAATTAACTTGATTATTATATGGAGCAATAATACCCACATCTATAGTATCAAATTTAATTATTTCATTTTTTATTATATCTACTTGTCTTTGATTTGTTTTTTCTCTACTATGATTACCTTTATTAGTTTTAATAATTTTTATAACATCTGGTTCATTTTTATCTTCTCTCATAATTATAAGTTCATTATTATAAAACTTTTTGTTACAAAAATTAATTATTTTTGGGTGGCATCTATAATGTTCTTTTAACATTACCTTTGGAATATCTTTTATTACTTTCTTTATACTACTTAGGAAACTATTAGTAGCATAATTATAATTTTTATCTATGTTGTATTCTTTAAATATTTTATTTGTCTTCTCTGCAATATCATTTGGTACAACGTTAGGTAGTTGTTTTTCATCTCCGATAACAACCGCGTACTTAGCTGATGAAAGTGCTAATGTACCCGTTACTACATCGATTTGACTTGATTCATCCATAATTATGTAATCTAATTTTGTATTACTATCAAATGTATTTCTAGAAGAATATGTAGTGCTCAATATAACTGGGTAGTCTTTTAAAAAACTTGTACCACTTCTTAAAATATCCTTTCTTGAATACATATTTCTTCCATTTTTATATTTTAAAGATAAATATTTTTTTAAGTAATCCATTGATGAATCGATAAATTCTTTTTCAAAACTATTATTATTCTTTACAAATTCTTGTTGTTCTTTTATATTTTTTTCTAGTAAATTTATTTTGGACTTATATAATTCATTTTCAATACTGTTAATAACAATATTAATTTCATTTTTATAAAACCTTAATGTTCCTACTTTATATATAAATACATATTTTATTTTCGACCAAATTGATATTTTTTCAGTATTTAAAAGTTCACTCCATACTTTAGGTAATTTTGTTTCATTTACATTATTTAATTTTATTATTTTCTTATTATTTGTTTTTATATCTTCTTTATAATATTTATATTCTAGCGATAATTCATTTTTTATTTGTATTGATTTTGCTATTGTTTGTTTACTATCATATATTCTTCTTACTATATCATTATTTCTTATTATTTTTTCAGTTATATCTCTTATATCAGTATTTTCATATTCTTTGAAAGATGGGATTTTATTTTTTTGGTTTTCAATAAAAAAAGATTTGTTTTCACTTTTTCCTAATAATGCTGTTATAAAATCCAGATTGTATTTTTTTAACTTTTCTTCAATATTTTCTATAGCCGCGTTATTGTTAGATACTACTTGTGTATTCATATCTCTAACTACTATGTTTGCTATAATGTTTAAAATTGTTTGAGTTTTACCTGTACCTGGTGGTCCTTCTATTACGCTTATTTTATTTTGAATAGCATTTTTTACAGCTTGATATTGACTTAAATTACATCCAAATGGAAATATTAAAGTATCATCTTTTGTTTTTATAGTTACATCTTCATTTACTTTTAAATAATTTGCTAAAGCGGTATTTAGATTATCTACTGCTACTTTTTCCATTTGTTCACAAAGTAATTTCTTTCCTGAATCAGTACATAATGATATTACATTAGATATTTTTCTCATATATTCTATAATACTTGTGTTATTAGAAACTTTTTTTAGTTGACTATTATCGTACTCTTCATAATGGTTATTATATATTACCTGATAATATGACCTAAACAATGATTTGTGTTCATAGACATTTGTCATATTTTTTATTAATATCCCATTTATATAAAAAGAATATTTTTTTAAATCAACCTTATTAAAATTATCTATAATTTTCACTCTGTTAAATTGATATGGATATTGTTTATAATTATTTTTATATTTAATAAAATAGACTTTATTCTTATCATCGGGTTTTATAAAATCTATTTTTGAAGTTACTATTTTATCATCTATGATTATCATTTTTCTCAACTCAATCACCTGTTTATAATATATCAATTTTCTTATATTAATACTAAATTAACTATACATCGTAAATTTTTGATTCATCCTCTTTAATTTTCTTTAGTTCTTTTTTTATTAATTTTTTAAATTTTTTTAATTTTCTTCTTTTTATATTTAATGTTGATTCCTTGACATACCAGTCAAAGCATCTTATCTCTTCTGTTTTAATATTCACTCTCAGTATTATTTTACATTGTATATATTCTTTTTTATTAACTCCATCTATTGAATTTATTATAATATTGTATAAATTCTTTCTTAATAATTTATAGTCTTCTATTTCACCACCAGAACCAAATTTAAAATCCAATCCTTTAAAATATTTAAGGATAATATCAAAGAACAATTTATGTCCTTCTAAATATTCATCAACCATTTTATCTATTTCTTTTTTTTCTGGTATCTCTTGTATTATTTTCTTTTGCTTTTCTTCGTATTCGATTCTTTTTAGTTCGTCATCAATTATTTCTTGAGGGAGTTCATATTTAAAATCTACACCAAGTTTTTCATATTTTTCATTTGAACATACAAAAGCTCCTGGAACGTATTCATTTTCATTCATTGAAACGGACAAACATCCATCAAGTTTTTGCATATATTTATTTTCTAATAGATCGTCATAGAAAACCAATATAATTATATTTTTATAATAATCTTCTCTTTTAGGAAGTTCAAAATATATTGTATGACTTATTACTTCTTTAGGCTCTATTATTTGATTTTCTATTCCACTCCTACTTCCATCATTTTCTATTCCAATGATTAGTTGATAGTAAATGTTTTGCGCTGAACCTAACCCAACATTCTTTATTTCCAAATTAAGTTGTATTTTTAAATTTTCAGTTTCATCATCGCAATCGATATAGTAAATTGAACCGCCACTATTCCTTTTATCATTATTTGATTTAAATTTTAATACTGGCATATTTTCTAATCGAAGTTGCTCTCTAATTTTTTCATTTGCATTCTTTTCAGCATTTTTCTGATTTTTTTCTTCTTCCTTAATAGTAAAATATACACCAATAACTGTGAATAATCCTCCTGTCAATTGTGCAATACCCATAAAATAATTTTCACTTTCCCATTTATCTTTTGGAAAAAAAACTAAAAATATTATTGTACCTATAATTGCTACCACAACCAATAATACAAGGATCTTATTTATTTTATCACCCTTATAAAATTTAAAAAATAAACATAATAATATAAGTATTATTACTACTGAAATTATTAAATATATATTTTTCATATTTTACCTCCAATTAAAATTATAAACTAATTATTTTATTTGCTAATTTCTAAATCTAGTTTTATATTTTATAGTTTTTAACAATTTTATTAAAAACTACACAGTTTAATTTACTACTAAAAAACGCCAACACAAAACTTATAAGTATAGCCTGTACTAGCGCTTTTCTTTATTTCTTGTATTATAACATAAATTTGTTATTTTTATATAAAAATATTATATAAATTTTTAATCATTGTTTTTCTTTAATATATTTAAAGTCATTATATCTCTTTTGCCATTATAAAATTTATCTATTATCTTTGAAAATATTTCTTCTTCTGGAAATACATATTCAAATAAAGTCATACATGAATTTAGTTTTAAATAATCAGGATATCCCATTATATATTTAATATCTCCATCTTGATTTAGTAATTCATTACATATTTCTAACATATTATTTTTTAGATAAGAGTTACTCATATATTCTTTTACTTCTTCTATTCCTTCTAAACCATAAAACTTTGATGTTGCACTTCTACCTAATTCTTTTAACTGTGGAAATATATACCACATCCAGTGGCTTTTTTTATATCCATTTTTTATTTCATGTAAAGCTATTTCATAATACTCTTTATGCATCTCTACAAATCTATCTATATTATACATTACTATCACCCATACCATTGATCTATATCTAGATCTTCTGAACTATATTTATTGACACATACCTCTTCCGCAGCATCAACATAATAACATTCTTGATTATTTATCTAGGTTATTCAATATTTTTTCTAATTTATGTTGTAATTGGTATAAGCTAGTATCATTTTCTACAGTACCGCCTAGATCTTTAACAGCTTGTAAAAGTATTTGTTTTTTTGATGGCTTGCTATTGTTTGGTACCTCGTTGTTTGTATCTCCTTCATATATTCCTAAAGTCCCATCTTCCTTAGTTTTAGAATAATATGTTTTATTAGTTAAACTAGATTTAAATTTAATATCTTTGAAATGATGTCTATTTTTTGCAAGTTCTCTATTCTTTTCAGCTGTTTCTTCCTCCTGAACCTCATCTTTTGTTGGCTTATATAAATGAAGTCTTTCTTTTGTTCCACTAATAATAGCAATATCTTCTAATAATTCATAAGCATCCTCTGGAGATATTAAATAAAATTCTCTAACTCTTACTTTATCATTTATAGTATCCACGCTTCTTAAATCAGCGTTAAGTTTATCAATTATTTTATGTAAAATCTTATCGGCTGATTGAGTTTCTACATCATATGTTGCATATAATCTAAAAGCAAATGGAACTGCTTCTGAATTATTTAATCTGTTTATTCTTTCTTGAACATTTTTTGAATATCCTATCTTTACATAATCTTTAAAAGATGGATTTGTAAGAATATAAATTGAACCACAAAAATTCTTCATAAATGTATTTTACTACTCCTTTATTTTTTAATATTGTCCTTTTTCTATTTAATTTTAACATTTTTATATAAAAAAGTCATTTTATAATTCATATTTCATTCTAAAAGTGGGTGGTAATTTTGTTTTTAATATAATTATTGCAAAAAAATGAGAGCTTTTACTCTCTTCAATTGAGCCTGCTCTCTTCAGGGGGAAGAGAGCATATATGTTTTTTATGCTTAAAATAGGCTATTTTTGATGAAAAAGTTTTATTGATGATTTTTTCGTAATTTACCGTCTAAGTTTAGATCTATCGTATGCAAAATAAAAAAGTCAAGAGTAATTCTTGGCTTTTTATTCACTAATAATATTTTTAAATTTTTCATCCATTTTGCTGATATCTCCAATAATAGAAACATCTACTACTTGATAAATTGTTCCCCTTTGTCCTAATGATTTTTTATATCCATATTTAAGAAATTCTTCCTTAGTAGCTACACCTGTAATTATTAGTTTTACTTCTCCTGTTATTAATTTATCAGAATAATGATACTTTCCATCTTTTATCTCAAACGGTTCAAAATCTGGCATATATATAGGTCTAAAATGAAAATCCGCCAATTCATCTTCAATCTTAAGTCTATTTCCATACGGTCCAATAATTATATCATAATTTATAAATTTTTCTATCGAAGTATGATGGAGATTAGACGATCTTGATTCAACTTCATAAAAGTCGTTATCAATTTGGATTTTTAAATCATATTCCTCTACTTTATAAAGAAAATTTTCTCTTTCTAAGTCATACCTTAACACTTTAAATCCATATCTTTCCAATAGCAAAACATGAATAAACATTTCTGCTAATACACCTTGACAGCATTTTTGAAGTTTTGTTATTTCATCTCTTCTTATTCCAGCTTGATTCTGATCCATTGTAAATTGTGATTTTCTTTTTGCTAAATTCATTGCACATTTTAATAATGAGTGATCAATATTAAATTCAAGATACTTAAATTTCTCATTGTTGATTAATGTTTCTTTTTCAATTATGAAATTATAGTTTTCTTGTTTTTTTTGATTATAAAGTTCTTCAAATTCTTTTTTAAAAATCTCTGGCATTTTAATCAACTGTATTTAATAATTCTTCTAAATAATTATTAAAATCTTCCTTTGTATTAGCTTCATTGTATAATGGTGATCCCCATATTCTATACTCATTATCATCCACAAATTTAACTATAGGTATTCCCTTTTCTTTTAAATCCAATAACAACGTGTTTTTCCAACTATCCTTTTCTAATAAATGCTCTCCTTTTGGCTCTATAAACATACAAATGTATAAATTATCTTTTTCTCTATTCTCCTGATGCTTATTTAATATAAGGACGTAGTCTGGTTCAAATTTTGATCCATCCTCAAATGAATAAATACATGCTTGTATTTCATTTCTTATTAGATATACATCTTCAAATTTATTTTTTATTTTTTCAACAATTGTACTAAAATATTTAACAAACTTCTTTTCTTCACTCGTACCATAATTATCATTATATGCAAACCATGATTTATCTGACAAATCCATTCTATATGTATCATTAACAAGTGAATCATTTTGAGATATACCTGCTCCCCATGATTCGTCATTTGCTTCACGAGTTATGTTTCTTATTTTGTTTGTAAACACATCCCTAATAGGCTTTGCATAAAACTCTTTTGTTCCTTCAAAAGTAATCTCAATTGTTTGAACATAGTCAGATATTATTTGAAAAACTTTCTTACAAGCTTCCAATTTATCATCAATAGATGGTTCTGTATTTTCAATCACAAGGAAAGTAATAGGGAAAGATCCAACATATTCATCTGAAGTAATGAATTCATTTACACTTTCTAAATTAGGAAACTGCTTTTTTAATTTATCAAAACTCAACGTTTCATTGAAACATCTATATGCTTTATATGCAATATTATATGCTATATCAGATATTTTTATAGGTGTAAGATCTTTGAACTTTGTTCCACTATTCCCTTCTTCAAACAATGCACCTGTAGATGAAGAACTATTTCTACATTTATAGCTAATTCCCATAGATCTAACTTTTTCTGGAATTGATTTAACATTGCTTCTATCTATCTCAATTCTATTATTCAAAAACACAAAACCTTTTTGATATATTTCGGTATTCTTAAAATCATCCTTTAACTTATACGTAACTTGGACTGTATCGATTTCTGGTAATAACCCTGTTTGCTTTAAAGCTTTCTTAATTTCATCGATATACTTTGAATCATCCATACAATGATAAATTAATGTTTCACATATAGAAAGTGGATTATTATAGTCAGAGTATTTTCTTTTTTCTTTAACTTGATCTTCTTCAAACTTAAACGGACAATATCTAGCACCTCTACCAATTAATTGTGCCTCACTTATTGTATATTTTGAAACAGTTCCTTTTGAACCACCTTGTCTGGTTTCATATAATCTAACAATGTCATAAAGAGATAATACATCCCATCCTTCAGTTAGTTTATCAACTATAAATACTATTCTATAATGATTATCCTTTTCGTCTAAATTGTTAACTATACTTTCATTCTTAGGATTCAACTCATTCATATTAACACTATTGTCAATAGCAAAATCAACCTTTATTAAATCAACAAGTTCTTCCATTGATAAATCAATTGATTCAAAGAAATCAAATGCATTCGATAGAAGTGAATTGCCTTGATTTGAATTTTTTATAAATTCAACTGCGCTAGGCTGTAAATCTCTTAATTGTTCATAAAATTCGTTATAAAACTCATTTGACTCTTTAATAGTCTTAGATTTTAATAGCACTACAGGTTTAATAGTTATATTATTTTGTTCAAATATAAGCTTACGATATTCACTAACAAGAATGGCTTGTAGAGTCCTTTCCCACTTTGTAGTATTACTTCTCATATTAACAAATTCTTTAGTATATCCAGCTTTTCTAAACTCTTTTAAATCAAAATTAAATACTATTTTATCTAAATATTTATTTCTTACATTAACATCTTGAACATCACAAGTTGCTGTATATTCTAAAAGCACATTTTCCTTATTTGCAAGTAAAAGATTATAAACGGTAGATTCCCATGTGGCATTGTTTTCATTTTCTTCTTTATCACTAGCTGTTGTTGAGTTTAAATGATGTGCTTCATCAGCAATAAGAACTATTTTTTCATTCTCAAAGTCTTCAATTGTTAATGCTCCTTCTCTAATCAAACTAAGAGAACTATGAATACCCTGAACTGTGTTAAAACAAATATTAATTGCATTAGGATCTGAATCTTCAAAGTTTGAAACTTCTCTAATTTTAACATTTTTACCGGCTATATTAATATTGTTTGCAAATAAATATTTAGATGATGTTTTATCTAAAAAATTTATTTTAGTTTTTGAAATAATGTTTGTTTGATTTGTAAAAAACAAGAAATTTCTATATCCTTGACTATAATAATAAAGAATATTCAAAGCCATTATTACAGTTTTTCCTGATCCTGTAGCCATATGATATAAGATATGAGTTTGTTTGTTTTTTGACAAATTACTATTTAAATATATAAGAGTATCTTTAATTGCTTCTTCCTGATAATCTCTAAGTTTTATGTTTGTGGAAATGTTGTCAATTAGAAATTGCGGTATTGTTTCTGATATTCCTGCTTCCTTTAAAGTCGCTATTTTTTCATATAAGAAATTCATTAATCTTCACCATAAAAGGATTTAGAGAATTCAATATCTTCTTTACTAACATCCTTATCCTTGTCTTCAATTTCAGAATAATTAATATATAATAAATTCTTATCTAAAAATTCAATTAGCAATTTCTTTTTATCATCAAGTTCTAACTTTTCAAACAATTCAATATTTTTTACTGACTTTAATTTTTCAGGATCTATTTTATAATTCAACGCAAATGAAGAATTAATAATTTTATTATATATTTCCATTATGTTTTTTTCAGAACTGTTATTTATATCAGTAATAAGTTTTGAATTTTGCTCTAATAATTCACAATATATAAATGAGCCTCCGCCATTCCAATTAACAGCCTTACTAATACCATCTTGATCTTCTCCTGTTACAACATTTTTTAATCTTTCACATATTGCCGTTTCAACATAGTCCATTTGCTCAATTCCTATATATTTTCTATTTAGTTTATGTGCTGTAGCTGCTGTTGTTCCACTTCCTAAGAAGAAGTCTAGAACTATATCTCCTTCATTAGATGAGCTTTCAATTATTCTTTGAATTAATTTTTCTGGTTTTTGTCCTTTAAAATTTTCGCCATCTAAGTCTACAGTTTCTCCTACTCTTGCTGTAGCACTTTCTATCGCTATAGAATCTAAATAATCCCATTTATTACAATTCCATGTATCTTCAAGAGCATAATGTTCCCCTCTAGATCGATGATTAATGTATTCAAAAATATCGTCAATTTGTTCTTCTTCTAATTGTAAATTCTTAAAATATTTTCTTAAATCCTTTGAATCCTTTACAAGTGGCTTAAAATCTTTGTTATCAATATATAACTTGTTAAATAACATATTATTTGGATTCTTTGAATAAAACAAAATAGTATCATGATTTCTTATATAATTATTAACCATTGTTTTATATCCAGATAGGAATCCCATTCTCCAAATTATCTCTCTTTGAAAGCAATCTCTTCCAAAAATTTCATCCATTAAAACTTTTAAATAATGAATTTCGTTATAATCCATTGATACATAGATACTACCATCAGGAGTTAGTAATCTTTTTGCAACTTCTAATCTGTTTTTCATAAATGTTAACCATGTAGAATGATTAAAAGTATCATTATATCCAAATGTATCATTTTTAGTGTTATATGGCGGATCTATAAATATCAATCTAATTTTTCCTTCATATTTTGGTAACAAACTATATAAAGCAATTAAATTGTTTCCTTTTATAATATAGTTATCATCTGTTGTACATTTAAAATCAGTTTGTTCTTTTCCATCAAATTTATAGTGTTTTTTAAATGCTTTTGGTGCAAATAAACAATCTATATAATCTTTGCATAAAGTTTCATTTAACATACACTCACTACGTTTTTCATCCTCTTTAGTTTGTCCACCTAATAAAACTGAATCTTTATATGGAAAAGAAAGAACAACATCATCTTTACTCTTTAAAAAGTCATTATGTGAATCTATTAATCCAATTTTGTTCTTGTATGAAGTGTAACTATCTGGTAAGAAGTCACTACTACTTATAATCCAAGAAAACTTAACTTTATCAAAAATTAAAACTTTATCTTTTTTTATAAAAAAGGCTTCCTTAAATTCATCATCCGAAACTAAAATATCAAGAAGATGGTCATCCATATTTATAGCAGCTGTTTTTACCTTATCTATAATAATATCTTCATTTTCATCAAGAAAATAAGTGTCTTTTTTTAGTGTTTCACTCAATTTATTAATTAATGTCTTCATCTCATTAAACCTCCAAATTCCTCTCAGTTTAATTATAGCATATTTTCCGACATTTTTTGATATTTGACTTGCTTTTTATTGCAAAATTAAAAATACTGTATAAATAAGTTGACTAATTTCAAAATTTAAGTGATTAATACATACGGAGGTGCTTATGTTAAGAAAATGTACTGACGAAGATATTAGTGATGAAGAATGCGAAAAGATAATAGATCCATTCTATGACAATTATCATTCAAAAAGATATATGACTAAACAAGAGGCACAAGAAGCAGAAGCTGAGTTTCTAATTAAATCACAAAATGAAGCAAGTGTTAGTGCTATTACTTTTAATCAATTAATTGACTTATTTATCGAAAATAGTTCTACAAGAGTAAAAGACACTACTATGTATGGTTATAAGAATAAAAGACCTTATTTAGATTCAATTACCAATGTTAAATTAAAAGATTTTAATATAGATGTATATGAGCGATGGAGACGATACATTAGTAGTTGTAACATTTGTACTCGTTATAAAAATGATATTTATAAATTTCTAAAGTCATTGTTAAATTTATGCTACTGATTGGTATGGTTTTAGTTTCGTACGAGTATATAGAAAAATGCATAACCTTAATAATTCAATTGAACTACCAAAGAAAATATTATATTTCACTTATGATGAATTTTTAAAAGTTCTTATCTGTTGAAAAAGATATTAAATTTAGATGTGCACGGCAACTACTCTACTACTGTAGATTAAGAATTGGTGAGTTAAAATGTTAAATAAAATTGAACTAAAATTTGATCAAAAAAATCCCCTTCAAAAATCACACCCCTTATAAAATGAGCAAAAAAAATGAGAGCTTTCGCTCTCTTCAGGGGGTTTTGGTTGAATACTCACATTTTGATTCGTGTGGGTATTCTTGACATATTTCTATGTCAATATCATTATATAATGTTTTTGACTTTTTTGTCAATTGAATATTTTTAATTTTTTAATTTTCACTATTATTTTGAATGTAATTATAAAGTTCATTCCAAGTATTTACTCTATCAGAAGTGGTTTCTTTTTCTTGATTTATTCTTGACGTAAAGACAGCTCCTTTTATATTGTTTTTATTTAAAGATTCTATTGTATCTATAACATCATCAAACATAAAATCTATTCCTTCATCTTTACATATTTGTACTTTGTATGTATGAGAAGTTATAATCTTGTCATAATTTATATCATTCTTTTTTAAATAATCTTCTACATATTTATGAGCATCTTTAAAGTATGTATCACTTCTAGCTGTTATAAAATATATTTTGTTTCCTTCACTTCTTAATTTATCTATTACTTCTTTCGCATTTTCTTTTATAGTTACTTTATCGCAAATATTTGTTGCGTTTTCACTAAAGAATTCTTTTAATTCTGGTGTATCTAATGTACCTCTTATTAATTTATATCGATCTAGTTTAATTTCTGGATGCTCATTTTCATATTTAATAACATACTCTTCACTTGCTTCATTTGTATTAGTTAAAGTATCATCTATATCTATTCCTATATTCACACTTATCACTCCTTTTTAACATATTTTAATTATATTCTTTTTTCCAATTATTATTTTTTTAACATTTCTAGTGTTCTTTTAAATTCACCAATTGTTTCTATTTCTTCTTTTGTTTCTTTTCTTGCTTCATCACTTAATTCTTCTAAAAGATTACTACTTCTTATTTTTCCATAAGCTCCACAATCTCTTATTAGTTCATCCATGTAACCATTTTTATAACTTCTTTCTTTTACAAATTGAGATATTATTGTTGCGGCTAATTCTTTTAGATTTTCTCTATATAATCTTTTGAAATCATCATCCGAAGTTACATCATATAAGTCTGTATCTACTGCTTTGATTAAACCATCTGGTGTATAAATTAAATTTCTTTGATTTAAGTCAGTAAAAATAATTCCTTCCATAGTTAATCTTAACATTTCTCTTTCAAATTCATTTAGTGCATATATAACATCTCTTAATTTAGTTGCTTCATCTAGTTGATCTAAAGTTATGCCTTCTATATATTTCATTAAGTAACCTCTTAACGATTTTTTTTCTTTTTCTGCTATAAATACAAATTCTTCTGGAAAAGCAACAAAGTCACTCTTATGATAAGATAGATATTCTAATTCCTTTAAATATTCATATTCATATAAATATTCTTTATAAACCATATCAAAATCTGTTAAATAACATGTTCCATTATTACCATTACTTAACCTTTTACTATAATACCCTTGTGGAATTTCACTATGTATTCTATCTTTTCTCATATATTCTCCTTGGACATATATTTTAACACAAAACATTATATATGTAAAATAAAAGTATTAATTAACGTAAATAAAAATGTTAACATGTTGTTAACATTAATTTTTATTTTTTAAAGATTTAAACATCTTTTTCCATAACTTACTTGATGAATAATTAAGTATTCCTTCTTTATAGATTCTAAGTCCATATTTATATAATAGGAAACATGTAATTACCATAAGAAGTATAGCTATTACTAGATCTATTATTGTCATTTCGCCAAGCGTATACATTACTGGTGCGAGTATACCTGATATAAATGGTATGAATGCAGCTGCTTTTATGAATACAGCTCCTTGATAAACGGATGCATAAAGTGCTAAATAATACCCTAACATTAAGAAGATCATAACTGGTGTTTGTATTTGATTATAGTCTTCCATACTTGTTGTCATACTAGCAAGTACACCTATAAATAATGAGTATGCTAAGAAACTAAGTATTATTAATATTAAGAAGAATGGTATACCAGCAAGTAATTTAGATGCCATATCACTTTGTAAGAACATCGTTATATATGTACTTACTTTACTTGTAGTTTCTGCTCCTACTACTCCTGAAGTAACACTTCCTGAAGTTGTAAAGAATCTAATACCACTACCTATGAAAGCATAGAATAGAAGTAAGAATCCTTGGAATAAAGCAAATACATTTGATGCGACTAACTTAGACATAAAATGTGCTTCAGGTGTTACACTCGATATAATTATCTCCATACTCTTAGTACTCTTCTCTTCATTAATTTCTGCACCTATCATTTGAACCATAAGTACTATTAATATAAAGAATGGTACTATAAATACTATTATAATTATGCTACCTATTAATTTAATAAGTTCTTCATTTTCATTTAAATTTTCATCTAAATATATTCTATTTATTTCTACATTTTTATATATACTACTTAACACTTCTTCACTAATATTTGCACTCTTCATTGCCATATTTACTTTAGTAGTATTAAGAGCATTAAGCAAGTCTTGATATAAGATATTATCAATATAATCATAAGATATCATATCTACATCAAACATTTTATCAAGTGTTGTAGTTTCAATTTTTTTAATATTTATTATTATATCTTTTGTTTCATCTTTAATAATTTCTTCTTTTAATTCATCCAATGTCTTATCTGTCTTAGTAAGACTAGCATTATAGTTATTTAGTATATCTTTGTATCCAGTTTTCATTGTTTCTTCAAGTTCATCATAGATACCCACTTCATCAATAACGTATACATTTATTTCTTTATCAAAGTCTCCACCAAATAGTTTAACAACACTATCTAGGTTAATTAGACAAATTGTTATTAAGAATATAACTATGTTTACTATCAAGAATGACTTAGTACATATTTTTTTCTTAAGACTATCTTTTGTTAAAAACTTGAATTTATTTTTCATATACTTCACCTACTTTACTAACAAATATTTCATTTAAAGTTGGTTCTTCAACAACGAATTTAGTTACATTATCATACTTAGATATTGCTTTAAATAAGTCATTAACATAAGATTCATCTTCTAGTTTAATAGTGTACTCGTCTTTATTCTTTTCTATTCCTTCAACACCTTTAACTTTAAGAATTTCTTTTTCATCTAAAGATGCTTGTACTTTTACATTTTTCTTTCTAAAATCTTTCTTTATTTTAGTTAGTTTTCCTTCTAAGACTGTATTTCCTTTTACAAGAATTATTAGTGAATCACAAAAGTATTCTATGTGTTCCATCATGTGTGATGAGAATATAATCATAGTACCTTTCTTTTTAAGTCTTAGTATTTCTTTTTTGAACATTTCTACGTTTATTGGATCTAGTCCACTGAATGGTTCATCTAGTATAAGTAGTTTTGGTTCATGAATTATACTTATTATGAATTGTATTTTTTGTTGGTTTCCTTTTGAAAGTTCTTTTATCTTTTTATTTTTATAGTCTGTTATATCAAATTCTTCTAGGTATTTATCTAGTCTTTTTTCTACTTCTTTTTCAGTTAATCCTTTTAGTACTCCATAGAATATAGCTTGTTCTAATACTGTTTTTGATGGTAATAAACTTCTTTCTTCTGTTAAGAAACCTATTTCATCTGATACACTATAGTCTATCTTTTTACCATTAAGTGTAATATTTCCTTCTGTTTTATCAAGAAGTCCCATAATCATTCTGAATGTTGTTGTTTTACCAGCACCATTAACACCTAAAAGACCAAATATTTCTCCTTCTTTTACTTCGAATGAAAGGTCATTTACTGCTCTAAAGTTGTCATAGTATTTAGTTACATGCTCAACTTTTAGCATATCTTCACTTCCATTCCAGTTTCAATACCAAGCTTTGTTGCTTCATCTTTATTCATATGCATTTCAAGTACACAAGTTTCATCTGATTTGATATGTACATCATCTAAAGTAACACCATTTTCTACGTTTACTTTTACTACTTCATCATTATGTCTTTTGAATGTTTCTAAATCTTCCTTACTCATATGAATATGTCTATCAGCAATAATAGTTGATTCTACTGCTTCGTATTCACCTTTAGGACCCACTATAGTTATAGTTTCACTACCTACTAAGTCTCCGCTTTTTCTTACTGGGCAGTCTAGTTCAAAGAATTCATTATCAGTTTCAAGTAATTCAACTTGAGTATACTTTCTACATGGACCTATAATTCTTACATGTTCTAATACTTTTTTTTCTTTTTTAAGAGTTACTGTTTCTTCACACGCATATTGACCTTTTTGAGTTAAATATCTTTTAGGAGTTAATTCATATCCTTTACCAAATAATATTTCTAATACTTCTTTAGTCAAATGAATGTGATGGTTTGATACACCTATTTTTATGTTCATGTTTACCTCCAAGTTAATTATACTATAATTTACACAATAATTTATCACAAACTTACTATTTTTGTCATTTAATACTTATAAAGGAAGTGATTTGAGTGAATGGAAGTTATTATCAAAGCCCAGTATTTATAAATGATATAGAACGTGAGAATAATGAATACTATGAAAAGAAACCAAGTGATGATTATGCTCTTACTAGTGAACAAAGTTATATAGAAAATATTCTTAGAAATAATATTGGTAAAAAAGTTAGAGTGCATGCATCTTTTTCGGACTCCGTTGAATGGAGAGATAGAGTTTTTACAGGTTATATAGAACATGCTGGTCGTGATAACTTAGTAATAAATGATAAAGATAATGGTAAAAACTATTTAATACTTATGATATATTTAGATTTTGTTGAGTTTGATGAAGAAATAACTTACGCTAAATAACTTTAAAAAAGTATCAATATTTGATATAATATCTTATAGGATGTGATTACATGAAAACTCTAAATATAATAGCTTTGGTATTAGTAATTTTAATAGTTTTATTTTTACTTATAAATATTCTTTTAAAGTTCTTTAAAGAAAGAATAGATAATTTATATAAGATGCTTAATAATGCTGAAAATGATATGTTAGAAAAGATGAAGAATAAAAAAGAATTATTAGTTAAGATGATTAATTATGTCACTAAGAAATTAAAGATTGAAAGCAATACTTTTGATGAAGTGAATAATATAGAAGTAGATGATTTAGTTAACTTTAAAGATGAAAGTGTTTTTGATAAATGTTATAGTGAAATATTAGAGATTCGTGAAGACAATAAAAAAACTAAAGAAACTAAAGATGTTAAGGAGTTTAATCATAATATTGATGATTATGAGGATAATGAATTACATATAATATCTCTTAGAACTTTTTATAATAAATATACTTTAGAATATAATAATTTAATTAAAAAAATACCTTTTAATCTAGTAGCTAAATTAAAAGGTTATAAGATTAAAACTTTACTTGAAGGTAAAGAAATAGACGATAGTTTTAATAATGATTTGGAAGTGTGAAATTCACTTCTTTTATATTGTTCTTTTTTAAGAAGTTGTTTGCTTTAGAAAATGGTTTACTTCCAAAGAATCCATTTCTTGCTGAGAATGGGCTTGGATGAGTACTTTCTATTACTAAGTGTTTAGGATTTGTTATAAATACTTTTTTACTTCTTGCGAAATTTCCCCATAGTATGAATACTACTGGTTCTTTTTTTAGATTTATTAGTTTGATTATATGGTCTGTTAAAAGTTGCCAACCTAGATCTTTATGTGATGCTGGCATATCTTTTCTAACAGTTAATACACTGTTTAGTAAAAGTACTCCTTCTTTAGTCCATGGTGTTAGGTCTCCACTTGGGCCATTTTTAATTCCTAAGTCATCATATAATTCTTTATAAATATTTTGAAGACTTGGTGGTAGTTTTATACCTTCTTGTACACTAAATGAAAGGCCATGAGCTTCACCTTCTCCATGGTATGGATCTTGTCCTAAAATAACTATTTTGACTTTGCTATATGGTGTACTTTTTAATGCATTAAATATATTTTCATATGCTGGATAACAAGTATAATTCTTGTACTCTTCTTTTACTTTATTCATAAATTTATGGAATCCAGGACTTTCCCATACACTTTTTAATACTATATCCCAATCATTGCCTATCATAATTACTCCTAAAAATTACTTATATATTTCCATATATTCCATAAGTATATACCTTGATCTCCTAAAATACCGGCTATACCTCCAGAATATGAATCTATTCCTAAACGTACCAAGAACATAAGTCCAATAATTATACACATAAATAACCATTTTAATTTTAGTTTATTCTTTTTACTTATTGTTATAACTATTGTTAATAAAGTAAAGAATGATACATAAATTATATTTATTTGTGATAAACTAACATCACCTTGAAATCCATCTACTATACCTTGTTCTACTTCATCATATGAATACATTAGCATGTTAGATGGAAAACCTTTAGTTACGATCATTGTTATTGTTAAAAGTGCCACTACTATATAAAATATCCAATACTTCTTCATTATTTTAACTCCTTGCAAATGTTATTTAATTGTAAATTCTCCCACTACATAGAATAGTTCAAGTGTCTCGGGTACAGATATTTCTTTAACTACTCTATATTCACCTTTTGATAATTTAGAATAACTTTGTTTCCAATCAATAATTATTTGATCTGTTGATTTTGGATCAACTTCATATATTTCATCTGCGAATTCATTTACAACATTTAGTTTGTACCATACATCATCTTTTTTCATTTCAATTTCATAAGCTGGTGTATAATCTATAGCTGTTTTCATATTATTTTCAAGTACGAAAGTTGCTCCAGTTTTTGTTAAAGTTTCTTCTTTTAATTTTAATGATACTTCATCATTTTCTACTTTTACAGTTGATTCTTCTCCTATAAGTTTTTCTGTATTATTGCATCCAGTTAAGCAAAATATAAGTGCTAAGCCAATTAATAAAGCTCCAATTATTTTTTTCATATCTTCTCCTTTTTACATTTTATTAACCTTATTATACTATAACTATTGATTATTATCATTATGAAAATTAAATTATCTACGAGATTCCATAAAAAATTACTTTTAAATAATATTCCACTTACTGCGAATGATATGAATATAATCTTGAATATGCTTAGTATTTTCTTGTTATTAGTCAAATACTCTATATTGTTTTTTCCTATGTAGTAACCACTAAGTATAGTTGTAAAACCAAATAATATGTAAAGTGTTAATAAAAAGTAAAGTCCGTATTTACCTAGTATTTGTGTATATACTCCAGTAAGAAGTAAATTATAGTTATTTATTATATCATTAGTACTCATATAAATTAGTAATAAAAGTGTAATAATAATTGTTATAAATATTCCTATAAAATACACACTAAGTATTTGATAGTTTATTGATGTTTTCAAATCATTTTTATCACTAGCACTTCCTGTACTAGTAGTACCTATTAATAATTCATTCATAAATATACTTCTTTTTATACCAATTATTAAACCAGTTAATATTGATTTAGAATTTGTTATATCTTTTAAAAATATATTAATATTTATCAAGTTAAAATTCTTTATTATTCCATATATACTTACTACTAAAAAAAGTATACACATTATTGGTACTATTTTATTTAAAGATGATAATACTTCATCTATCGAAAGACTAAATGTTATTATTAGTACCAAGATTGAGATTATAATAATTATTATATTCTTTATATTAAGTAGTTCTAGTAAATAGCCTATAGAATTCATTTGAATCATTTGAAATAAAAATGAGTATATAACTATTAAAAGTATTAATGCTATAAGTGAAAGTATTTTTTTATTAAGTCCATATCTAAGTATGAAGTATGGTCCTCCTACATAATTATTTTTATTCTCTTTTTTATATTTATTTCCAAAGTAGCTTTCAACATAAATAATTGAAGTCGCAAGAAATGAAAAAAGTATCATCCATATAACAGATGAAAAGCCACCTATAATTATTGAAGATGTTGTTCCTATTAAAGAACCTACTCCAATCTTTGTACCCAGTGTTAAAAATAAAGATGTTTTATCTTTTGTAAGTATCTCTTTTAGGTTAATTTTATAATTTTTAAATTTTAATTTTATACTTAAAATAAATGATAAACAAAATAAAAATACAATTAGTAAAGTCCACATACTAATTATATTTATGTATTTAAAAAGTTATCACTATTTATGATAACTTTCATTATTTAATATTTTAAAACTTCTATATATTTGTTCTAATAATATACCTCTAAATAATCCATGAGGAAATGTTAATTTTGAAAAAGATAATCTTAAATCACACTTTTTCTTAACATTTTCATTTATTCCATCACTTCCACCTATTATGAATGTTATTGTTCCATAACCGTTTGTGAAAGCATTATCTATTATGTTTGATAATTCTACTGAAGTATATTCTTTTCCATTTATATCCATGCATATATTAAAGTCTTTATCATTAATAGACCCTAATATTGCATTTGATTCATTATTAATATTAGTATCTTTAAGTTCTATAATTTCTATTTTATGATATTTAGTTATTCTAGTTTTATAATCTTGTATTAAATCATTTAGGTATCTTTCTTTTATTTTACCTACGCATAATATTCTTATCATTATTTATATATTAACATTGGATTCATGTATTGACCATTCTTTTTAATAGCTAAGTGAAGGTGTTTACCAGTTGATTTACCAGTTGAACCCATTATACCTATTAATTGGCCTTTATCAACTTTTTCTCCTTTGTCTACCTTTCTTGAAGCTAAATGCATGTATATAGAAGTATATCCATTTCCATGGTCTATATCAACATGGTTACCCATTGAGCCACTCCATCCTGAAGCAACTACTGTACCACTTTGTATTGCGAATATATTATCTGATTTAGTACCTACTATATCTACTCCTCTATGCATTGCTCCTGCTTCACCTGTTACTGGATCTCTTCGGTAACCATACATAGATGAGAATCTAAATGGTTGTGTTGTTGGCCATGCCCAGTATGTTGTATTTCCATAGTAAGATACATTTTTTGCACCTATTACTACTATTTCTTCTACTGCTTCATTGATTATTTCTTCTGAAACCATTTCAGATTTCATGATGATACCATTACGTTCTTGAGTAGCAAATACAACTTTACTAAGACCATTTACGCCTTTTTGTTTAACGTATTTTGTTGATGCATCTAATGATTTATCAAGTACTACTTTAGTATCATATTTTATTGTTTGAGTTTCTGTTTCAAATGAATCAACCATTATTTTAGCAACTGGATCGATAGTAGCTACGATTACTTCTTGTCCTACTGCTAAAAGTGCATTTTCTCCTGCTATATCAGGATTTGCTATTAAGAAATCTTGTACTCCAAGTTTATTCTTTTCAGCAATTGTTTCTATTGTATCACTTTCTTGTACAGCATATTTATGTGTTAAATTTGTTGTACCAAATAAGAAATACATACTTAAATCATCAGCATTTGTCATTATTTCATTTTCTGTTGATATAAGTGTTTTCTTTATAGTAACATCATCACCAAAGTATACATCTGTTACTTCAGTTCCTTCTTCATCAGTATCTTTTTCTTTACCATCTAAATAGTTTTGATAATCCTTTTTATCTAAGAATGCTGTTATAGTATTTTCTACAGCTTTGTCTAAATCTTCTTTATTTAAGCAATAGAATTTTTTATTAGTATTATCTTCTAAAGTTACAGTTACTTCGTATCCTTCGATTGTGAATGGATCTAAGTCTTTTATTTCATTGTATACTTCTTTTGACGTTAGTACATTGTTTTTATATGTTTTAACACTTTGTACTTCTAATCCTGATGGTGGATATACTTTATTAACTTTATATTTTTCTTTTAATTCTGTTTGTTCTTTATCTATTAGGTCATAAAGTTCATCTTTTGATTTTATAAGACCTATTCTTTCGCCACCTAAAGATACTTGATAGTAACTATTAACAGTTCTTTCTATTGGTTCAAATGTTAAACACATATAAAGAACTATTGATATTGCGAATATACCAAATAATATATTTGCAGTTGTTAATTCTTTTTTATTCATTTCCATCTTCCTTATTTGAATAATTATCAAATTTACCTGTGTTCATCTTGAATAATAAGTTTACTGTTCCGGTTGAACCTGCTCTATGTTTTGCAACTAATAATTCTATTTTTCTATTTACATTGCCATCATATTTTCCATATTCATCGCTATGAAGGAAAAGTACGATATCGGCATCTTGTTCTATAGAACCAGATTCTCTTAAATCTGATAATTTAGGTTTATTGTCACCGCCTTTTCTTTGCTCAACGCTTCTTGATAGTTGGGCTAGTGCTATAACTGGAATATCTAATTCCATTGCTAGTTTCTTTATATCACGACTTATTTCACTTACTTCTTGAACTCTTTGTCCAGCATATTTGCTTGATGAAGAAAGTAATTGTAAGTAATCTATAATTATTAAATCTAAACCATCATCTGAATTTTTTAGTTTTCTACATTTTCTTCTTATTTCACTTACTGTTAGACCACCTGAATCATCTACATAAAATTTAGTGTCAGATAGTTCACTCATTGCTTCGTTCCATTTTTTCCAGTCAGTATTTTTAAGTTTACCTGTTTTTAAAACATCTCCATCAATTCTACCAACTACTCCGAACATTCTTTTTGCAATTTCATCTACACCCATTTCTAGTGAGAATAATGCTACACTTTTTTTATCATGTATTGCTGCATTAAGTCCAACATTTAGTGAAAAAGCACTTTTACCGCAACCTGGACGACCGGCTATAATTATAACTTGTTTCTTTTGAAGACCTCTTGTCATCGCGTCAAAGTCATAATATCCTGTTCTAAGACCAGTATATTCTTCGCCTGAATCAGCTAGAGCTTCTAGATTTTTTTGTACCTCTGGAAGTACATCTTGTATTTTTTGGATATCACGTCCTAGTTTATCATTGTAAACACTAAGAATATTCCTTTCAGCATTTTCTACTATATCTACGACTGAATCTTTTTCATCATAGCATTCTTCTTGTATTTTAGTACTTTTTTCGATTAAATTACGAAGTACACTTTTTTCAAATATAATTTTTATATAGTATCCTAAGTTTGCTGTAGAAGGTACTGAATCTATAATCTTAGCAATGTACTCTACTCCACCAACTTTAGATAATGATTTTGATTTATCTAATTCATTACATACTGTTTGAACATCTACTGGTATATTATTTATATGAAGTTCTTTCATAGTTTTGAATATTATTCTATTTTCTTCATAATAAAACATTTCTTCAGTAACTTCATCAAGTATTCTGTCTAATGCTGATTTTTCTAAGAATCCACAACCAAGAACTGATATTTCTGCATCTTTATTTTGAGGTTCTTGTCTTGCCATATATAACTCCTACTTAGTTAAAACTACATTCACTGTAAAACTTACTTGTTTGTGTAGACTAATAGTTACTATATGAGTTCCTAGTGAATTTATTTCTCCATCTATTATTATTTTTTTCTTATCTATATTGTATCCCATCTTAGATAATTCTTCACTAATTTGTTTAGTTGTTATTGTACCAAATACTTTGTCGTTTGCACCTGTTTTTACTTTAAATTCTATTTTTTTATCTTTAAGTTTATTTTTAATTTCGTTGCATTCTTTAATTAATTCTTGTTCTTTTTCGTTTCTTTCATCTATTTCACCTTGAAGAACATTCATACTTTTTGATGTGTATGGTACTGCTAACTTTTTAGAAATTAAGAATTTAGCATATCCATCTTTTACTTCTTTGATTTCATCTTTCTTTGCTTGCTTTTTAACATCCTCTATAAATATAACTTTCATAAGTCACCTCCATACAAATTAATGTATAAATATTATATCATACCTACTGTCAAAAAAAAAGTTGTAAAAACTCTTAAAATAGTATATACTTATTTTAGTATAATAATGGAGGTAAACATATGATAGTTACATTGGATATGGCTAAAGAATTAGAAGCACAAATTAAACTTATTCTTATGAATTTATATGGAAAAATGCTTCCAAGTGATAAAGTAACGTTATTAAATAATACTGAGTTTATAGATGAGGAAATAATTAAGGGAAGTCCTCGTGTTGTAGTTAATAATGTCATTAGAAAAATAACTGGCAGTGTTATAGATGTGACTTGTACTAAAGAATTAACATTACCTAATGGTGAATATAAAGAAATATTATATGGTGGATTTTTAAATCAAGGTTTAATTGAATATTATTCACAAAAGATAGCTGAAAAATTAAATATTAATTTAGATGAAAAACCTGAATTTAAAGAAAATCTTGAAGCAGTTAAAGCACTATATGATAAGCTTGGTGATGGCCTTGATGAAAAAGTATTTACTGAAGATGCAATAAAATTACTTGATGATGCAAAACTTGAAGAATTAGTTACTAAATGTGATAATGCTGCTGTTGAAGATTATTTAAAAAGTTTAGAAAATGCTGAAGCTATTTTAAAACCTCAAGAAGCTACTCCTTTGAATGGTAATGGGGGAAAAATCGATGAGGAAGGCAGAGTACAAATAGTATATTTAGATGGTGTTCAATATATCAAGTATGTCGATAAAAATGACGAAACTCATTTAGTAGAAAGTAATGATTCTAAACATGTTTCAGAAATATATAGACGTACTATGCAAGAACTTCAACCTGGAGATAAATTAGATGCTGAAGCATTTTTCAAAGAATTAACCTCTTATATTCCTGAAACAGATTTAAATGTTAAAGAAGATATTAAAACAGAAAGCTTGAATAATGAAGAAGTTAATATGTTAAACTATATTCATGGTAAAGAACAATTTAGATTAGATAGTCAAGATGATGTTATAACTCATAGTAGTGATCAAAAAATACATGTTATTGAGGAAACTAATGATATTGTAGTTACTAATGATGATAATGGTCGTGTTGAATCTACCATAGTTGGCGATGACCCTGAATCAAAAGTGCAAGAAGATGGAAAAGCTAATAAACCTCAAGAAGAAGAAAAAGATGATGAAAAAGTTTTAACTCCTGAAGAATATGAGAAGCTATGCATGAAATTTGTTAATAATGAAGAACTTACTGTTGAAGAATTAAGAGCTCTTAGAAGAGGTACACCTGATGAAATAAAGCAAACAAAAGAAGGACAAGAATTTCAAGATGAACTTCAAGAAGAAGAAAGTAAAATGATTGAAGAACAATCTGGTCCATTACTAAGATATCCAGGATATAAGTATGGAAGTGCTGCCTTTGCTAATAAATATATGTTAATTTATGTAGTTCTAATTACTATTTGTATTGGATTTATAGTTGGTGCTTTATTATTTAAAACATTTGGAATGAAATAAAAATTAGATAATCACTTATCTAATTTTTTTATGCAAAATTCCCATAACGTTTTAGGTTTCTCATATCTATCCGTATGTTTTTCTTCTAAAAATAATATTTCAAAATCTTTAAATATATCTTTTAAATCATCTTCTTCAAAGAATTTTTTATATATTTCTCCATCATAATAGAAATTTTTTTCTAATACTTTAGCATTTACTGGTATATGATATTTATCATTAGCTGAGTTTACTCTACCTATCAGGTATCCATTATTGTTTAGTACTCTATGTATTTCTTTCATTATATATTTTGTTGTTTTAAAATCAAAGTAATGAAGACTTAAGTCTGCGATAATAACATTTATTTCATTATCATTAAATGGTAATTTTTCGCTCATATCAAATATACTTGTATTTAATTCCTTATGTTCAGTGTTTAAAATACTAATTACTTCGGTTGAAAAATCACAAGCAGTTATATCTTTAAAACCATTATCTAGTAAATAAAGACTTGTATATGCTCTTCCACAACCTAATTCTATTATTTTGTCTTTTTTGTTAAGTAAGTGTATATATTTGTCAAACCAGTTATCATACGTGGAAGTATATTTCAAATGTATTTTATCCCAGTATTTATCTAAGTTATTCATTATTATCACCTACTCTTATTTTAGCAAATTGTTTATTAGTTATCAAATTCATTTTAAAGTTATTGTAAACAAAAATTGATATAGTTTCCTATATCAATTTTTCTTTTTTAGTCTTAATTTCGTTAGTATTTCATCTACATATTCTTTGCCAAGTGAATCATAAAGTAAATTATTCTTGTATGCAAGTACTCCATATACGATTGCACCTACTACAGCACAGATAGTACAAGTTATAATAGAAGTTATTCTTGTAGTAAAGAATGGTGCTATTAAACGTTCTAAAATAAATACTATTGCAGACATACTTAGTAGTGGTACTATTGATTTCTTTAAGATTGTTAGTAAATCTTTATATTTGAATTTCATATCTTTCTTTAGTCTCTTTAGTGAGATGAAAAGTGCTAATGAGCTTCCTATTATTGTTGAAATGATTGCTCCATAGTATGGATATATACCTACTTTATCACAAAGAATCATAAGTGGTACATCTAGTATTGCATTAGTTAGAAGTCCTGCGAATGTTGTTATGTATATAGTTTTAAATTTATCTAAACTTTGAAGTGAAGTATTAACAACCATATTAATGTTACCAAGCATTACTGAGAATGGTAAGAATCTTAATATAATTGTACCATATTCACTATAACCATAGAATATGTAATATACTTCTTCTGCTAGTAATGAAATACCTACGCTCATTGGAAGTCCTATTACTATTACCATTGCTATTGATTTTATGAATTGACTATTTATTGCTTTATAATCTTTTTTAACGTAATTTGCTGACATATGAGGTATTATATTTATAGTTAAACCAAATGTTATAGCATTTACTATTAAACATATTTTAGTTGCCCAAGTAGCCATTATACTACCTATTGTTTCAGCAACTTTGCCACTATATCCTAGATATCCTAGACCTCTAATAATAAGTGATAAGTCTGTCATATTGTAAAGATCTGTTGTTATTGATACTATCATTAACGGAATACTAAATGATACTATTTTCTTTAATATTGTTTTGTCTGTTACCTTATCTTTTTGATTCTTAGCTGGCATATTAAATTCTTTTTTATTTTTTCTAATTTTTACTTCTAAATAAATGTATGCAGCTAAACCTGCTATGAATGCTCCAAATACTGCTATTGCTACACCTACACTTGTTTTAGCACCAAATACATTTATTGCTAGGTATGAACCAACTAATATAAATGCAACTCTTACTACTTGTTCTATTACTTCTCCAGTAGTACTTACAGTTATAAACTTTTGTCCTTGTAAGTATCCACGTTTTACTGCTAAATATGGAACTATTAACAAACAAAAAGAAATACTTCTAATAACTAATACTACATCTTCTATAGAATTACCTGTAGAATCTATATCACCTATAAAAATGTATGCTGCTTCTTTAGCAAATATAAACATAAGCAAGAATAACACAGTTGATAACACTATCATTATCTTATTACCTATTTTATATGTTCGCTCTTTTGCTTCATACATTTCAAGTGTATTATATTCACTTATAATTTTACTTATAGCGTGAGGAATACCAATTGTACAAATATTAACTATTAAACTATATACAGTATATGCATAACTATATAAAGCACCACCAAGTTCCCCTACTATAGCATAAAAAGGAATTACATATATAGCACCAAGAAACTTTATTATTAAAAATGAAAGTGATGCGAAAATAGTTCCTTCTATAAATGAATTTTTTTTCATACCTTCTCCTTATACAGTATCATTGCTGAAAAACAATATATTTGTTCATCGCCAAATATTGAAACAGCAGTTCTAAACTGTATATCTATTATATCATAAGTTCCAGATATTAAAAATGTATTTATACTCCTTTCTAAGTCTTTTTCATGATTTTCATCTATAATTTTTACTTTTAACATTTTATTCACCAAGTATAATTTAACACTTATAAAATAAAAATAATGTCGAATTTGACATTATTTTTTATTATTTTTTTCTTTTGTAATTTTAGTATCTTTTACTTTCTTTCTTATTTCTTCTAATTTTATTGTATTTGTTTTTTCTATATTTGAATCTGTATTATATTTATTTAAGTAAAGTCCTAAAACAAATACATACGCTAGTCCATAGAACCATAATAGTAATATAACTATATTTGTTAGGTTTCCATATATCATATCGTATTTAGCTATATTATTAATGTAATATGAGAATACATTAGTAAGCAATAACCATGTAATAGTTGTAAATAATGCTCCTTTAGTCATATATTTACTTGGTATATTTTCATCTGGTGCGATTGTATAAACTAGTTTTATAAAGAAATATACAAATATTAATGATACTGGTACTTGTAATATGACATATACTGTATTTACTAATCTTTCATGTTTAGTTAAGAAATCAGTAAATGTACCAATAAGTGCTAAAATTGATTTACCAAATAGCGGAACTATAACAATGAATGCAAATAGTAGAATTATACAAAATGTTAGTATAATTGCTTTTATCATTCTTTTTAAATATGGAGCATTTTCTACTTCGAATATTGTATTACTTGCTAGTATTATAGCATGACAACCATTTGCTGAAATTATAAGTCCAAATGCTAGTGTTATTACTGAGCTTAATGTTATTTGATCAGTAAATATTGGTTGAACTAGTTCTACTACTCCTGGAGGAAATGTTTCCACTAAGAAGTTTTGAATAATATCTATTGGTAAATTGAATTGAGTAAGAAAAAAGAATATTAATGTTAGTAATGGAATTAATGCTAAAAAGAATGAGAAAGCCAGATTACCTGGCAGTACTCCCAGTTCTTTTCCAAATACTAAATTATATATTTCTTTTATCTTTTCTTTCATTACATTTTTCCTTTTGATTTTTTAATCATTGCAAGTGAATCATTAATAGCATCATCTATAGTGGTTTGTTCATTAGTTATCATTGAGTAACCGATTGATACACTATAGTCTTTATTTGGTAGTGATGAAATTAATTCACGATTTAATTTATGTATATAAGAACCTACTTTCTTTTCATCATAACCTATTAAGTAGATGATAAATTCATCTCCATCAGTTCTCATTATTTCAGAATTATCTCTTTGTGTTTTTATAAGTACACTTGCGACTGCTTTGATTTGATTATCTCCTGCTTCATGTCCATATTTATCATTTAATGTTTTTAATGCATTAATATCAATTACTACAATTGCTTGAGGATATACTTTGTTAGAACTCCAAAAATCTATATTATCGTTTAAGAAATTTCTATTTTTTAAGTTAGTCATCGCATCAAAGTAATATAATCTATCTTCTTTCTTAGTTTTTTTAGTATAAAGAACTTTTTTAGTAATTCCATATATAACGAATGCTAATATTAATAAAGCTATTGTTATCCATATTAAATTACTCATTATGAAGTTAAATACTCTGTTATTTTTTAATGTTTCAATAACTCCTGCTACTGTATCATTCTTTATTTCATTTGAACTTAGTGTACTCAAATAGAAATCAAACAATTTATTAAATGCTTTATTTTCGTTATTAAGTAAGAATGAGTTGTTTAATTTAACTTTATCTATGTATCTTATACTATAATTTTTAAGTTCTTTATCTTTATAATAATCATAAACTTCTTTTTCAATTATTATTACTGAAGTTTTATCTATATTTTTAAGCATTGTTTTAACATTAGCGTAATCTTTTATTTCAAATAAATTCTTACTGGCCATGTTATATTTTAAGTTCATGTTTGATAACATATTTACTTCAGTATTGTTTAAACTATATAGTGAATTAACTACTAAATTGTTATCTACATGAGCTATTACTACATATTCAGTTGGCCCTAATGTTCTACTGCTTGTATAGTTTTTATTTCCAAGTGAATAATAATTTAATGCTAAATCTATTTTCTTGTCATCTAATGCTTCACCTAATTTTTTAGTGTCACTATATTTAATATATTTATATGTAACACCTGTCATATCAGCAAATTTTGATAAGTATGTATCAGTAAGACCAGTGAAGTTTCTTCTAATCATACCTTCGTATGGAAGATTTTCAATGTATCCTACAATTAAATCATCGTTAGTTATAGATTCTTTTTCTATTTCAGTATAATTCTTTGTAGTGTAATATAAATCTAAGAAATATTCATTTATTTTCTTAGTTGCAGTTTTTTCCCATCTATAATAGAATTTACTGAATATATTTGATAATGTTTCATTACCTTCTGGTAAATCTAAACAATAATATGAATAAAGTCCATCCATATGAAATATTATTTCATAATCATTTTTTACTATTTCATCTAAGTATTTATACATTGGTATAATCATATAATCTATAGTATTACTTGTATACTCTGATTCTAATTGTTCAAATGATGTATATCCTGTAATACTAATATTTTGATATTCTGTTAAATATCTTTCTATAGTTTCTTTATCTGTATTAATTACACCTAATGATTTATTTGATAAATCTGATAGTTTATTAACACTTTCTTTTTTACCAATTACTACAAAGTGATCTTTATATATAACTATATCTTCTGGATCTACTGATGTTTTATTATTTAATTTTACATCTGTATTATCAGAAGTTGATGCTTCTATAGTAAGACCTGTAGTTTCTTTTAATGATTTTAAATATTCATAATACACACCTTTTCCATTATCTGAAAACACTGGTAAACCATTTTCTACATATACATCTAATCTTGTATCTTTGTTATCATTTATCCATTTCTTTTCAGAGTATGAATAGTTATTTACTGTACTTGTTATATAATATAGTGTTGCGAAGAAACCAACTACTAAAAATAATATTACAGTAAATGCTATTATGATATTCTTTCTTGTTTTTTTACTACCCTTCATGATATCACCATACTACCTTTAAACTTTTAGCACTCTTAGATCCAAATACTGGGAAATTTTTATTTTCCTCTGTTCCTGAATAAGTTAATAAGTATTGAACATCATAGAATGTTAAATTCTTTTCACCTATTGCATCTAATGATTTGATTGCTAAATCTTTAGCAGTAGAAACCTTTATAGATTCTTTAAAATCTATTGTGATATATATAATTTTACCTTCAGTTGTAACTATTACATCTCCTACTGAAGATTCATCTTTATATATTTCTTTTACTTTTTCTTCGAATTTGTCACCTAATGGATAATTTTCTATTCCATCTAATCTTTCACCATATTTTGATGAACTTGTTCCTGCGTAGAAATATCTATAGAATAGAATTCCTATTGCTAGAAAACACACTACTAAAATTCCTAGTAAAACCCATAATACTTTATTGTCTTGATTACGTCTTACTTTTCCCATATTTTTTAAACACCTTCCCTCGGCTTTTTAATTATACTATATTTTATTCTATTTTTCCACTATTCCCATAATTTCAAACAATTTCTCTTGATTCCATATTGGAATATTTAGTTCAATTGCCTTATCTCTTTTACTTCCCGGAGCTTCTCCAACTAGTACTACATCAGTCTTTTTGCTTACTGAATCACTTGTAAGTCCTCCACGTTCTTCTATAAATTCTTTTATTTCATCACGACTAATATTATCAAATGAACCAGTTATTACGAATCTTTTATCTTTAAAGTTTTCATCTTCTATCATCTTTTTACCATTATATGTCATATTTACTCCAAATTTTCTTAATTCTTCTAGCTCTTCCATATTTTTTTCATCTTTGAAGTAATTGACAATATTTACTGATAGCGTTGGTCCGATGTCTCTAATAGTTGCTAATTCTTCTTCTGTTGCATCAATTAGAGAATCTATTGATGTGTAATATTTACATAGAAGTTTTGCTGTTTTAGCACCGATTCCATTAATACCTAAAGCAAATAATAATCTATCTAGTGAATTTTGTTTTGAATCTTCTATACTTTTTAGTATCGCATCTACGCTTTTACTTCCATAACCTTCTAGTAGAGTTATTTCTTCTTTGTGGCTACTTAGCTTATAAATATCACTAAATTTCTTTATATATCCGTAGTTAAAGAAGTCTTCCATAATTCTATCTCCAAGTCCTAGAATGTTCATAGCACCTCTTGATACAAAGTGAATTAATCCTTCTATTTTACGAGCTGGACAGTGAATATTTTCACAAAAGTAGTCTACCATTCCATCTTTTTGTACTAACTCGCTTCCACACATTGGACAGTATTTAATCATTTCGAACGGTTTTTCCGTTCCATTTCTTCTTTTTAATTCTACTCTATCTACTGCTGGTATTACATCTCCTGCTTTGTAAATATAAACATAATCTCCTACACGTATATCTTTTTCTATACAATAGTCTGCATTATGAAGTGTTGCTCTACTAATAGTACTTCCCATTACTCTTACTGGTTCAAGTACAGCATTTGGAGTAATTTGACCAGTTCTTCCTACTGTAAATATAATATCAGTTAATTTAGTTAGTACATGTTCTGGTGGAAACTTATATGCAGTTGCCCATTTTGGTACTTTTGCAGTGAATCCTAATTCTTTTTGCTGTGCTATATCATTTACTTTAATAACTATGCCATCTATTTCATATGGAAGAGTATCTCTTTTTTCAGTCCACTCTTTTATAAAAGATAAAACTTCATCAACGTTCTTACATAATCTTATATTTGGATTAACTACAAATCCTAATCTTTTCATATACATTAATGTTTCATAATGAGTTTTAAATGGTGTCTCTGGATAATGATAAAGAAATACATCTAAACCTCTACTAGCAGCTACACTTGAATCTAATTGTCTTATTGAACCAGCTGCTGCATTTCTTGGATTTTGAAATAAGTTTTCTCCTTTTTCTTTTTGACGTTCATTTAATTTATTGAAACTTTTTTTACTCATATATATTTCGCCACGTATATCTAAGTCTACTTTTTCTTTTAATACGTGAGGAATTGATTTAATAGTCTTAACATTATGAGTTATGTCTTCACCAACTACTCCATTACCACGAGTTGCTGCTTTTACAAATACTCCGTCTTTATATTCAAGATTGAATGCTAAACCATCTATTTTAAGTTCACAAACATATTCATGATTTGGAAATACCTTAGATACTTTTTCATCGAAATCTCTTATTTCTTCTTCATTAAATACATTTCCTAAACTCATCATTGGTACTCTATGAGTTACTTTTTCAAATTCAGATATTACTTCTCCACCTATTTTTCTAGTTGGTGAATCAAGTCTTACCCATTCTGGATGACTGGACTCTATTCTTATTAATTCTTGCATTAATCTATCATATTCAGCATCTTCTACACTAGGTTTATCTAACGTATAATACTCATATGCATACTTATTAAGTAAATCTATTATTTCATTCATTCTGTCCATGTTAATCACCTAATATTATTATATAACAATTAAGAAATTATATAAAGAAAAATGTTTTTAGCAGACAAAAATGACTATTGCTAGTCATTCTTTTTAGGCTTTAAAGTTAATTTTGAATTTTCTTCTTCACTTAAAGTTATCATAGGTGTTATTTCCATGTCTTTAGTTTGCTCTGAAATATATTTTTCATAGCAAGAACAAACTCCTAATTTAGTTTTATGTTCAAGTAATGCTCTTTTATGTTTTGCTTTCCAGTCATCATCTAATAATGATAAATTCATTAGTTCTGTTTTCCATATATTACTATTTGCTATTTCAGCTTCCTTTTTAGCTTCTTCAAATGTACCAAATAGTTTATCTACTGTTTGTGAATAACATGCATTACCACTTGCATCTCTTGTTGGTTCTGTAGGTGTTTCACTATATTTAATACCACTCCCTAAATATAACTTAAATCTTTCATATTTTCTAAATGGAAATACTACTTCATGCGTTACTTGTGGCTCCATACTATGAAAATAACTTACTTTAGTGTTAGCTACATAACACTTAGATACAATATATCCTTCAGTTATATCTTCAAAACCATTTACATAACCTCCACCTACTGTTAATCTTTCAACTGCATATTTAATTGGATAACCTTTTTCCATATACTTTCCCCCTAACTGGTAAAATTATTATAACATATATTTAAATATTATGCATTTATATAGTTTTTATCCATTCTTCTATTTCATTAAGGGGAGTTACTAGTTCATCGCTATAACTTTCAAATACTATATTTTTCTCATTCTCAACTTTTGAATTTGGACACATTTTTTTGATTTCTATAAATGTTTTACTAAGCCATCCTGCATTAGTTGCGAATGGTATTATTCTTTTATTTGACAAATCATTTTCTTTTAAGAATGTTCTTATAATTGGTGTTTCTCTATACCACCATACAGGTGTTCCAATAATTATTGTGTCATAGTCATCAAGATTTACGTTAATACTTTCGTATTCTCTTAAGTGTTCACTACCTTCTTTTCTTTGTTCTTCATCTACTACTGTTTGATAATCTTTGCTGTAAGGAACTTTTGGTACAAGTGCTAAAATGTCACAATTTAATTTATCTTTTATAATATTTGCTATTTTCTTAGTATTACCTGTATATGAATAATATACTATTAATGTTTTGTTCATTTTATTCTCCTAAGTGAAAATATTCTTCATTTGTTACTGGTTCACACCATTCATTTGATGTGTTTTCTCCAGATACTTCTACTGCAATATGACTAAACCATGAATCTTTTTTAGCTCCATGCCAATGTTTTACGTTAGCTGGTATAGTAATAACCATACCGGGTTCAAGACTAACTGCTTCTTTACCTTCTTCTTGATACCAACCACTACCTGCAGTACATATTAGTATTTGTCCTCCACCTTTAGTTGAATGATGAATATGCCAATTATTTCTACATGATGGTTCAAATGTTACGTTTGCCATAAATACTGTTTCATTTGGGTTAGTTAGTGGATTTAAGTAACTTTTACCTATAAAATATTTTGCAAAGTTTACATTTTCTTCGCCTAAGCCAAATACATTTGTTTTATCAAATTCTTCTTTATTCATCTTTATACACTTCCTTAGCTAAATTAAATACTACTAAAATTTTACTCTCTTTTTTGATTTCATTATTTTCATTTTTAATATCAATTTGTCTTTTGATACATATTGCTCCATAGACGATCAATATTATTGATGAAAAAATAATAATTCCTAACAATATTTTCTTTTTCATATCTCATCCTTCCTTAAATAATTTTATACTTTAATTATAAAACTCGTGTGTTACTTCCGGTCAATACTTTTTTAAATAATATTTATTATATATGTAAAGATTTGTATATAAAAAAGCAAAACTTTTTAGTTTTGCTTATATTTTAATTATCGTTAGAAATTTCCACATACCCTTTTATCCATTCTTCAAGCTTGGTTACATCTTGGTATTTATCTGAATCATCATTTGAATTAGGATCTAAATATGCTATAATTTTTCCTTTACCTATGATAATTACTGATGGTGCGTATTTTATTTTTTTATAATACTTTGTTTTTTTGAATTCTTCAAATTTTATTGATAGAAAATCTATTTTATATTTATTCATAAATTCTTTAAATATATCTTCACATGGAACTGAAAATGCACAATAGTTATTATACGAATATAAAATATAATTTTCACTATCTAGTTTTGATACCTCTTCGCTATTTACATTTATAAATTCTCCAGTGTTATAATATTTTTTATCTAATGAGATTTTCTCATTACTTTTTTTACATCCCATGATAAAAAGTAATAATATACATAATACTACATAGTATATTTTTTTCATTAATCTATTTCCGTTAAATTATCAAAATTAATGTCGTGATAATTCACTTTCCAAAAATCATATGTTGTTTTTCCATTTTCTTCTTTTTTTATTTGTATATTATTCTTACCATTGTAGTACCAGTAACCACCAGTATTATAAATTTTATTTTCATTCCATCCAAGTGATACTAGAAGATTTTTTGTCATTCCTGCATATCCTCCACCACCACACATTAAGAATATATTTTTGTCTTTTGGAAATAAATATTCTAAAATTTCTATAGATTCTTTGTAGTTTGCTTTGTATGTACCATTTTCTTGTTCTGTAAATAATGTTTTTCCTTTGTATGAATCTCCAACTGCTTCTGGTAAACCTTTTACTTCAGTTAAGTATGGATAAGGAACTACTTCAAATCCTTTTACTATACCTGATAAATGTGAATCACCACCAATTGCTTCATAGTTTCCTGGATCAACAAGTAATCTCATATCTCTATAAACTGAATCACTACGATTTAAATATTTGTCAATTGTTTCTTCATTTACATTTTTATCGATACCAAGTTGACCTCTTTCTCCTCCTGTAACTTCTGGTTCAGGAAGTGGCTCTATTTTTTCATATTTAATACTTACTAATACTCCAATTGTAACTCCTATTAATAAACTAGCTATTATAGCTATAATTAATTTTAAATTTTTTTTCATTTTTTCCTCCTCATTACATTTTAAATTTATCATGAGAAAGTAATATTTACTATAACTTTAAAGTTGAGTTTACTAAACAATCAGTTTAGTTATTTACTTCACATTTTCCATTGTGGTCTTTAAAATAATCTTCTATGTGGGCGATTGCTTTGTTAGCGTCCCCCATTCCTTCTACATCAGTATGATTACTTATGAATGCATCTCCTCCACAACTTATTATTTGAAAATTTTTATTATATTCAATTGAATATGCGTAGTTTTCACCATCAAGAGTGCAGATTAATTCATATTTACCAGTCACTGTATTATCCCCCATTGTATCATTATCTATAGTGAAGATTACTATAAGAAATATCATTAAAAGAATAAATGCAATTACTAATATACCAAACACTTTTAATATTTTTATAATTATTCCCGCTAGTTTTTCTGTGTTACTTACTTTTTCAACAATAACACTATTTAAATCATTATTAACAAGTTCATCTAAACTTACTTTGAAAATATTTGATAAAGTTTTTGCTTGAGTTATATCAGGTGATGTTTCTTCTAGTTCCCACTTTGATATGGTTTGTCTAGTAACACCTACCTTCTCTGCTAATTCTTCTTGTGACATATTATTTTTCTTTCTTAATGTCATTATTTTATTTCCTAAATTCATATCATTTCTCCTTTTCGATATAATAATACTTTCTTATGTTAAAAATATCTATCGATTTTAGTTTGAACTTTCGCAATTAATGTTAACATTTAATTAACAATTAATTTTATTATATATAGTTTTATTAAAATTTCAATAAATGCTCATTTAAAAACAAGATAATATTCTTATAAAAAAATGACTTAGTTATTCGCTAAATCATTATATTTTTTAGAATTCGTTATTACATATAATTTCTTCCATTAATGAGAAATATTCATTTTCTTCATCATCTGTGGCAATATGTATATCAATGATATCTATTTGTAATTTTTTTAATTCATCTTCAAGTTTCTTGAATACTTCATTTGCTATTTTTTTTGTAAATTCTTGTTCTTTATATTCCCCTTCTATTTTGATTATTTCTTTTCCGTTTTTTGTATCTCGCAAAGTAATTGTTAGATCACTCATATCAGAATATGTATCAAAATATATATCTAAATAATAATTTAGATTTGGGGTTTTAACAATAAAAACAGAAGGTAAACAAGGAAGTTTATAAACTTCAACCTCGTTTATAAAAAAGTTTATTATTGATTTATTGCTATCCCACTTTGTTAACTTTTCTTCTTTAGATTCCTTTTTATATTTTTTTAAATCAATCTCATCAACTATTTTATTATTCTCTTTTATTAACAATTTATTATCCTTGTATGATACTTTATATTCTATATAGCTACTATCAATTGAATTAGCCAATATAGCAGTTGTTTCTATTTTTTCTTTTGAAAATTTACTACAAATAGTAATAAATAAATCTTTAATATCTGGTATTGTGTAAGTGTCTTTATTTGTAAAATTGAAACCTTCATCGCCTTCAAAAGTTAATGTGTTTTTTTCTATATTAAATATTTCATTTTTCTCTTCTTCATCTTTGTGCATATCCTCAAAATCATAAGTTGAAAATAATAACTCTTTAATTTCATTAACTTTTTTAGACTTAATCTCTAACTCTGAATACCATCTTCCCATAAAAATTTCACATCAATTCTAAAATGATTGTAACCAATAAAATTATTTATGTCAATTAACCCATTAAAAAGGATAATTTTAATAGGCATGAGTATATTCTCATAAATTTTAATTTTATTTTGCCTTCTCAAGCCGCTAACTGTATGGAGTTCAACAAAAAAAGTCAATCATAATTGACTGACTTATTATTTACCATGGAGCAATGACATGGGTCATTTGCGAAAAAATAGAAACAAGTAATTGATTAAATCAATCTATTAATAGTATAGCACATATTATATATTTTAATATAAATATTTATATTCTTGTTATATTAATTCTTTATATTAGCTTATTATATTATGTTAAACAAAACTTCCATCGTGGATGGAAATATTTTCTACCCTAGATGGAAATATTTTCTACCCTAGACAAAAAATATAAATCTTATTCAAAATAAAAAGACTAGTTATATTTCAAACTAATCTTACTAATAAATTGTAATTTGTTGTTTTATTATAACTCTATAACATTAACTTGATTCCCATGTTCTTTTATAATATCAATTAAATCTGTAATTTTTAGCCAAAGTGTTGCTGTATTATCATTTGGATGAACTCCGATTATTTGTTTATTATTAAGAAAGTCTTTATCTAAATAAAATATTACTTTCAATTCCTTATCATTTAATAAACCTAGTGGTGTTACCGAACCTGCAATTAGATTCATAATACTCATCAAATCTTGTTCTGAAGCAAAACTTAAACGCCTTGTATTATTTTTAGTTCTAAATTCTTTTAAATCAATTCTTTTATTTCCTTTAATAGTTATAAGATAATAATTGTTTTTCTTGTCATCACGAACAAATAAGTTTTTTGCATCATATTCTGGGTATGGCATTTCAATTTCAGATAATTCATCCATATTAAAAACTGCTTTATGTTCAGTTACTTCATACCATATATTTTTGCTTTTTATAAAATCATATATTTCTTGTTTGTTCATATCTTCATCTCACTTTCAAATTACTATTTATCTGGCACTTCTATATATAATTATACCATCATTTTGGTAAATTTTATTACTAAATTAAGACATCCAAGATTCATCCAACGTTTTCTAATGTATATCCAACTGTTGGAAACCAATTATAATCTTGCTGTATTCATTGATATTATTTACTTTATTTTTAATTTCCGGTCTAATGCTTTCATCATTTTTTTCAATAGTCGTGGTTTTTAATTTAATATCTCTTTATGTTTCGTCTTTATATTCTTTTGTTAAAACGAAAGTTTTTGTTATTGTAGTTCAAATCATCACTTGAGTATTCATTTTCAAGAACAAGTTCAAAGATATCGACATTTAGGTTAGCAGCTATTTCTTTAGCAATTTTATCAGTATGTACCTGTGCTGAATAGTACACCACTAAAGTTTTACTGTGATTTTTAATTTCATTGTTTGTTTCTTTACTTGCTTGTCATCTTAATAAAAGGTAAGCACTTACTCCAAAAATTATTACTCCTAGTATTACTGCAATTATTATTTTCTTTTTCATATTTTCCTTTTTTATATGTGGTATGTTTTTACTTTGTTTTTTACTACAATTCAATTATAAAACTTGGGTGTTACTCCCGGTCAATACTTTTTATCCAATTGCAGCATTTTTCTAACATAACATCTTTTCCTGATTTGTAGTCATTTATTGTTAAGTCAATATAATGGTCTATTTTTAAATATTTTGGTTCATAAAAACTTTTTGACATTTTAAGAAGTTTCTTTTTAGTATAAATTCCTTTTATTGTGTGCTTCTTTTCATCTTCATACCAATAAACTCTTGCAAAGTTAAATGTGAATTTAGTATTTGGGAGCTGTCCATTTCCAAATAAGTATCCAAAGCAATTTATTGGAGTACCGATATCTTGACCAGCTATTTTACTTCCGATTCTGAGCATGCCTATAGCTGCCATTCTGCCACTTGAAAAAACACTTTTATTTACTAGAGTTACTAATTTTAGTTTAGTACTTTTTAAATATTTTATTAAGGGTTCTATTAATGAAGATCTTCCGCCGGAATTACCTCTTAAATCTAAAATAAAAGTATCGATATTATTATCATGTATTAACTTCTTTATCTTTTTGATGTTTGGTATAAATTTATCTGTGCATTTTGGATATTTAAAAATTAATATATTGTCTTTAATTTGATACTGTTTAAAATCTTCTTTTCTAACAAGTGCAAGTTCATTAGAATAATCTTTATTTATTTCATATTTAATAATTCCTTTTGAAGTTTTATATTCTACATATTTAGCATTATTTTTTATACTAGGTAAAGATAATAAAATGTTTTTATCATTTAAATAAAAATGTAGTCTGTTTAGGAACCAATTAGTTGTTCCATAACTAGTAAATTTTTCTACTTCCTCTATTATTTTGTTAATACTTACTTTATTAATTTCTAGAAGCTCACTGTAACTATACTTTTCATTACTACATTTTGTAACGTATAATTTATTGTTTATGGCTTGAATAGAAAGTGGGTAAGCGTTATCGTTATTGCTCATTACTATTCTAGTATGAGCATCTATACGACCACTCATGTATTTTATGATACAATTCATAAAGTAATAAAAGTCATAATCGTCATTTATCTTGTGAAGTTTTAAGAATGTATTTATAAAGTCTTTTAATTCATTTTTACTGTGTAAGAAATAGAAGTCCAAATGCATGCTTTCATTAGGATATTTCTTATCAAGTTCTTTTCCTCTTTCACTTTCGGCAAAATTCAAAAAATAGTCTAAATCTTCTTGATATCTTTCGTTCATTTTTCCTCCGATCTCAGTTAAGTACGCTCATTTTAAATTTATATATTTTAATAATTAAAATTCATTTTTGGAGCAATGACATGGGTCATTTGCGAAAAAATAGAAACAAGTAATTGATTAAATCAATCTATTAATAGTATAACATATATTCTATACTTTAATATAAATATTTATACTAATTTAAATATATTTATATTCTTTTATATTAAATATTTATTTTATATTATATGTATGACAAATTCATCACCCCTAGATGGACATTTTCATCATACTGTGACATTTTCATCACCCTGTGAAATTTGTTTTTATTCTTTCTTTTAAAATAAAAAGACTAGTTATATTTCAAACCAATCTCACTAATAAATTTGAATTACTATTTAATCTTTTTAATTGGATGTCTTATAACTGTCTTTGATTTGCTAACATCACATTTTCTTGAATCACTTAAATAAATCTCGTGATGATATCTCTTATCAGTAATATCTAATTCATATCCATTTTCTTCATTTGTATTTCCTGTTCCTCTTACTGCAATATAATTCATCTTAGGTATTGTAACTATACTTGGTTTATTTTTAGGCATATAAAACTCTTTATACTCTTTTTTATAATGCCATTATATACCTCGTTTTCTACTTTATTGGTACTTGTATTTCTGTTAACCAATCTTCCACATTTTCTTTATTCCAAATTCCATCAATATAGCATTCTCTTGGAAAATCTGTTATTTCTAGACCATTATCCTCTATGTATTTCATAATTTTAGCATAAGAATTTCCTAAATTGTCATAGGCTCCTTTATGATAAATACAAATACATTTTGTTTCAGGAACAGCCATAAATTTAATACTTTCATTCCCTTTAAATGGAGTATTTTCTTTAATTACTGCTTGAGCATATCTTACTTTGATATTCTTTTCCTTATACTCTCCATCTAGATAATTGACATAACAGTAATCAGGTTCAACACATTTAATATTAGGATTTAGTTTCATACACTCAGTTCCAGAACTTAAAATAAATTCTGATGCTTCGCTATAATCTTTTAAAACACCTTCTTTATAATAAACATAATAAGCAGGTACTACCTTTTCAAAAATTTCCTCTTTCATAGTATTTTCCTCCAATAAATAATTAATTTTGGATAGCTTATCGTTATATTCAAAAATAGTGTTTTCTAATTCTTTCTTTTTTGTTTTAAGTAATTCATTTAAAGACCCTTTTTTAATTATTATTTGCTTTATTTCATCAATTGTTAATCCAATTTGTTTTAGATAGATAATTCTTGATAATTCTAATAATTGATTACTTTCATAGTATCTATAACCATTAGATTCATCCACATATTTTGGAATTAATAACTTTTCTTTTTCATAATATCTTAAAGCTTTAATAGTAACTTTTGACATTTTAGAAAAATCGCCTATTTTTAACATAATATCGCCTCCTAAAAATATTTATACACCATCCCCTAAGAGGAGAGTCAATATGTTTATATATATATTATTAAAAATTTTTTTATGCTATTGTTTTTCATAAGTTCTTCTTCCAATTTTAATGGGTTAGGTTCTATAATTTTTTGATTAATTAATTCAGTATCGTATTTTTTTGTTTTTTCATATTTCATTTTTATTTTCTCCTATTGATTTGTTTTTACAAATTGAATACGAGTTCCAATACACCTATATTAATTTTTCTCAAAAAATACCTCCTTTAATTTTTTATATAATCACAATAAAATGAAAATATCAAATTACTATTTATCTTTTTTACTTTTGTTTATCCACTCAACTGTATCTTTTATTGTTTCTTTCATATTTCTATTTTTAAATCCTAACTTTTCTTTAGCTTTTTCATTACTAAAATTAGCATTAGAAGACAGTGTATATAGTGAATACTTTGTAAAAAGTGGGGTTTGTTTCTTTAAATTATAATATACTTCAAATAAAGGTGATACTAATTTTGCAATACCTATTGGTAATACCATTTTAATTTTTTTTCTTCCTTGCACATCACAAATCAAATCACATAATTTTTTAATTGTTATATATCTATTTGATAAGATATAGCATTCACCATTAGTACCACTTTTACAAGCACTAATAACACCATCTACAACATCTCTTACATCAACAAAATCATATCCACCCTTTACGCAAGCAAATAATTTGCCATTTGTAACTTCTTTTATTAACTGTGTTAAGTGGCTGTTTCCAAAATCATTTGGACCTATAATACCAGAAGGATGAATTATACAAGCATTAATTTTTTTATTTTTTACTGCATCAAGTACATACTTCGCAGCTTCTGCTTTTGTTTTTGCATATAATCCTTTAACATTATCAGGATTAAAATTAGTTATCTCTGTTATTAATTTATTGTTAGGTTGTTCTGGAATTGCATGAACACTACTAATATAGATAAGTTTTGCTTTTGACTCTATTACTTTATCTACTATATTTTTAGTTCCATTAACATTAACATTATAAACAAGTGGATTGTATTTTGATTTTATATATACTACTGCGGCGCAATGAATTACAAAAACTCCTTTACCATCAATATTTTCAAAAATTGATGATAAAGTTTCTTTTTTAGTTACATCACCATAGTATATTTTGCATTTTAATTTTTCTAGTGATTTAATAGAATCACCATTTAATACAAAAGCTCTAATTTCGTTATCGGCATCTTGCTCTAACTTTCTTATAATGTTATTACCTAAAAAGCCATTTGCTCCTGTTATTATATAGATTTTTTTCACAATATTTATCACCTACCACTTCATTCTAAAAAATAAATTTAATATCTCTTTTATATAATTTTATCACAAGTTCACGATCTTTTTTAATAAAGCATATGAATAGCAAAATAAAAACGACATTTTTAGTTTTATAATTGAGTTAGGCTTTAATGTTTCTATTGTTTTAAAATTAAGCATTAAAAAATGTCCTCCTTCCTAGAAAGAGAACATCTATATATGTCTTCCAAGCTAACAGTGGGTTAGATTTTAGATATTAAAAAACTTACGACACCATAATAGGTTCGTAAGTTGTATTCAATTGGAGCCAATGTCGTAGGTATCTACAACTTTTTTCCAATATACGAATTGATACATAAATATCAATCACTACTAATAGTTTAACATAAAAAAGGGGATTTGTATCATAAATTTAATATTTATATGTTAAAATAGTACATTAAGAGGTGATCTTAATGATAAACATATCTTATGATACTTGGAACGAAGCATGCATATTTATAAAAGATTATTCAAAGAAATATGGAAAGTTTTATATGCAATTATACCCTTTTTATAAATTTAATAATCTAAGTAATATATCGTCTGAAGCTTTTTTTGATTCTTATGTCAAAAATGGTGCTATATTTGCAAAATATGATAATTTTGATAAAATTGATAATTATTGTAGAAAAAGTGATGGAAGTTATAGAAAAAGATTTTTATTAACTCCAATTATGTATATATATTATATTGCGATTGGATTGCATATTTCAAAAAAATATAATCAAAAAAGAAATAAAGAAATCTATGTCAAATATGGTGGAGAATTTGAAAATGGAAATTTACATTACAGAAATAGTTATAGTCAATTTGTCAGATATGTAAATGATGCATCTTTGGAATACAATTATTATTATAAGCTAGATATATCAGATTATTTTAATAAAATAGACATTAATTTACTAACAAAACTATTATCAGCATCTTTTCAATTCAATCAAAAAGAACAAATGGTATTTAAAGAATTCATGAAATGGTGTGGAGAAGGTAGTTTTCCTCAAACAGAATGTGGTGTAACTTCATCTTATTTAGCAACAATAGTATATTTTGATATTATTGATAATAGATTGTTTAATTTATTATCTAAAGATGAAACAATAAAAAAATTTAAAATATGCAGATATGTTGATGATTTATATATTCTGATAAATATTGATGGTAGAATTAATTCTGATAAAATTGAAAATAAAATATCATCAATTTATGAGAATTTAATTTATGAGTACAATTTAACTATAAACAGAAAAAAAAGTAATTTTAACAAAATAGAAAATATTTTTTCAGATTTAAAAAGTTTTTCTATATTAGAAGACTATCAAGATGGAATAAATATCCCACTAGGATATAAAAATCATTTATCAAATTTTTTAAAAGACCTTATTAAATATGCTCGAAATGGAAGTATTAACTATTTGAAATATATCGAATTAATTAATAAATACTTTGAAAATCCCGAATCAATATATCACGCGGGACAAATATTATATATTTTAGTGTATAAAAATATTTCCTGGTTAAAAGAAACTAGGTTAATAAATAAAATAACTAAAATCATAGATTCAGATTTTTATATTTTATCATTAGATCCAAGAAGATTAGTGTCCTTAATTGTTAATACTCACGACTCAAATATCATAAATAAATTTTTAAATAAATTATATTGTTGTGCCGAAGAAGGAAATTGGCTAATATCACATAATTTTATGGCTTTTCAATACTTATTATATAGAAATTTTGCGTCTACTAAATTACTAAATAAAATGAATAAATTTTGCCCTAAAATTGTAGATTTTATTCTTAAATATTATAAGAATGATTGGAGAAAAAACATTATTGATTCAAATTTAAAATTACAAGTTCAAAAACTCAAATATGAAAAGACTCCAATAAGTTTTTTTAAATTCTTAGAGATTATTTCTATCAAGAATGGAAATATTTTGCAAGCTCAAGCTTATAATAAAAATTATTTTGATTCAATTACTAAAAATATAGAATTAATAAATGGCTATTCCCAAAATATAGATAAGGTTAATTACAAAAAAGATGACTTAAAAAATATATATGTCTATAAATTGAAAATATCTAAGGAAATGTGGACTTTAATTAATAATTTATGTGATAGAAGAAATAAAAATCCTTTATGTCATGCAAGTTGTAATGTGTTTTCTAGTAGACATGATTTATCTGTATCTATTAATAATGATATATCAGAAGTTAATGCCTTAGTTGATACGATTATTAAAAAATATATTTAAAATGCTATAAAAAAATAATCGAATTATTATTTATTTCGATTATCTATTAAAAAATCATCTAATTTTTTATCTAATATGATAGATATTTTGTAAAGAAGTGCTAACGAGCAGTTCTTTTTTGTATCATTTGGTGATTCTATTCTTTTTAAATATTCTGGTGAAACATCTAAAATTTCGGCTAAATCCATAAGTCTAACGCCTTTTTCTTTTCTATATACTTTGATATTGTTGCAAATAATTGCTTTAAATTCAGGATTAAAATTACTATATTTTTCAATCATTTGCATCACCCTAATAATATTGTGGCATAAATAAAAAAATAAATAAGTAAACTTTTTGTCCTAAAAAATGATAAAAATTAAAAAATATATGATATAATTTTTGTATAAGGAGGAGAAAGATTATGTATTGTAGTAAGTGTTCTAGTAATAATGTTACTATTCAAGTTGTAAATGAACAAAAGTTAGTAACAAAACATCATGGAATAATATGGTGGTTATGCATTGGCTGGTGGTGGATTTTTGTTAAATGGTTATTTTTAACAATTCCAGCTTTGATTTTTTCAATATTTGTTGGAAAACGTAAAAAAATAAAAAATATACAAAAAAAGGTTGCAGTATGTCAAAATTGTGGACATACATGGAGTATTTAATTGGAGGATTGCATGAAAGAAAAAATTAAAGAATTATCAAAAAAGTGGTGGTTTTGGGCTATTGTCATAATAGTTGTTCTTATGGCCTTTTCAGGTATGGGTGACAATGAAGGAAAAAATACAAATACTGATAATAATGTTAAAGAACAAACTCAAGAAACAAAAACAAACATATTTTTAGAAGGAACAAATTCGGATGACTTTGCAGAAATATTAAAAAGTGTTACTGGTATCGAAAATATTGATGGTGTGATATCAGATGATTTAATTACTTATACTTCTGAAAACAGCAAATATAGTATAAAGATGATTGCTAATAAAGATACGAAAGAAATTTGTTATGTTAAAATTATTGCACTAACAAGCGAAGATGCTACTAATGTTTTTATGTCATTGAATAGAATAAACTATAAGAATGAAAATAATGCTAATTATACAAGCTGGCTTGTAGATAATATTGGTAAAGAATCAACAACCAAAATTGGTGAAGCAAATTTTAGTTTAAGTTTATACACAAACAATCATTCTGTTTTAGAAATGAATACTGATGGTAGTGAAAATTATATAAACAAATAAATTCAGAAAAATAAAAAGAATTGTTTATTCAACAGTTCTTTTTGTTGTGTTTAGTTTTTTTCTTCATTTAAAACTCTTTCAACTTCACCAATTAACTGCTCCTTATTAGGAATATAATAAGTATATGTTGAGGCAAAAATATTATTAGATAAGCCACCTAAAGCGTATTCTAACATTACTTTATCTTTTTCGGCACATAGTATAATACCAATTGGTTTACCATCTTCTTCACTATTTACTACTTGTTCATAATAATTTAAATACATATTCATTTGACCCAAATTTTCTGCTTTTAATTTATTCATTTTTAGGTCAATTAAAACATAAGATTTTAAAAATTTATTGTAAAATACCATATCTACATAATAATCAGTATTATTGAGTGTTATTCTTTGTTGAGAGCCTACAAACATAAATCCTTTACCTAATTCTAGTAAGAAATCTTCAATATGTCTGATTAGTTTATATTCTAAGTCTTTTTCTAAAAGTGGTTTTTGTTCTTTGATTCCAAGAAATTCAAATACATAAGGTTGTTTAATTACATCACTAGGTTTATTTAATTCTTGTCCTTTTTTTGATAGTTCATATACCTTTTCCTTATTTATTTTTCCATCAGATAATAAAAGCCTTTCAAATAATGAAGTATCTAATTGCCTTCTTAATTCTCTAACAGACCAATTTGAATTAATACATTCTTTTTCATAGAAGTTTCTTTTATCTCTATCTTCAATAATCATTAGTTCCAAATAGTGAGACCAAGAAAGACTAGAGGAAATTTCATTAAAATTAGGATATGCTTTATAAAATATTCTCATATACTTTAGGTTAGATACTGAATAGCCTTTACCTAAATATTTTGTAAGTTCATCAGATAATCCTTTTAAAACTTCTTTACCATATTCTAAACGATTATTAAATTCACTTTCATTTGACACTATTATTTTACCTATATTCCAATATACGTAGACAATAGATTTATTAATTTCATTGGCTAAATTAGACTTAACTTCATTTACTAAATTTGTAATTTCTTCAATCATTTTTGCATTATTTTTTTCTAACATAAATTCTCCTTTCGTAATTAGTCAGACGCGTCTGACCAATCTGTTAATAATTAATATAATTTTATCATACTTTTAACTTTTAATATTATATTTCTAAATCGTAGTCATCTTTTCCTTTGCTTAAATCATGTTCTTTACTGAATTTATAAGTTTCATTTAATTCTTTAATCGTATTATCCTCAATAATACCATGTTCGTATAAATCTCTTGAAAAATCACGATATTTATCTCTATCTTTTCTATTAAATAGTCTGTTTTTTATAAATTGAATAAGTCTTATAAACTTATTTTTAAAATAATTAAGTTCTGCAAATAAAGAATTATTTTCTTCTTTTAATTCGTCAAGTTCATTATCTTTTAACTTATTTTTTTCAGTAAGACTTTTAACTCGTAATTCTAATGCCTCATTATTTTCAGTAAGTATTTTAATTTTCTTATTGTTTTCTTTAATATTAGAGTCAACATTGGTAAGTGTTGTTGATAATTTTTGAATATTCTTATATTCTTTATTTGTATTTTCTACTTGGCTGATAAAACTATTGATTTTATCTTTACATTCTTGCGTTATAACATATTTATCTTTTCTGCCAAATGCTAATTTTAAATTATTAACAATATCTTTTGCTTCTTTTGTATCATTATCTAGCAGGTCAGATTGTTGTTTGGCTTTATTTAAACTTTTTTGATTTTTTTCAAGTTGCTCTTTCATTTCTAAATAATTGTCCATTTCAGTAATATGATAATCATGATTTCTGCCTTTTTTCTTGCCTTTTAAAGTGTTAGTTAGGTTATATTCTTTATTAAAAGATTCAATACATAAGGTGCGCATTTTATCTTGTAATTTTCTTAAACTTTCTTTTGTAAATACATCTGATTTACCAACTTGTTTTTTCATACCATTTTTATTATTAAATTTTATAGGAACACCTACTATATGCAAGTGTGGACTTGTTTCATCATAATGAATAATAGCACTTGCAATCTTAAAAGTAGGTAATATAATTTCTAAATCTTCAATTTGCTTTTTATAAACATTTGTCATTCTTCTTTTAAACTTATCATCTTTTGTATCCCAATACTTTTTATCCCCAAGTTCAATTATTATTTCACAGGCTAAATCATTTTTCTCATTATTACTTATATGAGTAAAATAATCTTTGATTTTTCTATCATCTCTTATTTGCTTTAGGTTATATTCTTCTTTTGCTTCATCAAATTCTTCTTTATATAATTTTTTTACATCATCAACTAATGATGAACTACCTTTAATAATTTCAATATCATTTTGATTGTTATCATACTTTCTATAATTATGTTTATCTACTTTCGTTAAACCTGCTGAATTTTGTATAGCATTATTTGATAGAGAAGTAGAACCACTTTTATTAGATTTAGCACTACTTCTTGATGTGTTTCTTTTATTTTTATCACTACCTAAATGAAAAGAATATGCTAGTTCTATAATAATCACGCTCCTTTATTAAAATATAATTTGGCTTGATTTAGTGTTTCAAAAAATTCTTGACCCATCATAGTTCCCATATTATCAATATAGGTACAAACAATATAATGTAGTTCACAGTTTTCGGCATACACTAAATATAAGTCTTTTTTCTTATCTAATAATTTACACTTTCCATATTTTAAGTTATAAAATTCTTTCTTCATAAATAATCAACTCCTTTGTTTTTTTAGAGATATATTTTGGCTTTGACAAAATATTTAACCCCCTAGGTATTTTGTCATACTAACAAAATAACCTCGTGGGCTAGGGATTCCCTAGAACCCTTTTATGACTTATTCCATAATGTTTTAAAACTTCGTAATAAAACAAAATTACATAAGTCTTATGAAATGCTATCGCCACTTTCATTGCTAAGCAACAAAACGTGCCACGCATTTTATTCTTCTTCATACAACAATTCTTTCTTTACAGGTTTTACTCCAATTTCAATAGGAACAGGTTCTTTCGTATAAATAACACAATCATTAGTTTCATCAGGTATATAATCAAAAGCAGTATTTATATCTTGCATTTGAAACTCATCTTCACCACGAATATAAATAATTCCATATTTGTATTCTTTCATTTTTATATCAGGATCTATTTTTGCATAATCTTCCATAGGGAATACTCTGACTATTGCTCTGTCATCATGGATAAAGTTAAAATAGAATATTCTATCTTCTACATAATAAGTTGCTTCTTCAAAACCAACATCATAATATTGTCTTAATCTCATTATATGTTTACCAATTTCTTTTTCAGGTAAGTAATTACTAAACCTTATTTGACCTACAATATTACCAAAAATAACAGGTGTCTTAACATCAATATAACCAGCATCAAATAATTCATTACAAGGCTTACATATTGATTCTCTAAAATTGATATTATCTACATAAATATAATTATTAAGAATACCTAATTTAATATCATCAACATATTTCATAATAAGTTCTGATTTTTCTTCTCTTGTATAATCTTTCCAAGTTTTAGTTCTTTCTTTATATTCCTTTTCTAATTTAACTTTATTTATATAATCAATATCTCTTTTTAGTAAAATATCTTGTGGGGTAAAATTAAGAATTTCACAAGAGGTTGCTTCATCAAGTTCATTTTGTAATTTTTCAAGAGCAGATTCAACTAACTTTCTCTCATCGTTATATTCTTCTAAACTAAATACACCATTAATATAGGCTCTTTTAATTCTTTCTAATTTGTCTTTTTGTTTATTGATATCTTTCTTTAATTCTTCTTGTGGTTCATCAAATTTTTGCTTAATCATTGGTAAGAAGAACTGATTTACTACTGAATCGTATTCTACAAGTTCATTTACAAAATCATTAAAATATTCCTCAACTAAACTTTCCTTAAAGTTTATCTTACAATCATGACAGTAATAGTAATAATAAATATTACCATTTTTCTTTTGAGTTGCTTTACCACCTAAAATTCTATTACATTTAGGACACCTTAATTTTTGTAAGAATAGATATGTTAAAGTTCTTTGATAACTTTTAGAATTCTTTTTCTTTTGAACTTGGCATTCTTCCCACATTTCTTTACTAACAATAGGTTCAACAACATTTTCATAATAAGTAGGATGTTTCGTCCTTTTACCATGAACAAAATCACCTTTGTATATTTCATTTTCTAAAATTGCAACAATAGAAGAATCTCTCCAATTTGTTTTACCCAATACTTGTTCTTTATTAAATAGTGTACTTATCTTTTGATATGACATTCCTTTATGATAAAGTTCAAATATTCTTATGACAACATCTTTTGTTAAATGGTCTATAACTAATTTTTTATTTTCATGTTTATAACCAAGTGGTGCTTGATGTGGTATGTGTCCTTGTTTAATAGCACCTGCTAAACCAACCTTAGTTCTTTCACTTGTTCTTTCTATTTCTTGTTGTGATACACTCATTAGTATTCTTGAAACCATTTTACCATTAGCATTAGTAGTATTAATATCATCATTAACACAATCAAGATAAGCGTCGTTTTCTTCAAGAAATCTCATAAGTTCTTCCCAATCAAAAATACTTCTTGTTATTCTATCTTGTTTTAAAGCGATTATAGTGTTTATTTTCTTTGATTTAATATCTTCTTTAAGTCTTTCAAATTCAGGTCTATAATTGCCTGTTTTAGCACTTATACCAGCATCAGTATAATAGTCTTTAATAACAAAGCCCTTGAATTTACAATATGCCTCTAATCTTTCTTTTTGTTCTGGTAAACTAAAACCTTCTCGTGCTTGATCTTCAGTTGATACTCTCATATATAGACCACAAACTTTTTTTACATCATCCAATTATCATCATCTCCTTTACTAAAAAAGAGCGAAGCAGTACAACTAGGCTTATTTGTACTACTTCGCCCATAAATAAATCAGATATAAGTTTTTCTAATCTAATTATAAACTATTTTCGACAAATTTACTAGTTGGTACGCTTTAAATAATTTTCTAATTCATTGATTTTAATTTTATTACCAAAGTTTTTGATATAAACATCATTAGAATAATTAAAAACAAGAAACATTATATTATTGATAATTACTTTGTGAGGTTCAACATAAGACAAATTAGATTTATCAATTTTTCTAATACTTCCATTTATAAATGTAGGAGTAGTATTACAAAAATCACAAATAAACTCTAACTTCTTTTTTAGTGATTCATCAATAGGTATTTCTTGTTTGATAATATTAATCATAAACACCATCCTTTCTTTAGGATGATTTCTTTGTAAGACACAAAAAAATCAATCTTTCGATTGATTCTATATATCAAGTCCAAACTAAATAGTTCGAACAGATTCGTCAATGGAGCAGGTGATGGGAATCGGACCCACGTTAGCAGCTTGGAAGGCTGAAGTTCTACCATTAAACTACACCTGCACTTTTTAGAAAGTATTCTCTTTCTTGAATTGCATAATTCATTATACTAGAAGAACTTCAGCCTGTCAACTATAAATATATAATTTTTTCATAAAATTCTTTATTTTTTCCTTTTAATACTTAATTCATATCTATATTTCATAATGTAATCAAATAAATTAAACCACTTTATTTGTACACAAAATCTACATTTTTCATATTTTGGATTATAATTTAAATTCCTGGATTGTGGTTGAATATATAAAGGTCCTACATGTAACCCAGTAGTATCAATACCTAAATTATCCTTTATAATTCTCTTTATATCATATTTTGTTACATAAAGAAAATCATTAACCATACCATAAATCAAAGCATCTATTTGTTTGTCATTCTTAGTTCTACCTCTGAGTACAAATCTATCTATACATTTATCAAGCATTTTTTCATTTTTAAAAATATTATTCATCTCATCAATATCCTTTTGATGTTTTTCCTTATACTTCATCACGCCTATTCTATTTTTACCCTTTCCATTCCTACTTCCATCAGCATAATGAAATTCTAAATATTTAATTATTATTTCTTTTTTTACCCCACTACTTATTAAAAAATGGATAAACTCTGATATTGGTTCTAAATGAAAAGAATTTTTATCACCTATTTTCAAACTTAGATACTTTTTTCTTCCTTTTACTTCTACTATTAGATCTGCTTTATTATAGCTTTCATCTCTCCATGCATTTACCATATCATCTTCTTTAATAAATGGATATAGTTCTCTAAATAAATCTCTCATCAGAATATTTAGCTCACTATATTTTTTACCATTTAAATAATTAGCAAATACGAGTTCATTCTTTATGCCTTTGCTTATCATTGTTCACCTCCTATTATTATAGTTAGCTATAAATTTCAAAAACACTTTTTATTTCATAAAAAAAGAAGCAATTACGCTTCTATATCAAATATTCTATTATCTTTATCCACAATACCACTATATACTTCAAGTTTTAATTCGTCCTTTAAATATTTAACTAATTCTTCTTGAAGTTCTAATATCTTATCTTTATTAGAAGTGAATCCATCAATTGGTATAAAGAAGTTTTTTGATTCTTCCGTTACCTTACTCTTCTCTCCTTGTCTCCAAGTCCATCTTCTTGTTTTTACTTCATTGCCTGATGCATAAATAACTTCTCCAACTTCCGAATGTTCTACTTCATCACTTCCAAATGGCACAAAGTTATCTTTACCATCACTTTCTCTTATTTGTATATCTCCGTCTATAAAGTTATCCATATCATGTATGCCTATTGGCAACTCATACTTTAAAGATAATGCATTTCCTAGATCAACAATTGAATTAATATGTGGTATATCATTACCTTTTGATATTCTAGTCATAAGTGCTTCAATTGAACACATATATTTATTAGGATTTATATTTAATTTTCTAAATGCTTCTCTGTATGGTTGAATCCATTCTTCTTCCTTAATTTTTACATTTAAAAATTTTTCTTTTGAAGTCTTTAGAGATTCATTAAACATATTATTTATGTAATCATATGAAACTTTGTTATTAAAGTTTTTAACAACTACAACTCCAAAAACTGCATCTTCAACTTTATCAAAAAAATATTTTGATACTTCAAATTTCATATTATCACTCCTTTATTTCACTACATTATAACATTTTTAAATTTACTTTTAAATAAGTTTTTGTTATCATACTTTTACGAGGTGAATTTATGAGATATTATTTAATACCTGTTGTAGATTCTTATATAGGACTAGATAATGAATCATTAAAAGAAATATTTGATAGAGAATTTCCAAAATTAGCTAAAAGAGAAGATGAAAGAGTTGATATATTATATTCAACTAGATATTACGAACCTATTCCTAAAACTAAGTTAGAAAATCATAACGCAGAAACGAGAAGATTATATTCTATTGATAATGTTCCAACATATTTAGTAGCTACCGGAATAGATGAATTTATGGCACGTGAAGTTGTCACTGGTAAAAAACTTTATTCCAAGTGTGCAGGAGCTTTAGGAATAAGAGAAACCACTAAAGAAGCAGCAGAGAATTATTTTATTAATAATGATTATTTTAATAAAGTGTCAAATTACTTCGAACGTATTTATGGAGAGAAAGCTAAAAATATAAAGTTAGATAGTGAACCATTTGCTGAAACATATGAAGGTGTGGCTTACTTGGATGGAGAAATAGATGGCAAACCATTTAGTGGTAAATTTACTGGAACTCTTAGATTAAGCATAAAAAATCGTATTAATTAAATACGGTTTTTTTATAGTATATTAACAATTATATTTAATATTTCTTCTTTCATAGCATTATAATCTAAATCTTTATGTTTATGATAAACTACTTCATGACAGTAATTATCTATCATATTAATAAATATATGAACTTTTTCTTCTATATTAGTTTTATTAAATCCACTTTCTATTAATATTTCAGATATTTGTTTAGTCATTTTTAGTTCACTTTCTGTGAATATTTTTGCTATGTCTTCATCTAGATTACTCATTGCCATTAACTCTTCATGTGCTTCTCTTTTGATTGTATGTGTTTTTATAAAACTATCTATCATTTTACTTAATATTTCTTTTAGATTATTTTTATCTATTTTTTTGTTTACAATTATATCAAGCATCGGAAACATTATTTTGTTAGCGTAGTCTTTGGTGCCACTAATAAATATATCTCTTTTATCTGTAAAGTATTGATATATAATTCCAGTTGATACTCCTGCGTAATGTGCGATATCTATACATGTAACATTATGATATCCTTTAGTACACATTAATTCAAAACCCTTTTCAATTATCTTTTCTTTTTTAGCAATTGAAGTTTTTTTGATAGGTTCTCTAATTTTACTCATAATATCACATCCATTAACATTATAGCACTATTCATTACCTTTTAAGCTACTTACCATATCAATATTATTTACTTTTCTTGATAAAAATTTTGAAACTAAGTAAGAAACAATAAATGTACCAATAGCGGCAATTATATAAGTTAATGGTTCAATATGTGCTTGGAAGTCATAATGTTCTTCAATAGCTTCTTTGAATAACCAGTCTACTAAAGTATATCCGAATGGAAGGCCTAATATAATAGACATAACAGCTATCCAGTTATTTTGCATAACAAATATTTTCTTAATTTTTTTATCACTGAATCCAAGTACCTTTAGTGTTGAAAATTGATATTGCTTTTCTGTATATGATAAGATACCTAAGTTATAAATTATAACTGAACCTAGTACTATCGCAATTCCTATAATTAATATAATCATTGTTTTCATAGTATTAAGCATATTACTCATACCTTTTTCAAGAGCAGTTTTATCTTGTATTAATTCTACATTTTTTATTTCTTTTACATTATTCAAATCATCATTTGTATATACTGTATCTGGTTCATATTTAAGATCTAGTTTATCTAAATATTCTTTATTCATTGAAATTATTTGGTTTTGTGGGTCTTTATTAAATCCAACTATTTTAGATTCATAGTATTTATTACTTCCATATATATGCCATTTGATTGTATCGCCTAACTCAAAATTATATTTTTCAGCAAGTTTATATGTTACATATACTCCATCAGTATTATCTAGTTTTATAAATTTATTCTTACTATCAACAAATCTAACTAGTTCATTAGAGTTATCAACAAATATTGTACTAGATATTTTATCATCATTTGTTATAAATTCTATTCCTAGACTTTGAGAAGTATTATCCCCATATTTATCTGTTATTTCTTTTAGTTCATCTTTATTCACATTATTAAGTGACAACTTATATTTAAAATTGTAAAGATCTGTAAATTGAAGCTTAACAAAATAATTAAGGCTATCTAACATACCAAATGCTGTTACAATAAGCATACAACAGCCTGTTACTCCAACTATTCCCATAACTGTTCTCATCTTATTTCTTAAGATGTCTCTAATATTCCATTTAGATTGGAAACTCATACGTTTAAATATTCCTTTTGTTGTTATATTTAGTGAGTTCTTTTTTACATCAGGAAGTTTGCTTCTTAGAGTTTCTGCTGCATTTTCTTTTAGTATATTTTTACAAGTTAAATATGTAATAAATGAAGTGATCATTACTACTAAAAGTGAAACTAATATATCTTGCAAGTCTACGATTGGTTTACCATTAGGCATTTCAAAGAATGACATTTCTAGTCCTATGAAAGTTTTTCCTATAAAGAAATATCCTGTTAGTACTCCAAATATTGCTGCTATTAGAGATATAAATAATCCATAGCTTACATAGTGCATTATAATCTTTGAATCCTTAAATCCTAATGCTTTTAATGTACCTATTTGAATTCTTTGCTTACTTACTACTCTTGTCATTGTTGTTATAACAGATAATATTGCGATAAGTAAGAATAGTCCTGAGAATACGCCTACATATGTTTTACCTTCATTTATTTCACCTTGATAAGTTAAATATGAAGCAGTATCTTCTATGTTTATTACAGCAAGAGCATTATCAATATCATTTTCTATATCACTTTTTACTTTACTAACATTTGACTTTTCATTTACATCTACCATTACATAGTTAAATACTAAATAATCTTTATAATCAAAATCTTTTACATACTTGTCAAATACTTTTGAATCAGTAATTCCCATTTCTCTCATTACTTTTTCTTTTATATAACTTTCTGGCATTTCATTAATTGAGACGTATGCAAAACCTAAATTTTCTCTGTCAGGATATAGTTCTGATTCATCTTTAACATCATAGATGTGATCTGGAGTCATTATAAGTCCAAGTACTTTTTCTTTGATAGTAAATGTATCATATTTAATAGTTATTTCGTCATTAACTTTAATATTATTTTTTTTAGCGTAATATGAATCTAACCATACGCCACTTTTATTTGCATCAAACTTTTCACCATCAACTATATAGAACTTTGATATGTTATTTGACTCTATGAAATTTAATAATAACGTTTTATCATTATCCGTAGTTGCTGTTATACTTAATTTTCTTTCAGCATCATTTACATTTTTTAATTCTTTTATTTTCTTTAAATCATCTTTTGTAAAGTTTTCACCTATGACATTTAAATCTTGTAGGTTGTTTTCACTATAGAATTTATCTGAAGCTGTTTGCATACCATCCATATATGCTTCAATGCCTACATATGCCATTACTCCGATTAAAACCATTAAAAAGATTGTAAGGAATTGTGATAAATTTAACTTTATATCACGAAGCATCTTTCTTTTTAACATATTACCAAGCTACCTCATCTATATTTTTTGGATGTTTATTATTTTCAATATTATCTATTATACCATTTTTAATTCTTATAATTTTATCTGCGATTTCTGCGATTAGTGAGTTGTGAGTAACTATAATTACTGTATTTTCACCATTTTCTTTTTCACATTGTTTCTTTAATAGTTTTAATACCTCTACTCCAGTTTTTGAGTCTAGGGCTCCAGTTGGTTCATCACAAAGTAATATTTTTGGATTCTTTGCGATTGCTCTTGCGATTGATACTCTTTGCTGTTCACCACCACTTAATTGATTTGGAAACTTATTCATATGATTTTTAAGTCCAACGCTTTCTAATATTTCTTTACTATTTTTAGGGTTCTTAACTATATCTTTTACTATATCTACATTTTCTAGTACTGTAAGTGTTGGTAAAACATTATAGAATTGAAATATAAATCCAACATTTACTGCTCTATAAGTAGTTAGTTCATTCTTATCATATTTTTCAATATTTTCATTATCTACTACTATACTTCCACTTGTAGCTGTATCCATACCACCAAGTAAGTTCAATAAAGTACTTTTACCAGCACCACTTGGTCCTAAAATACAAACAAATTCGCCTTTCTTAATATCAAAACTTATACCATCTAAGGCATTAAAATTCTTAGTACCAACTTTATAAGTCTTAACTAAATTTTTTACACTAATAAATTCTTTCATAACATTCCTTTCTTATGTGAAACATATTTCATATTAATTATATTACACTATTATAATTTGTCAATAAAAAAGACTAAATATTTTACTATTTAGTCACATTTGATGCATAACGCATTTTATAACATAAACTTAATGCGTAATCATAACAATTTAGTTCTTCTTGTTGTTCTTTTCTTTTACTTTTAGTGTCCTCTATAATTGTCTCATATGTCTTTACTGCTAATTCATCCTTTGAATCACGAGCAACTTCTTTATTGTCTTTTGACATTTTTAATACTGTATCAGTTTCACTTAGTTTTGTTTTTATACTTAATGCTTTTCTTTCTATGCATTTGCTTAAGTTTCTTAATTCTTCAGCTGATAAAAATGAGATTCTATTAAGCATCTTTTCATATAAGAAGTTTGTTGATGCATTTATAATTTCTAATTCTTTTTCTAAAGATCTAGCTAATCTTCTATCGTTAAGATATGCATTCTTTAGTAATCTTTCTATTCTAACTCTATCTACAGATAAAGTTACATATCTATCTAACATTGATAATATCATAATTTCCCCCTGTGTGAGAATATTATATTCATTTATTTATTTTTGTCAAGTTAACTTAAGTCTATCAAATAATTTTGAATCTTTTATACTTGGATATATATCTATTATTTCTTTTTTTAAATATTCTGCTTTTTTTCTTATATTTGGATATTTATCAAATATATTATCTTCTATACAAAATTGTTCAAATACTCTTGCTCTATCTTCACTTTGGAATGTGTGAGAGTATGAATCTATAAAATATATATCTTTTCCACTTGATATTGTATATTTGTCATTTGTTTCTTCTACATAAGAATTATTATATTTAAAATTTTTTGGATTATATTGATCCCAATTTATAAATGGTTTATTCTCTAATTTCTTATTATCATATAAATAATACATATTATTTTCAATTGCATGCATTAATTCATGACATAATGTTCTGCTATAATCATTAGTATTAATATCAATTGCGATTATGTAAGTATTATTCATTACTAAAGAGTATGCACTTGGGTTTTCTATTTGAGTTTTTAAATCGCTTGGAGCAACTTTTCCAGTTAAATATATTTCAATTCCATTATTGTTTTTATTAAATTCATCAAAAAATTCTTTATTAAAATAATTTAATATATCGTATGTTTTGTTTAGTCTATCATAGGTTAGATCATCATTATAACTAGGTAATGCATAAAAGTCTTGAAAGTATCTAACTCCTTTTTCATAGATAAAGATATTAACATCAAATTTATCATTCATTTTAGTTGCTAGTTCATAACTATCTATTTTACTTTTAGAATCACTATGACTTATCATATTTTCATTTAATATATTTTCTTTATAATTCCATACATATAAGTCATACGAGATACTATTAGTTATTACTACATAGGCTAAATTATTTAATATAAATAATGATACAAAATCTTCATTTTTTAAGTCTAGTTTTATTTTATTTATTATTTTATTTTTCTCTAAATCATATATTTTAAGTTCGTCGATTTTATTATCAAATGTTATTAATTTGGTCCCATTATCATTTATTTTTAAATAAGAAGTTTCTTCTATGGAACTTAAATAATATTTTTCTTCGTTTTCTTTTTTTATTCTTATTATATTGTCTTTATTGTTATAAAGCATATACCCATTATTTATTCGTTCAATAATGGAATTATCTAAATAATCAGTAGTTTTTTTGTTAATATTATAAACGCAACTTATATTTAGTTCATCATTTTTAAAGTAAATAAAAGAATCATCTTTATATATTATGGAGGTAGCTTTATTGCAAGAACTTAATACTTCATCATATAGTTTATCACCTATAAATATTTTATTATCTTTTATAAATAGTGTTTCTTCATTATATTCACCATATAAATCGTAGCCATTTATATCTTTTTCTAATTTACTTATAAGTTTTAAACTTTTATCAAATTTATGAATGTTCACACTATTATTTGATATAACTTTTATATAGTTTTCTTTAATAATTATTGATGGTTCATTTATTTCAGTTGTATTAAAATTTACCTCTCTTTCTATATTAGACAATTCTAAATCAAGTTTTATCAATTTATATTCTTTTATAGCTTCTTTTGTTTCTTTTAATATTAAAACATATATATAATTTTTATCTTCTTTCATAGATAGTATTTTTTCGTAGTCATTAGTTATTTTAAATTTATATAGATTATCTTTTATTAAATTATTTTCTGAAATATTTATTTTTTTAGTAGTTACATAGTATACAATACTAAATCCAACTAATAAAAAAATAATTATAAAAATTATTTTTGTTTTATTTATCATTCGTCTCCTTAGAACTTATATGTTTTAGGTTCTTCTTTGAATGAATAGAATGTAGCAGTTACATCGTTAAGTGAAAGCATTTCTGTAATATCATCATTTTCATCATACATACTTCTAAGTTCAGGATATCTATCCAACATATATTTTTTTACTTCATATCTTTCATCTCTTATAGCTTCTGCACTTATTCTAATCCATCTTTCTTTATTATCATATGCACAGATTTCTATATTATGATTCTTTGATATTTGTTTTGATACATCTTTTACTTTTGATGTTTGAATATATAATTTATTTTCATATATGCCTATTGTTCCAAACGGTCTTACTTTTGGTTTACCTCCATATACAGTCGCAATAAAATAATGTTTGCAATTGTATACGAAGTTACATACTTCATTAAGTTTCTTTTCTGAGTCAGTTGTATCTATGTCTTCTTCTACTTCTTCAAATCTGTATTTTTGTTTTACATCAGGATATTTTTCATGATCAACTTCACTATTGAACATCTCATATGGTCTTGCCCAAGTAAGATTATCTCCATATAATGCTTTATAAATTACTATTTTTTTAGGTTCTTCATCATTATTTGATTCAGAATCTAAAACTATATCAACAACTTCATACATTTTATTTTTAAAATGTTTATATTTTTTTCCAATTTTAATTTCTCTCATATATCTCCTTAAACTACTTGTAATATTTTTACTAAGATATATATAATCAATGAAAATATTATTATTCCAGTTGGAATAGAAATTATAATATTCTTTTTATCACTTAATCCTGTTTTCTTTAAGAATAAATTAACTAGATTAACAGTTAATATCAGTAAAGCAAATAGCATATTTATACCAGTCATTATTATAAATATAGTTGAAGGTAATAAACTATATTCTATATTCACATCAGGAAATAATGTATCATATAAAACAGCTAATAAGTAACCTAATATAAATGATAAAACTATCCAAAGTACACCAATTAGTATATCTTTTTTTACTATATCTTTTGTATATTTAATCTTATATCTTTTTACATAGTAAATAATAAATATGATAAGTTCTATTCCTAAAAATAAATAATAACCTACATCTTCATTAATATATGCATGACATATAAAGAATAATAAATTCATCACCACATTAATAACCACTGAATAAATTGTTAATTTTTTATAATTCATAATCTCACCTACTTTATATTTTTAGTAAAAGATTCTGCGATATCATCTACAACTTCATCAAATGTTTTATCTTTAATATCTTTATCATCTTTTGTAGTTTTGTTAACTATATCTTTTACTATACTTGTATCTTCTTTTGTTTCTGTTTGGTAAGAAAGACCAGTACCTGGTAAAGTAAATGTTTTTCTAGTCTTGCCTTTTGCAGTCTTACCTATTCTAAATCCTTTAAAACCAAAACTATATCCAATTCCTGATTTGCTTAAATTTAGTTTAAAACCCTTCCCTAAATTAAAACTTTTTCTAAATCTAAATCCCATATGTTTCACCCACTATATAGTAAATTATATCATACATTTAAAATAAAAACCTCTTTTTTAAGAGGTTAACAATTATTTTTGACTTTTTAATAAATCTCTAATTTCTTCTAAAAGAATTACTTCCTCTGATTTTTTAGGTTCTTCTTTAGCTTCTTCTTTTTCTTCTTTTGCTTTATGTAAAAATTTATTAATTACTTTTACTAAAATAAATATACAAAATGCAATAATTAGAAAATTAATAATATTTTGGATAAATGTTCCATAATTGATAGATACATCTTTTACTTTTATGGATAATCCTGTAAAGTCATAACCACCAATAATAATTCCAATAATAGGCATTATTATATCATTTACTAAAGAAGATACAATTGTACTAAAAGCACCACCAATAACAACACCAACAGCTAAGTCAATAACGTTTCCTCTTTTAATAAATGTTTTAAATTCTTCAAATAATCCCTTAGATTTCTTTTCTAAAGATTTAATATTTTCTTTTTGATTCTTTATTTTTTCTTTCATACTACTCACTTCCAAAAATATTATAACAAATATTCTAAAAATCTAGAAGTTTTTTAGAAAAATAATAAAGATGTACCCATAACTATTATGATAATACCTATAATTTGCTTCTTATTAAGTCTTTCTTTTAAAAATATTGTTGATGTCACTATTGAAACCACTAGACTTAGCTTCTCTATTGGAAAAACTACGCTTGCTTCTCCAAGACTAAGAGCTTTAAAATAAAATAGCCATGATAAAGATGTAGATATACCTGATAATATTATAAATAAATAGTTCTTTTTATTAAGTTTTTTTATATCTTTAAATTTCTTTTTAAATAAAGTTATAATTGTTAATAATATTAAAACTATTATTGTTCTTAAAAATGTTGTTAAATTAGTGTTTGTATTTTCTATACCTACTTTACTAATGACAGTTGTAGTACTCGTAAATATTGCTGTTAAAACTGCATAAAGTATCCATTTGTTATCTTTAGATTCTTCATCATTTTTTCTTATAGTTAGAAGTGTACCTACTAATATAAATATTATAGATAATACTTTTATTATAGTTATTTTTTCATTTAGAAATATTGATGATAAAATCAATGTAAGAATTATACTTGTTTTATCAATTGGTGTTACTTTACTTACTGTACCTAAATCTAATGCTTTGAAATAACAGATCCATAATAAAGTATTAGATATTCCTGATAACACTAAAAAAAGAATTGTCTTTTTATTTAAAGAAAATATTTCATTTAAATTGTTATTTATTAGTACCACTACAAATAAAAATAGTGTAATTACTATAGTTCTTATGAATGTTGCTAATAATGAACTTTCTTTGTTAATTCCGCTTTTTGCGAATACAGAAGTTAGTCCTGAAAATAAAGCAGCTGCTAAAGCATAAATTATATACATAATATTCTCCTAGTAGTATTATTAACTATAATTGATTTTTAATTCAATTTGTGGTATAATCTTGGTGTTTTTAAAGGGGGATAATATGTTTGGAGATGAACCAATCTTAGGTTTTAAAGAAACAGGTATAGATACAAAAGGAAGAATATTCATACCAAAATTTACTGGTGCAGAAGCTGGAGACAGAATATCTATTGTTGAGAATGGATATGGATCACTAAAACTTTATAATTTATTATATATGCAAAGAGTTATAGATGAATTAAATAAAAAATGTAATCCAGAAGATGGAGAAAAAATACAAGAATTAAGTGATAGATTGCAACTACTTTATTATTCATATTTGGCTACAAATTTTATTGATTCTCAAAGAAGATTAAATGTACCTGATCAAATATTAAGAGAACATGGTTTTAAAGATAAAGCTTATATGCAAGGATGTGGAACAAACTTAACACTTTTTAATTCTAGAGAATCATATGATAGTTATGTAAGAAAATTAAGAGCAGAATAGCTCTTTTTTTGATATAATTAATATGGTGAATGATATGGAAAACGTATATGTATTTAAACATAATAGTATTAAAATAATTTATAATAATCTTAGAGTTTATATAGATCCTTTTAAGATTGATACAGTAAGTCATGATGCAGATATTATATTTGTAACACATAGTCATTATGATCATTTTTCGATTGATGATATTATAAAAATTAAAAAAGATAGTACTAAAATAGTAAGTACTAAAGATACTTATAAAGAATTAATAAAATATTTTAAAGAGGATGATATTTTAATGGTTGAGCCTAATGGTAATTATGATATTCTTGGTATTAATTTTAATACTGTTAGAGCTTATAATGTTAATAAAGATTTTCACCCTATTAGTAATGATTGGGTTGGTTATATATTAACTCTTAATGATAAAAAACACTATATTATGGGAGATACTGATATTAATGATGATATTTTAAATATTAAATGTGATATTCTTTTTATACCTATAGGTGGTACTTATACTATGGATTATAAAGAAGCAGCAGATTATACTAATAAAATTAGTCCTAATGTTGTAATTCCTACTCATTATGGTCTTATTGTAGGAGATAAATCTTTAGGTGTTAAGTTTAATAACTTATTAAGTTCTGATATTAAATGCGAATTATATATAAAATAAAAAAAGATGCATAGCATCCTAAAACTTTTTAGCAAATTCTACTTCTAGTATTTCTAGAAGTTTTTTATCATTTACTGTTTTTATTACTTTGTTTATATCCTCAGTATATTCTTCAACAATTTGAATTTCTTCACCTGTAGTACTAACTAAATACATGTATTTTTTACCTTTATATTCTAATTCTTCAACTACTGCAAATTTTTTATCATTCAAATATATTATTTTTGTTTCTTCCATTATTTACCTCTTATACTTTTCATTTCTTGATTATGTTCGTGTTCTATAACTGCTTCAGTGAATCTTTCATCCGCTTTAACAATCTCATTTATTTCATTTTCAAGTTCTCTATTTTTTTCACATGTAGTACATTCTGGGTCATTACATTTTTTTGTAATTGGACTTCTAAAACCATCTATAATAAATTCAAGAGTTTTATCTGGATATGCTGTATAGCAACAACTTTGATCATCAATAAGTGAACTAATACTACCCTCTTCTACTTTATCATGTGAATCTCTATATTCTTTATCTATAGTTGTTACTGCTTTATTGTATGCCTTTTCTTCTTTATAATCAGCTATTTCATCTGCAAATAAGTATCCTAAAGCTCCTGTTCCTAGCGAACCAACTACTAAACTTGTAATTACTGCCTTTTTTAACGCCTTTTTAGCTAAGTCAACTAACTTATCAGTATCTAATGACTTTTCTCTTCCTGTTTTAGGATCTACTACATAATAATCATTTTTATTCAATTCTTTTTTAAATCTGTCAGCTAACATATAAATCACTCCTTATTTTCTATTTAAATCATAGCATTATCAATTTTAAAAAGCAATAAACTATGTATACCTAAGTGTTAAGTAAAATGTAATGTGGAATAGTTGTGGACACTTATTAATTAATAATATTTTTATATATGTTATAATACTATTTAGAGGAAGTGATAAAATGTTTAAGTTTGAAAGTGATTCTAGAAAAGTACAAAAAGGACAAACTTTTATAGCTTTAAAAGGATTAACTGTTGATGGACATGATTTTATTGAGAGTGCTATTAAGAATGGTGCTTCTAAAATTATTTGTGAAAAAGATATAGACTTTGATATTCCATATGAAAAGGTTGAAGATACTGATAAATATTTAAGAGAAATTCTTCATAAAGAATATGGTGATAAAATAAATGAAATGAAACTAATTGGTGTTACTGGTACTAATGGTAAAACTACTAGTTGTTATTTAATATATCAAATGTTACTTAATATGGGAGTAGATGCTGCTTATATTGGCACTATTGGATACTATCATAAAGATGAACATATTGAGCTTAATAATACTACACCAGATATATTAACAGTCTATAAGCTTCTTATGAATGCTTATGAAAGTGGTGCTAAAACTGTTGTTATGGAAGTAAGTAGTCAAGCTTTATCTTACGATAGACTTACTAATGTAAATTACTCTATTATTGGATTTACTAATCTTACTGAAGATCATTTAGATTATCATAAAACTATGGAAAATTATTTAAAAGCTAAGTTATTAATTCTTGATCATTTAAAAGATGATGCTGTTATAGTAGTAAACTCTGATGATGAAGCAAGTGTTCACTTTAAAAAAGATGGGCATAAAAGAGTTACATATGGATTTGATGGAGACTATAAAATCATTAATTTTGAAACTAACGCTAGTGAAACAAATCTTACATTTAGTTATGAAGATAAAACTTATGATGTATTAGTACCACTTACAAGTAAATTTAATGTTTATAATTATATGACTGTTTTATCTATTCTTAATCAATATGGATTCAGTATTGATGAAATTGTTAGTAAAACTAGTATGATTAAAGCGCCTAAGGGTAGATGTGAAGCCTATAAAGTAAATGGTGGTGTTGCTGTTATCGACTATGCTCATACACCAGATGCAGTTGAAAAAGTTGTTACTGCATATAATGAACTTAAAAAGAATCGTGTTATTACTATTGTAGGTTGTGGAGGAGACAGAGATCCTAAGAAGAGACCTATCATGGGAGAAATAGCAAGTAGACTATCTGACTATGTAATATTTACTAGTGATAATCCTAGAACTGAAGATCCAAATATGATAATTAAAGATATACTTGCAGGCGTAAAAAAAGATAACTATGAGGTTATCGTTGATAGAAGACAAGCTATTAAACATGGTATAGATATTATGGAAAAAGATGATATTCTTTTGGTACTTGGTAAAGGTCATGAAGATTATCAAATTATTGGGAAAGAAAAAATTCATTTAGATGACGCTGAAGAAGTATTAAATTATAAATCAAATTAATTCTTTTATAGTATTAAGTCTTAATATACGTTTTTTAATGGTTGAAGGAGAATGTGCATAAGCATCAGCATATTGAACCTTCAATCTTTTTATTTCTAATTCTCTATTTTTAATATTATTAATATCTATTAAAGTATCATGATTTTCTATGATATATAGTATTTCATCTTTTGGCTCAATATTAAGTCTTTCTAATATAGTTGTAGAAATTTCTTTTGATTTAGCAGGATGACCTTTAAAATGTCTTACTCCGTCAGTTCCATCTTGATAGCAGAAAGGTTTTCCTATATCATGAAGTAACACGATAAGTCTTAATTCAAAGTCTGGCTCAATATGTTTTAGAGCTTCAATAGTATGATTCCATACATCAAAAGAATGATGAGGATGTTTATGTTGAAAACCTACTTCACTCCTAAGTTCCGGAATTAAACTAAATATATATTCTTCATTATTTCTTATTTCTTCTTCGATGTTTTCACTTGTTAAAATTCTTTCTAATTCTTTCATAATTCACCTAAATCTACTATAACATATTTTAATACACGAAAAAAGGGACATCGTATTGTCCCTCTATATAATAGAAATTGTTTTATTTAATTGTGAGTTGAAGCTACTTAATTTTATTTTCTTATATTACCTATTAATTATCAATCCTCCTTCTTACATATTTAATTTTACTTATAGATTGTTAAAGAATTGTGAAAAAATAATATTATTTACGTTAAATATTATTTTATATGTAAATGTGATATACTTATTATAGGATGTAAGTATGAGAAGTGGGAAAAAGTTAAAGTTTTTTATAATTTTTATAAGTGTGTTACTTTTAATGTTTGTTTTAAGTGGTAATGTAGTAATCGCTGACACTGGATTTGACACAGATTTTGATATTGGTGGTGGAAGTGGTAGTGTCAGTGGATTTATTATATTCATAATATTCTATTACCTACTTTATTTATTTCTTCAAGTAATTACATTTAAAGCAGGCTTTACTGAATTTATGGTTTTAATATGTATGATAACAATTATAGTAGCTAGTATAGTTGCTGCCTATAAGACATATTCCAAAAAGAAAGGTGATAATGATGGCAAATTATTACATGATGGAGCCATTATTGATAAGAAATCAAAAGTTATAAAGAAAAATTATACCATATGGTATATAGATGAAGTACAAAAAGTAATACCTAATATTAATAAAAAAGAATTTTTTGATATGGCTAGTGATATGTATATAAAATTACAAGAAGCTTGGATGAATTTTGATTATAAGACCATGAGAAAACTTACAACCGATGATTTATATAACTCTTATAAAATCATGCTTGAATCTTTAGAAAAAAAGAACCAAAAAAATATAGTTTCTGATATTAAAGTATATGGAGTTAATTTTACTAATGCTAAAAATGAAAATGGTAAATACACCGTGCAAGTTGAATTAGACTTAGCATATAGAGATTATATTGTAGAAAAAAAGAAAAATGATTATGAACTTGTAAGAGGCATTGTTGATAGACTTGATGTTATATGTTTGGTTACATTTGTAAGCACTGAAAAGAAAGATATTTGTACTTGTCCTGTATGTGGTGGGCCTATATCAAAAAAGAATCAAAGTGATAAATGTAAATTTTGTGGGAATACTATAGTTAAAGAAAATTATGATTGGATAATTTCAAAGAAGGAAATTGTTAAACAAAAAGTTATAGAGGAGTAAATATGATAGAAGATATAATTAAAGCAGATGATACATTTTCAGAAAGTACATTTTTAAGTAATGTAGATCATATATTTATTATGATACTTAATGCAATACAAAATAATAATATTGAAGATGTTAGACATTATCTTGCTAATGATGTGTATGTTAATTTTAATAATATGGTAAGTGAATATAAAAGTAAGAATATTAAAAGATTATTTGATGAAATGAATGTTAAAACAAGTAGAATAACAGGAAGCATGATAACTGATAACTTTATTACTATTGATGTTGTACTTGTGTCTAGATATATGGATTATTTCGTAAATGATAAAGATAAATTTATTAGTGGTGTTAATGATAGAAGAATTGAAAAAACACATAAAATAACTCTTACTAAAAGAAGAAATGCTAAACATTTAGAAGAAGCAAGACATTGTACTTATTGTGGAAATGTACTAGATCTAAATGCTTCTGGTTTATGCAAGTTTTGTAGAAAGCCATTTAAAATGGAAGAATATGGTTATTTAATAACATATATTGATGAAATATAAAAAATACGTTCTAAAAGTGAACGTATTTTATTTTAAATATCTATTAAGATACTCATATATATAGAAATTGTTTGATTGTGAGTAAGATTATTCGATTTTATTTTTACCTATTAATTATCACTCTCCTTTTTACATATATAATTCTACTAATATAATATTAAAACTTTGTGAAAAAATATTATTTTTTATGTGAATATGTTATACTTATCGTAGGTGTTATTATGAATAATAGAAAGAGTTTTAAATTATTAATTTTCGCTTTATTAATTTTTACTTTAGGTAGTTATTTTGTGCTTGCAGATACAGGATTTGATATAGACTATGACTTAGGTGGTGGTGGCTTCGATTTTGGTGGAAGTGGTGGATCAGGATTTTTTGATTTTTTTCCATCAGGCAACCATTCTTATGATACTATTCTTTTCATAGTATTTCTGTTAATACTAATAGGTGATGTTATTCATAGAAAAACTGGTAAAGGAAGAGATGAAGACCTTAAAAATATAAAACATAATGATAATTCAAAAACATGTTATGTATGGTATGATGAAGTAGAAAGAATAATACCTAATTTTGATAGAAATCAATTTAATAAAATGGCTAGTGATATGTATATAAAATTACAAGAAGCATGGATGAATTTTGACTATGAAACTATTAGATCACTTACTACTGATGATTTATATAATTCTTATAAAACCATGTTAGAGTCTTTGGAAAAGAAAAATCAAAGAAATATTATTGAAGATATTAAGATATATTCTTGTATATTTAGTAATGTTAAAAATCAAAATGGTAAATATAGTATAGATGCCAAGTTTGATTTAGCTTTAAAAGATTATATTGTTAATAATGGATCTATTGTTATAGCTAGAGGAGAAAATGCTAGATTAGATGTAGAGTGTATTGTTACTTTTGTAAGTACAGATAAGGAATCAGCTAATAAGTGTCCTACTTGTGGCGCTCCAATATCTAAACAAAATCAAAGTGATAAATGTAAATTTTGTGGAAGTACGATAATAAAAGAAAATTATAGTTGGATAATTTCTAAGAAAAAAGTAACTAAACAAAAACTTATTGGAGACTAAAAAACGTAAGAATTTATCTTACGTTCTTTTTTTACCATTTCCAATTTTTAATTTCTGGCATATCTTCTCCATATTCATGGATGTATTCTTTATGCTCAATTAACTTATTTTTACACCACTCAGTAAGTGAGGCTCTCTTATCACCAAGTTCCGGTAAATATTTAAGAGCGTCTATTATTAAGTTAAATCTATCTAATTTATTTTGTACTTTCATATCGAATGTTGTAGTAATTGTACCCTCTTCAATATATCCATGTACATGCATATTTTTATTTTCTCTCTTGTATGCTAGTTGATGAATTAAATTTGGATAACCATGGAATGCAAATATAATTGGTTTATCTTTTGTGAATATACCATTATATTCATCATTATCTAGTCCATGAGGATGATTTTCAGGACTTTCTAATTTCATTAAATCTACTACGTTTACTACTCTTATTTTTAATTCAGGGAAATTTTCTCTTAGTATTTTAGTAGCAGCTAGCACTTCTATAGTAGGTGTTTCGCCTGCACAAGCCATAACTAAATCAGGTTCTTCACCTTCATCATTGCTAGCAAATTTCCATATACCAAGTCCTTTAGTGCAATGTTTGATTGCTTCATCCATTGTTAACCATTGAGGTCTTGGATGTTTAGATGCAACTATAACATTTATATAGTTTTTGCTTCTAATGCAGTGATCAAAGCATGAAATTAAAGTGTTAGTATCAGGTGGTAAATATATTCTTACTATATCCGCTTTCTTAGTAACAATATGGTTTAAGAATCCTGGGTCTTGATGCGTAAATCCATTATGGTCTTGTTGCCATACATATGAAGCTAAAATATAGTTTAGAGAAGCTATATCTCTTCTCCACGGTAAGTCTCTTGTTACTTTTAACCACTTAGCATGTTGACTAGCCATTGAATCAACTATTCTAATGAACGCTTCATAACTATGCATAAATCCATGTCTGCCTGTCAATAAATAACCTTCTAACATACCTTCGCAAAGATGTTCTGAAAGTACTGAGTCTATTACTCTTCCATATGGATTTATAAATTCATCTGAGTCATATCTTATTCCATTCCATTGTCTATTAGTTACTTCAAAAATATGATTTAGTCTGTTAGAAAGTGCTTCATCTGGACCAAATATTCTAAAGTTCTTTTTAGATTCATTTAGTCTAATAATATCTCTTATGAAGTATCCTAGTTCCATCATATCTTGGGCTATTACTTCTCCTGGTTTTTTAATATCAAGAGCGTAGCCTCTAAAATCTGGAATATTTAATTCTTCAAGAAGTTTTCCACCATTAGCGTGTGGATTCATTCCCATTCTGTATTCTCCAGTTGGAGCTAATGCTTTTAATTCTTTTTTAAGTGTTCCATTTTTATCAAATAGTTCTTCTGGTTTATAACTCTTCATCCATGCTTCTAGTATTTCTACGTTTTCTGGATGTTCTTTATTAACTATAATTGGTACTTGATGTGATCTAAATGTACCTTCGATTTGTTTTCCATCAATAAATTTTGGTCCACCCCAACCTTTTGGAGTTTTTAAAATTATCATTGGGAAAGTTGCTCTTTTATTAAGTCTTGTTTTATCTTTTATAATATTTATATCTCTAATACATCTATCTAATGTTTTAGCCATACATTCATGCATTTTAGCAGTTGTATTTGCTTCAACTATATATGGATCCCATCCACAACCTTCAAAAAATTTAATCATTTCTTCTTCTGGCATTCTTGCGAATATTGTTGGATTTGCGATTTTATATCCATTTAAATGAAGTATTGGAAGTACTATACCATCAGTTAATGGATTTATTATTTTATTTAGATGCCATGATGCAGCTAAAGGACCAGTTTCAGCTTCTCCGTCTCCTACTACACAAGCAGCTATAAGACTTGGATTATCAAGTACGGCTCCAAAAGCATGGGCAAGACTATAGCCTAGTTCTCCACCTTCATTAATACTACCTGGTGTTTCTGGTGCTACATGTGAGCTAATTCCTCCAGGGAAACTAAACTGTTTGAATAATTTTTTCATACCCTCTTCATCTTCAGTAATATTAGGATATATTTCAGTATAACTTCCTTCTAAATAAGTATTAGCAACCATTGCTTGTCCACCATGTCCTGGACCAGATATATATATCATATCTAACTTATTCTTTTTTATTATTCTATTTAGATGAACATATACAAAGTTTTGACCAGGTGCAGTTCCCCAGTGACCTACTACATTTGGTTTAATATGATCAAGTGTTAACTTTTCTTTTAAAAGAGGATTATCTTTTAAATATAGTTGACCTACTGATAAGTAATTACATGCTCTATAATATGCATCTATTCTTTTTAATTCTATATCACTTAGTGTTTTCATTGTTCCTCCTATTATAATATTATTTTACTATAATTTTAACTAAAAAAAAAGAGTTCTATAAAACTCTTTCACATAAATCTTCATACTTATTTCCATGTGGTGTGATTACTAATTGTCTTGTATTTTCATCAACCATTTTAAATTTGATATCTAATCTATTTTTAGGTAGGATATCTTCAATTAAATCAGCCCATTCAATAATACATACACCACGTTTAGTGAAGTATTCTTCTATTCCTAAATCTTGTTTTACATCACTAAGACGATATACATCCATATGGAACATTCTCATTTCTCCACCATCGTATTCTTTAATAATATTAAAAGTTGGAGATGTGATGTTATCATTAATACCTAGTGCTTTTGCGAATGCTTTAGCAAATACTGTTTTACCACTTCCTAAATCTCCTATTAAACATATAACCATATTAGGAAATTTTTCAGATTCAATATTTTGAGCTAATTCGATTGTATCATCTTCGGAATAAGTTGTTATTTTATATTGCATATATATCACCATATTCATTGTATCATTATTAGAAAAATTTATACAAGTATTTTTGTATATTTTACATTTTTTTGAGTAACTAGTCTATACGATAGTTTTTTTACTTACATACAATAGTCTAGGAGGATTTGAAAATGTTATATGATGAAAATAATAATTACTTCGATATAGTGTCTAATGAACTTGAATATGAGTATGGCATAAATAAATATATTGATAAAAGCAAATATAATGATATAGATATTAATATTGATAGTATTAATTTTAATAGAGATGAGAGTTTGTATTCACCTATGGAAGGGTTTAATAAAGGTAATATGTTTAGTGATATGTATTCTAGATATAAGAATCATGTTTACAAATTAAAAGTTACTAATGATAGAGATATGTTACTTTATAAGATACAAATGTATAATTTTGCGATGAAGGATATGAATTTATATTTAGATATATATCCTGATGATAAGAAAATGTTAAGTAATTTTCAAGAATATAAAAAAATGTATAATGAACTAAAAAATAAATATGAGAATGTTTATGGTCCATTATGTGTAAAAGATGTTGTTAGTAGTGATAAATGGACTTGGATAGATAATCCTTGGCCTTGGGATAAAGGAGGTAACTAGTATGTTTAAGTATGAAAAGACTTTAGAGTATCCAGTCAATGTTAGAAAGAAAGATATAAAGATGGCTAAACAGTTAATTACTCAAGTTGGTGGAAGCGATGGTGAGCTTGGAGCATCTTTAAGATATTTAATGCAGAGATTCACTATGCCAGATGATAAAGGTAAAGCTCTTCTTTCTGATATAGGTACTGAAGAACTTGGTCATGTTGAGATGATATGTACAATGGTTAGTCAATTACTTAAGGATGCTAGTGTTGAAGAGTTAAAAAAGAATGGACTTGAAGGATGGTACACGTCACATAAAAAAGGAGTATTTCCATTTAATCAAGATGGTATTCCATTCACAGCTGCTTATATAGCTTCTACAGGAGATCCAATAGTTGATCTTCAAGAAGATATGGCAGCTGAAGAAAAAGCAAGAGCTACTTATGAAAACTTAATGGATTTAACTGATGATGAAAGTTTACTTGCTCCACTTAGTTTTTTAAGACAAAGAGAGATAGTGCACTTCAATAGATTTAAAGAATTACATGATTATTATAAAAAGAAAGGATATTAGCTTTTAATATCCTTTTTATTGAAAACAATTAAACCAGTTATAAAAAATAATACTGAATAAATAAAAATTACTAGAATAGATTTTCTTAGGGATAGATTTGTATTTAGTGTTTCGTTTATTAATTTAATATCACTTAACATATTTAGATCTAAGTATGGTAAAAATGTATATTCTAAAAATTTAAGATTAGTTAGTGTTAACAATTCAAATAGTGTGAAACCAAATGTTAATAACAATATAGTTATTCCTGATATTAATGAAGATGATTTTATAATTGTTGATAACATCATAATAATTACTGAGATTAATACTAGAGATTGTGAATAACTAATATATTTAGTAGTAAAGTTTACACTTATTGACTGTGTAAATAATGCGTAAATTGTCAAATTATGTAGTAAAATACTGAATAAAGTCAAAAAAATTGTTAATAACTTTGATATATATACTTTAGTTCTTTTTATAGGTTTTGTAAGGTAAATTCTAAATGTGCCTTTAGAATATTCACTTGACATAATCGGACAAAATATAATTGACAGAACTACTCCTACAAATGGTATTAGTTTTAAAATAAAATCTTCAGTTATTACTTTTTTATTTACATAATAATAAGCAACAATTGAAACTAAAAATACTAAGTGTGAACATATAAATTTAAACTTACCTAGTTTTATAAATTCATTTTTAATTAGATTTATCATTTGATTTACCTATCATTTTAAAGAAATCATTTTCTAGTGTATTGGTAGATTCACTAATCCTATAAACATTTATATTATTAAGTACAAGTTCTTTATTTATTAAACTCACCATGTCATCTGTTTCATACACTTCTAAATTTTCATTAACACAATAATCTTTTATAATTAGTCTTGCTTTAGAAAAATCATCTACTTCAAAAACTATATTTTTCTTATTATCATTTTGTTTTATTTTTATGCTATCGATTTTACCATCATTTATAAATATAATCTTATTACATAGCTCTTCTATATCACTAAGCATATGTGAAGATATAATAATAGTTGTGTCTTTTAAATCTTTTAACATTTTCATTATATTTTTAACACCTTCTCTATCAAGACCATTAGTTGGTTCATCTAGAATAAGTATTTTAGGTTTATTAATAAGGGACGATGCGATACCTAATCTTTCTTTCATACCTAGAGAGTATGTTTTAAACTTTTTTCCTAAGTATTTTTCCATTTCAACTATACGTACTATTTCTTCTATAGTTCCTTCATCTATACCTTTAAACATGCTTTTAAATAACTCTAGATTCTTTTTTCCAGATAGATTATTATACATATCTGGATTTTCTATTAGTGTGCCTACGATAGACATAGCTTTTTCATAATCAGTTTTTAAATTGTAATTATAATAATAAATTTCTCCTTCATCATAACTATAAAGACCTGTCATAATCTTTAAGAGTGTACTTTTACCTGCTCCATTTTTACCAACTAAACCTACTATTTCGCCTTCATAAATATCAAAACTAATGTTATCTAATATTTTCTTTCTACCAATTGTCTTACTTATATTTCTTACTTTTATTGCTTTTTTCATAATTCTTCCTTTCGTTAGTTGTATACTACAAAATTAAAAAAATCATTTCAAATTGGTAAAATTCTATTTTGAGATGATTTTATGATAATAAAAAAAGAAAATTCTCTTAGTGATAATTATAGTTTCACATAGAATTTTCTTTGTATTTTTAAATTTTATATATATTTTATTTTTTTACATATCATTTAGATCAACGTTTTCTTCAGCAATAATATCTTTGAATAATTCTTTGAATCTGGCTATTTCTTTTACTTTAGCATCTTCATATACCACTTTTGTTCTACATATTGCTTTATAGAAATGTTTTAGTGTTACGACTGGACTATTTTCATATGAAGCAAGTGAGAATGCACTCATAACGATAGTAAGAGCAACATCTGGGTATCTATTACCTATTTCATAAATTCTTTTATATTCATCTGTCATTTGAACTATAAATCTGAATATTTTTTCTTTTAAGTAGTCAGTATATTCAAGTTTTACACCAGTTCTTTTTTCATATTTAGGATATGTTCCAAGTAAGATTTGTGTACATTGATCTTCATCTGGTTCAGCTACATCTACTTTTAAGAAACGTCTTAAGAAGGCTCTATCTCTTAAAATATATGCTTCATATTCTTCATATGTAGTTGCACCTATCATTTTAATATCACCACGGTCTAGACCTGGCTTTAACATGTTGGCAAAGTCTATACTCATGTTAGTAGTGTTTCTGTTAACTAGAAGGTGAACTTCATCTATAAATAATATAATATTCTTTTTAGTTTTTAATTCATCTACTAATAATTGAAGTCTATTTTCAGTTTGTCCTTCTCCTACTTTAGTTTCACCAAGTAAACTTGAAATATTAACTTTAATTAATTCATATGGCTTTAATGCATTAGGTATCATACCATTTTTCATTCTGTAACCTATACCTTCAACAATAGCAGTTTTACCTACACCAGCTTTACCTACTAAAAGGGCACTTTTTTCTGGTGTTAAAAGTATTACTATAGCTTGTTCTATTTCACTGTCTCTTCCAATCGCTGGATTAGTAACATATTCTTTTCTACTTAAATTTTCTCCATACATTTCTAAAATACTAACATGATTTGGGTTGCTTGAATTAGCATTTAACTCTGTTTCATTATTAGTATTTACATTATTATTTTGACTAACATTACTTAAATCTACCATTTCTATATTATTATTCATACTTTTCCCTCATAATTCATATTAATTTTATCAATTTTTATAATAAATGTCCATATTTTTGTTGACAAATATCAAATGATAATCTATAATTATTTATGCAAGTGCCTGATTAGCTCAGTCGGTAGAGCGCACGGCTGTTAACCGTTAGGTCGCAGGTCCGAGTCCTGCATCAGGCGCCAGTTGAATATTAACTCTGGAATTTCTAGAGTTTTTTTCTTGAGTTAAAAGCCGTGCAATACATTAAGAATTAACAAAAATAATATTCCTGTAATAAGTGGTATAAAGAAACTATATATCATCCATTTTGTACCTACTTCACTTTTAATAGTAGCTAAAGTTGTACCACATGGAAAATGCATTATAGAAAATAATATAGTGGAAAGTGCTGTCATATATGTCCATCCATTGTTAATCAATACTTCTTTAATAGAAAGATAGTTTGATATCATTGGTACATTTTTATCGCCTAGATATCCCATTATAATAATTGGTAGAACTATTTCATTAGCTGGTAACGCCAAAAAGAAAGATAAAAGTATAACACCATCTAAGCCTATAAGAGAAGCAAATGGCTCTAAGAATTCGCTTATAACTTTAAATAAAGTAATATCTTTAATAGTAGTATTAGTCATCAGATATATAATTATTCCACAAGGAATTGATACTAATACTGCTTTTTTTAATATAGATAAAGACTTATATACTAGACTATTCTTTAATACTTTTTTTAGTTTTACTTTTTTATAATCAGGAAGTTCTAGTATAAAGAAACCATTATACCCTTTTAATATAGTTTTAGATAATATAAATGAAGTAAGCAGCGATATTAAAATAGAAAGTATTACAAATAAAGTTAAATAGAAAGATACTTGTAGTTTGTTATTAGATGTAGTAAAAAACATTGTGATGAGAGCTATTATCATTGGAAATCTACCATTACAGGGAATAAACGAATTTGTTAATATAGCTATCAGTTTATCTCTTTTACTATCTATTATTCTGCTTCCTACTACTGCACAAGCATTACATCCAAAGCCCGAACAAATAGTTAATGCTTGCTTTCCATGACAACCACATTTCTTAAAGACATTATCAAAGTTAAAAGCAAGTCTTGGAAGTATTCCACTTTCTTCAGCATAGGTAAATAAAAAGAAAAAGATAACTAATGGTGGAAACATAACAGATACTATAAAACTAACAACTCTATATACTCCATAGATAAGTGGTTCATAAATATACCCTGGAATCTTTAGATATTTAGCTAAGTTTAACAAAAGAACTTCTAACTTTGAAAATAAATAACTAAGAGCATCACTTGGATAATTAGCAATTACTATGGTAATTAAAAATATACCAAACATAACAATAAACATTATAGATAAAGCATAAATCTTTTTAGTAAATATTTTATCTATAATACCTATTTCTTTTTCTTTTGATCTTTTTACTACTTCGTTTGTAATATTTTTAGAAATATCATTCAATAAAAGAGATACTTTGTCTGATATTTCTTCTGAATTAATATCCATTAAATAATTTTGTATATCATCATTAATAATATTTACTTTATATTTTTTGTTTATAGATTCTACTAAGGTTTTATCTTTTTCTAAAAGACTTAATGCTATAAATCTAGACTTGAATTGATGAGTAAGATAGTCAAATATATCAGATATACCCTTTTCGATATTAAAATCATAAATATAGTTATAATTACTAGTACTTGTTGTATCTAAAGAATCTATTAATTCTTTAATACCAATGTTCTTTGATGCAGAACACTTTATTACTTTCATACCTAGTATTTCACTTAATCTTTTATCATTTACTTTTATACCTTTAGAATCTAATTCATCTATCATATTAAGACATAAAATTATATTTTTATTAATTTCAAGTATTTGTAAAAGTAGATGCAAGTTCTTTTCAATATTAGATGCATCCATTACATAAATTATCTTTTCATATTGTTCAAATAAAAGAGTATCTTTAGCTACTATTTCTTCTTCACTAAGACTTGAAAGTGAATATATACCTGGTAAATCTATTAAAGTATAATTAGTATTTATAATATTTTTTCTAGCTAATTTAACAGTTTTACCTGTCCAGTTACCGGTATGTTCATGTGAGTGAGTTAATATATTGAAAATAGAAGATTTACCTACATTAGGATTACCAACTAAAAGAATATTTTTATTCATAATGAACCTCTATGTTAATAGCATCTTCGTCTCTTAATGCTAAAAAAGTATTTTTAACTTTATAACATTTAGGATTCTTATAAATAGAATTAAACATTTTATATACAGTTTCTCTTGGTATAAAACCTAAATCATATAATCTTCTTTTCTTAATACCATGTAAAGTTATATCATCTATGATAGCTTTTTTATTAAAGTCCAAATCACATAAATTCATATAACCTCCTTCTTTAGTAATATATGTTGTATGAGTTTTTTTGTACTTAAAACATATTATTAAGTATGAAAGAAAGTTATGATGACATATTTAATACTAATCCAAGATATTCAACTACGATTGGATTTATTTTAGGTTTAGTTCTTGTTGATAGCTTAACTGCCCCTGAACAAAATATGTTAGGTAACTGGATTATTCTTATTGGACAAACCATTCTTACGAATGCAGCTAGTCAAAATATAATAGAATCTAGAATAAATGGTAGTATTATAAATATTAATTCTAAAGAAGTTAAGTGTTTATATAATCCTGTAATATATGATATTGAAAAGATAAGAAAGATTATTAGAGAAGTCTATCCTTCTAGTAATAGTGATGTGGATGTCTTAAAGAAAGCAATTGAGGAACTTAATAAAAAGTTAGACGAATTAAAAAAAGAATAATTATTCTATAATTACTCTTTCCATGTCTTTTTTAGATCCTATTATTTTGACAGTGTATCTTTCTAGTTCATCGTTATCATAGATTTTACCTTCTTTTAAGTCATCTATATATACACTTAAACGATCTCTTTTATTTAATTTTAATGATATATATGCACTATCTGTACTTTTCTTTATAAAGTAGTCATAATAGCATTCATAGTACTTAACTTCTACTTTTACTTTATCTTTTAGAGACTCATCATATTCTACTATATATTTAGTTTTATAATTACTATTAAATGTTATATAGAATGGTTTATCATCTTTTGATAAGTTGTATGTTGTAGAGTTTTTTGTCATTGTGTATTTATCACTAACATCATGTGTAGTTTTTATGTTTGATATTTCTTTTATAAATAGTGTTACTCCTAAGGCTATAATTACTATAAATATTATTATAAATATTAATGACCATTTTAAACTTATTTTCTTTTTAAATATACTTTTGTTTATTAATATAACTAGTGATAAAACTAAAAGTACTATTCCTAGAAGTGCTATATTAAGTCCTATAAGTTTAACACCATCTAAATAAGCAAATATAGAAGCCATAAACACTATTAATAACCATAACCATATAAATAGTAGTATTATAGTTAAAATAACTCCTAAGGTCTTAAAAATAATTCTTTTTATTCTAGAAGATTTACTTTCAAATATTTTTTTCTCTGTTACTATTTCAGTTACATTATTTATTTCTTCCTTTGCATCTTCAATAACTTCTTCTATATTTTCTTTTAAAGTATCTTTTTCTTTAATTTTAGGAAGTTTTATTTTTTTAGGTTTTTCTTCTTTTATAAAGTCTTCTTTTAATTTTTCTTTTGTTTCTTTGAGTTTTTTCTTTTTAAGAGTTTTTTCTTTTATCGAATTAAGTTTTTCTTTTAAAGATTCAGTAAATATTTTGAATTTATTAGTATTTAGATTTTCTAATTCTCTTTTAGCTATTTCATCTGGTTTACCTAAGTCTTTTAATATACTAGTCATTTTTCTTTTATTCTTTTTGCCATCTTCTATAAACTTAGTATATTTTTTCATTATTTTATTTTTTTGTCTTGGTTTTAAATCATTAAATTTACTCTCTAAATCTTTTAAAAATTTTTCATCTTTTCTCATACTCTTTTTTCTCCAATATAGTACATATATTATAATATATTATATTTTTTAGTCAAATATTTTATTTATTTGTTTAATTATTTCTTTTTTTATTTTTTTAAATAGATTATTTATTGCATCTTTTAGAGAATCTAAAATTTTATCTATAAGTTTTTCTATGAATGATTTTTCTTCATTTGTATTCGTATCTTTAGTTTCTTCTATACTACTTGTATTGTCTGTACTTTGTGTTTCGCTTTGTACTTCATCACTCCATACACCAAGTTTTGATTCTTTTGCTTTTTCCTCCTCTTTTTGTAGTTCTTCAGTGTACATGTATTTTCCATATAGATAGGCTACTTTGGCATAGCCCTTCTCTATAAGTTCTTTTTGAAGTAATGAATCATCTACGAATATCCAACCAAGTGCTCTTTCATATTTATCAGTTTTTGAACTTCCACTATCATATTCAATTTCTAGTTTTTTTGCATTTTTAACTCTATTACATGTATAATCGCTAGCTTCTTTTCCATATGGTTCAACTCCCTTTTTAGGATGTTTAGTTTCAGGAGTATCTACTGCTAAAAATCTAACAGTTGTTTTTTTACCATCTATCAATACTTTTATTGTGTCACCGTCAACACAAGATTCAAATGTTACCTCTTTTCTTTCAGCATATACATTAGTTAAAAAACATATAAAACAAAAAAATACTATTACTATTTTCTTCATAATAATATTTTATCATAATTCAAATACTTAAAAAAGAATTTTAGATAGAAAAAGATTAACTTTTGTTAATCCTTTTAACTTAATTCACTTAGTTTATTATTATATTTAGTGTAAGACTTTTCAATCTTTTTATCTTCTTCTACTGGTACTGTATACCAACCTTTTTCAAACATTAGATTGAATATATCACGAGCTATATCTTTAGTATCTTCAAATATATTCATTACTTTTTTATATAAATATTTGTTACTCATTTCATTTATAGCGACACTATAACTATTAGATATATTTTTTTCAGATAATAATATATCATTTAATATATCTTCTTCGCTCATACATTCATCTTTAGGTGTTTGTTCACATTTATTTTTAATTTCTTCCATAATTCCTCCTACTCTAATACTTCTAGTAGATCTTTATAATGTTTAAAATGCATTTTCTTTATCTTAGTTAGAAGTTCTATTATCTTTTCATCTTCTACACATTCTAAATAAGCATAGACTTTTTTATTCATTATAAAGTTCCAGTTAAGCATATCTTCTATATATAATAAGTCTTTTATTGATATTATATTTGGTACTTCTTTCATACTTTTGCCTCCTAGTTATATTATTTACTAAAGTGTATATAATAATAGTGTAAAATTTTTCCAAAAAAGTTTTATAAAATTAGCACTTACTATTGACAAGTGCTAATTATTGAGTATAATTATAATTGTTAGGAGATGAAAATAATGAGTTTATTACCAGAAAAGTTTTATTTAGATGATTTCTTTGATGATTTTGTACTAACAATGCCAAAAATGCCAAAGAATGACATGAAATGCGACATTTATGAAAAAGGTGGTAAAATTCATATTGATATGGATGTTCCAGGATTTAATAAGGACGATGTAAAAATCGACTTAGATGATGGTATTCTTACAGTAGTTGCTACTAAACATGAAGAAAAAGAAGACAAAGAAAAGAATTACTATCGTAAAGAAAGATCATTTGGTACATTCAGAAGACAATTTAACGTTGGTAACGTTAATGAAAAATCTATTGAAGCACATTTCAATAATGGCGTTTTAAAGATTAACTTCCCTAAAGAAGAACAAAAACAATCAAAGAAATTCATTGATATAAAATAAGTAATTAAAATTAAAGATACTTCAAATGAAGTATCTTTTTTATGATTTAAAATTAAAATAAAAAGACCATTTGGTCTTTTATTTTGTAACATTAAATCTAAATAGGCAAATATCTCCATCTTGCATTACATATTCTTTTCCTTCTAGTCTTGCTTTACCTGCTTCTTTTACTTTTAGTTCACTTCCATAGTTTACTAAGTCATCATAACTCATTACTTCTGCTTTTATGAATCCACGTTCGAAGTCTGTGTGAATTAGTCCTGCACATTCTGGAGCTTTCATTCCATCTTTGAATGTCCATGCTCTTACTTCGTCTTTACCTACAGTAAAGAATGTTTTAAGTCCAAGTAGATGATATGTGTTATGAATTAGTTGGTCTAAACCACTATTTTGAATTCCTAAGTCTCTTAAGAATTCTTGTTTAGATTCTTCATCTAATTCTGAAAGCTCACTTTCTATTTTAGCACACATAAGTACTACACTCGCATTTTCTTTTGCTGCGTACTCACGTACTTTAGTTACATATTCATTTTCTTTAGAAAGCAAATCATCTTCTGATACGTTTGCTAAATAAATGAATGGTTTTTGTGTTATTAGATTGTATGTTTTAATTAGTTTGCTTTCTTTTTCATCAAATGTTTCTAGCCTTAGCATTTTTCCACTGCTAAGTATTTCTTGAAGTCTTTTTAGAAGTGCTACTTCGTAAAGTGCTTCTTTATCATTTGATGTTACTGCTTTCTTTTCTATTCTAGATAGTCTTCCTTCAACTATTTCAAGGTCGCTAAGAATAAGTTCATAATTTACTATTTCTATATCACGTACAGGATCTATTGTTCCTTCTACATGTATAATATCTTTATTTTCAAAGCATCTAACGACTTGTACGATTGCATCTACTTCACGAATGTTTGCTAAGAATTTATTTCCTAAACCTTCTCCAGTGGATGCTCCTTTTACTAAACCAGCTATATCAATAAATTCATATTGAGTTGGTATAACTCTTTCTGGCATATACATGTCATTAAGTGTTTCTAATCTTTTATCTGGTACAGTAACTACTCCTACATTTGGATCAATTGTTGCGAATGGATAATTTGCTGCTAAAATATTTTTCTTTGTTATTGCATTAAATAATGTACTTTTTCCTACATTAGGAAGACCTATAATTCCTGCTTTAAGCGCCATATGTTACCCCCGGTAAAGTGCCAATTCCTATTGGTAGGCCAGTTAAGTACCAAGCTACTAATACTACTGCCCATATAAGAGTTATATATACTGCGTATGGTACCATGTACTTTGCACTTCCAAATAGTGTAATTGTTTCATCACTTTTATTATATTTTTCTAAGAATGCTATATATATTACATAGTATAGGAATAATGGCGTTAAACCTTTAGTTACAGAATCTGCTGCTGAAAATATTACTTGAGCAAATTCTGGGCTTATACTTTCTGCCATTAATACAGTTACTACATTTCCTGATAGCATACTCCATTTTACTGTAGAACTTGGACAGAATATATTAACGATTGCAACTAATGCAAATACTGTTAATATTAATCCTACTCCTGAAAATTTAAGACCGCCTATTATTTTAGAAGTCCAAGCAACTAATACCATACCTATTCCACTTTCATCATAAATATTAATAAATAATGATGCAAAGAATAACAATACTAGTATGCTTCCTATACCATCTAATGAGTATCCTAAACTTTCTGCTATATCATTGTTATTTTTAATTGTTTTTGTCATAAATCCATATCCAAGTCCTATTATTACAAATAATAATGTTACTATGAATATAAATCCTTTATTAAACATAGAATTTGCTCCAAAAAGCATATCTATGTATTTTGTACTGCTTGAATCTAGTAATAATCCTGATAAAGGAAGTCCTGGTATTATCATATATATTACTATTAATGTATATATAAATCCGACTCCTAAACCTATAATTAATCCTCTTAATTCTTTATTTGTAATTTTAACTTCTTCGTCTTCTGCATCTACTCTTGGTAATTTTGGCATTATTTTCTTTTCAGTTATATGGGTAAATACAATTGATGTAATAATTAGAACTGCTATCATTATAAACAATGCAAAGAATACTCCTATTTTATATTTTGGATCTGTTATGTATGTAGCATTTAATGTCATGCTAAGTAACGTACTATCATTAGCTGACATAAATACATTTATACCATATCCAAATGAAAGTGATGCGAATGATGCGATTATTCCTCCAAGTGGGTTCCTTCGTCCATATTTAAATAGTAATGCTCCTATTGGTAACATAACTACAAAACCAACTTTACCTAATAATGAGAATAATAAACTTAAAAATACTAATATAAATGTTATTGTATATCTCTTGGAATTTCTAGTTAGTATTGTGAAGAATGTCTTCATAAATCCTGTTTTTTCTAGAACTCCTATTCCTATAAGAACTATTATAAGTGCGCCTAGTGGCTCAAAGTTAACAAATCCACTAACTGCTGTTGTAACTATGTGTTTTATACCTTTAGTACTAAATAAGTTTTTAACTTCTACGACGTTGTTAATAAGTTCACTTGAAGCTCTATTAACTGTAGTATATTCACCTTGAACATTAATAAGATGTAAGAATCCACTTAATAAAATAGTTACAGAGATTAAAATTATAAAGCTCATTATAGGACTTAATTTTAATTTCTTTTTAAACATTAAATTTCCTCAACTTTCTTTAGTTTTTTTTCAAATTCAATTCTATCCATCATTATGCTTCTACCACATTTAATACATTTTATTTTAATATCTACTCCTACTCTCGTAACTTCCCATAGGTTAGTTCCACAAGGATGTGGTTTTTTCATAATGACTTTGCTTCCTATTTTATACTCTTTATTCATTTTAATCAACTTTCACTTCTATATTTAATATTTCAAGAACTCTTTCTAAGTCTTTGTCACTATTAAATGGAATGATTATTTTTTTGTTTTTAATTTTAACTCTACTACCAATAGCATCTCTCATTGCTTCTTCAACATATCCATAAGTATTTACTGGTTGAATTTTAACTATTTCATTTTTTCTTTTATAATTTGGATTTTGAGCTAATGCTTCTAATGCACGTACTGATAAGTGTTCTAATTTTACTTTTTCAGCTAATTCTAATATTAATTCTTCGTTTTCAAGTTTACTTAATACTTTTGCATGTCCCATTGATATTAATCCATGTAATATATCATTTTTAACTGATTCTGGTAAATTTAAAAGTCCTAACATGTTTGTTATATAACTTCTACTTTTACCTATTTTATTAGCTAATTGTTCTTGAGTTATATTTAATGCTTTAATTAAGTTTGCATATGCTTCTGCTTCTTCTATTGCTGATAAGTCTTCACGTTGTATATTTTCAAGAAGCGCTATTTGCATCATTTCTTCATCAGTAAAGTCTTTTATAATAGCTGGTATTTTTTCTACTCCAACTAATTCACATGCTTTCTTTCTTCTTTCACCAGCAACTATTTCATAACCTTTTATAGTCTTTTTAACTATAATTGGTTCTAAAACACCAAACTCTTTAATTGAGTTTGCTAGTTCTACTAATTTTTCTTGTTCAAATGTTTTTCTTGGTTGATATGGATTACTTCTAAGTTCACTTACGTTTAATTCAACAATATCTTCTTTTGGAGTATTTTCTACTATTTCTTCAATTGGATCAATTGGATTTACATATAGTGACTCATTACTAAATAATTGTTCTAAACCTCTTCCTAGTGCTTTTCTCTTATTTGTTTCCATTTCTTTCAATCACCTCTTTGGCTAAATTTAAATATGCTAGGGCACCTTTACTTTTTGGATCATACTCTAATATTGGTTTTCCATGTGATGGTGCTTCTACTAGTTTTACAAGTCTTGGAATAATTGTACTAAATACTTTTTCATTAAAGAATTTACGTACATCTTCTACTACTTCTAGACCTAACAATGTTCTTCCATCTAGCATTGTTAACAAAACTCCCTCTATATCTAAATTAGAGTTAACTTTTTGTTGTATTCTAATGACTGTATGTAATAATTGATTAACTCCTTCTAATGAGTAATATTCACATTGAATTGGTATTAATACTGAATCTGATGCAGCTAATGCATTAGTAGTTAATATACCTAAGTTAGGTGGACAATCTATAATTATATAATCATATCTATCTCTAATAGTATCTAATTGTTTTTTTAATTGTTCTGTGATTATAAATTCTTTATCTTGTACACTTATTTGAATTAATTCTATATCTACACCTGCTAAATCTATTAATGCAGGAATAATACTTAAATTTTTATATGGTGTTTTTATGATTGTTTCTTTAATATCACATTCACCCATTATAACATTATATATACTTTTTTTAATTTTACCTCTGTTTATCCCAAGTCCAGTTGTGCTGTTACTTTGTGGATCTAAGTCAATTAGTAAAACTTTTTTACCTAAATGTCCTAGGGAACTAGATAAATTTATACTTGTTGTTGTCTTGCCTACTCCACCTTTTTGATTTACTAATGATATTATTTTTCCCACGATAGTTACCTCTCTTATCTATGTAATATTTTAACATATATTAAAATCATTTAAAAGAATAAAAGTTTAAATAATTAAAAAACTATGAATTATAGTTTCATAGTCTTATCTTTTATTTCTTCCTTAAGTGTTTCGATGGATTCTCCAAATTCATCTTTGTTTGGAAACTTTGGTAGTACGTAGTTTAAAGATGTAAAATTTTCGTGAGCTCCTAGATTATCGCTCATTTGTTCAATATTCTTTGGAGTAACTATACCTCTTAATATATTTTGATATGTATATATAGCTATAGATTCACCTATAAAGTATTTTAAGGATTTACTCAATTTAACATACATATCTTTAGCTTCTTCATAATTATCTTTTAACTTTGTTATATCTGCTTTACCTTCATCATACATTCTTATTACATTTGTTAATATTTTCATTTGACGCGCTCTTCTTAAGTATCTTTTTAAAAATCTTTTTACTATTACATTATTTTCTTCTTTTAGTATCAAATTATCTTTTAAAAATTTATAAAACAATAATTCATATGTCCTTGATATACCTTCTGTTAGATATAATTGTTCAAATGATGGGTCGAGTGTATCAACATTCTGTAGATGTATAAATTCATGTACAAGTATGCAAGTGTCTGTTATGTTTGCTTCAAGAGGTTCATTTATTATTCTAAACCCATCGTCATGTCTAGGTGTAAAATATGAATAATCTTCCTTTTTATCTATCTCTTCTTTTTCTTTTAAATAATATAAATTTATTGTACCATCTTGTATTGCTGTTTCAAATTCTTTTCCATATTTATCACTTATCGAATCAAGAAATTCTCTAGCTAATTCTATTGTATGAATAACACCATTATCAGTTAAATCTTTTTTTGGTTCTGATAGTTCTTTCACCCCTTCTAGATGTTCTATAGCACTACTAGCTAACATTTCTATGTAATCTTTATAATCGTCTAAAAAATCTACGACAAAAGAATCTTTAGCACATACTATTAAATTAAAGTATTCGTAAATTCTTTCTCTTTCTTCTTTTGTCATATTATTTTTTCTCTATTATATCTCTTGCTGCCACTAAGCCTGTTGCAGCTGCAGTTACTATGTTTCCTGCTTTACCAGCACCGTCTCCTACAAAATATATATTATATTTTTCTAATTTGAATTTATTGTTAGTATCTATTTCATTACTAAAAAATTTTATTTCTGGTCCATAAAGTAATGTTTCATCGTTGTTAACACCTGGTATTATTTTATCTAATTTTTCTAGTCCTTCTAAAATATTTGTTATTATTCTATGAGGTAGTACTAGTGATAAATCTCCAGCTACGCAGTCTTTAAGAGTTGGTTCAATAAATCCTTTATTTATTCTTTTCCATTCACTACGTCTTCCTCTTTTTAAATCGCGAAGTGACTGAATAATTGGTTTTCCGTCTCCTAAAGTGTTAGCAATTCTAGCAATACTTTCTCCATATAATCTAGTATTTGTTACTGGTTCAGTAAGTCCAACTTTACTAATAAATGCAAAATTTGAATTATTTGATTTAATATCTTTTAGTGAGTGACCATTTACACATATAAATCCATAGTAATTTTCTTTAGCTACGAATCCACCTGGATTAGTACAGAATGTTCTTATTTCATCAGTGTATGTATCGGTTTTAATGAATATTGTTGGATCATAAATTACGTTAGTTATGTCCTCTAAAATTTCTTTTCTAACTTCTACTCTTACACCTATTTCTATACTTTGACTAGTATATGGTATCTTATATTTATCGGCTAATTCTTGTACCCATTTAGCTCCTGTTCTTCCTGGAGCTACTACTACATTCTTTGCTGTAATACTATGTTCACTATTTATGACTAGTTCATGTTCATCTTCTTTTTTGCTGATTATGTCTTCAACATTAGAGTTTTCATAAATATCTACTCCTTTGTTTTCTAAATAGTCAGTAAAATCTTTTATATATCCTGGAAGTTTATCACTTCCTAAGTGTTTTTGCTTTATAACTAGAAGTCTTGCTCCTGCTTTAGCAACTTCTTTTTTTATTTGGTTTGCTTCGTCCATATTAGAAGGATAAACATCACTATCCATTTTGAATTTAGTGAATATCTCTTCTGTATCATCTATAATTTGATATGCTTCTGATTGTGACATATACTTAAATAAATCACTTTTACCTAATTTTGGTATAAAGTTTAGTTTTCCATCTGAGAATGTTCCCGCACCACCATATCCTGATAAGATTTGGCATACTTTACAGTTAACACATTTTCCACCATTGACTTTCATTGGGCACATTCTTGTTTCTGCTCTATGTCCTTTGTCTATAAGTGCTACTTTTAGTTTTGGATTTTTTTCTTTAAGTTCATAGGCACAGAATAATCCAGCAGGTCCTGCTCCTATAATTGCCACATCATACTTTTTCATATCTACTTCTCCTTATTCATTTCTTCTTTTTCAAGTTCTCTATAAGCTACTTTACCAACTGCTGTTTTAGGAAGTGATTCTCTAAATTCATATTCTGCTGGTAAACTATATATAGCTAAGTTCTTTTCACAATGTTTTCTAATATCTTTTTCAAGTTCTTTACTTGGAGTATAACCTTCTTTTAACACTATAAACGCTTTTGCTACTTGTACTTTTCTTGGATGTGGTATTCCAATTACTGTACTTGTGAATACTGCTGGATGTTGGTTTAGTATTGTTTCTATGTGAGAAGGATATAAATTATATCCATTTGAAATTATTATTCTTTTAACTCTTTGTTTGAAGTATACAAATCCATCTTTATCCATGCAGCCTACATCACCTGTATGTAACCAAGTTCTTCCATCTTTGTGTACTTGAAGTGTTTGAATTGTTTCTTCTAAGTTATTTAAGTATCCCATCATAACAGTTGGTCCACTTATACATATTTCTCCATCTTCTCCATATGGTACTGTATCGTGTGTACCTATTTTTACTATTTTGAAGTATGTATCTGGGAATGGTATACCTATAGAACCTTCTCTATATTCACCTGTTGGTGTTGCACATATAGCTGCACTTGCTTCTGTAAGACCATATCCTACTCTTACTTCCGCTGTACTCCCATGTTCTTTGAAGTATTGATCTACTTTTTCTTTTAAATCTCTTGACATGAAGTCTCCACCACTTATCGCACATTTAAGATGTGATAAATCATGTTTGCCTAGTTTCATTTTAGTCATGCTTTCATAAAGAGATGGTACTGCACAAACAATTGATATTTCATGTTTATGAAGTAAATGAGCAAATTCTTTAGGTGAGAAGTTTGGTATCAATACTACTCTCATACCACAACAAAGTGTTGTATGAATACAAACGCCTAAACCAAAACCATGGAATATAGGTAGAATTGCCAAAATAGATTCTTTATTACCTGATTGTTCTATCATTTTATGACTAGTTAGTGCTAGTGCATTAAAGTTAAGGTTAGATAGAAGTATTCCTTTAGGTTTACCACTTGTTCCACCACTATAAAGAATTACAGCTGGATCATTTGGTCCTTTAAGACAGGCTATTTCTCCTTCATAATCATATCCATAATTAATAAATTCTTTCCATGTCATGATATCATCAGAAAGTTCTATTTTAGGTACAGAACCTCTACTTTTAAATTTATATAAGAATTTCTTTATATTTTTTAAACTTTCGCCTACTGAAGCAACAACTATTTTATTTACTTTAGTATTATCTACTATATTATGTATTTTTTCATATATTAAATCTAATGTTAAAAGGAAAGTTGCACCTGATGTATTTAAATAATCTTGTATTTCGTTTTCTGCTGACATTGGGTGTATTAAAGCAACTACTGCTCCAACCATATTTGCAGCATAAAACATCATTACAGCTTGAGGTGTATTTGGCATAAATATTGCTATTTTATCTCCTTCTTTTACTCCTTCAGCTCTTAATGATTTTGCTGTGTCTCTTATCATCTCATAGAATCCTCTATAAGTATAAGTTCTTCCATAATATTCAATAGCGGTGTCTTCTGGATATCTTGCTACTGCTTCAAGTAAATATCCTACCATTGTACCATTAGGATACTTTAAATGTTCTTCTACACCATTAGTATAGTATTTTGTCCATGGTGTTAAAACTATATTCTTACGTATAGCTCTATCATATTCTTTTTGTTCTTTTTTTATCTTTTTAGCTTCGTCCTTTAAAATACGAAGTTTTTCTTTTTGAACTTTACGTTCTTCTTTCTTATTTATTCTTTCTTGTTTTTTATCTATTATTTTTTCTTCACTATTCTTCATAATCTATTTTTGTATCAGCTCTTTCTTCTAGTAATTCTGGTTTACTAAGTATATACTCAAACATTTTTAATGATTTGGCAAAATAATAACCATCAGCTATTCTTTCATCCATATTTACTCCAAAGTCGCAAACATCAATTACTTTTGTATTATCATTTTCATCAACTATTGTTTCTTTGTGAATTTTTCCCATTGTAGCAAGCATTGAACTTGTACCAAAGTTAGTAAGGTTATGATAAATTGAACCTATTCCTAAGTTACCTAAGTTAGATAGAATAACTGTGCTATAATAAATATTATCATCTACTAAACTACTTGGTATCCATCCTTTTTTATCTAACCATTTAATAAATCCTACTAGAGGTATTCTAATAATGCCTGGCATATGTCCAATAACATCTACTGCGTTGTTAGTATTTTCTTTCTTGTCTGTTTGTTTAGAAGTTCTAACTTTATTAACTCTTTTACTAATCTTTTTAGCAATAGATTCCAATGTATCATCTTCATCTACTTTTAAGTTAATCATAACTTCTTCACTTGAATCATTAAATGCTATTTTAGCTACGAATGCTATAACTACATCATTTCTTCTATATGTTTTTCTGTCGCATATAAATCTATTTAACAATTCTCTATTATAAAATAATTTTACAAATGCCATGGTAAAAGCATGAAAATAAGTTATCTTCATATCTGGATTATCTTTTTTCTTCTTTTCAATGTATTTTACTAGATTTGTTACATCTATACTTTGATTAATGTAAACATCTGCATCACATCTTCTTGGCTTTAAGTCTATACATAGTTGGTGTAATCCATCTACTTTAACTCTTTTACCATCTCTTCTGTCGCCGAATTTCTTTTTCATTATAAAATACCTCACAATTCTATAATTATTATATAGAAAAATGTAAGGTATTGCAAGTTTATGCTAACAAAACATATGTATAGTATGCAATAAACATTAATATCATAAGTGCGCCTTCTAATCTAGAAAGTACTTTATCATTACGTGCAAAAAAGTATAAAGTGAATGCTGCTATATGAACAGCGAGTACATCTATAAGGTTAAAATTAGTAGACGAGAAACCACCATATATTAGAAGTGGAAGTCCTAAAACTATACCTATGTTAAAAATATTTGTGCCAATTATGTTGCCAAGTGCTATATCAAATTCGCCCTTTTTAGCGGCAACTACTGTCATAGTCATTTCAGGAAGAGAGGTTCCAATTACTATAACAGTCATAGTAATTATTTTAGTACTTACATTTAGTGCTTCTGCTAGTACCTTTGCATTATCTACTACTAAGTCGCTTGCTATAATTATACCAACACAACAGGCAATACTTAATAATATAGATGTTAGCATTTTATACTTAGGTTTGCTATATTCAAAGAATCCTTGTTTCGATTTTACAACCGATATTATATAGAATATAAATACTCCAAAGAAGAATATAAATAATAATCCATCGTATCTATCAAGTATAAAGCTATCAGGTGTTCTTCCAATGTAGTGAGCAATAATTGATAAACTAAATACCGTTGTTATAACAAGCAATATTGGTAACTCTTTTTTTGTAACATCATTTTTTACTCTTATAGGAGCTACACATGCAGCTAAACCAATTATTAACAAGATATTAACAACGTTACTTCCAAGTACATTAGCAAGAGCTATATCTCCACTACCTGAACTTATACTTTGGAATGATATTGCGAATTCTGGAGCACATGTACCAAATGCAGCAACAGTAAGTGCTATCATCATTTTAGACATCTTAAAATTAGTTGCAATAGAACTTATCGCATCTACAAATATATCAGAACATTTAATTAAGCCATAAAACCCAATTAAAAGTAAAATTATAGATAACACTATATTCACTCAAGCCCACTCCTTATTCTAGATATATTATAATATACATTTTATTTTTTTTAAATATATTTTGTAATTATTTGTCGCAACTTGCTTTAATAAATGAATCAAATAATGGATGAGGTCTAGTTGGTCTTGATTTAAATTCAGGATGAAATTGACATGCTATAAAGTGTTTATGTTTTGGAAGTTCTATTATTTCTACTAAGTTAGCTTTTTCATTTAAACCAGAAAATACCATACCTTTTTCTTCAAGAATACTTTTATATTTATTATTAAACTCATATCTATGACGATGACGCTCTAAAATAATATCAGTTTTATAATCATCGTATGCAAGTGTTCCTTTTTTAAGAGTACATTCATAATTTCCTAGTCTTAAAGTACCACCCATATTAACAATAGACTTTTGATCAACCATTAAATCTATTATAGGATTTTCACATGTAGGATCAAACTCTGTACTTGACGCATTTTCTATTCCACATACATTTCTTGCAAACTCTATAACAGCTAGTTGCATACCTAAACAGATACCAAGGAATGGAATATTATTTTCACGTGCATACTTTATGGCTTTAATTTTCCCTTCAATACCTCTACTTCCAAAACCTCCTGGTACTATAATACCTTTAGAATTTTTAAATACTTCTTTTAGATTAACCTTAGAGTCTTCAAGTTTCTCTGAGTCCACCCAATTAATATTTATCTTAGTATTATATTTGTATCCAGCATGTTTTAAACTTTCACTAACAGAAATATATGCATCATGAAGTTCAACATATTTTCCTACTAAAGATATTTCTATCTCACTTTTTAAATTATTAACAGTTTCTATTAAATTATTCCATTTAGTTAGATTAGCTTTCTTAATTGGAAGCTTAAATTGTTTTAAAATTATTTCATCTATCTTTTGATTATAATAGTTAATTGGTATTTCATATATATTTTTTACATCCACTGAATCTATTACATTAGATACTGGTACTGAACAGAATAATGATAGTTTATTTTTAATAGCATCACTTGTATTAAAAGGAGCTCTACATACTAAAGCATCAGGTCTAATTCCCATATTTCTTAAGTCTCTTACACTATTTTGTGTTGGCTTTGTTTTAAGTTCATTAGAGCCGTATATAAAAGGTATAAGAGTACAATGAATAAAGAATGTTTCAGTACTTCCCTTTTCATATTGAATTTGTCTTAATGCTTCAATGAAACTTTGGCTTTCTATGTCACCTACAGTACCACCAATTTCAGTTATTACTATGTCTGCTCCACTAGTTATTCCAGCTTCATAAACTTTATTTTTGATTTCGTTTGTGATATGTGGAACCATTTGAACAGTTGCTCCTAAATAGTCACCATGTCTTTCTTTATCAATAACTGATTTATATATTTTTCCACTTGTTATGTTTGATGTAAAGTTTAATTCTTCATCGATAAATCTTTCATAATGTCCAAGGTCTAAATCAGTTTCACAGCCATCATATGTTACGAATACTTCACCATGTTGTATAGGATTCATAGTACCAGGATCTACATTAATGTATGGATCAAACTTTTGCATGAATACTTTGTATCCTCTTGATTTTAATAGTAGTGCTACACTTGATGCAGTTATACCTTTTCCTAAACCAGAAACCACCCCTCCAGTAACAAAAACGTATTTTGTCATAATATTACCTCCAAAAAAAATGAACCTGAGAGTTCTCTCTAGGCTCTATTTAATTATACAATTTTTATTACTCATAGTAAATATTTTTATTGTGAAATATCTTGGTTATAAGTGTTTTTATTTTTTTATTCTTGCACTAAAAAAACTAGACTACTCTTCGTCTAGTTCTTCATCAGAATTTACAGCTTTTTCAAATAATTTATCAATATTTTTAGTTGGAAGTAACATGTAATTATCTTTGTTTATTTCTATTTTAAATTCATTTGTTTCATGTGTAAGTTCATCTCCATCAATACACCAAGAAGGAGGTACTTCATCAAATTCAAGTTTTATTTTATCAGTTTTAAAATATTTAAATACCGGTATATCATTTAATTCTCTTCTCTTTAAATAATGAACTGCTCTTATAATATCCCATTTATTTTTAATTTCACAAAGTAATACTTCAAATTTATTGTCATCTAATTTAACATCATCATATATGTTATCTACTCCACCAACTCTATTTGAGTTTGTTATAAATATAAATGAAAATCTTCCTTCATGCTCTTCTCCATTTACAGTATATTTTACATTATAGAATTGTAATTTTTGTTTTAATTGTTGAATTCCATAAATAACGTATGCAAGTTTACCATATTTTTCCTTTAATTTTCTTGGTGTTGAATATGATATGTCAACCCAAGCACCTATACATGCTACATATACAAAAGGGTTTCCATTTATTAGACATACATCTATATTCTTTTGTGCTCCGTTTAATAACATTACTAGGTTTTTAGTTGTATTTCCAGTCATACCATACATGTGAGCAACATCGTTTACACTTCCAAGTGGCAAGTGTCCTAAAAGTATTGGTTTATGTCTTTCTATATTACCAGAAATTACCTCATTTAATGTTCCATCTCCACCAGCGCATATCAAAAGATCAACATCTTTTAATTTTTTTGTTATTTCTTTAGCGTGTCCTCTATATTCTGTATATATTATTTCTACATCATAGCCATAGTTTTCAAATATTTTATATAATTTTTTTACATCATTTCTATTTGTTAACTTTCCACTATTTGGATTATATATAACAACACATTTCATCATATTTTCTTTTCCCTCGTAAACATTATATCAAATTTTTAATTTTTTTAATAGATTATAAATTTCTATTATGTGGGAATAATATTATTGTGATATGTCTATAGAGGTAATAATTATGAAAAGAAAGAAAAATACTAAGAAACAGTTAAAAAATAAAAAGAAGAAAAATAATACTTTAAATAATATATGTTTAGTTTTTATAATTTTGATTTTTTTAGGTATAGTTAGTGTATCTGGATTCTTTTGTTATATTTATATGAATGCTCCTGAATTTAAGGGCGAGTTGCTTTATAAAAGAGAATCTTCAAATATATATGACTCTAAGGGTGACTTAATTACTAGTATTGGTACTGAAAAAAGACAAATTGTTACTTATGAAGAGTTACCTCAAGTTTTAATTGATGCGATTGTTGCAACTGAAGACTCTAGATTTTTTGAACATGATGGTTTTGACATATATAGATTTGCAAAAGCTGGAGTTGGTTTTCTAAAAGGTGAAGATGCTGGTGGTGCGTCTACTTTAACTATGCAATTATCTAAAAATACTTATACAAGTACTAACGCTAAAGGATTTGATGGTATAGTACGTAAGTTTACTGATATTTATATGTCTATTTTTAAGATTGAAAAAGATTATAGTAAGAAAGAAATTATTGAATTTTATGTTAATGCTCCATACTTAGGTGCAGGTAGTTATGGTGTACAAATGGCTTCAAAAACTTATTTTGATAAAGATGTTAGTAATATTAACTTAGTTGAAGCTGCAATTATAGCAGGATTATTTCAAGCACCTGGAGAATACGATCCTTATGTAAATCCTGATAAAACAAATGATAGAAAAAACGAAGTTGTTAACTTAATGTTAAGACATGGATATATAAGTGAGACAGAAGCTGATATAGCAAAAAATGTTTATGTTGGTGATATTATTAAAAAACAAAAAAATAATGTTAGTAAATATCAAGGATTTATAGATACCGTTATAGAAGAAGTAATAGATAAAACTGGTGAAAATCCTTATGAAGTTTCTATGGATATATATACAACTATGATTAGAAGTAAACAAGATGTAATAAATAACTTTTATAACAATCATAAATTTAAAGATGATAAGGTCCAAGTTGGTATTGGTGTTATTGATAATGATACTGGGGCTATTATTGCAGTGGGTGCTGGTCGTAACAAAAATAGTGAACTTTCTTTAAATTATGCTACTCAAATTAAGAGACATCCTGGTAGTACTGCTAAACCATTGTTCGACTATGGACCTGGTATTGAATTTAAAAATTGGTCAACTTATACTCCTTTTATTGATAAACCGGTTAGATATACTAATGGTGGAGTTATGAATAATGTTGACTATAAATATAAAGGATTTATGACTTTAGAACAATGTTTAGTTAAATCTAGAAACACTTGTGCTCTTCAAGCTTTTCAAAAACTAAGTAATTCTAAGATTGATCAATTTGTTACATCTCTTGGCATCACTCCTGAATACTTAGGAAATTCACATTTTATTAATGAAGCTCATTCAATTGGTGGATTTACTGGAGTCAGTCCTATACAACTTGCTGCTGCTTATGCTGCTTTTGGTAATGGTGGATATTTTACTGAACCTCATAGTGTTAATAAGATTATATATAAGAATGATAATGATGAGGTAGTAGAATTTAATTATCAAAAAAATAGAGTTATGAAGGATACTACTGCATATATGATTAGTTATATGCTTCAAAAAGTTACTACTCGTAGAATTAAAGTAAAAGGAACAGAAATTTCAACTAAGACTGGTACTAGTAGTTATGATAGTGCTAGATTAAAAAGTTTAGGACTTAGTAGTAATGTTATTCAAGACTCATGGACTGCAACATTTAGTCCAGACTATAGTGTAGCTATTTGGTATGGTTATGATGAGTTAACTAAGAAAACCTATAATACATCTTCTCATGCTTGGAGTGAAAGAAATAAAATTCAAGCTGAAATTATTAATAATATAATGGAAGAAAATTCTAAGTTTGAAAGACCAAGTGGTATAGTTGCATCAAAAGTAGTAGTTGGTACAAATCCTCCAAAACTTCCTAATGCTTCTACTCCGTCATCTAAAATACAAACGCATTTATTTATAAAAGGAACGCAGCCTACTACAGTAGCATCTAATACTCAAAAAAGTACAGAATCTACTACTGAGAGTAATAAAACGGCTTTGCCTAACATATTAGAGCCATAGTATATGTGGCTTTTTTTTATACATATTTTTATTTATTTATATATAAAAATATAGCAATTTTAGCAAATTGCTATATAATCTTTAATTTTTCCTTCAAATATTTTATTAAATCTTTTGTCTTCAATTAATTCTTCTGGTTTGAATAAAGCTTTAGTATTATCTAGTACTTTTACTTTATTATTTGAAAGAACTTCATATACAAATTCTGAACAATAATATTTTCTTCTGTGTAATTTTATTCTAAAGTGAGCTAGTAATAATCCAATTATATTGTAACCTTTATTATTATATGATATCTCTTTAATTTTATCTCTTATTTTATTATATTGATATTCTGTAACATTTACTTCATAAATTGCAACTAATGCATTTTTATTCCTACTGAAAAGTCCTTTTCTTAAATCTTCTCTTAGAAATATACCATAGAATGGAAAATATATATATTTTCTTCCAAAAGAATACATTTTAGTACATTTTGGATCTAGCGATATAGATGCATGACTATATTTATCTTTTGTAACACTTTTTATTATTCTAGCAAGAGTCGTGTATGTTTGAGTTAAAACTATATATACTTTCTTATTATCCATTTTCTACTACTTTCTTATATTCATTTGGTATTTCTAATTTAATATGTAAATGTTCTTTAGTAATTGGATGATTAAATTCAAGTTCTGATGCTAATAACATCATTTTTCTATATCCATCTTTTTTACCATATTTTTTATCACCAAGTATTGGTGTTTTATTGTCTGCCATGTGAACTCTTATTTGATTTTTTCTTCCTGTCTTGATTTCTATTTCAACTAATGAATATTGTTTATTATATTTTAATCTTTTATATAATGTTTCTGCATATTTTCCACTTTTGTCATTAGTACTATAAGTAAGAAGTGTTTTTGTTTCTTTTAAATATGATTTAATAACTCCTTCTTCAGATATAATTCCATGTACTAAAGCTATATATTTGCGTTTTACATTTTCCCAGTTATCTTGTAATAACTCTTTTACTTTTTCATTTTTAGCAAACATTACTAATCCGCTAGTATCTTTATCAAGTCTATGTACTACAAAGACTCTTTGATTCTTTTTATGCAAATAATCATATACCTCATTATATAAACTTTTACTATACTTTTCACTATTAATGGTTGGAATGTTACCATCTTTATATACAATTAATAAATTTTTATCTTCAAATAATATTCTTAACTTCTTCATACTACTCCTTTATTAATGTATAAAATGTCCGATTAAAATAATAATTATTCCAAGAACTATTCCTATTTGTAATTCTCTTTTTTTGATATGTTCTTTTACTTCACAAAGAAGTTCAAACATTGATATATAAATAAGCATACCAAGAGTTAGAGATATAAGCACTCCTATTACTGTGTTATTAAGTGTAATATTAAATATTTTTATAAGAATAATACCTATTACACTTGAAAATACTAAACTACTAAGTAGGAAAACTTTTTCTTTTTGATTTTTTATAAGTGATGATATTTGTATACCAAGAGGAATATTATGAAATGATACTCCTAAAGCTGTAAAGAAACCCAAGCTTAGATTATTTATAGATGTTGTATAAATTGCTGTTCCTTCAATAATATTATGTAAAAATAAAGCTAGCGCTGAAATTAAACCAATATGTTCCATATGATTTTTTTTATTAGTTCCATGTTCATGATTAGGTATAAATATATCTAATAATTTTAATACTGCTATTCCAACTACTATGCAAAGAATAATTAATGATTTACTCTCTAATAATTCTAAACATTCTGGCAACAAATCAAAAAATACTAAGCCTAATATTATTGTAAAAGAAAAGCCAACTGAAAAAGTTACTAGTTTCTTTTCATCTTTTATAAACTTAGTAATTAAATATCCTATTAAAAATGATATCCCTGATAATAATGTTATAATTATTGCTTTAAATTCCATAATTTTTCACCAAAGATATTATAACATGTTTTATATTATGTTCAAAATATAATCTGCAAATAAACAAATTATTATAAATATTATTAAATAAATGTATGATAATTTTGATATTTCAATTCTTTTTCTTTCTTTTGATTTAACTTTCTTGCTATCAAATTCTCCTACTTCTACTAAGTCAAGACCTTTTGATTTATATTCAGTTAGATCCTTTTTAGAAATTAAATAGTATCCATCTGGATCGTCAAATTCAGCAAACATTACATCTTTTGGCATTTTGCTAATTTGAATGAACATTATTATATCAAATATAGCACCTATCATATTAAGAACTGATAAGAATCCTAAGAATGGTAAATTAAATATTGCAGCTATTATGAAAGTTATTACGCCAATAACTGTAAAAGGAGCCATTAATGAAATTAATATTGTTTTTTTGTGAACTTTTTGACTACATTGACAATAAAATATACCTTTTTCTAGGTAAGCTCCTAAATATAAATTTTTTATGCTAACTTCTTTATTTATTAAGTATCCAAAATAGTGAATTAATTCATGAAGCATAAACCATAATAGCATAATAGGCATTCTTGCAAAAGTAATACTTCCAGCAAAACTTGGAAATAAAATTCCATAAATTATAAATAGTGGTATTGCTATTAATAGAGATAATAAGTTTCCAACTCCTATATTCATTTTATATTTGTAATATTTCATATTATCACTTCCTAATTATATAATAACATATTTTTTTGTGATAGAATATAGCTAGGTGATTTTATGAGTAAAATTTTAGAAAATAAATGTAAAGAAGAGCTTGCTAATGTTGATGTTAATCATAAAAAATTATTACTTCATAGTTGTTGCGCTCCTTGTAGTTCTCATGTAATAACATATTTAGCACCTTACTTTGATATAACAATTCTTTATTATAATCCTAATATTGCTCCTCATGATGAATACTTAAAACGTAAGAATGAACAAATTAAATTACTTAGTATGTTAAAGACACCAAACAAACTAGATTTTATCGACTGTGATTATGATAATGAGAGATATAATAAACTTGTAAAAGGATATGAACTGTGTCCTGAAAAAGGAGAAAGATGTACTATTTGTTTTAATCTTAGAATTGAGAAAACTGCTAAAATTGCTAAAGAAAATAATTATGATTACTTTTGCACTACCCTATCAGTTAGTCCATATAAGAATGCTGAACTTATTAATAAGATTGGTGAAAATATGGAAAAGAAGTATGGTGTTAAATGGTTACATTCAGACTTTAAAAAAGAAAATGGTTATAAACATTCTATAGAACTTTCTCATAAATATGGTCTTTATCGTCAAGATTATTGTGGATGTGTTTATTCTAAGAGAGATGAAATGTTAAGAAAGGCAAATAAAAATGAATAAAATAGAAAAGCTACAAAAAATAATAGATGAGTCTGATAACATAGTATTCTTTAGTGGAGCTGGTGTATCAACATTAAGTGGCATTAAAGATTTTAGAAGTAAAGATGGACTTTATAATATGAAATATAAGTTTCCACCTGATACAATACTAAGTAGTGGTTTTTTCTATAATAGTACTAGTGAATTTTATAAATTTTATAGAGATAAATTAAATTATTTAAATGTTAATCCTAATATTATACATAAATATATGGTTAAACTTGAAAAGATGGGTAAACTAAAGGCTATAGTTACTCAAAATATAGATGGATTGCATACTAAAGCTGGAAGTACTAATGTGTATGAGTTACATGGCACTATTTATAAAAATCATTGTATTAAATGTAATAAATTTTATGATGCAGAGTGCGTATTTAATTCTAAAGATATTCCGTTGTGTGAATGTGGTGGTATTGTAAAACCTGATGTTGTATTATATGGTGAAATGCTTGATGAATATGTATTAAATCGATCAATACAAACTATATCTAAATGTGATACTTTAATTGTAGCTGGTACTTCATTAACAGTTGAACCTGCTAGCAGTTTAGTAAGATTATTTAATGGTAAAAATTTAGTCATAATAAATAGAGATGCAACTTCCTATGATAATTTTGCATCTCTAGTAATTAATGATGAATTTAAAAATATATTTAAAAATTTAAAATAATTATTCTGTTTTACTTCCACATTTTATACAATAATCGCCTATTACTTTTGTACCGCAAACTGTACAATAGGCGTTTTTTCTTTGGATTTTAACATCATTTTTACTTTTATTATTAACTATAACTATTGAAGTTATAATAAATACAATTAATATAACTATTAATAATAATAGATTTCCTTGAAAAGCTGCATAATCATATGCACCATGTACTAGCGTTGGAACTAGAAGTGCTAAAAGTTTATATGATAGTCCGCTTTTTTTATTTAGTTCATTATACTTTGCTTCACCTAAAAAATGTCCCATTAATACACCCATACTAGCATGCATTGGTATAGCAGTAAATGCTCTTATTATTCCAGTACTTATTCCGCCAGTAGCAACATATAAGATATTTTCAAATAGTGCAAAACCTAATGATACATATACCGCATAAACGATCATATCAAATATATAGTCAAACTCCCTTTGATTGTATGAAAACCAATAAACAAATACATATTTACAAAATTCTTCTACTAAAGCTACACCAACAAAAACATTTATTGCAAGTTCAAAATTACTAAGTGTACTTGTGTCTTCAACACCAAATATTGGCGATATAAGTGGCAAAAATACAGAAATAATGAATACTCCAATACATGATAATACTCCACCAATTGTTAATTTTTTTAATAATTTTTTTGGTTCCTTTTCTCTATCTTTATTATAAATATATTTGTTAATCAATATTACTGGTAATATTGATATCAATAATAATAAATCATTCATAGCTTTACTCCTACTATGATTATAAAATACTTTTAAGCTTTAATAAATATTTTTTATTTTCATATACATGTTTTTGTAAATTAAAAAAGAATAATTATTGATTAATTATTCCTCCTAAAAATCCATATGATAAAATCATCATTATAATACTTGCCATTATTATTCCACCCATTACTGCAAGAAATGATTTTTTTCTATCCATATCAAATACGCTAGCTACTAAACAACCTGTCCATGCACCTGTTCCTGGAAGTGGTATTCCAACAAATAGAAGTAATCCTAAATATCCATATTTATCAATTTCTTTTCTATTTTTATGAGCTTTTTTTCTTAACCATTTAGATATTTTTTCTAAAAAACCTATTTTTGATTTTTCCATCCAATCCATTATTTTAGAAATGAATAATAATATAATTGGTACTGGTAAAATGTTTCCTATTATTGAAACAATATAACCAACTGCTGGTTTTACACCTAAAAGTGTTGCAGCTATTAGTCCGCCTCTTAATTCTAAAAGTGGTAACAATGAAATAATAAATACTACTACTTCTTTACCATATTTAAGTGCTAGAAATCCTCCAAATGATTCTATAATTCCATTTATTAAGCCTTCCATAATTTCTCCTTATTAACAATTACTATATGTATTAATTATAACATAAATTAATTAAATGTATATAAATATGATATAATATTTACGAAGGGATGTATATGAATAATAATAAAATTGGTATGTTTGACTCAGGTATTGGGGGGCTTACTGTATTAAAAGAGTTAAGAAAACTTTTACCTAATGAAAATTATATATATTATGCTGATTCTAAGAATAATCCTTATGGTGAAAAAAGCGATGAAGAGTTAATGGATATTGTTACTAATATTGTTAATTTTTTAATAGAAAAAGAAGTTAAGATAATAGTCATTGCTTGCAATACTGCAACTACTAGATGTATAAATAGACTTAGAAAGATGTATCCTGATATGATATTTGTTGGTACAGAACCTGCAATTAAAGTTGCATGTGATAAAAATTATAAAAATACTTTAGTTATGGCTACTCCAGGCACTATCAAATCAGAAAGAACTCATGAACTTGTTAAGCTTAATAAAAGAAGTGATCAAAAGATTACACTTCTCCCATGCAAGGGGCTTGCTGATGCAATTGAAAGTGGCAACAAGGATAGAATCAATAAAGTGTTGCATAGATTGCTTGATAAATATACTTGTGAAAATATAGATTCAATAGTACTTGGATGCACTCATTATCCTCATGTTAAAAAAAATATTAAAGAAATATTTCCAAATGCAAAGTTAATTGATGGAAATAAAGGTGTTTCAAAACAAGTTAAAAGGCAACTCGAAAGTCATAATTTACTAAGTAATTCAGAAAAACATGGTAAAGTTAAAATGATTTATAATAAATAAAAAACAGAGAATTTTCTCTGCTTTTTTAATTCTTTAATCCTTTAATTCCTTTTACTCCTTTAGAACCATTAAATCCTTCTAGAATATTAGTTTTAAATGATTTAACTTTTTTAGATTTATTTTTGTATTCTTTTATAGCAATACTTATCATTTCATCTAATAATTCTCTATATTTTAAATTTGCTTCTTTCCATAAGTAGAATGATAAACTACCTGGACATGTATTTGGTTCATTTACATAGAATTTATTTGCTTTTTTATCTATTAAAAAATCTATTCTACACACTCCACTTAAGTTAAGAGTTTTAAATACTTTTTTAGCTGTCTCTTGAATATCTTTAGTAAGATCATCTGATATTCTAGCTGGTACTATTCTATTTGTTGATGCCATACCTTTTGAACCAGTACTTTTAACTCCTTTAGTTTTTGAATTTCCTAAGTACTTATCAGCATAACTTAATATTTCATCAAGTCCCATTACTTCTTCTAGTGGACTTACTCTTTGATACTCATAGTTTCCTAGTACACTTGCATTTACTTCTGTTAAGTTTTCTACTGCTTTTTCAACTACTACTTTTGTATCATAGCTTATTGCTTCTTCAATTGCATCTTCTATTTTTTTAGAATCATGCACTAAAGTTATACCTACACTACTACCTAGAGTTGCTGGTTTAACTACTACTGGATAACCTAATTTTTTAATTTTATCTAATATTTCATCTTTATCTTCTAAATATTCATTATCATAAAACCAAGTGTAGTCAACTACTGGAATGCCTACTGATGACATTACTTGTTTCATAACTACTTTATCTTGTCCTAAAGCTGAACCAAGCACATGTGAACCAACATAAGGAACACCTACGGAATCAAGAAGACCTGCTAGTGAGCCATCTTCTACATTGTTACCATGTACTACTGGTAAGATAATATCTATATCCGTTATATCTTTTCTAAATAATCCATTTGTTTTTTGTAAGAAGAAGTTTTTACCTTTTTTACAAAGTACTACTTCTTTAGCATATTTTTTTTCATCTTCATAATTCTTATAGAAATCCATTTCTCTTAGTACATGTCCTGTGTACCAAATTCTATCTTTTGATATATATATTGGTATTATTTCATATTTTTCTTCATCTAAATTATTCATTGCTTGGATAGCTGAAATGATACTTACTTCATGTTCAACTGTTTCTCCACCAAAAATAACTCCTACTTTAATTTTCATATTATCTACTCCTATTCATTAAATATATCTGGTAAATCATTTTCTAATAATACGTATGTTTCTTTATCACTAAGCTTTCTCATTAATGGGAATGCTTCTTTTACGTCATTAAGAATATGTATTTGTTTGTCTGGATATTTTTCTTTTTTTAGTCCATCTTGTATTGGCTTAGTTTGTTCTTCTCCGACTAGTATTACTTCATCTGCACAGTCTGCGATTTGTCTTCCAAATTCGAAGTTTGAACTATATTGTTCATCTCCTAGTTCTATCATACCTGGTGTTACAATTATTCTTTTGCCTTTCATCATTTTAAGAACATCTACTGCCATTTTAGAACCAACTGGGTTTGAGTTGTATGCATCATCTATAATATAAATGTTTTCTGTATATCTTTTAAGTTCTAATCTATGTTCTATAGTAGCTATTCTTTTTACTCCGATAGCTATTTGTTCAAGTGTAAGCCCTAGTTCATATGACATAGCTATTGCTTGTAATACATTATATACGTTAGCACTTCCTAACAATTTAGTTTCAAATGTATGTTTTTCTTTAGTATTTTTAAATATACAAGTAAATGTTGTTCCTTTGTTAGAAAGTTTAATGTCAGTAGCATAAACGTCAGCATCTTTATTTTTAGTTGATACCCATACTACTTTGCATTTACTTTTTAGTTTGTAACTTGTTTGATATGGATCATCCATATTTAACACTGCTACTCCATCATCTGGAAGTGAATCAATTAATTCAAATTTTGCTTTTTGAATGTTTTCTTGACTACCAAAACTTTCTAAGTGTGCTGTTCCAATAGTTGTTAAAATTCCATATTTGGGTTTTATGAAGTTAGCTTTTTCTTTTATTTCTCCTCTATAGAAGGCTCCCATTTCCGCTACAAAAGTTTCGCTAAATTTATCCATGTAATTATTTATTGCATTTATTAAACCATACATAGTATTGAAACTTTTTGGTGTAGCAAATGAATTATATTTAACATTTAATATATCATTTAACGCATTCTTTGTACTTGTTTTTCCATAACTTCCAGTTACACCTATTTTTTTAAGTGAAGTCATACTATAAAGTTTTGATTCTGCTTGTCTTTTATAATGAAGATATACCATCTTTTCTACTGGTTTATTTATTATGTTACATAAACATATAATAATTGTGTTTATATAAGAGAAAAGTCCTATAATTAAGTAATATATAAACAAGTTATCAACATTAAAATTTATAATCATTGGAAGTACACAAAGTACTAACAATACAAACATAGTAGTATAAAGTCTTTTAATTCTTGGAGTTACTACTAGTGGTTTTTTAGATTGTTCTTTTTCTGCATTGCTTTTATATAAGAAGTAAACTATCATATAAAATACTGCGAATAAAATCAGTGCTGTTTTTGTACTTGTGAACTTTAAAAAGTAAAATAATATAAATGCCATATCAAAAGTTATGAATACTTTTTTAACATTGGTCTTTACCCATTTTAGGTATCTGTTCCCATCGTTATACCAATTTTGTTGTAACATATGTAATGCTTTTCTTGATTTATATGTTAAGTAATATACATAAGTTAGTAGTGTTAATAAAAATAATATTTTTGGACTCATACTATTCCTCGCTTCCTATAAAATTATTTAATATACTTATTGTTTGACCTAGATTTTCTAAGTATGCATAATGTGTACATCCAGGATATTCAACTAATCCATAATTTGGAATGTAGTTTTCTAATTCTCTTCCATCTTCTATATTAACAGCTGCATCATTAGTTCCCCATATACCAAGTACTGGACATTTTATTTTTCTTAAGTCTTCAGTGATATCTGTATTTACATGAGTAACTAATACTTTTCTCATCATTTCACTAGCATTTCTGTAATCAGTTGAACCCATATGTTTTTTAACAAAATTCTCTAATTTGTTAATACCTGGTATTTTTTTAGCAGTTTTTAACATTTTTACTTTTAAAGTTTGTTTTGTTATAGCTTGTTTATATGGACTTGCTAATACTACTACTTTTCTAGGTTTATATTTATATCCATAAATAAGTGCAATTTTGCCACCAAAAGAGTGTCCAATAACTATAGGATTTTTCATGTTAAGCTTGTTTATCATTTCATTAACCATTTCTGCATAGTCAAAAACACTCCAGACTTCTTTAGGTTCATCGCTATCACCAAAGCCTGGAAAATCAATAATTAAAACATTATATTTCTTAATAAATGGCTTAGCAATGGGCATCATCATTTCAATATTTTGTCCCCAACCATGTAAGTAAACTAGGTTTACACTACTATTGTTATCATAAAAAGTATAGTTAACATTTACTCCTTTAATTAGCATTTGCATATAAGTTTTCACCTCATTAATTATATCATAATGAAAGTCCTTTTAGAATGAAATGCAAGGTTTTCTTTACATAAAAAGGACTAATTTACATAATTAGTCCTTTACTTTACATTAATATTGCTTTTTTTCATCTTTAATATTAATTATATTCTTGAACTTATCAAATTACTTGAAGAGTATCTTTTTAATCCTTTGTTAAATATATAAAATGATAAAACTATCATAAATAGCGTTACTATAAATACTATTAAGAATTTACTTAACCTAAAACTTATTATAACATCTATTGGTATATAGTTTGCGATACCTACTGGTATTAAAGTATAAAGTAATATCTTTACTATTCCATTAAATATATCTTTAGGGTATGTACCAAATGTTATCATCATGTTATTTAATGTATCCGCTAAAACATCTGACATATTAAACCAAAATGTTAAACTGTTAGCTATTACTGAAACGCATGTTATTATTAAGCCACCTAATATAGTAAATATTGTAAATAATAAAAAGTTTTTTAAAGTTATTCCATAAATTATAAGTATTACGTATCCATAGATTATGTCTCCTATAGCAGAAACTTCTACATCAGTAGTAATCGCACTTAATAATATGTTTTTAGGCTGTACTAAGAATGCATCTAATTTACCAGTATTTATTGTTTCAGATAAAGTAAATGCCTTCTTAAAGAAGAATCTTGATACTCCAAATGTACTTGCTGCTGCTCCCCAAAGTAATAGCATTTGTTTAAAAGTATATCCACCAATATTTTCTTTTAATGAATAAAGTACTACCCATTGTATAATAAAACAAGAATTATTTATAATCATAAATATTATGTTTGCTAGGAAAGAAAACTTGTTCAGCATTTCTCTCATAAGACCATATTTTATAGATAAATAGTTTACTTTTAATTGATTTTTAACCTCCATTAACATTTAGTTTTTTCACCCCTTTCTTGTATATAAATGTAGCTATTAAATAAGACATAACTAAATATACTAATTGTGAAATAAGTATTGTTATAAATTCATTTATACTAAAGTTTACAAATAATTTAGCAGGTCCATAAGACACTACATATATCGGACTATATTTTAATATTATTCTTAAGATTCCACTAAAAAATTCTATTGGAAATATCGTTCCTAAGACTAATATGAATTTACTATATACCCAATATAATGGTGTTGAATCTTCTATCATGAAAGAAAATAAACCTATTCCTATCATTATTAATACACTTATTATGGTCGCTAATATACTTGTTAATAATACTGCTAAAATAGATAGTATATTTAGCTTAGGAAATGATCCTAAAAATATAAAGCCTAATATCATAGCTAGAATAGTAAACATTATAGATTTGATGAATATATTTCCTAAATTACTAGATAGATTGTACAAAATATAATTATATGGTTTATTTATGTTATAAGCTATATTACCATTCTTAACATCATTAGTTATTTTACGACATATTTTTTTGCCACCTAAACTCATCCATAATATTTCAGTAATGATTATATACCATATCATCTGATTTAAACTATAACCATTTATAAGTGATGAAGTATCACTATACATATATTTCCATAAACATAGGAATATATATATCATTATTATATAAGAAATAAAACCTGATAATAAGTTAAATATATATTGCAAACTATTAATTATCTCAGTCTTAAATATAAATAAATACTTTTTCATTATTTATCCTCTTTTTTATATATGCTACTTATTATATCTTCTAAAGGAGTATTTGATATATTGATGTCTATTATATTATCTGGATTTAATAGTTTTATAGCATCACTTATAGAACGTTTACTAGTGTCTACTTCAATTTTTAAATTATATCCTTTATCTTTTAATATAGTTATACCTTCTTCATCATTTAAGTTTACTTTTTCTTTCATTTTAGCTTCTAGTATCTTTTTGTGTAAATAATTATATTTTAAATTTTCCATTGAATCATCTAATACTAGGGTACCATTATTTATTATGATAACTCTTTTACATAGTTTTTCTATATCTGATACATCATGACTTGTTAAAAATATTGTTGTTTTATATTCTTTATTCATTCTTTTAATAAGTGTACGAATATTTTCTTTTACTACTGGATCTAATCCTATAGTTGGCTCATCTAAGAATAATATTTTTGGTTCATGTATTAAGGATGCTACTATCTCACAACGTATTCTTTGGCCTAAACTTAGATTACGTACTGGTGTGTTTATAATTTCATCTAACTCAAATAATACTTTAAACTCTTCTATTTTCTTTTCAACAATTGGTTCAGGTATGTCGTAGATTGCTCCAAAGAATTTAAAATTATCATAAGGAGTTAGATGCATCCATAGTTGTTCTTTTTGACCAAATACTGTGCCTATTTCATGAGCTAATTTTTTTCTATCTTTCTCTGGATCCAAACCATCTATATTAATTGTTCCTTTGTCTTTATAAAGTATTCCTGTTAACATCTTAATAGTTGTACTTTTACCTGCTCCATTAGGTCCTATAAAGGCAATAACTTCTCCTTTTTCTATATTAAAACTTATATTCTTAACAGCTTTAATAGTTTTATACTTAGGTTTAAATATTGACTTGATGCTTCCTTTTAAACCTTTATCTTTTAGTTTAACTTTGAATGTTTTTGATAAATTTTTAACTTCTATTATATTCATAACTTCTCCTCCTATAAAAAATGAGTAACGCTAGGTTACTCATATATATCACCTACGTTTAATTTGTACTAGGTGAATTTGTTAATTTTCTACATAAAGGTTTGTCTATTTGTCTATTTAAAAAGTTTGCTAGGGCAAAAGCATTTTCTCCATAGTCCATCTCGAAAGGGAATTTACCATATACCTTATAAAGTATTTCTGGTGATGCCTTTTCATAATCAACTTTTGAAAGTGATTTAGATAGAATTCTATGATATTCTTTTACTCCTATATCTCTTTCATTTCTTGCTAGGTTGAAATATAGTTGAGAAAATGGTGATTTTGCTTCTTCTAAAACAGATGCAGCTTCTTTTACATCTTCTCTAGTTTCTACTTGTCCAATCATTTCTCTAATAGATACAATCACATCTTTATATAAATATGTTCCAAATTCATCCATTGGATAACCTAGTTCTTCAAGTAAGTCTAGTGTTTCCATTTTTAATTGTTCTAACTCTGTTATCTCAGCAATTTTTCCACTTTTGTACTTTAGTCTTTTTTGAATTTCTTCAAGCATATCAGATTCAATAGTATACATTGTAGAAAAATCTGGCATTTTAGTTGTTTTGACCATAATAATATTCCCTCCTTTCTAATAGATGGATATCGCAAAGAATAAAAAAAGCACGAAATCCACTACTTAACAGCGACTCCGTACTTCATAAAAGTTCGTGTAGGTTTCCCCGGGACAGCTCGATTTATATATCTTATATCCCCTCACTTGACCTAGATTATAGCTTATTTAATTTATTTTGTCAATCTCTATTTATATTTTCTTTTTTTAACCTATGTTGCATAATGCCATCAGCCAGTATATTATTTGCTTCCATTTGCAAATCATTCATTTCACAATAAAATACTGCGAGTCCTCTTGTAAACTCCTGCATTTTAAGCATCACACCATTAAGCTTTATTAATAATTTACTTCTTTCTTTCGCTGTTAACAATTTGTTTAGTCTATCAATCATTCTATCTTTGTCATCTATGATATCTTGATTATCATCTAATATTAATTCTTCTAAGTCTTTTGATATTTCTTCTTTTGATAGTTTTCTATTCCTCAAAATATCATTTATTTGTTCTATTGATTTTTCATCTTTCGTATGATTCTTTTCAATAATTAATTCAAGGGTTGTTTTTCTAGTTCCGTCCCTATGATATAAATAATTAAGGACTGGATAACTTGTAAATATATCAATTCTAAATTCTTCTTTTAACACTCTAATAACTTCTTTTATATTTTCATTAAAAAGAATGTCAACACTTTTTTCTTTTTTATCATAATACCTTGCATCATTTTTATGTTTTCTCTCATCTCTATTTATAATTTTTAATGTATTTTCCTTTGGTATTACTCCTAATTTTATAAAATACTCATCTGTTTTAAGTAAACTAGAACGTCTAGCATCTAGTTCATTATATAATGACATATAATTATCATCACTATATTTATTGGATAAAACATTTGATAGTAAATAGTCTTGAAGCATTATTATATATTCATAAGGAAGAGTATCATTTTTATATAATTCTTCTTGTAATAAATGTGTTAATTCATGAAATACTATATCAAATAAATTTCTTTTTTTACAAAATTGATTTAAATAGAAATTATTAAATACTTTATCAGAAATTGCAATTACATGATTATCATATGTTCCTAATGTACCAAAATTTAAATTACATATGTCTAAATAACAATACGTTCCATGCGATGATGCGTAATTGCTTATAAAACTACTTAATGCATTTTTTAGTGCATCTAATGATGGCTTTTTAGAACATTTAATTATGTTTTTAAAATATAAATCTAAATAATCTTGAGGAATATTATGTGCTGTTGAAAATATTAAATCAAGATCTTCAAATTCTTCATTTGTTAATTCTTTTTTAGAAATGGTATTTTCTTTATAATTTTCTAATAGTTCTGAAACTTTTTCACTATAATTTATTTCATGTAAAAAAGTTTCTATTTCTTGTATTTGAGAATTTAATAATTTTATAGCATCTTTTCTTATTTTTTTATCTTTTTCTGTATATGGCCAAGTACCAGATAACTTTATGATTTTAATCGTATCATAATAAACAATTAAGTAGTGTATTAATTCTAAGTAAACTATTTCTTTTAAGTCTTCTTTTACTAATACATCCTGCTTTATTATTCTTATAACATTAGATACAAATGATTTATTTAGTATAACTTCACTTGCAATTCTTGAGTTATAAACCAGTCTTCTTATGTAATTATATAATGCACTATAATATTCTGCTTGTGTACCATCGCAAAATATGTCTTGATTATTTTCAAAATTTAAAAACTTCTTATTTATATTTCTATCAAGTACAATTCTACCTAATTTTATGTTACTTATTTTTTTCATTCCATTTCCTTAATGCGTAATATACTAGCATATTTTATATATTTTGTCTATTTGAAGAATTTAATTTTACTTATTAGTGGTAAATCTTTAGCTTTGTTATTACATACATTTAATAGTCCAAGTAATACAATAAAACTAAATAACATATTTATTAATGCAAATATTATTCTTAATGTCAGTGGTAAAATCATACATTTAATGCCACTTATTAAGTCACAAGGTGTACCAAAAATATACGATAGTGTTCTTTTAATTATTAAAAATATTAGGTATGTAAAAAGTATATTCATTCCATTTGCTGTATGATAATGAACGTAAGAATTTTTCTTTGATAGTATAAAAGGTACTAATGGAATAAGATATGAAACAATGCTTAATGTTTTTCCAGATTCTATTTCTTCAAGTGAATAATCTTTGGTGTGATCTTCAGTATTTAATAATATTAATATTTTTTCTTTTAATTTGTCTTTCATTAGTTAATTATATGTTTTTGTATACTAAATAAGAACTTAACGTGTGTTTAACTATAAATTTTGATATAATGTATCTATGAAAACAATAGAATTAAACGATATATTAGAAAATGATAAAATGTTGGATAAAGCACTTTTTCATTTTGCTCCTAAAGCTAATTACAATGAAATTCAAGAAAAAGGATTTGAAGCAAAAATTGGAAATAATGCAATGGGAATTGAAAAGAATCCTAAGGTATTTTTTTCTGAAGGGCCTATTAACTTACTTAGAATAGCAGATGTGTGGATAAGATGGATTGGTTGGCATGTTAGTCAAAAAAAATATTTTGGAATAAATAATAAAAATTGGTCAAATGAAAAATTCATTCAATTAAAAAATGATTTTGCAAGTGGAGCTATTTTTACTGAAGATATTTTAGGTGAAACTTATAGAGAATTTCTTAATATGTGCATGAATTTTGAATATTATGTTTTTGATTTAGAAGAAGGTATTGACTTTGCTTTTGATGATGTTGATGAAGTTAAAGAGAGTCACTTGTATAATGAAGTACTTTCTTTTTCGCCAACTTTCATGATGATGTATGGACCATATTCTGATTTTGCAAGTATAAAAACTGATAGATGGAATTTACATACTTTTCCAAATAAGGGTGTAACTTTAGATAAAATATCTCGTGTTGTTTCTGATGAATATGGAAATAACTTTAATATGTTAGATACGATATTAGAAGTTAGAAAGAAATGTTTAACAAATCCAGAAAAAAAGAAGCAAGTTTATGAACTAGCATTCTTAAATGATTTTTTAGAGAAAACTTGTGATTTAGAAAATAAAACTACTATGTCTGTATAGTAGTATTTTTTTATCAAATAAAAAAGCCCGATATTAATCAGACTAAATTACATATGGCAGGGGTAGAAGGACTCGAACCCTCCCCAACGGTTTTGGAGACCGGCATGCTACCACTGACACCATACCCCTATGTGTGTCTTTTTTTCAAAAGCAATTTAATTATACAATATATATTTTAACAAATCAACATTTTTCTTTTATGCATACAATATATTAGGTGATTTTATGCTTATAAAATATTCTACTAAAGAATTAGATTTATGTGCTAGACTTATGAGAGCTGAGGCACTAGCAGAAGGTGATTTAGCCATGTTAATGGTTGGTAACGTTATTGTTAATAGAGCTATCGCAAATTGTTTAGACTTTAAAAAAATAAGAAGTATAACTGATGTTGTATATCAGAATCCAGGTGGATTTGTAGGTACTAATAGTAGTCTTTTTAATAGTGGAAGCGCTACTACTAAAGAAAAAGAACTAGCCAAACGTGTGTTAAAAGGGGAATACTACTACCCTGCTACTAATGCACTATGGTTCTATGCACCAAAAAAGAATGAAGAATGTAAAGGTACTTGGTTTAATCAAAGAAATACAGGAAGATATAAAGGACATTGCTTTTATGCACCCGATCCTGGAGTATGTAATGAACTTTACTAATTTAAATTAAAATAACTATCACTTTACTTTTTAATATGTTATAATTTATATAGAATAAGAGGTGGATTTATGGCAGTATTTGGTACTTTACAAAAAAAAGATACAAGTTCACTTGAAAGTGATTTAAATACACTAACTGAAAACATGAAAATTATTGCTAGTAGTGTTGATGATATCAATGTTCAAGTAGATGATTTCAAAGAACAATTTGATGAGGTTAGATCTAATATTGATTCAATTGAAAAACAAATTAAAGATTTTATGATTGAAGTTAGAGGTAATAACTATGTAAGTAATGCTAGAATTGAGTTAGATAATGCTGAAGAATCTTTAAATAATAATTATGGTCAATATGATATAATTCGTAATAAAGTAAATGAAATTGTTAATATCTTAGAAAGAGGCTATATTGAAAAGAAAAAATTGTTGACACAAAGTGAACAGTCTCGTTTAAGTAATTCTGAGTACTACTTAACACATTCTTTAATAGCTATATGTGCTTGGCTTAAAAATGAAAAGAAATTAGCTCATAAGGCATTAAATAAAGCAATTAGTTTAGATGACAATAAAACATCTTTATTGTTTAGTATGCTATATTTAAAATTAAATCGAAAGGAAGCAGCTATTAAATGGTTAAAAAGATATTTAAATAATCAAGATGCAACTAATATGAATAGTGATATACTTGGCGTTATTAACCTACTAAGTAGTGAAATGTATGATGATGATATTTCAAAAACTTTATATGAACATGTAAATAATTGGGTTAATAAAGCTATAAATGATAAAGTTAGTGAAGATGCTGTTAATAAATGGGAAAATTTCTTTAGAAATAGTATAGATACAATTAATGAAGATGAATATTCTTTTTCTAAAATGTATGTAAAAAGTTATAGTAAGCTTATGAAAAAACTTGAGTTATGTTATTCATATAATAATGTTTATGCTAAATTTTTAGAGCTATTAAATAATTTAGATAATGATAATAATGAAGATAAGATTTTTCATAATCTAATATATGACTATGATAGTAAAGAACTTGAACTAAGAAGAAATATTTTGAAAAATAAATTGATCATTGAATGTAATGGTAATTTAGAAGAAGCTGAAAATAAATATAAAATGTATGATAATTTTATTAGTACTAATGATAATTTTTATACTGAACTTAATGATGTTATTGTTAATAGAAAGGATTTATCATTAAATACTAAAAAATTGGCTATTTCTTTATGCAAGAATGATATCATAAAAGGATATGAAAGAGTATTTAATAATGAGGATATTTTAGATGAAGAATTTGAAATAAAAATAAATGAGTGGACAGGTACTACTAAGGATGGAAGTAATGAAAAAGAACTTCAAGATTCTCTTACTGATTATGTAAAAAAACCTTTTGCTGAAGAATCTCAAAACCAACAATATTATTCACCAAAAACTATTTATTGTGGTATATTCATTGTTATTGGTATAATATTAACTTTTATAAAATTTTATATAGGTTTATCAGTAGTTGTTGTTGGTGGTGTTATGTTAATGTTCTTCTTATTTAACATCTCTAGAAATAGAGAAGATATAATTAAAGACTATAAAGATACACTTAATAAATATATCTTTGAACTTAATAATGTACTTGCTGAAATTGTTGATATGAAATATATTTGTAAAAAGAATTTAAAATATAAAAATCAGTTTATTGAATATATTGAATCTTTTGATAGAAAAGATTATATAGATTATAAATAGGAGGTTCTATGAATAAAGAAGATAAAAATAAAGATAACAATAAAATTACTAAAGATATAGAAAATGATGATAATAAAAATGAAAAGAAAGAAAATGATAATGTTATGATTGAACTTCCTGACTGGAACTTAGAACCACCTGTTGATGATAAAGATGATAGAGGTGAAATATGATATCTTATTATGATTTAGTAAACTTTTTAGAAAATTTAGGAAATGAAAAACAAGATATTAATATTATTGAAAGATTAAATAGTTTAAAAGTTAATCTAGAAGGAAATAGATATTATAGATTCTTAGATCATTTATCTCTTATGATTCAAGTTAGACTCAATAATGCATTTAATGAACTTATTAATAATGAAGATAAAATTAGAAATGATGATAGATTATTTGAAGACATGTTTAAGTATTATACTGATGAAGTATCTTTATGCTTTCAAATTGCAGGTATAAATTTGGTACATGAAGAGAATCAGATAGAGGTTGGAAGAATTATTATGAATACAAATAATAATTTGTTGAATCAATTAAAAGAAGAAATTAACACAGATGATGAAGATATAATACGTATTATTGACAATGCATATTTACAAGAAAATGATAAAAGTGATGTAGAAGAAGAAGAAAAGCATTAACGATATTGTTAATGCTTTTTTAATGTTAATTAGTTGGTATTAATAAACTTTGCCCTATTTGTAATGTTGTTGAATCTAAATTATTTATTGTCATTAATTTATTAACTGAAGTTCCATATTTGTCTGCTATCTTCCATAAGGAGTCGCCCTTTTTAACAACATATGTATTGTAATTGGTTGACCCTGGAATTTTTAAAACTTGACCAATTTGTAATGTGTTAGTTTTTAAATTATTAAGATTCTTTATATCATTTATTGTTGTATCATATTTATTTGCGATAGTCCATAGATTATCGCCTTTTTGAACTACATAATTTATTTCTCCGGTATTTTTTACACTTGAATTATCACTTTTAGGTATAAATAATTGTTGATTAATTGTTAGTTTGTCACTAGATAAATTATTAATTTTCTTTAATGTATCAATTGTTGTGTTATATTCCTTAGCTATATCCCATAAAGAGTCTCCTTTTTTAACTTTATAAATTAGGTAGTCTTCTGGTATCATTTCATTGTTCTTAGTAAGTTTTAATGTTTGTCCTACTTTAAGAGTGTTACTTGTTAACTTGTTTATTTCTTTTAATTCTTTAACGGTTATTCCATACTTGTTAGCAATACTCCAAAGTGAATCTCCTTTTTTAACTGTGTAGTAATCACTTCCGAGTGGCGGAGTATATTTAAATCCTTTGTAGTCTGCAAGTGCTCTTATTACTGCCTCAACATAATTTTTATAATTTTTTTCGATTTGTTCGACATCGTCTTTAGGACTGTCTATAAACCCATATTCCACTGTTATAGTTTCATTGTTAGGAGTGTTTCTTTGCATAAAATAATAATCTTTTATAGGATTACTAGGTAATCTTTGCTGATAATATTTTCTTACGTTTTGACCTTCTTTTTCAAGTTCATTAAGTATTTTTTTAGAAAGTGTACTATTGTTTCTAAGAGCATAGATTACTTCAGCACCATCCCCACCAGGCAATAATCAAAGTGTAACGCTTAAAATTTTTTTTCAAATTTATATTGTTCAAAATTTAACATATTTTTAAAAACAATATCGATAACTATCTCATATAATATTTTCGTTTTTTCATAAATCCAGTCTACATCAATTTTGTTAACTGTATAATTTTTTGGATTGGATTTTCTTCCAACTTTTTTAAAATTAATTTTTAAAGAGTCATTTTTTAAAAAATAACCGGAATGCACATAATGATTTCTTAAACATATTATTTCTTGTGATAAATTTTCTATTTCTTCGTTCCTCATAGTAGAACTTTTTTTATAATTATTAATGATACTATAAGAAATAAAATTGGTAGTTATATTTTGCTTTTTATAATAACATTCTATAAATTTATAAAACATTAAAAAATTATCTTCCAAATTTCTTGATGTTTCAAAAATAATATATGGTATATTTCTTATCTCACTTTTAGACTTTCTATATGGTATTAAATTATAACACTTAGTTAAAAACTCTATAAAGTCAGTAGATACACTATTGGAAATATATTTATCGCTATATTCTAATTCATTAATTGGAATACTAAGTTCATAATATGCATCATCAATAAAAACTGTAATTTTATCTATTTTTAATTTATTAGGTCTTATTAATTGTAGATATACCATAGTTTCTTTTATATAATCATATATATCATAGTAATTAATTCTCTTATTTAAAACTATTTCTAAATAACCAGTTAATTTAATCGAAATATCATTATTTTTATAACTATGTATATGACTCCAATCATCAGATAAGATTATTTCTTTTATATTATTTATGCCTAAAATAATATTTTTTCTAATAGTATTCCTTTTAAGCTTAATAACAAACTCATCACCAACATCTTCTTCAAATAAGCTTGGATGTCCTATAAGTTCATTAATTAAACCACTATACATTCTTATTTTACTTACTTTAGGGGTCTTCTTTAAGTTGCACAATTTATCATAATTTTTATCACAAAAATAATATCTAGAACTAAATTTTGCTTTTGAACCGCCATCTGGGGTTCCCCACACATTGGTATGACCACAATAATAAGCGTCTTTTAATAAAACGTTTTTCTTATTTTTATAATCAATTATTAAAATATCTCTATCTTTAAATTTTGTATTTAAGCCAAAACTTTTTACACCATTATTATCTGGTTCAATTTCCTTATCAATTTCATAATTTACAATTACTTCAATATTATATTTCTTAACTGTATAGTCACATTCGTATGATTCATCATAATTATCATCAAAAAAGCATACTGCCATAATTCTTCCTCCAATTATCTAAATATCTTCATTTATTTCAAAAGTTTTATCATAAGTTGGATAGTTTAAACTTTTAAGAAGTTTATTACCTACTTTTCTTGTTTCAAAATAAAAAACTATTGCATCCTCATAATCAAATGTATTATCCCTATCTGGATCAGTATCATGTTTTGCATAATTCAGAATTTTTCTTAAATTGTTAAGTCTTTCATATAAATCATTATTAATAATATTTTCTTTATACAATTGCTCTATATTTTTTCCAAATTCTCTTCTATTATAAATAAACTTAAGTAATTTATTTTTTGACAAAACTAGTTTAACCAACGTTTCAACATGAAGTGCTGTATCAATGATAATATGTCTAGGTCTTGTACAATAAAACATATCACTTCTAGCATATTGAAGACTCCTAAAAACATTTCTAAAATCCCCTAAAGAATTAAATGGATTAAGAGTTGGATTTAGTGGAGCAGCATATCCTCCAAATCCTCCTAGTGATTGATCATATTCCCATATTTGTCTATGTGTATCTTTTATTTTATAATCATTTTTTATTATTTTAGCAAACTTACAAAATAATTTCTTATCATCTTCATCATAATAATTATTAATTATTAATCGTGTTTCTGCTCTCATTATATACCTCTATTATTCCTATAAGTAGTTTATCTATTTCTATGTTTACTTTGTTCCTTTTGGAACAAAGTCTTTAAATATTATTTAGTATACTAAATTTGTAAATAATTTCTATATTTTTATCTTTGTCTATTACTATTTTATCAATGATAGCCTTCATTAGCTCTCTAGTCGGATTTTTTAAATCTATTAATGTTCTTATTTTATCTTCATACTGTTTTATATCATCCGATTTATTTTGCATTTCTTCTTCATCAACTTTTAATTTTTTGATTTCAAGTCTTGATTTAGTTAACATTTTTTCAGTCTCATTAGCAATTCTTTTATACATCTCATCTGATACTAATCCTCTAAACTTATCTTCATATAACATATCTAATTTTTCAAGAAGATCTTTTTCTTTTCTTTCCAAATCAAATATTCTTACTTCTACTTTAAGAGTATTTTTCTTTTTATTTTTTAGTTCATTTGCAAGCTCAGGTACATTAATTGCAGCCAAATATTTTTTACAAGTTTTCCTAATAACTTTTAATAACGCTTCTTCCAATTTATCATAAGGCATAAAATGTGGATAGCATAAATGTCTTTTAGGATCTCTTGAATATTTATTACAATTAATTGTCCAATAATTATGATTCTTCCTATAAGTAATAGTTAATGTATTACCACATTCTTTACAATATAACAAATTTTCAAACAGTCTTTTTTCTCTTTTAGTAATATTAGTAATATTGGTTCTTTTAACATTATCTTGTATTTTTTCAAAAACCATTCTATCAACAAGAGGTTCATGAGTATCTTTAATAACAATCCAATTTTCTTTAGGAACCGCAAATTTTTTCTTAGTTTTGTAATCAGGTTTACATTGAATGCTTTGAACCATATCACCAACATACATTTGATTTTTTAGAATTTTTTTAACAGAAGATATTGTCCAGATAGAATTGTATTTACTTCTTGCACGAGGATTTTTCCTTTTTAGACTACTTGGTGTTTTAATCATATTATCATTTAAATAAGTGGTTATTTCTGATAAACCAACACCATTATTTGCCATTTCAAATATTTTTTTAACCACAGGTGCATATTCAGGATGTGGTATTAAATGTCCTTTATCATTAGGATCTCTCATGTATCCATAACTTGGAGCACTGCCAATAAACTTCCCTTTTCTTTTTTTATATTCCAATACATTTCTAATTTTAACTGAATTTTGTTTACTATAAAAATCATTACATGCAAATATAAACATTACGGAGTCATTGCTTGATTTTAATTTAAAATTATCATAGCTTTCTTGTATTGATATAAATCTTATATTATTTTCAGGAAAATATCTTTCAACATAATAACCTGTTAATATATGATCCCTTCCTAATCTTGATAAATCTTTAACTATTACAAGATTTATGAGTCCTTTTTTCAAATCTTCCATCATTAGATTAAATCCTGGTCTATCAAAATCAGTACCAGAATATCCATCATCAACATATTCTCCAACAAAGATAAACCCATTGTCTTTAACAAATTTCATTAGTATATTTCTTTGATTAAGGACACTCTCACTTTCGGATTCGTAAGATTTCCCTTGATCAGCTTCAGATAATCTTATATATATTCCTGCTTTGTAAAACTCTGGTTCTCTTACCTTAATGTTATACATTTATACTCCTTTCTTCTTGTATAACAAATTAAAGCCAATTATATTGTACCATAAAGAACAATATAACACCATTGTTCTACTCATTATCCATCACTCTTTTTATATAATTAGTTATCAACAAGGTTAAATCAGGAGAATCTTTTTTAAATGTTTCTATTATATTAAACATAAGTCACCTCTTTATAGTGTATGACTTTGTTAAACAATAAATTATTCATCTCCTTTTGTTATTTCATTTATTAACATTTCTAATTCTTTAATTTCTTCTTCACTCATAGGTTCTGATGTTGTAGGTTTACCATTCCAAGATATGATATTACCTTTATCATCATATTCTATAACAGGACCTATATTTTTACTTATACTATTATTTTTATTATATTGTTTAAAGTTTTCTTGATTACTAGTATTAAGATTTTCTTGTATATCTGATATTCTTTTTTTGAATACCTCTGATATCATAATTTTTCTTTTAGAATTATTCTGCTCTTTCTTATCATACATCAAAACAATATAACCATAATTAGATAAACTACTTATACTCTTTGATATTGTTTGCCTACTAACATTAAAACTATTACTAAAAAATTCATTAGTAGCCCAGCAATATCCATACTTCTTACAAAGTGACAAAATGTAAATTAATAGTAATCTTTCAAGTGGTGTTAAATTCTTATCTCCCAATAAACTTGTTGGAAAAACTAATTTAATAAAAGGTTCAATATCTCTTTCCATATTCATTGATATAAGATTACCTTAATAGTCTATTATTTATCAGTCTTTTAGAGCATAAGAAAAAGAACTGAACAAAGAATAGTACAGCAATTCTAGAAATACACTAGTACTTCCCTTTAATTTTGGCACTTCATTCTTGTTAAGTTCTATTGAGAACATTGCATAAACTTCCTTTAATAAAGTCGACGTTTTTGAGCACACTCCTCGTACCCTAATTTAATTATATCAGATTTTTTTAAAAAAGTCATCAAAATCCATCCAACTTTCTGGAGATTCATTATAACTCTTGTATTGTGATTCACTGAAATATCTAAAACCTTGTGATGTATACACAACTAAACCTCCAACTATGTTCTTTCCTTTAAATCTTTCATCAGATACATATTTATATAATGCATTAGATTTACTTATATTATCATTTTCATTAAATCCAATTGCTTTTGTATCAAATATTCCTATACTTCCATCAACAAATGAAATAATAAAATCTGGTTGAAAAGTAGAACCATTTTCTTTCCTAATTCCAAAATTTGATTCCATATGTTCGTCACCATTCTTCCAAAACCATTTAATAAATTCATTATTTTCTTCTAAATATTCTATGAATTTTAGTTCTAGTTCATCAACCTTCCCATTATTATCACAAGGCAAGTACAGTGGTTGATAAATTGATAATTTAGATTTTACCTCAACATTAGTTTCAGGATTATAATTTTTGCTAGTTAAAATTTCCCAATCATCATTATATCTGCCAGGATTTTTTAATTCAATATCTTTTTCGTGAAAACTTTTATATTCATCCAAAGCCAACGACAAAACCTTTTCAAATATTTCTTCATTTCTAACAATAAAATTTTGAATAATAGTTATTCCGCCATCTGAAGGTTTCATATTTAAATATTTTCTAAATACATATAATATAGCTGTTTTTAATTTAGAGATAGATCTACTAGGAGAAAAATTTCCTATATTCTTTAATAGAATTTTATTATATCTAATATCTAAATCATCTGGTGATAATTTCATATATACTACGCTATCTTCCCTTACTACCATTCCAGAATCTATATTATTTGTTTCCAGTTCTATACTATTTAAGATAGTATCCATTTCATCATAATTTGTTTTAATTCCATTTTGTATTAGTTTTTTTAATGATTCCTTGTAATTTGGAATTTCATTATCCTTATAGTCTATTTTGAAAAATCTACAAAAAGCACGCTCAAAAAACATTGTATATTCACTAGTTATATCACCAAAATCAATTCTATTTTTATAATATGACCTCAATTTAATATTGCCATAATTCTCAGTTCTTTTAGAACAAATTGATTTTATAATATTAGGATTATAAACTTCTTTTTTTATCTCAATGGATTTAATATTTGTATAAACATATGCAATATTTAAATCGTCACAATCGTAATGCTTTGCCTCAGGCATTCTTAATATTCTTCCTACCGTTTGAATTTCAAATATAATGCTATTTGACTCTCTAAATTTTACAAGTATCTGTGCTCTAGGACAATCCCATCCAGTATCAACAGCTTGCTTAAATAATAAAAATTCTACTTTACTGTCATTTTTAGTTAATTCTTCACTTTCAATATTCATCTTATCTTCTGTCAACCATATACCGATTTTTCCACTATCAATATTTATATTTTTGCTTTCCAAAAAATCTAAAACTGCTTTTTTCTTAATTTCACCAGCATCTGAATTTGGTAATTGTATTAATACTAATGGATTTATATTAGCTTTTTGTTTTTCATACATTTTTTTCAAATATAAACGTTTTTGATATGCACTTTCTAAAATTAAATTCTGTGAGAATATATCATTATTAGATATTGATGATATATCTTTATTAATGATAATTTCTTTCTTTATCATTCCTTCTTCTATTACTTTGTTTGGGTCTACTGTAACTTTCATTTGCATATCTGAAGTAAGTACTGGAGTAGCACTCATCTCTATTGTTAGGAAAGGTTTTATTATCTCATCTCTAAGTTCTCTTGCTCTTATAGTATTAGATGATTTGTGACTTTCATCTATAATTAATATTATTTTTGTATCATTGTTTCGTGTATTTTCAAGAACTTCTATAAAATTTATATCATCCTTATCCTTCATAACATTATTTGTATATTGTCCTGTTATACCATCCTTTTGCCTTATCTTTTCCCAATTTAAAAACACTATTTCATTTTTGTTAATTTTTTTTCTTTTCCCAAAAAAGTCTTCTTCTAACAAACTACAATCAACAAGTGATGATATATTTTTCTTAACACTATTGTAACTTTGAACATGTAAATTTCCGTTTCCAATTGATACCCATAAAAAGCATAAATTCAACTGCGTATCTCTAATAATTTCAGAAATATAATTAGTCATCATAAATGTTTTTCCACTGCCCGTTGGTGATTGAAATACAATAGTTTCATTGTTATCTGTTTCAAAAAACATTTTAGAGGCTGTTATCAACTGCTTTATTGCTTGCTCCTGATATCTTTTTAATTCTTTCATAATTATATCTCCCTACTTAAATCAATTATTTTATTATATAACTCTAAAATTTTATATGGAATTGGTTCCACTTCATAATTGTGTACATCGACTAGTTCATTCTGATTTATTTCATTTCCTAAAGTAAATATATATAATGCCTTAAATTCATAAATATTTTCAATATCATTTATAAATTTATTATAATTATTTCCAAAAGCATCAAAATAGACACAAGTATATTTTGTCTTTTCTTCATTAGAATATATACAATATTCGTTATCTTTTCTAACTAAAACATGAGTATTTTCTTTTATACACAACATTGGAATGCATTTTTCAGTTAAATCATAATATAATTGGTCTTTTGAACCGTTAACTTCAACGAATTCTGTTTTAAAATATAGTAAATTCCCAACTAATCCTTTTTTGTTCTTATATCCATTAATCACATTATTAATTCTAGGATATGTTATAGAATTACAAATTCCCTTTTCTTCAATAAATTTCAACCATTTTTTATTATTTTTTTTCTTATATTCAATCAGAGTTTCATCATTTATATTATTTTTTTTCTTAAATTCTTTTTCGTCCTTTAAGCTAATTTCGTTATTAGTACATAATATAAACCTTCTTTCTCCACCATCTTCTTTATTTAATTCTAATACGGCATGTCCAGTACTTCCTGATCCAGCAAAAAAGTCCAATACTAATGCATTTTTATTTGGATGATAATTAATTAACTCTTTTAACATCTTAATTGGTTTTTTGCCATTATTAAATGGTATTCCACCTTCATTTCGTATATTTCCAAAATCAGCACTAAAATCATAGTAATTTGAAATAGGCCTTGTTTTTTTTGAGAAACCATTATTTTCAATTTCCTTTATTCGTTCTAAAGGAACACCAGAATAAAACTTTCCACGAATGGCATCATGTCTCTTTGGACCAGTTACATATCTATATCCTAATCCATCTTCTCCCATATTATGAATTTTATATAAAACATTTAAACCATCTTGATCTTTTCTTTTAATCAAATATTTTGACAAAAATTCTGCAGCAGTGCCGCTTTGTCTAACTATGCTCCCTGATGCCCAAGTTTCTTTTAACAATCCGATTTTCCCTTTACCTTTTTCTATCTTCCATTCACCATCTTTAAAGATAGTAACTGTTTTATTACCTATTTTTAAAGTTGTACCTTTAGTTAGTTCAGTAATCTTATATTGAAATTTTGAAAGATCATATTCTTCGCAGTGCTTATTTGCTTTGAATAAATTTTTCCTTTTTGCATATATTAGAACATATTCCATTACTGGTTGCCAATCATTATCTTCATTCAAACTTTTATTATCATACCTAACTTGCATATGGTGTATAGAAAGCAAATTATTTTCGCCAAAAATTTCATCACATAATAATTTTAATTGTGCATATTCATTATCATCAATAGATATAAAAATAACACCATCTTGTTTTAATAGTCTTCTTGCTATTTTAAGCCTTTTATCCATAAAATTCAACCATTTACTATGTCTATATCCATCTTCTGAATTAACATATTTATCATTATATACAAAATCTTCACTCCCTGTATTATATGGAGGATCAATATATATAACATCAATGCTTTCATTATGTGTATATGATAGAACGCTTAAACTATGAAAATTATCGCCTTCAATCAATAAGTTATTATTATTACATTTATTGTTAGACGTTATAATATTCTTTTCAGATATATTTTTTAATACAGGAATTTTCTTGTTGCATTCCAAAACAATATCTTCTGGCACTTTTTCTCTATCCCATATTAGTCCCAACTTGCCTGATTTTTCTTCATTTAATGATTTTATATAATTAATCAAGTCATCTTTACTCATTTGATCAAAATCCATAATTATTACCTCATTTCTTAAAACAATTCTTTAACAATTAAATCCTGTGAATGTAAATTATTGTTTTTACCTAACAACAAATTTTCATAAAATTTAACTAAATAACTACTATCTTCTTTAATATTTAAATAATTATTAAAATAATTACTCCTTACTAATGCATTTCTAAAATAAACAGACTTATCTTTAAATAAAGTATTATCTACTTCAAAACCTAAACTAATTAGATATTTTTCTATAAATAATGCTGTTGTTCTTGTATTACCTTCTCTAAATGGATGTACTTGCCATATACTAGATGAAAATTTGGTAATATTATTTATTACTTCTACAACACTCATATCTATATAATTCTTTTCTTTTTCTAAAGAAATATCATATTCTAATGATTCTTTTAATGTTTTACAATCACCATAAGCAACTGAATCATTATTAAGTATTTTCTCATGTTTAGAAAAATCTATATTTCTAAATTCACCCGCAAATTCATAAACATCTTGAAATAAATATTTATGAATGTATTTTAAATAATCTACAGACAATTCAAAATTATCAATTTGTAATAATTCAACAATTCTTGTTGATACAAAATCACATTCTAATTCATTATGATTTAATTCTTGTTTTTTATCTTTTTCAATGTAATATTCTCTTAGTTCTTCTTCTACTTGTTTAATAGTTAAATTACCACTAACATTTTCTTCTAACAATTTTTCTAAATATTTAGAAGGCTTTAAATTATCTACTTCTTGAAGACCTATAGCCATATCCCACTCTAGTTGTTTTACATATCCTTCTGGTTTAGTTTCTTCTGTATATTCAATGTTACTTGAATCCAATTCTTTTTCACTCATTTAATTAACCTCCTATCTCACTGCATAATCTACTAAAGTTCTAACTTTTTCATATATATTAAACACTTTAGAATACTCTAGTAATTTATCTATATCTTTATCACTACTATTAAAATAATCGTGTAATATATTATTTTGTAATTCTAAGTCAAAATCATCACTCTTTAAAATATCACAAATACATCTTTCTGCATTATATACTTTAATTGGATTATTAAACATATTATTAATTTCTATAATTCCAATATTATAATATTTATCTGCGACATAGTGCACTTTATAATTACTTAATACTCTTTTCTTACTATTAACAGTTATTTCTATTTCTTCTTGCAATTCATTTATTAAACCTAGCATACTTAATGCTGTCTTATATGAAAATATCGCATCAGGATATCTTTTTTGAAAAACATATCCGTCATCAACTAATATATTGCTATCAATATATAAACCATGTGAAACTTTATATATTAAACCATTATCAACATATTTTTTTATTAATGGTTTACTAATATTTAGCTTTAAAAAATCTGATGTAGATATATATCCATGATTAGCATCTAAAAACTGTTTAATTTTATCTTCATTAGTCATAGAATCACCATTTACTTTCATAACAATATTATATCATTTTATTATATTTGAGTAAATAAAATTTACACAATAAAAATAATAAATTTTCAGTAACTGTCAGATACTAATTATATGGGTCTTAGGGATACTCCCTAACAAGCATTAAAGGGTGTGTCAACACCATGCTTGATATATTGTACAAGACTAGTAAGTTACCTCTTGTAAGTGGTGTAATTTTTTTATTTTTTCTCAATGTTTTTTTCAAAAAATACTATTAATTTTTATAAAAAATAGCCACAAAATTTAACAAAATCCCATAAAAAAATGCAAAAACATTAAATATAATTAATCAAATATTTTCGCATTTTTCTTTAAAACTGGTAAATTTTTATTTTCTAGGCAAGCTTAATAAATTATCCGATGTTGTAGTATTAGGTGTACTTTTAACATACTTTTCACCGTTAGAACTTATTGCAGGTATTACATATGGACCATAATTTGATCCTACAGTAATACTTTTAGGATTCGACTTTACATAATCATGAATAATAGCTTTTTTATACCATCCATCTTTACTATTAGAAAGATATATTTGATCAATTTCTAGCAAGCTATTTGAATATGCACATCCATTTTTCATTTTAATTGCTGTTGCAATAAAAGTAGACATATTTCCTCCTTTCTGTTTCTTCAAATGTTGCACTTTGAGATAAAATATGCTACAATTACTACAGGTGTCGGACCTATAGTTTCACATTCACTGAAACTATTTTTTTATACAAGAACTCATATACGTAAAATACTTCTCAAATACCCTTGTATGCATTCATTATATATCAATATGCATATTTTGTCAAGTTTCAAGTCATTTCTAACTAACAAAATATATTTTTGAATACACATTTACATTTATTTAAAATATTGCTAGTCTTTTTTGACTAATAATATTGACTTTTGTAGCAGAAAATTATATAATTATTTTGAGGTGTAATTATGCTTTTAAATATTAAAATAGACAACTATAAAGGTGTAAGTAATAATATTAATATTTCTTGTATTGCATCAAATAAAATTAAACATTCTAATAATGATATTTCGAAAATTTCTGAAAAAACAAAGATATTAAAAAATATATGCATAATTGGTAGTAACGCAAGTGGTAAAACAAGTATATTAAATGCTATAGAAACTGTGCAAGATTTTCTTTTGTTTCCTCATAGGAAAAGCATTTCGAATAACAAAGATTTTGATAGTTTTATAAAAAGAATGACACCAGAAGAATTAAAAAAATTTTTAATAGATATAAATACTTTAAAGCTTGGAGAACAAAATAATCTTCGTTCTAAAGATAAAAGTACTATAGTTTTAGAATTATTTATACCAAAAAGGAAAAATAATATTTCAGGTATATATACTTATACATTAATGTACAAAAGCAATTATAAGGAATCCGGCGTTTTATTAGAAAAATTAGAGTATAAAAAAAATTTTGACAGTAAGAAAAATGAAGTTATCTGTTTAGCAAATAATATTATTGAAAGTGAAATAACTACTACTTTGTTATACCAAAACAACAATAGTAAAAATCAAGAAAAAAATATTGATGATAGAATTAAGTATTATAATACATTTTTTAATGAAATGATAAAGCATGTATCGTATTTGGATGGTAGTGAAGGTGTAGATTTGCTTGAAGCCTTTAATAAACATGGTAATAAGTTTATTGAACTATGTAACATTGCAGATGATAAAATAATTGATGTTACACTTGATGAAAATGAAAAAAAACCAAAAATCTTATTTTGGAATTCAAAAAAAACTTTCTTAACTTTTCCTCAATTATCAAACGGAACTAGAAAAATATTAGTTATAGGATCTATTATTCTAGATGCATTAGAAAAAAATAATTTATTGCTTATTGATGAAATAGAATTAAGCCTTCACCCAACACTAGTAAATTTTTTAATAAATTTAAATTCTTCAAAGGATTTTAATCATTTTTCTCAATTGATATTTACAACACATTCGCCATTTGTTGCCTTTTCTATGACAAATGATCAATTATATTATATTAATAATAAAAATAACAATTATTATATATCTAGTATAAGTAACGCTATAAAAAACAATATAATTACAAAAGATAAAAATCCTGAAAAAGCTTGGATTGAAGATTTGTTAATTAAAAATCCCGATTTAAATAAAATAAAACATTTTTTAAATAATTAATAAAAAGATTCAGTTTAGTTTGAATCTTTTTTTGTTTAATAATATTTTTCCAGTTTTAATGGATTTCTACCAGTGATTTTTAGATTATATTTTATATTTAATATCTTTTCTATGGATGGAATTATAATATCAATATCGCATCTACAATTAAAAATATCTACTGCAGAATTAATATGATTATATAGTTTACTATCATCTAAGCATCCTCTTGAATAACTATTTGCAATATAAAATGCTACTGCATCTGGTATTACATATCTAATCATATACTCTTCAAAATTATCATAGAAAGGTAAATACTTTTCTTGAAATTCTTTATCTGATATATTTTCTTCATCCATTAATTCTTTATCCTTTGTGTAACTCATATTATAACTAATCTCCATTTCTTACTATATTTTTGGCTTTAATCGTTATACATAGTCGTTACACAATGATTATTGCCTCCTCCTGCATTCAAGTGATTAGAAACAACTACTACATCTTTACTATCACCAAAAAAACTTTGTACTTTGTTTACTCTTTCTTTTGGAGTTAATGTTACATCACTATCTCTTGTTAATCTAACAGGTACTCCTAATTCTTTTAGTCTATCATACATATACTTACTAATGCGAAGTGTGAAATCTTTTTCTTTAAGTCCATTAGAGACTGCCCCAGGATCAGTTCCACCATGTCCTGGATCTATAACAATTCCTTTCAAAGCCATATAATCACCTAATTTATTGTATGAAAAAACATATATTTTGCTAATATATGTTTTAAGTTGATTATTTTATTAACTCTTCTAAATCTCTTTTTATTCCTATAATATCTTCATTATTCAATTTGCCATTGTAATATATTTGTTTATTCATTTCAATTAAATCTTTTTCTTCATCAAGTCTAAAATATGTTTGATTACCTTCTTTTTTTATTATTTCTTCATAATATTTAATCGGAATTAATGCAATTGCAAATTTTGGATGTAGTAACATTACCATGCATTTATTTCCACCATCTATACTTATATTTGAGATAAGTGATTTCAATGTAACCAAATTCCTTTTTGTATAATTTACAATAAGAATTGGTTTATATCCTCTGATAAAATTATTTTGTATACTTTCTCCTAGCACAAGTATGTCCTCTGTACTATAACCATTTTCAAATAATTGAGCAGATGTGCTTACATCATTTACTTCTTTTACATATTTTGGATTTCGTGCAATTGCCATTAAAAATAATTTATTAATTTTTAATGTTAGATTATCTATGGTTACTGTAGAAACTTCTTGATTAATAAAAGGTTTAATTGTTTTAATTATGTTATCGATTAATTTTTCGTAGTTTTTATTTAAATAATTTTCAAATGATATTGAATAATATCCAAACTTAGCATTATATTTTTTTACCGATTTTTTTAATATTTTTTTTAATTTTATATCTAAGTAATATAAATCATTATCAGTTCTATAATTTTTTAATAATAGTTGTGGTAATTGAACGTGTGAATTAATTGCTAATATTATAATTAAATAATAATTTACATCTTTTATTTTATATATAGTGATATCGGTTATATCTTTTTTATTAGTAGATAGTTCTAATGATAATCCAGCATTTGTTAGGTCTAATATTAATTTATTTACACTATCCTTTTTCCACATAAATTTTATCGCGTTATTTTCTTTAATAGAATTTGAAATTTTATATTTTTTTTCTTTTTCAAAAAATATAAAATCATATTCTACCTTTCTTTTTTTTAAATAAAGAACTACTTTTTCTATTAATTCATTCATATATTTATTATATCATTGAAACTTTATGCTTTTATAAAATATTGTTGTTTAAAAACAGATTATTTAATATTTAGCATTTATGATTTCATTTACTAGCTTACCGACATTAGTACCTAGTTTATTTTCCAAGCCAATTATATTTTCTTCATATTTTTTTTCACGTTTAATTGCCTTTTTAATATTTGGTTCCAATAATGCAAAATTAATTTTATTCTTTGTATAGCCACACAACTTGTTCAATTTTTTCTCGATATATCTTTTATCAGATGTAACATATTTATTTTTTAATAAGATGGTTGGGTTTTCTTTTTCAACTTCACGAAAATGAAGATATAGCCAAAATTCAAAACATGGGTTACTAACATAAAAATCAACATTATTTTTTTTACAAAAAATAGTTACTTCATTATATTGTTCCTTAGAGAAACTTTTATTGTCCCTGTCAACAACAAGACATATTTTATCAGTTATAGGAGAAAATGTACAATTTTGCCACAACAAATATTTCATAAAGTTCTTTGATAAATCAGAATAAATTTCCCCAGAAAATAACTCAAGGACAATTTTTTTTAATTCTTTATATTTAAAAACCTTTTTATCTCTATAAGTTGAAGCGATCATATTTAAAATATATTGAATATCACGATTACATTCATGACCCCAATTTCTTAATTTATTTTTTAATTCTTTTATTGTAATTTTATCATCATCTACAATTAATAATTCATCAATTAGATTTATAATATCAGAAGGATTACTGTTACCAGATTTTGCATAATCTCTAAGTACATTAATAATTTCAACATTTTTAGAAAGCATAGATTTATTTAAATTTTTAAAATATTTTCTTTCAGTTTCCTCACCTTCAGAAAAAATATAATACTTGGGCTTAACTGAAAACACTTCAGTTTCTCTTTCCTTACCAAATTCACTTTCTATTCTACTCATCAATATCTATATTGGCAATGCCACCAAATCTACCTTCCATATATGCTTTATCTATTTTTCTATCAAATCTAGCAACATCTTTAAACTCTTCTAATGAATATAAGTTTGAAGAACAATCAATATTTTTTTCAACAAACCAAATTTCATCCCTTCTTACTAGGTCAAAATCTAATGTTTTAGACTCGTGTGTAGTTGCAATTAATTGTGTGTCATTGTTTGTTTTTAAAAACTTTGATAAAAATCCATTAACTAATAGTGGATGTAAGCTATTATCCAATTCATCAATAGCATACACTTTGCCTTTAGAGAAAACAATATCTAGTAATTCAAATATTCTTATAGTTCCGTCTGATTCTTCATATGCTCCAAATTCATCGCTACAGTTTTTATGCTTAAACTTTAACGACTTTATTTTTAATTCTCCATTTCCGTCAATACTAAATATATAAACATTATTTCCTACTGTCAAAGACATTCCTCTTCTTTTATCATTTTTTAAATTATTAATTTCATTTATTAAATCCGAAAAAACTTTATCTGGTAAAATATTTTTTATATTCTTCAATTCTTCATCAACTTCGATCAGTTCTTTAATGTTTATGTCTAATTGTTGTAGCATTTTGATTTTCTCTTCTTTATTATCCATAAAACATAACTCAACTGGTCTATGAGTATTTGGTCTTATTATAATAAAATCGTTTTTAAAAAAACTATGGACATTAGCAACTTCTTCTATAAAAGAATCTTCTAAATTAAACATCGATGACCTTCTAATAATCTCACTTAAAAATAACAATGAAAAATTAGTACGCATTTCTTCTAGGCAATTAATAACACTACTATTTTTTATGTTTTTTGATGTTTCATAAACACCTTTGGTTATATTTCTATCAAACAAAATTCTTTTCTTTGTAGCAGTCATATCAATTAACCATTCCGATATAATTTTTCTTTCATGAATAATAATTTCAAATCCGTATGAATACAACTTTTCATTAATCAAAAGTTCATATTCAAAATATGAAGGTTCTTCCATTAATATTTCTTCTCCTCTAAAGTATAAGTTTTCAACTATAAGATTTGTACCAAAATTTAATATGTCATGAATAAAATCCATTGCAATTATTAGATTGCTTTTACCACTACCATTTGCACCATATATTCCTGAAAACTTTAATATTTTTTTATTGTTTTTTTCAACAATATGGTTTTCATTATTTCTTACTTTTCCTGCAATTAAAGAAAAGTGTTGCAAATCCCTAAATGATTTAAAATTCTTCACCTTAAATCCTATTAACATTTTATATCCTCCAATCCTACTTTATTACATTATATTATATTTTTTCTCATTTGTGAAGATTATTATACATGTTTTTGAATTGATTTCAAGTGTTTCGTGTGATTTTTTCACATTTTTTCTGAATTTTTGATTGACCTTATCAAAATTAAATGATAAAATGTAGTTGTCTAAATGAAAAAATTTAGATAAAAAAAGAAAATAGCTAAATGATATAACTATTTCTCCAACCATAAGTAATTATATCACATTCTTTCTAAAATGCAAAATATTTTAGTTTTTTAGCAGAAAGGATACATATAATATGAGAAAAGAACAACATATAACTCATAATCCAAATGGAGGATGGAATGTTATTGGAGCAGGAAATTCAAAACCTACTAGAATATTGCCAACTAAGCAAGATGCAATAGATTATGGTAGAATTATAGCTAAGAATCAAAAATCAGAATTAGTAATCCATGGCTTGAACGGTAAAATTCAAGATAAAGATTCTTATGGAAACGATCCCCATCCACCTAAGGATAGAGTTTATTAAAGATGCATAATTGTTATGCATCTTTTTATTTAATTCTATTTTGATTAATTATAATAACCGATTGCTTTATTCAAACATAATACTATAAATGTCTAATTAAATTTGTCAATAATATTAATCCTTTCATCGCCTGGGTTCAAGTGATTAGAAGAACTACTACATCTTTACTATCAACAAAAAAATTTGTACTTTTGTTTACTCTTTCTTTTGGAGTTAATGTTACATCACTATCTCTTGTTAATGCAACAGAAACACCTAATTTATTGTATGAAAAAACATATATTTTGCTAATATATGTTTTGAATTATTATTTACCATTTATAGTTTCATTTATAATTTTAATTATTTTTTTAATATCCTTTTTAACGCCTAAACTTAGCCTTATATATTTTTTATCATTGAAATTATAGCTTTTAACACTTATTTTCTTATTTTTTATATTATTTATAATATCAGTATTTACCTCTATAAAAACAAAATTTGTCTCAGAAACTACATATTTAATTTTCAAATTATCTAAACAATTATATAGATAATTTTTCATGTTATTATTTTTACTTTTACATTTTTTTATGAAATCTTGATCTTCTAATGCTGCAATCGCTGCCATTTGTGATAACTGTGAAACATTGAATGTAAGCCTAACTTTATTAAGACATTCTATAGTTTTATAGCTGCCAATTAAATAACCTATTCTCATTGAAGCAAGACCATACGCTTTTGAGAACGTTCTTAATAAACAAACATTATCATATTTTTTTACATCATTTATCGTATTAGGAAAATCATTCGAACTGACATATTCATAATATGCTTCATCAAATATTATTAAAATGTCTTTTCTAATATTATTTATTAGCTTATTTTGTTCTTCTTTGGTTATTATTGTCCCAGTTGGATTATTTGGATTGGTAATATATATTAGTTTTGTTTTATCTGTTATTGCACTTAATATTCCATCGATATCAAATTTAAAGTTCTTCAATGGAACTGAAATTAATTTTCCCTTTTCTATAATAGTTTCTACAAAATAATAAGGATATGTTGGTACACAAGTTATTACTTCGTCTCCATCTTCAATATATGTCCTTGAAATTATTTGCAAAAGTTCTCCTGATCCATTACCTACAATTATTCTATTTGCGTCAATATTAACCAATTCAGATATTTTCTTTCTTAGTTTAGTGCAATTATCATCTGGATATTCTGAAACATTTATTGTTTTCTTTAATACTTTTTTAACTTTTTTTGAACATCCATATATATTTTCATTTAAACTTAAAATACGATTTTCCTTTCTATATTCATCTTCAGGTAAATTATGAAAATCTATATTATTTATTATATTTTTCTCCATTTTCTCTCCTAAAATAATTATTATCTAATTTTTGTAATGTTTTATTCTCTATAACATTGTTTATAAATTCATCCCTATATTTGTTATAAAGTGATGTATTTGATAGACTAATATTATTTTTATTTATTTCTTCATACTCAACTTTTGACAATAACATATGATTTTTTATCAAATCAAATTTATCTTTTCCTTTTTTTGTATTTATTATTATAGCACTCGTACCTATATCATCGTCAAAATTTTCTATAACCTTATTAATTCCCCAGAAGTCTGCTAATGTAATATCTGACCACCTATTATTTTGTTTGAACTTACATTGATAACATGATTCTCTTAAACATAAATTGTATAGAAACGTTTTCATAAAATTATCTTCACTATGAATTTTACTATACTTTTCTTTTTCAGTGTTTATTGACATGCTAAATTTATTCCACCCTGTAGATTTATCTCTAAAATTAATACTTTTGATTTCTTTAGATTTTGTACTTTTTATAATATCATTTAAATGATAGTTTAAAACTTTTAAGGATCCAACCCCATGACATATAAAGTCTATAGTGAATAAATTATCATAATCTTCCTGCAAAAAAATTTTTAATGCTGCAACTTGACATGGTGTTGAACAAAATAATACATTTGTACCATTTTTTAATTCTTCTTCAATTTCTTCAAAAACATCATCTAAATCACTTTGTATGTATTTTGAACCAAGTATTTTTTCTAATTCATCCATTTTTGTTATTCTTACATGTCTTAATACATTTTTAGTGTAGGAAGCTCCATATACTATTCCACTTTTTAACTCTTCTTCTGCTAAAAGAAAAAATATACCACCAGATGAACTTTTTTTTCTAATATTATCATTTTTATTTTTTCCAGCATAACAAATATTTAATAATGTTTCATTTTTATTATTTATTATTATTGGGCATTTCTTTTTACATGATTTACAATTTTTACAATTTTTATTTATTACTGGGTATATAAATCCCAATTTATCTTTTTCTATATCAATAGCATTAAACTTACATACTTTTTTGCAATTCAAACAACCTATACATTTGCTTTTTTTACATATTTCCATCATTTTTATTTCCTATCGATTCTTCTAAATAATTCATTGATATTTCTTGATATTTTCTAATATTTTCAAATATTAAATCATAGTTAATGTTAAAAACATCTTTATTTTCTATACTTTTATAATTTCTGTTAGGCAATTCTAATAATTTATGAATTGATGAAAATCTCGAATTCATACTTACAACATTTGATAATCTTTCAAATAAAACATATGGCCTTTTATAAATAATACTAAATAATAAACCATGATATGAGTCTGTACATACTAATTCAGAATTTGAAATTAACTCTATAAATTTCGTTGGATCAATTAACGTTTCTTCATTTATATTTATAACTTCTAGATTTTTCTCTTTTTGATATTCTTTAATATATTGTTCGTATTCATCAGTGATATTACCCAAAAAATATTTAATTATGTATTTTTTTGTCACATTCTTTTGAGTATTGCTTTTAATTTTATCCCATTCATATGAGTTTAACAATAATGTTGGATCTAATACAGTTGTACATTTACGTTTTGATATTTCTTCTATAAGTTTGCTTCCTTCTATTTCTCTACATGATAGTCTTTCTATACCAGATAAATAATTATAAAATTCTTCTTTTCTATTATCTGATATTTCTAAAGAACTAATACTTGGGGCATATGATATTCTTTTATATTTTGGTGCAAAAGTTAAAAAATTAGCTTTACTATTACCTACGTAATTCATATTCCATATTTGATCACTTCCACATATTAAATATTTATATTTTTTTGCAATTTTGGTTTTGGTGTTAAAACTTTTGACTTTGTATTTTGAAAAATTAATATATTTATTATTAAAATCTTTAAATAATTTTAATTTTTTTCTATATTTAATATTTTTCTTAAATAATGTTAGGCTTCTTTTTATTTTGTTATTTATCTCTTTTTCTTGATAAATATTTTCGAATGTTTCCGCAGTATATCCAAACTTATTAATAACTTCTTGTAAAGCATAATTTTGTAATCTATTTCCGTAATTTATGCCAATAGTTATTGTTACTATTCCTATTTTTTCCTTTAACTGGTTTTTTAATTTATTTATTTCATTTATAAATTCTTGTGTATATTCATCAAATATATTTTTATTTTCAAAATGTTCTAAATATGTAACATTACCTAGTTTTTCATATAATAAGTCACTTAGAAATACGCAGGTACTCTCCTCAACACTTTTTTCTTCTAATATATTAAAACAAGTTATTTCTATATTTTTATATTTATTTTTTATTTTTTCAATTACATTACTATATCCAATCAACAAATATATGTTTATTTTAATATTTTTTTGTTTAGATATAATATGATCTAATATTGTTATAAGTGTTGTACCTGTTACTATTATATCTTCTACTATGTTTATGTGATCTAATCTTAGAACTGATTCGTCTAATTCAATCTTACATTTTTCGGCAAAACCATTTTTATCTATTATTCTTTTAGATTTTATATTATAACTTTTTTGATTTTTAACAAGTTTATTTGGTCTTGTGCCTATTGTTACAATATTATCGAGCGTTGAGATAGTATTTAAATATTTCTTTGAAATTTTACTATCTAGTATTTCTAATTTGCAGTTTGATCTTTTAATATTTTTTTTAATTTTTCTTAGAAATGAATCTATTCTTTTTGGATTAACTTTATCATTATAAAGTCCTATATCATTCCATATATAAATCTTTTTCATTAAATTGTTAACCACTTAGATGATACTACTTCATCTATATTTCTATCTTCTTCACCATAAATTTTATCTGTATGAAGATGTAATATTTTTAGTTTGTTATTATCTTTTGCCATGAAGGAATGTTTGTCAAATTTATTTAAGAGTATTAGGCATCCTCTTTTAACATTGTATACAGTATCATTTTTTTGGGCATAACCACTACCATCTATTATTAGTGAAAGTTGTTCATGATCTTCATGATGTACTAATGGTTTTTCAGACTTATTTGTTAGTTCTTGTTCTTCAGCATTTAACTTTCTAAGCATATTTTCTAAAATTATTGTTTCTTCTTCATTTAAATTTATCATATTACTACCTTTCAATTAATCCACATATATTTATATTTTGTCCATTTATGCTTGGTGTTTCTATTAAGAATTTTACCAATTTAGCGACTTCTTCACTACTTATTAATTTAGAAACACCCATTTGTTTCATCATTTGATTTTGATAATCATTTTCATTCATATTATGTAATTTTGATATTTCTTTTCTTCCGTTTACAGCCATGTCAGTATCAATTCCTCCAGGGCTTATACTATTTACAGTAATGTTTTTACCACTGAAATAATTAGCACTACTTTGTGTAAAATTATTCATTCCTGCTTTAGTTGCGCTATATGTAAATAAATATGGTGTCCCATACACGCCAGAAATTGATGAAATATTTATTATTCTACCATAATTTTTTTCTATCATATTTTTACTTACACTTTTTGTTAATAACATTGGTGCAATTAAATTTAAATTAACCTCTGTTATTATATTATCATAGCTTATTTTTTCAAGATCAAGTACTCTTCCTGAACCTGCATTATTTACTAGTATGTCACATTTGAAATTCTCTATTTCAGTTAATATATTTTCAAGTTCATTTTGGTTAGATAAATCACACTTTATCCATTTAATATTATTGTTTAAAACTTCTGGTTTATTTCTAGAAATTGTTAATATATTTGCATTTGGTATTAAAAGTAATTCTTTCAATATAGTTTTACCTATTCCACTTGATGCACCTGTTAATATTATATTCATTTCTTCCCCCTTAAAATTTTTGGAATATCATTTTTCTCTACCATTATTTCAATTAATTTAACTCCTTTTTCTTTGCTTAAACTATTATAGCTTTCTATAAATTCATCAAGGTTATTAACTTTTTTAGAATTAATTCCCATTGCTCTAGCCATTTCACTTACGTTTAATTCTTTTTTATATGTTGTTGATATTATTTTACCATCGGTCATCTCTTGATAAACTCTTGCTCTGCCAAGACTAGTATTGTTTACTACTATAAACATAATATTTAATTCAAGTTCTTTTGCTTCTGATATTTCAAAACCTGACATCATAAATGAACCATCGCCTGTAACACATATTACATCTTTGTCTGGATTTGCAATCTTAAATCCAATAGATGCTCCTATGGCATGTCCCATAGATGCTAAACCTGCATTTGTAAAAACACATAGTCTATCTTTTGGATGACACCAATATAATATATCCAACCAATGATTACCAGCATCAGGAATAATTAATGTATTTTTTGTACTTATAGTATTCAAATAATTAGATATTTTTGAGAATAGATTATCATCGTTATTTATTTCATCATTTTTTAATAAATAATTTATTTCATTATTATTTTTATTCAAATCAATTTTTAATGCTTTTTCTATAAAATCTTTTACATCCATATTTATATTTAGATCAGCATCAACATAATTCAAAAATTGTTTTTCATCTACATCAACTCTTATTATTTTTGTATTCTTACTAAATACCTCATCAAATTTATTGAAGGAATTAAATGATAAACTACTACCTAATGAAATAATTAAATCTGCATTATATTTTTTTAAAAAATTAATTAGTTCATTTTTTGCAATGTTTCCTGTAGGACCTAAATATAATTTATTTGTTGTTGTGCATGCAGATACTCCCTTTATACTTGAAATTATAGGTATATTTAGTTTTTTTGAAAAATCATTCATTAATTCAGTAGCATTTGATAAAAAACATCCGTTTCCACAAAATATAATTGGATTCTTAGAATTATTATATATTTCTTTAAATTTATCTTCCCAATCGTTCTTTTCTGGTAATGTATCTTGAATTACTTTTGGAAATAAATTTGATTCCTCTTCTTGTATGTTTATTGGTAGTGATATATGTACTGGTCCTTTTCTACCTGACATAGCTATTCTATATGCATTTTCTAGTGCCTGGACTGCCTCATCCGAAGTTTGTGGAAGAAATGATGCTTTAGTTATACTTTTGAGTAGTTCGGTTGGTAAAAAACCTCTATCATTTTTACTGCTATCTTGAAATCCACCTTTATTATTCATTGTGGTACTAACATATCCAGAAATAATAATTAATGGTATTGAATCTTCGTATGCACAAGCTATTCCTGTTATTGCATTTGTTAAACCTGGACCAATTGTTGTTAATACTATTCCTGGTTTATTATTATTTCTACTATAACCATCAGCCATAAATACGGCCCCACTTTCGTGTCTCGAAAGAACTATTTTAATATTTCCTCCGAATTGTTGCCATAATGGCATAATGTATGAGCCTGGCAAACCGAATATTTCTTTGTATCCAAGATTTTCTAAAAATTTGTAATATATTTCTTTAACTTTCATTGTCTATCCTTTCATAAATATTTATATAATCGTTTATAAATTTATCATAATCTTTTTCATTTATACTTTCATAGCATTGTTTTATTTCCTTTAATAGTTGTTTTTTATTGTTATATTTTTTTATTGCTTTACATATTTCTTGTTCATTTACTTCATTTAGTATTGTACCTGTTATATTATCTTTCACTAATCTCTTAGTAGCTTCAACATTTGATGTTATAACAGGCATTGAATAATTATATGCCTCAATTATTACTAATCCATATGTTTCAAGTTCAGTTGTTGGAAATATTAAAACATCATTTTCTTTAAATAGTTTTTCTTTTTCTTCGCCACATACATATCCCCAAAATTTAATTCTATTATCTTTTTTTGCACAATCTTTTATGTAATTTTTCAATTCTCCATCACCAGCAATATTCAGCGTCATGTTATCGGCATCTAAATTCATAAATGCATTTACGGCTTCTTCTATTCCTTTAAATGGCATTAATCTAGAAATAATTAAAAAATTTATATTATTTTCATTTTTAGTATGTTTATTAATTTTAGTATCAAGTATTTCTTTTCTTTTTTTATCTTCTAATGGTGGTAGTGCATTTAATATTTCGATTCCTGGAACATTTTTATAATATCCTTCTTTTTGATATTCGTTTATTGTTTTCATTAGTGGTGCCGTAATGATTTTTGTATTCTTTGTTAATTTTTTGTGTTTTTCTCTTAATAATTGAACATACCATTGAGGTTTTGTTATTAACATATCTTTCATTTGACCAAATGGATCAAAATTCCACAATGAAAAATACTCATGCAATGTGCTTACAATTGGAATATTCAATTTGTTTACAACACTAAATACAGACATACTTAAAGTTCTAACCATATGAACGTGAACTATATCTGGATTTTCTTTTAGTATAATTTCTTTTATTACTTTTTTGTTAAATGGATTATACATTTGTAATAGTCTATTAATCTTATATATAAACCTACTATTGTTTTTGTTTGTAATTTCATGTGGCTTAACTCTATAAACATGTACACCATTAATGTATTCATCTTTATTTCTATTAGATTGGCACATTACAACTATCTCAAAACCTTTTTTTACTAATCCCTCTGATAATGCTTGAGTAATTACTTCTACCCCACCATTACATTCTGGGTAATAGCCACTTGGAATCATTAAAATTTTTTTCTTTTTCATGATTTCTATAATTGTTTTTCCGTAATCAAAATTAATATATCTATATTTTTTTTCTTCAATTTTGCTATTTGTTGTGACTAAGTATGCTTCATTTGATTTGTCTAACAAATCATAATCATTTTTATCATCACCAAAAGATACAACATAATCAAAATTATATTTTCTTTTTAGCCATAGCATTGCAGATGATTTAGTGCAACTATCACTTGTAATTTGATAAAAATCGCCATAATTTCTTATTAATACCTTATTATTGATTTTTTTATCATTTTCTAACTTATCAAAAACATAAATTGAAATAATATCTTTGATAGACAATAAATAATTTGATTTTACAATTTTAATTGAAAAATTACTGGTAATACTATTATTAATTTTAGAATTTGAATAATATATTTCTTTTTTATTTTTTACTGCACATATAACAAAATATACATTTTCTGTTAATAATTTTTTTATAATATTTCTTGAATTAGTTATTATATTTTTTTTAATTATTTTACCATTAGAGTCATATATCAAAGCACCTGATCTTGTAATTATTGTAGCATTTATATTACCAAATCGTTCTATAACATTATCATATGCTCTCGCTGTATTTAATGCAAAATGTATACCATTATTTATCAATGCTTTTAATTCCAATAAAAAATAATCAGATGGTTTTTCATTATTTCTAGTTATAGTTTCATCTATATCAGATATATATAATTTTTTCAAATCTTACTCCTTTCTCGACTATTATATCATTTTTGCAATATAAAAACATATATTTTACCAATATATGTTTTAATAAATTCCTCTTTGTTCTAATTTTTCTTTTAAGTCTTTTGCTGCTAAAAATCTAGCGCTTTTTTTGTTCTTTTCTTCAGGTGTTAATTCTGCCAAAGTTCTCCCATCTAAAAGTTCAAATATTTCATCAAATCCGAAGCCATTGTCTCCTCTTCTTGTATCTGTTATATTTCCTTCGAGTATTCCTTCACCAATAATTGTATCTTCACCATTATAATAAACTAATTCGCATACTACTTTAGCACTCTTGTCATCACATTTACTTACTTCATTAATTATATACTCATTTCTTTCTTTATCAGTTGCATCTTCTCCTAAAAATCTATGTGTCATTACTCCTGGAAAACCATTTAAAGCATTAACACAAAGTCCTGAATCATCTGCGATAACGGGCATATTTGCTAAGTTATATATTTCATGTGCTTTCTTTTTTGCATTTCTTATAAAAGTATCAGCATCCTCTTCTACTTCTTTATCTATTTTCTTATCTTTCAAAGTATAAATTGTATCATTATTAAAAATACTCTTAATTTCATTAATTTTAAATTTATTGTTAGTTGCGACTAAAACTTCCATGATATCACCTTACTTTTCTAATATCCATTCTTGTAAATATTTTATTTCACTATTACAAAATTCGCATTTACCTTTAGTGGCATCAATTGATGCACCACAATTATGACATTTAATATAATTAATACCATTATTCAACTCTAAAGTACCATTTTCATTCTTTCTCATAGTGAATACTTCAGTTAAATATTTAGATTTTAATTTTCCATTTTCTAGAGTTATAATTCTCAAATATGCAGTTACATCTACATAACTATTATTTTTCTTTTTATAATCTTTGAATTCGTCATAATCTATGATATCAAAATCTATTACATTCTCTTGACTATAATAATATTTTCTAACTTCATAATTAAAATTATTAAAGAACGTTTTTTTATCAAGTGCTGTTCTTTCCCAAAAAGCTTTTTGTTTTTCGTTTTGTCTATCTTTAAATCTTTTAATTGGACCTAATATAATATAACCATCAATAACGTAAAAAGCATAATAAAATATACACGAAGCAACTAAACCATATATAAAAATTTTTGATATGTCATAACTATTAAACGTTCTTGAAGTTTCTTTTATATAGAAGAAACTAATTATTAAACATATTATTAAATCTATTATACCAGTGATAATTCTATATTTGTTACTTCTTAAAACTCTATCATAATGATATTTACTTCCTAAATCTTTATCAGTGTAATCTATATTATAATGAGTTCTACAATATGGGCATCCATCTATAAAGTTTTTTACTTTTCCACTCATTCCACAGTTTGGGCATTTAAAATCTTTATTTTCTTCCTCTTTTGAAATAAATGTATATTCAATTCTAGAGTCAAATGTAGTTTCCTCATGAACTAATTTATTGTTTTTATAGTATTCTTTTTTACATCTTATACCTTTTATTATTTCATCATTTAATGAATCATCAGTATTTCTTTCAAGTATTTTATTACTAACTATATATTTAGTTTTAATATTTATAGAATTTTCCTTTAATTTTTTATTATAAAATGTATCTGATACTAATGCCATATTTTCACATCCTATCTATTATTGTTATTGTTGTTATTATTGTTATTATTATTGTTATTATTTGAAGATCCTCCACTATAAGATGACCCTCCACTACTATGCCAACCATTACTAGAACTAGATGTGTAAACAATATGAGGGATTATTTTGAAAAAACTATTTGACATGTTAATTCCATCAATTGATAATGTTTTTAATGATGATGATATTGTGTCTACTGTTTTAAAACCATCTTTTAATGTTATCATATTTAAGTTTGCACTTACTATTCCTTTTGGGTATTTTTCTAAAAATTGATATATTTTTTCTAAATCTTCTTTAGTTACATAATAGTATTTAATAAAATCAATGCATCTTTTTTGACGTATTAATTCATCATATGTTTCTGGTTCTTTATTCATTTTTAAACTCCTTATCTAAATAATAAAATTCTATATTTTGAAATGGTAAATTTATGGCTTGTATGTGATAATAAGCGTTATTTTTTTGTTTGTAGTAGTGATAGTCTCTTAGTGATGATGTAGTAAAAAATATATTATTTGGAGAGTCTATACTATAATTATCTTTATATTCTTTTATTAAAGATGTTATATCTAATTCATAGTAATCTTCTTTATCACTAGTATTATTATCTAGTACTCCTTTATAAACTTGATATGTAGCCACGTGTCTTTGTTTATTTCTATTTTCATCTCCATAAGTTACAGTATTTCCACTTAGTATCATTATATAAATAGAATTATTTTCTGGATAATCACATTCTTCGTTTATCATATTTTTTTTCATATATATTTTAACTTTACTATTAGGTGTTATATATACAAAATCTCTAATATTCTTTAATACTTGTGATTCGAGATTATATTCTATATCATCTATTTTTAATTTAAATACGTCGCTATCATAAATATATTTTAATTTTGGGTCGCTTGCTATTATTTCTTCTAAAGCGGGATATTCAGTGCTTACTTTAGCAGGTAAATATTTTAAACTTTCGTTTATTCTCATTTTAGAAACATAGTTGTATACAAATTCTTCATTGTAATTATCTTTATTGTAGCCTCTATCTTTATACATTATCTGTTGTAATTTACAAGTATAACTTTTATTAGAATTGTATGTATTCTTAACAAATGGGCATCCTGTTTTACATAAATACAAGTATCCACATTTACTACATTCTTCATTAAATGGTAATTTATTATGATTTATAAATATCTTTTGATATGCTGTATTTAATATTTCTTCTACAGTATTTGTATAAATATTTCCATAATAATAATCTTTATTCTTTTGTCCTCTTACGCAAGAATATATATCACCATTTTTCTCAAGTAAGAAGAATTTTTCACCACAGTTATCACAATTAGTACAGTATCCTGGACCAAATTCATCAAACCATGGACCATTTACTCCATAATCCAAATCAGTTCCATCAAACTCTTTATGCATCCTATTATATAGTTCTACTTGTTCTTCTTCTGTTATATGATGAAGTATACCATTAGAATTATAATCAAATCCAATCATGAAATTAAAATCATTCATATCTAAACAAGTATTCTTATGCAAATATTTTATATCTTTAATAATATCATCTAAATATATAAAATGTTCCTTAAATATAGTAGCTGATACTTTCTTTTTATTTGGTATATCTTTTAATAATTCTATATTTTCAAGTATCTTTTCTAATGTTTTTTTATTTCCCTTAGTAACTCTATATTCATCATGCATTTTAAATGGTAAATCTAGACTTCCTGAAATTGATACGTTAAATTCTTTTATAGTATCTATATGTTTATTTAAATCATATAGATTTGTTTTTATATGAGGTGTTCCTATCTTAAAACCTGCATCTGTTATTATTTTTCTATTTTCTTTATAGTAATTACTAATAAATTCTATGACATCATGAAAATCTTTTTGTGATAATGTAGTTATTTCCCCACCGTGAAGAGATATATTAAATGGAATAACATTACTTTGTTTGAACTTATTTACTGCATATTCTAAAGTTTCTAATGGTGTATATTTTGTTTTTTCATCTACTGTATTGTCTTCTAAATAGCAGTATTTGCATCCCATATTGCATGCCATAGTTGGTACATATAATAAATGTATATATTTATAATTCATATTTCCCCCTAGTTAAAATAACTTATTGCTGTTGGATTGTTCTTGAACGCTCTTTCGTTAATACTTACACCTCTTGGTAAAGTTATTGATTTTAGGCTATAACAACTTCTAAATGCTGAAGATCCTATTTCATTTAATTTACTATTTTTAGTTAATATTACACTTTGAAGACCACTTCCATAGAATGCATGTCCTCCAATTCTTGTTACGCTATCAGGTATTGTTATTGTTTTTAATGAGTTACATTCTTCAAAAGTATTTCCTCTTATTTCTGTTAAATTATTTGATAATTTTACTTCACTTAATAAACTATCATATTGGAATGCTTCTCCACCAAGTGCTGTTACAGAATCAGGAATAATTATTTTTGTTAAGCTATCACAATTAGCAAAAGCTCCACCATCTATCGTTTTAAGACCTTCTGGTAAATTTATTTCTTTTAATGAAATTGCATGTTTAAATGCACTGCCTCCGATTTCTTTTACAGTACTTGGTATTATGACTTCAGTTAGGCTATCACAATTTTCAAATGCGCTTCCTCCAATTCTTTCTAAACCTTCTGGAAGAGATACTGATTTTAAATAATATGCGCCACTAAATGTTTCACCATTTATTTCTTTTACCTTTGATGGTATCACTATTGATTTTAATGATGTACAATCTTTGAATGCTCCACCACCTAAATATTCTAAATTTTTTGGAAGATTTATTTTTTCTAATTTTTTTAAACCAGCAAATGCTTGACCTCTTATTTCAGTTATTGTATCTGGTAAGTTTATTTCAACTAGTTCTGTCATGTTAGAGAATGTATTTCCACGTAGTGCAACAACATTTTTTCCTTTGTATGTAGATGGTATAGTAGCTGTTGTTTTATTAGTAAGTCCATAAGCATAAAATCTTACTGCATATCCATTATCCATTTTTTCATAAAAAATTTTAGGATCTTTGAATATTACTAATGGTATACATATTGCGATCATGCAACCAATTAACAAATAAGTTCTAGATGTATTTTTTACTAATGTTGATTTTGTACTCATTATGATGTTAGAAATCTTTTCACTAGGTCTTGATTTTATTTGTTTCATAAGATAACTTTTAAAATTAAACTTAATTGTAAATATAAATAAAATTACTAATATCGCTAGTCCAATTATATAAGTTATATTTGGAAAGTGAAAGAATATTAATGATATGTAAAAACATAATAATACTGAAAATATAGCTACCAATATATTTTGTCTTTTTAATGATTGACTTGGAATTAAATTGGTTTTTAAATCTAATCCTGCTTTTTCAATTTCTTTATTTACATGTTTTTGAATGTAAGCTTCTAATGTTAATGTCATATCTTCTTCATAATCTAATGGATCTGCATAAGAAGGCTTATTATTTTCTGAAGTTGTTGTAACTGTCTCTGATTTTAATTCAGTTCCACAAGAAGTACAAAATTTATCTCCTGGTCTATTTATATTGCCACAATTTTGACATTTAAGATTAATTGTTGTTGTAGTAATGGTTGTTGAACTTTTAATATTAATATTTTTTTCTATATCTTTTTCAGGTTTCTTAAGTGATTTAATTATTACAAACCTAAAAAATATAACAAAACCTATAAATTTTATATAATCATCTATACCTTTGGAGTTGATAGCTACAAAAACAAAATCGAAAGATATAGCATATAAATATAACATAATATCAACAATTTTTTTGTCATTACGCAATTCCGCAAGTTTTGATGCAGGTTTCACCATAAATAAATACATTATGACAAAAACTATTATAAATTCCAAAATTTTATTCATTTTACTTCACCTCTATTTTTTTTAATTATATCATAGTTTTTCTTTTATTTTATCCATTAGATTGAATATTACTATACTCAATGATACTATGATAATCATTGTAACTATCATATGAAAGTTAATAACTGATAATGAGAATAGTTTTTTAAATAGTAAGATTCCCATTATAAATATTGTTAATAATATACTTATCATTACTAAATGATATCTTTTTGGTGGATAACATACTCTATAAATGTGGATAAATCCAACTAATCCAACTGTTATTAATGATAATGTTGATTTTTCTATAAAGTCTAATGGTAAGAATGTAATTATCATTATTGATAAAACTATTATAAATGATGTAGGTATTGCTTTTCTAAATACATTTGTTAGGAAGTTTCCAGTAACTTTCTTTTTATTTGGTTCAAGTGCTAGTATGAAAGAAGGTATCCCTATTGTTAATGCATTTGTTAATGTTAACTGAACTGGTATAAATGGATAATTATATGGTATTAACATAAATATAAGCGCTAGCATTATTGCATAACCAGTTTTAACTATAAATAGACTTGCTGACTTTTCTATATTATTAATAGTTCTTCTTCCCTCTCCAACTATGCTTGGAATAGAAGTAAAGTCTGAATCTAGGAGTACTAAATCTGAAACATTATAAGCAGCTTCACTACCACAAGCAAGTGCTATACTACAGTCTGACTCTTTTAAAGCAAGAACATCATTTACTCCATCACCTACCATTGATACAGTTTTTCCAAGTCTTTTTAATTCTTTAATAATTATTCTTTTTTGAAATGGTGTTACTCTTCCAAATATTGTTGTTTTATCAACCGAATCTTTTAATTCTTCATCGCTAAGTGTACTAGCATCTACATAATTATTAAAGTTAAGGCCCAGTCTTTTAACTATACTTCTTATAGTTTTTGGATTATCACCAGATATTATTTTAATATCTACGCCTTCTTTTATAAAATATTTAATTGTTTTAGATGCTTCTTCTCTTATTTTATCTTCTAAAAGTATTAGTCCAATTACAGTATCTTTATGTCTTTTATTTACTAACATTAATACTCTATAATTATCATATTTATCTAGATCTATTTTTTTATCAGTTACGAATTCTGGAGCTCCGACTATAAATTTATCTTTATGAAGTTTAATCCCAGAGTATTTTTTATCTGATGAGAATGGTATTATTTCTTCGGCTTTCTCAAATTTTTTTGGCTTAAAATATGTTTTTAATGCTTTCATTGTCGCATTGTCATCTTCTAAGTTACCACATATATTATTCATTATTTCTTTTATATCATATTTATCATTTAGAGATATTACTTTCTTAACTTCCATATCTCCTTTAGTAAGAGTACCTGTTTTATCAAAACATATTGTGTCTACTCTAGCAAGTGTTTCGATACAATAAAGTTGTTTTACTAATACTTTTTTCTTAGAAAGTCTTATTACACTTACTGCTAAAACTGTACTAGTTAGAAGTACTAAACCTTCTGGTATCATTGCGATAAGAGCAGCAACTGTGTTTATAACAGCAGTACTAAGCGTATTATTAAGTGAATAGTATTGATTCATAAATAGAAGTAAACCTAAAGGTATAATTACCCAAGATAATATTTTAATTATTGTATTAAGCGAATCTAAAAGTACTGAGTTTACTTTTTTAACATATTTTGCTTCTTTTGATATTTTAGAACTATAATTATCTTCTTTAATGTGTTCTACTCTTGCATAACAGTTACCTGATACTACAAAGCTACCTGATAAAAGAGTATCTCCTTTTCTTTTAGTTATTGAATCTGATTCACCAGTTATAAATGATTCATTTACTTCTATAGTTCCATCTAATACTATAGAATCTACTACTATTTGATTACCAATTTTATACTTAATAATATCATCAAGTACTATATCATTAACACCTATTTCAGTTTCTTTAGAATCTCTTATTACTTTTACTTTAGGTGTACACATTAATGATAAAGCATCTACTTCTTTTTTAGCTCTTAGTTCCTGAACTATACTTATTATTGTATTAGATAAGACAGTTCCTAAAAATAAAAGATTCTTATAACTTCCTGTTAAGAAAATAATAAATCCTAAACATAAATTAAGCATATTAAATAGTGTAAATATATTACTTAGTATTATAGTGCTTACACTCTTAGTTGGAATAGTTGTATCTATATTAATATTACCATTTTCTATTTGATACTTTACTTCTTTACTAGTTAAACCAATTGTTATATCTTTGTTAAATCTTTTCATATTATCATTATAACATAATAGATGATCTAAGACATTAAAAAAAGCACCTAAGTGCTAATTATTTTTTACTACTTTTTCTAAGTATAATTTTTTATCAAAACCACCACGTTTTGCTTTTTTCTTTTTAGCTATTTCTATTATTTTTTCAAGATTTGCTTTTTCCAATTTAGCAAGTGATATCATTATTTCTAACATATCAGCTAGTTCTTCTACTCTATCTTCTCCACTTGATTCTAATACTTCTTGATACTCTTCATATAGTTTATCTTCAAGTGCTTTTTTATATTCATCATCACTTAGTATTCTAGTTACTGCTTCTCCATCATTATTTTCTTTTATTATTTCAGGTATGTTATCTCTTACTAATTTGTTATATACTGTTTCCATCTTTATTTTCCTTTCACGTAATCAATTAGTTTTTTATTAAAATATACATTCATCTTTTTATTCATTACTTCTATATTAAATTTTTTAGATTCTAGTTCTTCACCATCTATATTACTATTAATTGCTACATTTGATATTAAAGTTAATTTGTTTGTTTGATATTTATGTACTTTTTTATATTTTTCATGTTTACCTTTTTTCATGGATAATATCATTTTCATAATACTTACTTTGTTTGTATCTTCAACAACATATACATCAAACATATTATTATTTAGTTTAAAGTTAGGAGCTATGTTGTAACCGCTTCCATAATATCCACCATTACATACTGCAATTGTTGCAAAGTCTCCTTCTACTTCTTCATTATCAAACTTTAATAAGAAGTGTCTTGGTTCATATTTTAAAAATGAATTTATAACACTAACATTATATCTTTGGCTTTTAGGTATAAGTTTAGATTTAATTAATCCTTTATTATTAGCTACATCTGCATCTATTCCAAAACATGCAACATTTATAAAATATTTATTATTTATCTTGATGACATCACATTCATTATTTAACTTCTTAAATTCTTTTGATGCACTTCTATAAAAGTCATTTCCAGTACCACATGGAATAAATCCTAAAATATTATCAGTATCTATAAGGGCATTTAAAACTCTATTGATCATTCCATCTCCACCTACTGCGACAATAGTATACTTACATTTTTTATATTTTTTTACTATGTCTTCAGTAGAATTATCTTCATTATTAATTTCTATTTCATAATCAAAACCATTCTTAATAGAGAACTCTTTTATTCTATGAATTATTTCATTAATTTCATCTTTTAAAGTAAAACTATTTATTACAAATATATACTTCATATTCTTCACCACTTATATTTTAACAAAATTATATATTTTATTCCATAATAAAAAGAAAGTTATATTTCTTTTATATCCTCATTTAATATTGAATATAAATAAGTGTTAACTTTCTTATTAGTTATAGATTCTATATAGTTTTTATAACCATTTAATTGATTTTTATAGTTATCATCTACTACATTTTTTAATTTAAAATCTATTATATCTATATGACTATCATACTCTAACATTAAATCTATGATACCATGATAATTAGTATTATCTTTTTCATAGAAAAATTCATATTCATGATAAATATTAGAATCTTTTATATTCTCTAGTAAACTATTATTTAAGAATTTCTCTATTTTTGTTTTTATGAAATTATCTTCTATTAAACTTAGATTTGGATTCTTATAATCAATTAATTCTAAATATTCATGTATTTTAGTACCATAGTTCATTATTTTTATTTCTTCTTTAGTACTTACTTTATTCGATTCTTTTGAGAAGTGTTTGTCTTCTATAATATCATTTTGAATATTTATTTCTTCTACATTTATATCATCTGTTATAGTATTATTTTCTTTTATATTTATACTTTTTGAATATTGATAATCTTTAGTAAGTCCTAGTTTAGTTACATCAATAGATTTAAAATAATTTCCTAAATAGTCTTTTACGCCATACATAAAGTCAGATAATTTCATAAATTTAAGTCTTCTTATTTCTTCGATTACTCCATTATCATTCTTTTCTAGTTTTTTAGTTTCTTTTTCAGGTAAAACTATAATCATTTTTTCACGAGCTCTAGTAAGAGCTACATAGAAAAGTCTAATCTTTTCACTTATTTCTTCTTTTATGAAATCCTTTTTGTATAATTCTTTTACTACTGAAGATGTTACTTCTTCTATATTAGAAGGTACTATTAAACCATAACTTTTATCACATATAAATTTATCTTTTAGTTCGCTAGTATTAAATTCATGGTCTAAGTCAGCAAAGTAACAAACTGGATACTCAAGACCTTTAGATTTATGAATAGTTAGTATTTTTACTGAATCAGAGTTGCTACTAAATGTTGTATATTTTATTTCTTGTTTAGTTTCAATTATTTCATTTAAGTAATCTCTAAAGTCAATTATAGAAAGACCTAACGTACTAAGTGAAGAAGATAGTTTTGATATTGTTTCTATTCTTACATTAGTATTTTCATAGTCACCTATTTTGTATAATTTGTTATAAAAATCAGTTATATCTAATATATCATTAAATAACTCACTACTTGTTTTAATGTTTATATTTTTAATAGAGCTAAAATTTTTATAAATTGTAGTATCTTTATAACTTTTATTATTTATAGTATCAAATATATATTCATCAGTGTATTCATATAAGAAACTTCTTCCGATACTTGTAAAGTCATACTTAAATTCTTCATTAAAATTATTTTCATTTATATGTATTATTAAATCTACAATATTCTTTATCAAATATATATCAGTACTTGCATTTAGTTTACCATCTTTTAATATAGTAAGTGGTATATCTAAGTATTCAAATATTTTTTTATAAGTATCAAAGTATTTGCTCCTATCAAGTATTATTACAAAGTCATTGTATGTTGCTTCTCTTAGTTTACTTGTTTCTTTATCAAAGACTTTTATTTTGTTTTTCATCTTGTTCTTTATATCTTTTGCGATCGTAAATATTTCTACTTCAGAGTTATCAAATCCGGTTTCTTTTTTATTATTCATGTATTCTAGTACTTCAAAATCATAATCAAAGTCATTCATTTTTTCAGTATCGTATGCTGTATTTCCATAAACCATTTCATGTGTTTCTTTATATTCAGCAGAACCTAAGTTAGAGTCCATTATAAGATCAAATACTTTATTTATGTTATCAAGTACTTCAAATCTTGATCTAAAGTTCTTTATTAAATCTATTTTATAACCACCATTATTAGATGAATAATTACTATATTTTTCTTTAAATATATTTGGATTTGAACCTCTAAATCTATAGATAGATTGTTTTATATCACCTACCATATATACGTTATCATTAGCTATCATACTTATGAATATATCTTGTACATCGTTGGTATCTTGATATTCATCTATCATTATCTCTTTGAATGAATCTCTTAGTTCATTCCTTACACTTTCATTCTCTTTAAGAATTTTTATAGATAATCTTGAAATATCTGAGAATGTATATATGTTATTATCTTGTTTATAATGTTCTACTTTTGATAAGTATCTTTTAACAATATCTAGGATTGTAAGTACTGTTTCTTTAGTAGATAATATATCATTTTTAATGTCTTCTAGTGTTCCATAATCTCCATATGATTTTAAATCATCAAGTAATTTCTTTAGATTAGCTTTGGCGGCTTTCGCTTCTTCTTCACTACCACGAGGAGCACTTGGAAGTTTTACGCTTTCATATAAATGAAGTTCATCTATATCTGCATTAAGTAGTCCTAAACAACTATTCTGAAGAGCCATACAATAGTCATAATCAAAATACATATTCATGTTGTCTAGTTCTAACATTATTTCTTTCTTTTTATCATTTATAAATTCTTTATATTTTGTTAACAAGTTGTTAATATTCTTTTCTTCATAGAAATTGTTAATAACATCATCTATAAAATCATCTCTATCTATATAGTCACTTATTTTATTGCATAGAGATAGTATATTAGTTTTTAAAGACTTATCATTCTTAATACAGTATTTTTTTATTAGATTTATAAAATTTTCATTTTTTTCTTTATAAAGTTCTTCGAAGATATTATCTAGTATTTTCTTTTGTTCTAGTTTTACGATTGATTCATCAGTTATCGCAATATTTGAAGATATATTTAAAAGATAATGATATTTTTTTACTACTGAAAGAGCAAATGAATCGAATGTTGTTATGTATGCACTTGAAAGTAGTGTTAATTCATCTTTAAATTCAGGTATTTTATCTATTTTCTTTCTAATTCTATCTTTCATTTCATCTGCTGCTGCTCTTGTAAATGTTAAAATTAATAATTCATTTACGTGTATACCATTTTGTATTTTGTTAATAACTCTTTCTGATAATACTGCTGTTTTACCACTACCTGCTCCTGCACTTACTATTATATTTGAGCCAGATTTTACTATTGCTTCTTCTTGTTCTTTTGTCCACTTTGGCATTATTCTACCTCCTCAAATATATTTTTTATTTCTTTTAAAGTTACTGTATCCTTTGGTTTCATAAAACATATATCTTTGTATTTACAGAAACTACATCCAATATTTTCATTCTTCATCTCTTTAGGATTTATATCGAACTTAGAATCCAATATATCTTTTGATGCTTCTTTTATTTTAGAGTCAACTATATTATAAAGAACATCTATTTCTTCATCATTAATTATTTTTGAATAATAATAGAAACCTTTACTGCTGGTTTTAAGACTCTTTATAACTTTAGAATCATTAAATGAAGAATCAATCTTATCAATATAATCTAAATCACTATTTGTGTATCCTTGTAATTTTAAACTATCTAGTCTTTTCTCTTTATCAGTTGTATTATTTAGTATCTTTTGTAGATAAAAGCCACCAATCTTTACATCTTTGATTTCATTCTTTATTAAGTAGATATAGACAGGTAACTGCATCTCTAAACCATAGATAGTATTATTTATATTTAAATTTGGGTTTCCAGTTTTATAGTCTATGATAGCAACTACTGTCTTACCATTAAATTCATTATATAAAATCTTATCAACAAAGCCTTTAAATCTTATTTGTAAATCTTTGTCAACGTCAATAACTATCTTTTTTTCATACATAGAATTAGTAAGTTGTGTGTAAGATAATTGATTTTTTATAGTTTCTATGATTAAAACCAGTTCGTCTTTTAAAATGCTAAGAAAGAACTTTTCTGATTCATTAAATTCATAATTTGAGTTTTCCATTTCAGTTTCATATGTTCTTATAATATCAATATCTTGATCAAAACACATGGAAAGTATCTTATGAAATATACTACCTACTGTTGCTTCGAAAGTATCTTCAAACTTATTAACTTTTAAAATATAATCTAAATAGTATCTAAATGAACACATATAATAATCATTAATACTTGTGTAAGATAGAGTTAAACCATCCTTAAAGAAATCTTTTATTTTAGATTTATCTATCATTTTATATTTATTATCATAACTATTATATTTCATATCTTTATAGTGTGAACTTAATTTTAATAGATTATCTGTAATAGTACCGAATTTAGAATTTTCATCTTTTTCGCTTACTAATTTTAGTTTATTATAAGCGTTAGATTCATTGAAACTAATATTTAGTTCTTTCTCATCAAATAAATCTTTTTCGTATGATGAAGAAATATATATTTCACTACTTAAGTTATGATTTGGGTAAGTAACTATTAAATTCTTTATATTTCTTATATTATCTTTTGTTTCACTCATAGCGTTTTCATTTAGTTCAAATGAAGTACTTAATCCTAGTTTTTCTTTAATAGAGTCACTTAAATAATCTTCATCTTTATAGTTAACTGGTATTACTCCTTCATTGTATCCAATTAAAAACACATAGTCATTATCACTAACTAATTCTTTTTTAAATTCTATTACTTCAACTGCATTCTTTAGTTTTGCTCTTGGTGTCTTAATATTATCTATATCATTAAATACCATATCTTTTACTAGCATAAAGTCATTGGCCCATAAATAGTTGTTTACAATATTTATTATACTTTTAAATATATCATTTTCTTCTTTAGTATTTATAAATTCTTTTAGTTTCTCTATTGTTTCATTTATATCGATATTATAAAGTTCTTTGAATTTAATAACTAAAGATGTAGACTTTATAGTTTCAAAAGATGGCAAGTTTATCGGAATATTAAATAGTTTAAATGTCTTTCTAATTATAAACTCATAATCACTTTTCACATTAGCTAGTTTAATATTGTTAATGTCTACTCCACTCTTAATAAGTTTTGTAATCTTTGAACACACAAAAGCTATCTCTTCTTCAGAGTTATTTGCTTTATATAATTCTTTTATTGTAGAATTATCTTCATCATTATAAATAGTTACTTTTGAATACTCTTCTAATTCTTTAAATATATTTTTATAGAATTTATCAATGTATTTTAAATTATAAAGTACTATATCTTTTCCTTTTAAGAATTCTTTAAATAAATTATTATATGTTAATAAGTTGTTAGTATCTAAATCATTCTTTATAGATTTTAAAAAGTTTATTTTTTCATTATTTATATCTTTTAAGTAATAAATATTTTCAATATATATCTTGGCTATTTCAGGTATACAATTATATTTATTACTTATGAAGTATATTGCTTTATTGTCATAATCAAAATAATATTTGTGTTTTAATTCACTTAATGTTATTACTTTTACATTTGTAAGTTTGTCTATTTTCTTAATAAAACTATTTTTAGCATAATCATTAAGTATAACTATTTTATTGTTAAATTCTTCCATAATTACCTCTTAATAATTATAACATATTTAGATAAATAAAAAAGTATTGACCTCTTTATCAATACTTTTTATCTTTTATTTTGATGTGAAATATCCTGGACTACTAGTACCACCATCAATCTTAGCATATGACTTATCAATTTTTAAACTATTATACTTTGTAGAAGAGCCACCAACTAAAGTACTACACATTGAGAACATACTAGAACTATTAGTTACTTTTGTTGTTACAAATTTACTACTAGCATATATAGTTTTTAAACTTTTACTATTAAAGAACATGTATGTCATATTTGTAACTTTTGATGTATCAAAACTACTTAAATTTATTGATGAAGATGTGCACCAATAAAACATGTAGCTCATATTAGTTACGTTACTTGTATTGAATCCACTTAAATCTATATTTGAAATTTTTGTCTTATAAAACATTGATGACATATCTGTTACATTTGATGTATTTAAAGTACTTAAGCCTTTTATATTAGTTGCATTTACAGTATAGAACATTGAAGCCATTGTTGTAACCTTGCTTGTCTTAAAATTAGTTAAGTCTATTGTAGTCGCTGAACTATTTTGGAACATTGAAGCCATATTTGTTACATTTGTTGCATTTAATCCACTTAAATTAAGTGATGTAGCTTTAGAACTTTGAAACATTCCATTCATACTAGTAACATTTGATGTGTTTAGTTTGTTTAGACCTGTGATTATTGTAGCTGAACTACTTTTAAACATTGAGGCCATTGTTGTTACTTTACTTGTATCAAAACTACTAACATCAAGTGTTGTTGCTTTACTAGTATTAAACATATTACTCATATTTGTTACGTTTGATGTGTTTAACTTATTTAAACCTATTATTGATGTTGCTGAACTGCTTTGAAACATTGATGACATTGTTGTTACTTTGCTTGTATCAAAACTACTTAAATCTAATGTAGTTATTTTACTATTATTAAACATTTTATTCATATTTGTAATGTTAGAAGTATCAAACTCACTTAAATCAATTGACTCAGCTTTACTATTACTAAACATATTAGAACCAGAAACAATTGGTTTTTCATTTATTGACTTACATACTTCTCCTGATACAGTTGATGTACTTTCTTTATTTGTTAAAACAACACCCCATCCATCAGAAGTAATATTTTGCCAACCACTATCTCCCATTTCTTGTTTATATCTATATGTGTATTGACCATATATATACTCAGCACCTTGTACTAAATCACCAGTATATGTACAACTTTTTGGAATTACTGGTGCAGAATCATCATTGCATTCATAATCATCTAGGTTTCCATCTTCTAAATCATTGATAGATAGATCATCTACTTTTTTGTCTGCATCTAAACTTACTACCCATTGCTTATTAGACGCTTTTAAACTTCTTACGTTTCCTCTATCGTCCATTAAGATACAATATTGTAACTTTTTACCTGTCATATTTAGTCTAGTATCATCTTCTGAATTATATATTTTTGATGGTTTGCCATTAACTGAAGAAGATATAAATTTTTCTTCTGCAGTAGTATGTAATTTTTTCACTTCAGTTATAAATGCTTTTTTTCTTGCTTCGTTATACAAATTAATTATATTTGGAACAGTAATTACTACTAACAACGCTAAAATAGCTATTACTGCTAACAGCTCTAATAATGTAAATCCTTTTTTATCTTTCATTTTTTCACCTATATTAAATTATAACACAATAATATTTTTGTACAATATAAAAACTTAAAGATTTACTTTAAGCTTTATAATATTTTTTTAAAAACCTCTTGGTCTTAAAGTTCTTGTAGAGCCTTCTTGTCTTTCTAATAATTCAAGTTCTCTTTCTTTTAATTCATTTTGTTTTTCGATAGCTTCTGCTAAACGTTCAAAAGTCTTAGCATTTTTATTAAATTCTTTAATAGCTATTTTTAATCCTTCAGTATCTCTTAACGCATTTTTTAATGCTAACATGCAGTCAGTTTCATATGACATATTTATATTCCCCCTATAAGTGACAAGTATTATATAATAATTAAGTAAATATGTCAAATTATATTTCATTATGTTATAATTACTACATAGGTAAGGTGATTTTATGATGAGATTAAGGAAATTTATAGGTCCTGTTAAAGCTATAATGTTAGTTCTAATATGTATTTTGGGAATACTTGCTTTAATAGCTGTTTATGATCTAGGATATAGATTATTAATGGGTGGCTCTTATTCATATTTATTTGGTTATACATATCATAAAGTTAATGAAACAAATATGGTACCAGACTATAATACTAATGATATAGTTATACTTGAAAAAAATACATCATATCAAAGTGATGAGGTTATATTATATAAATATTATGGAACATTTAGACTTGCTAAGGTTAAAGATGTATCTGCTGGAGTTTATTTTTTAGAAGATAACACTAATAGTGTAGATGAAAACTATAAAGTTACAGATGAATTAATAATAGGAAAAGTTACAGAGAATATTAAAAATTTTGGAACTATATTTTCAATTATAACTGGTCCACTTTCAATACTATTCTTTATAATAGTAATTGGTGGTTATTTCTTTTTAACATTAGGAGATAGAGGATAATGGCATTAAATGATGTAAAAGAATATCTAAAAAAATACAATGTTGATGGCAAAGTCGTAGTTCTTGATGAAAGTAGTGCAACTGTTAGCATGGCTGCTCACGCTTTACATACTACCGAAGAAAGAATAGCTAAGACTTTATCATTTAGAGTTAAAGATAAAATTATACTTATAGTATTAGCTGGAGATGCTAAGATTAATAATTCTAAATTTAAACACTATTTTAATGAGAAAGCGCATATGCTTCCATACGATGAAGTTGAAAGTTTAACTGGTCATCCAGTTGGTGGTGTGTGTCCATTCGCTGTTAAACCTGGAGTAGAAATTTATTTAGATGAATCTCTTAAAAGATTTGAAACAGTCTTTCCTGCTTGTGGAAGTCCTGCTTCTGCAATTGAAGTCACAATAAAAGAGTTAGAAGAATTTTCTAACCCTATAGCTTGGATAGACGTATCAACTATTTAATATTCTTAGTTGGATATTTACTAGTGATAACACGTACTTCTTTTTTACATTCAAGAAGTACTTTTTTATTGTCATGATTTTTAAGTGCTTTAATAATTATATCTGCTATTTCTATAAAGTCTTTATCATTTAAACCTCTTGTAGTCATTGCTGCACTTCCAAGTCTTAAACCGCTTGTTATACTTGGTTTTTCTGTATCAAATGGTATTGCATTCTTATTAACAGTTATATTTATTTTATCGAGTGTTTCTTCTGCAATTTTACCAGTTAATCCAAAACCTGTTTTAACATCAATTAACATTAAATGATTATCTGTAGCATTTGAAACTACTTTTACATTATTCTTTTTGAATTCTTCTGCCATCGCATTAGCATTTTTAATAATATTTTTTGCATATTCTTTAAATTCTGGTTGTAATGCCTCATAGAAACATTGAGCTTTGGCTGCGATTACATGCATAAGTGGTCCACCTTGAATACCCGGGAATACAACTTTATTTATCTTTTTAATTATTTCTTCATTATTAGTTAGTATTAATCCACCTCTTGGACCTCTTAAAGTTTTATGAGTAGTTGATGTTACTACATCAGCATATGGTACTGGATTCATATGAAGTCCTGCAGCAACTAAACCTGCTATATGTGCCATATCTACCATTAAGTAAGCACCACATTTATCAGCTATTTCTCTAAACTTTTTAAAGTCTATACTTCTACTATAAGCACTGCATCCTGCAATTATCATTTTAGGTTTTTCTTTTATAGCTAGTTCTTCGATTGCTTTATAATCTAATGTTTCACTTTTGGGATCTAGTTCGTAAGAAACTATATCATAGTCAATACCACTAAAACTTACTTTACTTCCATGAGTTAAATGTCCTCCTTGGGCAAGTGACATTCCAAGTACTTTATCTCCCTGATTTAATAATGCTCTATAAACTGCCATATTAGCTGAACTTCCACTATGTGGTTGAACGTTCGCATAGGCACTTCCAAATAATTTACAAGCATATTCTATAGCTTTATTTTCAAAAATATCGATGTATTCACATCCTCCATAATACCTTTTACCTGGGTATCCTTCAGCATATTTATTAGTTAAGATACTACCTTGTAATTCTAATATAGCTTTAGATACATAGTTTTCACTAGCTATTAATTCTATATTATTTTGTTGTCTTTTCTTTTCTAAATTCAATGCTTTTTTTAATTCTATATCCATATTACCTTCACCTCATTATAATTATAACAAATATTAAAAGATATATCTTTAATTGATATATCTTTTTTACATTATTCTACTGACTTTAATGATTCAACCATCTTAATATGCTTCAAACTAAAGTATGTAGCTATGTCAACTAATATTGTAAATATCAATGTTATACCTAGAGAATATATATAACTATAAATAGATATTTTAGGACTAAACATAGTAATATCTAGCTCACAAGTTTTAATTATATACATAGCAAGAGCGTATCCAATGAAACATCCAAGTAGCATACCAATAAATGTTAGTATTTTGTTTTCTCTTCCAATATAGTTATAAACTTCATTATCATAGAAACCTAATACTTTAATAGATGCAAGTTCTCTTTTTCTTTCGCTAATATTTATGCTTGATAAGTTATAGAGTACTACGAAAGCCAGAAGTCCTGCTGAAACAATTAATACACCTGATACTTGTCCAAAGTTCTCCATCGCATCATCAAATATAGTTCTACTTAGTGAATTATATGTTAATTTAGAAACTGAATCATATTCTTTTAATCTCTTTGATAAATCTTTTCTTGTTTCTTCAGTTAAGTTATCCACTTTTACAAACATAGTATTATATGAATCACTATCATATATTTTCTTACTCATATAAATATAATGCATTATATAGTTTTCAGTACTTCCACCTACTGTTGTTGTGTATTCCTTATCATCAAGTTTAATCTTTAGAGTATCATTTTCTTTTAATTTAAGAAGTTTATATAACTTTTCTGAAACAAATACTTTATCATCTAGAGTATATTTTTTTTCAGTTTTTCTATCTTGTATCTTTATAAAATCTTCATAGTTATCAAATGGTATTATAAGTTGTACTGTTTGATTAGTATCTTTATTTATAATATCTATTGCTTCTTTATTTACTTTTAGTGTTTCTTTGAATTCTTTGAATTTTGATATTTCTTCATAATCTTTGTCTAAAGATTCACTATCTTTATTAAATGTTATTTCTAGGTTATAACTAAATATTTTTTCATATTGGTTTGGTACCATGTCAGTTATACAGTCTTTTATACCAAAACCTGCGATTATAAGTCCAGTACATCCAGCTATACCAAATATTGTCATTAAGAATCTTTTTTTGTATCTAAATACATTTCTTACTGTTACTTTTCTTGAGAATGATAAGTGTTTCCATATAAATGGAATTCTTTCTAAAAGTACTCTTTTACCTGCAGCTGGACTTTTTGGTCTTAGTAGTTCTGCTGGTACTTCTTTTAGAGATTTTTTAACTGCTAGATATGTTGATAAGAGTATACAACCTATTGCTATAAAAGAACCTATAAGTGCACTTAATGTATCAAATTCATTAACAAAGTCTCCAAGTGTGTACATTAAACTATACATTCCGTAAATTATACTTGGTATAGTGTTTGAACCTATTATTACACCTACTACTGAACCAATGGTAGTTGCAAGTAAAGCATAAATAATATATTTAAATAGTATTTGGTTATCGTTATATCCAAGTGATTTTAGTGTACCTAGTTCTCCTCTTTCTTCTTCTACCATTCTTGTCATAGTAGTTAAACTTACAAGTACAGCTACAATATAAAATAGTAATGGGAATACTTTAGCTAGTTTGTTAATTCTTTCACTATCTTGAGAGAAACTATAATATCCAACATTAGAATCTAAATCTAAAATATACCACTCAGGTTTTTCAAGTTCATCTATTTCTTTTCTTGCATCTTCAATTTTCTTATAAGCATCTTCAAACTCTTTATCAGCTTTCTTTCTATTATCTTCAAGTTCTTTTCTTGCTTTTTCTATTTCTTTTTTACCATTGTTTATTTTAGTTCTGGCATTTGAAATTTCCTTATAAGTTTTCTTTTCTTCTTGAAGTAAAGTGTTATAACCATCATTTAGTTTTTTTAAGTTTGATTCTAAATTAGATAGTTGTGCTTTTAATGCTGTTGTGTCTCCACCTATACTTTCTAAGTAAGCAATATTCTTTTTAAGAGTAGTAATTCCATCATTTACTTTTTTCTTGTTAGTTTCTATTTCTGCTTTCTTAGTTTTAAATGTTTCTTTAGCTTTCTTTTCATTATTATTTAGTTTTGTTAAATTACTGTTAAGAGTTTTTTCATTTTTATTTATTTTATCTTCTGCATCATCTAACTTTTTATATGCGTCTTTTTTTTCTTGATTATACTTATCTATATTATCATTTAATTCTTTTAATGCAGCTTCTTTTTCTTTGTTAAATCTAGTTTCTATAAATTCATTTGTTATAACTTCTAGTTTATCTTCTTCGCTGTTAATAAGTTCTTCATATTTTTTTGAGTAAGTGCTTTCATTATTATTAAGTTTTATATAAGCCTCAGTGTAATAATCAATATCAAAGTTAGTAATTAGTGAATACATATAGAAATTAACTTTACCATTTAATAGTTTTGTACTTCCTCTTTCACGAGATACGTATAATGGGCTTTTAACAAAACCTACGATTTCTAATGTTTTTTCTTTTAAGTTATCATCTTCTATAGTGATAGTGTCTCCGATTTTATAGTCTCCTAAATCTTTATTTTTCTCTATTACACATTCTTTGTTGGTTTTTGGTAGTCTTCCTTCGGTTACAATTAATTTGTTAATTTTAGCATCCGGATCATAAGAATGAACTTTTACTACATAGTCATCATCTACTCTTATAAGAGCATCTATACTATAAGATGGTTCTACATCATATCCATCACTTTTTAATTTTTCTATTTCTTCATTAGTAATTCCCCAAGTTGACATTAAGTTAATATCATAAACATTTTGTTTCTTAAAGTATTCATCTATACTACTTTCCATATTAGGTGAAGTTTGTCTTATACCAGTAAAGAATCCTACTCCCAAAAGTACTATTGCTAAAATAGATAAGAATCTTTTAAATGTTTTTTTGATACTTAGGAAACTTTGTTTAGTTAGTGTTTTCACTACCATTCAATCCTTTCTATATCAACTGTTTTTTTATTAATAATAACTTCTTCAACTTTTCCACTTTTGAATTTAATTACTTTGTCTGCCATTGGAGCAATAGCTGTATTATGAGTGATAATAATTACTGTCATTTTTCTTTTTCTACATGTATCTTGCAATAGCTTTAATATTTGTTTTCCAGTAACATAATCTAAGGCTCCTGTTGGTTCATCACACAAAAGTACATTTGGATTTTTAGCTAGTGCTCTTGCAATTGATACTCTTTGTTGTTCCCCACCTGATAGTTGAGCTGGAAAGTTATTGAGTCTATCTTTTAGACCAACGTTTATTAGTGTTTCTTTAGGAGACAGAGAATTCTTACATATTTCAGTTGCTAGTTCTACGTTTTCAAGTGCTGTTAAATTTTGTATAAGATTATAGAATTGAAATACAAAACCGATATTAGTTCTTCTATATTTAATTAGATCTTTTTTGTTATATTTAGTTATATCTTTTTTAGCAACTGTTATTTTTCCACTAGTAGCTTTATCCATTCCACCAAGTATATTAAGTGCTGTTGTTTTTCCTGCTCCTGAATGTCCTAAAATACAAACTAATTCTCCTTGCTCTATTTCAAAATTTACTTTATCAAGTGCTTTTACTTCTATTTCTCCTGATTTATATATTTTACTTACATCTTTAAATTCTATGTATGCCATAATATCACCAATTTAATATTAACATTTTTCACACAAATAAAAAAGTAGTATTTCTACTACTAATTTTGATTAATATTTGTATTTTGTTGTGGTTCAATTTTAACTTCAGGTTTGATTTCTTGTATATTTAAAGTTTCTTCCGGCATGTTTTCTGGAGTTATAAACATTGGTTTAACTTCTGGTTTTGCTATTTGTGGCTCAACTGTAACTTCTGGAATTATATATGCTTGTGATTCTGTATTAGAATTTCCAATAGGACCATTAACTGGTTGTTCTATTTGTTCTGGATTTGCAGTTGGCGCTTGCGCAGTATTTGCTATTTCATTATTTACTGTTTGATTTAGTGTACCATTTATTATGGCTGGATTTGGAATAGCTGCTGCGATTGAAGGATCATAGTCTGCATGTATTGGTTTATCTTGAGCAGGTATTACTTCTTTTCCTTTTTTATCTTTTTTAATAATCATTATTATAATCAATACTACGATAATTACTCCTGCAGCTATACCACCATATAGTATATAATAATTTGTCATATTTTTTACTTCAAATACATATTCTATTTTATTTTCACTATCAGTAGTTAATTTCCATACTAATTTTTTTCCATCATTTTGACTTTCAGTGGCATTATTACTAATTGCCTTTTCAGGTAAATTTACTGTGTAACTTATTTCCATTTCACTTGCTAATTTTGTTAGTTCTCCATAATCAGGTTCATTAGTTGATGGAGTAGTATCATCACCTATTATTGTTGTATTATCATTTGTTCCATCTCCTGGTGTTGTTAATGTTCCATTATTTGGTGTAGTATTATTGTCAATAGTAGTATTTGGAGTAGTAGTTTCACCTATTCCTGTTCCCATAGCCAATTCATTATTATTGCTTTGAGTACTATATGATAAATCGTTGAAATCATTATATTCTAAATTATACTTGAAATTAGCAGTATATTTATTTTTTAAAAATCCTTTTTCAACTTTAAAGAATACACTATCATCAAAACCTTCATTAAGATAATCACTTAATTCAATTTCTTTTCCAGTTTCATTTGATATATTATCAATATTATCATATACTTTTTTTAATACATAACCAGTATAGCCATTATCACTCTTTTTTTCATAAGTCAAATTACGTTTCTTTAAATAATCTAATTGTTCTTGTGTAAATACATCATCAGTTGTTTGTTGACTATATTCTAACATCTTATCACTAATTAAATAAGAAGTTTCAAATACCATACTTTTATCTTTATTAATTGTCATTTCAGTTTTACTTTTAATACATCCAGTTAAAGTTGTTAATATTAATAACATAGCAATAACTTTTTTAATATTCTTCATACACTCACTATTCCTTTTACTACCTAATCTTATCTTGATTATATCATAACGTAAAAGCTTTTGAATAGTTTTTAATAAAAAAATAACATTTATGTGTAAATTACATAAATGTTTTAAGTTTCTCTATTTCTTCTTCTTGAAATTTCAAGAATTTTGTAGATAATTTTAATATTTTTTTATCAACTATTTTTTTGTAGTTTTCTATCTTTGTTTGCATCTCCACTATTCCCATAGTTAATCCTTCAATAACCATAGATGCTATAGCTGGATCACTATTATCTTTCATGGTTTCCATAGTTATACCCATCTTACTACTTAGTTTTGCCATAAGATTTGTTTTCTTTGGTTCGATTTTATTCTTTTTTAATAGCTTTTCTGCTTCTTTTAAGAAACTATTATATTCTTTTAATTCATCTTCGATTAAACCTTTAATTTTATTATCTCTTTTTCTTAGTGTATCACTTAAAATATTTAAAGTATGTACACCCATTTCTGCATTTTCATATACAAAATTTAATAATTCCATATTTTCATTCATTTATCTTCACCACTATTATTATTTACATTATTTTAATGTTTATACATTGTTGATTAAATATTTTTAAAATGTTAATATTGTCTAAAGAGGTTATTATGATTAAAGAAAATGAACAAGGTATTTTAATAGTTGTTTCAGGTCCATCTGGTTGTGGAAAAAGTACATTAGATCAAAAATTAATTGAATCTAGAAATGATACTGTTATGTCTATTAGTGACACTACTAGAAGTCCTAGAGGTGAAGAAAAAAATGGTGTTGATTATAACTTTATTAGTACTAACGAGTTTGAACAAAAGATTAAAGATAATAAATATTTAGAATATGCGATAGTTCACTCTAATAAATATTATGGAACACCCATAGAACATATAGATGAACTACTTAGTAAAGGTAAAAATATAATACTTGAAATTGATATAGAGGGTGCACGTAAAGTAAATGAAAAAAGACCTGATGCTGTATTCATATTTATTATGCCACCATCAATGGAAATACTTAAAAAGAGATTAATTGGTAGAAAAACTGAAACAAAAGAGCAAGTGGTTGAAAGATTTAAAACTGCATATAAAGAAATAAATGAAGTATCTAAATATAATTATGTAATAGTAAATGATGATATTGAAGAATCGCTTCTTAAGATGAATAGTATCATCGAATGTGAAAAATGTAGAGTTGATAGAATTGAAGAAGTATATTTAGGAAATCAAGAAGAAATGATACATGAATTATTAGTTGATTTTGATAAAGAAAATTATACAGAACATAAAGAGTCATAGACTTTTTTAATATGCATAAAATTATTAAAATGTAATATACTTTAGTATAAAAATATATATAAATGTGATAAACTATCAATATGGTGAATATGAAAAATAAAATGTTTATAATTTGTTTAATGTTTATATTACTAGTTGGTTGTAACAAAAAAGAAGAAGTACCTGTTATGAGTAATTCAAATACAAGGGTTATCAAAAGTGAAAATTTAACTTTTGAATATGCATCTAAAGTGAGACTTTATGATATCGTTAGTATTGAAGATGGTGAAATCACTAGTGACAATATACTTATTGATACTTATACTTTGGGTAAAAATAAAGTAGTTGTTAATTATAAAGCATCTAATCATAAAGAATTATTTGAAACTATTGAATATGACATAGTTGATACAACTGAACCGCTTGTGTTAATAAGTGGTTCATATAGTACTACTAAAGGTACCGATGTTAATTTGGTTGATAAAGCATTATGTGCTGATAATTATGATAAAAGACCTAATTGTAAAGTTGAAGGCGAATATGATATTAATAAAACTGGTACTTATAATTTAAAATATATTGCAACTGATTCATCTGACAATACAACTACTAAAAATTTTAAATTAGTTGTTAAGGAAAAATCTAAAAATAACAATACTAGTAATGCTTCAACTCCAAAGGATACTGTTAGTATAAAAGATGCTATAAAAAAATATAAGAACGAAAACACTATGATTGGAGTTGATGTATCTACTTGGCAAGATACTGTTGATTGGGAAAAAGCTAAAAAAGCTGGTGTTGAGTTTGCAATGATTAGAATTGGTTTTGGCCATAATAGAAAGAATCAAATTGTTATGGATAATCAATATAAAAAGAATATAGAAAATGCTAAAAAAGCTGGTATACCGGTTGGAGTTTATTTCTTTAGTTATGCTAAAGATGTTTATGAAGCTCGTGAACAAGCTAAATATGTTGTTAATACGCTTGATGGAATTACACTTGAATTACCTATTGCATTTGACTGGGAAAACTGGAACAACTTTAATTCATATAATATTAGTCTTACGGATATTAACTTAATTGCTGATGCATTTATAAATGAAGTAACTAAACATGGATATCAGGGAACACTTTATAGTAGTAAATATTATTTAGAAAATATATGGGATGTAGGAAGTAAAGATACTTGGCTTGCTCATTATACTTCAGAAAAATCAAGTTATTCTAAACCTTATACCATGTGGCAGTTTTCTAGTAGAGGCAAAGTAGATGGAATAAATGGTGTTGTTGATTTAAATGTTTTATACAAATAAAAAGAGTATTTCTACTCTTTTTCTATTGCGTCCATTATATATGGAGCTATTTGTATTTTTCTTGAAACTATATCTTTTAGAGGTACACCTTCATATATTTCTTTTAAATCAAAACTATTCTTAATGATATTTTCTGCATCTCTATTATATAAGCAATAAGACACATTTTCAAAAATATCTGTTACGAATAAAGTAACTACACTTATATTTTCATTTTTAGATACTTCGTCTAAATAATTAACTAAACTATTTATTTTTTTATTCATAGATTCAAAATCTGCTGTTAAAATTTGACCTATCCCTATCATTTTATCATTTACTTTATATGTCTTAAAGTCTTTATGAAGTATATCTTCATTTGTAAGGCCTTTAATAGTCATACCTTGTTTTAATAGTTCAATACCATATTTTTTATATTTAATTTTAGCTATTTTTGATAAATTAATTAATGCATCAGTATCTCTTATAGTAGTAGTTGGTGAAGTAAGAAGTAATGTATCGGAAATAATAGCTGATGCCATAAGTCCTGCTATATCTTTAGGAATCTTAACATTATTTTCTTTATATAAATCATATATAATTGTATTAACACTACCTACTCCTGCATTTCTAAAGTTAATAGGTTTCTTAGTATTAATGTCTCCTATATTATGATGATCTATTACTTCTAATATTTCCGCTTCTTCAAGCCCATCTACACTTTGTGAAGAGTTATTATGATCTACTAATATAACTTGTTTCTTATCTACATCGTTAGTATCTGTTAAAGTTAAAAGTCCTTTACATTCGTTTTTACTATTTAATATTGGATAATTTGTATGCTTTAACTTTTTACTTTGTTCAATAAAGTCTGACAAATAATCAAGTTCATTAAAAGTAATAGATTCTTCTTTTCTCATTATATCTTTAATATAGTTAGAGAATGATATTAGTTTACCTACTTCATATGAAGATAAAGGAGTACTGATAATATTAACCTTATTCTTCTTTGCCTTTTGTATTAACTCATGAGGCAATTGTATTCCAGCAATAACTATAATAAGTTTGACTTTACTTTCAATAGCGTAGTCAAGTATAGCTGCTCTATCTCCTATTATTAATATATAACTATTATCTAATGTAACTCTTTCTATAAACGTAGCTTTAGCATATGTAGCAGCTAATACATTACCAGATATTTCTTTATCAAATTTTAATACTGGTGTTCCTTTTAGTACACTTATTAAGTTTCCATATGAAGTATTAATTTTATGAAAGTCTCCCATGATAATTTCACGAGCTACTTCTTTTAAAGAAACGTAACCAAAGTATTTATTTTTATTTTCTACTACTGGTATACCTGTTAAAGAGTATTTATTCATATAGTCAAATGCATCTTTGATAGGTACATTTTTATCAATAAAACATCCTTTATGATAAGCTACATCTTTTAATTGTAATTTTACATCATTTAAATGATATGGTTCTTTAACATTAAAATAACTTAATGCGTACTTAGTTTCTGGATTTAAATTACCTAGTGTTGATGCAATAGTATTATATCCCAGTTTATTTTTTAAATATGATAATGCTATTGACGCACATATTGAGTCTGTATCAGGATTTTTATGTCCAAAAATATATGTTACTTTTCCATTCATTTAACTCATCTCCCCTTTTGTATCCGTAAATAATACCACAAAATTATTAAAAAATAAAGTTAAAATTTAATTAATTCATAATTTCTAGTACCAACGTGTAATTTTTCTGCTTCTTCTATAGTATGAAGTCCATTTCTAGATTCAATTCTTTCTATTAAATGATCTTTTCCTGGATCATTACTATTATAAACTAAATCTATGCAAGCTTGATCTAAGGCAACTGGATCAGTAGAAGCTAAAATACCAATATCTTTCATACATGGATCTTCTGCTTTTGCACAACAATCACAATCTACTGACATATTTGCCATCACATTTATAAATACAATATTTTTTTCATAATCAACTATTGTTTTAGCAGCTTCTGCCATAGACTCTAAGAATGAATCATGATCTGCTGTCCATATATCTTCTGGTTTTCCAGCTCCATGTATATTTGCTTTTCCATGACTAGATGCAAGTCCTATTGATATATTTTTTAGTGAACCTCCAAATCCACCCATTGGATGACCTTTAAAGTGAGATAAAACTAACATCGAATCATAATTTTCTATATTCTTACCAACATAGTTAATACTCAAATGTTTTCCTTCTTTAATAGGTAATTCTAATTCTTCATCTTTATCAAGTAAATCAACATTATAATATTTAGTCCATTCATGTTCTTCTAAAAGTTTTAAATGTTTGTCACTTGTATTTCTAGCTCCATCATATGCGGTATTACATTCAACAACGGTTCCATCTACATAATCAATAATCTCTTTATAAAATAATGGTTTTAAATAATTTTGATTCCCTTTTTCTCCACTATGTACTTTAACAGCAACTTTACCATTAAGTTTTACACCTAACTTTTTATAAATTTCTACTAATTTTTCACTACTTATCTCTCTTGTAAAATAAACTTTACTTTTCATATTGCCTCCTTATTTATATGTCTATTATAGCATAATCTCTTTTAATAATTATCTATATTTGTTATAATGTTTACGTGAGTTTTATGAAATATGACAAAGAGTTTTTAGAATATATAGATGAAATAATTAACAATAAAGAGTTTTTAAAGAGGAAGAAGTATGCTCATCATGAAAATGAAAGTGTGTATGATCATTCTATGAAAGTAGCATACGAGTCTTATAAGTTTGCTAAAAGACATCACTTGAATGTTAGAAATACTTGTATTGGTGCAATACTTCATGATTTTTATTTTAAACCATGGCAAGAAAATCATACTAAAAAGAAATTTAGAGAATTACATGGTTTTGTACATGCCAGAGAAGCTTTATATAACGCAAGAAAACATTTTCCTCATTTAATGAATCCAATGGTAGAAGATATTATATTAAGACATATGTTTCCTCTTAATATAAGACCACCTAAATATGCTGAGAGCTGGGTTGTTACTATGATGGATAAAAAATGTTCATTAAATGTACTTGCTCATCCAAGTCAATATCCAAAATACTTGGGACTTAAAAGAAGGAGAAAAAACAGATGTGTGATTTAAAAGTATTATTTTTATTATTTATTGCTTACTCAATGATTGGGTGGATGATAGAAGTTGTTGCTACATTCCCTGATACCAAATGTTTTGTTAATAGAGGCTTTTTAATTGGACCATATTGTCCTATATATGGTAATTGTGCTATTGCTATGGTGCTTTTACTTCATAACGTTAAAAGTCCTATATTATTATTTATTTTATCAATCATAATATGTAGTGTTGGAGAATACATAACAAGTTACCTAATGGAAAAATTGTTTCATGCCAGATGGTGGGATTATTCTAAAAAAAAGTTTAATTTAAATGGTAGAATTTGTTTATCGAATAGTTTAGCATTCGGTGTACTTGGTTTCTTATTAGTTAAGTTTGTTAATCCATTCGCCCTTAGTATATTTGCAAAATTTTCTCCACTTGCTATAAATATATTATTCTATACACTATTAACACTATATCTAGTAGATAATGTTATATCATTCAAAGTTATAATTAAAATTAAAGATATGGGTGTTAAATATGTACATTTGGATAACACAAAGGAAATAACTGAGAAAGTTAAAAATATCTTAAGTAATAATGCACTAGCTAAAAGATTATTTAAAGCATTCCCTAATATAAGATTTAAATTTAATTTAAAAGAAAAAATGAAATATTTAAAAGATAAAGCTGTTTCAATTAAAAATAACTACAAAAAGTAAAAATTGTAGTTATTTTTTTAATATATAATTGTAAAGTTTACATATATTTTTTATTATTGAATAGTTAATGCTGTATAATTATATTGGAGGCGTGTAATAATGTTTGAAAACAAGAAAATATTTATTCTTGGAATGGCAAGAAGTGGTTATCATGCTGCTAGAGTTCTTGCTAAAAGAGGTAACACTATCGTATTAAACGATATGAATGCTAATCAAGATAAAAATCATATCAAAGAATTAGAAGATTTAGGAGTTAAAGTAATTTTAGGTAGCCATCCCGATGATATATTAGATGAATCTTTTGACTATCTAATTAAGAACCCTGGTGTTCATTTTGATCATAAGTATCTAAAGTATGCTAATGAACATAACATTAAAGTTATTAATGAAATAGAAATGGCTTATCATTTATTACCTAAAGGAGTTAAATTAATAGCTATTACAGGTACTAATGGTAAGACTACTACAACATCACTTACATATGAAATAGTTAGTGCTGCATTCCCTGGTAGAACACATTTAGCTGGTAATATAGGTTTTCCTTTATGTGAAGTTATTGAAAATATTAAAGAAAATGATTATTTAGTTATGGAAATTGGGGTTCCACAATTACATGATTTCTACGATTTTAATCCTGATATCGCAGTACTTACTAATATTTATGAAGCTCATTTAGATATGTTTGGTACTCGTGAATATTATAATGAAAATAAGCTTAGAATGTTTCAAAATCATACTTCTAAAAATATTGCAATCATTAATAAAGGAAATGAGGATGCATATAGAATTACTAAAGATATAAAAAGTACTAAAAAATATTTTACTAGTAAAGAAAAGATTGATGGTGCTTATTTAGAAAATGGTAAGATATACTATTATGGTGAAGAAATAATTGATACTAAAAATATCAAATTACAGGGAAATCATAATTATGAAAATATTATGTGTGCTATTATGATAGCTAAAGAACTTGGTATTTCTAATGAAATTATGTGTAAGGCTATTAGCGAATTTAGTGGTGTAGAACATAGAATAGAATATGTAAGAACATTTGAAGGAAAAGATTTCTATAATGATTCTAAGGCTACTAATGTTACTTCTACTCAAATAGCATTATCTGCATTTAAAAAACCAACAGTATTAATTTTGGGTGGCCTTGAAAGAACTCAAAGCTTCTTAGAATTAAAAGATTATTTAGTTAATACTAAAGCTGTTGTTTGCTATGGACAATGCAAAGAAAGATGTAAAAAAGAAATAGAATCTATGGGTATTAAATGTACCATGGTTAATAACTTAACTGAAGCAGTAGATGTTGCTAATAAAGAAAGTGTTAGTGGAGACGTGGTTCTTTTAAGTCCTGCAGCTGCATCATGGGATCAATATAAATGTTTTGAAGATAGAGGCGATGAATTTAAAAAATTAGTTAAAGAATTATAGGAGTTAATATGAAAATAATTTGTGAGCATTGTGGTACTAATATAGATTTGGATAAAGATAAAGTTTGTCCTAACTGTAAAGCACCATATTCAAAAAATAAAGACTACAAAGAATATAAAGAAAAACTTAATAAAGAAAAAGATACAGATATTAGAAGTAAAGAACTAGATAACGAATTAAAAGAAAAAACTAAAGATATTATGGATACTAGTTTAAAAACTTTTAAAACTACTTTTACTATTAGTAAGATTATGTTTGTAGTTGTTGGTATCATAATATTAGCTATTATGACCGTAGTTATAATAAATGTTATAAACTTTAACAATGATTTTGATAATTCGAAGGATGACATAAAAAATACTCAAGAGTTAATTGATAGTAAAAATAAAGATTTTGATGATCAGTATAGCAAAATGAAAGAAGAACTTGAAAAGCAACAAAAAGAACTTGAAGAAATGTATGGTAATAATTAAAAAATTGTAAGTTTAATCTTACAATTTTTATTTGCCATTAATTATGTTTATAATATCTTTTCCATACTTTTTATATTTAGTATCAGAAAAACCATTTATACTTTTTAATTCTTTTTCATTTATTGGTTTTAATCTAACTATTTCGTTTAATATTTTATCATTAAATATATAGTATGGTTTATAATTTAATTGTTTTGCTTTATAATTTCTATAATTTTTTAATTTATTTTTTATGATTTCATTTAAATCAAATAGTTTTTCTCTAGATACTACATTAGTTTCATTTATGTCATCAATTATATCTTCATCTATACATAACGATAATATTCTATCAGCACTTTCTTTTATTATATCGTCCATACTAGAAAATTCAGTAGAGTTCTTTTCTATTTTTTTAATATAATCCACAAGCTTATCCACTCTTACTATTTTATTTTTAACATCTCTTGGAGCACTTTTAGTATCAACAATAGTATTTTCATTAGATAATACTACTAATCCGTGATAGAAATTATCATACGCTTTGTTAAGAATTAATTTTTCAAGGAAAGTACTATGATCATTTAAATATAACTTAATTGTATCAATATTTCTATCAAGTTTGTCTATTGGATTATAAATACCTACTTTTTTACCATAATACGTTCTATAGAAATTTCCATCATTGTCAACTAGAATATTTCCATAAGTATTTTTACATTCTAAAATATAATAATTTCTTCTTGTTATAAGCATGAAGTCAATTTGTACTCTATGGTCTTTATATTGAATATTTAAATCATGTAATATAAGCATAGGAATATTGCTATTCATAAGAGCATTTACTACTTTATTTTCTCCTTTTAAAGCATATTCATATTTTCTAATATCTTTTTCTATAAATTCTTTTGCTTCTTTAGATGCAATTTTAACTTTTTTATTTAATTCTTCTATTCTATTTTTTAAGATATTACCTTCTTTATACATAATAGAGTTTTCTATATCTTTCATATGTACACCTCTTTATTCTATAAAGATTATACTATAACTTAAATAAAAAAACCATATTAATGGTTTATTATTCTAACGATTTGTAAACGTCATATAGTTCGTTTGCTTTATTTATATCTTTTTTTATATTAGCTTCAGGGCAGCCATTTTCATAATAGTACTTAGCTAAATTATAAAATGGATATTTTATTCTTTCTGTTATTGGAGAATCTATTGCTTTTGAATAATATATGAACGCAGTCTTTAAATCACCTTTTTTTCTATAATATTCTCCTACTTTATTAAGTGCCCAGCATTCATTCATATCAGCACTAACCTTATAATATTTTATTGCTTCTTCAATGTTCCCTTCAGCTTCATAAGTTTTTCCTAAATTGTTAAATGCAAATACATATCCATGTTCTGCTGATATTTGAAAATTCTTTCTTGCTTCATTTAAATCTTTTTTATTTTGTTTGTTAATTCCTCTTAAATAGCATAGTCCTAAAGTATTATACCCTGCCATGCTACCTAGTTCTATTGACTTATTTAAGTACTCCCACATAACATCAAAATCTAACTTAACTCTTCCAGTTAGCATTAAATTTGCAACCATCCAGCAACCCTTAGGATGATCTTTTAAAGCTGCTTTATAATAGTAATTATAGCATTTTTTATAATCAGTTTTACCACTTATATAGCCATCAAATTCTAAAGAACCAAGTTCTGCACATGCATACATATTATCTTTTCTAGATAATTCTATTAATGAGTTTATATAACTTTCACCATAATAAAGTTTAATTTTTAAATACTCATTTAGTTCTTGTCTATTTATTTTAATGTTAATAGATTGTGTATATATTGGCTGATTATTATCCAAAATACTATAATTTAATAATTCTATAAATGCCTCATAGGTAGTTAACTTCTTTATATTATTTATTATCTCTTTTTCCATATGTTCATCGTTAGATGCAATTCTTAATAATTCTTCTACTACTTCATTAAATTTTTTATTAGTATTTATGAGTTCTAAAGAACTGTCATCTTTTATGTAAATAACATCATCCATTATTGATAAAATACCTAAGATGATATCTAAATATACTTGTTTATCTTGCTCATACTTTCTTTTTAAATCACTAAATATCTTCTTATATTCTAAACCTATAGCTCTATAGCCTATACAATAATTATTTATGGTAGTAGCATTTACATTATTAACATTAAAAATAGTACAAAATAATTCTGTTTGCATAGCATTCTTATTATTAGATACTTTCTTTATTGTATTAATAACGTTCCCTAATGATAAATAATTATCATTATCATTCATCTTTATATAATTTCTTTTCATAAAATGATTTTAACACATATTTTATTAAATTTATAGTGCTGGCGAACCAATGAATGAATTATTATTAACCTGAAAATATATTAAACATATTACACCAGCTAATAATAAACTTGAACCCAATAGTTTTATACTGTAAAGTTGTTTTTGGTTGTCATTTACTCTTTGCAAAAATATATAATTTCTAAAGAAAAAATAAATATATATTAAAGAAGTAATAATCAAAGTAAATTCAAAAATTTTATTAGATTTATCTTTGTAATAATTATTATTTGTTTTTAAATACTCTTTATCATCCGCATCTCCTTTAATGTTTAAAAAACATAACAAAGCAAAGATAAACCATAAAAAGTCCTCAAAATTTAATCTAGTTATTTCATCTTCTATACTCATAATATAGTTTATGTGTCAAGTTTTGGTAAGTTATATTGTTTTAATTTTTTTATGTGTTATGATTTAGTTGGTGATGTTATGGATAAAATACTTAGTTCACTTATAGATGAAAAAAGAAAAAGCTATAAATGTTTTAGTATTCTTAAATACTATTATGATACTAATCCTGAGTTTGCTGAATTTATTAAGAATGGAGTTGCTTCAGGAAAAATATTTGGCTATGACGAAAAATTATGGAATAAAATGGCTGCTTTAAATGTAAGAAATCCTATTAACTTTGAAGAAACTTTCAGGGAAGGATTTAACGAAGGAAATTGTACTAAATTTTCTAAATATTTAAGTTTTTGTTTTTCATATCCACAAATATGTGGTGGTACTTTACCATTAATTAAAGGAAGTAAAAATTCGCCTGATGGAAGACATACTTGGATGTGTTATAGAGGAATGATATATGATACTTCTTTAATGCTAATAATGGATGAAGCTTATGCTAAAAAAGGGCTTAAATATGATGAAGAAAATAGATATGATCCTAACTATGATCGTTCTTACTCTGCAGCTAAAGAGTTTGCTAACGATAAAAGTATTAGACGTTAACTAATATATTTATCTGAATTATCAAAAAGTCTATCTACAAATATCTTAGCAAGTAAAGTTGAGTCTTCTTTTAGACCATTAAGTAACCACATTTTACAAGTATTATAAAGAGCCCCACTCAATATATAAAGTTTATATCTAGATTCAATATTTGTTTTAGTTTCAGGATAGAATACTATCATATAGTCATTTATTTTATTTTGTATTACATTTGATAAATTAGATTTCTCTAAAGCAAGAACAAAATCTTTATTATTTTTAAAGAATTCGAATGCATTTAATATAAGAAGATATGGATTATCTTTGTTTTCTTCACGTTTACTTTTATATTCTTCTATTAAAGTAGTCATATAGTCGTTTAGGATATCTTCTTTAAAATTATAGTTTCTATAATAAGTCATTCTAGATACTCCAGCTTTTTTAGTTATTTCTGTAATAGTTATATCTTTAAATTCTTTTTCTTTCATAAGAGAAACTAATGACTTCAATATACATTCTTTTATAAATTTATTATTCAAACAAAAACACCTCTTTTGTAACATTTAGAATAAACTAGTAGTTTTTCTTCTTTTAATATGTTACAATTGTAACACATATATGATTAATATGAAAGGAATCAATTATGGGAAAAGTTAATGATTATATAAATAAATTAATTAAGTTCATTAAAAATGAAAAACCAGAAAATAAAGAAAAACCATGGTTAAAATATTATGGTGATGTACCTGAAAGTTTAAATTATTTTAATGGTACTATGTATGACTATTTAAGTGATACAGCATCTAAGAATGAAAAAAGATTTGCTTATTCTTATTATGGTAATGAAGTTACATTTAAGTCTTTTATGAAAAAGATTGATAAGGTTGCTTCTGCTTTAAAAGAATTTAATATTGTAGAGAATGAATGTGTAACTATATGTATGCCTAATACTCCTGAGAGTTTTGCATTAATTTATGCGATTAATAAGATTGGAGCTATCTGTAATATAATACATCCATTATCATCAACACAGGATATAGAAAGAGCTTTAAAAGAAACTAATAGTTCTATTATATTTTGTTCTGATGTGGCTATGCCTAAAGCAAGACATATTAAAGTTAAACATTTTATTATGGTTCCAACTAGTGAAAGTTTAGGAAAAATATTAAAAACTTTATACAATATTAAGTCATCTTTAAATATGAAACTTGAAGAAGGTATGCTTACTTGGCATGAATTTTTGAATTATGGAACGGATACAGATACTTATGTTAAGAGAGATGCTAAGAGTCCTGCTGCTATAATATATAGTGGTGGTACTACTGGTAAACCTAAAGGAATAATTATTTCTAATGCTAACTTTAATGCTATGGCTTTGCAAACCTCTAGTGTTTGTGAATATATTAGTCCTGGTAATTCTGTTTTATCGGCATTGCCTATATTCCATGTATTTGGTTTAGCACTATGTACTCATACTTGTTTAGTTTCAGGTATGAAATGTATAATAGTTCCACAACTAAATACTAAAAAAATTAATAAAGAATTAAGAAAATATAAACCTAATGTTTATCCTGCTGTTCCATCTTTATTAAAAATGTCTATTAATGGAGCTGACCCTGGTATTAATGCATTTAAAGATATAAAAGTTGTAGTTGTAGGTGGTGACTATTTATCACCTCAATTAAAGAGTGAGTTTGAAGAATATTTAAAAGCTCATGGAAGTAGTGCTGTTGTTAAAGTTGGATATGGATTATCTGAAGCTTGTGGTTTCTGTTGTTGTACTTCTGAAGTTGATGAAAAATATATTAATAGTCATAAAGGTACACTTGGAATACCTAATCCAGATATGCTTGTTAAAGTTTTTGAACCAAATAGTGATGTTGAAAAATCACTTGGAGATGTTGGTGAATTATGTATAACTGGTCCTACACTAATGATGGGATATATAAATGAGGATGAGGAAACTAGAAAAACATTAGTAGTTCACAGTGATGGTAAGACTTGGCTTCATACTGGAGATCTTGGATATATGGATAAAGATGGATTTATCTTCTACACTTCTAGACTTAAAAGAATGATAATTACTAATGGATACAATGTATATCCAGTTGAACTTGAAGAAATCATTAGTAAATGTAAATACGTAGATGCTTGTACAGTAGTAGGAATTCCTCATAAAATAAAGAGTCAAACACCTAAGGCAGTAATAGTACTTAAAAAAGGTGTAGAAAATACTATGGAAATACGTGAAGAAATAAGAAGATATTGTTATAAGAATATAGCTAAGTATGCAGTACCAACTGAATATGAATTTAGAGATACGCTTCCTAAAACAGCTGTTGGTAAAGTAGCTTATAGAGACTTAGAAAAAAAGAAAGAAGATTAATTCTTCTTTTTTTGTGGAATTGTTGTGGAATATAAAAGGTATACTTTATATACTTAAAATTATATAATTAATATGGAGGTTGAAACTTATGAAGAAGTTTTTAAAAAATTATAAGTCAACATTAATACTTTTAGGATCAATTATTATTGGTACTATAGTAGGACTAATATTTGGAGAAAAAGCTACTGTATTAAGTCCTTTTGGTGATTTATTCTTAAACATGTTACTTGTTATTATAGTACCACTTATATTCTTAACAATTAGTACATCCATTGGTAAAATGAAACAACCTAAGAGAATTGGTAAGATACTTACTACTATAATACTTGTGTTTGCATTTACTTCTATAGTTAGCGTATTCGTTGGTATAGTATCAACTAAAGCATTTAGATTAGTTGATGTTAAAGATGAAACTGCTATTAAGGAAGTATTAAACGGAGCTGAAGAAGCAACTAAGGAAGATGTTAATTTCTTAGAAAGAACTGTTGAAGCAGTTAGTGTTAATGATTTTAGTAAATTACTTACTAGAGATAATATGATTGCTTTAATTATATTCTCAATACTTATGGGAATCAGTATTAATATGAGTAAAGGTAAAGGAGATAAGTTCTTAGATGTTTTAGAGAGTGCTAATGAAGTAGTGCAATCATTTATTAAATTAATTATGTACTATGCACCTATAGGTCTTGGATGTTATTTTGCTGCTTTAGTTGGTACTTTTGGTGGAGAAATAGCTATTGGATATGGTAAAACATTTATAATCTATACAGTAGTTAGTGTTGTATTCTATTTTACGGTTTATTCATTATATGCATTTGTTGCTGGTGGTAAGAAAGGATTTATTAGTTATTGGAGAAATATATTACCTGCTACATTAACTAGTCTTGCTACATGTAGTAGTGCTGCATCAATACCAGTAAATACTACTTGTGCTAAGAATATTGGTGTTCCAGATGATATAGCTGATACTACCATTCCACTTGGAACAAGTTTCCATAAAGATGGTTCTATAATAGGTAGTGTATTTAAAATTATGTTCTTAGTATATCTATTTAATTCAGATGTTAGTACTCTTAAAGTTTTAGGCGTTGCATTAATAGCTACATTACTTGTTACTGCTGTACCTATTGGTGGTGGAACAATATCAGAAATGTTAATTATAACTATGTTAGGTTTCCCAGTAACAGCACTTCCTATATTAACAATAATAGCAACTATAATAGACCCACCTGCTACTATGTTAAATGTTGTAGGTGACACAGCATCAAGTATGATGGTTGCTAGAATAGTAGATGGTAAAAAATGGTTAAAAGAAAAGAAGTTATTTAGTTAATAACTTCCTTTTTTTATGCTACAAACTCATTAAGATTCTATAATAGTCACTCTTGAATTCATCTTTTTCAATACCAAGTTCTTCATAGAATTTATCTATGTATTCTTTTCCATAGTTTCTTTCAATAGATATTTCACATATTACTAAGTCAAAGTATATGTCACCTATTCCGGCATCTTCTGTATCTAGTAGTCCACTAAAGTGTCCGTTATCAGCAAATATATTAGGAAGTGACATATCACCATGAGTGAAACCTATAATTTGTTTTGGTTTATTACCTTTTAGATACTTTAGTATATTTTCTTTTGTTATGAATCTTTGTAGTATTTCAGGTTTAATATCTTCATTCTTAATAGTATTAAATCTTTCTTCTATTCTTTTTATTTTAGTATCTATTGTTTCATCTATTATGCAGTCACTATAATCTATATTATAAAGTGCATTAAAGGCTTCAACAATTACTTTAATTCCTTCAAGTGGATGTTCTTCATAGTATTCATCACAAAGCATAATACCTTTTAAAGATTTAGTTAGCATGTAACTTTTACCATTATATTTTTCATAGAAAACTTTTTCAGGTACAGTTATTTTATCTTTTAAATAGTCTAAGCTAATAGATTCTTTAGATAAATGATCTGCGACTTTAAGAAAGAATACTTTACTTTTCTTTCTAATTTTATACACTTTTTTACCTGAACAACCTATTGTTATTTCTTCTATTTTATTAGCATCTTTCAAAAATTCGTTTAGTCTATTACTTCCTTTGATGATAATAACTTCTTTAGGCTTTTGTTCAATACTTGTGTTAATAACTTGTTTATCTTTAATCGAGTCATAGTTGCCATCATAACTAACTAGTTTTTTATTTTCTATTCTTACTATTCTAGTAGCTATTTTATTTATAAAGTATCTATCGTGTGAGATGAAAAGTAATGTTCCATCAAAGTCTAGTAGTGCTTCTTCTAATATTTCTTTAGTATCTATATCTATATGGTTTGTTGGTTCATCTAGAATTAAGAAATTAGATTTAGAAAGAATTAGTTCTAGTAATTTGATTCTTACTTTTTCTCCTCCACTTATTGTTTTAAGTTTTTTAGATATTTCTTCTTCCCCAAAATAGAATTGATGAAGTTTACTTCTAAGTTCGCTTTCACTTCCTACAAAGAATGAGCGTACGTGTTCATAAACTGTCAAGTCTTCATTGTCAAATCTTATCTCTTGAGGTATATATCCTATTTTAATATTTGTACCTAATTTTATATTATCATGTGTATTATTCATAATATTTTTAATTAGTGTTGTTTTACCTGTTCCATTCTTACCCATTAAGCAAACTCTATCTTGGTAGTATATTTTCATGCTTGCTTTTTCAAGTAAGGTGCGAGATCCAATATTTAAATTTAAATTATCTATAGTAAGAACATGATTACCACTTCTATTCTCAGTAGTAAGATTTACTCTTAATTCAGTCTTCTCTTTTGGTTTTTCTATCATGTCCATTCTTTCAAGTCTTTTTTCCATAGCTGCTGCTCTTCTAAAAAACATTGGATTATCACTCTTAGTGCCCCATTCTTTTAGTCTTTTAATTGCTTCTTTTATTGCCTCTATTTCTTTTTGTTGATTTTTATAAGCAGCGAACTCGCTTAAAAATCTTCTTTCTGATTCTTTTAAATAATATGTATAGTTTCCATGATATACGTCTTCTTTACCATTTTTAATTTCTATTATTTTGTTTACTATTCTATCTAGAAAGTATCTATCGTGACTTACTATTAAAGCAGCACCTTTGTAGTTGCTTAGATATTCTTCAAACCATTCTAAAGTATCTATATCTAAATGATTAGTTGGTTCATCTAATAAAAGTACATCAGGTTCAGATAGGACTAAAGAAGCTAGATTTACGATTGTTTTCTCACCACCTGATAAATTATTATACTCAGTATCTAATAACTCATCAGATAGCTTAAAACCACCTTTAATCTTATTAATTTTTTCTTTTATTTGGTATCCACCTTTAATTCTAAATTCTTCTTGTAATCTATCTAATTTTTTGATAGATTTTTCACTTGAATCCATAGTAGCTACATAAGAATTAATAAATTTTTCTAATTCAAGCAATTCTTTAATACCACGTAAATATACATCTTTTGCTTTAACATTGTCTTTTTCTTTAGGTGGTATTTGTGTTAAATAGCCTATTTTAGCACCTTTTCTTATATTAATAGTTCCATTATCTAAAGTTTCTAAACCCATAATAAGTCTAAGTGTAGTAGTTTTACCACACCCATTGTTTCCGATAAGAGCTATTCTCTCACCACTTTTAACTTCCATTGAAAAGTCTTTTAATACTGGATTAAATCCATAATTTTTATTTATTTTATTTATACTTATTTCTATCATAATTAATTTTACTCCTTTTTTGTTGCATGTTAAAAAAATCACACTTCTTGTTACTCAAAGGAATAACTAAAGTGTGATATCACTACTATACATAATTTTAGTACCAATGTATTTCATAATATCACCTTTCGAGCATATTATATCATACTTGTATTTATATTTCTATATGTTCTTGTTTACTAAAAAATTAAAATATGATATATTGTTATTAGTGAAACGTTTAGCCACCTGAGCTGGACGTCACCAAAAATTGGGAAACCTAACCTTGGTTAGGCTTTTTTAATTGTAATTATTAAGATAATTAGAATTAAAAGTATAATTATAAATAAAAGTATGCTTATAAGTGTATCTTTCTTCATATATACCATCTCCTTATAAAATTTAAAAATATATATAATGAGATGACGCCCAGCTAAACATTTTGAAAAGTAAAGTATCACATATAAATATTAATGTCAAAAAGACATAATTTAATTTTGTATTAGAAATATAGATTTAAAATATAAATTTTCTTTTATGAAAAACTAATAAATATACTATAAAACTTACTAAAAAATGAGTTTTATATAAATTTAAAAAACAAGTAAATTTTTGTTTACTTGTTTTCATTTAAATATTTACTAACTACATCGATGATTCTTTTATATTCTGTTTCTAATTCATCAAAGTGTTTTTTTATATATTCTTTATCTCCATCTTTACTTTTAAGTTCATGATCAAGTGATAACTTTGCTAGTTCTGTAAATCCAAAGTATTTTGAATCACTTTTTAGTGAATGTACGTCTACTGAATATTCTTTCATATTTTCTTTATTAGAAACTATTCTATTCCATTTTTCATCTATTTCTTTGAACCAATCGTTTAACATTTCTTTATACATTTCCATGCTTCCAAAATTTTCTAGTCCAATTTTATAATCAATATTAGCATCTTCTAGAATCTTTTCACCATCGTTAGTTTGTTCTTCTGTTACTTCTTCTTCAAGTGGTTTCATATCAGTTCCAAATTCATATTTTGGTACATCTTTCCATCTATCTTCTGAAGACTCTTTTTCATTATTAAATATTTTATCTAGTTTTAATTTTAAACTATCTTTATTAAATGGTTTAGCTAAATAATCTGCAAATCCTTCTTTAATATATTTTTCTTTAGATCCAGATACAGCATCGGCAGTTAAGGCAATTACTGGTGTATTAAATCCATCTATTTCTTTTAATTTCTTTAATGCTTCTTCACCATTCATTACTGGCATCATTATGTCCATTAATATAATATCGTAGTCATTATTAGAAGCAACCATATTAAGGCATTCACTTCCGTTATAGCATTCATCTACTTTTTTAATATTTAAAGCATCTGTCACTCTTCTAGCTACTTTAACATTTAACTTATTATCATCAACTATTAATACTTTTTTATTAATATAATCAACATTATTAGAAGTATCATTTTTATTTGTAATTTCATTATATGGTTTTGACATTTTACTTATTTTTTGAGGAACGTTTACCATAAATATAGAACCTAGTCCATACTGACTTTGTACATTTATTTTTCCACCCATCATTTCAACTAATCTTTTTGTGATTGCTAGTCCTAAACCAGTTCCTTCAGTAGTAGAGTTTCTTTCAATATCAAGTCTTTCAAACTTAGTAAATAATTTTTCTATATCTTCTTTTTTGATACCTCTTCCGCTATCTTGAACAGTTATTATTAAATTACAATTATCATCTCTATTAATACATTTAACATTAAGATTAACATGTCCTTTTTCTGTATATTTAATAGCATTTGTTAATAAATTGTTTATTATTTGTTTCATATGAGCTTTGTCACCAAGTAATTCATATGGTATATCTTCAGCAATGTTGACATGAAGTTCTACTGGTTTATCTCCAATACGAGTACTTGATACTCTAGCTAAAGTTTCTACTTCTTCTTTAAAGTTATATGGAATTTCTACTATTTCCATCTTTTCACTTTCTATTTTACTTATATCCATTATATTTCCAACTATTTCTAAAAGTGTTTGAGAAGCAGATACTATATCTTTTAAATCTTCTTTCATGTCTTTAGGACAATTAGCTCTTTCTTCTAAGTTTTCTGAAAGACCAACGATAGCATTTAATGGAGTTCTTATCTCATGAGACATACTACTTAAGAAGTCTGACTTTGCTCTATTAGCTCTTTCTGCTTGATCTTTTGCTACATTTAGTTGTTCTATTGTTTTTAAATCTGGATTTTCTATTGTAAATATCATTATCATATCAACAATACTAAATACAATAGAAATTAAATTAACTTGAGGTATTATCATTCTACATACAGCTACTATAATCAAGAAGAAAATCAAAAAATATAAAGGAATGTATTTCTCGTTGTTTTTAAAGTTTTTATATTTTAATAAAACTATTATCATTCCTAAAATATAAACGCAACTTGCTACTAAACCTAAAGTGGTTAGTGGTCCATATGAATCTAATACTCCATTTTCATTCACTATTGTTACATCTAGTAATAAAGCAAGTATATAAACAATTATATTTGAAATAAATGTTATCTTTTTTGCGTTTAGATTTCTATTATTGAGTGAATATATATAATAAAATAATAAGCTACACCATGATACAACTAAAATTACATCTAATTTATTTAATAATTTAAATAATAATAGATTATTCCATGTTATTGCATTTATAACTATAGATGTTGTGGTTAATGACTCCACTATATTTATTAATAACATATATTTAAAAATTTTTGTTTCAAAATTTTCTACACCTTTTTTTCTAATAAACATATATGTGATAATTGATGATATTATAAATGCACATATAGTTAAATATCCATTTGCCATATTACACTCCTATTCTTATTTAATTATATAATAATTATAACATAATAAAAAGGTTAAATTTATTAACCTTTTATTCTTTTATCAAATAAGAATGCGTTTTGTTTTGATGGTGACAACTTCATTACTGGTTCATATACTTCTTCACTAGGAGTTACATCTTTTGGCCTATATACTAAATCTTTTATATATTCTTTGTTGAAATATGGCCATTCACTAAACCTTTGTTCAACGTATTTATCCCATTCATTACCATTTAATTCTTCTCTTTTAAGTGGTTCTTCGCTCTCCCATATTTCCCACTTTAATGTTGATAATGTATCTCTTAAATCATTTATAGCTTTAGATTTTTCTTCATTTCCTTCGCCATATTTATTCATATCAAAATTTTTTCCAATGTTTACTTTGAATTTTTTTCCATATTGTTCACATGCAACTGGAACTATAATTGCATTTCCTTCTTTTGCAATATCTACAATTCCCCAATAACATGGTAACATAGGTAAGTTTGGTGTTAAGTTCCAAGTTCCTTCTATAAAATACATTAAGTTACCATTTTGTTTTAAATGTTCTATCATTTTTCTTGATACAGCTTTTCGATCTTTTTTATCTTTTTCATTGAAATAAAATACTCCATTTACTGATAAAAATTTTTCATCTATTAATCCTTGTAAATGTTCGTAATCTCCTGATAAAAGATAATAATGATCTTTTATTGCTTCACTTACTACTTCAATATCAAATTTTCCGACATGTGTTACTGCAAAAATAATAGGTCTATCAGTTGGTTCTCTTAAATCTTTTAAAACTTCATGTGAGAAACCACCTATTCTATTTTTAACTTTATACACGGTTAGTACTAACCAATGTAATTTTTTTCTTTGTTCTAATGAAAGTTTATTCCAAATTCTACCTTCATCTTTAGTTCTTATTCTATAATATAAATCTAAAAATTCATTAGAACGTTTTTCAAATTCTTCTTTGCTAATCCCTTTTTCAAACAATTTTAATTGTTCATCAGCTAATATATTCATAATAACACCCCTTAAAATTGCCCTTATTATAACATAAATCTTATTATTTTTAAAGTGTTTTGTTACGAATTTGATACTTTATAAAATAAAAGATGCTATTTCTAGCACCTTTCTATTCACTAATCATCATTATAAATTTAGTTTTGCCATCAGTATTTTTATCTTTCATACTAAATGAATTGTATTCGTTTCCTAAATCTATAAGTTTTTCAATCTTTTTAGAATAAGTTTTAACTTTACCATTTAATACACTTGTTATTTTAGAAATTCCTTCTTTATTAAATTTATTAAGTCCATCATATAAAGTTGTTGCTCCTTTTAATATTTCTGAATTTTTAGTATTAAATGTATTTGAAAGACTTGTTAAATAGTCTACACTTGCACTTAATTCTTCAATACCTTCATACATCTTATCACTGTTAGTTGCTAAATATTCTACTGATGGAGCTAGTTTATCAACGTTAGTAATTAAGTCTTTAGAACTACTAGCTAAAGCACTTACATTTTTATTTAAAGCACTTATACTACTATTTAAATTATCAATATTTGTTTTCATAGAAGTTAATGTTTTGAAATCTATACTCTTTTGTAAGTTAGTTATTTCTTCTTCTAATAGTTTTTTTGTATTTTCATCAGTTGTATTTTCTTTTATATAAGTTAATGTTTCAATGTGTTTAGTCATTACGCTTAAAGTGTTATCTACTGTTGTACTTAATAATTCTGATTGTTTAGCTAGTTCGTTAGTCTTTGTTGATAAGTTGTTAATACCAGTTGCTAAATTTACTATTGATCCAGTGTATGTACTTAAACCTTTTACTTGTACATTTAGATTTTGAATTCCTTGATTTAATGCATTATATTTTTCTACTAAACCTTTAACACTATTATCTAAGTTATTCATACCACCATTATATTTAGCAAATCCATCATTATATGCTTTAATACCATTTTTTAAATCATTGCTTCCATTCACTAAATCTTTTGTGCTTGTTCCTAGTTTGTTAACACTACTATATAGTTTATTTAAGTCACTAAATGATGAAGTATCAACATCTTCAAATAAGTTTGATGTAGCTACTGAATAAATATTAGTAAATTCATAAGAAGTAGTAGTATATTCAATAGTAACAGTATCTAAACCTTTTAAGTCATCAATCTTTAAGCTTTCATAAAGTCCTGGAGCACTATATCCAAGAACCATATAACTAATACCATTATCTACTATTTTAGCATTATCAACTTTTAAGTTAGTTACGTTATCTTTATTAAATGTCATAAGAGAGGTTACCATAAATGGAGTATAAAGTGTTTCGTTTTTACCATTAACATTTACTTTCTTTTTAGAAGTGTTTTCATACTTAATAACGATTTTAATATTACCACTTTTACCATTAAGTTCTTTAGATGTATATTCTTTTCCATCTAGATAATATTTAATAGTTGTTTTGATTGGAAGACTTTCTGTAGAAGTTCCTTTATAGAATATATCTTCTCCTTTAGAACTCCATGTAAGTGAATTATCTACTAAATCAAATCTTTCATCACCATTAGTGTTTACAATATTTTTAAGATTAGTTCTATCGTTGTATGTTCCTTCTTTTACATTTTGAATATGATTGCTTACTATAGTTTTATTAACACTACCATCACTATTTAATCTTGAATAAACTGTTTCATCTTTAGTAGTAGCAAATACACTTAATGGTAATGTTAATGTTATAAGTAAAGCAGCTAAAACTTTTTTATTCATTTTAATTCCTTCTTTCTTTTTTAAAGTTGTTTTCATTATTAACTTATCAAATAACATTAGTAATGATGGTAATATTAAGATTACTACTAACATACTAATAATTGCTCCTCTTGATATTAATGTACATATTGATCCAATTAAATCTATATCAGTGTAAGCACCAACTCCGAATGTTGCAGCGAAGAAGCACATACCACTTACGAATACTGAACTTACACAAGAATCTAATGTTTCTTTCATAGATTTAAATTTATCTTTACCAGAATTTCTTAATTCTAAGTATTTTGTTGTCACAAGAATTGCGTAGTCAATAGTTGCTCCTAATTGAATAGTACCAATTACTATAGATGCTATAAATGGAAGTGTTGTTCCTGTAAAGTATGAAATAGCAACGTTTACAAATATAGCAAATTCAATAGCTATTATTAATAGAACTGGTAGAGATAATGATTTTAATACTACGAACATAATTAAGAATATAATACCAATTGATACGTAGTTAACGTTTTTAAAGTCTTCATCACTTATCTTAATTAAATCATTAGTAAGTGGTCCTTCACCTGCGATAATAGCATTTTTATCATATGTCTTAACTAGCTCATCTATTTCTTCTATTTGAGTAGTTAGTTCAGGAGAAGCTACTTCGTAGTCAGAACTTATTAATATTAATTCATATTTATCATTTTTGAATATTCCTTTGATGTCATCATCTAGTAGTTCTACTGGGAATCCATATTTTTCTAATTCACTAGAACTAAGTACCATACTTATGCCTTTAGTATTTTTAAGCTTATTTACTAGTTCAGTCTTTTTATAATTTTCTAAGTTTGTATCTAATAATATTATTTCTGGAGAAACGATATTGAAGTCTTTCTTTAACTCTTCATTTGCCATTACACTTTCTAATGTTTTAGGAAGTGATTTATCTAAGTTGTAATAAACATTTACTTTTGAGTTACCTATTACTGCTGGAATCATTAGTATTAAGAATGCTATAAATATTGGTTTATAGAACTTCATACTGAAATCTTTTATGTGTTTAAAACTTGGTAATAGTAGTTTATGTTTTGTTTTAGTTATCCATCTATCGCATATTAATAACATCGCTGGGAATACTGTAACTACGCAGATAAGTCCAAATAGAACGCCTTTTGCCATTACAAGTCCTATGTCTTTTCCTAGTGTTAAGTTCATTGAACAAAGTGCTAAGAAACCAGCTATTGTTGTAAATGCACTACCAAGTACAGATACTAACGTTTCCTTTATTGCATTAGCCATTGCTTCATCTGCGTCATCTTCTTTTTCTAAATTGCTTTGATATTTATGATATAAGAAGATTGAGAAATCTGTTGTTACACCTAACTGAAGTACAGCACTTATTGCTTTTGTTATATATGATATTTCTCCAAATATAATGTTTGAACCCATATTATATATAATAGCTATACCAATATTTAATAGTAATAATACTGGAACTATGTATGAATCTAATGAAAGTGTTAATACTATCAAACAAAGTATTACAGCGATTACTACATAGATTGCTACTTCTTTATTTGATAAGTCCATAGTATCTTGTACTATAGCACTCATTCCACCTACTTTAGCCATACCATTTAATATTTCTCTCATTTCTGTTATAGCATTTAATGTTTTCTCGTTAGATGTTGTTTCATTAAATGTTACTAACATAAGAGTTTTATCACCATTCTTTACTTGTTCTAGTAAATCATCTGGCAATATTTCAAAAGGAATAGATACACCAGTAAGATCATTGATTGTTAATACTTTGTTAACACCATCAATTTTTCTTATTGCTTTTTCTGCATCTAGAACTTTCTTTTGATTACTGTTGTCTATAGATATTGTTGCGAAAGCTCCCATATCAAAATCTTCTTTTAATATGTTTTGACCTTTCATAGTTTCAATATCTTCTGGTAGATATACTAAAATATCATAATTAGTTTTAGTATTAAAGTACCCTATAGCTGCAGGTATTAATAATAATATAGATATTACTAATATAGCTACCTTATGTTTACATATAAAGTCTCCAAACTTTTTCATTTATACCTCCATTATGACCAACGGTCAGTTAGTAATATACCTCAAAACTGACCATTAGTCAATACTTTTTAATTAATTTATTGACTTTTGGTCATTTTTATATTAAAATTTATGTATTGAAGGTGAAAAATATGATAAATATTCAAAATACTTTATCTAAAATAGATGAAAAAAAACAGATAAAAAAAGAAAGTCTTATGGCTTCTGCTTATAACTTATTCATTAAGAAAGGTATTAATGATACATCTATTAGTGATATAGCGAATGATGCTGGTGTTGCGAAAGGCACATTCTATTTATATTTTAAAGATAAATGGGATATTCATGAAGAAGTAATAATTGAAAAATCTAAGAAGCTATTTAGTGATGCTATTGAACACACTTCTAAAAAGAAATTAGATAATTTTCCTGATAAACTTATTAGTGTTATTGACTATATAATAGATAAACTTTCTAGTAGTAAAGACTTAATAAAACTTATTAACAAGAATCTTTCTCTTGGACTATATAATAAAGATTTAATTGAAATATTAAATGCTGAATATAAAGATTTAAAAACTATATTTATAGATGAAATAACTAAATATTCTAAGAAGGTTACTAATCCTGATGTAACATTATTTATGATAATTGAATTAGTTGGAAGTACTTGTTATAATTCTATTTTAAATAATGAACCTTTACCTATTAAAGAATTTAAACCTTTTCTTTATGAACAAGTAAGGAAAATGATTGAATAATGAAGATATTAATTATTATTTTAGTTATACTTTTAGTTTTATATTTATTGCTTGGTGTTTATTTCTTTCACTTTTCTAATTGTACTAAAGTATCTAAGAAAAGGTTATTTAAAGGAAAGGGTACTTTTAAGTTAGTCAGTAAGAAATCAAAAGATTGGTTTGAAAATTCTAACTATAAAGAGGTTTATATAAAATCTTTTGACAATAAAAAACTTCATTCATATGAAATAAAGAACAAACTTAATACTTGGGTTATAGTAGTTCATGGTTACACTAATAATGCTTTAGAAATGTTAGATGTAGCATATAATTTCTATAAAAAAGGATATAGTATTTTACTTATTGATCAAAGAGCTCATGGTAAAAGTGATGGCATTTATTCAACTCATGGATTTTATGAGAGAAAAGATATGTTATCTTGGATAGATTATTTAAATAAAAAGAAGAAAACTAAAATTATACTTTATGGTATATCTATGGGTGGGACTGTTATTATGAGAACAGTTGGTGAAAATCTTCCAGATAACGTTATATGTGCGATTGAAGATTGCGGATTTATTTCTAATTATGATCAATTTTATAATCAACTTAGTTATTTAAAATTTTTACCAAGACCTATAATATCATCATTTAATATTTTTTCTTCAATATTCTTTAAGTTCAATATATACAAATATAATCCTAGAAAAGTTTTATCTAAAGGAACCATACCATTTATGTTTATACATGGAAGTAATGATAAACTAGTTCCTACTAAAAATGCATATGAAGCGTATGATATTTATAAGGGTAAAAAGAAATTATTAATTATAGATGGTGCTAGACATATGAAATCTAGCGTTATTGATAGTAAAAAATACTATAATGAAATATTTAAGTTTATAAAAGAAAATAAGGAAAGTTAATTTCCTTATTTTAATATGTTATAAATTAATTCATATTCTTCGTTAGATAGATTTTCCATTTGTTTATTTAGTGTTTCTTTTGGTATTTCATATTCTTCTACTATACTTTTACTTTCTTTTTTAGTTAGTTTTTTATCATGAAGTTTAGCAAATTCTATTAAAGCTTCCATTAAGTTATTTTTAAGCTTTCTATCTCTATGGAAAAACATTTCTCTAAATACAAATCTTTTGAAGCTAAATTTCAAACTTTCTCTCGGTACTTTTACGATTCTTATCATTGAAGACATTACTCTTGGAGATGGATCAAATGCATCAGGTGTTATATCCATTATCTTAGTAACATCAAAGAATGAATTTGTTAACATAGCAAGTTTTGTTAATGATTTGTTAACTACTGCATCAGCAAATCTTTTACCAACTATTAGAATGCACATGTTAAAGTCACATCTAAGTAATTTTTCTATAAATGGTTCTGTTATAGAATATGGTAAAGCAGAAATAATTTTATCGCATGGTTGGATATAAACATCAAGTGCATTTCCATATATAACATCTACATTATCATGTTTATCCTTTAAAACATTAATAAAATGTTCCAAATTTTTGTCAATTTCTATGCACGTTAAATGTCCAGAACGTTTAGCAATAATATCGCTTATTTCACATTTTCCTGGTCCAATTTCAACTACATTATCAGTTGGTTTTAATTCTGCAGAATCAACAAATAAATTAATTATACTTCTATCAATTAGAAAATGTTGATCTAAATAATTTGTATCATTTTCAAATTCCATATTTTCACCTATTTTATATTATATCAATTATTTTATATTTTTTTAATCCATTTTATAAATTTTACAAAAAAATAAGACAAGATTACTTGTCTTTATATTTAATATCAGCGTGTATTATTTGATTATTTCTTTTAATTTTTCTTCTTCTTGATGCATCTGTGAAGAATATTGCATAAGCTACTTCCCATAAAGCAACCCAGCCAAATATCATAAGTATTTCTTCTAATATGTCACCCATAATATGATTAAAAAAGTATGAAGCTATTATGAATAGAACTCCTATTAATGATAAAGTTAATTTTTTTAAGTTGCTTTGCTCTATTTCATATTGTATTTCATCATTATTTTCTCTAAATTCTTTTATAATTAATTTTTTATAATGTTCTTTTTCATCTTCTTTTAAATCAAATTTGGCATCTATTAATATATTTATCTTTGTATTTACGTCATATCCTACTATTTCATTAAGTAAATAATCTTTTAATTCTGGTGCTAAAGTATTTTCATTGTATTTACTAACAAAATACTTTTTCTCACTTATATCTACTTCTATATTTATTTTTTTCTTCACACTTACTCCTTATTTAAAAATAGTAAATGGATAGCGATTAGGTAAATCTAATTCAAATACTAACTTTTCATTTGTAGTTGGATGAATAAACTCAATTTTCTTTGAGAATAGTGCTATTTGTTCTCCAACTTTAGATGTTTTATTATATTTTTGATCACCAAATAGTGGATATCCATAATGAGACATTTGAACTCTTATTTGGTGACTTCTTCCTGTTTCTAGATTTATTTTGACTAAAGACATATTATCTTTAAAATTTAGTTTTTTAAAGTTTAATATTGCTTCTTTTCCATTTTTATCTACTTTTACTATATTCTTTTTTTCATCTTTTAAAAGATAATCTACTAGTTTTCCTTCTTTATTTATGTTTCCCATAACAACTGCATTGTATGTTTTTTTAAATGTTTTGTTTCTAACTTGTTCAGATAGTCTTGAAGCAGCTTTGGACGTTCTTGCGAATACCATAATGCCACCTACTGGTCTGTCTAATCTATGAACCAAACCTAAATATACATTGCCTGGTTTATTATATTTATCTTTTATGTATTCTTTTAACATTGTTAGAAGATCTTTATCTTTAGTATTATCTTCTTGAGTTGGTATATTTATTGGCTTTTCTACTACTAAAAGATGATTATCTTCATAAATAATATTAATCATTATTTATAACTACCTTAAGTCCATGTTGTATAAGTGATTCTATACTTACTGAACCATCTTTTAATGAATCTAACATTTTAGTTTGAGAACCATCTGACCATTCTAATAATACTTCATTGCTTTTTTTGCACTCGAAACAATATTCGCCATTTTCATTTTCATAAAAACAATCCATATGTTTTTGAGTACAATTATCAATGTTATCAACAATTCTATAATCCACTGATTTATTTAATTCATATAAAGCATCTGTTTTATCGATTTTTGTAAATGCTATTACAGCTAGTGCAACTAATATTATAACTAGTAAAGTTACAAATATACTTTTAATTACCATTTTAGTTTTCATTCTTTTCCCACCTTCCATAGACTCCACAGGGAAGTATCATATTTCTTGTTGAGATTTGTAATCCTATTTCATCTGTCTTTATTTTACCATTTTTTAGTTTTTCTTCAACACTTGTTTCTAAAATATTTTTTAATATTTCTGGTGTTATACCTTTTGTATATGAACTTATTAGTAAGAATAATGGATCGTCTGATAATATATCGATGCATGAATCTATTAATTTATTCAAACTATCTTCAAATCTCCATAATTCTTTTGATGGACCTCTTCCATATGTTGGCGGATCCATTATTATAGCATCATATTTATTTCCTCTTTTTTTCTCACGTTCTACAAATTTTAAGCAGTCGTCACAAATATATCTAATCTTATTATTTTCTAATCCTGAAAGTTTAGCATTTTCTTTTGCCCAATCATTCATTCCTTTTGATGCATCTACATGCACTACTTCTACTGCTCCTGCCATTGAGGCTGCCATAGTTGCTGCTCCTGTGTATGCAAATAGGTTTAGTACTTTTATAGGTCTATTAGCATTTCTTATTTTAGACATAATGAAATCCCAGTTGGCTGCTTGCTCTGGAAATAAACCTGTATGTTTAAATCCAGTTGGACTTACCTTTAATTTTAATTCTTTATATTCTACTGTCCAATACTCTGGAAAAGTTTTTTTATTTTCCCAGTAACCTCCGCCTTTATCACTTCTATGATACAAAGCATGATAACTATGCCACTCTTTAGTATCTTTGTGTGTCCATAATGCCCAAGGATCTGGTCTTCTTAGGATAACATTTTTCCAACGTTCTAATTTTTCACCATTACCTGCATCAATACATTCATAATCTTTCCAATCTTTACTTACAAGCATATTTTCCTCCGTACATACATTATATCATATTTTCTTACTATTTACTTTTTCTCCTATAAGAAAAGTTTCATTTAACAAACTATTATTGCAATCAAGTTCAGGACTAGTTTTTATGTGAAGAGATGAATCAATATCAAATGGATATGATGCTACTTCAAAGGTTTTATTATGGCTTACTATTCTTAAAAAAGTTCTTAGAAGTTTTTCTGTTAAATTACTTTGTATTTGATCATGTTCATCTTTGTTAGTATCTATATACTCTTCTGAATTTTTTTCTCTTTCTGATCTTACTAAAATATTAGTTTCTTTTGCATTCCATCTTTCAATTAATATAGATGGTATAACTATATCATTAATTCCTTCTGATGATAATAAACCAAGAGCTATATTAGATGCAACTACAAATGAAGCAGATACATCTTTTAAATTACCTTCTTTATAATTTTCATAAGTATCATTTTTAGTATCAAAGTTTTCTCCTATTTTAAATAATCTTCTATTAACTTTTTTCTTAAAACTATTTTCTTCATCAAATTTTTTATTTTTTTGAACTGCGTATATATAACATTTACCATCTTCTATACCATATCTCACTAAAGGAAAAGTATATCTTTCATTGGTTTCTGGTTCGATTAAAGATATTTTTAATGAAGTTGGTGTTTCATTTAATATTGGTTCAGAAATATTTTTTATCTCTACGTATCCACCTAACATTTCAGAATATCCAATTATGGTTGGTTCATTATATTTACTAAAAGTATCATCTTTTAAAAATGCTATTTGTCTTTTTATAAACTCTTCTGATTCACTAAAGTCATCATATGTAGCATTTGCCCATAAAGTAGTTAAAACTATCTTGTTTATAACTTGTTCATGATTTTTGATATCAGAAAAGTCTAAAGCCTCATAATATTTAGTTAAATCATATTTACTTTTAGCTAAGTTTAAATAATCTGTTAATAACTTGTTAAATCTTTCTTTATTTTTTATGACTAGTGTTGGTATTAAATATCTACCGTTGTCATCTTTTTTAGCTTCAATAGTTTTGTTTTCTTCTTTTAAATATGTACTAAAAAGTAAATTCATCATAAAGAAGCAATCTACTCTACCGGTACTTGCTTCATTAATTATTTCATCGTAAAAAATATTAACGTCATTCATATTAATCACATCTATATTTTAACATAATAAAAACTAGTTATAAAGATTTTTACAATATATGACATTTTATATTGTATAATAAAATCATGAAGAAAATTATTGAACCAAAAATTAAATTTACTGAATACTTTAAAGATGAAGAATATGAGTATTCTATTGATAATAAAGAGTTTGATCAAAGTAATATAACTAATTTTAAAAATATTGCTTTTAACTCATGTATATTCAATAAGGTAGATTTTAGCGATATAGAACTATCTAATGTAGAATTTATAGATTGTATATTTAATAATTGTGATTTATCTAATAAAGTATTTGATAGTGTTGGTATTCATAGGGCCATATTTAATAATTCTAAATTAATTGGTGTTTCTTTTAGTGAAGTTAGTCTTAAGAATATAAAGTTTAATAATTGTAATTTAAGATATAGTAATTTTTATTCTGTGAATGTTGATAATTTGTTATTTAGTGAGTGTATGATAGATGAATCTTATTTAACAGAATGTAGGTTTAAAAATATAGAATTTGATAAGTGTAATCTTAATAAAGTTACTATTTTGAGACTGGAACATATTGGTTTTGATTTGTCCAATTCTAATATTGAAGACATTAATATAGATTTATCTTCTTTGAAAGATATTACCGTTAATATGATACAGGCAGCTATGCTTGCAAGATATTTAGGTATAGTTATTAAAGATTAGGAGGGTTTTATGATTTATTTAAAAAGATTTGAATTGCTTGATGAAATGCAAGAACACGGTTTATTTGAAACTGAAACTAGAAATATATATAATTCTTATTATCCAGTTGGGTTATTTTCTATGAAAAGATTTAAAGAAATTACTTTTAGTAATATAACTATATTCTATGGAGGTAATGGTAGTGGTAAAAGTACTCTTCTTAATATAATATCAGAGTGTCTTCATTCAAATAGAAAAGAAGCTTTTGACAAAGGTACTTTCTTTGATTTATATGCTTCTAGATGTAGATATGATATGAGTTTTGAAGAGCCTATGGAAATTAAAACTATTACTAGTGATGATGTGTTTGATTATTTACTTGATATTAGGAGTATAAATGCTAGTGTTAATAGAAGAAAAGAGAGATTAAGCCGTGAATACTTTGATATGAAGTTTAGTAGTGAAAATAATTTTGATAATTATGATAAGCTAAGAGATACGTATGACTCCAAAAGAAAAACAATGTCAAGATATGTGAGAGATAGACTTGGCAATAATAATATAGTAGAACAGTCTAATGGCGAATCCGCTTTAATGTTTTGGGAAAGAGAGATTAAAGAAGATAGTATTTATATATTAGATGAACCAGAAAATAGTTTATCTGCTGAAAATCAACTAAAACTTAAAAAATTTATAGAAGAATCAACTAGATTTTATAATTGTCAGTTTATTATTTCTACCCACTCACCTTTTTTACTTAATTTAATGGAAGCTAAAATATATGATTTGGATGAGGAAGAAGTTAAAACTAAAAATTGGACAGAACTACCAAATGTTAAAATATATTATAATTTCTTTAATGAACATAAAGACGAATTTAAAAAGAACGATTAATTTTCGTTCTTTATTTTGTTTGGCATGAAATTTTTAACAAATGAGTAATCTCTTTTCTTAATATAGAAGTAACCAAGTGTACTATAAACTACTGCTCCTATAAAGTTTACAAATAAATCTTTCATAGTATCTATAATACCTATATCTAAGTAACCACCTTCTATAACGTAGATTTTGTCATCTTTAGTATGAATTGTTGTTTTATCTATATTTTCTACTTTGATAGTACTATTAATTTTATCTTTATTTAAATTAACTGAACCAAATTTTTGTACCACTCTATCTTTTTGCATGTCAGTTAAAAATACTCTATCACTCGCAAATTCATAAAATTCCCAAAGTACCCCTATAGTCATTGAAAAACAAAATCCTACAAGTGCTACATATATTGGAGATAAACTAATTTTCTCACTATTCTGATTTAAGAGATCTACTAATGAAAAGCCTATACCTGCACATATAAATCCGTTAAGAGTATGAAGCATAGTATCCCATCCAGGTATTATTCCATAGAAATTATTTATTTCGCCTAGAATTGCTGCTGAGAATATAAACATATATATTATAGATTCTAAAAGACTTGGAATACCTATTTTAAACTTCTCTGATATAATAGTTGGAACTGTGAATAAGAATAATGCTAAAACACAAAGTAATGCATTGTTATATTGTTTCATTACTATTTGAGTCCACATACATACTATTACAAGAAGTCTTAATAATAGATATACAGCAATAGATTTTTTATTTTTTTCTTTATATTTTTCTTTCATTGTTTTACTAAACTTTCCCATGATACACTTCCTTTACTAGTTTTATAACATAAATTAAATATTTAATCAATTATTACAAGAAATTTCATATTATTAGTATGATTATAATAGATGAAAATACAGTTGTTGTTAGTAATTTTAGTGAACTTAAAAGTGTGCTTGAAGAAGCTAATACATATAATTATGTTTATTTAAATAGTGATATTACTCTTACTAGTGGTATAAAACTTTCTAGTAGTAAAACCACTGTTACGATAGATGGAACTTATGATAATGTTAGACATAAATACATAGACATGAAAAGTACAAGTGGTACAAGTGCTATATATGTAAGCGCAGTATATCCTTCAAAAGTAATAATTAAAAATATGGATGTTACTGGATATAATTATTATGGAATAGTTTATGTGCCTGACTCAAGTACTTATCATAGTAACTACTGAAGCTAAAGATGTAATAGAAGTTGGAATACTATTATAGTTTCCTACAGCACTAACTGTATTATTTAAAGTTATCTCCATAAAAACCTTCTAGTCTAGTATATGTAAAATTTTAGCTTTTGCTTTTATAATATGATATAATTATTTAGTTACTAGGAGGTAAATCATGAAAAATATAACTATTATGGGTGGTGGAGTTCTAGGCACTCAAATAGCTTTTCAATCAGCTTATTGTGGCTTTAATGTAACAATATGGCTTAGAAGTAAAGGAAGTATTGAAAGAACTAAACCAAAACTAGAAAGTGTAAAAAAATCTTATGTAGATGCTATAAAACTAATGTCAAGTGAAGATGAAAAGAATGTTAATAATTGGTGTCGTGGTATTGTAGGTAAAAACGAATTTGATGAAAAGAAATGTCTTAAAAAAGTAGAAGATGCTTATAAAAATATTAAATTAGAATTAGATATTAACAAAGCTTTAAAAGAAGCTGACTTAGTAATTGAAGCTATGACTGAAGACTTTAAAGCTAAAAAAGATTTATATTTAGAAATGGCACCAATACTAGATGAAAAGACTATAGTTGTTACTAATTCATCTACTATGCTACCAAGTAAGCTTGCTAAATATACAGGAAGACCTGAAAAATTCTTATCATTACACTTTGCTAATTCAATATGGAAAAATAATACTGCGGAAGTTATGAAACATAATAACACTGATGAAAAATATTTTAAAGAAGTTATTAAGTTTGCTGAAGATATTAATATGATAGCTCTTCCACTTCAAAAAGAAAAATCTGGATATTTATTAAACTCTATGTTAATTCCTTTATTATTCTCAGGATTAGATTTATTAGTTAATGGAATATCAGACGTTGAAAGTATCGATAAAGCTTGGACACTTGGTACAGGTTCTCCTAAAGGGCCATTTCAAATACTTGATACAGTTGGACTTAAAACTGCATATGAAATCGTACTTATGTATGTAAAAATTCCTTCTTTCTTAGCTCCATATAACTTTAAAGGTATGGAAAAATTATTAAAAAAATATATTGATGAGGGAAAACTTGGCATGTCTAGTGGCGAAGGATTTTATAAATATAATAAAAAGAAATAGTGTACACTACACTATTTTTTTGTTATGATATATTTATAATGTGGAGGATATATGAAAAAGAAATATATTATAATTGGTGGTATAGCTTTAGTATTAATTTCAGCAATTGTTATTACAATTTTAATTATTACTAGTAAATATACTGTTACTTTCAATACTGATGGTGGTAGTGCTATTGAAAAAATAAGAATTAAAAAAGGCGAAAATCTTATTTTACCAAGTGAACCAAGTAAAGATGGATATATATTTGGTGGATTTATTTATAATAATAAAATCGCTACTAACTATACTAAAGTAAATAGAAACATGGAATTAAAAGTTAGATGGATTCCTAAAGACAAAGAAGTAATTACTATAAGTTATGTTGTTAATAATTCTACAATAACTGTAATAAGTGTTAAAGGGGAAGTTCCTATGCTTTTAGAAACACCTGTTATGCCAGGAAATACATTCATTGGGTGGCTTAATGATGAAGGATATGTTGTTGATGAAAATGCAACTCTTGATAAAAACACTACTTTAAAACCAAGATGGATTAAAGCTGGTGAGAAAACTGTGACGGTTAAATTTAATACAGATGGTGGAAACAAAATAAATGATCTTGTACTTGCTAAAGATAGTGTTATAATTCTTTCAGTGGAACCAGTTAAAGATGGATATAAATTTGAAGGTTGGGTACAAAGTAATGGAACAAAAGTTACTAGTGAAACTACTATAGATAGAGATATGGTTATAACTGCTAAATGGGTTTTACCTTATACTTGTCCACAAAATTGTACTCCAAATGAAGATGGTTCTAAATGTACTAGAACAACTACTACTAGTACTAAAGAAGGAACTGGATGTTCTAAGGGATATACTTTAAAAAATGGTAAATGCTTAAATTATAGTGGTAAATATCAAGCCGAAAATACTAATGGCTGGACTTGTAAAAATAAAAGTGATTATATGTATACCGAAGAAGATGGTGTTGGTGGAGCATTTATGTGGTGTGTTCCAACTACTTCTTCAGTAAAAACTGTTAGTTGTGAAGATGGTTTTAATCTAAGTAATGGTAGTTGTGTTAAAACAGAGACTATAAATTGCACTAAAAATTAGTGCTTTTTATTTGTGAATGAAAACGGATATGCTATAATAATTTTCAAATGGAGGTTTATTATGAAAATTATTAGAGGAAATAAAGTTTATGTTCAAAATATTGATATAGTAAATTTAGTGCCAGCTTTGTCTGAACTTCAAATACCTTTTCCAGTGGAAGTAATAAGTAAAATTTTTGGTAATTACTTTATGTGTAACTCAAATAATCAATATGAATTTAGAGAATACAATGGTGAAGAGATGGTTAAGTTCTTTAATGGTTTGGATTATATTATAAATTATGATGAATTTAAAGATTTATCTGAAGAAGAAATTATAATCAAAGGTGAAAATATTTGTAATGAGAGAAACAACGCAGCTAGAAAATATAATAATCTAACTGTAGAAGAAGCTAAAAATATATGTGATAAAATACATGCTGATATAGTATTAGCTGATTATAAAATGGCTTCAATAAGAGATTACTTATGGTTTAAACAAGGACATATTAAAATGACTTTACCAGATGGTATTGATTATCCAGAAGGATATAAAATAAAGAAAAATGGTATTTTAAGTAGAATATTTAAAAAGAAATAATCTATATAATCGCTTAATAATTGTATTAAGTGATTTATTTTGAATAATATTTATAGAAATGATATAAGTATTAATGACTTTTAAATGTTATTTTGGTATACTTATTTTATATTAATAGGAGGAAATTTATGGCATTAATTAAATGTCCAGAATGTGACAAAAAAGTAAGTGATAAGGCAGAAAATTGTCCTCATTGTGGATATTCATTTAAAAAGAAAATTGAAATTAGTAATGAAAAACTAAAGGCGTTGAAAGGTAAATGGGATAAAAAATATTTAATTATTGTATTGATTGTTCTAGTAATTGGTTATTTCCTATTCTTTAATAATTCTAAAGGAAATATAAATGAGGGCAATGGTACTAGCGGAAGTCCTACAACAGAGTTAAAGCCAAATCAAAATGGTAATTATGAATTTAATCAAAATGGTAAATATTTTGAATTTCCTACAAATTATAAAGTTTATATTGATAAATCAGGTGGAATTTATGTAGGAAAGAATATAGATGATCAAGGAGCATTAATACCTTATATTCTTATAGAAAAATATAAAAATTATACTGATCCTGCTCAGTTATTGAATGAACTTACTAATGAAATTGGTAAAGAATATAGTGATGCGGTTATTACTATTAGTATGCTTAGTTCATATATTGGTGATAAGTATGTTTATGGAATTCAATATATGTATACTTCTAATGGTCATGTTGTAGTTGATAATAGATATGCATTCTTAGTCGGAAATAGTATGTATTTAATAACTACTAAAGAAGAAAACTCTAATACTGCTGAAATAAATAATGTTGGAGCTTTAATAATTAAATCATTAAAGGAGATGAATTAATATGGCACTAATAAAATGTAGTGAATGTAAAAAAGAAATATCTAGTACTGCTAAAGTGTGTCCTCATTGTGGATATAAAAATGATAAAATAGTTTGTCCTGAATGTGGTACTGAAGTAAAACAAAACGATAGCACTTGTCCTGAATGTGGATATCCTCTTCAAAAGAAAAATTCGCAAAATATAATTAATGAAAACTTAGATAAAATAACTGGTGCTAAAAGTGAAAACTATGTAACTTTTAAAGATTTGTTTAAACATACTTTTGATAAACATACTGATGAAGAACTTGATGAAGTATTTATTTGTGGAGGAAAAAAGACTACTCCTAATGTTAAAGACATTGATCCAAGAAAAGCTAATGCTTGGGTATATTTTAAAATATTAATGTTTTTCTTAATCGCATATATTCCAGTTAGAATTGGATTTGTAACTTATGGTAATACTAACTTCTTACCTGCAATGATTATGCTTGCTGCTTTTGCTGTTCCAGTTACAATACTTATATTCTTTTATGAAATTAATATATTTAGAAATATTCCATTCTATAAAGTTATGAAATACTTTATATTAGGGGGAGCTCTTAGCTTGATACTTACTATTCTATTTTGCTCTCTTGATATTAATACTGACATTTCAACATTTATTGGTGCAATGATGGTTGGACTTGTTGAAGAAGTTGCAAAAGCAGCTATAGTTGCATTCTTCTTACTTAAGAGTAAAAAAAGTAATTATATATTAAACGGTTTATTAGTAGGTGCTGCTGTAGGTGCTGGATTTGCCGCTTTTGAAACTGCAGGATATATATTAAATTATGGGCTTAAAGGTGGTCTTAGCACAATGCTTGGTGTTATTAAACTTCGTGGTTTCCTAGCTCCAGGTGGACACGTTGCTTGGGCTGCTATCGAAGGTGCTGCACTTATGTATGTTAAAGGATTTGATAAATTAGATAAGAAACACTTAAATGATAAAAGATTCTTACTTATTTGTTTAATACCAATTGTACTCCATGGTATTTGGGATATGCCTATTAATATACCTTATTACTTACTTCCAATAACATTAACAATTTTAGCTTGGTTAGTAATTATTTACTTTATTAATTTAGGTTTAAAACAAGTAGATGATGCTAAGAAGTTAGAAAATAAGAAAAGTTTCAAAGAAAAAAAAGAGGATAAATAAGTTCTTAAATATTAAGTTAGCAATTGAGCTAACTTTTTTATTTATATTGATTTATGTCAAGTTGGATTAAACATAGAATTATAGAGTTTAAAAATAAAACTTCAAATGTTATAATTTATGTAAATAATGGAGTTGATAATTATGAAATATGTATATTTAGTTAGACATTCTAGTCCCTTTGTAGAAATTGAGAATTATGAAGACTATAAAAATGTTTCTTGGAAAGAATATAATAAAAATATGATATTATCTATTGAAGGAGAACAAAAAGCAAAAGAACTTTGCAATATTGAAGAACTCCATAACATTAATAATATCTATTCTAGTAATTCATTTAGAGCTATAGCCACTGCTAAATATTTAAGTGAATTTAATAATGTAAAAATAAAACTAGATGATAGAATTAACGAAAGAGAATTTGGTATTAGTTATCTAAATCAATTACCAGATGATTTTACTGAACGATCATTTAATGATAAAAATTATAAAATTGATAATGGTGAATCACTGAATGAGATGGACAAAAGGTTTAACAAATTTATTAGTGAAACATTAAAAGAAAATGATAAATCTATAATTGTAATTCATGGAATTATGCTTCTTTCATTTTTACAAAATATATGCGATTTTAAATACGAAAATAAAAAAATATATGTAACTTATAATGGTAAAAAAATTGTTGATGAAAAACCTAAAAGCCCTGGCGTTTATAAAATAACATATAATGATGAATATGAAATTGTTGATGTTGATGTTTTAAATTAATAGTTTTTATGATTAAATATTTACTAATAGTTTTAAACACTTAGTTAAATGAAATACATATACTTTTAAAAACATATCTAGATATAGAAAAATAGTTATGTTATACTGATAGTAGTAATGTAGTAGAAAGGAGTTATTTATGAGTAAAGATAATACCAAAGAACAAAAATTTGATGATAATATTGCTGAAATAGTTCTTGGAGGTACACTTGCTGGCGCTTTTAATTTTAATAATGGTTCATCTTTAGAAAAGGTTTTTGTTTTATTAGGTTTAGTTATATTGATTGTTGGAATCATTCGTACTATTATAAAATATAAAGGCAAAAATAAAAAAGGAATGATAGTCTTCTTAGTTTTAATGGGATTGCTTTCAACAATAACATTTTTTGGCTTGATATATAATATGCTTAAATAATTATAAAAATCATATTATTAGTTTAAACTAAATAAACAAGATATTTTTAATGTCTTGTTTTAATTTATATATCAGCTTTAAACTATTACTACGCATAATCATATGATATAATATTAATTGAAAGAAGGGTGTGTCTAATGGAAACTATTATAAATATTAATAATGAAAACTTGGCTAATTATATTATGTTTAAATTAGACAAAATAGATAATAAATTTACTGAAGAAGAATTAAATAATATATATGAAGTCATAATTAATTATAACGATGAGAATGATGATAGTTCTACTTTTCTTAATGAGTTAAAAAAACTTAAAAAATTAAGAAGTATAACTTTAAGAAATGGATATATCTATAATAATGACTATAATATTTTCCATTCATTAAGTAATTTATTTGAACTTATATTTGATAATTGTGAATTTGAGGGATTTGAATCATTTTCTTTATTAAATCTTAAATCTTTATCATTTATAAATTGTAAAATCGATGACTTTTCATTTATTAATGACTTTAAAGCTTTAGAAGAATTAACTATAGTAAATGGGAATGTTGAAATTAATAAAATAAATTCGTTTAATAAATTAAGATACTTACAATTGTCATATTCAAATATATTAGATAATGATGGTATAAATATTAGCACTTTAGAAGAATTGTATGTTGATAATACAAATATGTATAATTTTGAATTTGTAAATAATTTATCAAATCTTAAAAAAATTAGTATTGATAAAAAACAATATAATACTAAAATAGGTTTATTTAAAAGTTTAAAGAAAAAAAATATTTTGATTTTGAATGAAAATATGGTTGAATTTGATGGTGATAATTAATGAAATATGATTATCAATATAAAATCACTTTTAGATTAAACGAGCCTATTGATTTAGAATACATAAGAGAAATATCTAGGAGATATCCTAATTCAAAAATATTAGTTGAGGTTCAAAATACTAAAGGAATTTCTTCTTCTATGATAAAGCAACTAGATCCAAGCATAGCAATACGTATAGCTGGTGGATATGACTCTGATAGAATAAATCGTTATGGAAAAGACTTGAATTGGTCTTCAAATTATTATGAAGATGCAGTAATTTATACAAGAAATGAGACAATTAAAATTTTAGAAGAAATTGAAAAAATAGAATCTGGCATAAGTAAAAATTGGTCCGACATACAAATACTTTTATATGTATATGATAAGTTGAAAAGAAAAATTATGTATGATCCAAAATTCGAACATAAATTATCTAGTGAAATTAGGAGTTTAAGAGGTCTAATCACAAATCAAACAGTATGTGCCGGATATGCAATGATTTTAAAAGAATTTATGGATAGAAATAATATTAGTTGTGAATATGTAGAAGGTTATACTAAAGTAGATACTGATGGTTTAAGTACAGGTGCTCATGCTTGGAATATAATAAATATAAACGGTAGAAAATATCCAATTGATTTAACATGGGACAATACAATATTTAGAGCTGGTAAATCAAATAGTTTCGATTGGCTAAGTAAAGATATTGCTACATTTAGTAGTTGCCACCACCCTGCTCCAGGGGAAAAAACACAGAATTACGAACATACTTTATCACAAATAGATCCTAAACTTGTACAACAAATTTTTTCAAGTATTGGGATTAAAAGAGCAAGAGATTTTAATTCTACAACCTATTATAGAGAAAGGAAAGATGGCTCAAAGTACATACTAGCTCAAATAGGCGATACTATAATAGATAACGTTCCATATTATAGATATTACTATGCTGAAGTGTCAAAAAATGGAAAGAGACAATTACCATTAATATTGTATAGTGATGTTAATGTAGCACATTTAGTTGATTCTAAAAATTTTGATAAACCAATTCCTGAAAATTATGAAGATGCTGTTGATAATATTTTATTTTCAAAAGAAAATATTGCAGATTCTATAAATAAAAGAACATTTTATATTGGTAAAGTTAGAAAAAGTAAAGATGGTAGCAAACTTGAATTAGTTTCTTCATATCGTGAAATATCTAAACCAGAAGAAATAAGAAATATTTTTATATACCCAACAAAACGATTTATAAGAAGTGATGGCAGTGTGTTTATTGCACAACAAATGTTTAGTACTCCTCATAAAGCAAATGGAATTGATGTTATGAAATATGACATATATGAAATAGTTCAAGAAGATGGTATAGAAGTTTTAAAAGGAAATAGCGTATTTACTGAGAAAAAGTTTTTTAATGATAATAGATTGGTCTTAGTAGATAACTATCTTAGTCGTAAACGATTAGATAGAAAAGTATTTGAGGCTGGAGGATATATAGGATATATTGATAAAAATGGAATTATAACTTATAATCCAAAACTAGTTGATTTCTTTAAAACTTCTAAAAAAGTAGATATGGGTGAACAACAAACTCAAACCACACAATTATCTTCTATGAGAATACCTTCGTTTGATGAATTGAAAAGTTTGGTAGCGAAGTATGAAATTTTTATAGACCCTAATGAACTATTTGATTTAGATCCTTCAAAAATAAAAATTAGAGATATCAAAACTGGTATTGTTCAAACTGACCCCATGATTATAGATACAGCTATGTTTGCTAACATTTGGCTTAATTCAGCAGGTGTTAAAAGATTTCATGATGAAAAAATATTTGGCGAAAGATATGCGTTCAATAAGTCAGCTGAACAATTGTACAATACTTTATGCAGAGAATTAATTAGTTCATGTAAATTAAATGGTGTTATAGATCCATTATCTTTGCTAAATAAAATTAATAATAATAGTTATAAATATAATAGAGATATAGTGACTAACTTATTTATGTCACGATTTCAAACAGAACTAATCAATAAAATTTTTCTAAATTCTTTAGGAATTAGTGAACAATCTAAAAAGCCAAAACCATTATATACATTGGGTTATGATAATGGTCCTGAATTTAGTGATGGTAGCACTGAGTTCAAAAGATAATATGTGATAAAAATTAAAACTTACTAACAATTAAATTAGTAAGTTTTTTATATTGAAATTACTTAGAGCTAAATACTAATAATTTGTTCGAAATTATTAGAAATATGTGTAATAACATATATTGAATTTTATTTATTTTTGAATAATTTCATATTATAATTTAATTATGATAGAGGCGTATTCATGGATATTAATTCATTAAACTTAAAATGTAAAAAGATTTTTGCAATATCACTTACTTTAATAGGATTATTTGGATTTATAAATGGATGCTATGAAACTTTAATTTGGAATATTTTACTTTATTATAGTTGTGCTTTTACATTTTATATGACTTTGTTTACTGATGCAAATTCATTAGCAAGTAAATATGTTATACTATTATGACTGCTGTAACACTTTATGCAATGGTTATGCCTATTTTAACTGTCATTTTTAGAACACCATTATTTACTGATGATACTTTTCCTATAACTCTTACGTATATAGCAATTGCAATTTTAGTAATTGGAATTCTCATTTCATTATTCTATTTTTCATGTAAAACATTTAGAGATTATAAATATAGTTTACCTATTGTATTATCATTTTATATTGTAGTACTACTAATTATTAATTTTATACCTATAGTATATAACGTAGTAATTGATTATATATAAAACTATTATTTTAAATATTTAAAAAACTTTTATTTTACTAATAAATATGGTGGTGAAAGAATGAATGAAAAAGTTGCAAAATCAATCTTAATATTTGCTGTTTCTTTCTTGATAATTAATGGTATTGGTTATTTATTTAATATTACAGAACTTATTACTGTTGTGAATGATCCAACAGGCGGTGGTGGAATGTCTGTTAGTAATATTCCTACGATTTTAAGTATGCTGATAACTTGTGTAATTTTGTTAGTAATTAAAATTAGAAATAAACGATAATTAAAAACATCATTATAAAAGAATTGGTGTTTTTTTGTATAAAAAAAAAATCATTCTTTCGAATGACTAAATAACATATTGGAGCAAGTAACCGGAATCGAACCGGCATCTTAGCCTTGGCAAGGCCACATTCTAACCGTTGAACTATACCTGCATTTGCAAATAATATTTTAGCAATAAAATGTATATTTTGCAAGTCCTTTATTAAAAAAAGTGGATTAATCTTCAAAATCCACTTTTATATTCTTTATAAAATCATAATATAGATTATTTTTATCGCCAGCAAATTGATATTTTAGTTTAGTGATAAGATATGGAATATTATAAATCTTAAATCTTTCTATATTTTTTTGTTTACATACCTTCTCTATTACTTTTATAATGAATTCTTTATTTGACTTAGGTGGTAAACCTTTATTATATTTTTTTATCATTCTTTTTAGTGTTACTTTATCAAATAGTCTATCGTAGTAAGTTTCGTCTTTATATTTAAAATAATATTTATTTCCATCTAAGTTATCTAGGTATTTTAGAGTATCAAAGTAACCTAGATTCATTCTATAGAGTGATACTTCAGGAGTAAATACTAATATTGATCCTAAGTCTTCTCCTGGCTTAATAATATGTACTTTTGCATTCTTTCTTGGTTTATATTTAAGTTTTCTATTATCCCATGCTCTTACTGCATAGACTTCTTCATACCCTTCATCTAAAAGCATATCTATTGGACAATTCATGTGTACTCCGCCATCAAGATAGTACTTATCATCAATAATTCTTTCTAGTTTAAAACCCGGCAAATATGCACTAGCTAAAACATAATCCACAAATTTTCCTTTCGGTATATCTTTTTTGAATATTTCTATTGGTTTTAAATCACTTATACTAAATGTAACGAGTCCAAAGTTTATCTTACTTTTATAAAATTTATCTTCTTTTAGGTTTTTTGAAAGAAGTTTTCTTATATTAGTTGTATCTACACCAATATTCTTTATTATTTTTTCTATATCTTCTTTGTTATCTTTTATTTCTTTTAAATCAAATTTATGATTTGAAATGTCATTTAAGAATTTTCCATCTAGTCCGAATAGTTCTTTACTATCAGTTGTTTCCCATAATTTATACATTCCATCTACATTATCGCATGCATAGAATGCTGCGTTTATTGCCCCTATTGAGGTACCTGCAACTGCATCAAAAAATATTTTCTTTTTAGATAGTGCTTTTATAGCTCCGGCTTCATATGCGCCTCTTGCTCCCCCGCCTTCTAAAGCTAATGCTTTCATACTAACTTCTCCTTAAAATTCTTTTCTATTATATTTATACTACATAATAAACATGGAATGCCTAGTATAAATCCGCCCATTACATCTGAGAAGAAATGGACCCCTAGGCAAACTCTTGAAAATGCTACTATACAAATTAACAAACAAAATAATAGTCCAAATGTTAATCTTACTACTATATTTGATTTTTCAGTCATTAAATAAAATAATGTCATATAGAATACTAATGATGTTAAAGTATGTCCGCTTGGAAAACTGAAACTAATAGGTATTTCTATTAGTGCTTCTAGTGGTCTTGGTCTTTGGACTAAATTCTTTGTAATGAATACTACTATGCCAGAAAATAAATAGCTTCCTGATATTAAATAAAAGTACCATTTATTCTTTATAAATAGAAATATACACACGATTATTATAATTGGTATGTACCAATCACCAAAATTTGTAATAAAACTCATTGCTGCTGTTAATCTCTTGTCATTTATATTACCAAAAAATTCAATTACTTGATAGTCAAAATTTACAATATTTTTGTAAACATTACTATTTTTAATCACAATAAAAGATACTATCAATAAGATAATAATTAACATATATATCCAATTTTCTTTTAGTATCTTTTTTATCATAATATTATTATAACATAGTTTTTAATTATTTAATCATTAGTTTATTTTGTACCGTAAACTCTGTCTCCCGCATCTCCAAGTCCTGGTAAAATATATTTATTTTTATTTAGACATCTATCTACACAAGAAGTATATATTTGGACATCTTTGTGTGCTTTTTTTAATGCTTTAATTCCTTCTGGTGATGAGATAATACATAAGAATTTAATCTTTTTAACGCCATCTTTTTTAAGTCTATCTATTGTTGCAATAGCACTTCCTCCGGTTGCTAGCATTGGATCTAGGACGAATACTTCTCTATTTTCTATACCTTTTGGCATTTTATAATAGTATTCTACTGGTTCAAAAGTTTTTTCATTTCTATAAAGTCCAATATGACCTATTTTAGCATTTGGTATTACTGTTAATATACCATCTACCATACTCATTCCAGCTCTAAGGATTGGTACAAATGCATAATTGTCTTCATTTAATTTATAAGTTTTATATTTTTCAAGAGGAGTTTTTATTTCACATTCTTCAAGTTTTGCATCTTTTGTCGCCTCATAACAAAGTAATACTGATATTTCACTTATTATTTCTCTAAATTCTTTAGTACCAGTTTTTTCATTTCTAAGTATGGATAATTTGTGAGTAACTAGTGGATGATTTAATACTATTTCCTTCATTATTTTTCCTCCTTAATTAATAAGTTTAGAAGTATACCTACGATTGCTGCTAAACTCATTCCGGATATTGAAAGATTTATATTTTTAGTTACTACTGATATAGCTGCTCCACCTAATCCTAAAACTAACATTGAAGAAGCTACGATTACATTTTTTGTATTTCCAAAATCAACGTTATTTTGAATTAATATTTTTAACCCGTTTACTGATATAAATCCATAAAGTAATATTGATACTCCACCTAGTACTGGTGTAGGTATTGAAGAAATGATTGCTGTTAGTTGTCCTAAGAATCCAAATATTATTGCTATTATTGCTGCCAAACCTATTACCCAAACTGAAGCTACTTTAGTCATACCTACTACTGAAGTGTTTTCTCCATATGTTGTGTTTGCTGGACCACCGATAAGTCCTGCTGCGAATGTTGCGATTCCATCTCCCATAAGTGTGTTATCTAGTCCTGGATCTTCTATTAAATCTTTATCTATTATTTCACTTAGTACTTTGTGATCTCCTATATGTTCTGATATAGTTACTAGTGCGATTGGTACTATTGTAAGTAATGCTCCGAAGTTTAATTTATAGTGTACAAATGGTAAATAAAAGTCTGGTTTTGATATTATTTTAGCACTTACGATTCCTGAATAGTCTACCATGCCTAATATCATTGATGCTATGTAACCTGCTACCATGCCCATTAAGAATGGTATTACTTTTAAAAATCCTTTTCCTCTTACTGCAAGTATTCCTGTTGTTAAGAATGCAACTAGTGCTACTACTATATTTTTCCATGGGACTGTTTCCATATTAAGTCCTATTTCTTCTACTGCTGTTGGTGCTAGTGATAAACCTATAATCATTATCATAGGTCCTACTACTATTGGTGGTAATAACTTATTAATCCATTTTTTACCTACTAGTTTAATTATTAATGCTACTAGTACATATACTAGTCCTACTGCCATTATTGCTGTAAATACACTTAATTTTCCACTTTTAGCAAATCCTACTATCATTGGTGTAATAAATGCAAATGAGCTTCCTAAATATACTGGGCTTTTCCCTCTTGTACAAATAATATAGATAAGTGTTCCTATGCCTGAAGATATAAGTGCTACTGGTATAGATAATACCTCTGTTCCTGAAGCAGTATTAACTAATATTGGTACTAATATTGTCGCTCCAAACATTGCAAATACATGTTGTAAAGATAATAATATCCACTTTAGTACCGGTGGTTTCTCATTAACATCGAGTAACATTTTATTGTTCTTTTTCATAAATCCTCCTCCTTAAACAATAAATTATGGCAAAAAAAATCTCATCAATAAATGATGAGAAATTTAAAAGAAATTAAAATCAATAGTGCCAAGTAAACACTTTTTATATACATAGTTAGGATGTTTTGACTTTAATTTCATCATATATTTTTTACCTCGTTAAAATATTAACATATATATTTTATTAATGCAACTACTTTTTATTATTTTAATATTCTTTTTGGAGTCCATGTACTTATTAGAATATTATTTGTATCTTTTGATTTTCTCTCTATTTCATCTAATACTTCTAATCCCACTGCGTCCTTATAAGTTTCATAATCTAATATTATTTTTTTCTTTTCTCGTAATAATTCTAACATTTTAGAAGTATTAGTTCTATCTTCTTCTATTATTGATGAATTACTATATTCTATGTAATCTCCATCAGTTGATAAAGATACAGGAGTTGAAACCTTTAAATTTATTCCCTCAAGTCTAAGCATTTCTCTTATATTAAGTGCCATGTCATAATCAGATAGAGAAACTATCATATTTGGAAATTTTTTTAAAAAGTTCATTAGATTATAAATAGTATAATCATAAGATGCAGTTATATCATTAGTTGTTTCATATATAACTGGTTTTATAGTATGTACATGTTTGTCTACGCTCTCTTTATCAAATGTAAATCCACTTTTAGTTATAAAATGTAGACCATTTATGTTTTTATCACTTAATGATTTATCATTTGCTCTAAAGGAACAAATATTAGTCTTTTTTATTATCTTCATATTTATCACTCCTTTTCCCCTCTTTGCTGAGTGTATATTATATCTTATTTTGGTAAAAAAAGCAATAAAAAAGAGATTTTATCTCTTTATATAAACAGGTGTCCCTACTTCAATCATTGAGAATAGTTTTTCAGCAGCTGGTGTTGGAAGATTAACGCATCCATGGCTTCCATTTGTCTTATATATTTCTCCACCAAATTTTTTTCTCCATCCAGCGTCATGTAATCCATAAGAAATGCCATCATATGCCATCCAAAATTTCACTTTTGATCTATATGTTTTGGTTACTAACCATTGATCTTTTGTTTTTCTAAGTATTTTAAAATTTCCTGTTTTAGTTGCTCCATTTTGACCAGTTACTACATCAGTTGTAAGTACTGGTTTTTTCTTAACATAGTATACTAACTTTTGAGTAGATATTTTAACTTCTACGTATGTATGTTCAAATTTATCAGTAACATTTACTTTTAATGTTTGTTCTGCTTTATTACCAGTTGAATCTTCTACGTTATAAATTATATTGTAAGTTCCTTTTTTAGTGATATCTACATTTGATGTTTTAGTTACTTTTGATGTAATATCTCCATCATAATTATCTATGGCTTTGTATGTTATTTCATCACATTTATCATTTACTGTACAATATATTTCTTTATCATCTAGTGTTAACTCTGGAGCTTTAGTATCTATTATTTTAATTTTTCTTATAAGCGTTTTATTGTAATTTTTATATTTTAAAGTATATTTAATTTCATATTCTCCTGTTTTTGATTCATCAATATTACTTATAACTTTTACTTCATTTTTATAGTCTTTTCCATCCATTTTTATGGTATAACCTGGTTCATTATATTTGTCACCATATTCTAGAGTCATATTACTTTCACCATTTAGATAAAAGTTACTTTCTAATGCATCTATTTTATTGCGTTCAAAATAACCAATAACAGATGCAGTTATTGTCAGTAATAAGAAACTCATAGTTAGCAAAATTTTAATTAAGTTATTTTTCATACTCACCTATATTATAAGTATATGATATCATATTTTTCCATAAAAAAAGTAACAATTTATGTTACTTGATATTTCTTTTACTATGAAATAAATATTGTATAGCAAGACCTGAATATTCCTTATATTTTTCACGTGTGAATTTTTCTATTGTCTTTTGATCATCTTTTATTCCATAAAGTTCTTTTATATTTTGTTTTACCCATGTATCTATTGGGAATGTATCTAATCTTTTATAACCGAATAATAGAATACAAGAAGCTACTTTTAATCCTATTCCTTTAACTGTCATTAGTTCTTTAGTAGCATCTTCTGTTGATAATTTGTTTATATCTTTTAATGACTTATATTTTGTTAAGAAATCTATTAAATACTTATCTCTAAAACCTACTCCTAGTTCTCTAAAGTCTTCAATTGTTAAATCTTTTAATTCTTCATATGTTGGGAATAAGTAATATTCTTTTTTATTAAATACTACTTTCTTACCATATTTTTGTGATAAAGAGTTTATACTATTAGTTATTCTTTTAACATTATTATTTTGACTTATTATGTAACTTATGCACATTTCAAATGAGTCTTGATTAAGTATTTTATAACCTTTACATTTGTTAATTACTTCTTTCATTTTGATGTCATTGTTGATAAGTTGTTCATTTATTTTGTTATAATCTCTATCTAAGTCAAAGTATTCTGTTATTACTTCTTTTAAGTTGTTAGTATTGTTTGATTCAACTATTAAAGTGTTAGTAACTTGTTTAATATTTATAACTCTATCTTTTAATATATTATTAAAGCTTCCATTATCTTCTTCTATAACTCTAAAGCATGCTCCACTTAATAATGTATTTTTTAAATCAAAATTTTTTACTTGTATTTTCATGTTATAAACCTAGTTTCTTATAGTAGTCATAATCTAATATTAATGATGACATACTGAATTTTTGATATACGATAGAGTTTATTTTATCTATATAATCTTGTGTAACTTCTTCATCAGTTGTACTTGTGAATTTTTTAGATACTGTGTTATATGTTCCTTTATTTGTAACCCAACTTCTATCAGATAATATAGCTATACCATCTGATTCACTAAATATATCTCTTCCCATTAATAATCTTGAATCATATTCTATACCATATAAATTATATATAGTTGGAAGTAAATCTAAACCCGAAACTACTTTATTTATTTCAGTTCTTTCTATAGATGGATTATACATTATAAGTGTTGTGTGGTAGTTTTCAAATTTATCTGATCTATCTGTTTTACTCACTTCATTCATTTCTTTACTAGTTAGTCCATATGGATAATGATCTGGTCCTAATACTATAAGTGTGTCTTCTAGTAGATTCTTTTCATCTAAAGTTTTTAATAATTTTTCTAAAGCTTTATCTAGTTCTATTTGAGTTGCATAATATGCTTTAATAGCATCACTATATTTTAAATTTTTTACTGCATTTTTGTTTCTTGATGCCATGTTATTACCATAAAAATTATAATTTAAGTGACCACTTACAGTCATGTAATAAGTTAAGAATGGTTTATCATCGTTTAAGAAATAATCAAAAGAAGCTTCTACCATTTCTAAATCACTATTAGGCCAATGACTACAGTTCATTTTCTTTTCAAGTCCATTACCACATCCATAATAGTTAAATCCTATATTTGGATGAGATTTGTTTCTTTCATAATACTTATATGTATGATTATGAAATGCATATGCATTATAACCTTCTTTTTTAAACATATTTCCTATACCTAATGGCATACTTAAATTACTTGTCCTTCTAAAACTCCATACACCTTCTTTTGGAATTAAACTTATTAAATTCATATATTCTCCATCAGAAGTAGATACAGGATATAATGGTTGATAATAGTTATTAAATACAAATGAATTATTAGCCATTTTATATAATGTTGGTGTTATATCTTTATCTATTGCTATTGTGTCAAATGCTTCTGCTGTTATAAAGATTAAATTTTTTCCTTTGAAAAGTCCAGTGTATTTATTTTTTTCAGTTGGTTCTACACTTTTAAAGTATTTATGCATACTTATTAAATTTTTATCATTTGTTTCACTTATTAATTTATCAAAATCTATATCATAAATGTTATATTCTTTAGTAGTTTCTTCTTTTATAACAGGTTCGGTTTTTTCTTCAATATATATTTCTTCTTCAAAACCAAATGTATATCTATATACATCTACTGCTTCCATAGTAAGTAATCCCGTTTTATCTATTGTAAGCATCGGTGCATGAGTACTAAAAAGTAATCTTCTTAGAGAGTAAATTCCTTTATTATCATATTTTACTACAAGAAATATGCCAGCAAATGATAGAATAAACGCTAGAATTTCACTAATAACTATTGTTTTATTTGGTCTTTTATAACTAAATTTCTTATTAAATACTAAATATAGTATATAAGGAACAAGTATAATTACAAAGATATACCAGATTCTTAGTATTACATCTATTATCATTTGCCAAAATTGCATTACTTGTCCAGTACCAGTTGTAAGTGAAAAGAATGAAAATATAGAGTCATAAAAGTTATAATATACTATTTGAGCTAAAGTTACTAAAGTAAGAGCAGATACTAAAATAATATTTAAAACTCTATTTACTTTCTCATTAAAAAGGGTTGTTATGGTACTAAAGATAACTATAAAAGGAATACTAAATAATATAACTATTAATGTATTAACAGATAGTATATTTCCTATTATGAATCCCCTATAAACCATTTCTAAAAATATAATATAAAATATCCACCATAGATGGATTACTATTTTTTTGTTTTTCATACCTATTTATCTTTTGCCTTCTTTATTATTGTTAGACAGATTATTGCTAGTACTATAAGAAGCATAACTAACAATAATACAGCTAATTCTGTTTCATAACTAGTTTTTGATATATTAAGAAGATCTGATAATAATTTCATCTAAATCACCAATATAATTATACTAAAAATAAGAAATTCATTCAATATTATTTATATACTATGTAACTCAAGTATGTTATAATACTTTAGAGGTGTAGTTATGAAAAAGAACATAAAAGATGATATTGAAGAAGTAGAAGCAAAAGTTGAAAAAAAGGTTAATGAGAAAGTTAGTATACTTAGTAGAACACCTGAAAATATTAAGATAGCATTTCTTTTAAATTTAGTATTTTCCATTATAGAAGCCATAGGTGGATTACTTACTAACAGTATCTCAATTATATCTGATTCTCTACATAACTTAGGTGATTCTATTACTATTGGTATTACATACTTTTTTGAAAAGAAAAGTAAAAAACTTCCTAATAAGGAATATTCTTATGGATATTTAAGATATACTTTACTTGGTTCATTAATTGCTTCATTTATATTATTAGTTGGTAGTGTCGTTATTATTTATAATGTTGTTCCAAGATTAATGACTCCACAAGAAGTTAATTATGATGCTATGATTATATTTGGTATATTTGGTCTTCTTATAAATTTATATGCTGCAATTAAAGTTATCAGAAGTAAAGAAAAAGATAAAAAGATTAATACTCATTTAATTGAAGATTCTGTTATTTGGTTATTCTTACTTATTGGTAGTATTTGCATTAAAGTATGGAATTTAATTATTATAGATCCTATTTTATCATTATTAATCGCAGTATATATTTTATATCAAGTATATAAATATATGAGAAACATTTATAATATATTTATGGAAAAAGTACCTAAGAATATAAAGATAGATACTATTAAGAGTGATATAGAAGAAAATGAAAATGTAGATAATGTTCATCATATACATGTATGGTCTATGGATGGAGTTAATAATTATATGACTGCACATATACATTTAAATAAAGTGCTTAGTGAGCAAGATATTATTAATGTTAAAAATAGTATTAAGAATAAACTTAAAGAAGATAAGATAAGTCATATAACTTTAGAAGTAGAATACTTCAATGAAAAATGTGATGAAGAAGAATGTAAGAACTAGCATTAAGTTAGTTCTTTTTATTTATTTATTTTTAATAATTTGCTACAATTATATTAGAATAAGGAGTTTAAAATGAACGAAGAATATGATGTTATAGTAGTGGGTGCTGGTAATGGTGGTTTGATAGCTGCTTTAAATATTGCTTATAATGGAAAGAGTGTTTTAGTTTTAGAATCTAATAATACTTCTGGTGGACTTGCTACTAGTTTTGTTCGTGGTAGATTTGAGTTTGAAACTTCTTTAAGAGAACTTCATAATTTTGGTAATAAAAATAATGAAGGAGATATAAAAAAACTATTTGATAAATTTGAATTAAATAAAAAAATAGAATGGGTAGAAATTCCAGAAGCATATAAAATTGTTAAAACAGATAATCCTAAATGTGAATATGTTATACCATTTGGAACAGAAGAATTTATTAATAAAATGGAAGAAATAGAACCTGGATGTAAAGATAAAGTTATTGACTTTTTCGAGCTTGCTGAAGAAGTATATAATGGGTTTAACTACTTAAAAAATAATGATTGTGATATAGAATTTCTTAAGAAAAATTATCCTAATTTCTTAAATGTATCTACGTATACCATGGATGAAGTTTTTAAGAAACTTAAACTTCCTAAAAAAATAGAAGAAATTATTGAATCTTATTGGATATATTTTGGTGTATCTTCTATAAATATGAATTTTGCTCACTATGTTTATTTCTTTTATCAATACATAACTAAGAAAGGATATATTCCTAAAAATAGAAGTCAGGAGATTTCTAATGCTATAGAGAATAAGATAATTAGTTATGGTGGTAAGATTTATTATAATGAATGTGTTAATAAAATATTAGTAGATAATAATAAAGTAATTGGCGTTACTACTAAGAAAGGCAATACTTATAAGAGTAAACATATTATAGTTAATAGTTGTCCTTTGAATGTTTATGGTTCATTGATAGAAAAGACTCCTGCTAATGCTATGAAACTTATTAATAGTAGAAAATTAGGTGCTACAGCATTTACTATATATTTGGGCCTAGATAAAAGTATAAATGATATTGGTCTTAAGAATTATCAATACCTTATATATAATAGTTTAGATAGTAATGTTGAGTTTGAACATATGAAATCATTAGATTCTAATACTATGATTGTTACTTGTTTAAACAATGCTATAAATGATGCTTCTATTGAAGGTACTTCTATAATAACTATAACCGCTTTATATTATGAAGATCCTTTTGATAAAGTATTAAAAGAAAGTAATTATTATGATTATAAAGAAAAGATTGCTAGCAAATTAATTAATAGATTAGAAACAGCATTAGAAGTAAATATTAAGGATCATATTGAAGAATTAGAAATATCTACACCAATTACATATTCTAAGTATAATAAATCTCCTGATGGCTCTATTTATGGTTATATGCTTAATAATTATGATTCAATAATTTCAAGAATAACTAATAAGAATGAAGACTATTTTATAGAAGGACTTAGATTATGTGGCTCTTACTCATACTATGGACATGGATATGATTCCACATATTTAAATGGATATGAAATATCTAATAAGACACTAAAAGATATAGAAAAGGAGGATGAATAATGAAACAAATTAAAATATCATCTTTTCCTAATAAAGATATAAAGAATTTTAAAAATTTAAAAGATAATAGAGAAAAAATAATAAATAGAACAGAAAGTAACAATGTAAATAGTGAATATATTGTTGATAAACTTGCTAAAAGTATACATCCCTCTTATCAAAAATTATTGATTAAAAATATTATTGAAGTTAACTCTAATACTAAAATTTTCTATTTTTGTAATGCTTTAGGTGATAGTCTTGCTACTTTTAGACCAGGTCAATATATTACATTAATGTTTCAATTTGATGATAAGTTTGTAAGTCGTCCCTACTCTTTATCTAGTTCTCCTAATGATGCATTAAATAATGTTTATAGAATTAGTGTTACTAGAGTTAAAAATGGTATAGTTTCTAATTATATGTTAGATAATTTAGATATTGGAGATGTTATAGATTCTTTGAGCCCTTCTGGTAATTTTTATCCATCTATTATAAGAGATAAAAAACAATTAGTTGGTATTGCTCGTGGTTATGGAATAAGTCCATTAGTTTCTATTGCTAAAAGTATAGAAGATAAGTCTCTTGATAAAGATATAACAATATTTTATGAAGCTAATGGTGAAAATGAATTTATATATAAAGACGAACTTAATAGATTAGACAATACAAGTAATAATATTAAAGTTATATTTATTAATAGAAATAATCCTAAAAATAGAATAACAGTAAATATGATTAAGAGTTTCGTTACGGCTAAATTCACTGTGTTTGCTTGTGGTGATATAGATTTCTATAATGAGATAAGAAAGGAATTATCTGTTTTAGATCTTGGCAGAAAGGATTTAAGGCTTGAATGTAGTCATTCAATTGATGAAAATAAAAATCATATAAAAGAAGAAAATACTAATAGTAAAGCTCGTAAGGAATTTAATATAAAAGTATTTTCCAATAACGAAGAATATAATGTTACTTGTGCAGAAGATCAAACTATATTATCAGCTCTTGAACTTAGTAATGTAAGAGTTAGAAGTAAATGCCAAAGTGGAGAATGTGGATACTGTCGAAGTTTACTTCTTTGGGGAAATGTTCGTGTTAAGGAAGGTGTTGAACATAGGCGAGCAGCAGACATAAAATTTAATTATATTCATCCATGTTGTACTTATCCTACTAGTGATATAACTATTAAAATTGATAACTAAAAAAGAAGATTTTTGTTAATCTTCTTTTTCTATACCAAAGAATACTTTTTTAATGTTCTCTAAGTCTGGATAATCTTTACAATTTATACTTTTTAAAAAGGCATTTCTATTATAATAAAGTGGTATTTTTTTAACCTTATTTTTCTTAGTATCTATTATGTAATAATAAGTGGTATTATCTTTTCTACACCCACTACTACCTACTCCATAAAATTCTTTACCATTTATAAAGTCTATTCTGCCAGCATGTTCATGACCATAAAATACATAATCGCTATCTATCTTATCCATTTCTTTTATATATGTGTCATCTCTAAAAATACTTAAATGTTTAAATGAGTAAATATTTTTCTTTTCTAATAAGAAATGTATAAAAGTATATTTTTTATTGTTAATAGAAAGTTCATAAATTAATTTTTGTTCTTTTAATTTTTTTAGATTTTCTTTAGATAATGTTGTTGTTACCCATAAATTATGATTTTTTTTATTTATATTAGTATCTGGATCTATTGATACGCCTTCAGTAGAATATAGTTCGTGGTTACCAAGTATAAATATTACTTTTTCTTTAAAAAGTAAATCTAAACATTTGTTGGAATCAGGTCCTAAAGAGATAGCATCTCCTAAAAATATAGTTTTATCTATGTCTTTACCTTTTATATCTTTTAAAATTGATTCTAACGCCTGATAATTTCCATGTATATCAGAGAAAACTGCTATTTTCATATTATTCACCATTTTAATTTTAACATTTCTATTTAAAAAAGAAAATCTAAATATTTTTATTATATTATAACGTGTAAAGTTTTATTAAATATCTAATCTTGGCTATTTTAAATGTTATAATATAGTTGTTAAGGTTATATAGGGAGTATTTTATGGATGTGAAGATGTCTTTAGCTACTAATATTAATAATGCTTTAAAATCCAATTTCATAATTGAGATGTTGAAAGGATAATTGTTAATGAGTATCTTAATAACAATTTGATTGATAATGATTGTTTGAAGTTAATTACTTTGATTATTAATGATATATTTAATTACTTTATATTAGAAAATGTAGAAATTCCAAAAGAATATATAAACCACGAGTAAATTTTACTCGTTTTTTTTCATAAAAAAAACTAACAAATTATGTTAGTTTAATATTTATCAATTTTGGAGGAGCCAGTCGGATTTGAACCGACGATGGAGGTGTTGCAGACCTGTGCCTTACCACTTGGCTATGGCTCCACTGCATATAATTATATCAAATTATATGCATCATTTCAACACAAATGTGTATTTTGCACCACGAATTGTTAAAATTATTTCAATTTTATTAGCTTCTTCTAATTCTAATGGTACTTCTAAATAAACATATTCGCTATTTGATAGCTTGTTATTTATCTTAGTAATCTTTGCAGATTTATATTTTCCATATACTCTGTATTCTACTTTTCCAAAACTAGTTATAATATCAGCGATATCTTTAACATATTTTTTTATATAAATATTATCATCAATTGTTGTTCTAGCTTTTAGTCTTAATACTCCTACTTCACCTTTACCTACTGTGCTTGGTTTAATGATATTAGTATTTTTACTACAAGTTTCTTTTATACAGTAATTATATGTTTCTTTAAATGTTTTATCAATAGTAAATTCTGTAATAGTGGTAGTACTTTCTTCTAACATACTCTTATTAAAGTTTACTTCTATAGGAAGATAATATTTACCTATTTCAGTTTCTTTTTTATCTATTTCTTTTGGCTTAATAATAATATCTTTGTATTTAGTTTCTATGTTACCAAATTGAGCATCATTATAATTTTTAATCTTAAATATATATTCTTTTTTAATGTTTTCTGTTGGAACTTCAAAAGCAACTATTAATGTTTCAGTTACACCAGATCGTATTTCCATTGGTGAATATGATTTACCCAAGTCACTTAATTGATTTTCAAGACCAAATGTTGGAATTAACATTTCATTATCATCTTCTAATCTATAAGTTTCTCTTACCAAATTATAGTCTGTACTTGTCTTATTACTTACAGTTAGTTTAACTATTATATATGATTTGTCATTTGATAAAGTATTGCCACTTAAATCCTTGGTAACTATATAAGAGTTTGTAATTTTATATGATAAATTATTAGCTATAATTTCTTCATTTTCATTGTAATCAACATTATATACTTTTAAATTTATAAATACAACCAATGATGTTATTAATACTATTATTGATGCAACTATAGTAACAAAAAATTTATTTTCTAATATAAAATATTTTGTTAATCTTAAAAACTTTCTAATAAATCTTGCTGTTTTATAATTATTTTTTCCAAATACTACTTCTACTTCTTCATAGTCTGAAGTATCTATTTGTAATTCTTCTAGATCCTTTTTAAAATCAAATTGTTTTATATTAAATCCAAGTGTTCTTCCTAAAATAATAAATAAGAATGCTATTTGTGGAAGAAGTACTATTGCACTTATATCTCTTATTGCTCTTATAGATTCAAATTTTAAACCTACTTGTTCTAAACCATGGAATATACCAAATATATATATGAAATATGCAAATAAAAGTAAATAGTATAAACATAGCCACATATATGTTTTTCTATCTTTATTTTTCATTGATAGAATAAAATATATTAATGCACTAAATAGTATAGCTAGTACGGTGACGGCAAACAATAATATATCTATATATTCTGATGCAAGTGTTGATGATAGTGTGTACGTATGATTAGTAGCATAATCACTAAAAAATGTGTATATTTCTACAGAACGTATACCTAAATATGCAAGCATGACAAAAAGAATACCATGTATCCATCTAAATTTTTTAATCAAGAAAGCATAAGGTTTCTTTATGATCACATTACCCAACTCCTATTATAAAAAGTATATCACGTTATAAAAAAAAAGACTAGTAGTTAGTCTATTTTTTATAGTAAATCATTTGTCCTGGCAATAAGTATATCGTTCTATTATTATTAACTATATCTGATTCTTTTACGCCAAATATATTACTTACATTATATAGTGTGTCTCCATCTTTAGTAATATAATAACTAACATCTTTTTTAGGTATCAATAGTGTCTGTCCAGGATATATATAATCGTCTAAATTTAGTCCATTAAGTTCTGCTAATAACTTAGTATTAACATTAAATTCTTTAGAGATTTTATATAGAGAATCTCCTTTTTTTATTTCATATAAATTATAGAAAGGACTTTCTAATTCCTTAGTATTATTATCTAACATATAATCACCTAAAGTATTATATGTTTATACTTTTTAAGTGTTATTTAATATATGTAAAAATAGTATTATCTTTGTTAAAATTTAACTCATAATTATAGAAAACTTTATTATTACCTTTTAATGGGTTATATAAATATAAATTATCTTCATAAATGTAGTAAATATTATCTTTATATTCAAATATTATGTTAGTAATATTGCTAGATATTTTTGTTTTTATTGATTTATTATTATTTATTTGTTTGTATAGTATTCCTTCGTTAATAGTATATGTATAGTTAGAGTTTTTATTTTCATTATACTTTATTTTATCTATTTTATATTCTGTTTTGCTACAATTTGTCCATTCACCATTTTCATATTTAACAAAACCTTTTTCATTGTTGGATAGTATTTCTAGTTTATTTTTCTTTAGATTAAGTTCATATAATATACTGTTTTTATTATCAAATATATATAATTTATTTTTTATGTCTCCAACTATATATGAATCAAAGTCTATTTTTTTGTCTAAATCAATGTAATCTATTTTTTGAGTTTCTATATTAAAAGTTACTAATTTTGAATATTCGTGTTCTTCATCATAATTTGGCATATAAATTGTATTTTTTATCATATATGATATTGAATTATCATACCTATCTTTTTTAAATATGTTTATATTCTTGTAAGTGTCTCCATTCATTATTATATAGCCTTTATAGGTCCATAGAGCCATATATTCATTATTCTTAAGTAAATTATAGTATACAAAGTCTTTGTCTGGCTTTGAGTCTATATTTGTCTTATTTTGATATTCTTTTATTAATTCATCATCGATTAAATTATAATCAATGTATTCTTTTGTTTCTTTATCATAACATAAAGGATAAGTTTTAATGTTATCTATTTTAGGAATTATACATGAATAGTTTGTAAGTTCTAACTCTTCAACTTTAGATATCTTTGTTTTTGATAATTTTCTTTTTTCATATATATCAAAGTTATATGTTATATCTTTTGTTATTTCAAAATAAAACCTTGAATCTTTATATATTGTTTTTACTTCATAACCATCTACTTTATATTCTATTTTATAGTTTGATATGTAATACTTAGTAAAAATAGCTATTAAGCTTATAGTAATTATTAAGAATAAACTTTTTTTCATCTACTTCACCCTAATAAAATTATACTATATAGTAGAAAAAAAAACTAGTTTCCTAGTTTTTATTTACTTTTATTAACCTTGTAATAATCCAGCATTTGTTAACATTTTTCTTGTGCTTGTTTCATCTTGTTCACCAGTATGATCTAATACAAAGTTTCTATCTTTTACTATGAAAGTATATGGGACATATCCTTCATAATTTTTAAGATTAATTGAATTAGTTAAAATTGTATAATCATCTTCTGATAATTCATCTGATTCAAAGAAGTATAATTTAATATTTTCCTTTTCACAAACATCAGTAATAATTGGTTTGTAGTTTTTGCAGTGAGGACAAGTTGAACTAGCGATTACTGTTACAACTCCAGCTCCACTATTTAAATCATTATACCAATTTTTAATTGTATCAGATGCTAATTTTACATCAACATTTTTTAGTTCAGTACTATTATTATTAACTCCGCCACCTTTATCGCTAAGTATAAATGACATACCTATAAATAACCAAACGCATAGTGCTGTAAGTCCTGCTTTGCCTGCTTTTAATGCATCTTGTTTTCTTTTGTTTTTCCAAACGAAGTATAGGATTATTCCAACTGGTGGTAATACTATTCCTAGTAAGATCCATAACCATCCTAAATCTTTATTTTTCTTAATTGGTTTAACCGCTTCTTTAACTGCTACAGTAACTTTTTCTTCTTTTTGATCTTTTACAACTTTATTTTGCTTATTACTTGACACAACTTTTTTAGTAGTGTTTGTTGAAGCTTTAGTTGTCTTTTTAGCAGTATCATTTATCTTTTTTCCTTTTTTATTGTTTTTAGCCGTTGCCATACATTTACCTCCATATTTAGTTTATCTTTTTTTGTTTAAAAATACAAGAAAAAAGAGAAATATTCTCTAATATTTCTCTAATTATTCACATTTCTCTTCGCCTTGAACAGTTCTTGTATCTCCAGTTCTTGTCCATCCAGATAAGCTTTCACTTCTACTCCATTTATAAATTGTTTTCTTAGTTGTTGTCTTAGTTGCATCAATTTTACTTGTAGAATATTTATTACATTTATCTCCTTCAAGTTTATATCCACTATCACATTTCTTAGTTGTTGAAGTTTCTGTTATATTTTTCTTACAATATTTACCATCAAGTTTATATCCTTTTTCAGTACATTCATAATGATAAGAACCATTAGTAACTACATAACATCTTAAATTCTTTCCAGATCCAGTTGAGTAATTTGCTTTTGATGGACACTTATATGAATATCCACCAGATACTTTTTCTAAGTAGTAACATTTTAAGTTTGATCCTGATCCTGAACTTCCATCAGCTTTTGCAGGACATTTATAACTTACACTTCCTGGAGTTGTTGTTGTTTTATAATAATAACATTTTAAACTTGATCCTGAACCTTCGCTACCTTCAGCAGTTGAAGGACAAGTATAAGTTGTTGAGCCTGGAGTTGTTACTGTTTTATCTCTATAACATGTATCAGTATATGTTTTTGTTACATCTCTATAACATGTATCAGTATAAGCTTTACTTACTTCACTACAAGATTGATATGGAACTGATTTATAACATGTATTACATGATGTTTTATATACACCACCTACATATTTAGTTGAACAATTACAACTATATGCTTCTTGTTTATATTTTGTTGTACATTGAGTTTCAGTTTTATATTTAGTACAATCGTATGATTCTCTTACTGTTTTTGTTTTTTGACAACTATAAGCTTCTCTTACTGTTGATGTGCTTCCACTAGAAGTTGACTTAATTGGGTCTACATAAACTTTAGTTTTTGTTGTAGTTCCTTCTGATACTTCTTTGATTGCATTAATATACACTTTTTCATAAGTGTCATCATTTCTTGTTTTAATTACATCTACTTGAGTTTTCTTACCACTATCATATACTTTTTCAGCATCAATTACGTCTACTCTTGTTGTTGTATTTGTCTTAGTTGCTGACTTAGAATCTACTATTTTACTTTGAACACAATATTTACCATCTTTCTTATATCCACTTGGACATTTATAAGTAGTAACATTGCTTAATTTTTTGTATTTATATTCTGTTATTTGTTCAACACTACAAGTTTTACTACATAAAGCATCTTTACAATAATTATGACATCCTAATATCTTAATAGTATAATTGCTTTCTTTATTACATACTAGGTTTGTTTTTAGTTCATAACCATTGTCAGTTTTTGTAACGCTTACATATGAATCATATTGATTACATGAATGACCATCTTCATCAACGAAAGGTAATATCAATCTTCTATCAAACATATCTGCAAGTGAAATTTTATTTGATTCTCCTATTTCTTTAGGTAACTTGTCATCTGTAAAATAACTTTCTCCTGCTTCTTGCATATATTTTATATTTTCTCTAAATACGTTGCTGTAGAACGGAGCCATATTTGGAACATTCTTTTTGAATAACCAAGCTAATATGAAGATAAACAATGCTGCGAATATTAATTTTACAACTATGTCAAGTATACTAAATCTAGAACCTCTTTCATTACTATACATAATTCATTTCCCCCTTTAATTATTTTAATGTCATTTGTTTAAGTTCTTTATATTTAAATTCTAGTTCGTCTCTTAAGTCTTGATCAAAAGCTATTGAATCTGGTTCTTTATCAACTTCGATTCCTGCTGCTTTTGCAATTACTGTATCATACTCACCACTAGTTACTCCTACGAAGATTTCATTTACAGTTAATTGTTTCATTGTTTTTGAATAATAATCTATACAAGCATTTATACATACAGGTTGCATTGCATTTAAGTTGTATTCAAATACGTATGGTCCATATTTTGCAACTGATGCATTTAATGCTAATGCTCTTTCTTTTGCTGGTAGATCAAATGGACTCTTATAATCAGTCATTTTACCATCTATTTCATAGTTCATACCTTGAAGTGACCACTCATACCATAATTTTTCTCCTAATGATGCAATTGCTGCTTGAGCTTTTTCACCATCACGATTATTTCTTGCTTCTGCTACTTTTTCATAATCTTCATCATATTTCATCATGAAGTTTGATAAATCACTACCATCTACTGCAAATAAATGAGTTGGTACATTATATATTTTATCAAGTGTTGGTGATGATGGAAGATCTGCAGTTATCTTTGTTAATGCTTGAATATAATCATCAGTTAAATTTGCATCATAATATTTGTTACCATCTGCGTCTAATGGAAGTTCTCCATTTGCTACTCTAATAATGTTAGCAATTTTTTCTGGAGTAATCATTTCTTGTTCAGTTGGTGTTAATTTACTTCTGAATTGTTCAAAATATGTATTATATAAGTAATTTGCTCTTGCATTTACTTGTTCATCATTTGTTACATCTTTGAATTGACCATATTTACCAGTTAATTCTTCATCTTCATCTAAATCTGTATCAACTATTGCTGTATTTCCATCCTGTGTTCTACTTGTACAGCCTCTTAAGCCATATCCAAGTCCTGCAGCTGCTGCTACAGCTAATACTCCAGCGATAACTTTCTTAGCAGTTCCTTTTTTATTGTTATCTTTTTCTTCGAATTTTTCAGTTTCTTCTGTTGGAATTGATTCTTCAATTTCTTCAACAGGTTTAGCATCTTCTTTAACTGCTTCATTTTTCTTTTTTTCTTCAGCAGAAGGAACAACACTATATTTTTTCATTAAAGAATTTTCATACTTACTAAATGCCTCTAAAGCTTTCATAAATCTTTTTGTAGCTTCTACTTCTTCTTCAGAACCTTCTTTTGCTGCTAGAGATGCTTTATATAAAGTTTCTAATTCTGCGTCTAATTCTTTATAAGATTTAATTTCTTTATCAGCAGCCATATATTCTTTATATGCTTTTTGAGCTTCTAATGCTTTAGCATTTTGTGCCTCAATATTTTCAGGTTCCATTTTTTTAATTAGTTCATATTCACTAACTAATTGATTTGATTTTTTTGCACTATTATATCTAGTTGTTTCTATTGCCTTTACTAATTTTTTTTCCATATTATTTACCCCCTTTGTAAATATGTCTTGTATTATACCACAAACTTACGTTTTTGTCAATATCTATCATATTTACCCTATCAACTTTTCGACACATATTATACTACATCTTAAGCTAAAAATCAACTTTTTTTGATATTTTTAATCATTTTAGGTATTTTTTTATTTAATTTTGCTTCAAAAAATGTAAATACTCCTAATGATAAATATATTATTCCTTTTAGAATGTTTTTAATAGTTCTTATAGATGAAATATATAATGACGAGCTATCTATGTAATTCATATTGCTTAAAACTATCTTATTCAATATATATGAGTTAAAAATTCCTATAACTATAATTAATATTAATTTGCTTATTCTTGCATTAGAATAATTTCTCTTATAATTATATGTAACAGGAATAAATAAAAATAATATAATAAGATTGATAGATAAATAAATCACTCCAAATAAAGTTGTATCAACCTTAAAATATTTTATCAACTCTATCATTGATAAGACAATATATGATAGTACTAATATATATAATATAGTTTTCTTTACTTTATACATCTCTTCACTCCTAAATAAATTATATCATATAGTTTGAAATCATTGTTATTTTTTTAATTATTGTGTTATTATTGGTTTAGAAAGAGAGTTATTTATGAGTTCTGACCCAAGAATATTTAATTTTATTCTTTATGGCAATTTTACGGATGAAGCTATTAAACTTTATTTAGGAGATTGTGATTGCAGTACGCGTCAAATGTTACGTGATGCGTATAGAGCTTTATTAACCAATATAAATACATTTACCAATGATGATTATCATACAACTATTATTAAAAATGGAATTGATTTATTTTGTATTCTTTGCGATATGATCAATTTTAATAGAGAAGAAATTGATGTTAACAGAAAAAGAATTAAAAAGTTAAGAGAACCTATATTGGCAATTCTTAAAAATAATAGTAACTCAATATTATTAGATTCTGCTAATCAATTAGATGAGATAGTATTGGATAAAAATGTTGATGCTAATGCTTTAGTTAAACTTATTATCACTCTAATTGATAAGCATGAAGATATTGATATAATCAAAAAATTCTTAAACATTAATAAAGAAGCATTAATGACTAAAAATAACGAACTATTTGATTATGTATTTTTTAAAGCAATGAAAGCATTAGAAACAGAGGACCGAGATATTTATTATTACATTACGCTTTTAAAATTGCTATATACTTCTAAAGTTAATAAAGATAAATATTTAAGATTCTTACATAACTCTACTAGTAAAAATAATCTTTTTAGTTATGAAATATATTTAATTATAAATGGGGTTAAAAGAGGACTTACTTCTAATGAAATACTTGAAAAATATGGAATTATAACTAATATACCAAATGGGCCTATTCACAAAATTACAAGCCCTGTTATAGATGAAAATATAATTACGATTGATGGAAGCAGTACTTTCTTAAGAGATGATGGTATAAGCATTAAAAAAGATGGAAATAAATATATAGTTGGTATTTATGTTGCGGATGCGGGTAGCGCTATACCAAAAAATAGTGAACTAGATCTCAATGCTAGAAATAATTATAAATGTTTATATTGGAAAGGTGCTAAAACTCGAATGTTTCCTAGTAAAGTTGAAAATGCTCTTTCACTTAATGAAGGAAAACATAGAGGAGCAATCTCTTTGTACGTTGTTTTAAATGATTCAGGTGAAATACTTGATTATTATATCGAGAAAAATAACATAGTAGTTAGTCAAAACTTAACTTACTTGCAAACTGAAAATATTTTAGATAGTGTGTGTTTTAATGGCTTTGATAAAAGAATTAGTGATTTATTTATGATTGCTAAAGCACTTGAAAGTAGAAATAATAGTAAGGAAAATTATTGGCAAAAGAAAGAAAAAAGCAAAAAATTAGATAGATATAAAAAACTTAAGAGCGATGTAATAGTTCGTGAATTTATGAGTTTATATAATTTTTTAACAGCCAAGATTGCTAAAGATGAAAATATTCCATTTATTTTTAGAAAACAGGATGATGAGTATATATCTACCTTGGTTGATGAAATGGGAATGTATGTTGATGACTACACTAAAAAGATACTTGATAATGTTTATTTAGAAAGTGTTTATTCAACTACTCCTTCTAAACATGCAGGTCTTGGGTATCCATATTATGGACATTTCAGTGATCCTTTAAGACGATATACAGACTTTTATAATCAATATTTATTTCATCAATTTCATTTTAAAACTATGGAATGTGATTTCGATCAAGATGAATTTGAAGAGCTTGTTAGATATTTTAATCAAAGAAGTGTTGAACTATCATTGATGAAAGGTGAATTTGAGAGAGAAGTAAGACTTACTAAAAAGAAATAACTAGATATTCCTAGTTATTTTATTTTTCTTTAAAATTATTTTTCTTATTATGTCAAATGGAATTATTGAAAATGCTAAAATAATCATTATTTCAAATTCATATATAGTTAAGCCTGTTGTCCTAAATACCTCTCCTCCGTAATATATGAGTATAACTTGGACTACAGCTATAAAAGTAATTATAGCTATAAAAACTTTATTTTTAAGTATATTTGATAATATGTTTAATCTATATGTTCTTGCATTAAATGCATTAAAGATCGCAATAAATATAAATAATCCAAAAAATGCAGTTAACAAATATTTATTTGATGGGTCTACTCTATAAATTGAACTTATAAATTTTGATTTTAAGAACCATATACATAATAGTGCGGCATATAAGCCATTAAACAATATTTGATTTGTCATATATTTGTTTATTATTTTTTCATTTCTTTTTTTAGGTGGTTCTTCCATATATTCATCTAGAGCCGGTTCATATGAGAAAGCAAGTCCAGCAAGTGTGTCCATTACCATATTTATCCATAGCATTTGGATTATTGTTATTGGAGATAATATTCCTATAAATGGACCTACTATGCTTAAGAGAACTGCACATATATTAACACTTAGTTGAAATATTATAAATTTTCTTATGCTTTTAAATATTGTTCTTCCATATAAAATTGCTACTGATATAGAGAGTATATTGTTGTCAATTATCACTATGTCACTTGTTTCTTTAGCTATTTCAGTGCCACTTCCCATACTAAATCCTACATTTGCTCTTTTAAGTGCGGGAGCATCATTTATTCCATCTCCTGTCATACCAACTATTAAGTCTAATTCTTGAGCTAATTTTACTAATCTATTTTTATCTTGCGGAAGACTTCTACTTAATACTCTAAGATTAGGAAGAACTTTTTTTACTTCTTCATCAGTCATATTATTAAATTCATCGCTTGTTAATATTTTGTCAGTGGGTTTTGTTATAATTTTTAATTCTTTAGCTATTGAAACAGCAGTATTTTTTGCATCTCCAGTTACCATGACAACTTGAACCCCTGCATTCTTTATCTTTCTAATGCCTTCGTATGCTTCTTTTCTTATATTATCTTTTAGGAAAACAAAACCAAGTAATATATATGAGTCAGAATTGCTTTCTTTATAAGCTAGAGCAAGTGCTCTAATGCCTTCGTTTGTTTTAGCATTTACATAGTTAGTTAACTTTTCTTTGTTAATAAGCACTCTTACTGAGCCATCACTTTTTTGATATTTAGTACACTTTTCTAATATCTTTTCGTATGCTCCTTTTATAAATATTGTGCTTCCTTTGTAGTTAGTTTCCACTGTTGAATATTTTAGTTTTGAATTAAATTCTTCTTTGTTAATAATTTTGTATTTTGTTTTATCATCTCTTCCAATATAAGAAAGAAGTGCTCTATCTGTTGTATTTCCTCCTTCTGGAATTCCGTTATTTAGAAATGAACTATTGTTATAAACGAGTGATTGATATAATAACTCATATTTATTTGTTGATAACTTGTTTATATTTTTATATTCAGTGAGTTCTGCATCTGTGAATAATTCTACACTTAGTTTTCCTTCTGTTAATGTGCCTGTTTTATCTGTGAATAAAATGTTTAGAGAACCTGCTGTTTCTATGCCAACTAATTTTCTTACTAGTACGTTTCTTTTTAGAAGTCTTTTCATATTTGAAGAAAGTACTAAAGTTATCATCATTGGAAGACCTTCTGGTACTGCCATTACTACTACAGCTACGCTAAGTGTTAAAGCGTAAAGTAGATGAGATGAAAAGTCTTTAAACTCAAGTATTTTTTCTATATTAAAATTATTTGCTACTATCACTGCATTAAACATATATGAAATTAGTATTAATAGAGCTGCAGTGTATCCGAGCTTACTTATTTGTCCAGCTAGAACTCTAAGTCTTGACTTTAATGGACTTTCTACTGGCTTTTCTTGAATATCATTTGCTATTTTACCATAAAAAGTTTTATCACCTACATTAGTTACTTCAATAGTTGCACTTTTATCAGTTACAATAGAACCCATATATATGTCATCATTAATAATCGCATGTCTTTCTTTGGTTTCTCCTGTAAGAATACTTTCATCAATATATAATTCACCTTTAATGATAATTGAATCTGCTGGTACTTTATCTCCGCTTTCAAGATAAACTATATCCCCTACTACTAACTCATCAATATTAATAGTCTCTTTCTTTGAATTTCTTAAGACTTTTACTTTTATAATTGAATTTTCTTCGTTAAGTTTTTCAAATGCTTTTTCACTACCATACTCTGATAATGTTGAAATAATGGTTGCTAAAAATATAGCTATGAATATACCTACTGTTTCATATATATCTGAATCTTTAAACAAAAATATTACTTTTATAGCTAATGCAATTAATAATATCTTAATAATTGGATCACTTAAAGATTCAAAAACTAGTTTTATAAATGAATTTTTGTTTTTAGAAGTTAATTTATTACTTCCATATTTATTTCTTCTATTTATTACTTCTTTACTACTAAGTCCTGTTTTATTATTTGTTCTCATAGTTCCTCTAGTAAAGTTTATTAACTCATAAACAAAAAAATACCAATTAAGGTATTTATTTGTTATTGCCAAATATCGTTAATATTCATAATATTCTTTGATAAAGCACATATAAACTCGTAATTAGCATTTTTTAACATATATAAATAAGCATAAACAACTTTTAAAAAATCATTCTCATTGGAAATTTTTGGATTAAAAGCATTTATTTCTTTAGATTCTATAACATTCATTTTTTTATTATTTAATTCACATAATTTTGTTTGATAATTTATTAAGAATTTTAAATCTTTTATAATTTTCTCTTTCTTTGTATCTGTGTTCAATTTTTGAAATTCATTTATAATCTTATCAAAATTTTCTTTATTAAATTCATATTCTGTCATAATCTTTGGACTCCACTTGTCATTTCTTCTCTTCTTCTAGCACTTTCTACAATGGCATGTTTTAATTCTTCTGTTACTTCATTCAATTTATTTATTACCTTTTGATTTTCTTCATCAAAATGTTTTGAATTTTCTGGTATTTCTACTTTTTGTTCATCAGCAACTATTTTTTCTAAAAATCTTTCTTTTACTAACCATTCTGCTACTTTGTCGATATCATCCAATCCAGATTTTTTTCTATAAAATTCTAAGGCTCCGTCAGTCTCTTTTAGCCATGTTTTTGTTGGATACACATACAAGTCTGTAGATGGATCCATACTTCCTTTTTTTGCTGCATCTATTGCTTTTTCTCTATCTTTTACTTTCTTTTCAAAATGTCTTTTAGTTTCTTCTTTTGATAAATTTCCTGTAATTCTATCTTCAAGGGTTTCCATAATAACATCTGCATTTTGCATACATTCTTCACTATTCATTCTAGAAATTATGTTATCATTTTTGCCTCTTTTAACTATTATAAATTCTCCGTCTATTAGTCCACTTTCAGCAACTCTTTTCATTGAAGATGGTATTTGTCTACATATACTTTCACTAAATGTTCTTGGCACATTTCCCCTACCTACTGGTTTTTCTTCAATATTCATAGCATTTAGGTCTTCAACAAAAAACTTTGTAAGTCTATTCATCATTTGACCTCTTGAGATTGTTCCATCAATCGATACTTCTTGAGAAACTGCCATACATGCTATTGTCGCTTTCATTTCTGGTATTTGTGCTTTTAAAGCTTCTATCATTCCACAAAGGCTTTTTGAATTTTTACCAGTGGTTTCTTTGATTACACTATAACCTTGTGAGATCATATATCCAGTAATAGATAACTCTAACATATCTGCAAATAAAGATGTCATTGCTACAAAGTCTTTTCCTTGTTTCTCTCTATCTTCTGGATATCTTTTTGCTATCATTTCTTTAATTTTAGATATTCTTGGATGTTTAGTTCTATAAACATCCATCTCTGATATATATGGTTTACCTTTAGCTGATTCTTCTATTGCTGTAATAGCTGCAGATTTTCCACAACCAGGTTGTCCTGCAACTTGATAAAATGTTGGAACATCCGCCTTTTCAATTGGTTTCGTTTTTTCTTTAGCAGATGGAAATTTTGCAACGTCGACTAATATTTTTGTTGCTTGTGCTATTTCAAGAGGTGTAATATCTGTTACTATTGTTATTTCTTCTTCAGTATATCCAGATTTTCGCATGTTTTCTTTTAATTGTTCTATGTCTTCTTTTAATTTATCTCCTGGAGATTTTTTAAATTCATCTGAATTTGAATAGTCAAATAACTTTTGATATTGTTCATAGTAATTAAATGGCATTTCTTCCATATTACTCACCTTATTAAAGCTTCATAGAGCCACTACCCATGTTTTGTTCTTGAGAAACTCTGGCAACCAATTCTTTAGTTCTTTCGTATAATTTTTTTAATTGTTCGTTTAGTTCTGTTTTTTTAGTGTCTTCATTTGTATCTTTATCATTGTATGATGATAATAAAGAATTCGCTGAAGAAGCTATACTAAGATACTCACTATAAATTGAACCTTTTTCTGATGAAAACATAAGATTTTTCTCATATATATAAGGTAAGACATATTCGTCTAGTTGAGTAATAATAAATGTTCTTGCAGCATCTATTTCTCCTTCATCCATATTAATGAAATTAATATTTTTTTCTTCCATAGTTAATCCTCCAATTTTGTAATTAGTGAAATATCACTTGTATCTATTCTTATATTTTCACCGCTATTAAATATTACTCCTATTTTAACATCAGGTTTTACATGTTCACCATGATAGTCTGAACCACCACTTGTGATTAAGTTATGACTTTTAGCATAATTTAGGTATTTTATACTTTCATCATATGTATGAAGTGAGTTGAATGGTTCTATTCCATCAAGGCCTAGTTCTAATAACCTTGGCATTAATTCTTCAAAGCTTATATTATATTTTTTTTCTACTTTTTTTGGATGTGCCCATATTACTATTCCACCTGCATCATGAATTGCATCAATTACTATTTTAGCGTCCATTCTATTTGATGTTTTTGTTTTGGCATCTTCTAAATATTTTTCAAATGCTTCTTTTACACTAGAAACATAACCATATTTCATCATTATTTCTGCTAAGTGAGGTTTTCCAGGTATATTAACAATTTCGACAACTTGGTCGATATCTTCTTTATTTATTTTAAGCCCAAAATTTTCTTCAACATAACTTGCTAACTCTGAAAATCTTTTCTTTCTCGCTTCTTTTAATTTCAAAATAACATCATTTAATTTTTTATTGTTCTCATCTATGTTATATCCCAAAATATGCATTTTATATTTTCCATCTAGGATTGAACTAACTTCTATACCTTTTATATATTTAGCATTTTCTAAATCATATTTTTTAATCTCTCTTATTGAATCTACACTATCATGATCAGTGATAGAAAAAACTTTTAAATCATTTTCTTTTATTTTGTTTAATACTATATTTAATGGATGTTCACCATCTGAATAAGATGTGTGAATATGTAAGTCAAATTCTTGTTTCATTTTATATCCTCTCTATCTATTTTTATAATAGTTAAAAATAGATAATAAGTCAATTTAATGATAAATTTAGACGTCTTTTTGACATAAAAAAAATACCTTTTTAGGTATTTAACTTATTTCTTTATATAGTTCATTTGTCTTTGTTAGTTCTTCATGAGTACCTGTTGCTTGTAATATACCATTGTCAATAAGAACTATACTATCTACAGTTTTTAATATTTTCTTATCTCTAGATATTATCATAATTGTATGATTTTTTTTCTTTTCTTTTAGTATTTTCATTATATTATTTCTGTTTTCTTTATCTAATGTTTCAATTATTTCATCAAATAAATATATTTTTGTATCTTTAAGCAATACTCTAGCAATTGCAAGAAGTCTTTTTTGAGAAGATGATAAAAGTTTTGTATCATTTTTAATAATGGTATCGTATCCTTTTTCAAGATTCATTATTGCATCATGTATACCTACTGCCTTACAAACAGATTCTATTTCTTCTTCAGTCTTACCCAGCATTGCTAAATTATCTTTGATACTACAATTAAAGAAAAATGGACTTTTTCTCGCTATTGAAACAAGATTATAATAATTAGAATCATTTATAGAGGCTATGTCTATTCCATCTATCATTATACTTCCTTGTATTTGTCTATTCATTTTCATCAGTAAATCAAATATGCCTGTTTTACCACTTCCAGTTTTACCTGTTACTGCAGTAATTGAATTTGGTTTAACTTGAATACTAAAATCATTAAGCATTGGATCATGTCTATATCCATAAAGAACATGATTAAATTCAATAAGTCCTTTTGGATCTTCTATAGTTACATCGTTTTCTTTGTTTTCTTTAGCATATTCAAATAATTTATTCATTCTTTGAAGAGATATTTTAAAGTTTTTATATTCTAAATTCATGGTTGATACTAGTGAAAAATTATCTATTATTTTTTGATAATAACTATATATTACAAGAAGAATTCCTAGCTCCATTCTACCTTTTGCTATTTCATATACTCCATAAATGAATACAGCTAGCCTTAATACTTCGAACACATAAACAGACACAATGTTTATTGCATAATATATAACTGTATACTTTTTGTTAGATTGAACATACTTATTAGTTTCACTGTTAACTTTACTATTTATATTTTTTCCAAGATTAAATCCTTTAATTTCTTTTATTCCTGAAAAAACATCATTAACAGCGCTTGTTTTTTTATCATAGTTTTCTTTTCTTTCTTTGTTATATGCTTGTATCTTATTGCCTGAAATAATTATAAAAATCAATACTATAATTGAAAAGGCAACTGTTATTAAAAATAAAGTAATATTTACACTAAAGAAATAATAATAAATAACTGAGAACTCTAATATTTGAATTATTCTATAAATACCATTTGTTATAAAACTACAAATAATATCTATATCTGTACTCATTATATTTAAATATTCTCCAGCACTAAATCTTGATAAACTAAATATTGAATTATCATTTGTATATTGAAGACCTATACTTGTACTTTCTCTATAAATCTTATTATAGACATTATAGAAAGTGTATTGTCTAATATATTCAAATAGTTTATAAATACTTATTGATATTATATAAATTATTAGTATGTTAATTGCCCTTTGATAAGAGGTTGCTGATATGGCATTAACAGTTTCACTATATAATATTGGATTTAATAGAAGAATTGCTCTTAAAACAATACACACTAACGCTTCTATAATAATTTCCTTTTTAGATTTTTTAAGTACTCTTTTTATATAATTTTTCATATTAGATCCCTACTTTACTATAATAATTATATCATTCAGTAAATAAATTACAAGTTTGATTTAAAATATATTTTTTTGTGAAATTTTATGGTAAAATGTTTGTAGAGGTTTTAGTATGGAAAGAATAGATAAAAATAATTATTATTTAGATATTGCAGAAGCAACTTTAGAAAGAGCTACTTGCCTTAGAAAAAAATGGGGGGCTGTAATAGTTAAGAATGATGAAATTATATCTACAGGCTATAATGGTGCTCCTCGTGGTAGAAAAAATTGTGATGAATTAGGTTATTGTGTTCGTGAAAAACTCAATATTCCTCGTGGAGAAAGATATGAATTATGTAGAAGTGTTCATGCAGAACAAAATGCTATAATATCTGCTCCTAGAAAAGACATGATTGGTGCAACATTATATATGGTTGGAAAAGATTCTAAAACTGGTGAGTATGTAGAAAATTCTTCAAGTTGTTCTATGTGCAAAAGAGTTGTTATTAATAGTGGTATAGCAAAAGTAATCGTTAGAGATAATAAAAATAAATATAGAGAAATAGATGTTCAAGACTGGATAAATAACGATGAAAGTCTTGATGGAAAATTAGGATATTAGGAGTAAGATTAAATGAAATTAGATATTATTGTACCTGCATATAATGAAGAAGAAAATATTTTTAACTTTTATGATGCAGTTAATGAAGCATTAAAAGGAATTAAACACAACTTTATTTTTGTAGATGATGGTTCAAAGGATAAAACACTACAAAAATTAAAAGAATTACATAAAAAGGATGATGAATGTGTAAAAATTGTTAGTTTTTCAAAGAATTTTGGAAAAGAAGCTGCGATGTATGCGGGGTTTTTACACTCTAAAGCAGAGTTTACTTGTATAATAGATTGTGATTTACAACAAGATCCATCTTATCTTGTAAAAATGTATAAGTTTTTAAGAGAAAATGATCAATATGATGCTGTTTGTATGTGTCAAAAACAAAAAGAAAAAAGAGGACTTCAGAGAATGTTCTATAAGTTAATGGGTAAACTTTCTAATATGGAAATAGTTGATGGCGCATCAGATTTTAGAATGTTTAGAAGAAATGTTGTAGATGCTATACTTGAAATGAGTGAAAGAAATAGATTTTCTAAAGGTATATTTAGTTATGTAGGTTTTAGAACTTATTATGATTCATATAAAGTTAAAGAAAGAAAAGCTGGAGTTTCTAAATGGAATAAACTTAAACTTCTTAATTATGCTTTTGATGGTATAGTTAGTTTTAGTACTAAACCACTTAGATTTGCGACATATACTGGTGTTCTTACTAGTTTTATAGCATTTATATACTTAATAGTTATACTTGTTAAAACATTTACTACTGGAGTAGATACTCCTGGATATGCATCTTTAATGTGCGTAATGTTATTCTTGGGAGGTATTCAATTAATATTCTTAGGAATTATTGGTGAGTACTTAGGAAAAACATATAACGAAACTAAGAGAAGACCAATATTTATTGCTCGTGAACGTATAGGTTTTGATGAGGATTTCTTATAATATGAAAAAGTTATTAAAAAAAGTTTGGAATTTATATAAAAAGTATGAAGAAATAATAAATTATTTAATAGTTGGTGGATTAACTACAGTTGTAAGTCTTGGAACTTATTATTTCTGTGTATATACATTCTTAGATCCAGAAAATGCTTTTCAATTACAACTTGCTAATATTATTTCTTGGATATGTTGTGTTACATTTGCATATTTTGCTAATAGAATATTTGTATTTAAGAGTAAAAGAAAAGATAAATTAAAAGAAGCTGCTAGTTTCTATGGTTCTAGAATAGCGACACTTCTTATGGATATGGGTATTATGTTTGTATTTGTAACACTGCTTCATTTTAATGATAAAATTATGAAGTTAGTAGTTCAAGTTGTTGTTACAATATTAAACTATGTACTTAGTAAATTATTAGTATTTAAGAAAAAATAAAAACTCTTTAAAAAAGAGTTTTTATTTTATACTAGTAAGTTTTACATTGCTTTGAGCATTAGTACTTAATGGAGCAAATTTATTATTCTTATATAGAATGTATGCTGCTGCTCCTATCATTGCTGCATTATCTGTGCAGTATTTTTTTTCTGGCATATGCATAGTAACTCCAATACTTTCGCACATTTCTTTTAGAGACTCTCTAATATGTGAATTACTTGCTACCCCTCCACTAATTAATAAAGTTTTTAAATTATATTTAAGTAGTGCTTTTTTAGTTTTATCTACTAAGTGTGCTGTTACGCAATCTTGGAATGATCTAGCTAAGTCTTTTTTATTTATTTCATTACCTCTTTGATGTTCATTATGAACTATGTTATTACAGTGACTTTTGATGCCACTAAAACTAAAATTGAATGAGTCATCATTAAGTATATTTGGCATTTTATATGTAGGGTTTCCATCTAGTGCATATTTTTCTACATTTGGTCCTCCTGGATATGGAAGATCTAGTATTCTTGCAACTTTGTCATATGCTTCACCTATTGCATCATCAAGTGTTTGGCCTAAATATTTGAATGAATCTTCTGTTTCCATTAGTATTAAGTCAGTATGTCCACCTGACACTATAAGAGATAAAAGAGGGTATTCTAGAGTGTTTCCTATCATGTTAGCATATATGTGTCCCATCATATGATTTACTGCTATAAAGGGCTTATTATATATGAATGATAAGGCTTTAGTTGCTTCTACTCCTACTAAGAGACTTCCAAGTAAGCCTGGAGCATATGTACAAGCAAATGCATCCATATCTTCTAACTTCATATTAGCTTTTTCTAAACATTGATCTATTACCATGGTAATATTTTCTAAATGTAGACGACTTGCAACTTCTGGAACTACTCCTCCGTATTTAGTATGTACATCTATTTGTGAATTTATTATTGTAGCTATGTCTTCTTTTCCATTTTTAATTATGCTTACGCTTGTTTCATCACAAGAAGATTCTACTGCTAAAATATATACATCTTTCATTATTTCACCTTTTCCATTATTATAGCTGTATCTTCTCCATAGTATCTATCTCTTAAACTTATTTCTTTAAAGCCAAGTTTATTATATAGTCTTATTGCTTCATCATTGTGCTCATTTACTTCAAGCATTATTCTACTATAGTCTTCTTTATTAAACATTTCTTCCATTAGAGAAGTAGCTATTCCTTGTTTTCTATTTTCTTCATTTACAAATATATTCATTATATCTATAACACCATCTACTAGTCTTATTTCTAAGTATCCAAGTACTTTATCGTTATCTATGTAATTATAAACTGAATCAGTATCGCTTAATATTTCTTTTTCTATCATTATTTTTCTACCTCTATTTTCTTTATATAATTTGCTTTTATATGATGAGGATTTTCACTTTCAAATTTATTTACGTATTCTATTATTTTATTAATATCTAGCTTGTGTTCTACTTCAGTATATTTATATGGATTTTCCTCTTTGTATGTTTCTTCTACGATTGTATTATTATCTTTATCAAAAGCACATATGTAGTATCCTTTGTTATCTTCTATAACAGCCATTTTATCTTCTTTGACATTACTACTTATTAAGTATGCTTTTAAGCTTGATATTGTATGTATTTTTAAATTTAATGCATATGCGATAGTTTTAGCTATTGAAAGGCCTATTCTTATACCGGTGAAACTACCTGGGCCATTTACTACTACTATTTCATCTAAGTCTTTAACATTTAAGTTATTCTCTTTAAATATTTCTTCAATCATAGGCATTGTATATATTGAATGACTATATTCACTTTCTTTTGTTTTTATAAATAGATTATCTTTTGTTTTAAGTGCAATTGTTATCAGTTCTGTATGTGTATCAATAAATAAAATCATAGTACTCCTCTTTTCTTGTTATATTATAACACTTTCAATATATTTTTTTTAGTGTTTTTAGTTCATTTGACTTCTTGCTTGATTTGATATTATATCAAAATAAAAAGAGTATTTCTACTCTTCAGTTTCTTTTTTAGAAGTTTTTGCTTTTTTTGATTTAGTTTCATCATTTTTTTCTTTAGCTTCTTCTTTTTCTTCTTTGATATCTTCTTCAATTAGATCTGACATTTTTTCTTCTCTTTTGATTTTGATATCACTGTTAGCTTCTACTAAATCTTCTATTTCTTCTTTAGTTAGTGTTTCTTTAGTCATTAGAGTTTCAGCTAAAACGTCTACTAGTTTTTTATGAGTTCTTAGTATTTCTTTAGCTTTTTCATAACATTCATCTATAATCTTTCTAACTTCTTGATCTATTTCGTGTGCTACTTGATCTGAGAAGTTTTTGGTTTGATTATAATCTCTTCCTAAGAAAACACTTTCGCTTCTATGTTCTAATTGAACTGGTCCTAATGAAGACATACCATATTCAGTTACCATACTTCTTGCTATTTTAGTGGCTCTCTTGAAGTCATCACTTGCTCCTGTTGATTGTTCATGACAATACATTTCTTCACTAACACGACCTGAAAGTAATGTTATGATTTGTTCTTCTAATTCGTCTTTAGTATATACAAGTGTTCTTTCTTCTTTTGGTAACATTTGTGTATATCCACCAGCCATACCACGAGGTATGATTGTTATCTTATGTACTTCTTCTCCATTTGGAAGTACGATACCACTTACTGCATGTCCTGCTTCATGATATGAAACTATTTTCTTTTCGTAGTCTGTTACTTTTCTACTTGTTTTAGCTGGTCCCATTAATACTCTATCGCTAGCTTCATCTATTTCATCCATAGTGATTGCTTCTTTATTTCTTCTTACTGCTAGAAGTGCTGCTTCGTTTAGTAAGTTTTCTAAATCAGCACCTGAGTAACCTGGTGTTCTTTCAGCTATATGCTTTAACTTAACTTCTTTTGCAAGTATTTTGTTTTTAGCATGTACTTTTAATATTTCCTCTCTTTCTTTTACATCTGGTCTTCCAACTGTTACTTGTCTATCGAATCTTCCTGGACGAAGTAATGCTGGGTCTAATACATCTGGTCTATTTGTTGCAGCTATGATTATAATTCCTTCGTTTTCACTGAAACCATCCATTTCTGAAAGTAATTGGTTAAGTGTTTGTTCTCTTTCGTCATGTCCTCCACCTAAACCTGTTCCTCTTTCACGTCCTACTGCATCTATTTCATCTATAAATATTAAACATGGTGCTGTTTGTTTAGCTTGTTTGAACATATCTCTTACACGAGATGCTCCTACACCTACGAATAATTCTACAAAGTCTGAACCGCTTATGTAGAAGAATGGTACTTTTGCTTCTCCAGCTACTGCTTTTGCTAGTAATGTTTTACCTGTTCCTGGAGGACCTACTAATAATACACCTTTTGGAATTCTTGCTCCCATTTTAGTAAATTTTTTAGGATTTTTTAAGAAATCTATTAACTCTTGTACTTCTTCTTTTTCTTCTTTAAGTCCAGCTACATCTTTAAATGTTTTAGTTCCACCATCTTCTGATAATTTAGCTCTACTCTTAGAGAAATCAAATGTTCCTTTACCATTATTACCCATTTTGATAAGCATCATATAGATGAATACTCCAAATATAATGATTGGTACAATATTGAATAATACTGATAGCCATACACTATTTTCTGGATTTGTATTTGTTTCAACTTTCAAGTTATATTTTTCAGCATTTTCATATATTGTAGAAATTACTGTATCTGTATATGGTACTTGAACAGTGAATGTTTCTCCCTTTTTATATCCTTCTAACTTACCTGTTAGTATATATACTCCTGAACTACTTTTTGGTGTTACATTTAATTCTGTAACTTTTCCACTACTTAGTTCTGTTGTAAACTGATTATAATCTAATTTGTTTATTTTAGTTCCTGCTGTATTTATGAATAAATATGTACCAAATACTACAATCATAAGTATTAAGTAAGGCATAAAATTCATAGTTTTTTTGCTCTTTTTTATGTTCATTTTTCTCTTCCTTTCTTCTAATAATATCTTAGTATTATATCATACTCTTCTGTATTTTTTTTGTCAAATTTTGACTTTTTGATTCCTGGTAACCATACTATATTATCTTCTGAATCTAGTACTACTGGCCATGTATTTCTATCACTTATTTTAATTTTTTCATTGATGAATATATCACTTATTTTTTTTCTACCATTCATTCCTTTTACTTCCATTTTATCTCCATCTCTTCTATTTCTTACGTATAATGGAAGTTTAACCTCACTACTATTTATTCTTATGGTATAATTTGATGTATCGTTGCTGTCTTCAACTCTTTCTATTATTTTGCCATTTGGTAGATTTACTATTCTTTCTATTTCTATTTCATAAGTATCATATTCGTCTTCATCAAAACTAAATGTAAGTTCATTGTATGACTTTATAACTATTACATTGTTTGGTAAGTGAACTACACTATTTGATTTACTTGATTTAATTAGATCAAATATTAGCTCTACATGAGCATCTCCTATAATTAGAAGATCATCACCATATATTCTTTCAAGTATGTTATAAATTATCTTTGTTTGTATTACATGCTCTAGTTGTATAAATTTATCTACTTCTAGTGCTCCATTTTGGAATACTTTATTAAATACTTTTCTTGCTTCTGTATCGATGTAATTACTATTTTCTAGTAGAGTCTCACTAAACTTTAAGAATTTCTTATGTACATTAGGTTCTTCATTCTTTAAGAACGGAAGTACTGTGTGTCTATATCTATTTCTTGTATAGTGGTCTTCATTATTTGATTCATCTATTGCATATTTAATATTATGTTCTTCATCAAATCTATTTATTTCGTCTTTAGTAACAGTTATTAATGGTCTTACTATTTTGTAATTACCTTTATCAACTATTCTACTAAATCCACTATATCCTTTTAAAGTTGAACCTCTTACGATACGCATTAAGATTGTTTCCATTAAGTCATCACCTTGGTGAGCTGTCATTAAGTATTTGGCTCCATAATTTTCAACTAACTCTTCAAAGAAGTTATATCTAACGCTTCTTGCTTCATTATGAAAATTATCGTCTCCCCATTTAGTAATCTTAATGTATTCAAATATAATATCATTTTCTTTACAATAGTTTTCTAAATCTATTTTTTCTTGCTCACTTTCTACTCTTTTGTTGTGATTTACATGAGCACATACAATTTTAAAACCAATTTTATTTTTAAATTCATTCATTATATATAAAAGAGCCATTGAGTCTGGACCTCCAGAAACACCAATGACAATTATATCGTCTGGTTTTAATTCTATATCTTTTTTTATAAAATTATAAACTTCTTCCATTTGGGCCTTTTCCTATTCCTCTATCTTAATTATTATTTCATTATTTTTAGAATATAAGTATTTTTCACGAGCATATCTAGCCATATATTCAGGATCTTGTAGTTTATTTATTTCATCTTTTAGTTCTTCTTCTTCAGCTAGTTTGTCTTGATACTCTTGTTCTAACTTTTGCATTTCTTTTTTATTATCGACTATTTGACGTCCATTTGTTAAAAAAGAAGTTGTGCAAAGTACAATAGATATTATAAGGCCTATTGTATAAAAAGTCACTCTAAATTTTGTTTTTTGACTCATCTTTTTCATATTAACCCCATTTTCATCTATAATTATAATATTCTATAGATGTAAATACAATTAATTACACATATTTTTACATTTTTTTTGTAAATTTTTATTATTAAAATATAAGAATGTTAAGATAGTTATTATAATAAAGATTATATTTATCATTCCATCATTTATTAAATAAAATATCTTAAAATATATTAATGTTATATTTATCATAAATAATAAACTATTTAAGAAACAATAAATTTGTTTTTTAGTATGAATATAGTTATATGATAATTGATAAAGTTTTTCTACTATTATTCCATATAAAAAAGAAAATATAAATGAGATTATTTGTTCATTTAGAGTCATTATTTAAATAACCTTGCCATTATATTTTCGGTTTTTATTTTTTTATTGTCATCTAGGTAGTTTACTGAATTTATTTTACCTTTTATAGATAATGTTCCTTGAAAAGTATCAAGTTTTAATAATTCTAGATTATCTCCTTTAATGAGGATTGCACCCATAATACTGTCAACGAAGAATTCCGAATCATCAAAACTATTTAGTTTTTTTATACCTGAAAGTACAATATTTTTTCTTTCATTTAATGTAATCATATGATTGAATGTTTCATTTATATCTTTTTTATCCATATATTTTCCCCCGATATTAAATCTTATGCTGTAAGATTTAATATATGAAAAAAAGCTACATTAAGTAGCTTTAAGATTACAAATTATTCGTTATCTTCTGTTGTTTCTTCATCTTCTGCATTTTCATATGCATCAAGAATAGCTTTTTCAAACATTGTTCTTACTTCTTGGTTGATTGGATGAGCTATATCTTTATATTCACCAACTGGAGTCTTACGACTTGGCATAGCAATGAATAGTCCATTATCACCTTCGATAATTCTAATATCATGAATAGCGATAGCATTGTCTACTACTACTGATGCGATTCCTTTCATACGAGAATTTTCTCTTTCAACCTTACGAATTCTAACTGATGTAATTTCCATAAGTACCTCCTTAACATTTTGTTAATTTAATTATATTACAAATATTTTTGAATATCAATCTTTTTAAGTAAATTTGCTTAGTATTACTTGCTTTATAGCCACATCGGTATATGTATAAGACTTTAATCCTTTATTAGTTTTTATGGTGAATAAATTATTATATATTTTATCTATTGTTCCTTCATAATATTCATACTTGTTTCTTCCAATATTTACTTTTATTTTTAACTTAGTATCTTTTAAAGCCATAACATCATTCTTAATTTTATTTATATTCAATTTTTATCCTTTCTTGGATATCCAGTGTGCATCATTCCATTAATTATGATTCCACCTATTCCATCACTTCCATATTTGGTTTTTGATAGTAGTTTTTCTATATCTATCTTCTCTGTTTTATCTGTTAAAGCGATAGTTGATGCGATTATTGCTGGATCTAGTGCATGTATATTTATTGATTTTGGACTTGATGCGAATGTTGATTTAGCCTTTATTATATTTTCGTAGTCACTTTGACAGGCTCCTGCGATGATTACTAAGTCTTCATGACTTTTTTTTATTTTTCTTGCTTCTAGTACAGTGTCTATGAAATATTTACTATTTTTATATGTTTCATTATTTTTTCGTTTTCGATAGTGTGCGTCGTGGCCAGTTATTACTAAAATATCTGGATTATGTGTTATTAGAAGTTTTTTTATATTATCTTTAAATTCACTTTCTTTATATGTATAGCCATAGCATTTTATTTTTTGATCTTTATAAAAACTCATACATTTTTCTAAGTATTCATTATCTCCATCAAGATGTAATATAGTTCCTGGTATATAAAAATAGTCATCTGTTTTAAGTGTTCTTACAGGGTTAATTATTTCTTTTTTTTTAGGAATTGTTGCGAGTACTAGATCATCTTCTTTGGTATCAGCATAAAGTCTTATATCTAAACCTTTTAAATAAATAACATTATTTTCTATTTTATCAATCTTAAATATGATATCATTACCATATTTTTTTCTTGTAACTAAATCACCTATTTTAAACATAATTCCTCCATTAAATCTTATGGACAAGTTTTAAAAATATGCATTAGTTTATTAATTTAGCATGCATTACTACTCTTTTATTATTTTTGTAACATGTACTTAATGTTAAAATGGAGGTAGTTTTTTCTAGATTAACTTTAAACTCATAAATGCTTCTTTCTTTTAAAATATTTAAGAAAATCATATATTCTTTTTCTGTTGTAAAGTCTGTTTGTAAGTAATAATTTTCTTTTTCAATAGTATAAATTGAAAATATCTTATATGAATATTCTTTTGTTTCAGTTGTTATCTTTATTATGTGATTATCTTTATTCTCATACCACTTTGATTTTATTGTATCTTTTAAAGTACCAAACATTGATTTATCTTTTCTAGAGTGACCATAAATTATATTATTTTTATCATTTAGATTGTTATTATTTCTTTTATCTAAGAATATCCATCCGGCTGAAGTTTTCTTTTTATTAAAGTTGTGTGTTAAGTAGTAATTGTTGTCTTTTGATTGTACGAATGGATAATCTATATTAGTGTTATTGACTTTTATCCATCCGATAGTATCTTTATTTTTCTTTTTTAATGCTTTTATACTTGGTGTAACATTTTGTCGATCTTTTAATGTGTTTAGTTCTTTTATTATTTCTTGTGTTTCAGTATTTTCTTCATTCCAAGTTATAATTTTTGTTGTACTAAAAGAAAGTAGTAGTACTAAGACTATTACTTCTAATATATTTATTATTCTTAAAGTTATAATTAACATTTTCTACTTATATGTTATTTGATATATCTATAAATTCTTCTATAGATAATTGTTCTGCTCTTGATGTTAAGTCTTTATTGTATTTTTGTAATATTGCTTCTATTTTATTTAGATCGTATCCTTTAAGATTATTTCTTAAATTTTTTCTTTTTTGAGTAAATGAATCTTTTATAAGTTTATAGAATTGTTCTTCATTATTAGCAATTAGTTTCTTATTTCTTTTAAATTTAATTACTGAACTATCTACTTTTGGTACTGGCTCAAAGCAAGTTTTACTTACATTACATACTCTTTCAATGTCAAAATTATATTGTAAGAATACACTTATGGAACCGTAGTCTTTAGTTCCTGGTTTAGCACTGAATCTATCAGCAACTTCTTTTTGAACCATTATTGTTATTTCGTATGGATTAGATTCTTTTACTATTTTGTTTATAATCGCAGTTGTTATATAATAAGGCAAATTACCTACAAAGTAAAGATTTTTATATTTATTTTGATCAATATAGTCGTTTATATTAATAGATAAGAAGTCTTTAAATACTATTGTTAGTTTTTTATTATCTATTTGTTCTAGTATTTCTTTTAGTCTTGTATCTATTTCAAAACAAATAACGTCTGAATCTTTTTTTACTAGTTCTCTAGTAAGTGCTCCTTCACCTGGACCTATTTCTATTATTAAGTCATCTTTCGTAGGATTTATAGAATTAGCTATTTTGTTAATAATATTTTTATCTTTTAAGAAGTTTTGCCCTAAAGATTTTTTATAATCAAATTTCATATTATTTCCATCCTTCTCTTAGCACTTCAAATTCTAGATTTCTAACTCTACCTACTTTTTTAACTGCATAATCTTGGCTATCTGTTAACAAGTCTATTACGTTACCACTTACGCCTCTATCTAGTACTATTGCTATCATTGGTTCGTCTGATAGTTTTCCTACATTAAATTTTAATATTGTTCCACATTGATAGTTTTTACTACTGGCAACTATTCTAACTTTACCATATTTTGAATCATTAAAATAAATTCCTTCTTTTATTACATTTGTTCTTGGAGGGCAAGCTAAATAACCTGTACATAATGGACAATCGCCTGTGTAACCTGTTAGTTCTCCTATAAATGTATAAAGTGGATTTTGTATTCCTTCTTGATAAAGTGTATTTTGTGTTTGTTGGATGACATCTTTATCAATAGATTTATCTATAGTATCATTTAAAGCAATAGAAAGAGAACTCTTTTCATAAGAGCCCTTATTTAATAATAGTAATAAAGAACATATTATTATTGCTTCAAAAGTCATTAATATTCTACTTTTAATATACTCTTTCATTAATTACCTCTTCGTAATTAAATTATATAATATGTATATTTAAATGTCAAAAATGTCTTTTACATTATTAGTAGTTATTTCCATTACTTCTTTTAATGGTATTTTTTTTAGTTCGGCTATTCTTTTAGCTACATAAAGAACATTAGATGGTTTATTCTTTCTTCCTCTATATGGTTCAGGAGATAAGAATGGACTATCTGTTTCTAGAAGTATATCTTTCATATCTAGTTGTTCTACTACTTGATAAAGCTTTGCATTTTTAAATGTTAACACTCCACCTATTCCCAGTTTGTATCCTAGTTTTATGAATTCTCTCGCCATTTCGATACTTCCACTATAGCAATGAATTACACCTTTTAGTTTTCTTTTCTTTAATATATCAAAACAATCTTGAATAGAATCTCTAGTATGAACTATTACAGGTAAGTTATATTTTTCAGCTAGATCTAGTTGTTTATTAAATAGTTCTTTTTGTTCTTCTTTATTTTCATCATTAAAGTTATAGTCTAGTCCTATTTCACCTATTGCAACTACTTTATTTTCTTTTAATAATTCTTCAAGTGCTTCAATGGTATTTTCTTTCAAATCTACATTTTCTGGATGTATACCTATAGCTGGTATTAAGTAACCATCATATTTTCTATATAAATCCAATACTTCTTTTGATGTAGATATTGAATCAGCACAATTTATTACTTTTAATATATCTTTATCTTTTAAATTTTCTATAAATGAACCTATATCATCATAATATTCACTTAATATATGAGCATGTGAGTCTATCATTTTTTTATCACCAAACATTCTATAATTTTTTAACTATACATATTTATATTATCACTTTTATTTTTTTATTTTCAACTAGTTAGACATAATTATAGAATATTTGACATTTATTCAAATTTAGATTTTATAAGTTTTAATAGTAACTTTGATGTTTTTTCTATGTTAATGATGTTATCTTTACTGACTACTATTAGTGACCCTAGTAAATCACTATTTACCACTATTGGAAGTATAATGTATCTTCCTTCTATAATTAAATTATCATTTAAATGTAATTCTTCTATATTTTTGCATTCAAAAATTTTTCTTTCTTGAATTAATCTATCTAGTTTTAAATCTATTACTTCATTATTTTTATTAATTATTTTACTATTGATTACTAAGCTAATATCATATGATGTTTCACTTATAAAGCAATTTATAATACTTATTATTTCTTGTTCATAATTTTTTAAGTAAGAGTACTTTTCTAGTATTATTTTTTCGTCTTCAAGTCTAATTTGAAAATCATCTCCGGTATTAATGTTTAGGCATTTTCTTAGTTCTTTAGGAAGTACTATTCTTCCTAGTTCATCTATTTTTCTTACTATACCAGTTGGTTTCATGTAATCACCCTAGTAATAGTTTGATTATAATCAGTTATTTTATACTTGAAATTTTAAGTTATATATTACTTCTAAAAGTTCTTCTAAATAATAGATATAATCTTTTTCTAAAGTTGCTTTTAGAAGTGTTACTAGTATTGAACCAGCTTTGTATGAAAAGTTAAATTTTGTAGTTATTTTAGTTGATTCAATAAATAGTTTTTCTACACTAATTGATTCATAAATTTCTTTTTTAAGTTTTAGAACTACTTTTAAGTTATCATTTTCTAGTATTTTTACTCTGGTAATCATAAGTAGTTTTTCTAAATACTTTTCATGAGCGTAAAGTTCTAGTTCATGATTAGTCATACCAAATCTATCTCTAATTTCTGATAATACTTCTTTTAATTCTTTTTTATTTGTTATTCCGTTTATCTTTTTATGTAGTTCTATTACTATTTCGCTTTCATCTGTGTATTCTTTTCCAATGTGAGTTGCGACATCTATCATAGTAGGCTCTTTTTCTTCATCTTCATCTACTTTGATACCATTAACTTCTTCGTTGATTAAATCTAAGTACATATTAACACCAACTGAATCTATGAATCCAGCTTGTTCTTTACCTAGTATGTCGCCTGCTCCTCTTATAGCTAGGTCTCTCATTGATATTTTATATCCACTACCAAGTTCAGTAAATTCTTTTATTGCTTCTAGACGTTTTAATGCAGTTGGATTTAATACTTTTTCTTTTTTATACATTAAGTATGCGTATGCGATTTTGTCTCCTCTACCAACTCTTCCTCTTATTTGATATAGTTGACTAAGTCCAAATCTATCACTATCAATAACAATTATTGTATTAGCATTTGGTATATCTATTCCATTTTCTATAATAGTTGTACTTACTAAAACATCATATTCTTTGTTAGTAAAGTCATAAATTATATCTTGCATTTCATTCTTAGTCATTTTTCCATGTGCATAACAAATTCTAGCTTCAGGAATAAGTCTTTTATATTTTGAAACTAGTGTTTCCATGTTAGTAATATTGTTATATAGAATAAATGCTTGTCCTTTTCTAGACATTTCTTTTAGAATAGCTTCTCTTATAAGCATTTCATTGTATTCAATTACATATGTTTGAACAGGATATCTATTTTTAGGTGCACTTTCTATTAAACTTAAGTCCCTAATACCAACAAGTGACATTTGAAGTGATCTTGGGATTGGTGTTGCTGATACTGAAAGAACATGTACATTTGACTTTAATTTCTTAATCTTTTCTTTCTGTTCTACCCCAAATCTATGTTCTTCATCTATTACTAAAAGACCTAAATCTTTGTATTCAACATCTGAACTAAGAAGTCTATGGGTACCAAATATAATATCTGTTTTTCCTTCTTTTAATCTTTTTAACTTTTCTTGAACTTGTTTGTTAGTAAAATGTCTATTAATTAGGTCGATATTAATTCCATGATTCTTGAATCTTTCTATAGCAGAATCATATTGTTGATGAGAAAGTAATGTTGTTGGACATAGGTATGCTACTTGTTTACCATTTTCTACTGTTTTGAACATTGCTCTAAAGATTACTTCTGTTTTTCCATAACCTACATCTCCACAAAGAAGCCTCTCCATTGGACGTGGCTTTTCTAGATCTCTTTTTATATCATTTGCTGCTTTTAATTGATCAACTGTTTCTTCGTATTCAAATTCTGACTCAAATATTTCTTGTTCTTCATCATCTTTTTTAAATGGTTCAATTGTTGCTTTATTTCTTTCTTGATATATTTTAAGAAGTTCTCCGGTAATACTTTTAATTCTTTCCTTTATTCTAAGTTTTGTTTTTGTCCATTCAACACTATTTAATTTGTTAATAGTAGGTTTAGCACCTTCTTTAGCAGAGTATTTATATAGTTTTGATATGTCTTCTACTGGCATATATAGTTTATCATTGCCTTTGTATTGAATAAGTAAATAATCTTTTTTTAGTCCTTTCTTTTCAATAGTAGTAATACCCATATAAATACCTATTCCTGATTTTCTATGAACTACATAGTCTCCTGGTTTTATAGCGTCAATTGACATTATTTTTGTTCCAAGTGACTTATCGCGTGTCAATTCCTGTTTATTTTTACGTCCATATAAATCAAATTCTGAAAAATAATAAATATTTTTATACACGAATCCATGATTTAATGTGTTATTCACTATTTTTATATTTTTAGATAGTTTTTTTATTTCTTTTGTTAATAATTTGTTAGTTATATATAGTGTTCCATTACATTTTTCTATTGCTTCAGTAAATGCTACTTTATTATTTTCATAGTTTGCGATAGATTTTGCTTCTATATCTAAATCACTATTCTTATTATTTATTGTATCTAAGAACATATCTTCTTTTTTTGTTAAATCTTTTACTTTATAGACAGATTTTTCTATTTCTAAATATTTTAGTTGTGGTTGTATCATCTTTTCTTGATTTAAAAGTTGATTATAGTTACTAAAGATTACTATTCCATCTCCAATATATTCTCTTATTGATGAAGTGTTGTCTCCAAAGTCATCTTTTATGGATTGTATTTCTATGGTATTAAGTTCATCTATTGATTTTTGAGTTACTACTTCAAAGTGTTTAATCTTTTCTATTTCATCATCAAAGAATTCTATTCTAATTGGATTTTCCTCATTGATTGAATAAACGTCTACAACAAAACCTCTAACTGAAAAGTCAGATGTGTCATAAACCATGCTTTCTCTTTTGTAACCTATTTCAGTTAGCTTCTTTATAAGTTCATCTCTATTAATTTTTGTACCTTTTGATAATTTAATTTTATTTTTTATAAACGTTTCTTTGTTAGGTAATCTTTTTATAAAACTATTTAGGTGAACTATAACTATTTTTGTTTTGTTATCATTAAATTTGTTTAGAATGTTTGCTCTCATGAATAGTAGTTCTGGAGAACTGGCTATAGCTGTTTTAGTAATTATATCATCTTCTGGGAATAGATATACTTCATCTAAATAGTTTTTAAGTTCATTATATACTTCAGTTGCTTCATTTAGTGTAGGAAGAACTACAAGTAAATTTTTCTTAGACGTTAAAAAGATATATAACAATAATTGGTTATATATTTCATTCTTAGTAACTGATATCTTTTTTATTGTATCAATATCAAAATCAAATAATTCTTTATATAAATTATTACTCATTTTTATTCCTATTGTATTTTTCCATTAATTCATCAATATTGTGATTTGAAAAGTCATTTATAATGTTAGCAACTTGTGGAAGAATAGATTCAATCTTTTTATCTTCTTCTGGAGTAAATCTACCTAGAACATAATCCATTAGTGGTATTTCATTTTTAGATATACCTATTCTAATTCTTTGTATATTTTCTGTTTTTAAATTATCTATTATATTTCTAATTCCATTATGTCCTCCGGCACTACCACCTCTTCTAATTTTAAATGTTCCAACTTCGAAGTCTACATCGTCATAAATAACTAGTATGTCATTAATATTAATATTATAAAATTTTACTATTTCACGTACTGATTCTCCTGATAGGTTCATGTATGTTTGTGGTTTTAATAGAATAATTTTTTCATTGTTAACAACTTGTTCACAATACAATCCTTTAAATTTAGACTTGAATGTAAGATTATTTTCTTTTGCATAATAGTCAATAGCTCTAAATCCACAGTTATGTCTTGTTTTTTCATACTTCTTTTCTGGATTTCCGAGTCCTACGATTAATTTCATTTAGTCCTCCTTATATTCATTATAAAGCTTGTTTTTACTAACGTTGTATCTATCTGACACTTCTTTAATAGCATCTCTTTTTGAATAACCTTTTTCTATTAGATTGTTAATAACTTCTTGATAATTAACTTCTTGTTCTACTTCAGTATATCCTTCTACTACGATTACCATCTCACCTTTTATTTTATCACATATTTTTAAAATATTACTAATATTATCTCTTATTACTTCTTCATATAATTTTGATATTTCTCTTACAATTGCAATTTTTCTATCACCTAAAACATCTTTTAATAATTCTAATGTGTTCTTTATTCTGTGTGGTGCTTCGTAGAAAATTAAAGTTTGTTTTATTTCTTTTAAATCAATAAGTTCTTTTCTTGCTAGTGTTTGTTTGCTGTTTAAAAAGCCGTAGAAAAGAAATCTCTCATTGCTTATTCCTGACATATTGATTGCTGGTAAAAGTGCATTAGGGCCTGGAAGTGCTATTACTGTAATACCTTCTTTTATAGCTTCATCTACTATAACATTTCCTGGATCACTTATAAGTGGTGTACCTCTATCTGTTACATATCCAATATTTTTTCTCTCTTTTAAGATATTAACAATTTTATCTTTATGCATCATTTCAGTATATTTATGACAAGATTCAACCTTCTTTTGAATATTTAAATGTTTTAATAGATTTAAAGTTTCTCTTGTATCTTCTGCATAGACAATATCTACTTCTTTTAGAGTATTAATTGCTCTTAAAGTTATATCTTCTAAATTACCAATTGGAGTAGGTATTAAATAAAGCTTTCCATATGGACTTTTATCATAACTTTTTTGTATCATTTTATCACTTCCCAAACATTTCTAATACCTCGCTAGTGTAACTATTATCATTGTTGTGAATATATAGTGGAGGTAAAATTTTTAATCCTTCTTTTCCATTTTTTCTTCCGTCTATTAATACTAGATTAGACTCAGTATTAACTTTAGGATATATTAATCTCATACGTTTTGGTTCTATATTGTGTTTTTTCATTAACTCTATTATTTCAATTAGTCTTTCTGTTCTATGGACTAATACTAGTGATCCTTCATTCTTTAATAAGGCTTTGCTTATTATCATCACATCTTCTAGTTCCATCTCTATCTCGTGTCTTGCAATAGATTTTACCTTATTATCGTTAATAATACTATCATCTTGCTTCTTAAAATATGGTGGATTACATGTAATTATATCAAAAGTTTCTGTATTAAAAATTTTCTTTAAATTTTTTATGTTATCATTTATAAGTTCTATTTGGTTATCAAGATTATTTATCTTGATTGTTTCTTTTGCTAAAGCAAACACTTCTTTTTGAAGTTCAACTGCATATATTTTGGCATTTGTTTTTGTTGATAAAATAAGAGGAATTGGTGCATTTCCAGTACACATATCTAAAATTTTATTTGTCTTTTTAGGTATTTCTACAAAATTAGGTAACAAAACTGAATCCAAACTAAAATTAAAATAGTCTTTATCTTGAACTATTTTAATATCTTTAAAATATACTAAATCATTTACTTCTATTTTTCCCACACTTACCACTACATTTCAATGGAACTACTACTTCTTCTTTTGTTCCTGATTCGGTTAATATTGTATACTTTCTATTTGGAATGTCAACACTTATAACAGTTGCATCTTCTTTTTCATGTTTGATCTTATCTCCTACTTCTGGTAGGTCTTTTCTAAATTCTGTGTATAATTCGTCTTCATATTTTAAACAACATAAAAGTCTTCCACATAAACCATTGATTTTGCTTGGATTTAATGATAAGTTTTGATTTTTTACTTGAGCTATTCCAACTGAATCAAGATCATTTAGAAAGCTTGAACAACATAACTTTCTTCCACATTGTCCAATTCCAGAAATCTCTTTGGCTTTGTCTCTTACACCAACTTGTCTTAATTCTATACGTGTTTTATATATAGCAGCTAGTGATTTTGCTAGTTCTCTAAAATCTACTCTATTATCTGCTAAAAATTGAAATACTAATTGTTTTCTATCAAATGTGAAGTAAGCATCTAAAAATTTCATTTCAAGTGATAGTTTTTCTGCTAGTTCTTGTGCTTTTTCTAATGCTTTTTTTGCATCTTTTATATTTATCTCATTTTGCTTTATTTCTTTATTTTTAGCTATTTGAATAACTTTTGTATGTTCTTTACCATCATTTAATTCACCAAGTAGCACACATACTTTTCCAAATTGTTGTCCTCTTTCAGTTTCAACAATTACATAATCTTCTTGGTTTATTTCTATATCGTTATCAAAAAATGTATATTGTTTTCCACCTGATTTAAATTCTACTCCTACGCATTTCATATATTACATCTCCACATTTCTATAATAAATCTATCAATACTAAGATTTTTATTCAAATAATTTTGCATTAAATTTATTGTACTATCAATTACTAACATTTTATTTAAAATACTACTCAAATTATTATTTTCAAGTATTTTTTTGTTTAAAAATTCGTCACTTGTTTCTTCAATAATTAATTTTAATACTTTATGATATTCATTCATCATGGTCTTTAAAATTTGAATAAATTTTTCTCTGTCGTTTATTATATTATACATTTTATAATTTTTTGCAATAGTTTTTGGTCCGTTTTCTTCTATTGAATTAATTAGTTCCGTTGTTATTTCTTCCAATTCTTCTGTAAATTTCTGAGTTTCAGAAGAAGAAGTTACGAATATTTTTTGACACCTACTAACGATTGTTGGTTTTACTGCATCAATATTATTAGATACTAATATTGCATATATCCCTTCTTTTGGTTCTTCAAGTGTTTTCAATATTGCATTAAACACTGTATCTGATAAATATTCTGTTTTATCTATTATATACACTTTTTTGTTATTAAATTGAGATGTTGTTGATAACTTGTTTAATAAATCTTTTATTATATCTTTTGTTATATTTGTCTCATCTTGTTTTAATATATATACATCGGGATTATCTTTTAAATTATCTATATTATTATTAAAAATATATTTTTGTAAAACTTCATTTATTTCATTTTGAACATCATCAAAAAGAACATTTCCTATAAGAAATGCTTGAGTTAATTTGTCTTCTTCGTTAAGTTTTTCAAAATATTCTACTATGTTCAATTACTACTCCTTAACAATAATATTTAAGATAAATTAGTGATAAAATTGCTAAAAAACCAAATATTGTCACCAGTATTATTGTATATATGTTTATTGGAATTATTTTTCCTCTTTTACTTACAAAAATGTTTACTGTGTATAAAAGACATAATGCATAAACAATTTTCTTTATAATCATTATAATCATAATATCTATAAATTTTATGATTATTTATCATTTGATATTACTTTTCTATCATCCCAGGCTTTAGATATCATTACTGGATCTAAATATTCTATATCAGAACCCATTGGTATTCCATATGAAAGTCTCGATACTTTGACATCGAATTTTTCTAATACCTTTTGAATATATAAGGATGTTACTTCTCCCTCAATTGAAGGATTTAAAGCTATAATTACCTCTTTTATATCTTTTGTTATCCTATTATTTAGTAAACTATATAAGTTTAAATCTTCGGGATTTTTTCCTTCAATTGGTGAGATTACTCCATTTAATACGTGATAAAGCCCATTATATTTTTTTGTTTTTTCAATAAAGAAAACATTTTTTGAGTCTTCCACTACACAAATAGTACTTCTATCCCTATTTTTATCTGAACAAATATCGCATTCATCAGTATCAGTTAAGCAACCACATATTTCACAATTTCTTATATTTTTTTTAAAATCAATAAGTGCGTTTGCAAGATTTTCTACTTCTTCTGGCTCTTTATCACACAATGAGTAAACATATCTTTCGGCTGTTTTTTCACCTACCCCTGGAAATAATGTTAAATTATTTACTAAATCAGTGAAAACTCTTGGAAGTGCCATTATTAAAGTATTCCTCCAAGACCATTAGTGTATTTTCCTAATTTTTTATCTTTTTCTTTTTTAACTTGATTTATTACATCGTTCACAGCAACATAAATAATGTCTTCTAACATTTCTTTATCTTCTAAAATGCTATCATTTTTAATTTGTATTTTAGTAATTGCATATGTACCTAATACTTCCACTAAAATATTTTCATTTTCATAAGTGAAAACTGTTTTTTCTATTTCTTTTGAAGTTCTTTCTATATCTCCTTGTAATTTTCTAGCTTGAGCCATAATGCTTTGCATATTCATATTTTATCATTCCTTCCTAATCTTCATTATTTATAATACTATCACCAAATAAATTTTCAACAGTATTTTCTAATATTGTTGTTTTTTTTGTCTTTTCTGATTGTACTATTTCTTCAATATATTCATATTTTATCCCATTTTTTATATTGTTAATATAATCTTTTTTAATTTCCTTCCATTCATCTATATTTACAGCTACTATAGAGTATTTTTTATCAAAAATTTGTTTTAAAAGTTTTTGTATTTCTAATATATTTTTTTCAAATAAAACAACTTCAAAATTGTTTTTAAAACTAAATAAAATATTTTTTTCTGATACTACTTCTGGTGTCGCTTTTAACATTAAATTTGCGACTGAGTTATACTCTTTATTTGATAAATATTCTTTAATGCCTTCATAATTTTTTAAAAAATTATTTTTAAGTGTTTTATTGGCACCATATAGTGAATTATTAACTTTTATTTCTTTTTCTTTGTTTATATTGTTTTCAATTGTTGTTTTAGTCTCTTGGTTTATTTTTGTAAATTCATTATTTTGTTCTATCTTTTTTTCGCTAAAAATTAAAGATGCTTTTAATAAATATATTTCTACCAAAACTTTTTGATTTGTAGTCTTTTTTAAATCATTTGATAGTTTAAATAAAATATCAGATAATTCTATAAATTTTTCTAAATCTACTTTTGCAAAATTATTTAATTTTTGTTCGTAATCCTTAGAAAAATAATTATCAGAGTTATTATAAATAATTATATTTCTTATAATTGTTTGAAGTCTGTTTGTTATATTAATAAAATTTTTACCTTCAGTAAACAATTCATCAACAATTTCTAGTATATTTTTCACATTTTGATTTGTTATTTCTTTTAGTAATTCAAATATTTTATTTTCGCTTACATCCCCTATTAAATTATATACGTCGTCAACATTAATATCTGTCTTATCCAGTGATATCAATTGATCTAACATATTAATTGCATCTCTCATGCCACCATCACTTAATTGTGCTATTAATTCCACAACTTCAGATTTAATTGATTTATTTTCTTTTTCTAAAATATAATTTAATCTATTTTCAAGCTGTTTATTTGTAAGTTTTTTAAAGTCAAATTTTTGACATCTAGATATTACAGTTGCAGGTATTTTATTAAATTCTGTTGTCGCAAGAATAAATATTACGTTAGATGGTGGTTCTTCAAGTGTTTTTAATAAAGCATTAAATGCACTAGTTGATAGCATATGAACTTCATCTATTATATAAACTTTATATTTTAGATGATTTGGAGCAAGTTTTACATTATTTCTTATTTCTCTTATTTCATCCACACCATTATTACTTGCTGCATCTATTTCTACTATATCAATCTCATCATCAAAATCTGATAAGCATACATCACATTTTCCACATAAATCTCCAGTTTCATTTTTAAGGCAATTAATGGCTTTAGAAAAGATTTTAGCTATACTAGTCTTTCCAGTACCTCTTGGTCCACTAAAAATGTATGCGTGGCCTATTTTGCCAGTTGAAATTGAATTTTTAAGTATTTTTATCACTACTTCTTGTCCAACTACATCTGAAAATGTTTTTGGCCTATATTTTCTATACAATGATATGTAAGACATAATAAACCTCCTTAGAATATTATATCAAAATATTATTTCTTTAGCTATCTTTTCTTTTTAAAGAAATCACTAATTTTATTGCTGAAGTATTCATTATGCTTTTGATTATTCATTTTTGTTATTAACATTTTATTATTAACATTTTTTGTTCTATCAACAAGATAAAATACTCTTTTAATACGTGCTTCAGCAATTACTTCAAGGCACATGTCGCAAGGTCTAAGAGTAACGTATAATTCACAATCTTTTAAATTCCATGATCCAATTTTTTTGCATGCTTTTTTGATAGCTATTATTTCAGCATGTGCCATGGGATCTTTTTTAGATATTTTTTGGTTGTATGCTTTGGATATAATATTTTCTTTGTTAGTTATAATGCAAGCAACAGGTACCTCGTCTTTTGAAAAAGCAACATCAGTCAATTTTTTTAGTTCATTAATTATTTGTTCATTCATAATTACCTCATAAAAAAAGTGCACACAGAATAATCACTTAAGGCTGCTATCTTCCGATTCTGACCTGGTTCGCATTTTTTCTGTTGCACAAACTGATTATATATCATTTATTTTATTAAATCAAGTTTTTTTATGTTCCACGTGGAACATTGTTGATAGTTTTATTTTTATTGTGAAATAATGGTGTGTTTTATTAATTATATTTTTATCATTTTTTTTGCAAAAGGTGTAATCATTCATATCTATAACAACATTTAAATAGTAAAATATTAACTATTTTATTTTTTATAAATAAAAAGATATTAATTTTTATATATTTTTTATTTTTGGATAATATTTATTTCACATTTCAATTGTTAATGTTCCACGTGAAACATTGTTAATAACTTGAAGTTATTTAATTGTTAATATTTTTTTCTATCAAAGGCATTATATTTAATCGATTATTGTTAATTAATTATTAAATATATTTTATTATTTAATAATTAATACTATTCAATAAAATTCTACACAATGTTCCACGTGGAACATTGTTAACAAGTTCAATATTTATATGTAGAAAATGATGATATTTCTAGAAAAACAAAAATTATTACGCCAATTATACATTCATATAGATTTTATATTAAATTTGTTAAATTATTTTATAGTATATATACTTTTTTTAATATATATTTACTACTATTTTTATTCAATGTTCCACGTGGAACATTGTTAATAACTTTCATCATTTATTGTTATTTTCTCTTTTTTACTTTCCTTCAGTTACAATTATTTACTTTTATTTTTTTGAATAATATAATGTTAGCTTTTTTATAAAAAAAATAATATTAATATTATATATTTCATTAAAAGATAACATTTGTTTTATATTTTTTCTTGTTAATGTTCCACGTGGAACATTGTTAATAACTTTACTTTTTTATTTCCCGGGAAATAATTATTTTATATGTTCCACGTGGAACAAAAAAAAGAAGAGTAATAAATTACTCTTCTATAAGATTATCTTCTTTTTCTATTATTGATATTGAGGCAACTTTATTTTTATCTTTTAAATTTATTAATCTTACGCCTTTTGTTACTCTTCCCATTTGAGAAATACTATTTATATCCATTCTAATGATAATTCCATCAGATGTAATTATCATTAAATCTTTATCATTATCTGTTGATTTAAATCCAATTACCTTTCCATTCTTTTCAGTAATATTTATTGTCTTAACGCCTTTGCTACCTCTCTTTGTTTCTCTGTATTCTTCTATAGCTGTTTTTTTGCCATATCCATTTTCGGTAACAACTAATAATAGCTTTCCAGGTTCAGATATTTCCATTCCAACGCACTTATCATCTGACAAATTAATTCCTCTAACCCCTGATGCTGTTCTACCCATAATTCTTATTTCTTCTTCACTAAATCTTGCCATACGTCCATTTGATGAACACATTAACACTTGATCATTTCCTGTTGTTTTCTTTACTGAAATTAATTCATCATCTTCTTTTAATGTTATTGCTATTTTACCACTTTGTCTTATATTATCAAATTCTGATATTAGTGTACGTTTTACTAATCCTTCTTTTGTACTAAATAGCAAACATTTGTACGTTTCGTTTTCATTTATTCTAATTATTGTATTGATTTTTTCATCTTTTTCTAAAGATAATAAGTTAACAATTGGTAAACCTTTAGCTGTTCTTGAGTACTCAGGTATCTTATAACCTTTTAATCTATATACTTTTCCTTTATTTGAGAAGAATAATATATAGTCATGAGTATTCATTGATAATAATTGTTCTACATAGTCTTCTTCAGTTGTTGTCATTCCTTTTACTCCAACTCCACCTCTATTTTGTACTTTATAGGTATCTTTTGGTGTTCTCTTAATATAATTTTTATTAGTTATTGTAACAATTATTTCTTCTTGAGGTATTAGTGATTCATCTTCAATATACTCTATCGCACTATTATCTATCTTTGTTCTTCTTTCATCACCGTATTTTGCTTTAATTTCAAGCATTTCTTGTTTAATAATTGATAATACTTTTTCTTCACTTGCTAGGATTGATTTATATTCTTCTATTAATTTTAAGATATTTGCTAATTCTTCTTCAATTTTTTCTCTTTCTAGTCCTGTTAATCTTCTTAATTTTAATTCTAGAATTGCGTCTGCTTGAATTTCACTAAATCTATATTTTTCAATTAATCTTGCTTTTGCTATTGAATCACTTTGACTCTCTTTAATTATCTTAATGATATCATCTATGTGATCTAGTGCTATTTTATATCCTTCTAATATATGTGCTCTAGCTTCTGCTTTAGCTAGGTCAAATTTAGTTCTTCTTATTATAATTTCTTTTTGATAATCAACATATTTAGAAATGATATCTTTAATTCCTAGTGTTCTTGGTTGTCCTTGATCTAGCATTAAGAATATAATTCCGAAAGTTGATTGTAATTGAGTATGTTTATACAAATTGTTTAATACCACATTTGCATTTGCTTCTTTTTTAAGAGTTACAACAATTTTTATACCATTTTCAATATTTGTTTCTTCGTGATAATCAGCTATTCCTTCTAATACTTTATCTCTAACTAATTCTGCAATTCTATTTTTTAAGTCTAATGTATTAACATTATAAGGTATTTCTGTTATTACTATTCTATTTCTATTGTTTGTTTCTTCTATTTCAGCTTTACATCTAATAGTAATTGTTCCACGTCCAGTTTCATAAGCCTTTTTAATACCACTACTTCCTAATATAATACCGCCTGTAGGAAAATCAGGTCCTTTGATATAGTTCATCATTTCCATAGTATCTATTTCAGGATTGTCTATATAAGCAACACAACCATCGATTACTTCTCCTAAATTATGTGGTGGAATATTTGTTGCCATACCTACTGCAATTCCCATTGTTCCATTTACTAGAATATTTGGAAATCTACTTGGTAATACTACTGGTTCTTTTTCAGTTTCATCAAAATTCGGTGTAAAATCAACTGTATCTTTGTTAATATCTCTTAATAATTCTAAACTTACCTTTGCAAGTCTAGCTTCAGTATAACGCATTGCAGCTGCGCCATCACCATCCATATTACCGAAGTTTCCGTGGCCATCAACTAACATATATCTATAACTGAAATCTTGAGCCATTCTAACCATTGCTTCATATATTGATGAGTCTCCATGTGGGTGATATTTTCCCATTACATCTCCGACAATTCTTGCACATTTTCTGTGTTGTTTGTCTGGTGTGTAACCTGATTCATACATTGAGTAAAGAATTCTTCTATGTACAGGCTTTAAACCATCTCTTAAGTCTGGAATTGCTCTTGAAACAATAACACTCATTGAATAATCTAAAAATGAATCTTTTACTTCTTTTATTATATTATTTTGTTCTATCTTATCCATCTTAACCTCCTATATATCTAAGTTGCTAACATATATAGCATTTTCTTCTATGAATTTTCTTCTTGGTTCTACGTCTTCACCCATTAGAGTTGTGAATATTTCATCTGCTCCCATTGCATCGTCAACAGTTATTTTTCTTAGGATTCTGAATTCTTTTGACATTGTTGTATCTCTTAATTCATCAGCATCCATTTCACCTAAACCTTTCATACGAGTAATTGTGTATTTTGCATTTTCTGGAAGTGTTTTTAGATATTCATCTCTTTCATCTTCATCTAAAACATATTTAATATTTTTTCCATATACAATCTTAAATAAAGGTGGTTGAGCAGCATAAACGTGGCCATTTTCTACTACTGGTTTGAAGAATCTATAGAATAATGTTAATAGAAGAATTCTTATGTGTGAACCATCGACATCGGCATCGGTCATTATTATGATTTTGTCATACCTTAATTTTGATAAATCAAATTCTTCTCCAATTCCTGTACCAAATGCTGTTACTATAGTTCTAATTTCTTCATTACTTAATGCTCTATCAAGTCTTGCTTTTTCAACATTCAATATTTTTCCTCTTAGTGGAAGAATAGCTTGTGTCATATAATCTCTACCTTTTTTAGCAGAACCACCGGCTGAATCTCCCTCGACTAGGAATATTTCTGATTCACTTGGATCTTTACTTTTACAGTCTGTTAGTTTTCCATAGAAATTTGTTATTTCTAGGTCACCTTTTCTTCTTGTTAATTCTCTTGCTTTTTTAGCGGCAACTCTAGCTCTTGATGCAAGTAATACCTTTTCCATTATTGCTTTAGCTTGATCTGGATTTTCTAATAAGAATTTTTCAAATCCTGCTCCAAATACATTACTTGCTATTTTTCTTACTTCTACGTTTCCAAGTTTTGTCTTTGTTTGCCCTTCAAATTGTGGATTTGGATGTTTACAAGATATTACCATTGTGATACCTTCTTTAACATCATCTTGTGTTAGTGAATCATCTTTTTCTTTTAAAAATCCATTATTTCTTGCATAATTGTTGATAACTCTTGATAATGCTAATCTTACTCCATCTTCATGAGTTCCACCTTCAACAGTGTTAATGTTGTTTGTAAATGAGTAAACATTACTTGTATATCCATCATTGTATTGCATTGCAACTTCAATACTTATATCATCTTCAGTACCTGAAACATCTACTATATCATCATGAATTACTTTTTTATTTGAATTTAGTAATTTTACGTATTCAACAAGTCCTCCATTATAGAGAAATTCATCTTTTTGACCACTTCTTAAATCACTAAGAATAATTCTAAGCCCCTTATTTAAGAAAGCTAGTTCTCTTGATCTTGTTTTTAATGTTTCATAATCGAATGTTGTTGTTTCTTCAAAAATTGATGGATCTGGTTTAAAAGTAACAGTTGTACCTGTTCTATTTTCATCACAATCTCCTATTATTTCTAGACTTTTAACTGGATGTCCACCATTTTCGAATCGTTGATGATATATTTTTCCATCCCTATAAACCTTAACTTCTAACCAACTCGATAATGCATTTACTACAGATGCACCTACACCATGTAGACCACCTGATACTTTATATCCTTTACCACCAAATTTACCTCCAGCATGTAGAACTGTAAATATTGTTTCAACTGTTGAAATTCCTGTCTTTGGATGTATTCCTGTTGGCATTCCTCTACCATCATCTTTAACTGTTACACTATTATCTTCATTTACTATAACCTCAATATCATCGCAATATCCTGCTAATGATTCATCTACTGAGTTATCAACAATTTCCCATACAAGATGATGTAAACCTCTTACTCCGGTAGTACCAATGTACATACCTGGTCTTTTTCTTACAGCTTCTAAGCCTTCCAATACTTGAATATCATTTACGCCATATTCTTCTTTCATTTACTCACTCCCTCATCTAAATCAAATATTTTTGCTTTTTCTACTATTCTTTTATTAATATTCTTTAAATCTGTTGTTGTGATGAATACTTGTATGTTTTTATCTAAAGATTTAAAGATATTATTTCTATTTTTTTCATCCAGTTCACTAAATAAATCATCAAGTAATAATATAGGTTTTATATCATATTTTTCTATAAATATTTTAACTTCTGATAGCTTCATTGCTAGAATTATTAATTTTTGTATTCCTTGTGAACTATATTCTTTAGCATCATTTCCATTTTGACAAAATTTGTAGTCGTCTCTATGTACTCCAAAGGAAGTCATTCCTATATTTATTTCTTTATTTCTATTTTTCTTTAGTTCTTTTAGTAATTTTTCTTTATCATTTGTTTTATAGTCTGATTCATACTCAATCTCTATTTTTTGACCTTTTATGTAGTTCTTAAATATGTCATTAATGTATGAATTAATTAGATCAATATAGTTTTTTCTATAATTATAGATTTTTAAACCTTCATCCACTATTTTTTCATCTAATATATCTAAATATCTGGAATCTAAATTATTATTTAACATTATTTTTTTTAAAAAATCATTTTTGTTCTTAATTAAGGTGTTATAATTATTTAAATAATAAATATATTCTTTGTGTAGTTGAGATATTTGTATATTTAGATAATTTCTTCTAGTGTTTGGTGATGATTTAATTAGTTTTAACTCATCTGGAGAAAGCATTATTATCCTATATTGAGAGATAAAATCACTAAGTTTTCTCTGAATCTTTGTGTTTATTTTTGTCTTTTTGCCATTCTTATCAAGATACAACTCAAGATTCTTTTTAGGACCGTAATCAAAATAGAAAACTTTTATTTTAAAAAAATCTTCTCCTTCTTTAATAATCGATATTTCATTATTTGTTTTAAAAGATTTTGCTAAACTACCTAAATAGATAGATTCAATGATTGTTGTCTTGCCAATTCCGTTTTTACCAATTATGATGTTTAAATTTGAAAAATTATCAAAGTTTTTTTTCTTGTAATTTCTAAAATTTAGTAGTTCTATTCTTGTAATATTCATTTTTAAACCTCATTTACCCCTTTTTTTTGATTTTTCTATCATTTAGGTACACCTACACAACAATTAAATTATACCATAAATTAGTATATAAAAAAAGATAATTTTAATCTTAATTATCTTTTTTTGATATTCTTTCATCTAAAATGAATTTTAATCTAGTTGCTCTTAAAATTTGATTAGATAATGAGCCATAAGATACGTCAAATTCAAGAATATCGCCATTTTTAAATAGTATTGCTGACTTTCCATTGTCGACTTTATAGTATTTTTCTATTTTTTCTAAATTTATCCATATACAATCTTCTCTTTCTGGAGATGTTGTAGGAAAAAATATCATTTTTCTACTTTCTTCTACTATTATTGGTGATTTATGAGTTATTCCTAGCATCTTACGTGTTCCATCTTTTCTTCCTTCAAATGAACTACCAAAGTATTCACAACTGTGTTCCAATATTTCTTGTACACTATTATCAACAATGTATTCACTATCATGTTCTATTACTTTTGATTGCGTTTCACCAATAGGTAATATTAGCTGTGTATCATAGTTTATCTCATAATTCATATTTTCTTCCCCCTTTCATAAATAATGGCCACTATACTAGCACACTTGCTTTGTCGAAATTTGTCGAATTATGTCGAAAAATGATAAAAAGTTTAAAAAAGTGCAAAAAAAAACGAAAATATTCGTTTTTTAGTATGTTTTCATAGGTAAAATTAATTCAATTAGTTCATCATTTTCAGCTTCTTTTAGAATTATTGGACTTATTTCACCATTTAATAATATATATATTTCTTCTTTATTAAATACCTTTAATGCTTCCATCATATATTTAACACTGAATGAAATTTTAATATCATTTTCTGTTTCGTTTGTAATTACTATTTTATCTTTTCCTTTTCCTTCTGTACTAGCTGCTCTAATAATAAGTTCAGATCCCGTTACTTCCATATCTACAATATTTTTATCTTTTGATTGAGTAAGAGATGATGCTGTATCAAGTAAGCTATAAAGATCTTTTAGATTAGCTTTAATTTTATGTTTAAATTCTTTAGGAATTGAGTTATCAGTATTTGGATATGTTCCATTTAACAATGATGTTTGGAATATAATGTTATCAAATTTAAATAGTGCTTTATTTGGGAATACATGAATTTCTAACTCTGATTCTTTATCAATTGTTTTAACTAATTCATTTATATTTCTTGCTGGTATTACCATGTTAACATTTTCTGAATACATTTTATCTAACTTAATAGTTACTTTTGAAAGTCTATAAGAGTCAGTTGCTACACACTCAAAGATATCTCCTATTAATTTAATGTTAACACCTGTTAATAAAGGTCTACTTTCTTGTAGTGAACAAGCAAATGATGTTTTGTTGATTATTTCTTTAAATTTTTGACTATCTAATTTAATAGGATTTTTAACTTCTTCTAATTTAATATTTGGGAAGTCTTCTTGATTAAAGCAAGGGAAATCATATATTCCTCCACTTTCTGTTTTAAATGATACTTCATTGTTTTCAAAATTTTCTACTAATATATTAGTATTTTGTAATTTACTAATAGTACTTAACAATGTTTTTCCATATATAATAGTACAACCAACTTCATCTATGCTTTTAATGTCTCTTTTATCAATGAATGTTTGAATTGTAATATCATTGTCTGTTGCTGTTAAATAAAGTCCATCTTTTGTTAGTTCAAATTTAATACCATTAAGTACAGGAATTATATTTCTTGTAGATAGTGCTTTACTTACACAATTTAGTCCTTCCATTAATATATTTTTTTCTATTAACATTTTCATAATAATTTTTCCTCCTTTTTCTTATTATATATATTTATTACTATTATAGAGTGTTAATAATGTTGATAACTCATTTATTATTAGGTTTTATCTACATATTATGTAAACTTTTAATTGTTAAAATGTTTATAGCTTGTGTGTTTATTCACAAATCTTTTCTTTTAATATCTTAATTTCTTCTTGTAATTTTGTATTTGTTTTTAATTCGTTAGAAATTTTTTCGTGTGAGTATATAACTGTTGAATGATCTCTACCTCCAAACTCTAAACCTATTCTTTGTAAGCTTTCTTCTGTCATTATTCTACTTAAATACATGGCTATTGCTCTTGCATCTGTTACATTTTTCTTTTTCATTTTACCTTTTAGCATTGAAGCTTCTAAATTAAAGTATTTAGCTACTATATCAATAATTTTAGCTACTGAATTAGTTCTATATACTGTTTTTGGTACGAACTCTTGTAATGCATCCTGTGCTATTTCTAGCGTTACTTCAGGTATATTGAATGCCGCTTTATATGCAACTATTCTAATAACTGCGCCTTCTAGATTTCTTATATCACTTCCACAGTTACTTGCTATGTAATTAATAACATCTTCATTTATGTCTAAATCATAGTCATTAATCATTATTTTATTTTTTATAATATTCTTTTTAAGTTCAAGTTCTGGTGGATTAATTGATTCTGTTAATCCCCATCTAAACCTTGTTTTTAGTCTTTCTTCCAGATATTTATAGTCGTTTATAGATGTATCTGATGCAATTATTATTTGTTTTTCATTGTCATATAGTGTATTAAATGTGTTCGTAAATTCTATTTGTGATTTAGTAGCATTTTCAAGAAATTGAATATCATCAATCATTAATACATCAACGTTTCTATATTTTTCTCTAAATGCTTCTAAATAACTGACATTATTATCATATTTACTTTTTGCATTTATTATTGCTCTATAATCATTTGTGAACTGTTCTGCTGTTATATAAAGGACTCTTTTATCAGAATGATTTACTATATAGTTTCCAATAGCATGCATTAAATGCGTTTTTCCAAGTCCACTTTTTGCATATATAAAATAAGGATTATATAATTTTCCAGGATTTTGAGCTACTGCAAGTGCTGTTCCATATGCTAATTTATTTGAGTCACCTACTACAAATGTATCAAAAGTATATTTTGGATTAAAATTACTTATATATTTATAATTTGTTAAATCATTTGTTGTAGATTCTTCAATTTCTTCTTCAATATCTTTTTTATTTTGTTTTTTTGGTTTTTCTACCGCTTTTTCGAGTTTTTTTACATCTTTTTCAAATAAATATTGAATTTCACATGTATCACTTGTTATATCATTTAATATTTCTTCTATAATAGAACTATAATTTTTCGTAATATTTTGTAATAAAAGTTCATTTGTCGGCACTATAATTATTATTTTACTATCTTCATAAGAATAGAGTTTAAGATCTTTAAATATATAGTTGTAGGACATTAATGATACTTTTGTCTTTATTTTTTCTAGAAATTTCTTCCATATATCTTCAATATCCATAACTTATTCTCCTTTCTAACGTTGCTTTCTAACTAAAATTATAATTCATCTTTTTTTAAAGTCAAACACAAAATTTATTTAACATTTATATTAACAACTTATTCACGATTTGTAAACAACTTTTTTCTTTTATTTTGTTATTTAATTTCAGTTATCCACAATATCAACAAATTTAAATTACAATGTTTATAACAATTGTGGATAACTTGTTGATAAGTTGACATAATAATGTTGATACAATGTTGATAAGTTGACATAATAAATAATAAAAATAAGTTTACATAATATTAAAAATAGTTTAAAATATATATGGAGATATGGGAAAATGAATAAGAAAGAATTACTAGAAAATTATTTAAAAAAATTATATAAAATATACATAGAAAAAGATTTTAATGAATTTGTAAATACTATACTAAGTTATAATATTAGAATTGGTGATTATAAAAAGGATATTTCATCACTTGCAAAAAAAATTTTTGATGAAGTATTACTTTTACTTCCTGAGAGCAAAGCAAAATTTTCATACAAGGAATTTAATAATTTCTATAAAATTAATATAATATATAAGGTTTACAATGATCCAACACCTAAAGTTATTATAGATGTTCCAGTTTTTATAGAAAACTATGAGAAAATAACTTTAAATTTAATTAACTTTTTAATAGAAAATAAAATAAATTCTTATGTGAAGTTACAAAAAAAATCTCAAAATGCATTACTTGAGATTCGTGTAGACAATGAAACAGAGGCAATTAAAATAACTAACCATTTTAAAAATAATAAGGAAATTGTTGAAGAAATTAAATCTAGAGTTGTTCCATTTTTACCTGAAGACAATTTGCTTGGCTTTTCTTATGAATATAAGCCATATAATTTTAAAAATTTTTATTATGTGTGTTTATATGAATATTTTTCAACATTGAATACAATAGATGAACTAACTTTAAATGATTTTGAAATATATATTGATAATAAATATAAGAATGAGCGACGTTTGAATAAGAAGAGAATGCTATTATCAATTTATAAAAGTATTTTTGTTATTAATCATGAAGATGATTTATATTCTATGTTTAAGTATAATTCAAATATGGATATTGGTAGTATGAATCCAAATGAATATGATTTAAAGTTAGATGAAAATAAAATGATATTTTTTATTAATAAATTAGATGAAAGAATAATTTCTTATGGCAGTGAAGAATATTTAAATTTAGTATATTCAAAATTTTATGATAACTTTATTAAAAGAGAAGAAAGTTCCACATATTATGGCTATTTTTATAATATCTTTAGTAAACTATTATCAGATGATTATAAAGATATTGATAAATTATTAGATTTCTCAGTTACGCAAAAAGATTATATATATACACTTATGATGCTTATTTCAAGTCTTTTCTTTGCATATAAAAAGATGGGATTTACATTAAATGATGTTTATTCTATATTAAAATATGTATTATTTAAAAAATATAAGCTAGAAATTGAAATAAAATCTCTTGAGGAATATGATAAGCCTAAAAATATTTATATATTTCCATTAAATATTGAATATGGTAACAAAGTAGTCGATTTAAAAGATAAATCAAAGATTACAATTAAGGATTATTTTAGAAAAAATAAAGTATTAGATACAATTCCTTTAAATTCTCTTGTTTATATGAATGATGGAAAAATATTAAAAGGTGAAGATTTTTTAAAGGACTTATATAAGTATATAGGATTATACGATACATTTGAAGATTTAAGAAATTCGTTGATATCTTTAATAGAATTTAAATAAATAATTGACAATTTTAACTTGTTAGTATATAATCTAACTCAGTCGAGAGAAGAAATGGAGGTATAAACAATGAAAAGAACATTTCAACCTAATAATAAAAAGAAAGCAAAAACTTCAGGATTTTTAGCAAGAAAAGGTACTAATGTATTAAAATCAAGAAGAGCAAAAGGAAGAAAAGAATTATCAAAATAAATAAATTACTTTAAAATAAGTAATTTTTTTTATATAATATTTTTTAGAGGCAGATATGAATAAAAAATTTATAGTAAGAAAGAATGAAGAAATACAAGAAATAATAAAAAAGTCTAACAAAAAATATAATAAATTTTTTGTTCTTTATTTTGCTAAAAATTCCTTAGGATATAACAGATTTTGTATAAGTGTTGGTAAAAAAATAGGAAAAGCACATACTAGAAACTTATATAAAAGAAGAGTTAAAGATATATTGATGAAAAATGTTATTAATTCTTCTAATGATTATGTTATAATATTAAGGACTAACATTTTAGGTAGTTCATATCAAGAAATAAGTAATGAATTACTTAAATTATTGAGAGGAGAAAAATAATGAAGAAGAAGATTGCTATCGTTCTTCTATTAATGTTAACACTTTGTGGTTGTACTAAAAGATTTAATACTGAAGTTGATATTGATGGTAAGAAGATAGAAAAAAGTTATGTTTCTAACATAGTATGTAAGCCAGAAAGTGCTGAGTTAAAAGAAATATATGAAAGTAATAAGGATAATTTAATTGTTGATTATGATAAATTACCTGCTTGTAAGAACTTAAAAATTAATTCTGGTGGTTATGAGGGGTTATGGACTTCACTATTTGTTAAACCATTAGCTTGGGTAATTGTAAAAGTTGGATTACTTGTTAAAAATTATGGTGTAGCAATTATGATTGTTGGACTTGTACTTAGAGCTATAATGTTCCCACTATCTAAAAAATCTGTTAATATGAGCGAAAATATGCAAAAAGCTCAAAAGGATTTAAATAAGTTAGAAAAAAAATATAAAGGAAAAGAAGCAGATAGAGATGCAATGATGGCTAAAAGTCAAGAAATGTTACTTATTTATAAGAAATATGATATTAGTCCGTTATCAGGATGTTTATTCTCATTCTTACAATTACCAATATTCTTTGCATTCTTAGAAGCAGTTTATAGAGTACCTGCATTCTTTGAAAAAAATTTCTTAGTATTTAATTTAGGTACTACACCACTTGATGGATTTAAAGCTGGTAATTATTGGTATATAATTCTTGTATTATTAATTATAGGTGCAACATATTTCTCATTTAAGAATATGAATGTAAGTGGAGATGCTGAACAAGCTAAGCAAATGAAAATGATGAGTACATTTATGATTGTATTTATATCAATGGTATCATTTACTTTACCAACATCTATCGCATTATATTGGATTGTGTCAAATGGATTTACTGTTGTTCAAAACTTGATATTAAAGAAAGGTAAGTTGTAGTAATATGGAGAAGTATAAATTTCAAGCTAAAAGTGAAGATGGTCTTTTAGATAAGGCGTTAAATGAACTAGGATTAAAAGAAGAAGATGTAATTACTAGATCATATGAAGAAAAAGGTGGATTATTTAGTGGAAAAAAATATACACTTGAAGTTATTAAGATTAGTGATGTTGCTGAAGTAGGAAAAGAAATAATTAAAGAATTATTATCTTCTATGGGAGTTAATGCTAATGTTGAAACTAAAATTAGAGATGGACAAATCTATTATGGATTACATTCTCAAAATAATTCATTATTAATTGGAAAGAATGGTCATATACTTGATTCAATTCAAACATATGTTAGACAAGCAGTACTAAATACAATTGACTTATATGTAAATATTACAATTGATGTCGAAGGTTATAAAGAAAAACAAAATTATTTCTTAGAAAAGAAAGTAAAGAAAATAGCTAGAGATGTAACATTGTCAAAGGTTGATGTTAAATTAGATCCTATGAATTCTTATGAAAGAAAAGTTGTTCATTCAGCACTTCAAGGTTTTAAATATATAAAGACTGAAAGTGAAGGAGAAGAACCAAATAGATGTGTAGTTATTAAGTACACTGAGAATAAAGAAGATGAATAGTATGCGAAATGCATACTTTTTATTTTACATATTAATTATATTGTGTTATAATCTAGCGTGAAGAAAAAGGAGATTTATATATGGAAGATACTATAGTAGCAGTTGCTACAACTATTGGAGAAAGTTCTATTAATGTTATTAGAATTAGTGGAAAAGATTCTATAAATGTAGCAAATAGAATATTTTCAAAAGATATCAGTAATGTACCAAGTCATACAGTACATTATGGTTTTATAATGGAAAATGAAGAAAAAATCGATGAAGTATTTTTATCTGTATTTAGAGCTCCTAAAAGTTTTACTACTGAAGATATAGTTGAAATTAGTGTGCATGGTGGAAGTGCTTCCGTTAATAAAGTTATGGAATTAGTGTTATCAAACGGTGCTAGACTTGCAGAACCAGGGGAATTTTTAAAAAGAGCGTTTTTAAATGGAAGAATAGATTTAACTCAAGCTGAGGCTGTTGGTGACCTTATAAATGCTCAAACTGAAGGTTCTAGAAAAATGGCACTTAAGGGTGTTGATAAAACTATTTTTGGTGAAATAAATGAGTTAAAAGAGAAAGTTCTTGCTTTAATTGCAAATATAGAAGTTAATATAGATTATCCTGAGTATGAGGATGCTGTAGTGGTAACTAAAGAAATGATTAATGAAACAAATGAATTTATTAGAGAAAAAGTAGGTAAATTACTTAAAAATAGTAAAAAAGGATTATTAATAAAAAATGGTCTTAAAATTGTTATTGTTGGTAAACCTAATGTTGGTAAAAGTAGTATTTTAAATTCATTACTAAAAGAAAATAAGGCTATAGTTACTGATATAAAAGGAACTACTCGTGATATAGTAGAAGGTACTTTAATGATTGATGGTGTTAAACTTGATATATTAGATACAGCTGGTATTAGAGAAACTAATGATGTAGTTGAAGCTATTGGTGTTAAAAGAAGTGTAGATGCGATAGATGAAGCTGATATAGTACTTTTTGTTATTGATAGTGAAGATGGGTTTGATAAGGAAGATAAAGAAGTACTTGATAAAATAAAAAATAAAGAAATATTGGTAGTTTATAATAAAAATGATAAGAAAAAAGATTATAAAGTTGATGAACTAAGTAGTTATAATTCTATTAATATTTCGACATTTGATAATGATATGATAGAAAAACTCAAAGATAAGATTTCTGAGTTATTTGATTTAAAATCTATTGCTGACTCAAATTATACATATATATCTAATGCTAGACAAATAGCTTTATTAAATAAATCCTTAAGTATAGTTGATGAAATTGAAAATGCTGTTAATAATGATTTAGAAGTAGATATGATTGAAATAGATGTTAAAAGATTGTGGAAAACTTTAGGTGAAATAACTGGTGAAGTTGGAAGTGATGACTTATTAAATGAGATATTTAGTAAGTTCTGTCTTGGAAAGTAGATGATAAAAAATGAAATATGATGTTATAGTTGTTGGTGGCGGTCATGCTGGATGTGAGGCTTCTTTAGCAAGTGCTAGAATGGGTGAAAAGACTTTACTTATTACAATTAATATAAATAATATAGCTGATATGCCTTGTAATCCATCAATAGGAGGTTCTGCAAAGGGTATTGTTGTACGTGAAATAGATGCATTAGGTGGAGAAATGGGTTATTGTGCTGATAAAACTCATCTTCAAATTAAGATGCTTAATGTAAAAAAAGGACCTGGTGTTAGATCACTTAGATGTCAAGGATGTAAGGTTAATTATCCTAAAGAAATGCTAAAAACTTTAAGAGAAACTAAGAATTTAGATATTAAAGAAGCAATAGTTAAAGAACTAATTGTTGAAGATAAAAAAGTATGTGGAATTATTACTGAAGATGGTGAAAGAATAGAAAGTAAAGCTGTTATTCTTACGACTGGAACATATTTAAATTCTGATATTATGTGTGGTCATGAAAAACATAAAGGTGGACCTCATGGAGAGAAGAATTCTATGTATTTGAGTGATTCCCTTCAAAAGAATGGTATAAATATAATAAGATTAAAGACTGGTACTCCTCCTAGAATATTAAAAAGTAGTATTAACTTTGATGAAATACAAATAGAAGAAGGAGATAAAGAACCACTTACATTTAGTAATTTTTATGATGCAACTTATGATGTTAATAAACAAACACCATGTTATTTAACTTATACTAATAAAGAAACACATAAAATAATTATGGATAATTTAGATAAATGTTCTTTATATAGTGGAATGATTAAAGGAGTTGGACCTCGTTATTGTCCATCTATTGAAGACAAAGTAGTTAAATTTAATGATAAAGATAGACATCAAATATTCTTAGAACCTGAACGTAGTGATGATATAGAATATTATGTTGGTGGTTTTTCTACTACAATGCCTCATGAGATACAAGAAAAATTATTAAAAACTATGGATGGTCTTCATAATGTAGTAATAACTAAATATGGTTATGCAATTGAGTATGATGCAATTGATCCATTACAATTAAAGATGTCATTAGAAAATAAGGTACTTGAAAACTTATTTACTGCTGGCCAAATAAATGGAACTAGTGGTTATGAAGAAGCTGCTGCTCAGGGACTTATGGCAGGTATTAATGCATCTTTAAAATTACAAGGAAAAGAACCATTTATATTAAAGAGAAATGAAGCGTATATAGGTGTTCTTATTGATGATTTAATTAACAAAGGTATAACTGAACCATATAGGTTATTAACATCTCGTGCTGAATTTAGATTACTTTTAAGACATGATAATGCAGCACTTAGATTAACTCCTTATGGTAGAAAACATGGTCTTATAAATGATGAAAAGTATGAAATATTTACTAAGATGATTAATGATATGAAAGAATTAGAAGACTATTTAGAGAATAATTATTTAACATCTACAGATGAAGTTAATAAGTTCTTAGAAAGTATTAATTCATCTAAAATATATGGAAGAACATCTTTAAAAGATTTAGTAAAAAGACCTGAAATTGATATATGTGTTTTACTTGATTATATGAATAAGTCATATGATAAAAAGATAGCTGATATGGTTCAAATTGAAATTAAATATAAAGGATATATAGATAAGACTAAAGCTGAAGTAGAAAAGATGTTAAAACTTGAAAATAAACAAATACCTGAAGATATAGATTATGAAAAAGTACCTAATATAGCTACTGAAGCAAGACAAAAATTTAGTAAGATTAGACCTTTAACTATAGGACAAGCGTCTAGAATAAGTGGTGTTAATCCATCTGATATTACTATGTTATTAGTTTATTTAAAAAAGGAATACAATAATGACTAAAGAAGAGTTTATATTATATTGTGATAAATTAAATATTAAGATAAGTGAAGAATTATATAGTAAGTTTTTTACTTATTTTGAAATGTTAGTAGAATGGAATAATAAATTTAATATGACTACTATTCTTGAAGAAAAAGATGTATTTTTGTTACATTTTTATGATTCGTTATGTTTATCAAAAGTAGTAGATTTGAACGAGGAGAAAAGTTTATGTGATTTTGGGACAGGAGCTGGTTTTCCTGGACTTCCACTTGCTATAGTATTTTCTAAAATAAATGTTACATTAGTCGAATCTAATGGAAAAAAATGTATGTTCTTAAATGCAGTAAAAAATACTTTGAAATTAGAAAATGTTACTGTGATAAATGATAGGATTGAAAATTATAGTTCTAAAGAACGTGAAAAATTTGATATTGTTACATGTAGAGCTGTTACATCAATACCTATGATACTTGAAATGGTTACATCTTTAGTAAAAATAGATGGCGTTTTAGTTCCATTAAAATCTAATTGTGAAGAAGAGTTAGTGAAATATAGTTATTTAGAAAAAGAACTTGGTATAAAACTAATTCAAAAAGAAGTATATAATTTACCAATTAATGAAGCTTATAGAGTAATACCTGTATATAAAAAAGAAAAAGTAACTGATAAAAAGTATCCTAGAAGTTATAATTCTTTATTAAAAATGTATAAAAATAAATAGTAAATATCTAGTTAATAACTTGATAAAATCTTTAAAATGCTTTAAAATGAATATATAGTAGGAAAAAAGGATAGAGATTATGGACGAGAATAAAGATAAAATTTATTATATACCTGTTGAAGATATTATACCTAATAGATTTCAACCAAGACTTGCTTTTGATGAAAAAGAATTAAACGAGCTGGCTAATTCTATTATTAAATATGGTGTAATACAACCTATAGTACTTAGAAGTATTGGAGAAAAATATGAAATAATAGCAGGTGAAAGAAGATATAAAGCTTCTTGTATTGCTGGTCTTAAAAAGATTCCTGCTATTATAAATAATACTGATGATAATACTAGTGCAGAAATAGCTTTACTTGAAAACCTTCAAAGAAAGAATTTATCTGTTATTGAAGAGGCTCAATCATATAAAAAATTAATGGATAGAGGATTTACTCAAGAAGATATAGCTATTAAGCTTGGAATAAGTCAATCAGCAGTAGCTAATAAAATGAGACTTTTGAATTTACCAAAAGAAGTTCAAGATGCTCTTTTATATAATAGAATATCTGAAAGACATGCTAGAAGTTTATTATCACTTAATAATGAGGATTTGCAAAAAAGTTTATTACATAGAATAACTAGTGAAAAATTAACTGTTAGACAAACAGAAGAAGCAGTAAGTGAATTATTGAATAGAGATAAAATAGAAAAAGAAGAATTACCAACTGATATTCAAAAATTCTTAAAGCCTGAGCCAATTGTTGAATCAAAGGAACAGGTTATTGGCAATAATCCAGTAGAAGAGTATTTAGATATAAAAGTTCCTGATGTTGTATCTATAGAGCCTGAAACATCTACGTTAACAGAGTTTACTGATGATACTGAAATAATAAATCCATTTCAAAAAAATAGTGGAGTATCTAATATTCAAAATATGAGTCAAGCTTCAAATGAAATTTCAAGTAATATTGAAACGCCATTTATAAGTGAGAATACAAATAATAATATGAATGATACATTTGATAAACCTGATGCTGAACCAGTAAACTTTACTACTGTTTATGAACAACCAAGTGAACCAGTTAAATCTAGTGAGCCTTATTTTAATCCATATAAATTTCCTGATGAACAAGATGATATTAAAGAAGAGAAAGTGGATGAAAATTCACTACTTAATGAATATGGTGAGGTAGACTTACCAAAAGTAATTAATAAAGTCAGAGATTTTGTTAGTAGTTTAGACCAAGTTAGTAATTTAATTGAAACTAGCGAAGTAGATTTAACTGATAAATATCAAATCGTTATTGAAATTAATAAGAACACACCTATGTAGTGTGTTTTACTTTACATTTTAAAATAAAAAAATATTTACTAAGAAAATATAAATGTTATAATTAATTTAGAATTATAGGAAAGAGGTAATCATTATGGGATTAATAAAAGCATTATCAGGAGCTACTACTACTGCTCTTGGAGATCAATTTAAAGAGTTTGTGACTTGTCCTACTATTTCAAAAAATGTATTAATACAAAGAGGAATTATTAATCATGGACAAGCAAATAATAATCCAAGTGAAGGAATTATTACTAATGGAAGTACTATTGTAGTACCTCAAGGCATGGCAATGATGCTTATTGAAAATGGAGAAATCAAAGAATTTACTGCTGATGCAGGTACATTTTATTTTGATACTAGTAGTGAACCTAGTATATTTACTGGTGGTCTTGGAAAAGGAATTATAGATACATTTAAGACAATTGGAAAACGTTTTACATATGGAGGACAAACTGCTAAGGATCAAAGGGTTTACTATGTAAATCTATTAACTATCGCAGGTAATAAATTTGGTTCACCACAACCTAGAAAGATTACTGATGAAAAATATGGTATGTTAGAAGTAACATTCTTTGGAGAATATGCTTTTAAAGTAGCTGATCCAATTATGTTAGTAAATAGTGTTATAGGAGCTAATGCTGCTGATACTGTTTATTATGAAGATGTTATTGGTAGTCAATTACAATCTAAATTTATTGAAAAATTAACTCAAGCAATTACTGTTGTTATGAGAAAACATAAAGTTTCTTTTGGAGATATTGGTTTATATAATGGTGATATTTCTGAAGAAATGAATGTATGTTTAGATGATTCTTGGAGAAAGAATTTTGGTTTAGAAGTAGTAGATGTAGCTATTGGAGATATTAATCTTACTGATGAATCTATGGTTAAGGTTAATAAGATTGATGAAGCTACTATATTCTCAAATAAGAATTTACAATCTGGATTAATGGCTAGTGCTTCTGCTGATGCTTTAAGAAATGCATCTTCTAATGAAAATGGTGCTATGATGGGATTCATGGGTATGAATATGGCTACTGGTGCTGTTAATAATATGATGGGTGCTATTAATAATGGTACTGATGTAAATGGTTATAAACCAGAAACTAATCAACCTGAAATGGGTACAATATTTAATAATGAAGAAGTTAAAGTTGAAGATGTACCTGAACCAAAGAAATGTCCTAAATGTGGAGAAATAGCTGTTGGTAAGTTTTGTAGTAATTGTGGAACTAAAATAGAAGAATAAAAAAATAGACTCTTAATTTAAAGAGTCTTTTATATTGGAAAAATTTATATCATATGTGGGTTCTGATCCTTTTTCATAGTAGCATACAAAACCATTACTACTTGATTCACCACTTATGGAATTTATTGAGGTAGCAGTTATGCCTTTAGGTATTTCATACCATTCATTTTTATTATCTTTAATAGATGTAATCGTTTTAGCCCATATTTTTTTAGTTATTTTAGAATCTTTTGATTTTACATTAGTATTATCATCATTTCCAGCCCAAACAAGTATTAAATAGTCTTTATTGTATCCAACAGTCCAATAATCTGTTGATGTACTACCACTTTTGGCAGCATATTTACCTTTTAGTTCATTTCCTATGCTAACTAGTGTTGGGGAAGTGTAATTAATAAGACTATAATTATAAGTTGATGTTAATAAGTTGTTTAGAATATATACGTATTTCTTATTTAATACATAATCTTCATTATATTTATATTCATAAATTATTTTACCTGTATTATCAGTTACTTTTTCAATTAGATGTGGACTTTCATGTTTACCTTCATTGGCAAGTGTTATAAAACCATTACTGAAGTCTATCATATTTATTTCAGTTGTACCTAAAGCAGAAGATGCGTTTTCTTTTACTTCTGTTTTGATACCAACTCTTTTTATTGTTTTAGATAGCATATCAGTTCCTAAGAAAAGATGTGTTTTCATAGCATAGATGTTATCTGAATATGCAATAGCTGATAACATGGAAATATTTTTATTAGCGTAGATATTTCCTGCATTTCTCGGAGAATACATAGTATCTCCTAGATTGAATGTTGTTCTTTCACTTAAGAATGTACTTGAAGGGGTAAATCCATTTTCAAGGGCACTATAATAAAGAAAAGGTTTTATAGTTGAACCAACTTGTCTTTTTGAAGAGTAAGCTCTATTGTACTGTGATATTGAGTAATCTTTGCCTCCAATTAGAGCAACTATTTTACCATTTGTTGGCGTTATTACTACAGATGCTACCTGTAAAGTAGTATCTTTCATTTCTTTATCAACATTATTTTCTAAGTTTTTTTGTACATCTTTATCAAGATTAGTGTATATTTTAAGTCCTTCCATATCTAATAAGGATGATGGTATTTCTTTTATGTTGGAAAGTTCTTTTAAAACAGCATCTTTGTAATAATATATACTTGAAAGTTCAACTTTATCATTTTTTCCATAGAATTTTAATTCTTCATTATATGCTTTATTCATTTCATCAGTAGAAATTAATTTATTTTTAACCATACTAGAGAGTACATCTTTCTGCCTATCTTTTGCATTTTCGTAATGAGCTATTGGGTTATAGTAACTTGGATTTTTAGGTATTCCAACTATTATTGAAGCTTCGGCGAGAGTTAAATCTTTTGGTTCTTTATTAAAATAATATTTACTTGCTTCTTTAATTCCATAATTACCAGCACCAAAATCTATAGTATTTAAATATCCTTCAAGTATTTCGTTTTTTGAATAATGTGTTTCTAGTTCTAAAGTAAGAAGTGCTTCTTGTATTTTTCTTTCCCATGTTTTATCAAAAGTCAAATATAGATTTTTGATATATTGTTGAGAAATAGTAGATGCTCCTTCTTTAATTTTTTTACTTTTTAAGTTTACAAACATAGCTTTAGCAATTCTTAAATAATCAAATCCTTTATGATTATAAAAATTCTTATCTTCAATAGAAACAATAGCATTTTTAACATAATCACTGATATTAGATAATTCTACATAATCACTTTTTTCTCTTTCTTGGAATAAATCATTACCATATTTATCATAATAAGTTATACTCTTACTTGTATTAATATTGAACTTAGGTGTGATAAAAGCATAAGCATATAGACTTAAAATTATTATAATAATAGAGAAAAAACTGAATATAAATATTTTAGTTAATAATAGTATTTTTTTCATATCATTTACACCATTAATTATTATGTATTGTAAATCTAAAAAAAATACTTGATTTATATAAAAAAATATGTATAATTTTAAGGGAAAGAAAAAGTAGTCTTAAGGAGGCTTAATAAATAATGAAATTTAAAACTGTAAGTAAAGAAGAGTTAGAAACAATGCCATTTGATGACATTGCATATATAATATTAAAAGAAAAAGGAAAAAAGATGAAGATTAATGACATATTTAAAATAATATGTGATGAACTTAATCTTGGAGAGGATGCATTTGAAAATCAAATAGCTGATTTCTTTGCATTACTTGCGACTGAAAAGAGATTTATTCAACTTGAAAAAGGATATTGGGATTTAAGAGAGAATCATACTGCTGAAATCAATATTAAGGAACTTGAAGAAGAATTAGAAGATGACGAAGATACACTTGAAGAAAAAGATGAAGATATGGAAGAACAAGAAAGTGACTTCTATGATGATATTGATGAAACTGAAGATGATGATACAGACGATGACTTAAGGGATTTAGTTATTGTTGATGAAGGGTATGAAGACGAATCTGACTTGTAGCGAGGCTTTCTTAAATATTTAATAAAGGGAGGAAATATGAAAGAAAGATTAGAGATAATACAAGAAAGATATAATAATTTATGTGAAGAATTATTAAAACCAGAAGTATATAATGATTATAAAAAGATGCAAACTATATCTAAGGAAAAGAATTCTATTGAACCAGTAGTAGATGCTTATAAAAAGTATAATACTGTTTTAGATGATATAGAAGCTGCGAAGGAAATGTCTAAAGATCCTGAAATGAAAGAGTTTGCTTTAGAAGAAATAGATAATTTACATAAAGAAAAAGAATCTTTAGAAAGTAAATTAAAGATTATGCTTTTACCTAAGGATCCTAATGATGAAAAGAATGTTATCATTGAGATTCGTGGAGCTGCTGGAGGAGATGAAGCTAATATCTTTGCTGGAGATTTATTTAGAATGTATACTAAATATGCTGAAAAACAAGGATGGAAGCTTGAAGTAACTCATGAAGTACCTGGTGAAAGTGGAGGATACTCTCAAATAGAATTTATGCTTAGTGGAGAAAGCGTTTATTCAAAACTTAAGTATGAAAGTGGAGCTCATAGAGTTCAAAGAGTACCTGAAACTGAATCTGCTGGTAGAGTACATACAAGTACTGCGACAGTATTAGTTATGCCAGAAGCTGAAGAAATAGATGTAGAAATAAAAGATAGTGATATAAGAATAGATATAACTCGTAGTAGTGGTGCTGGAGGACAATGCGTTAATACAACAGATTCTGCAGTTAGAGTTACACATATACCTACTGGTATAATAGTTTATTGTCAAGTAGAAAGAAGTCAAATAAAGAATAAAGAAAGAGCACTTCAAATATTAAAAACAAGACTTTATGATTTAAAACAAAGAGAACAAGATGAAAAACTTGGTAATGAACGAAGAAGCAAAATAGGTACTGGAGATAGAGCTGAAAAGATAAGAACATATAATTATCCACAAAATAGACTTACTGATCATAGAATTAACTATACAGTAATGCATCTAGATAAAATTATGGAAGGTGACCTAGAAGACTTAATTAATGCATTAATTGCTGAAGATGAAAGAATGAGACTTGAAGAACATAATGATTAATAAAATAATGTCTTTAGGATTTAGTCGTCCTGAAAGTGAAGAACTAATTAAAGTAAGTAAAAATATAGATAAAGATTACCAAAAATTATTAGAAGGTTATCCAATACAATATTTAATAGGTTACGTTAATTTTTATGGATATAAAATAAATGTTAATGAGAATGTATTAATACCTAGATATGAGACTGAATATTTAGTAGAGAAGACTATAAATTATTCAAAGAAAATATTTAATAAAAAAGTTAATATTCTTGATTTAGGTACTGGTAGTGGAGCTATAAGTATTGCTTTAGGTAAAAAGTTAGATTCTAATGTTACTGCTGTTGACATATCAGATGATGCTTTAGAACTTGCTAAAATTAATGCTAAAGAAAAAAACTTAGATATTAAGTTTATCAAAAGTGATATGTTAAGCGAAGTAACTGGTAAATATGATATAGTTATAAGCAATCCACCATATATAGATACTGATGAAAAGATAATGGAATCAGTTAAGAAGTATGAACCAAACATAGCATTGTTTGCTAGTGATAATGGACTATATTTTTATAAAAAAATAATATCTAATATTAAGCCATTTTTAAATGAAAAGTTTATAATTGCTTTTGAGATAGGATGGTGGCAAGGAAATCTTATAAAAAATATTGCTGCTGAATACTTTAAAGATTCTAAAATAATAATAGAAAAAGATTTAACTGATAGAGATAGATACATCTTTATAATAAATGAATAAAAAAATATAAAACCAGCCAACATTAAATTGAAAGGTTGGTTTTTAAATGAAAAAAATAATATATTTAGTACTTTTTGTAATAGTTTTAATAATTGTGTCTAGGCCAAGATATAATTTAAGTGGTGATATGGTTAGATTTAGAGTAATACCTAATAGTAATTCATCCAAAGATATATTAATAAAGGAAAAAGTTGTTAACGAGTTATCAACATTGTTATTTAAAGAATCTAATGATATTAATGAAACACGTAATAATGTGGTTAATAATTTAGACAAGGTTAACTCTAGTATAGATAAAGTATTTAGTGAGAATAATTATAATTTAAAATATAAAGTTAAGTATGGAATGAACTATTTTCCTAAAAAAGAATATAATAATATTGAGTTTGAGGCAGGAGAATATGAGAGTTTGGTTGTTGAAATAGGAGAAGCTAAAGGCAACAATTATTGGTGTATTTTATATCCTCCACTTTGTATGGTTGATTATGAAAAAGATGAAAAAATAGAATATAAATCTAAAATATATGAAGTTTTATCTAAATGGTTCTAAATGTAAACACTGCCTAAAAACTGTCTAATTCGTTGATAAAATCTATTTTTAATAGTATATTATAAGTAGAAAGGCATTGGTGTTTATGTCAAAGATAACTATAGAAGGTAACCATAGGTTATCTGGTGAAATTAAAATTAGTGGAGCCAAGAATAGTGCAGTTGCGCTTATTCCAACTGCAATACTTGCTAAAACTAAGAGTGTTATATATAATGTGCCAACTATAAGTGATATAGAATATTTAATTAATATTTTAGAATTACTTAATTGCAAAGTTGAACATAAAGATGATGCATTATATATTGATTCAACTAATCTTGTTAATAAACCTATACCTGAAGAATTAAGTGTTCAAATGAGAGCATCATATTATTTTATGGGTGTATTGCTTGCTAAGTTTGGAAGAGTTGAAATGTCTTTTCCAGGTGGATGCAATATAGGAGCAAGACCTATAGATATTCATATAAAAGGATTTGAACAGTTAGGAGCAAAAGTTGAGATTGTTAAAAATAGATATATTATAACTGCTGATAAGTTGGTAGGTAAGAGAATATACTTTGATTTTCCGAGTGTTGGAGCAACAATTAATGTTATGCTTGCAGCAGTAGGAGCAGAAGGGACTACTATTATAGATAATGCTGCGATGGAGCCTGAGATAGTAAACGTAGCATCTTTCTTAATAAATATGGGTGTTAAGATAAGAGGTGCTGGTACTAAACGTATTGAGATAGAGGGCACTAATAATTTAGATAATGGTGTTATAGAAGTATTTCCTGATAGGATAGAAAGTGGTACTTATATAATTATAGGTGCATTACTTGGGGATAATTTAAGAATTAAAGGTATTATTAAAGAACATATAGAAGCTCTTCTTATGAAGCTTAGAGAAATTGGCGTGGAATATTCAATAGATGCAGATGTTCTTACAATATCTAAATGTGAGCATTTAAAACCAACATATATTAAGACTTTAGTATTTCCTGGATTTCCAACTGATTTACAACAACCTATGACAACATTGTTAACACAAGCAGATGGAAAATCTATTGTAGAAGAAACATTATATGAAAATAGATTTAAAAATACATATGATCTTAATAGAATGGGTGCAATTACCAATATATTAAGTTTGAATAAAATAGAAATTAAAGGTCCTCGTAAACTTAAAGGTACTAAAGTAATAGCTACTGATTTAAGAGGTGGAGCATCATTATTGATAGCTGGTCTTATAGCTGATGGCGTTACTGAAATAGAAAGTAGCGAATATATCTTAAGAGGATATGGGGATGTTGAAAAGAAACTTGCAAATGTAGGTGCTAAAATAAAAGTAACTGAGTAATATTTATTAGGTGATTAATTCATGAAAAAAAATAAATTACTAGTTATTTTTTTCTTGTCTTGTATTTTCTCATATATAATTTATAACTATACTATGGAAAATAGAATAAATGTTTTAATACTTGGAGATAATTATTTACTTAATAGTAAGTATAAAACATATGACAAGTATTTACTTGATAAATATTATAATATTAATGATTTTAACAAGTTATTCACATCAGAGGAAACAACCTATAAAGATATTGTTAACAATATAAAAAATAACTATTATGTATATTTAAAAGATAAAAAAGTATATATGAATCCTAAAATAGCTAATGCTGACATTATAATTTTGAATGCTAATAATGATAAATATTTTGAGAAATGTAATAAAAGTGAAAGCGTTATAAAAAAATATAATGAAGATATAATGAGTGATATAAATGAATTAAAAAATTTAATAAATAAAATTAGTCCTGCTAAAGTTATTGTTATATCTAACTATTGTTATAATCAAAATTATAATATAAATAATGGTGATATTAATTTAAATCAAATATACTATAAGTATCAAAATTCTAAAAGTAAAAGGTTAAATGATAAAATTAATTATCAAATATATAATAAAATTGTTGAATATATAAGTTAAATGATTGTTAATTTAATATTTTGCACTTGATTTTAGATAAAAAAACATGTATAATACTCACTGAAGTTATTTCTATAACTGTTAATTAGTTATGGCGAGGAGGATAAAATATGAAAAAGGGAATACATCCAGTACAAAAAGTATGTAAAGTTAAATGTGCTTGTGGAAATGAATTCGAAGTTAAATCAACTAAAGATGAAATTCAATTAGAATCTTGTAATAAATGCCATTCATTCTATACAGGTAAATTTAAAACTGTTAAGACTGGAAACGTACAAAAATTCAAAGATAAATATGGAATCACTGATTAATAGTGATTTTTTATTAGGTGAAAAGTATGAATATTAATGGACAAGAAGTAAATATAAATGATTTATATGATAAAAAGTATATTCACAAAGAAATAAAAAAAGGTATATATTTATCAGAATATCAAATAGAAGTACTTAATAGATATGGAATAGATCCTATGAAGTGTGGTTCTATAAATGATATAATGTTTCTTATAGATGAAGTACTTGAAGATGATGTGGATGCTGATGATTTAGATAATGTATCTAGAGAAATAAGTGAATTTAATTATTATGCGAATACTAACAAGTAATTGAAAAGTTACTTGTTTTTTGATATCATAATACTATGAATAATAGAAATATAATATGTATAATAGGTGTTTTTATAATTGGTGTAATACTTACGTTATTATATATTTTTAAGTATGATAAAATAAGTGATGAAGTACTTGATAAAAATTGGTATAGATATAATTATATTAATGGTTATTATGATGTATTTAATATTAATGAATACAAAATGTCTTATTATAGACCAAGTAGTGAAAACTTTACTAATCAATATGATAAATGTAGTAGATATAGATATAATAAGAAAAAGAAAGCTATAATACTTGATTGTAATAAAGAAATAATAATTAAAAATTATGATAAAGATAAATTAATTTTAACAATAGATGGTGAAGATAATATATTTTATAGTAGTATAGATGATTCATTAAATTATGAATTTAGTAAATTCTATGGTAAAAGTATGTCTGAATATAAAAAATCAGAGAGTCAAGTAATAGATGCAATTAAATTGCAAGTAAATAATCTTGTAAATATTATAAAAGAGAAAGAGGATGCTAAAATAATATTTATGGGTAGTAAATGTACTAGTGTAGATTGTTTAGCTTCGTATGATGTTATTGAAAAGTGGTTAAGTGTTTCTAATAATACGTATTACGTAAATAGTGACGAACTTAATAATAATATAACCAATACTTTGAATAAAATTAATAAAGGATTTTCTAAAGACTTAGATTTTTATAATGATGCTTATCCTAAAGTAATAATAACTAATGGAGGTAAGGTAATAGATTCTTATTTAATTAAGTGTCATGGATTAAATTGTAGTTCTTTTTATAATAAATAATTTTAATAATATACATAAACTTTTCACAAATATTTCACAATATGATATTATATTAAATACCAGAGGTGGAAAAAGTGAAAGTACTAATTGTAGATGATGAAAAACTTATAAGAGATGTTATAAAAGAATATTGTATAGGTAATAAATATGATGTGTTAGAGGCTGAAAATGGTGTTGAAGCTATTGATAAAGCAAAAGATGCAGATATTATTATTTTAGATATAATGATGCCTAAGATGGATGGATTCAGTGCATATAAAGTAATTAAAGAAAGATATAATACTCCTACTATCATGTTATCAGCTAGAGGAGAAGAATATGATAAATTAGCTGGTTTTGATTTAGGAATAGATGATTACATGACTAAGCCGTTTAGTCCTAAAGAATTAATGGCTAGAATAAATGCAGTAATTAAAAGATATAAAGGAGAAGATGATTTCTACGTATATAAGAATCTCAAAGTAGATTTCTTGGGACATGCTGCATATATAAATGGAAAAGAATTATTGTTAACACCTAAAGAATATGATTTATTAGTATACTTTATAAATAATAAAGGAATAGCACTTTCTCGTGAACAATTACTTAATAATATATGGAATTATGATTATTTAGGAAATGATAGAACAATAGATACGCATATTAAAATGCTTAGAAATAATTTAGGAGAATATAGAGATTTAATTACCACTGTAAGAGGAATGGGGTATAAGTTTGATGATAAAGAATAGTAAGATTAAACATATAGTACTTGGATGCTTAGTAGCATTCTCGTGTTTCATATTACTATTTCTTTTTTTGATGCAGATAGTATTTTTAAATAAATATTATGAGGTGTATAAAAAGAATCAATTAAACGATATAGTTAACTCTATTAAAGCAAATAATTCTATGGATATACAAACTCTTGAAGATATAGCTTATAATTATGGAGTTTGCGTATCAATATATTCAAATGGAATAATACAAACTATATCAAATACATACAATAAAGGATGTTTATTTAGCGATAAAGCTAGTAGTGATAATTATATTACTGCTTTTGTACAAAGTGGTAGTACGGAAGATACAAGACTTCTTTATAATAATAGATTTGGTAATAAAACTATAATTAAAGCATTAAAATATAATGATGAGGTATATATATTCTTAAATACTTCTATTCAACCATTAGACTCATCTATCATTCTATTAAAGAGTCAATATGGATATATTGCTTTAATTATATTTGGTATATCTTTAATAATAAGTTATATTATATCTAGCCAAATATCTAGACCAATTGTTAAGATAAGTGAAGAAGCTAAAAAGCTTGCTAATGGTGACTTTAATGTATCATTTTCAACAGATAGTAAAGTACAAGAGATTAAAGAATTATCTACTACTTTAGATTTAGCTAAGAATGAACTTTCTAAAACAGATGAATTAAGAAGAGATTTAATGGCAAATGTTGGACATGACTTAAGAACACCACTTACGATGATAAAAGCATATGCAGAAATGACCAGGGATTTAGAAAGTCAAACACCTGAAAAAAGAGCAGAAAATATGAATATTATAATAGAAGAAACTGATAGATTAAATGTACTTGTAAGTGATATTCTTGATTTATCTAAGTTGCAATCTAGTACATATGAACTTAAAATAGAAGAGTTTGATTTAAATGAATTAATTAGAAATATTATTAAAAGATTTTATATTCTTATAGATAGTGATGGTTATGAATTTATATATAATAATGACAAGGAAATAAAAGTTAAAGCCGATAAAAAGAGACTTGAACAAGTTATATATAATTTACTTAATAATGCTGTTAATTATACTGGAGAAGATAAAAAAGTATATATAAATGTAACTGATGAAAAGAAAAAAGTATTAGTTGAAATTAGAGATACTGGTAAAGGTATTGATAAAGAAGAAATTAAATATATATGGAATAAATATTATCATAATGAAAAGAAACATAAAAGAAATGCTTTTGGTACTGGATTAGGACTTTCTATTGTTAAAACTATACTTGAGAGTCATAACTATAAATATGGTGTTAAAAGCGTTAAAAATAAGGGTACTACGTTCTATTTTGAAATTGATAAGAAAAATATGTTATAATGGTTTTGAAAAAGATGTAAAGGAGATAATATGGCAAAATATATATGTGCTAAATGTGGTTATATAGTTGAAACTGATAAGTTATCTGATAATTATATTTGTCCTATGTGTGGAAGTACTAAGGATGGATTTAAATTAGTAACTAATGATATATTTAATCAAGATGATTTGGATTCTATTATAGATTCTGTAGTAGAAGAAGCATTAGAAATTAAAACAAGTAAAATTGTTAATGATGTTGTAGAAGATAAAAAAATTAGAATAAGTCAATATAATCCAGCAATAGTTAGAATACCTGAGAAGTGTATTAATTGTGGACAATGTAAGAAGACTTGTGAGAAGGTAGTTAATCTTTCATATGATTTAAATGTATGTAAAAATCCTATATGTTTAGGCTGTGGTCAATGTATATTGAATTGCCCAACTGGTGCTTTAGTGCCAAGATATTGTTATAAGGAAGTAAAGGGTATAATTAATACAAATGAAAAAGTTGTAGTAGCAATGATAGCTCCTGCTGTAAGAGTATCTATGGGTGAAAATTTTGGAATGGATTCTGGTGATAATACTGAGGGAAAATTGGTTACTGCTCTTAAAAAATTAGGATTTGACTACGTATTTGATACTGCTTTTGGAGCTGATTTAACTATTATGGAAGAAGTAGCCGAATTTGCTGCTAGACTTACTAATAAGGGTCCAATGCCTCAATTTACTAGTTGTTGTCCAGCGTGGGTTAAGTATGCTGAAATCTATCATCCAGAACTAATAGATAATTTATCTACTTGCAAAAGTCCAATTGGTATGCAATGTGCTGTTATAAAAGAATATTTTTCAAAAGAAAAAAATATCGATCCATCAAAGATTGTAACTGTAGCTATAACACCATGTACTTCTAAAAAGATGGAGGCACGTGAGTATACAATTAATATTGATTATGTAATGACTGCTAGTGAACTCTCAATATTGCTTAAAGAAGAAGATATTAAGCTTAATAATTTGAACGATAGCGAATATGATAAGCTCTTAGGAGAAGGAAGCGGTGGTGGAGTTATATTTGGAAATTCAGGTGGCGTAACAGAATCTGTAATTCGTACTCTTTATAGAATTATGACTAAAACTAATTTAAAAAAAGATCAACTAGTTTTTACTGATTTAAGAGGATTCAATGGTATAAAAGAAGCTACTATAGATATAAATAATTATAAGTTAAAGGTTGCTGTTGTTCAACAACTTGAAAATTTAGAAGAATTATTAAAGAATGATAGATATAAGAAATATCATTTTATAGAAGTGATGAATTGTAAAGGTGGATGTATTGGTGGTGGTGGTCAACCTTTATGCCAAATTACCCAACTTGATAAAATAAGAGAATTAAGAGCTGAGGGATTATATAATATTGATACAAAGAGAGCTGTAAGATTTGCACACGATAATAAAGAATTAAAACTATTATATAAAAATTATTTAAGAAAACCACTTAGTGAAGAAAGCTTTAAATTATTACATACTTCTTATACTGATAAAAGTTATTTATTAAGAGGTGAAGAAAAATAATTGCATATCAAATGCAATTATTTTATTTTTTAAAAAAATTTAAAAAATGTATTGACACCATATAAAATATTTGATAATATATAGATGTCCAATAGATAATTAAATGTTATATCTATTATATAATAATTTATTTAAGTTTAAATACTTTATAAACTTATATAATAATATAAATAATTTAATTATATTAGTGAAAAAGTCTATATTATTTTTACTTATTTATATTGGATATAATTAATATTATTTTTCAATTATATGTTCTTATTTAGTATTAATTTACTAACTTAATTATGTATCTATCTTACTAATAATATTTTATATCATAAAAATATAAATAATAAAAATATCTTATTAATTTAAGAAATAGATGTCTTATCTACTAAGGACAAATGTTATAACGTTGAGAAAGTAAAACTCAAAATGATAAGAAATTATGCTAAATACTGATAATATTTAGAAGTGTTTATATTAATTTAAATATTAATATAAATGATTCATAGTTTATTTTCGGAAACTCGAAACAATCTTGTTTTATCAGAACGGGTTGTTTTTTGTTTGATAAAAAGTGTGAAAAGTGCTATTATAAATATGGTGAAGATATGAAACATATAAAGAAGTATTTAAGATTTTATATTATGTTTGGTGTTACAGCTATAATATCAATTTATTTAATATTTTGGGGACCTGCTTCTAAATATTTAGCTGTTTATAAAAATAAAATGACTATAGAGTATAATATGGATTCTAAGGAGGGTTATACTTGGAGTTATGAGTCTAGTAATGATAATGTTAAATTATCTAGTAGTGAAGAAGATAAATGGGTATTTGAACCAAATAAGAATGGTAATACAACTTTAACATTCTATTATAAAAATGGAGATAAGACCCTATATAAAATAATATATGGTCTTAAAGTTTTAGGTAACAAAATAATTTGGACTAAGGGTGAAGGTACAGGACTTACTAGTTATCCTAATCCATATTAAAATATACATATTTTTTGTTAAATATGTATATTTTTTATTGTATTTGTGATAATATATCATTAAGGAGTGTATAGTATGGAACCATATAAAGCTAAAAAATTACCTTTTAATTATGAACTTGATAATTCTATTATGAAACTATTATGTGATGCTAAAGAGGCTTATGGAGAATATAAAGGTTTTCTTAAAAGTATGACTTATGATTATAAATCATTTTTAGAATCTGCTTTTATTATTGATACTTATTATTCTTTTAAAATTGATAATGCTAAAATTACTAAGGATGAAATGTTTTTAATGCCTTACAAGAATAAAAACAATATTGTAATACAATTTAATAATATTAAACTTTCTTTATTATCTGGACTTTCTTATGCTGGAAAAAATGGTTTTTCTATTGATGTTTATAATAAAATTAATAAAGCTCTTTTAAGCAATTGTAAAAAAGATAATTCTACTAAGGGAAGTGGACACTTAAGAAAAACCCAAACTTATATTTTGAAACCTGGTCTTGCTGGATCCAGCGTTTCTTTTGTGCCACCATTATATAATGAATTAAATGGTTATATGAAGAATTTATGCGAATATATGAATGATCCTAAGGAACCTGATTTTATAGCATTAGCAACAACACATTATCAATATGAAAAATTACATCCATATTTAACTGGTAATGGTAAAATTGGCAGACTTACAATACCTATACAATTATCGTTTTATAAAAAGGAACCACCAATATTATTTATTTCAGAAGCTATTGATAATTTAAAAAATACTTATTTTACTTTACTTAGTGAAGAAGATGATGAAAAATTTCCTAAATTTTTAAAATTTATTCTAGAATGCATTATTAATCAATGTAGTATTAATATAAAAAGAATAAAAAAATTAAATAAAATATATACGAGAGATTTAGAAGATTTTAAAATCACTATTGGTGGAAGCACTATTTATAAAGTATATCCTGTAATAGCTAAGAAAATAGTGTTTACTACTAACGATATAGTTGAAGAATGTAAGCTACATATTAATTCTGTTAATAAAGTCCTTAATAAATTAGTTGAACAGGGATATTTGGTGAAAGAAAAAAAGAAAGGTACTACCAGAGTAACGTTCACTTATACTAATATGTATGATATATTAACTAATGCTTCTAATTAAATTTATATAATATTGCGCATTATTACTTGTAATATTTTCAAAGTAAATATGTGCTTTTTTATTTGTGTTAATTAACTGACAGAGATCTTTAAAATTAAGCTTAGTTAATTTTATGTATTTATTTAGAAATTCTATATTTTTTAAGTATTTGTACATAAACATATTTATAAATTCTTTATGATATAGTTCTAAATTACTATAGTAGTATTTATTTGATAAAAGGATTTTATTATATTTATTATTTAGCGTTTCACTAATGATGTATCTTATTCTTAGTTGATCAATATTTATATTTTGTTTAATGAATGTAATATAATTATCTAAGTTAAAAATAAATTGTTCTTTAAGCGTAATAGTGTTTTCTTTATGAATTAGATGAGAAGTTACTATTACATTAGAATTATCTATGTTATTTATTAAATTATCAAGTAATTTATCATTTAAAAACTTAATAATATCAGAACTGTTATTAAAATAATCTTTTAATATATAATCATTATAGTTCATCATTATCCTCCATAAATTTACTTATTGGTGTATTTAAAACTATAGAAATTTTATATAGATTTGTTATACTTATTCCTGTTTTACATTTACTACTTTCTAAATTACTTATTAATGAGACTGATACGTTTATTAATTCAGCTAGTTTTTCTTGTGTAATTTTTTTTCCATCTAATATGGTTTTATTTCTATATTTCTTTATATTTTTACCAATTATTTTATTTAATTTATCTTGATCCATAGTTCACCTATAACAATTATAAAATAAATAATATTAAATGTATAGTACTACATTACATAATTAAATATTAAAACAATGTAAAATATTACTTAGGTGAAATAATGACTAAATTTAAAAGAGATTTCAATTTTGATGAAAATATAATTAAGACAATAGCATATAATGTAATCAAGTATAGAAAGTTATGTGGTATTACTCAAGAACAACTTGCGATAGATATAGGTGTATCACCTGAGTTTATTAGAAAATTTGAAAGTACTAGAGGTAGTGAAGGATTATCACTTATGTCTTTGTATAAAATATCTGTTGTACTTAATGTATCTATTGATAAATTCTTTGAGTCAATAGAAGTTAACGATTAATAAAAAACTTTTCTATTGGAACATTTAATATTAGACTTATCTTGTATAAATTATAAATACTTATACCTTGATAAGTCTTTTTGCTTTCAAGATTACCTATTAATGATGTTGATACATTAGCAAGTTCTGCTAAATGTTCTTGTGTAAGATCTTCAACATTTAAACTATATAGTTTTCTATAATATTTTATATTCTTTCCTATAGTAGTATAAATTTCTTTTTCATCTTTAAAATCAAATGTATCTTTCATCATTAAACTCCTAATAATATTTTCCCATTATTTGGAAATTTTAACCATTTACTGGAAGTGATAAAAATACACTGATAGTGATAATTTATAAAAAAATACGATTTTTCTTGAAAAATACTTGAAAATAGTGTATTATTAAGTGCGTATCTAAGAGGGGATGAGATTATGGAAAAAATTATTAACTTTGCAGTTGTTGCTCATGTAGATGCTGGTAAAAGTACTTTAGTAGATGCTTTATTAAAACAAAATGGAGTATTTAGAGAAAATGAGCAAGTTGTTGACTGTGTAATGGATAGTGGAGATTTAGAACGTGAACGTGGTATTACTATTACTGCTAAAAACTGTTCTATTAAATATAAAGGTATCAAGATGAATATTGTTGATACTCCAGGACATGCTGATTTCTCTAGTGAAATAGAAAGAATTATTAAAACAGTAGATACTGTAGTATTATTAGTAGATTCAGCTGAAGGACCAATGCCTCAAACAAGATTTGTATTAAAAGAAGCATTAAAATATGGTTTAAGACCAATATTATTTATTAATAAAATAGACAAGAAAGATGCTCGTGCTGAAGAAGTAGTTAATATGACTTTTGATTTATTTTGTGAATTAGGTGCTACTAATGAACAATTAGACTTTAAGATTATATATGGTATTGCTAAAGAAGGAATAGCAAAGTATGAAGAAAATGATGATAATAAAGATATTACACCACTTCTTGATACTATAATTGAAACTACTAAACCATTTGAAGGAAATGAAAATGATCCTTTACAATTACAAATATCATCACTTGATTATGATGATTATATTGGTAGACTTGGTATTGGTAGAATCAATAAAGGTAAGATTAAAGTTGGTGAAACAGTAGCAATATCTAAAAATAATGGAGAACTTACTAAAGAAAGAATTACTAAAATATTTGTTAACGAAGGAATTAAGAGAAGAGAAGTTAATGAAGCATATTATGGAGATATAGTTATAGTTGCTGGTTGCCCAGAAATATCTATCGGAGACACTATTTGTGATGTTAATCATGTAGACCCTCTACCAAAAATCGAAATAGAAAAACCTACACTATCAATGAATTTTATGGTTAATAATAGTCCATTTGCTGGTAAAGTTGGTAAGTTTGTTACATCTAGACATTTAAGAGATAGACTTATGGCTGAACTTGAACGTAATGTTGGACTTGAAGTAGAAGAATTACCTAGTAGTGATGGATTTAAAGTATCTGGTCGTGGTGAATTACACTTATCAATATTAATTGAAAATATGAGAAGAGAAGGATATGAATTAGGAGTTTCTAAACCAGAAGTAATCTTCCACGAAATAGATGGTGTTAAATGTGAACCTTATGAAAGAGTAGTAATCACTGTACCAAATGATTATTCTGGAAATGTAATTAGTGATTTAAGTGAAAGAAAAGGTACTATGGAGATAATGGAACCTGCTGAAGATAATTATGTTCGACTTGAGTTTGTTGTTCCTACAAGAGGCTTAATTGGATATAGAAGTAACTTTATTACTAATACTAAAGGTGAAGGTATTATGGTTCGTAGTTTTGAAGACTATAGACCATATGCTGGAGAAATATCTGGACGTAAGAATGGTGTGCTTGTATCTATGGAAAGTGGTAAGGCATTTGGATATGCATTATATAACTTACTAGATAGAGGTACTATTATAATAGAACCATCCACTGAAGTATATTCTGGTATGATAGTTGGTATTAATAATAGAGAAAATGATTTAAATGTTAATCCATGTAAGAATAAAGAATTCTCTAATACTCGTTCATCTGGTAGTGATGAAGCAATAGTACTTCCAAGACCAAGAACATTTACATTAGAAGAAGCATTAGAATTTATAGAAAAGGATGAACTTGTTGAAGTTACACCTGACGCGATAAGATTACGTAAAAAAATACTTGATGAAAAAGAAAGATTTAGAAATAACAGATAAAATAAAAGACTTAAGAATTTTTCTCTTAAGTCTTTTTTTGTATTGGAAACTATTTAGTTTTAAATTTACTTAATACTTTTGCGGCTACAAAGATTATTGCATCGCTATTTTTAATTGCTTGTTTTTTTCCTATAGCTTTACCACCTACGGTTAGTGATGAGATAATTGAACTTACTAGTAGAGTAACAATTACTGTAGATACATTTAATTTAGTTGATATATTTATGGCTAGCATTGCTCCTATAGAACCACTTACTATACCACATATATCACCAATAACATCATTACATATACTTGCGATAGTACTTGAGTTTTTAACTAGATAAACTCCTTCTTTTGAACCTTTTATTTTTTTTGAACTTTTTGCATGAAATGATGCTTCATTTGCTGTTAGTACAGCTGTACCTATAATATCAAATAAAATACCTACACCGATAAATATAGTACATAACACTATTAGAAGTATCGTATTATTAAATTTTGATATCAAATAGTTAGATGCACTACTAAAAATTAAAGCTATAAAAAAAGTCATTAAAAATGCCTTTAGAATCCAATTATCTTTTTTCATTTTCAATAAACTCCCTTAATAAATAGTATGGAATATTATAAATTAATTTTACGGCTTTGGTCGAGTTGAATTTCTCTAATCCCTACCATTAGTTACCTGCAGGCGATTTCTCTTTAAAAGAATTAATCACTTGTTACCATTAATGATCACTCGATCACCACTTAGTCCGCACTTCAATCTTTATAATATAGGCATACTAGAGGTTTTCCCAAGCAAACATGTATCACTTTTATTCGCTTTTGCAGCTTATTTTTCAATTGCTATCCCAATAAGTCACTCACGACATGTGTTTTCATATTTTACGATGTGAATTAAGGAATTCAGATATATGCCGTTATATCTTATCCTCAAAACTTAAATTATATATCCACCCCAAACTGGGCGTAAGAAGCGTAATATATAAAGTATCATTTTACACAATTGATGGATTTTTAGCCCCATCTTCTAGTGGTATGTTTGACTAGTATAATGCTCCATACGTATTTAATTGTAGCATATTTTATTTAAAATGTCAAAAGACACACTATATTATATGCAGTGTGTCTATAATTATTTACGTTTTTTTGTAGTTCTTTTCTTCTTTTTCTTTCTTTTCGTTTCTCTTATAAGAGCTATAGCTGTTGAAGTTATTTCCATTATATTACCAATAACACATACGTAAGCTTGGAATTTTAGATTATAGAATAACCAAGCTATGGCACAAGTACCAAATATATATTTATAAATTTTAGGATCTCTAAAAGATGCTCCGATTGTATAAAGTATTGCAACTATTACTGGTAGAAGAGATAATGGGTTAGTATAAGTAAGTATTCCTATAAATGCTGTAATTAGAATTACAATAGTTGGTAAAATTAATGGTATTTTCTTTTTATCTTTATCATACTTATAGAATAATATATTTCTAAGTACTGAGATTATATCCATAAATGCAGCTGAAAAGGCTCCCAGTAATGCATACTGAAATGCATAAAGCATATGTGCTGCTGATTGAACCATCATCATATGTTTTTTCTTTCTACACTGAACAGAAAGAGTTATTGTTAGCATGGCAGCTGCACCAATTAATTGAGCATATAATACATTCATATAATCTCCTAGTATATTTATTATAATATTTTTTTTAACAAAAATAAATAAGTTATTCTCAAATAGATGTTAATATGCTATAATCTAAGTCAAGAAGGAGAGGATATTATGAGTTTTATTAAAGAAACTGAAAATTATATTACGGATGTAATAAAAAAATGTGGCTATGAAGTCGACAACGTTATTTTGGAGTCCTCTTCAAGACGCGATTTAGGAGAATTTCAAATTAATGTATGTATGGGGCTTGCTAAAAAGTATGGTAAGAATCCAAGAGAGATTGCAGAAGCTATAATTGGTAACTTCGATGATAGGTTTTATAATGTTAATATAGCGGGACCTGGTTTTATAAATGTTAGTATTAGTGACAAATATTTACTTGATTATATTAATGCTAATATTAAAGATACTAAAGGTTTTGTGGACAAGGGCGAAGAGAAAACTATTATTGTTGACTATGGAGGAGCTAATGCTGCTAAAGTTCTTCATGTAGGTCATATGAGACCAGCTAATATTGGTGAATCATTAAAAAGGCTTGCTACATTACTTGGAGATAAAACTATTGGGGATGTTCATTTAGGGGATATAGGTAGACAATCTGGAATGTTAATTTCAGAAATAAAAAAGAGAAAACCTGAATTATGTTATTTTGATCCAAATTATAAAGGTGAGTATCCAAAACTTGAAATAACTACTGAGGAGTTAGGCGAATATTATCCAGCTGCGAGTATAGATGCTAAAGAAAATCCTGAAAGAATGGAAGAAGTAAGAAAGATAACTGCTTTAGTTGATGAAGGAAAAGAACCATACTTCAGTATGTGGAAAGATATAGTAGAAGTATCTAAAGAATCTATTAAAAAGAGTTATGATTATTTAAATTGTAATTTTGATTTATGGGAAGGTGAACTTAGTTCATTAGAATATGTGCCTGATACTTTAAAAGTATTGGAACCATATATGTATGTTTCTGAAGGAGCAAAAGTTATAGATGTTAAGAAGGATGATGATAAAATAGAAATTCCACCACTAATCGTTATTAAAAATGATGGGGCTACTATTTATGCAACACGTGATTTAGCAACTATTTATTCAAGAGTTAAAAAATACAATCCTGATGAAATATGGTACATAGTAGATGCTAGACAATCTATGTACTTTGAACAAGTATTTAGAGCATCTTATAAATCACACTTAGTTCGTGATGATGTTAAACTTGCACACTATTGGTTTGGTACTATGAATGGTGCAGATGGAAAACCTTTTAAAACTCGTGATGGTGGAGTAATGTCTTTAGATATGTTAATAGAACAAGTTAAAGAAAAATTACTTACTAAATTAGATAAATATACTGAAGAAGAAAAGAAAAATATAGCAGATGTTCTTACAGTAGCAACAATTAAATATGCAGATTTATCTCCATATCGTACTACTGACTTTATATTTGATATAGATAAAATAACTTCTTTTGAAGGAAAAACTGGTCCATATGTTTTATATACAATGGTAAGAATTAAATCTATATTAGATAAAGTTGATATTAAAGATGCTAAAATTAAATCAATATATAGTGATACTGAAAGAAATATATATATTAAATTATTAGAACTTTCTAAGATACTTACTAAAGCATATAATGAAAAAACGTTAAGTTATATATGTGAATATCTATTTGATTTATGCAGTTTATTCAATAAATTCTATGGTGAATGTAATATTGTTAATGAAAAAGATATTGACAAAAAAGAGTCTTACGTAGCATTGTTAAATGCTTTAAATAATACTGGTAAAATGTTACTTGATATTTTAGCTATAGAAATACCAGATAAGATGTAAGAAGAAAGGATTGTTATGGTAAACAGAGTTGAGCTAAAAAAGAAAGCTAAAGAATTTGCGTATGCTCATAAACTGGACATATGGAGACCAACATTGATAATATCCTGCATTAATTTCATAATATCATTTGTTGTTTCAATACTAGGTGTAAATGAAGAAAGCCAATTATATTCTATAATTACTTCATTAACTACTTTAGTAATGGTTCCATTACAAATAGGTGGTATATCATATGTTATGGGTGTTATTGATGGTAAAAAAGTTGATCTTAAGGAATGCTTATTATCTAAGTTCAAAGATGGTTCTTGGTGGAAAATATTATTAGCTACTTTATGTGTAGGACTTATAGTTGGATTTGGAATGGTATTATTAATAGTTCCTGGAATATATTTTGCTTTAAAGTATGGTATGGTTCAAATGATATTAGCTGATGAAAAATTTGGTGATAAGGAAATTCTTTATGCTTTAGATAAAAGTTCTAAGATGATGAATGGACATAAATGGGAATATTTTGTATTTATACTTAGTTTCTTTGGTTGGTTTATTCTTGGAGCATTTACATTTGGTATTTTATATATTTGGATTTATCCATATTATATGGTAGCTAACTATTATTATTTTAAAGAATTGAAAAAATAGCACATAAGTGCTTTTTTTCTTGCATAAAACTTAGTAAAACTAGTAAATTTATGTTGTAAGTTAAAAATAAGTATGCTATAATACTTTCGAACGAAAAGTTCCTTGCTTCATTTAGTGAAGCCGTTAAGACCAAAAGGAGGTGTAAGTAATGAATAAATATGAAATAATGTTTATTGTTAAAACTGACATTGATGAAAAAGCTCAAAAAGACACAGTAAAGACTTTCGAAAAAGTATTAACAGATATGAAATCTAAAATCGTTAATACTAAAGATATGGGTCAAAAGAAGCTTGCTTATCCTATTAAGAATCAAGTTAGAGGAAACTATTATGTATTCAATGTAGAAGCTACTGCTGCTGCTGTTAAAGAATTCGATAGAAAAGCTAAAATTGATGAAAATATCTTAAGACATATTGTCATAAGAGAAGAGGAGTAGTTAATGAACAAGATAATGTTAGTCGGAAGACTAGTAAGAGATCCTGAAGTTAGAAGTACTAGTGCTGGTAGTTCAACTGCTAACTTTACTGTAGCTGTAAGTAGAAATTTTAAAAACAAAGATGGAAACTATGATGCTGACTTTTTGCCATGTGTAGCATTTAGAAACTCTGCTGATTTTGTTTCAAAATACTTTAAAAAAGGAAGTTTAATTGGAATAGAAGGTAGAGTTCAAACTAGAAATTATGATGCTCAAGATGGTACTAAGAGATATGTAACAGAAGTTGTAGTTGAAAATATAGAGTTTGTTGGTGGAAGAAATGAAGGTGGTTCTAATCAAATGAGTAATAATGCTTATATGGATGCACCTAGTGAAGCACCAATGGATGTAATGCCAGAATATGATATTCCTAAATCAGATCCATATGAAAATTATGATAAAGAAGTATCACTAAGTGATAACGATTTACCATTCTAAGGGAGGAAAATAATGACAGAATTTTATAGAAGAAAAAAAATATGTCAAATGTGTGCTGGTAAGAGCGTAGATTATAAAGATGTTATGATCGTTTCTAAATACATTAATGAAAAAGGTAAAATTTTACCTAGAAGAATGACTGGAGCTTGTGCTAAACATCAAAGACATATTGCTAATCAAATTAAGATTGCTAGATATATGGCTTTATTACCATATACAAAGTAGTTATAAATATTAAGTAGTAGAAATACTACTTTTTAATTGTAAAATTTTTCTATGTAACTTGAATATTAATATATATAATGTTAGATTATATGTGGAGGTATATTATGCAAAAGTTTTTAACTAAGAAAGTTATTATTTCAACAATTACAGGTGGAGCATACGGAATGTCTAATACTTATAAAGGGATTGTAACATCTTTTGATGATGAATATATTTGTCTAGATGAAAAAACATATATTGCTATAAAATATATTGCATCTATAACTATAAAATAAATTATATAAAAGATTAAATGAAAATATTATTATTTTCTTTTTTATTGCAATAAAAAAGAGATAATTATCTACGATTATCTCTATTTATAAGTATTAATCTAAGTATTTGCAGTGCTTCTGCTAAGAAACCTGCTACATATGTGAATGCTGCTGCACTTAATACTTTATTTGTGCCTTGTGTGTTTTCTTTACTATAAAGTCCTATTTCTTTTAATTGTTCTTTAGCTCTTGCTGATGCGTTAAATTCAACAGGAAGTGTTATAAATTGAAAGAATAAACCTATCAAAAGAAGAATAATACCGATTTCTACGAAATCAAATGCAGATGCGGCAAATCCTATAAGTATAAAAAAGTTTGAAATAATAGAAGTGAAGTTAACTATTGGTACTAAGAAACTCCTAAATCTTAAGAAAAAATATCCTTCTTTATCTTGAATAGTATGTCCTACTTCATGTGCTGCTACTGCAGCGGCTGAAATACTCATATCACTATAGATTTTTGAAGATAAATAAACTCTTTTTCTTTTTGGGTCATAGTAGTCGGTTAATTCTCCATTTGTTTCAAATATTTCTACATTGTTAAGACCATTTTTATCAAGTATCATTCTTGCGATTACTTTACCAGTTAAATTTTTATCATTTTTAATATTAGAATTTTTTGAATATGCTGATTTAATACCTATTTGTGCAATTAGAGGTATTAAAATAATTAATAATATTAATAATAAATCCATTTCAATCACCAATATAATAATAGCATATTAATGTGAAAAATTTAAGAAATTATACCTTAAATCCTATAGATGGTGTGTAATTTTTAATATTTAAAGTATCTTTTATACTATTTTTATCTAATTTTATTTTATTAATTTTTATATTATTTAATTTTTTATCTATAGATTTAGCTTCCTTGAACTTTTTGTTTTTTAATAATTCTATTTTCATTGTTAATAACTTGTTAGTTTCTTCTTTAATAGTTGTATTATTTATTTTTGTTTTAGTACATAATAGATCTAAGATTTCTAAACTTTTATCTGGATTCTTTTTTGTTTTATCTTTGTAGGCTATATTTACTATATAGTTTAAGTCGTTATTACTAATTTTTACGTTATGAAATTTTTCATAGTATTTCTTTGTATTTTTTAATATATTTAATGTTTCTTCTTTTGTTGGTTCATTGACTTTAATTATTTGAAATCTTCTATTTAGTGCTTTATCTTTTGAGATGGTTTTATTATATTCGTTTATTGTAGTTGCTCCAATACATTTGATTCTATTTCTAGCTAGGTATGGTTTTAGTATGTTTGAGGCATCTATTGCGCCTTCTGCGCCACCTGCGCCTACCATAGTGTGTATTTCATCGATGAATAGAATTAAGTCTTCATTGTTCTCAAATTCATTTATTATTTTTTCTATTTTTTCTTCAAATTCTCCCCTATATCTAGTACCACTTACAATGGATGACATAGTTAATTCTATTATTTGTTTATCTTTTAAGTATTCTGGGACTTCATTTTTATTTATTTTAATTGCTAGTGCTTCCACTATGGCAGTTTTACCAACTCCTGCATCCCCAATTAGTATCGCATTACTTTTATCTTTTTTGCATAAAGCTTCTATTAATTCGTTTAATTCTTTATCTCTACCTGTTATATTATAATTTTTACTTTTTACTTTTTCATTTAAATTAACTCTATATTTTAAATTATTTTCATTTAAAAGCTTTTTATATATTTTATTAATATTTACTTTTTGATTATTTAATATTGTTATTGCTATACCATCATTATTTTTTATTATATTTAATAGTACGTTTTTAAGAGTTATTTTGTTATCTTCTACAGAATCTAGTATTATTTTTTTTAGTAATGGTGTGTAAGATGGAATAATAACTTTCTTGTCTTTTTTAATATATTTATTTATCTCTTTTATAAATTCTTGTTTGTTTATTTCTTTTTTTAATATATCTGATATTTCATTATTTATGGCAAGAATTCCAATTATTAAATGTTCTGTGCCTATAAAATTATGTTTAAGTTTTATTGCTTCTCTTTCACTTTGCTTTAATGCTTTTATTAAATTTTCATCATATTCTATCATATATTAATATTATGTTTTGAATGTAAAAAAAAATACAGAATTTAATCTGTATTTAATTTTTATATTAGCATTGCGGCTACTGTAGTTAGAATTACAATTCCAAATAGTACTAATGCTAATTTCCAAGTTTTCTTAATCCATTCAGTATAAGGGATATTTAAGTAAGTAAGACCTAATACTAATGCAGCACTTGTTGGAACTACAAACATTGTAACACCATAAAGTCCTTGAATTAATGTACCTGTAACTACTGTACTAGCACCTTCTGCAGCTATTTGTGGAATTACATAATTAGCTACATATAGCATGTCTACGTGTAATGCTGAACCAAGGATTGTTGCAATTGTAGTAAAGAAAATATTGAATTTACTAGTTGCTCCTAAGATCCATCCTGCTACTGTTGGGTAGAACATTGTGTTTCCAGCAAAGTAGATAACACAATATACCATTACTACCATTAATGCTGATGGTAACATTTTCTTAGCACCATCTGCCATATATGAAAGCATATCTCTATGTTTCATTCTATAGAATCTTCCAAGTAGTAATGCAGCAAGAATACACATAACTGCCATTTCAGCATAATACCAATTACCAAATTCTTCGATTGTACCAAAGATGTTTTTGAAGATTTCAAAATCTTTAATTTTAACACCCATGATTGTTTCATTTAATTTAGTAAATATACTTACATTAAATGTTGATGTCCAACTAGTACAAGCTAATATTAATAATACAAATAATAATGCGAAAATTACTATGATTGGTACTACTGAATATTTATTAGCATTTTTTTCACCAATAAATAAATCGTTGTCGATTGCATTTTCAATCTTATTTTCTACTTTTTTAGTTGTAGTATGTTTAGCTTTAACTAAATAGAATATTAATGCTGCTAGTGATAATACTAGTATAGCAACTCTATACCAAATGCCAACACTTAATTTATCTACTGATAATTGTTCGTTAATAACACCAGTAATGTTGTAGCTAATTGTACTACCAATTATACCTACTAGCATAGCACCAAATGTTGTTACTGCTGCTGTAATTTTATCATATCCCATTGATAAAATAATACTAATTATTAATGGGAAGAAGATAAATAATAGTAAGCCATAATTGAATACTGAAGTTAATGCTACAATAATTATAGCTGATACAAGTAAAAATACTATTTCCTTTCCTCTAAATTTACTTGCTATTTTTTCAATCCATGCTCTATATTTTCCAGTTTTACCAAGTACTCCATAAAGAGCTCCTACTGAAACTAGAAAGATAAATATTTGGATGAAATATTTAAATTCGAATGCTCCAAAGATTAATTGGAAAAAATCAAAGAAACCAATTCTATATTTTCCAAGTTCTGCAAGTTCTCCTGAATTGAAGTAACTAGCTGGAACAAACCAAGTTATTACTACTATAGCAAGTAGTGTAAACATGATTATTTTAAATAATCCAGTTTTTTTCATCTCATAATCCTCCTCAATTGTTATTATATAATAAAAAAACTAGTAAATTCAAGAAAATACTAGCTTTTTTCCTATTTTTCACAAGATAAACAAGATATATGATTATAAATTTTATTCAAACAATTATTAAATTCTTCTTCTGTTTTGCAAGTTACTATTTCTTGCTTTAGTTCTTTTGATTTTGGAATGTATTTTAAATATGCAAGTGCATGTGTTTTAATATCGAGTAATGCTTTTCTTTCATTTGTATTCTTTTTTAGTAATTCATAGTGATATTTTAGCATATCTATTCTTTCTTTATATGTTGGTGCATCTATTGTTTTGTTATTTTCTATGTATTCTACACATTCTTTTATAATCCATGGGTTACCTATAGATGCTCTTCCGATCATTACTGCATCGCATCCTGTTTCTTCAAGCATTCTTTTAGCGTCTTCTTTAGTATGTATGTCTCCGTTTCCAATTACGGGTATGCTTACTGCATCTTTGACTTTTTTTATAAGTGTCCAATCAGCATTGCCAGTATAGCCTTGCTCTCTAGTTCTTGGATGTATTGCGATAGCAGATGCTCCTGCTTTTTCTATTAGTTTTGCGACTTCTACACAATTAATAGAATCTTTATTCCATCCTGATCTAATTTTAACTGTAACTGGTGTATTAACATTTTTAACTACAGCGGAAACTATTTCATAAATTTTCTCAGGATTTTTTAAGAGTCCAGAGCCTGCTTGTGATTTAAGTGCAACTTTAGGTACTGGACATCCCATATTTATATCTATAATATCAGGGTGTGCGTTTTCTTCTACATACTTGGCTGCTTTTATGAAAGAATCTGTGTCACTTCCAAATATTTGTAGTGATATGGGTCTTTCTTCATCATTTATTTTTAACATATCTATAGTATTCTTACTATTATAAATAATTCCTATATTACTTACCATTTCTGAATATATAAGACCTGGATTCATACTTTTTAGAATCATTCTATAAGATTCATTAGATATACCAGCCATAGGGGCACATACAATTCTATTACTAATTTTTACTTTTCCAATATTCCACATAAAATTTCCTCATAGATAATTTAACATTTTATAAACATTTTTTCAATATAAAAAGCGATTACTCGCTTTTTGTTGCTGTTGCTTTACAACTTATATTAGATTTTATACCTAAGAATGTATATTTTTTAGTAGTTGTATCTATTGATTCTTCTTTTGATGGATTAATATCTCCACAACTTAGTGACATTTTATATCCTTCTTGAATTTTGAATGTAATTTCGTTATCTTTACCTTCTTCTATTTCTGCTGAAGTTGAACCATTTAATATTGTTATTTCTTCTGGCAATTCTATCTTAAATGAATATTTTTTAGGAGCTGTTTTATTAAATGTTATAGTACATGTGTTATTATCGATTACTTTGTCAATATTAAATGTGTTTTCATTAAATACTCCTTGTTGTAATTTACTACTACATTTTATTGTAGGATTTGCATATCCTTCTTTTGGAGTAACTATTTCTTTAATTTTGTCACCATAATTTACTGTTTTTGTAGTTGAACCTTCACCATTTGTAACATTAATATTAACTGTTAATTCTTTTAATTTAAATGTTACTGTACATGATACGTCTTTTGTTATTGAACTGATTGTTAATGTATTTTTTGTTTCGTCCCATGATGTTTGTTTATTATCTGAACAAGTAGTACTTCCAAATACATATCCTTCTGTAGGTTTTATTATAAATTGACCATCTTGTTCTCTTGCAATATATTTTGGATTATTTTCATCAAGTGTTGCATTACTTCCTGTTATAGTAAGAGTAACTTCATATTTTGCTTTTACAAAATATAATTCACAAGTACTTTCATCTTCATTTTTAGGAAGAAATTTCCATTCTTTTGTATCAAAATCTCCTGTTACATCATTAGTACAAGTAAATCTTGAAAATGTATATAATTCATTTACTGTTTCAACACCGTTTTCATCAGTTGTTTTTTCATTAACTGGCATTTCTTGTACTTCTTGATCTTCTAAAAAGTATTTATAAGTAATTTTACCTTTAGGTTTTTCTGGTTCAACTTGGTTTCCTTTCTTGTTTTCTATAAATCCAATTACACCACCTGCGGTTGCAATTACAAACATAAGTATTAATACTATAAACATTCCTTTATTTTTCATTTTTCCTCCACTATTATATAGTAATTTTATAATATATAGTTGTTAATTGTCAAGAATGCATATTTTAATTATACTTAATTATTTGCAAAAATATGAAAAAACATTTGACAATTCCATATACATTTTATATAATATTCCCGGTACATTTTAATGGAGATGCGGTTTCTGTGGGAAAGAAATAGCTATAGTTGCAAATATAGTGTGCATCAAAGTTGAAGGAAGGAAATAATATATTATGAAAACATTTATGTTAAAAAAAGAAGACGTTAAACATAATTGGTATGTTATTGATGCTGAAGGACAAAACTTAGGTAAAGTTGCTGCTTTAGCTGCTTCTGTATTAAGAGGTAAACATAAACCAACTTATACTCCACACATTGCTTGTGGTGATAACGTTATTATTATCAATGCTGAAAAGGTAAATTTAACTGGAAACAAATTAAATGATAAAATGTACTATAATCATAGCGGTTATCCAGGTGGTCTTAGAGAAAGAAATGCTAAGACTATGATCGAAAAATATCCAGTAGAAATGGTAGAAAGAGCTGTTAAAGGTATGCTTCCTAAGAATAGACTTGGAAGACAAATCTATAGACAATTATTTGTTTATGCTGGTAGTGAACATAAACATGAAGCTCAAAAACCAGAAAGATTAGAGGTAAAGTAAGATGGCAGAAAAGAATAAGTATACTGCAATAGGCAGAAGAAAAAGAAGCGTTGCTAAAGTAACTTTAGTTCCAGGAAAAGGTAATATTACTGTTAATGGTAAAGATGTAAAAGATTACATGCCTTATGAAACATTAGTTATGGATTTAGTACAACCATTAGAACTTGCTGATTCTAAAGAAAAATATGATATTAATATCGTAGTTAAAGGTGGAGGTTTTTCTGGACAAACTGGTGCTATTAGATTAGGTATTGCAAGAGCTTTAATGCTTGCTAATACTGAAACTAGACCAGTACTTAAATCAAATGGTATGATTACTCGTGATGCTAGAATTAAGGAAAGAAAGAAATATGGACTTAAGAAAGCACGTAGAGCACCTCAATTCAGTAAGAGATAGTATGAAGTTAAACTCAAATTTATATTTGAGTTTTTCTTTTACATGAAAATAAGAAAACTATTAAAAAAATAATTTTAAATTCATACTATTAATGTTATAATTATCATAATAGGAGAGTGAAGTAAGTGGCAGCAAAGGTATTTAAAACTATAGAAGAACAAATACAAATATTAATAAGTAAGGGACTTACTATAGAAGATTATGATAAGGCAAGTGAAATATTACTTAGAGAAAATTATTTCTTTTTAAACGGATATAGATCACCTTTTTTAATAACTGGAACTAAAAGATTTGTCGAAGGTTCTACTTTTGAAGAATTGTATTCATTATTTAAGTTTGATAGATATTTTAGAAATATAATATTTAAAAATGTCTTAATAGTTGAAAATAACTATAAATCAATATTTAGTTATGTACTTAGTAAAAAATATGGATATAAAGAAAAAGACTATTTAAATGTTAATAACTTTAATAAAAATAAAGATACTAATAGACAAATAAATGATTTATTAAGAAAACTTAAGAGGCAAATTAGAATAAATGGATATCAACATCAGGCTACTAGTCACTATATAAATAATTATGGTTATATACCTATGTGGGTTAGTGTTAAAGTATTAAGCTTTGGTCTTATGAGTGAGTTATTTTCTATTCTTAAAGATGTTGATAGAGAAGAAATAGCATCATATTATAATATAGGTGCTGATGAATTAGAAGATTATTTATCAATTCTATCTAACTATAGAAATTTATGTGCTCATGAGGATATACTATATAATCATGAAACACAAAAAGAGATAGATGATACAACTTATCATGAATTATTAGAAATACCAAAAGTAGAAGGTGAATATATTTATGGTAAGCATGATATATTTGCTTTAATTATAATTTTAAAACAAATGCTTACTCATACTGATTTTAAAATGATGATGAATGAGATAGATTATGAAATAGAATGGTTAAGTTCTAAATTACATTCTGTTGATGTTCAAAAAGTATTATATAGAATGGGATTTCCAGATAATTATAAACAAATATCATATATGGACTAGGAGGATTATATGAAAAAAGATACTACTTATATAATTAGTATTATAGCTTCACTATTTATTGGGGCATTTCTTATGTATACGTATATAGTTAAAAATCCAATAACTCAAGTTTCTGGTGGAGATGGTGTAGTTAGAAATGTTAATGTTACAGAAAATGGTATATCTTCTGGAATAGAAAATGTTTATGATGCTGTCGTAGTAGTAGAAAATTATCAAAATGGTAAATTAGTTGGTATAGGATCTGGATTTATATATGATATTAAAGGTTATATAATGACTAATCATCATGTTATAGATGAAGCTACTGAACTTAAAGTTAAATTAACTAGTGGTGAAAATGTAGTTGCTAGTGTAGTTGGTAGTGATGAATATGCAGACATTGCAGTTATTAAGATTGATCAAAATCATGTTAAAAGAGTTGCTAAAATGGGGGATAATAGTAAGATGAAAGTAGGAGATACTGTATTTACTATTGGTTCTCCAATAAGTATAGATTATGCTGGAACTGTTACTCGTGGAATATTAAGTGGTAAAGATAGAATGGTTGCTGTTTCTGTTGGCAATTCTAGTTCAAGTGATTGGATCATGAATGTTATGCAGACTGATGCAGCAATAAATCCAGGTAATAGTGGTGGACCTTTATGTAATGTTAATGGTGAAGTAATTGGAGTTAATTCAATGAAAATTGTTAAGTCTGAAATAGAAGGCATTGGTTTTGCTATTCCTATTGAAGATGCTGTTGAATATGCTAAATTAATAATAAGTGGAGAAAAGATTCAAAGAGCTTATTTAGGAATTAGTATGATAGATTTAATAGTATCAAATCAATATTTAAGACAACAAGGAATTACAATAGATGAAAGCATTACTACAGGTGTTGTTGTAGTTAGTACCGAAGATAATGGCCCTAGTGCTAAAGCTGGATTAGAAAAGGGAGACGTTATTGTTAAAATAGGCGAATATGATGTAACTAGTGTTGCTGAATTAAGATACTATTTATATAAATATAAACCTAATGATACAATTGAGATAAGGGCTATTAGAGGCAAAACAAATAAAACCTTTAAAGTAACTCTTGGAGCAAATTAATTGCTCCTTTTTTCTTGATAAAATGCATATAATCTTATATAATTAGTATAGATAATAAAGGGTTGGTATTATGAAAAAAGATTATGAATATTTAGATAGTAAGAAGGTTTTAAAAGAACTTAAAACTTCTCTTAATGGACTTAGTGAAAAAGAAGTTAAACATAGATTAAAAAGTTATGGGTTAAATGAACTTCCAAAAGAAAAGCAAAAAAGTATTGTTGAAGTTTTTTTAAGCTCAATAAATGATCCAATTATATATGTTTTATTAGTTGCGGCTATACTTTCTTTTATAGTTGGTGAAGTATTAGATGGACTTGCTATTATATTTATTATAATGGTAGATGCTGTTGTTTCTACTATTCAAGAAGTAAAAGCTGAAAAGAATTCAGAAGCACTTAAAAATCTTATTAAAGTAAAAGTAAAAGTTGTACGTGAAAATAAACATTACGAGATAGATTCTTCTTATTTAGTACCTGGAGATATAATTATTATTGAACCTGGAACTAAAGTATCAAGTGATGCAAGAATTATAAATTCAAATAATCTTACTGTTGATGAATCAGTTCTTACTGGTGAGAGTATTGGAGTTGCTAAAAATAATGAAGCATCTAGTCTTGGTGATGATAGTAAAAAATGTATGCTATATGCAGGAACTTCTGTATTGACTGGAAGAGCTATTGCTGTTGTAACTGCGACTGGTATAGATACTGAAGTTGGAAAAATAGCTGAGAAAGTTACTACTACTGAAGAAAGTAAATCCCCACTTACAATTAGAATGGAGAAATTCTCTAAACAAATTACTTTATTAATAGTAGGAATTTCTATTATTATTGGTTGTGTTCTTATATATAAACAATATCATTTTATGGATATATTCTTAGCTGTAGTTGCTCTTGCGGTATCTGCTATGCCTGAAGGACTTCCTTTATCATTAACACTTGCTCTTACTATTGGATCTAATAAAATGGGTAAGAGAAATGTTATTGTTAAGAAACTTAACTCAGTTGAAAGTCTTGGAAGTTGTACAGTTATTGCTAGTGATAAAACTGGTACTCTTACTGTAAATGAGCAAACTGCTAAAAAAATATTACTTCCTTGTGGTGAAACATTCTTAATTGATGGTAATGGTTATAATGATTCTGGAAAAGTTGTTCCTGTTGGGGATGCTAATATGGCTAATGCTAAATATATAGCTACTCTTGGAGTTATAAATAATGAATCTATGCTTGAAAAGGTAAAGGGCAAATGGGATAAATTTGGAGATTCAATAGATATAGCATTCTTAGCACTTGGAAGAAAACTTGGAATACATAATTCGGAATTTAAGAAGGTATATGATATACCATATGAATCAGAAAAAAAATATAGTGCAGTATTCTATAAAATAGATGGAGATGTTTTATGTACAGTCAAGGGTTCTGTAGAAACAATATTAGAATTTTGTAAATATAGTTATGAAGATGGAGAAAAAGTTAAATTAAATAAAGAAAAAATATTAAAACAAAATGAAGAATTAGCATCTAATGGTTATAGAGTTATTGCTTTATGTGATGGAGATGTACCATTAAAAGAAAAATATGGTGAAGCAGACGTTAAGAATCTTAACTTTATAGGATTAGTTGGATTTATTGATCCAGTTAGAAAAGAAGCGGTAAGCGCTATTAAAAAGTGTAAAACTGCTGGTATAAAAGTTCTTATGATTACTGGAGATCATGCTTTGACTGCTTATGCGATAGCAAAAGATTTAAATATAGTTAGTGATAGAGATGAAGTTGTTACAGGAAGTGATTTAGATTTTTATTCAGATAATGATGAAAAATTTGATATATTTATTAAAGACAAAAGAGTATTTGCTAGAGTTACTCCTTTGCAAAAATTAAAAATAGTTGAATCGTTACAACGACAAGGTGAATTTGTTGCGGTAACTGGTGATGGTGTTAATGATGCTCCTGCAATTAAGGCTGCTAATATTGGAGTTGCGATGGGAAGTGGAACAGATGTAGCAAAAGAAACTGCTAAAATGATTATAATAGATGACAATTTTTCATCAATAGTTGCTGGAATTGAAGAAGGACGTAATGCATACTCAAATATTAGAAAAATATGTTTAATGTTACTTTCCTGTGGACTTGCTGAAGTGTTATTCTTTGTTTTATCAATTGCTTTTGATTTACCAATGCCTTTAGTGGCAATTCAATTATTATGGTTAAATTTAGTAACTGATGGACTTCAAGATATGGCACTTTCATTTGAAAGAGAAACAGATACAATAATGAAAGAAAAACCTAGAAGTACTAAAGAAAGTCTATTTGAAAAGGAACTTGTTAAACAAATATTCTTAAGTGGTATATTTATTGGTGTACTTGTATTTACTGTATGGTATGTACTTATTAATAAATTACATATGGAAGTTGCTCATGCTCGTGGTTATGTACTAGCACTTATGGTATTCATACAAAATATGCATGTGTTAAACTGCAGAAGCGAAAGTAAAAGTGTATTTGAAAATGGATTTAAACAAAATAAATTCGTGTTATTTACAATAGTTGGAACAATAGTATTACAAATGATAGTTATGGAAGTACCAATACTATCTAGATTCTTACAAACATATGATGTTCCTAATCTACACTTAATAATATTATTTATGTTATCACTTCCAATCGTATTTGTAATGGAAATGTATAAGTATTCAAAAAAGAATAAAAACAAATAATCTTTATGATATAATAACGTATAGGAGAAGAAAATATGAAAAAGAATATATTAATGTTAATTAATGGTTTCGGTGTAGAACAAAAAGATTCTTATGATATATATTCAGCTGAATTAATGCCTAATATGGATAAACTTACTAAAGAGGGATTGTTTTCTTCTTTAAGTAGTAAGGATTTAGATTATAAAAGTGGATATAGAAGTTTTAGTATTGGAATAAAAGAAGCATTGTCATATAGTATAGTTGAAAATGCTATAACAAATGAGTCTTATAAAGATGCACAAATACTTAAATATTTATATTCACAATTGGGAACAGAAAGTGAAACGAAACTACATATATTTTGCTTTTGGGATAATAATAGAACAATAGAGCAGTTATTATCTTATATAAAAGATATGGGATTACATATTAAAACTAAAATATTTATACATTTAGTTATGACTCAACAATCACTTAATGATTATAAAGATATGGATAGATGTTTTACTACATTAAATTATGAACTAGGTGAACAAGTAAAATTAGGAGTAGTTAGTGGTGAACAACATTTAGAAAATTTACTTGCTTTTAAAGATTTTATTAAAACGCTTGCGACAGAAGCTGGTGAAAAATGGAAAGATTTAAGTAAAAAGGCTGATGTTTTATTACAAACTAAAACAATACCGGCTAAAGCAAGAACGTTTGCTGTAAACCCTGGTTTTGGTATTAATAATGGCGATTATTTCTTGTTCTTTAATTATTCTAATATAGATGTAACAAGATATTTAAAAGAATTAGATGTTCAAAGATATAGAAAACTAGATTCAAGTACTATAAAGGCTTATTCTTTATTCCCAGTTAAATGTGAAGTTAGACAAATACCATATATGTTTAATTTTGCTGTATCTTCTACTTATGCTTTAAAATCATTAGAGTCAATAGGAGCGAAAGCATTAATATTAGCTGAAAAAGATAAATGCCCTTATATAAATTATTATATGACTGGACTTAGAAATACAGTAAGTGAAAATATTAAATATTTGTCTGTTGATGATGGATTTATATATGATCCTGATAAGTTAATTCAAACATTAAAAGCTTATCCTCAAGAGATGATAATAATTAATTATGAAATAGAAACATGTAAAAATGTTGATGAAATAGAAGAAAGACTTAAAAAAATAGATACTGTTATTGGAAAAGTATCAGAATTTACTCTATCTAATAGTTATGGTTTGTTTATTTCATCTTTATATGGAATAGAAAAAGAAATGTATAATACTAAACATGAGTTATGTAAAGTTAATTTCTCTGTTAGAGTACCTGTTGTTGTTTATGATAGGGGATTACCTGGAGGTACATATAGAATAGATGAAGGAACTACATATGATTTATTAAATGCTATGATACATAATATTAACCCTTCTTTTGAAAATACTGGTATAATAAAGAGAAAATCAAGTATTATGTCAATATTCTTTAAAAAACCAAAGGGGGATAAGAAATGAAAAAGACGACTTTTAGAAGATTTTGTGCTTATTTAATGGATACTATGGTAATAGTTCTTATAAGTTCATTATTTGTTAAAATAGAGTTTATTAATCCAAAGTATGATGAGTATCAAAAAGTATATGAAGACTATATAGAATATACATCAAATATAGAAAATATAGAAGATATAGCTAATGATAATGTCTTGACTGATTTTTCTTATAATTTGGCTAAAACGGGTGTAGCAACTAGTATTATATCTTTAGTAGTTACGACTTTATATTTTGTTGGATTTCAATACTTAAATAGAGGTCAAACTCTTGGAAAAAAAGTATTTAAGATTAAAGTAGTAGATGGAAATAATAAAAGAGTTAAATTATATCAATTATTAGTTAGAAGTTTACTTATAAATAGTATATTAACATCATTAATATCTATTTTAGCTGTTTCATTCTTAAGTAAATCTGTTTATTTTAGAGTAGTTCAATTCACACAATTATTTGATGTTACTGTTCTTTGTACTTCTTTTATACTTATGATGTTTAGAGAAGATGGTAAAGGACTTCATGATTTACTTATTGGTACTAATGTTGTATTTGATGATGTAGAAGAGGAAACTATTAAAGATGCAAAAGTAGTTGAAAAGAATGAAACTAAAAACACAAATAAGAAAACTACTAGAAAGGAGAAATAATGAAGATAGGTATAGCTAATGATCATCATGGTGTAGAAGTTAAAAACAAAATAATGAATTATCTACACGAAAAAGGTATTGAATGTGTAAATTTTGGTACTAATGATAACAATAGTGTTGATTATGTTGAATATGCTGTAAAGTTATGTACAGCAGTAAATAAAAAAGAAGTTAACTTAGGTATATTAATATGTGGTACTGGAATAGGTATGAGTATTGCTGCTAATAAGATAAAAGGAATTAGATGTGGTAAAGTTACTACTCCTCGTGAAGCAGCACTTACAAAAGAACATAATATGGCTAATGTAATATCTCTTTCTGAATATACTGAAAACGTAGAAGAAATTGTAGATGCATTTATTAATACAAAAAATTCTACAGAAGAAAGACATATTAGAAGAATAGAAGAAATAAGAGAATTAGAGGGATAATATGAATAAGAATTTATTAAAAATAGCAGGTATTATATCACTAGTTTTAGGTATAATATGTTGTCTTACAATAGTTGGTGCTATAGTTGGTGTTCCACTTATAATCGGTGGTAACAAAATAAAAGATATGGCTAATTTAAGTGATCAAGAATTATTACAACAAAAAGATACAATACTTATATGGATGGTTGTATTCTTAGTATTTAACCAAATAAGTGGTATTTTACTATTGATATTCTATATTGATATGGATGGAAGTATAAGTAAATCATTTAATGGTAGTAAAAATAATGATGATAAGTATGATGAACTTGAAAAACTTAAAAAGTTATATGATGATAAAGTATTAACTAAAGAAGAGTTTGAAACTGAAAAAGAAAAAATACTTAATAAATAACATTATAGAAATATAATGTTTTTTTATGAATAAAATTTATAAAAAAGTTCACTCTATTATTAGGAGAGTGAAAAATGAGTAAATATTCTAAAATATTATTACCAACATTTTATATTGGTATAGTTGCTGTAATGGTTTTATGTGTTATGTTAGTTGTGTCTGGTGTAAAGTCGTTTTTAGTAGAAAGAGATGATATTAAATACACACTTGATAATGTATTTGATGATAATACTAAAACTGTTGTTAAGACACAAAGTAATAATATTGTAAAACCTTTTATAGCTGAAACTGTTAAAGTAGGAAGATATTTTTATGATTTTGAGTCTGATGAAAAGAAACAACAAAGTTCGTTAATACTATTTGAAGACACATATATGCAAAATAATGGTGTTGATTATGTAGATAGTAAAGATTTTGATATAGTTTCTATACTCGATGGTGAAGTTGTATCAGTAGAAGATAGTGAAGTTTATGGAAAAGTTGTGACTATAAAACATAACGATAATTTAAAATCAGTATATTCTAATGTAACAGGTGTACTTGTGAATGTTGGCTATAAAATTGGTCAAGGTGAAGTATTTGCGATGAGTAGTAAATCTAAATTAAATACTGAAGATGAATCAATGTTACATTTTGAAGTTTATTATAAAGGAAGTGCTATTGATCCTGAAAATATGTATACTATGACAGTTAGTGATTTTGAATAAGGAATATTTAAAATATTCTTTTTTCTTGGCTTTTTCATTGAAAATGTAAGGTTAGAGTGGTATTATTAAGGTGTATGTATTAAAAGGAGACTATAATGATTAATTATGTGGTTGTGGATGATAATAACACCCATAGGAAAAGAGTAGTTAATGCTATTATTAGTAAAATGATGAGTAATCAAATTGAATTTAATATTAAAGAATTTGATGACTATTCTCCTGGACTCTTAAATTATATTAAAGACGAAAGAAGAAACACAGTGTATATTCTAGATTTAGAATTACCTAGTGGTGATGGTATCGATATTGCAAGATACATAAGAAATGAGTGTAATAATTGGATTAGTCCTATCATAATTGTTACTGCTCATACTTCGCTTTATTATGAAGTTTATAAGCAAAGATTACAACTTTTAGATTTTATTGGAAAATGTAATTCAGTAGAGGATGGAATATCTGAGAATATAGATATTTGTCTTAGAATGCTGAGTGTAGAGAGAGCGTATCGTTATATTTATAAAAGTGTTGAGCATGCGATACCAATTAATAATATTGATTATATAATTAGAGAAGGTAGACAAACTAAAATAGTTACTTCCGATGATGAATATTTTCAAAATATATCTATAAAAGATATTAAAAATGATCTACCTGATTATTTTATAAGTTCAAATAAAGGAATATTAATAAATTTTAAAAATATAGATAAGATTGATTGGAATGATAACAAAGTTTATTTTAAAGATGGTAAATCAGATTATTTAGTATCTCGAAGTCATAAAAAGGAGATTACTGAGTATGAATTGGTATGATTATGTTGTTTTTAGTTTATTTACATCCGTAATGTTATTTATTTCTAGTATGTGTTATGATAAATTATCAGTTAATGTGAAATTTAAACCAACTATAAAAGATTTTATTGTTCCTATAATTTCTGGAATATTAATTACTATTAATACTTATACAAATGATGGTTATTCTAGAGCGCTAGTTTCATATGTAATTATTATGATCTCATTTTATATAATTAAAGAGGATGAGTTTAATAATTTTGTTATAAAAGGTACTATATACTATATTTTAATATTGTTGGTCGAAATATTTTTATCTATAATTTTTGTAGGCTTAAAATTTATAAATTTTGATTATCTTGATGGAAGTATAATATTTAAATCTTTATTTTCTATATTTGTTGTGGCTACCGTATATGGTTTCTTGTCAATTGATAAAATTAAAAAGACAATTAATAAAATTATAGTTATTCTTGATAGACCAATTATAACTGGTATAGTTTTAGTATTAAGTATACTAGCTATAGCTGGCATATCTTATAAATTAATTAATAATCTTTCTACAAAAAGGTATTTGGATAGTGTATTATTATTTTTGTTTTTTGCATTATTAATATATTTAATTCTTTATAATAGATACTTAGTAACTAAAGAAGTGAGAAAAACAAAGGAACTATTAAATGCAATTACTGTTTATGAAAAAAGAATAGATGAAGATAGAATAATAAGACATGAAATGTTAAATAATTTGCTCGCATTAAAAAGTTTTGATAATAAAAATAGTGAAGAATTTAATAAAACTTTAGGTGATTTTATTATGTCATGCAGTAATAAATCAGTTGGTATTAAAAATATATATAAATTGCCTACTGGTTTAAAAGGTATGGTTTATTATAAAATTAATTCATTGGATAATAAAAAATATAATTATAATGTTAATATATCAAAACAAGTTAATATAAATTTAGAAAAAGATAATTATAAAGAATATATTTCTTTATGTAAAATACTTGGTATTGTACTTGATAATGCTATTGAAGCATGTGAAAAAACTAAAGATAAATTTCTTCTTATTGATGTTTATAATGAAAAGGGAAATGTTGTTATAGACGTTGAAAATTCATACAAAGATAACATAACTGATATTAATGAAATATATAGAAAAAATTATTCAAGTAAAGGATCTAATAGAGGTCTAGGATTACATGTTGCTAAAATGCTACTTAAGAATAGTAAATATTTAAAAATGACTCAGGAAATATCAGATAATAATATATTTATTACTAAAATATATATAAAACAAAAAATCTAGAAATTTAATTCTAGATTTTTTTTTAATTAATAATTATATTTTTATAAAAGTGATTCTGGCATTTCTGGTTCATCTATGTAAGCAAGAACGCATCCAGCTGTAGCAACAGTAGCTAAGAATGCTCCGATAGCAGCAGTAACAGTAGCAAATAATTTCATAAGTTACCTCCTTTCTTCTTATAATTCTTATAGTTATCATATTTAACTCCAAAGAGTTTATAAGTACATGGTAATATTAATATAACTTCTAGTAATATTGAGAAATAAAGAGTATTTATTATCATAGTGTTTTCTTTATAAATTATTGAATATATTAAATAAGATATTGTTATTATAATTGTGAGTACTTTATATAGTATTCTTTTATTCTTTTTGATTAATGGTCTTTTTTCAGTATCAGCTGGTGCGTACATTAGCAATAATAAAGTAAAGATTGTATAACTGATAATTATTAATTTCTCGTTTAATGTTACGTACTTTATTAATATTGGTATTAATACAAATATTGTAAGTGATGATACCCAGCAATGCCATGATTTTTTAGCATGTACTCCGAATCCGGTTAATCTTATTAAACTATAGAATACAAATAATAACATTAATTCTTTTGTAATATTTAATATGATTGATAAAATAAATATTATTATTGTTTTCGTTATAGTCAAATATAAAGATTCAATACCATATTTAATTTCATTAATTTTAGTATTATCATAATCATAATACTTAGTTATGTTATTCATAATACCATTTACTACTAATTCTTTCATCTCTCTCCTTTTGTGATTTCATTATAACGCTTATATATTAAATAAAAATTTATTTGTCATTAAATGTTTGATTTTTTGTTTTAAATGAAATTTTATGTTTGCTTTTTAAGGATCATGATACTTTATGACAAAATTATATGCTTTAGTGACAAAACTAATATAATTTATATAATGATGGTATCATTGTAATTGTGAATACAAAACAGTATCATAGTTAGGAGGATGAGTTTAATGAGTAGAGGTCGTGTTAAATGGTTTAACAATGACAAAGGATATGGTTTCATTGAATATGAAGGATTAGTAAATGAAGATATATTTGTTCATTATTCAGCTATTGAACAAGATGGCTATAAGTCACTTAAAGAAGGTGAAATAGTTGAATTTACGTTAATAGAGACAGCTAAAGGTTGTCAAGCTATTAATGTAAGAGAAGTAAAATTAACTCCTGCAGTTTAAATACACACACATGTGTATTTTTTATTTGAATTATAAAATATTTATGATAGAATAACTTGCTAGAAGTGGAATATGTATATAGCAAGAATAGAAGGAGTATTTGATGAATATTTCTTTGATAAATTTATATGGGATGAACCTAGTGATGTTAAAAAATATTTAATGAGTATGATAGATAATATGACTAATATATTGACTAATTATGATACTATAAGTTCAGATGAGTTTTTAAGAATAATTAATAGAATATATAGAATATCAACTGATGAAGAAAGTGAATTAAAACAATATAGATGTTACTATACTAAATTAGGTTTTGAAACTGAAGAATATTATGACTTTTCACCTATTACGAATGGTGAAGTAGATGCTTATGAAATGATTAGATTATATAATATAGCTGGAAACACATCATTTAAAAAAATTACAACTATTAAGACTAATATGATTAGAACATATTTACAATGTGAAGGTCATGGAAAAGATTATGATGAGTGGGAAGAAAATTATCAAGGGCAATTAGTGGTATTAACCGATACTGATTTAGATATAGATAGAGTATATACTAAAGAAGAAATAGACGAAATGATTAAAAAAGGTATAATATCAGTAGTAACTACTACTGAAGCAAATATATCTAAAAAAGATATGCCAAAAGAAAAAAGTAGTTTTAAATATTATGGATTTGACAAAGATGAAGAGCCATATAAAGCAGCACTTGTAAAGCTAATAAAAGAAGAAATACCTAAAGAGAAATTGTTTAGAGATGTTAGAAAATATTTAAATGAACTTAGAAATGATTATATGGCTTATTGTCATTTTGATGAAAGAAAAGAAATGTATGGGGCTAATGAACTAGAAGAGTTCTATCAATTAAGATTTAAATATAAAAAGAAATGGAATAATGATTGTGAAACTAAAGTTGACTAATTTAGTCAACTTTTAAAATGTAAAACTTTTGTGTAATTTTTAGAGTTTTATAGATAAATTATTGTATTTATGCTATGCTTTATGTAGGAGGAATAATATGAAATATAATATCCGTGGTAATAAAATAGATGTTACCGAAGCAATTGATAATTACATTAAGGAAAAGTTATCTAGGTTAGATAAATATCTAGATGATAATGATGAGGTAGAAGCTAAAGCTGTAATTTCTGCAAGAGGAAAAGATCAAAAAGTAGAAGTTACAATATGGAGTGGTAAATATAATATAAGAGCAGAAGAAACAAATAGTGATTTATATTCTGCAATAGATTTGGTTATAGATAAACTTGAAAGACAATTCAAGAAATATAAAGGTAAAATAGCTAGTAAAAAAGCAAAAGTAGCTGTAATGCCTGAAATAGAAGAATTGTTCGAAGAAGATGAACAACAAATAGTTAGAAGAAAAGAAGTATTCTTAAAACCAATTGATGAAGAAGAAGCAATAACACAAATGGAATTATTAGGACATACATTCTTTGTATTTAAAAATGTAGATACTGATAAAATAAATGTTGTTTATAAAAGAAATGATGGAGATTACGGAATAATCGAGGCTAATTAGAAAAGTAATATTCACTTTTCTTTTTTTCTTTGCTATAATATTTTTTAATGGAGATGATGACATGGGTTTATTTAAGAATTTGTTTGATTACGAAACTAAAGAACTTAAAAAGATAAATAAATTAGCTGATCAAGTAGATGCTTTAGATGAAAATATGAAGAAAATAAAAGATATCGAATTTAAAGCTAAAACAGAAGAATTTAAAAAGAGAATTCAAAATGGTGAAACTCTTGATGATATATTAGTAGAAGCTATTGCTTTAGCACGTGAAGCATGTTTTAGAGCAATAGGTGAAAAACCATTTAGAGTACAAGTTATAGGTGGTATAGCTATTCATAGAGGTAATATTGCTGAGATGAAAACAGGTGAAGGTAAGACATTAACTACAGTTCTTCCTGCATATTTAAATGCTTTAGAAGGAAAAGGTGTTCATGTAATTACAACTAACGAATATTTGTCAACTCGTAATGCTGAATGGATGAGACCAATATATGATTTATTAGGGGTTACTGTAGGAATTAATACAAGAGATAAAAATCCTCAAGAGAAAAGAGAAGCATATAATGCTGATATAACATATACAACTAATAATGAACTTGGTTTTGATTATTTAAGAGATAATATGGTTGTACATAAAGAAAATAGAACTCAAAGAGGACTTAACTTTGCGATTATAGATGAAGTTGACTCAATATTAATAGATGAAGCTCGTACTCCATTAATTATTAGTGGTGGGGTAGCAAAAAGTGCTAATGTGTATAAAGAAGCAGATAGAGTTGCCAAAAATTTAACTATAGATGATTATGTAGTAGATGAAAAAACTAAGAAGGTTACTCTTACTGAAGAAGGTGTACATCATGCAGAAGAGATGTTACATTTAGATAACTTATATGATATTAAGAATAGTGTAATGGTACATAACTTAGATAAGGCACTAGCTGCTAATTATGCATTTAAGAGAGATGTTGATTATGTTGTTGAAAATGATCAAGTAATTATAGTTGATACATTTACTGGAAGACTTATGCATGGTCGTCAATTTAGTGAAGGATTACACCAAGCATTAGAGGCTAAAGAAGGTGTTAAGATTAATGAAGAAACTAAAACATTAGCTACTATAACATTCCAAAATTTATTTAGAATGTATAATAAACTTGCAGGTATGACTGGTACTGCTAAAACAGAAGAGGAAGAATTTCAAAACATATATAATACATATGTTGTATGTATTCCAACTAATAAACCAGTAATTCGTGATGATCAAGTAGATTTAATTTATTCTTCACTTAAAGGAAAATATGCTGCAATAGTAAGAACTGTTAAAGAAATACATAAGACTGGAAGACCAGTGTTAGTTGGTGTTGCTTCAGTAGAAACAAGTGAGGTTATAAGTCAATTATTAACTAAGGCTGGAATTAAGCATGAGTTATTAAATGCTAAGAATCATGAACGTGAAGCTCATATCATAGAAAACGCAGGTAAAAAAGGTGCCGTAACAATAGCTACAAATATGGCTGGACGTGGTACTGATATTAAGCTTGGTGAAGGTGTTCGTGAACTTGGTGGTTTATTTGTAATAGGTACTGAAAGACATGACTCTAGACGTATTGATAACCAATTACGTGGTAGAAGTGGTCGTCAAGGGGACCCAGGTACAACAAGATTCTTTGTATCTATGGAAGATGATCTAATGCTTAAGTTTGGTTCTGAAAGAATGAAAACTGTTATGCAAAGTTTAGGTATTCAAGAAGATCAAGCTATTTCAAATAAAATGATTTCTAAAAATATAGAAAGTGCCCAAAAGAAAGTAGAGGGTTTCAACTTCGATAGACGTAAAGGATTACTAGATTTTGATAATGTTATTTCTAAACAAAGAGAAATTATTTATAATAGACGTAACGAAATATTAGATCAAGATAGTATTCGTGATAGAGTATTAGAAACATTTAAAGAGTTTGTTTCTAATCAAGTAAATTCTCATATTGAACCAGAAGGCTATTTAACTGATAATGATATAGATAATATAATGGAACAATTTAATGCACATTTACTTAAGAGAAAGAAGTTAACTAAGAAGGATTTTGAAGGAAAATCAACTGATGAAGTTATTAATCATATTTATGATATAGTAGTATCTGATTATAATAAAAAATTAGAAGATATACCTGAAGATATTCAAAATGATTTTGAAAAATCTATTTCACTTAGAATTATAGATAAGTATTGGATGGATCAACTAGATGCGATGGAAGAATTAAAAGAAGGTGTAGGACTTCGTGGTTATGCTCAAAGTAATCCACTTCAAGTTTATGCTTTAGAAGGATTCCAAATGTTTGATAATATGATGGCTAGTATTAATGCCGAAATATCAACATTCTTACTAAATGCAGAAATAAGACAAAATCTTGAAAGAGAAGAAGTAAAGAATATTCATACAAACGATGGAGATAAAGCTTCTAAAAAACAACCTAAAAAATCAGAAAAGAAGGTTGGAAGAAATGATCCATGTCCTTGTGGAAGTGGAAAAAAATATAAGAATTGCTGCGGAAAGTAGTTTACATTCTATAAAATATTGTGTAATAAAAAATTATTTATAAATATAAAAATACTAATATTTTGTTAGTATTTTTTTAATTAATTAAAAAGTTAAAAAATATAATAAATTATATTGAATTATTATCTATAATTCTTGTTATTTTATAATGGTAATGATATACTTAGGTAGAATAAAGAGGAGTAAAATGATAGAGTTAAAAAATGTAACTAAAAGTTTTCAAAAGAAAAACAATAAAAATAAGATCGAAACATTTATTGCTGATAATGATGTTTCATTTACCGCTAGCGAAGGAGAAGTTTTAGGAATTTTGGGACCTAATGGTGCAGGAAAAACAACATTACTTAGAATGATATCTGGTATTATGAAACCAGATAGTGGTGAAATATTAATTGATAATATGAATTATCAAGATTGCAATGAAGAAATTAAAAAAAATATTGCTTTTATGTCGGGAAATACAAAGTTGTATAAAGACATATCACCTTATGAATTACTAAAGATGTGTGGGGAATATTATAAAGTTCCAAAAAGTAAATTAGAAAATATTATAAAAGATATTATTAAAAGATTCGATATGGAATCATTTGCATATCAAAGAATTGAAAATTTGTCTACAGGACAATATCAAAGAACATGTATAGCTAGATGTTTAGTTCATAATCCTAAATATTATATATTGGATGAGGCGACTAGTGGTTTAGATGTTATTTCTAGTAAAACAATTTTAGATTTTATTAAAGAAGAAAAGTCTAAAGGTAAATGCATACTATATTCTACTCATTATATGGAAGAAGCAGAAAATATCTGTGATAATCTTTTACTTATTAATAAGGGTAAAGTTATAGCATATGGTAAGAGTAAAGAAATTTTAAAAAATACTAATACAACTAATATTAGAGACGCCTTTTTAAAATTAATAGGAGATGCAAATGAATAATATAAAGATAACAATAAAAAAAGAACTTCGTTCTATATTTAGAGATAAAAAAACATTTATAACTTTACTTGCAATGCCTTTAATTGGAATGTTTTTTGTGGTCATTTATGGAATTATGTTTAATCAAAACGAAATATTAGAACCATATAAAGTTGGAGTTGACTTTGAATTAAATACTATAGAAAATATAGTAAGTAGCGAATATCAATTAGAAACAGTTAAATTTGATAACTTAGATGATATGAAGAAATCTTATAAGGATAATGAAATTAGTGCTTATATTGATTATAATGAAAATGATAAAAAGTATCATTTTTATGCAGATAATAGTCAAAATGGTTATCAACTTCAGAGTTTAATTACAGGTTATTTTGAAACTTTAAAAAATAACGAATTAATAACATATGTTACAGGGGAAGGTATTGATTATGAAGAAGTAACTGCTAAATATAATTATGAGTTTGAAGAACTAGAAGGTAGTAATTTTCTTCTTGTAACAATTTATTCAACTTTATTTATGCTTATTTTTACTGGTATTATATCAACTTCTCAGTCAATGGCTATATCAACAACTGTTACTGAGAAAGAAAGCGGTACTTTAGAAACGATATTAAGTTTTCCTATTTCACAAAAAGAGTTAATTTTAGGAAAATATCTTGCTAATTTTATTGCTAGTGCTATTGCTTCTATTGTTGAATTTTTATCTATTCTAATAACTTTAGTTATTTCTAGCCATTATTTTGTGTCATTTAGTAATTTAAATATTTTAATATCTACTAAAAGTGTATTAATTGGTTTAATTGTGTGCTTGTCATCAGCACTTATAATTTCAGCATTAGCTACTATTCTAGTTGCAAATACTAAGTCTGCTAAAGAAGCCGGAATTAAACTTGCGGTTTTACAATATTTATCAATGATTCCTTTATTTACGAATGTTTTAGGTGTTACAACTGATAGTTTTGTTTACTATATGGTACCAATTGTTAATTGTGTACAGATTCTTATGGATATATTCTCAAATAATTTTAATACATTAAATATTTTAATAACAATTATAAGTACATTGATATTAGCGTTAGTAACAGTATTCTTAATAATAAAAAAATATAATCAAGAGAAGGTGTTGTTTGGTGAATAAAAGTAAAACAAAAAATTATATTATCTATTTTGTTATATTTATAGTATTTTGTGTTGGTTCATTTCTTTATTTGAATAAAAATTATATTGATAATTTTTATGAATATGTTAATAAAGATACTCTAAAAGATAAGGAAGATGATTGGTCTTATGTTAATGATATTAATAAAGAAATATCAAATGATACAAATGATATTGTAAAAGAAATAATAAGTAATCCAAAAACAAATGAAGAAAGCAATATAAAGGTATTTTACAATCAATATTTAAATATTGATACTCGTAACAAAAACGGAATAAGCGATTTAAAACCATATATAGAAAAAATCAATAAAACATCAAATATAAAAGAATTTATATCTGAGGCAATAAAAATAGAAAAAGAACTTGGTATTGAATTATTGATATCAAAATCTATTATGAAAGATTTTAAAACTGGAAAAAATATTATTTATATTACAACAATTCCTATGGATTTCGGTAATTCATCTGATTATTATATTAATGAAGATTTAATAAACGCTAAAAATAATTTTAAACTTTATAATAATAAACTTTTAAGAGAGTATGGATATACTGCTGGACAAGCATTAGATATTGCTAATCAGATAAGTGATTTTTATACTGATATTGCAAATAGTTCTTTAAGACAAGATGATCTATTAGATAATGAAAAATATTACAATATCATTAATAAATCAGAATTAAGTAAATTATATACTAATCTAGATATTAATAATTATTTTAATGAACTTGGATTATCAAGTATAAATGAAGTAAGTTTAGTTGATGAGAAATCTTATCAAAAATTAAATACATATTTGACTAATGAAAATTTATCTTTATGGAAAAATCTTGCAACTGTGAAAATACTTCAAACTTATGGTAGATATACGACTGAGAATTATGAAATGATATTTAATAAATTAAATAAGGATTTATCAGACGATGAACTAACAGAAGAAGAAAAAGCTTATAATTTAATTAAAGAACTATTCCCTAATGAAATATCTAAAAATTATAACGATAAAAATTTAAGTGAAGATATGAAAAGTTATGTTTCTGATCTTGTTACTGAGATAGTAAAAGAATATGAAGATATGATTAAAAGTTCATGGATGGATGAAGAAACTAAACAAAAGGCTGTACTTAAATTAAATAATATTAAAATAAATATTGGTAATTCATATTCTAAAGATTTTTCTTCATATTATCAATTTGATAATAGTCTATCATTAGTAAAAAATATCATTAATCTTAACAAAACTGTTTCATTAAAAATGTATGAAACATTAAATACAGATGAAACAACTAATTTTTTACCAGACTATACATTCAATGCATATTATGATATGACATCAAATTCAATTAATATTTTAGCTGGTGGAACTAAAGCAATAAAAGATATTAATAATAAATATGAAAACTTAGGAAGTATTGGTTTCATAATTGCTCATGAGATATCACATGCATTTGATAATAATGGTTCTAAATTTGATGAAAAAGGTTTACTTAATAATTGGTATACAGAATCAAGTAAAAATAAGTATAAAGAAATTCAAGATAGAGTCATAAAATATTATGATAACTATGAGATTATTCATAATATTTCTAACAATGGTGTTCGTACAATAGGTGAAAATATAGCTGATATTGGAGCCATGAAATGTATAACTAATATTCTAATTAAAAATAATGCTAAAAAAGAAGATTATCAAACAATGTATGAATCATTTGCAAAGGTTTGGGCAAATAATTATAGTAATAGTATCAAAGTAACACAAAGTTTGATTGATACACATTCAATTGATGAAATAAGAGTAAATGGTGTTTTATCATCAACTGATAAATTTTATGAAATATATGATATTGAACCTAATGATTTAATGTATGTTGAACCAGAAAATAGAATTAATATTTGGTAATTATAAGATTGTAATTTATATTTTGCAGATTACAATCTTTTTTTAGTATATAATTTAGTATTTTAAATAATTATATAATAGTGTAAAATAAATTTATTAATGAAAATAAAGTTCTACTTTAAAATTGAATGAGAGGTTTTGTATGGAAAATAAAGTAGTGAGTGGTTTAAAATATTTACTTGATAATCTTAGTAATAGTTCTAATCAAGATAAAATATTAAGATTAAGTAGATTAACCATTGATAAGTTATATGGTAAAGATAGTGTTTCTTTTAGTTGTGATGAAATTGAAGAATATTTGTTTAACAATAAAGATGATGGCACTAGAGAAATAGATATACTTGTATGGTATTTCTTTAATAAAATAGAAGCTGATATGAAAGATGTTAATTTTGATAATGTTAATATCTCAGGATTTCGTTTATCGTGTTTAAAGAACATTCATATTGATTTGAATAAAGTTCCTAATAAGGATTTATCTAATTGTACATTTAGAGGGGTAAAACTTAGTGGTGACTTAGATAATGCTATAATAAATAATACTGATTTTACTGGTTATGATACTGATAATAAAAAAGGATATTTGACATTAGATGTAGATAAAGTTTTAAGTATGAAAGGTTCAAAATTAAATGGTGTTAAAGTATGTGGTTCTTTTGATGGTAAAAGTATTTCTGGTGTAGACTTTAGTGGAGCTTTAGGCGATATTAAAATAGATCCTCAAAAGGTTAAAGATAAATGGTTAATAGGCACTAAATTAGATGGAGTTACTTTAGTTGGAGAAGATGGAGTTCCTTCATTTAAAGATGTTGTTCTTATTGATACTAGTTTTAGAGGTGTTAGGAATAAAGAACTTGTTATTAATTTAGATGAACTACCTCTTCATACTGGTAAAGTTTGTTGCTGTGATTTAACTGGTGTAACAATTGTTGGTAAAGCAGTATCTAATCATGAAGAAAAAGATTCTATGAATGATGATGGGACTGTGTTATTTGATACATCAGATGATGATTTATATGGTTCATACTATTATGATAAAGATGGAAGACGAGTATATATATATTTACATAGATCTGCAGTATGGAATGAAAAAAAGAAATGTTGGGATTTTATAGATAGAGAAAATGAAAAAAATTTAAAATTCACTTCTGAATTTAAGAAACCTGAAGAAAAGAGTATTTTAAAAAGAATATTTAGAAATAAAAATACTAAGTAGGTGTGAAAAAATTATAATAAAATAAATAGAATTATAGGAGATGCTTAATATGGAAAGAGAAAAGTTTTTATCATCAATATATTTAATAATTAAGAATAAAAATGATGAAATATTATTGCAAAGGAGACAAGGTACTAAATTATGGCCAGGATTTTTAGCACTTCCAGCTGGTCATATTGATGAAGGCGAGAATGCATATGAGGCTGCAATAAGAGAAGCTAAAGAAGAATTAGATATAGATATAAGTATTGAAGATATTGTTGATACATTTGTTGTTAATAGAAAAAATAAATCTTTAAGTTCTTATTATGATGTTTATTTTGAATTAGGAAGTTATTGTGGCGAAATTAAAATAAAAGAGCCAGAAAAATGTTCGGAATTAGTTTGGTCAAATATAGACAATTTACCTGAAGATATGATTGATTTTGAAAAAGAAGCAATAGATAAAAATAGAGAGGGTATTAAATTTAGTTGTACTTATGCTGATAATGAAGTTAGTCTTGTTAGAAAGAAAGTCCAGTAATGGATTTTTTTATTTTATATATGATATACTTATATTAGATGATATTAGGAGGAAATATGGAATTAGTTATTATGGCTGCTGGAATGGGTAGTAGATTTGGAGGTCTTAAACAAATAGAACCTGTGCATAAAAATGGAGAATTTATTATAGATTATTCTATATATGATGCAGTTAGATATGGTTTTGACAAAGTTGTTTTTATAATTAAAGAGGAAAACTATGAAGTATTTAAAAAAACTATAGGAAATAGAATATCAGATAAAATTAAAGTGGAATATGTGTTTCAAAATAATGATAATGTACCATTTGAAGTACCAAGTGATAGAATTAAACCTTTAGGTACAGCACATGCGATATTGTGTTGTAAAGATGTGGTAAAAGATAATTTCTTAGTAATAAATTCAGATGACTTTTATGGAAAAGATGCTTTTAGAGTAGCAAGTGAATACTTAAAAAGTGAACATAAATCTAATGAATTTGGTATGGTTGGTTATATGATAGAAAATACTCTTACGGAAAATGGTTCTGTTAAAAGGGGTGTATGTCAAGAAAAAGATGGATATATAACAAATTTAGTAGAATGTAGTGTTGAAATGGTAAATAATAAAATAGTTGCTAGTCCACTTGATGGTAGAGATAATTTTGAAGTAAATGATGATACATTGGTATCTATGAATATGTTTATGTTTACACCTAGGATATTTGATTTATTAGAGAATGATTTTGATGAGTTTTACAAGAATAATGTTAATAACTTGTTAAAATGTGAATATTTATTACCAGAAGTTGTTTGTGATAACATTAAGAAGAAAAATATAACTTTTAAAGCATTCAAAACAACTTCTAAATGGATGGGAGTTACTTACAAAGAAGATAAAGAGAGTTTGGTTGAAGGTATTAATTTATTAATTGAAAAAGGTGAGTATCCTGATAAGTTATGGCAGTAGTCATAACTTTTTGTTATAATGGGTTTGTGAGGTAATATGATAGTAAATTATAGTGATCAAAAAATAATTAAAGGAAAGAAATCAATTTTCTTAGCAGGGCCTACTCCTAGAAAAGAAGATATTGTGTCTTGGAGAAAAGAAGCAATAAAAATACTTAAAGAAAATAATTTTGATGGTATAGTATATGTACCCGAATATTCTAGTATGAAGCCTAGGGGTGAATATGAAGATCAAGTTATGTGGGAAAGAGAAGGATTAATGAATTCAAGTGTTATAGTATTTTGGGTACCTAGAAGTCTTCCTGATATGCCAGCTTTTACCACTAATGTTGAATTTGGATATTATATAAATACTGGTAAGATATTATATGGAAGACCAGATGAATCAATTAAAAATAGATATTTAGATTGGTTATATGAATTAGATTATAAAAAGAAACCATACAATAATTTAGAAGAATTATTAAAAGAAGCTATTAAGAAAGTAGGATAATTATGGAAGTAGTAGGAACTATGTTTTTTAAAGATAGGAAATTATTAATAGATAAACCTAGAAAAAGAAATACTTATCAAATGATAGGTGGAAGAGTTGAAGAAGGAGAAACACCATTAGAAGCCGCTATAAGAGAGTGTCATGAAGAGTTAAGTGATTCTTGTAAGTTTGATGAAAGTTTATTTGAATTAGTGATGGATTTTGATGAGATAGCTACTAGTGATGGAATAACTAAAATACATTTTTATGTGTTTAAATATAATGGAGAACTTAAATATGAACCAGTTACTGGAGAAGAAATAGAAAAATTCTTATGGTATCAAACTAGTGATGGCGTTGATATATTATCAAATACATTAAAAAATGAAGTTGTTCCTTATGCAGTAGAGAATAATTATATAGATTAGTATGATAGAAGAATTGAATAAGAAGTATGATAAATTACAATTGAAATATGGATCTAAAGAATTAGATTCTATTTATAATGGTGGTTGTACTGAAAATCCAGATATATGTTTTGTATTTATGAATCCAACTGGTAGAAATATAGCATCTTTAAAGTCTTGGAAAGGTAGAAAGAGTCCTTGGATAGGTACTAAAAATATATGGGCATTATTTTATAACATAGGACTTTTAGATGAAAATATATATAGTCAAATTAGAGAAATAAAGGGCAAAGATTGGACTTATGAGTTTGCTGATGAGGTATATGCTAATGTTAGTAAGCATAAATATTTCATAACAAATTTAGGTAAATGTACACAAGTAGATGCAAGACCTTTAAAAGATGAAGTGTATCTTGAATATTTAAAACTTTTATATAAAGAATTTGAAATTATTAAACCTAAAGTAATAGTGTTATTTGGCAATCAAGTTAGTTCTATAGTTTTGGGTACTAAAGTATCAGTATCAGAATGTAGACGTAAAAAGTTTACTTTAAAAATTAAGAAACAAGAATATAAGGTATATTCAGTATATTATCCAGTTGGTAATGGTAGTTTTAATGCACCTAAAGCAATAGAAGATTTAAAATATATTATAAATGAAGTGAGAGATTAATATGTCTAAAATATCTAATGTACTTACAATGATAGAACTTTTAAATACTGGTCGTAAATATAGTATTAAAGAATTATCGCAAGAACTTGAAGTAAGTGAAAGAATGATAAGAGTATATAAAGAAGAACTTGATAAATGTGGAATATATGTTGGTACTATAAAAGGTCCTTATGGAGGTTATGTATTAAATCAAAGTATAAGAATGCCTTTAAGAAAATTTAATAAAAGTGATTCAGAATTACTTAGTAAATATATTGATTTTGAGAGTGATAAAGAATTAAAGAATAAATTATTGGTACTTCAAGATAAGATTAAAGGTGTATATATAGGTAGTAAACAAGAAGAAAATGAACTTAATCTAAAAGATGAGACACTTAAAAAGTATAATGTTCTTACAAGAGCAATTAAAGAAAAAAGAAAAGTTAAGATAAAATATTATTCTTATGGTAAAGGAGAAAACGTAAGAGTAATAGATCCAGCAAATATGTTTTTATTTCAAGATGGTTGGTATTGTGCGGCTTTTTGTGAACTTAGAAAAGATATAAGACATTTTGAATTAAAAAGAATTATAAAATATGAATTATTAGATGAAAAATATGAATAGAGACGAAATATTTCCTCTTTAAGTAGTAAGTTTTACTTAAGGAGGATTTTTTATGGAAAAGAATATGAAAGTTAATTTTGAATATTTGAAGGGAAGGATTGTAGATGCTTTTGATAATACTGATACTGAGTATATTAATTATGAACTATCTAAGTTAGATAAACCTACTCTTGTTAGTGGTGTTGGTGGTAGTAGTGTTGTTAGTGACTTTGGAACTAAAGTTTTAAGTACTAAAAATTCAATTATTACTAGAAATACTGAACCTAGGGATATGATTTATATGAATAGTAGTGTTTACTCAAATATAGTTGCTTGTAGCTATGGAGGAAGTAACTATGGAGTAGAACTATCTTTTAATAATGAACTTAAGAAGTATTTGCTTTCTAGGAATAGAAATGATGGTGTAGTTAATCTACAATATAATACAACGATTGATAATGAAAGAAGTTTTATATCACTTGGAGCTACTTTAATACCAGTTTCTATTCTTATTAATTATTATATGAATGGAGATATGTCTTTTCTTGATGATATAGAAGAGAAAAAGTTTGTATTTGATACAAAGTGTGACGTTTATGAAATATTTAGTGGTTATGATACAAGTACTACAAGTAAGTATTTAGAAAGCACTATGATTGAGTCTGGTATAGGTGTGCCAATTATTCACGACAAATACTCTTATTGTCATGGAAGAAGTACAATGTCTATAAATAATAATAGTATAGCAATATTTTTAAATAGAAATAGTGAACTTGATAGATTATTACTTAGTGAGATTAGTAAATATTATAAAAGTATTATAGTTATAGATGGTAAATATAATGATATGATACTTGATGATTATCAAATGTTAGTACAAGCTATGTATTTAACTAAGTATATTGCTGAAAGTAAAAGTAAAGATTTATCTAAAGTAGATTATAGTCCTTTATGTAAAAAGTTATATAAGTGTAGATTCATTAACTAATATATTTTGTAAATAAAACTTGTTATTTTAATAGATGTGATATATAATACATTTCAAGGTTGGTGGATTATGTTTGAGCAAAGAATACAATATGGATATAAATATGAAAGTGATTTTGGAGTATTCTTGGTTAGAAGATTAGATGGTGAATCATTATGTTATGATATACCAGTTACTTTATTTAATACTATAATGATGGAATATGAAATAAAGACTGGAAATAGAGCTCCTGTAGGATGTGACCTTGCTTGTGTTCATTATGATTCTGAGTGTAAAAATGCTATAGTTGATTTTAGAAGATTTAATTATACACAAGATAAAGTTGATGAAATAGTTAGTCAAATTGAAGAACAATATAGAAAACCTGAAAAGAGTGAAAAACGTAACGTATTAAGTAGAATTTTTAATAGAAAGTAAAAAGCTTTCTATTTTCTTTTAAAAAATACACTTAAATGATATAATTTATGTATGGAAACAAAAGATATAGAGAAAAAATTAAATGATTATTTAAATATTCTGAATGATATTAGTGTAAAGTTAGAGATTGATACTAAGAATAAAAGAATAGAGGAACTAGAAAGTATTTCATCAGATACTTCTTTTTGGAATGATATGGATAATGCTAAGAATGTACTTAGTGAACTTAAAGGACTTAAAGAAGTATGCAATAAATATAATAATCTTTATAGTTCTGTTAACACACTGTTAGAAATGCTTGAGTTAGAACTTAGTGATGAAGATATTGATGGTGTACTTAGTGAAGTTAATGAAATAGAAAATTCTTTAGAGAAACTAAAGTTATATGCACTATTAAGTGGTGAATTTGATTCTAATAATGCATATGTTGAAATACATAGTGGTGCTGGTGGTACTGAAAGTAATGATTGGGCTAATATGTTACTTAGAATGTATACTAGATACTTTGATAAGAATGACTATAAATATGAAATAATAAGCAGACAAGATGGTGAGGAAGTTGGTATTAAAGGATGTACATTACTTGTTAAAGGGTATTATGCTTTTGGATACTTAAAGGGCGAAACTGGAGTTCATAGGCTTGTTAGGATAAGTCCTTTTGATAGTAATAGTCGTCGTCATACGTCTTTTGCATCAGTACTAGTAACGCCAGAAATAAATAAAAAATTAGAAGTGGAGATTAAAGAAAGTGATTTAAGAATAGATGTATATCGCTCTAGTGGTTGTGGTGGTCAAGGAGTAAACACAACTGATTCTGCTGTTAGAATTACACATATACCTACTGGTATAGTAACATCATCTCAAATGGAGAGAAGTCAACTTAGAAATAAAGAAATAGCACTTGAGATGTTAAAAAATAAATTATATATTCTTAATCAAAAAGAATTTAATGATAAAATAAAAGATCTTAAAGGTGATGTGATGGATGTTAACTTTGGTAGTGCTGTTAGAAGTTATGTAATGTGTCCATATACATTAGTAAAAGATACAAGAACAAACTATGAAACATCTAATGTAGATAAAGTACTTGATGGTGATATACAAGAGTTTTTAGAAGAATATCTTAAATTATAGCAATCAATGATTGCTTTTTGTTTACACTTTTTTATTGAGAACAACTAGAATATAGAAAAATAGTTGTAATTTTGCTATAATTATATTGGAGTATATTTTGATAATGTACTTCTAAAGGAAAAAATTGTATTTTGACAATAGAATTATAAATAATATAATGTTTAGTGGAGGCGAGAATGCAACTAATAGAACTTAAAAATGTATATAAAAGATATCCTAATGGTGTTACAGCATTGTGTGATGTAAATTTAGAGATATCTAAAGGTGAGTTTGTGTTTGTTATTGGTACATCTGGAAGTGGTAAAAGTACATTAATAAAACTATTATATAGACAAGAAAAACCTTCTCGTGGCGAAGTTTATGTAGGTGGAGTAAATGTATCAAAACTTAGAAATGGTAAAGTATATAAACTTAGACGTAAATTAGGAATAGTTTTTCAAGACTACAAGTTATTATCAAAATTAACTGTATATGAAAATGTTGCTTTTGCATTAGAAGTATATGGTCTTAAGGAAACAGAAGTTAGAAAAAGAGCTATTAAAGCGATAGAACAAGTAGGTCTTAAAGATAAACTTAGAAGTTATCCTGATGAACTTTCTGGTGGAGAACAACAAAGAGTATCAATAGCAAGAGCTATAGTAAATGAACCTAAAGTGTTAATATGCGATGAACCTACTGGTAACTTGGATCCTGAAACTTCAATGGAAATTATGAAGGTTATAGATGGTATCAATAAAGATTTAGGAACAACTATTATAATGGCAACGCATGATAAAGAAATAGTAAACAAGATGAAAAAGAGAGTAATAGTTATAGACAAAGGACTAGTAGCTAAAGATAGTCAGAAAGGAAAGTATAAGAGTGAAGGCATTTAGAATATTAAAAAGTAATATACAAGAGTCATTTAAAGGTGTATTTCGTAACTTTTCATTATCACTTGCTAGTATCTCTTGTATAACAATAACATTAATATTGGTAGGCTTTAGTATATTGTTATCATATAATGTTAATAATTTTACTAAACAAATAGAAAAAGATATGACAATAGTGGTATTCTTAGATAGAAAAACTACCACTGCTGAATCAGAAGCGCTGATGACAAGAATTCAAAATACGGAAAATGTTACTGAAGTTAAGTTTAATTCTAAAGAATCAGTTAGAAAGGAAATGCAAAGTGAATCTGATGTATTTAATAGTATAATGTCTCAATATACTGAAGAAACTAATCCACTTCAAGATACATTCCTAGTAAAAGTAAATGATTTAACTACTATTGGAGATACCGCTGATGAAATAAAAAAAATGAATAATGTAGATATAGTTAAGTATGGGGAAGGTTCAGTAGAAGAATTAGTTAAGATATTTGCTATAGTAAAGAAAATTACATATGTAGTAGTAGTTGCCCTAATAATAGTAACGGCATTATTAATAAGTAATACCATTAAGATAACTATTCAATCAAGAAGAAGAGAAATAGAAATAAGAAGATTAGTAGGAGCTAGTAATACATTTATTAGACAACCTTTCTTCTTTGAAGGAATTATACTTGGATGTATAGGTTCAATATTGCCAATTATTATATGTTGTTATGGATATTATTATATATACAATAAACTTGGTGGACAATTATTTACTGCAATCATTAAATTAGTTAAACCATCTCAAGTTATATATTTAGTGTTAGTTATATTATTATCAGTTGGAGTACTTGTTGGGGCATTCGGAAGCTATAGAGCAGTAAGGAAATACTTAAAGATATGACGAAAAAAATATTTAAAATATTATTTGTTACTATTTGCGCGTTCTTATTAGTAAGTAATGTAGATGCTAAATCATTAAAGTCATTAAAAGATGAATTAAAAAAAGATGAAGCTAATATGGCCGCATTAATAAAGAAAGAAAAAGAAACTCAAAAGAGAATAGAAGAAGCTAATAAAGAAACTTCTGCATTAAATGAAGATATAGTGAAATTTGAAGAACAAATATCAGAATCTAGAAATAAAATAGATGAATTAAACAAAAGTATAGAAGAAAAACATAAAGAAATAGATTCATTATTATCTTTTTTACAAGTATCTAATGGAGAAAATGTATATTTAGAATATGTATTTCAAGCTACCTCATTTACAGATTTTATATATAGAAGTTCTGTTGTAGAACAATTAAGTAAGTATAATGATAATTTAATAACTGAAATGCATAATATGATTGAAGAAAACAAGAAACTTCAAACACAATTAAATAAACAAATTAAAGATTCTGAAGCATCTATTGATAAGTTGGAAGCAGCATTAAAGAAGTATGATCTTGATATGAATGATATAGATGATGAACAACAAACAGTTGAAGAAAAAATTAAAGCTCGTAAAATAGAAATTAAGGGTTTTGAAGATACTTATAAAAAGAATAATTGTAAAGAAACTATGGAAATAGATGACTGTCTTGGCGTTCCATATTCAGATTCCTTTACTAGACCTTTATATCAAGGTAAAGTAACTAGTGAATTTGGTAGACGTAAAGATCCTATTACTGGTAAACTTGGAAGTAATCATAGGGCACTTGATATAGGTGGTAATCCAACTGGTACTAAAGTATATGCTTCTGCAGCTGGTCGTGTAACTAATATAGTTAGAAAAGCTAGATGTGGTGGTAATATGGTATATATTCAACATACAGTAAAAGGCGTTAAATATAGAAGTGTTTATATGCATCTTCATTCAATAAATGTTAGTATTGGAGATATAGTTACTATTACTAGTGTTATTGGTACAGTAGGTGGTGGAGAAAGTTATGATAATTGTTCTACGGGAGCTCACTTACACTTCGGTATAATGAAGGGTTGGACAGGAGATACATATTACAATCCACGTAATTATGTTAAATTCCCAGCAATGTATAAGAAGTTTACTAGTAGATTCTATTAGAATATAAAATATCTATGGAAACATAGATATTTTTGTTTTCTTGAAAAAATAAATACTTTATGTTAGAATATGCTAACTAAAATTATAATATTTTTTAAATTATGATATAATTTAGGTGGTGAATAATATGTCATTTACAAGTAATATTAAAAATGAAATAGCTACTATACAATATAGTGAATCTGAAAATATAGCAGAACTTTCTGCGATACTTAATATTGGAGCTAAAATAGAAGATGATAAGTTTGAAATATTTACTGAGAATGTTAGTGTAGCTCGTAGAATATATACTTTGATAAAGGATACATATCATGTTGATATAGAGATGGATACTAGTGGTATAAACTCACTTAGAAAAAATAGACTAGTACTTTTAATGGTTAAAGAGAAGTTAGATTTAATACTTAGTGATTTATGTATAATAATAGATGGTAAAAGAGTATATGTACCTCATAGTTATTTAATAGATGAGATTAAAGATAAACAAGCATATTTACGTGGCGTTTTTATGATGTGTGGAAGTATAAATGATCCTAAGACCAGTAGATATCATGCTGAGTTTGTTATATATAATGAAGAAACAGCTAACTTTGTTAATTCTTTATTAAATGAATTAAACTTTAAAAGCAAAGTTATCAAACGTAATGGTAGTTATATGGTATATATTAAAGAAAGTGAAAAAATTAGTGACTTTATTAAGATGTTAAATGCCACTAATTCTCTATTTTATTATGAAGATATAAGAATATATAGGGATCATAAAAATATGACTAATAGGCTTAATAATTGTGAACAAGCTAATGTTGATAAAATAATAGCCACATCAAATGAACAGCTAGAACTTATACGTAAATTGCGTGAGACACATGATTTTGATTTGCTTGATGAAAGAATTAAAGATATATGTATTTATAAAGAAAAGTATCCTGAAAGTTCTATGGCTGAGCTTGCTGAAATAATTAGTAGTGAAACTGAAAGACCTATTACTAAGAGTGGTATTAATCATAGATTTAGAAAAATTAAAGAGATGGTTAAATAATTTTATCTATTAAACCATAGTTTAGAGCTTCATCAGCTGACATATAATAATCTCTTTCTACATCTTTTTTGATTTTAGAAAGAGGTTTTTTTGTGTTCTTTGAAAGTATTAAATTTAATTTTTCTTTTAGTTTTATTATTCTTTCTGCGACTATTTGTATTTCTGTTGCTTGTCCTTGAGCACCACCTAGTGGTTGATGAATCATTATTTCAGTATTTTTAAGAGCGCATCTTTTGTTTCCACTTGAAAGAATAAAAGCTGCCATAGATGCACACATACCTATACCAATAGTTATAACATTACTTTTAATATAGTTTATTGTGTCATATATTGCAAATCCGGATGTAACGGAACCTCCAGGGCTATTTATATAAAGATAAATATCATCATTACTAATAGAGTCTAAATATAAAAGCTCACTTACTATTGCGTTAGCAGTTAAATCTGTAATTTCTCCTTCTAAAAAAATAATTCTATCTGTTAAAAGCTTTGAATAAATATCATAAGCTCTTTCGCATCCTTCATTTCTTTCTATAATATATGGTATATGCATTTTTCCTCCTAGTAATATTTTAGTAAAGTAAGCTTATATTTATTCACAAAACACTATTTTTTTGATATTATATTATTATCAATAATAATAGTAAAGGTGATTATTTATATGAAAAAAGATATTAAACTTGTATTTGAAGATGGGCAGGAAATGAATCTTAATAGAGGAACTACTGTTAGAGAAGTATTGAAATTATTAGGTAATGATCAAGTTATTGCTCTAAGAGTTAATGGTAATGCTCAAAATGCAGAGTTTGAAATTATGGATGATTCATATATTAATTTTATAACTGTAGCTGATAGAACGGGAAGAAAAATATACACAAAAGGACTTCAATATGTGTATTTAATGGCAGTTAAAGAATTATATGATGATAAAGCAATTGTACATATTAAACATTCTATTGACAAATCTATCTATACTGAAATAGATATGAAAAGACAAGTTGATAGAACTGTAGTTAGTGAAATAAAGAAAAAAATGAAACAAATTATTAATCAGGATATTCCATTTAAGAATATTAGTGTTTCAAGAAAAGATGCTTATGATTATTGTAGTAATTTAGGCGAAAAAGAGAAATGTTTAAATTATACATATATGACTAATGATTCTGTAACTTTATATGAACTTGGAGACTTGTATAATTATTTCTATTATATTATGCCTGCATCTACTGGCATACTTAAGAGATTTGACTTGACTTATGTATCACCTAATGGTATAGTGCTTAGTTTCCCAATCAATAATGTTGTACCTAAATATACACATATACCTCTTGTATTAAATGCATTTAAGACTTATGAAAAGAGGCTTTCTGATTTAGGTGTTAGATATGCTGGAGAAGTAAATAAAATAGTTTGTAAGGGTGAAATAGCTGATTTTATTCAAACTAATGAAATATTATATGATGAAAATATGCAAGCTATAGCAAATAAAGTAGTTGAAAATAGAGGTATTAAAGCTATATTTATATCAGGACCATCATCTAGTGGTAAAACTACTACATCTAAAAAACTTGCATTGTATTTAAAGTCTAAAGGAATAGATACATTAGTGCTTTCAACAGATGATTATTTTGTAGAAAGAGTTGATAGTCCTCGTAAACCTGATGGTAGTTATGAGTATGAATGTATTGAAGCAATAGATACTAAGTTATTCAATATGCAACTTAAGAGTTTACTTGCTGGTAAAGAAGTTGTATTACCAACGTATAATTTTATTACTGGTGAGAAAGAATATAAACGTAAACCAACTACATTAAAAGAAAATCAAGTATTAATAATTGAAGGTTTACATGCAATAAGTGAAAAAATGAGTTCTTCTATAGAAAAGAAAAATAAATTGAAAATATATATTAGTCCATTTACACCAATAGGTCTTGATAGACATAATCATATATCAACGACTGATTTAAGACTTTTAAGACGTATGGTTAGAGACTATAAAACTCGTGGATATTCTGCACAACATACATTAGATAGTTGGATAGGTATGAGAGAAAGTGAAGAAACTTATGTTTATCCACATCAAATGGAAGCAGATATTATTTTAAATACATCACTTGCTTATGAAATAGGTGTACTTAGAACTTATGCGGAACCATTACTTTATTCAATTAGTAAGGTTTCACCAAATTATGAAGAAGCAATAAGAATATTAAATTTCTTAAAATGTTTTATTAGTATACCAAGTGAATATGTACCACATACTAGTGTACTTAGAGAATTTATCGGAAATAGTTATTTTGAATAGGAGATGAAATAAATGTTAAAAATAGCAATTAATGGTTTTGGTAGAATAGGTAGAACAGCTCTTAGATTACTTGAAGATGATAAAGATATAGAGGTAGTAGCAATTAATGATCTTACTGATCCTGTGCAACTAGCATATTTATACAAATATGATTCAGTTCATAGAACTAATAAAAGTAAAATTAGTTTTGATGAAGATGAATTATTTGTTAAAAATAGAAGAATTAAAGTATATGCTGAAAGTGATCCTTCTAAACTTCCTTGGAAAGAACTTGGAGTAGATGTGGTACTTGAATGTACTGGTGTATTTACTTCAGTTGAAAAATGTCAAGCTCATATACATGCTGGCGCTAAACATGTAATTATTAGTGCTCCTGCTAAGGATGAAGCTAAAACAATAGTTTATGGGGTAAATGATGAAATATTAACTCATGATGATGTTGTAATTAGTGCTGCAAGTTGTACTACTAACTGTCTTGCTCCAGTACTTAAATTAATTGATGATAAGTTTGGTATTAAAAAAGGTTTTATGACAACAGTACATGCCATGACTAACGATCAAGAAACATTAGATATTCCACATAAAAAAGGAATAAAAGCTAGACGTGGAAGAGCTGCATCATTAAATATTATTCCAACTAGTACAGGGGCTGCTAGTCAAATAGGAAAAGTAATTCCACATTTAAATGGAAGACTTGATGGATTAGCATTTAGAGTTCCTACTGGAGATGGTTCTGTAATAGATGTTACACTTGAACTAGAAAAAACAGCTACAGTAGAAAAAGTGAATAATTTATTTAAATCTAATCAAAGTGAAACATTAAAATATACAGAAGATCCAATTGTAAGTAGTGATATTATTGGTGAAACAGTTGGAGCTACAGTAGATGGACTTCTTACTAATATGGTAGAAGAAAATGGAAAGCAATTATTAAAAGTAGTAGCTTGGTATGATAATGAAGTAGGTTATACTGCTCAAATGATTAGAACTATGAAATTATTTATGTAATAATTATTAAGAAGTAACGAAAGTTATTTCTTTTTTTGTGTCAAGTAAACATAAAATAGATATCAATTTAAAAAGATATAATATATAATTTATATAAGGAGAAATATATTTATGTGTGGAATAGTAGGTTATAAGGGAAAAAGAAACGTTAAAGAAGTTTTATTAAATGGCCTTGAAACTTTAGAATATAGGGGATATGATTCTGCAGGAATAGCAGTTCTAGATAATAATAAAATAAGAATCGTTAAATCAGTTGGTAAGATAGAAAATTTAAGAGAAAAATCTAAACGTTATGATTTTGATAAAGCTACTTGTGGTATAGCTCATACTAGATGGGCTACTCACGGAAAAGTTTGCGAAGAAAATTGTCATCCTCATAAGGTTGGTAGAGTAGTCTTAATACATAATGGTATTTTTGAAAATTATAAAGAAGTAGAAGAGCTTGTTAAAAATTATGACTTTAAGAGTGAAACTGATACAGAAAGAGTATGTGCTTTAATTGATTCATACTATAATGGAAATAATGAACTTGAAGCAATAGAAAAAGCTATAGAGCATGTTAAAGGTAGTTATGCGTTAGGTATAATGTTTGAAGGAAAAGATGTGCTATATGGAGTTAAGAAGAATGTTCCATTAGTATTAGGTGTGGGCGAAGATGAATATTTCTTATCTAGTGATATATCAGCGTTTTTAGCGTATACTAAGAATTTTGTTTATATTGAGGATGATGAAATTGTTGAAATAAATGATGGCTATAATGTTTATTATAATGGAATAATTATTCCTAAAAATATGGAAGTATCTTCATTTGATATAGAAAGTGCCCAAAAAGATGGATATGATCATTTTATGATGAAAGAAATCGTTGAGCAAAGTGAAGTCGCTGATAAATTATATGCGAAATATATTGTTAATGATTCTGAATTTAGTGATTCAGTAGTTGATTTAAGTAAGTATAAACGCATAGATTTTGTAGCTTGTGGTAGTGCATATCATGCAGCATTAATTGGTAAGTATTTTATAGATAAATATGCTACTACTAGAGATTTTTATGCAAATGTGTATAATGCTAGTGAATATAGATATACTAATCATTACTTTGATAAAGATGTTCTTGTAGTAGTGTTATCTCAAAGTGGAGAAACTGCTGATACTCTTGCTAGTCTTCGTATGTGTAAGAGTGAGGGAGTAGATACTCTTGCAATAGTAAATGTAATATCATCAACAATAGCTCGTGAGGCAGACATGGTTATGCCTATGCTTGCTGGTCCTGAAATATGTGTTGCCACTACTAAGGGATATTTTAGTCAAAGTTATATATGTAGTTTACTTATATTAAAACTTATGTATAGAAATAGAATTATAGATAAAAAAGAATTAACTAGAATATTTGAAGAATTTAAGAAATTACCTAAGTTCATAAAGAAAGTTATCGAAAAAGATGATTATCTTAAAATAGCTAAATCTATATATAAAGAACAAGATATGTATTATATTGGTCGTGGTATAGATATTTATAGTTGTTATGAAGCAAGTTTAAAATTAAAAGAAATATCATATATTCATAGTGAATGTTTTGCAGCTGGGGAGCTTAAACATGGACCAATAGCATTGATATCTAAAGATACTCCTGTAATATCTTTGTTAACAGAGTTTTCAGTTAGCGAAAAGACTATAAGTAATATTATAGAAGCTAAAACTAGAGGTGCTAAAATAATTACTATTAGAAAAGAGTCTATTAATATAGATAAAAGTGTTAGTGACTATGATATAGTAGTACCATTAACAAGTGAATTCTGCCAAAACTTAGTGATTATGGTTGCTTGTCAATTACTTGCGTATGATGTGGCTAAACTAAATAAATGTGATATAGATAAACCTAGAAACTTAGCAAAGAGTGTTACTGTTGAGTAGATAAAGTTTGTGTAAAATTTATAAAAAAAAATTCTTAGTAATAGAAATATAACTCTTATTATAGTATAATTATAATAGGAGTTTTTATTATGGGATTTAATTTTAAAAAACTTAAAAATAATATTGGATTTTTTATAGTAGCTATTCTATTAATAGTTGGTTTAACTGTATTAAATTATATATCTGAAAGAAAAGTAAATTCTCTAGATAAGGCTGAGCTTACTGATGGAGAAGTTAATATATCAAAACTTGTTATAAATGAGATTATGTCATCTAATAAGGGTGCTTATGCTGATGAAAATGGAAAAATATATGATTATGTAGAAATATATAATGGTAGTGAAAAAGATGTTAATCTTAAAGATTATGGACTTAGTGATGAAGAAAGTAAAGTTAAGTGGGTATTTCCTGAAACTATAATTGGGCCTAAAGAATATATTGTTGTGTTCTTAAGTGGTAATAGAAGTGAAGGATTATATGCTAATTTTAAACTTAAAGCATCAGGTGGAGAAAGAATGGCTTTGTTTAAGCCTAATGGTAAAGTGGTTGATGCAGTAGATACTGTGGCACTTGATGGTAATACAGTTATGGCTCGTGATTTAGATGGAAAATGGGTAGTACAAGCTGAAGCTACTCCTGGATATGCTAATACTAAAGAAGGAAGAAGTGAATTCTTAGCTTCATTAATAAGCGACGAAGAAAAAGTCATAGAAATAAATGAAATACTTGCTAATAATAAAGGAAACTTTAAAAATAAAAATGGTGAATATAGTGGGTATATAGAAGTTAGAAATGTTAGTAAAGATAGAGTTGACCTTGCTAATTATGGACTTTCTAATAGTGAGATTGCTTCATTTAAATGGCAATTTCCAAGTGTAACATTAGATCCAGGAGAGGTAATAGTTGTATATACTTCAGGAAAAAGTTGTAAGACTTGTGAAGAATTAAGTACTGGATTTAAACTTGATAGTAAAAATGGATTTGCAGTACTTACTAATAGTAAGGGTAAAATAGTTGATAAAGTAGAATATAAGAATCTACCTAATGGTATTGGTTATATTAAAGAGGATGGAAAATTCTTACAAAATAATGCAATAAGTCCTGGATATCAAAATAATGTTGATGGAATTAAAGCTTTTCAAAAGAAATATTTAAGTACACCTAAAGATTTAATAATAAATGAAGTAATGAATAATAATTATTCTTATTTAGAACAAAATGGTGGTAATTATTATGATTGGATAGAACTTTACAATAACAGTGGTAAAACAATTAATCTTAATAATTATTGTTTAACTACTAATGATAATACAATGTGTTCTTATAAACTTCCTAAAGTAGAACTTAAGAGTGGAGAGTATTACATAGTTATGGCATCAGGTGATACTAAACTTTCTAATAGTAAATATCAATATGCATCATTTAAATTAGGAGATACAGAAGCTGTATATTTAACTCATGATGATGAAATAGTTGATTCTATAATGGTTGCTAATGTACCTTTAGGATATTCTATGGGGAGAAATGGTTCATCTATACAATACTTTAGTAAGCCAACACCTAGTAGTAAAAATGGAAGTGGTACTGAAGCAGTAAGTTATGTCCCAACTGCTGATATAAAATCTGGAGTATATGATCCTAATAAGGAATATAAAGTAACACTTACAGGAAGTGGAAAAATTTATTACACGTTAGATGGCTCAGAACCAACTACATCTTCTAAAGTATACAGTAGTCCTCTTACTATTAAGAAGACTACTGTTTTAAGAATAATGAGTAAAGAATCTGGTAAATTATCTAGTGAAACTGAAACTTATTCATACATACTTGATAATAGTCATAAAGTATCTGTTATGTCTCTTGTAATAGATCAAAAGAAACTTAGAAAAGTAAATAATAATACTAGTTTGAATAGTAAGGTACAAGAACATGGATACGTAGAATACTTTGATAAAGATGGTGAAGGATTTAGTATAAATGTTGGACTTAAATTATTTGGTGGTTCAACTAGAAGTTATAAAAAGAAAAGCTATGAAATTAAATTTAAAAAGAAATATGGAGATGCTAAACTTAAATATAAAGTATTTAAGAATGTAGATTCTAGTGTGTTTGATTCATTAGTACTTCGTACTGGTAGTCAAGATGAGTTTCAATATGATAAGAGAGCAGTAATTAAAGATGTTGTGGCAACTTCTTTAATGAGTGAATATACTGATGTAGATGTTCAAGATTATTTACCAATTGTTTTATATATAAATGGTAAATATTGGGGAATATACTTTATACGTGAAAAAGTAGATGAAACATTTGTATCAAATCACTATAATGTTAAAGCAACAAAAGATAATACTAGTATCCTTAGAATAGATGGAGAAGTTAAAATAGGTACAGATAAAAATTATAATTCTATGATTAGTTTTATAAATAATAATAATCTTAGTAATAGTAAGAACTATGAGAAAATTAAAGAACAAATTGATGTTCAAAGTTTTATAGATTTCTGGATTGGTGAAATATATACAGCTAATTATGATATATTAAATACTCGTTATTTTAGTAATCATTTGATAGATAATGGTAAATGGAAATATATATTCTATGACTTAGATTCAGGATTCTTTAGAACAAACAAAGATTCATTTAAAGAATATACTAGTGCTGCTGGTATGGGCTCTTGGAATTTTCCAACTACACTTTTAAGAAACATGATGAAGAATGATGAATTTAAAAAGACATTTGTAGAACGTCTATCATACAACTTAAATAATACTTGGGCATATAAAAATGTTAATAAAAGAATTGACGAAGTAGTCGATACTATAGGAAAAGACGAATTCAAGAGAAATGCGAATAGATGGAATAATTCTTATAGTAATTGGGAAGATTCAATTAGCTCAATGAAAAAATATGCTAAAAGTAGAAATTCATATATAGTTAAATATGCTAAATCATATTTTGGATTATCTGATAGTGAAGTAAAGAAATATTTTGGTGATGTAGAATGAAAGAATATAAATATAGACATGAATTAAAATTTAAAATATCTAATAGTGCTGCAGAAATATTAAAACAAAAATTATCATTAATACTTGGTAAAGATAAAAATGCATATTATAAAGATGGATCATATTTGATTAAGAGTTTATATTTTGATGATAGAGATTCTAGTTCATATTATGAAAAGATGGATGGAGTTCTTTATAGAAAAAAATATAGAATTAGGATGTATAACGATGTTGACTCATTTATAAGACTTGAAAAGAAAATGAAACATAATAATTATACAGCTAAAGAACAAATGTTGATTTCAAAAGATATATATAGTAAAATATTAAATGGTAAAGTAGATGAGATTGATAATCCTGAAGGGTTGTTACTTGAGTTTATTACTAACTATAAAAATAAAGGACTTGTACCTAGTGTTATAGTTGAGTATCATAGAACTGCTTTTACTTATCCAATAAGTGAAGTTAGAATTACATTTGATTCTAATATACAAAGTAGTTTATATAATTATGATTTATTTAATACTAGTTATCCAAGATATAATGTTGATGAACCTGGTAAACAAGTATTAGAAGTAAAATTTAATGAAATATTACCTTTACATATAGCAAATATTTTAAATGATATACCTGCTTGTAGAGAAGCTGTAAGTAAGTTTGCAATATGTAGAAGTATTAAATAGGAGTTGGAAATGATATTAAGTATATTTAAAAAATCTTTTTTAGAACAATTTACTGGTAGTGTATCTACTGTTGATATGTTACTTTCATTAGTAGTAGCATTCATAATAGGATTATTTATAGTTTATGTATATAGAAAGACATATACTGGAGTAGTGTATTCAAAAGCATTCTCATTATGTATAATTATGCTTGCGATGGTTACTGCGATGATTATTAGAACAATTAATTCTAATATTAGTTTATCTTTAGGTATGGTTGGTGCTTTATCTATCGTTCGTTTTAGAACAGCTGTTAAAGAACCTGTTGATACTGGATTTATGTTTTGGGGAATAGCTGCTGGTATTATGGCCGGAGCTGGTCTTTATGTTCCTGCTTTAGTTGCAACATTAGGTATTGGAGTATTATATTTCCTAAGTTACTTAATGGGATTTAAAACATCTAATAGATATTTACTTGTTATTAAATATAAATCTAGTGCTCATGAATCTGTATTAAAAAAACTTAAAACTATTAAGAAATTTAAAATTAGAAGTAAAGCAATATTTGGTAATGAAGTAGAATTATCATTAGAAGTAGATGTAAAAGAAAATAAAAAAGGCGGTATAGATACTGTACTTGTAGATCAATTTAATGGAATAGATGGAGTAGTAAATGCTAGTTTAATAGCATATCAAAATGATTTTGGAAGTTAGGAGTTTTTATGGCTAGAAGAAGACTTAAAATTACACCTGTATTAATGGCACTAAATGTATTAGTGCTAGTTCTTATTATACTATTTTATGTATGTAGAATGGTTAAGTACTATTTACAAGAGAATGGTAATAGAAGTAATGGTGATGATGCCGTTCTTCTAGTTGATACTATTTTAAAGAAACAAAGTTTTGTTGATTTAACTAAAGGTTTAGTTTATGATGAAGAAAGAAATGAATATAGATATTTAGGAGATGTAAGTGATAACTATTTAGAATATTCTGGTATAGTGTATAGAATTATTGGACTTGATCAAGATAAAAATATTAAAGCTATAACTGATAAGAGTGTTACACTTATGTATTCAGGTCTTGAAAAGGGATATGATAATTCTTATATAAACAAATGGTTAAATTATAATGAAGATGTTAAACTTAGTGGGTTCTATGAAAATAATATTAAAGAATCTGTTAATTATTTAGCAAATACATATTTATGTAAAGACGTTATTGATGATGTTAAAAATATAACATGTGATAAGAATGAAGCAGATAATAAAATAACAATATTATCACTTTATGATTATTATAAAGCTGGTGGTAAAAGTAGTTTCTTAAATAATGGTGAGACATTCTATTTGGCTACAAATAATAAAGATAATCATAATTATTATATTACTAATGATGGAGAAGTTAGTATTAATGAAATGACTAGTAAAGTTTTTGCTGTTAGACCAGTTATTACTATATCATCAGGTACAGTTATGATAAGTGGAAAAGGTACTAAAGATGAGCCATATAGAATACTTGATGTAAATCCTAGTACTTTAGAAGAAGCAACAATAAATACATATGTTAAATTTGGTGATCAAAGATTTAAGATTATACATAATTATGGAGTAGCTACTAAGGTTGCTTTAGATGGTGTTATCCAAATAGATGGAGAAGATGCTAAAGCATATTTTAGTAAAAAGAATAATATATATTCATCTGATAAAAATACAGTTGGTGAATATTTAAATAAAACATATATTAAAACACTTAATAAAGATATGATGGTTAATGCTTATTGGTTTACTGGTAAACTTAGTTTGGATAATTTAGATTATGAAACTGAAAGAAATAGTAAAGATACTGATTATGTTGGTATGTATACTCTTACAGATATGTTCATAAGCGATTATAATGATATATTAACATTATCACGTGGTATTGAATCAAATCAAATAATTAATATAATTAATAAAGATGGTAATTTCTATGGAGATTTAATTACTAATAAACATAATGTAAGACCAGTATTTTATTTAAATAAAGAATTAAAGATAGCTGGTGGTAATGGTACAGTAGATGCACCTTATGAGTTAGGAGTAAGTGATGAAGAAAACTAAGAATAAAGATAAAAAGGGTAAAGTAAGTAAATTTAGTATATTCTTAATAGTAGTAGATTCACTTGCTGTTATATGTTTCTTTGTAGTTTATGGACCTTTTTCATTCTTTAGGGATTGGTTTATAACTACAGCAATGACTACTATGTCTCATAGATATTTCGCTTACACATTGTATAGTGAAGATATGATTAAGGAAACACTTGATAATAATAAAATAATTGAATCAGAGGATCCTACAGATACATCTAAAATAAATTTTAATCCTGATTTTAATAAAGATACTTATGAATCTGTTTATGAAGAACAAGTATTAAAAAGAGATGAAGGAAATGATGTATATAAAGTAGTTGATATTAGTGGAGATAGATGGACTGGTAAGATGGTAGTTATATATGATCCATCTAGATTAAAATTAGTTTTTTCTAAGCAATATGGTAAACGTGGTGAATATTTGTCAACTATGGCTAAAAATAATAATGCTTTAGTTGCTATTAATGCTTCTGGTGTATATCATCCAAATGGACAAAATAGAGTAACTGGTACAACTATATTAGATGGTAAAGTATATGCGACTGGTAAAGCTATTAATAAAGGTGGAGGTCTTATAGGATTCACTAAAGATAATGTATTAATGCTTACTAAAAAGTCTGCTAAAGAAGCGATTCAAGATGGAATGGATAGAGCTGTTGAGTTTGGACCTTTCCTAGTAGTTAATGGAAAAAGTGCTGAATTTAAAGGTAATGGTGGCTGGGGAATAGCTAATAGAAGTGCTATTGGTCAAAGACAAGATGGTATTGTGTTATTACTTGCAATCGATGGAAGAAGTTCTAAATCAGTTGGTATAACAATGCCTGAGTTAGCTGATGTTTTCCAAAAATATAAAGCTTATAATGCTGCTAATTTAGATGGTGGTGGAAGTAGTGCTTTATATGCTATTGTAAATGGTAAAGGTAGACTTATAAATAATCCAGTAGGATATGGATATTCAGGTGAAAGATATTTACCAAATGCTTGGATGGTTTTACCTGAAGAAGGAGATAATATAACAAATTAGGAGGGTATATGGAAATAGAATTTAAAAATCCAACAATATATATTATTGGTGGTAAAGCAAAACATGGAAAGGATACATTTTCTGCTTATTTAAAAAATACTTATGAAAGCCATGGTAAGAAAGTAATTATTACACAACTAGCTAAGTATATTAAATATTACGCTCGTGAAATGACTGGTTGGGATTTAAGTGAAGAAACTAAACCACGTGAATTTTTACAACAACTTGGTACTGGTGTAATAAGACAAAAACTTAAAAAAGATGATTTATTTATAAATCGTATGATAGATGATATAGAGATATTTAGTTATTTCTATGATGCTATTATTATAAGTGATGTAAGACTTAAGAAAGAAATATATGATTTAAAGAAAGTATATCCTAATATTAAAGTTATACATATAGTAAGACCTGGTTTTGATAATGGACTTACAGAAGAACAAAAGAAACATCCTACTGAAATAGATTTAGATGACTTTAATGAATTTGATATAGAAGTTGTAAATACAACGCTTGAAGAATTAGAAAAAAGTGCTGAAAAAATATACATGGATAATGAAGGGTAGGTATATAAAATATGGAAAGTATAAAAAGGGCTAATGTTGAAGGAAAAAAAGTAATAGTAAGAGTTGATTTTAATGCACCAATTAAAGATGGCGAAATTACTGATGATACAAGAATAGTCGCCAGTTTAAAAACAATTAAATATTTAGTTAATCATAATGCTAAAGTAATATTATTATCTCATTTAGGTAGGGTTGCATCAGAAGAAGATAAACAAAAGAAAAGCTTAGAAGTTGTTGCTAAACATTTATCTACATTAATAAATACTCCTATATATTTTGTACCTGTTACTAGGGGAGATTTATTAACTGAAACGATTAATAATATGAATGAAGGAGAAATTGTTTTAGTTGAAAATACTAGATTTGAAGATTATCCTCGTATGCTTGAAAGTTCTTGTGATGAATCATTATCTAAGTATTGGGCTAGTTTAGGAGATATTTTTGTACTAGATGCTTTTGGTACAGCTCATAGATGTCATGCATCTACATATGGTATTAGTAAATATATACCTTCATATTCTGGATTATTGGTAGATGCTGAAATAGATATGTTATATAGAGCTCTACATCAAAGAAAAACTTTAATACTTGGTGGTGCTAAAGTAGATGATAAGATTGGTGTTATAGATAATTTAATTAATACTAGTGATGCTATATTATTTGGTGGAGCTATGTGTTTTACATTCCTTAAAGCTAAAGGAATAGATGTTGGTTCTAGTATAGTAAGTGTTGATAGACTTGAATATGCTAAGGGATTACTTGAAAGTCATTCAAGTAAAATATTATTACCGATTGACGTAGTAACACAAAATGGTGTTAAAAATATAGATGAAATGGAAAAAGATGATATAGGATACGATATAGGTCCTAAAACTATTACTATGTATAATGAAACGCTTATAAATAGTAAGCTAGTATTATGGAATGGTCCTCTTGGAATGTTTGAGGATGAGAAATATGAAAATGGTACTAAAAAGGTATTAAAATTCTTATATAATCAATCTATCCCAACTATCCTAGCTGGTGGTGATATAATTAGTGCATCACATAAATTTGGATTTAATTTCCATTATGTATCTACTGGTGGTGGTTCAACTCTTGAATATCTAGAAGGTAGAAGATTTAAAACATTAGAAAGACTTAATGGTGAAAATAAAAAATAATTTTAGGAGGGTTTTATGAAAAAAGTAATTCTTAATCAAAAAAGTTATATGTTTTATGATGATATGGTTAAGTTTAAGAATTCTTTTGATAAATTAAAAACTAATAATTATGAGTTTATAATATTTCCACCTATATTATATTTATCTATGTTTAAAGATAGTAAATATAAAGTAGGAACACAAAACTTCTTTAGTTATAAGATGGGATCATTTACTGGTGAACTTAATCTTGAGTCATTAAAGAAGATAGGGATAGATTATACTTTAATAGGGCACTTTGAAAGAAGAAAAATAGTTTTTGAAAGTTATGAGATGGCTAAAGAGAAACTATTTAAATCTCTTAGTTCTAAGTGTCATACTATTCTTTGTGTGGGAGAAATAAAGAAGACTAGAAGACCATTCAACTATATTAAGAAAGAACTTAATTATTATTTAAGAAGTATAGATTCATCAACATTAAAATATTTAAGTATTGCTTATGAGCCTAGTTGGGCTATAGGTAGTGGTGAAATACAATGTATAGATAAGATACAAAATGTTATTGATAATATTAAACTATATATTTATAAAAAATATGATCTAAATATAGAAGTATATTATGGTGGTAGTGTTGATGAAAATAATATTAATGATATATTAAAAATTTCTGATGGAATAGTTCTTGGTAAATCAAGTGTCGATATAGATGAATTAAATAAAATTCTTAAAGGTATTAAAAATGACTAGTGGATGTGAACTAATTACTGGACTAACTAATCTAATAATTATGTTTACTACATTAGTCATTCTTTTTAGATTTAGAAAGTTAAAAATAGATAAGAAAAAGATATGGTATATATTTTATATAAGTGTAATTGTTGATAGTTTGTTAGGTTTTATAATACATTCATTTTTGTGGAATAGTGAAATTGTTAATATGTTGTGGATAATACTTTCGTTTATATTTTGTATTACTCTTAATAGTTTGTTATTCACCGTTATTAAAAGTTCTAGTGTTAGTAAATTGTTAATTATGTCTATAGTTATGTACTTAATATTTGTTATAGAAACTATATGTGGTATTGATTTTTTATTAACATTTATATTAATTGCTTTGTTTTACATTTTGTATATATTATGGTTTTATATACATAGATATGCTAAAACATGTACTAAAAAAGATATTTTTTATTTAATTGGTATATTTTCACAAATTATAGGGGGATTATTCTTGTTATTTAAAGTTAAGGTCAATATTATATTTTCTTTTGATAAAAATGGGATATATCATATGTTTATGATTTTAACAATTATATTTATGTATTTAGGAAACAAATATTCTTGTAAGTAGTATTTGTTTTTTAATGACAAAAGATTTGCTTTTTAGACAAATTATGACTTTTTTCTCCGTAGATATTTGTATAATTGTGACGTACAATAGAGAAAAGGAGAAAAGAATGAAAATTAAAGTCTTAGTAGTAGATGATAATGAAGGGCTAGTGAATTTAATTTGTAAGTATTTTAGTAGTAGTGATGAGGTTGAAGTTATTGGTACTTGTAAAAATGGAGAGGAAGCTATTAAAGTATTAAATTCTGATATAGATTTTGATTTAATGCTACTTGACTTAGTTATGCCTGTTAAAGATGGTATTGGTGTACTTGAGTATATGAAATTTAATAGTATAAAGAAGAAGGTTATTGTTATGACTTCTTATGGTGAAGAGCAAACTATTAGAGATATAAGTGAATATGGAGTTAGATACTATTGTTTAAAACCATTTAATTTTGATGATTTAAAGAATAAAATTATTCAGACATTTACAATTAAGAAAAAGAATGAAAATATTTTAGAACTTAAAGATAGAGATTTACAAATACAAGTAACTAAACTATTGCATGCGCTTGGTATACCTTCTCATATTAAAGGTTATCAATTTATAAGAAGCGCTATTTTGATGGTATATGATAATCCTGGATTTATTGGTGGAATAACAAAACAGTTATATCCAGACTTATCAATTAGATTTAATACATCTATTCCTCGTGTAGAAAGAGCTATAAGACATGCGATAGAAGTATCATGGCTTAGAGGAGATATTGATCTAATGGAAGAAATATTTGGACATAGTGTAGATATAGATAGAGCAAAACCTACAAACTCTGAATTTATAGTTACAATTGCTGATAAGTTAAGACTTGAGATGATTGATGTTAATTAGTCACTCAAGTTTTTTTCTTTTCTAATTCTATAATATGTGTTAAAATGTTTACAGGAGAAATTTATGAAAAAAATTATTTTATTAATTTTAGATGGATTTGGAATCAGAGAAGGTGAGAATGGTAATGCTATAAAAATGGCAAATTTACCAAACTTATCTAAAATAATGTCTGAATATCCTGTATGTGAACTTGAAGCAAGTGGTGAAATAGTAGGACTTCCTAAAGGACAAAGTGGAAATTCTGAAGCTTGCCATATGACAATTGGATGTGGAAGAACAGTAGAACAACCATTAACTTTAATAAATAATAAAATAAAAGATAAAAGTTTTTTTGAAAATGATGTTCTACTTGATTTAATGGATTTTGTGAATGATAATAATTCTACATTACATATGATAGGTTTAATATCTGATGGAAATGTACATTCTAGTATGGAACATTTCTATGCGGCTTTGGCTCTTGCTAAAATTAGAAAAGTTAAAAGTGTAGTATTTCATTTTATAACTGATGGTAGAGATAGTCTTCCTATGAGTGGTAATAAACTTATTAGTGAATTTATGGCTAAGGCAAGTAAGTTAGGACTTGGTACTATAGGAACTATTTGTGGTAGATATTATGCTATGGATAGAGATAATAACTATGATAGAGTTAAGAAGGCTTATGATGCGATAGTATATAATGTTGGAAATAACTTTAGTGATTATAATAGATGTATGGAACTTCATTATAAAAATGATATAACTGATGAATTTATAAATCCAAGTATTATAACTAAGGGGAGTAATATTAAAGAGAATGATGGGGTATTATTCTTAAATTATAGACCTGAGAGAATTAAAGAATTAATATCTGCATTTACTGATGAATCATTTAATATGTTTAATGTTAAAAAGTTTAAGAATGTAAGGTATGCATCTTTATATAGTGTTGATAATGTTATTGATGGTGCTTTTAGTCAAGAAGTTATAACTGGCACTTTCGGTAGATATTTAGCTGATTTAGGATTTAAACAAGCTAGAATTGCTGAAAGTGAAAAATATCCTCATGTTACATATTTCTTTGATGGTACCGAAGAGTTAAGTGATAAAAATTTATATAAAATATTAGTTCCATCTCCTAAAGTAGCAAGATATGATATGAAACCTGAAATGAATGCATCTGAAGTTACTGAGGCTGTTTTGGATGCAATGGATGATGATTTTGATTTTATACTTGTTAATTATGCTAATCCTGATATGGTGGCTCACACTGGTAATATTCCTGCTTGTATAAGGGCATTAGAAGCCTGTGATGTTTGCATTGGACATATTTTAGATAAGGCACAAGAAAATTTTTATGAATTGGTAATTACTTCTGATCATGGAAATATTGAATACATGAAAGATGCGGATGGTAATATTGTAACAAGCCATACTTGTAACAAGGTTCCATTTGTAATATGTAATAAAGATTATAAAATTAAAAAGAATGGTACTTTGAGAGATATAATTCCTACTATTGTAGATATATATGAAATTAGTAAGCCAAAAGAGATGACTGGAGAAAGTTTAATAATTAAAGAAACACCTTAGGGTGTTTTTATTTACAACAATAAAAATTCGTGTTATACTAATGATAATATAGAAAGTGGGTTCAAGAAATGAATGAGGAAGTAAAAGAGGAAAATAATACTGAAGTTAGCAACGCTTCTTTAAATAATGTTGCACAACCTGCGTCTTCTAATGAGGTTATTACTGCGGATGCAGATGTTAATAAACCTGCAGAGGAAGTTTTAGTAGAAAGTAGTACGACTGAAAGTGAGTCTTTAGTTGATAAGTCAAATATTAATTTAGCACCTATAACTAATCCGGTTGTACATTTTGATAGTAAACCTGAGGAAGTAAAACAAGCTGAAACTGTACAAAATAATGATGTTAATGCTACTAATGTTAGCAGTCCTGAACCAGTAGTAACACCTAGTCCTGCGGCTACACCTACTACTGTTGTACCAGAGATGCCTAGTAATACAGCAAGTCCAGGTCAACCGGCTACTCCTACAACACCTGTTAATACTCCAAGTGATAATAAAACTGGTGGTGAATTTATAGAAAAAGAAAAGAAAAAATGGCCAATAGTTTTGGTACTTGTATTATTAATTTTAGGTGGTGCATTTTATTATTATTACTTTGTATTAACAAAACCAAGTACATTATTTAATAAAGTTGTTGAAACTGCTTATAATAAATTATCAAATAACGTAAATACTAATATAAATGATATTACTAAAAACTTTAGTAAAGGTGAATTTACAAGTAAGGTAATATTAACTTCTGAGAATACAAATTTAGTAATGTTAAATGGATTAACTATTAATGCTAATATAGGATATGACAAAGATAATAAGAAGGCTTATATAGGTGGGACAGGTTCTTTATTAGGTATTGAGATGGCTGATGTTAAAATGATGCTTGATGGAGATTACGTGTATTTTAGTGCTAAAACATCAGATTATCAAAGTGATACTTATAAGATGAAAATTGATACAACAGCTGTAAATGTTGAAAATGAAAGTGTAGATATAGATAAATATAAAGATTCTTATATGCATTTATTAGAATTAACTAAAAAAACATTCTTAGCAAATGCTAGTGAAAGTAAAATTACCAAAGCTCCTGAGATGAAAACAGTTAATGGTAAAAAAACACCTGTATATAAGATTAGTTATACTTATGATAAAGCTGAAAACGAAAAAATAATGAAGGCAATATTAAATGCATTTATTAATGATAATAAAGCTTTAGAAGAATTAGTAACTTTAGGAATGGGAGAAACAACTGATGATGTTAAAACTAATCTTCAATATATTCTTGATAATGAAACATCTATAGTTTCTTCAAAAGAAAAGAATGAAGATTGTACATCTCAAGATTGTATTGATGTTGATACTTTTGAAACTATTAATGTAATAATGTATATTGATATGTTTAACAGTAATTTATTAGAGCTTAATATAACAACTTCTGATGTCAAATTTAATGTAAGTATTTCAGGCAATAGTTATAATGCGGTTATTACTGGTAGTAATGCAGATAAAACATCAGATACTATTTCACTTGCTTATGATAGTAATGAAAATAGATATGTATTAGATGTTGATGTTGCTTCTATGCTTGGTGATATTATAGAAAATGTAAAAGAAAATACTGATGCAAATTATGAAGCCAAAGATAATAGAGTTAAATTCTCAATTGTTTATAAAGAAAATAAAGTAGATGATAAGAAAATTGAATATACATTAAGTGTTAAATATTATGAACCAACAAATGTAGAAAAAGAATTTTTTGTAGTAGATGCTACTGGAGACTTTAGTGCTGTTGATAATATCAAAACATTAGATAAAACTAAAGCTATAGATTTTGATACATTAACAGAAGATGAAAAGAATGCTTTAATAGGTTCTTTAATTGGAATGGGTGAATAAAATGTAAAGAGAGGTTAATACCTCTTTTTGTTTTGAATTAAAAATATGATATAATTTTTTTGGTGAACTATGAAAAAATATGATTATTCTAAACTTAAAGGTGATGAACAGTTAACTCATAATTGGGCTCCTTTAACTTTCAAATTAAAGATAAAGGTTTTGTATCAATCTCTAATCATGTACATTATTTAGATTGCACTTTGATAGGACTTATATATTATCCAAGACGTGTTCATTATTCAACATTGGAGGAGAATTTTAAAATACCTGTTGTTAGAAAAATAATACGTTTGTTATTTGCAATGCCTATTCCGAAGGAAAGAAAAAAGAAGGATAAATTTTATAGTGAAATAAAGAATGTTTTTAATAATAAATTTATTTTACATATGTATCCTGAAGCTGCGATGTAGCCATATTATGAAAAGATAAGAGATTTTAAGTATGGTGCTTTTAAGATTACGGTTGATTCTAATGTTGGTGTTCAACCTATTAGATTTGTATTTACAAATTCAAAAGGCATTTATAAAATATATAAGAGAAAGAAATGTATATGTGCTGTTGTAATGGATCCGGTGTATCTAAATATGGAACTTGAATATAAAGATAGAATTGAGGATTTAAGAAATAGAAATAAGGAGATAGATTTATGAAAGTGTTGATATTATCTTGTAGTACTGGTGGTGGTCATAATTCTTGTGCTAGATATATAGAGGAGGAATTGAAAGAAAACAGTATTAATTGTGAGTTTAAGAATTTTTATGATATAGTTAATACTTCTGGTAATAGAATGACTGAGAAGATATATTTGAATTCTTTAAAGGGTAATGGTAAAGCATTTAAAAATATATATAAATTGGGTGAATTATATAGTAAAAGTGGTGTTACTAGTCCAGTGTATCTTGTTAATAAAATGCACGCTCGTAGGCTTTATAATTATATTAAAAATGGGTCTTTTGATTTAGTTGTTACTACTCATTTATTTCCTGCTTTTTAACTTTAACTGCAATTAGAAAGCATTATGATAAAAATATTAAATTTATATCAATATCTACTGATTATGAACCTTGTCCATTTATAGAAGAAACTATGCCTAATTATTTGATTATGCAAAAAGGACAAGAAGAAAGATATATTGAGAAAGGCTGCAATAAAGATATTTTATATGGTAGTGGAATACCTGTATCTAGTAGATTTGTATTTAAAGCTAAAAATATTAGAAATGAACTTGGTATAGATCCGGATGAAAAAACTATACTTGTTATGCTTGGTAGTATGGGATTTGGTAAAATTTATGAAATAATAGATGATGTGTTAAATCAAAATAAATGTAAGGTTATTGTTGTATGTGGAGGCAATAAAAAATTATATAATGAATTAATATCTATGAATAGAGAAAATTTAATAGTATTTGGATTTGTTAATAATATAAATGATTTAATATATTCTTCAGATATTGTTATGTCTAAACCAGGTGGACTTAGTTCTACTGAGATAGCATGTATGAGAAAACCTCTAATACATATTTATCCAATACCTGGAATAGAAACTTATAACACAAATTTTTTTGAAAATCATGGTATGAGTTTAAAATGCAATAACAAAGATGAGATATTAGATACAGTTCATGAAATTTTAAATAATAAACATATGCAAGAAAAGATGATTAAATATCAAGAAAAGTATATTAATAATAGATCTGCTTATGATTTAATTAAACTAATAATTGATATGAAATAGTAATAAATTTTAATTTTTGATAAGAATATTCATAAAAAATGAAAAATATGAGGAAAATCAAGAAAAAATGCTTGATTTTTTTGTTCTTTTAGAATATAATCTATATCGAACGACTGGCGATGATGTGCAAGGTTGCTGATACACCAGGTTAAGTTGAATTAACTTAATTTTAAAATCAGGTAATTTGCATTTAGCAAGTCTATAAAAAAATATTATAGGCGAAGGAGGAAAATTAATATGTCTAAAGACAAAGTAAGAATCAGACTTAAATCTTTTGATCATAGAAGTGTTGATCAAGCTGCTGCAAAAATTGTTGAGACTGTTAAAAGAACTGGTGGAGTTGTTAGCGGACCTGTTCCACTACCAACTGAGATTGAAAAAATCACTATTCTAAGAGCTGTTCACAAATATAAAGATTCTCGTGAACAATTCGAAATTAGAACTCACAAAAGATTAATTGATATCGAAAATCCTAGTAAAGAAACTATTGATGCGTTAGCTCATTTAGATTTACCTAGCGGTGTAGATATTCAAATTAAAAAATAATTAGGAAAGGAAATGTAAAATGAAAGGAATCTTAGGACGTAAAGTTGGAATGACTGAAGTATTCTCAACTGACGGAAAATTAATACCTGTTACTGTTATCGAAGTTGAACCAAATGTTGTAACACAAGTTAAAACTGTTGATAAAGATGGGTATGATGCAATTCAAGTAGGTGCATTTGACAAAAAAGTTAAATCATCTAACAAACCAGAAATGGGACATGTTAAAAAAGCAAATACACAACCTAAGCGCTTCTTAAAAGAAATTAGAGGAATTGATACTTCTTCTTATACTCTTGGACAAGTTATTAGTGCTGATGTATTTCAAAGCGGAGACACAGTTGATGTAACTGGTACATCAAAGGGTAAAGGTTTCCAAGGTGTAATTAAGAGATGGAATCAATCTCGTGGACCTGAAACTCACGGATCTACATATCATAGAAGAGTAGGTTCAATGGGTACTATGAGACCTATGCGTGTTTTAAAGGGTAAGAAGTTACCAGGACATATGGGTAATGAACAAGTTACTATCCAAAATTTAATGATAGTAGATGTTGATACTGAAAATAAATACATTTTAGTAAGTGGAAATGTTCCAGGTGCTAAAAACACATTTGTATTTATTAGAGAAGCTATTAAAGGTAGTAAAAATACTCCTGCTGTTGAACTAGTTTCATATGAGGAAGTTGTAAGCGAACCAGAAGTAGAAGAAAGTGTTGTAACTGAAGAAGTCGTTAATAGTGAAGTTACAAGTTCTGAAGCTAATGAAGCTGAAACTACTGAAAGTAAGGAGGTTTCTGAATAATGGCAAAGACTCAAGTTTTAAACCAAAAAGGTGAAAAAGTTAAAGATATAACACTTAAAGATAGCGTTTGGAACATTGAAGTAAATGAACCAGTTATGCATGATGCAATCGTACTTGCTCAAGCATCTTTAAGACAAGGAACTGCTTCAACTAAAACTAGAAGCGAAGTTTCTGGCGGTGGACGTAAGCCATACAAACAAAAAGGTACAGGTAATGCAAGACAAGGATCTACTAGAAGCCCTCAATGGCCAGGTGGTGGAATTGTATTTGGACCAAAACCAAGAAAATATGATAAAAAACAAAATAGAAAAGAAAGAAGATTAGCATTAAAGAGTGCTTTAACATCTAAATTCCAAGACAAAGAATTAGTAATTGTTGAAAACTTAAATTTAGCTGATAACAAAACTAAGACATTTAATGAAATGTTAAAAAATCTTAAAGTTGATGGTAAAGCTTTAGTTGTATATGCTGATGAAAACGAAAATTTATTCTTAGCTTCTCGTAACAATAATAAAGTTGCTGTAGTTGCTTTCAATGAAATTAACGTTTTAGATTTAGTAGCAGCTAGTTACTTATTAATTGACGAATCTTCAGTTAAGAAAATTGAGGAGGTGCTTAACTAATGAATATTATCTTAGCACCAGTTATTACTGAGAAAAGCGAATCATTAAAATCAAATAATGTATATGTATTTAAAGTAAGCCCTAAGGCTAATAAGACTCAAATTAAAAATGAAATTGAAAAACAATTCAATGTTAAAGTTGTAAATGTTAATACTGTAAATGCTGTACAAAAGAAAAGAAGAGTAGGAAGATATACAGGTACAACAACTGCTTATAAGAAAGCATATGTTAAACTTGCAGAAGGCTCTTCTATAGAATACTAGGAGGGATAATATGCCAATTAAGAATTATAAGCCTAATACTCCTGGAACAAGAGGTATGAGTACATTAATTAATGATGAAATTACTAAGAGTACTCCAGAAAAAAGTCTTCTTGTTAAAAAAAGTAAAACAGGCGGAAGAAATAATCAAGGTAAGATAACTGTTCGTCATATCGGTGGTGGAGTTAGACGTAAATATCGTGTTATAGATTTCAAAAGAACTAAAGATGGTATTGATGGTAGAGTAGCTTCAATCGAATATGATCCAAACAGAAGTGCAAACATCGCATTAATTAATTATGCTGATGGTGAAAAGAGATATATAATTGCTCCACTTAACTTAAAAGTTGGAGATAAAATTGAAAGTGGAGTAAATGCTGACATTAAGGTTGGTAATACATTACCACTTGAAAATATTCCAGTAGGAACTATGGTTCACAATGTTGAATTAAACCCAGGTGCTGGAGCTAAACTTGCTAGAAGTGCAGGTAGTAGTGTTCAAATCTTAGGTAGAGAAGGTAAATATGTTATCGTAAGACTTAAGAGTGGTGAAACTAGAAAAATTCTTGCTAATTGTCGTGCTACTATTGGAGAAGTTGGAAATACTGACTATGAATTAGTAAGCTTAGGTAAAGCAGGAAGAAAAAGACATATGGGAATTAGACCTACAGTTCGTGGATCTGTTATGAACCCTAATGATCACCCACATGGTGGTGGTGAAGGTAGAGCTCCAGTTGGACGTGCTCAACCAATGACTCCTTGGGGTAAACCAGCTCTAGGATTAAAGACTAGAAAAACTAAAAAAGCATCTGAGAAATTAATAATGTCTCGTCGTAAGAAATAATTAGAAAGGAACCGTTAAAATGTCAAGAAGTTTGAAAAAAGGACCTTATACATTCCCTAGACTATTAAAAAGAGTTAGAGAATTAAATGAAAAAGGTAAAAAAGAAGTTATAAAAACTTGGTCAAGACGTTCTACAATTTATCCTGATTTTGTAGGTCATACATTTGCTGTACATAATGGAAAAGAATTTATTCCTGTATATGTAACTGAAGATATGGTAGGACACAAACTTGGAGAGTTCTCTGCAACTCGTAAGTTTACTGGCCACGCTGGCAGCGGTAAGAAGTAGGAGGTAAATTGAATGGAAACTTATAGTATACATAAAGGTGCACAAATAGCACCAAGAAAAGCTAGAATGACTCTTGATCTTATCAGAGGTAAGAATGTATCTCAAGCTGAAGCAATTCTACTTACTACTAATACTAAAGCAAGTAGATTAATTATTAAAGTTTTAAATTCTGCTGTAGCTAATGCAGTTAATAATTTTGGAGCTAATAAAGAAGATTTAGTTATCAAAGAAACTTACATTAACGAAGGAAGAACTTTAAAGAGAAGAAAAGCTGCATCTCACTCTAGAGTTGCTAAGAATTATCATAGAACAAGTCATATTTATGTATGTGTTACAGATAATATGCAAAAGAAGGAGGACTAAACATGGGACAAAAGGTAAGTCCAGTCGGACTTAGAATTGGTGTTAATAGAGACTGGGAAAGTAAATGGTATGCACCAACTAAAGATTTTGCTAAATATTTAAATACTGATTTAAAGATTAGAAAATATTTAGATAAAGAATTAAAAGGATGTTCAGTTGCTTCTATCATAATCGAAAGAAATAATAAAAGAACAAATGTTACAATCAATACATCTAAACCTGGTATCATTATTGGTAAAGGTGGAGCTGATATTGAAAGACATAAAAAAGCTTTACAAAAATTAACTGGAGAAGAAATCTATTTATCTATAGTTGAAGTTAAGAATCCTGATTTAAATGCTGCATTAGTAGCTGAATCAATTGCACTTCAAATTCAAAATAGAGCTTCATTTAGAGCAGTTCAAAAGAGAGCTATTAGAAATACAATGAAAGCAGGAGCTGTAGGTATTAAGGTTGCTGTTTCTGGACGTTTAGCTGGTGCTGAAATGGCTAGAACAGAATTCTATACTGAAGGAACTGTACCTCTACATACTTTAAGAGCAGATATAGATTATGCTCATAAAGAAGCTGATACTATTTATGGTAAGATCGGTGTTAAAGTATGGATTTATAAAGGTGAAATACTTCCTGCTAAAAAGATAAAGGGAGGTAATGAAAATGTTAATTCCAAAAAGAACTAAATATAGAAAACCTCATAGAATTAGTTACGAAGGAAAAGCTAAAGGTAACACAGTACTTACTAAAGGTGAATATGGACTAATGGCTAAAGAAGGAGCATACATCACTGCTAGACAAATTGAAGCAGCAAGAATTGCTATGACTCGTCATATGAAGAATTTTAAAAGAGGAAAAGTATATATTAACATTTTCCCACACTTAGCAAGAACTAAGAAACCTGCTGAGGTTCGTATGGGTAGTGGAAAAGGTAATGTTGAAGAATGGGCAGCTGTAGTTAAAGAAGGTAAAATCATGTTCGAAATGACTGATGTTACTGAAGAAATAGCTCGTGAAGCTTTCCGTTTAGCATCTCATAAACTACCAATTAAAACAAAATTTGTAGCAAAGGAAGTGGCTAAATAATGATAAAGATGACTGAAATTAGAAAATTAACCACTGAAGAATTAAATAAGAAACTTGAAGAGAATAAAAAGGAATTATTTAATTTGAAGTTTTCTCTATCAACTGGTAATTTAGAAAAACCTCATAGAATTAAAGAATTAAGACATGAAGTTGCTAAAATTAAAACAGTTATTAGAGAAAGAGAATTAAATGAAGGTAAGGAGGATAGCAAGTAATGGAAAACGTAAAACAAGAATTAGTTGGTAAAGTTGTTAGTGCAGCTAATAATAAAACAATTACAATTGCTGTTGTAACTTATAAAAAGCATCCACTTTACAATAAAAATGTAAAAACTACTAAAAAGTATGCAGTACATGATGAAGAGAATAAAGCTAAAGTAGGAGATATAGTTAAAGTTGTATCTTCTCGTCCTCTATCAAAAACTAAAAGATATGTTTTAGATAGTATTGTTGAGGAAGCTGTTATTCTTTAATTAAGAAAGGAGAGAGTTATGATACAACCAGAAAGCCGTTTAAAGGTAGCTGACAATTCAGGCGCTCGTGAAATCTTAGTAATCAGAGTACTTGGTGGAAGTAAAGTTAAAAGCGGTAATATAGGAGATGTTGTTGTTGGTACAGTAAAGAAAGCTATCCCAAATTCAAACACTCCAAAAGGAAAAGTAGTAAAAGCTGTTATTGTTAGAACAGTACAAGGTGTTAGTAGAGCAGACGGAAGTCATATTAAATTTGATGACAATGCTTGCGTACTAATTAAAGATGATAATAGTCCTGTAGGAACTCGTGTTCTAGGACCTGTAGCTCGTGAACTTCGCGATAAGAACTATATGAAAATTGTTTCACTAGCTCCAGAAGTATTATAGGAGGCTAACATGAAGATAAAAGTTGGAGATAACGTACGTGTTATTACAGGAAGTAATAAAGGAAAAGAAGGTAAAGTACTTAACGTACTTAGAAAAGATAATAGAGTAGTAGTTGACGGTGTTAATATCGTTAAAAAACATGTTAAACCAAATCGTACTAACGAATCTGGTGGAATATTAGAAGTAGAAGCTCCTATTCATATTTCTAACGTTAAAGTATTAGCTAAAGAATCTAAAAAAGAAACAAAAAAAGAAGTAAAAAAGGAAGTTAAAGAAAAAAAAGCTTCTAAGAAAAAAGATGAAAAAGAAAGTAAGTAGGTGAATTATGGAAACATTAAAAAAATTATATGAAGAAGAAATAGTTCCAAATTTAACTAAAAAGTTTAACTACACTACTAAAATGCAAGTTCCACGTTTAGAAAAAATTGTTCTAAATATGGGTGTAGGAGATGCTATTAATGATCAAAAGTTTTTAGATGCTGCTGTTCGTGACTTAGAAGCTATATCTGGTCAAAAACCAGTAGTAACTACTGCTAAAAAGTCAATAGCTGGTTTCAAACTTAGAGAAGGAAATAAAATTGGTTGTAAGGTTACTTTAAGAGGAGATAATATGTATAACTTCTTAAATAAATTAATTACAATTGCACTTCCAAGAGTTAGAGACTTTAGAGGTATTTCTAAAAATAGTTTTGATGGAAGAGGTAATTATACTCTTGGTATCAAAGAACAATTAGTATTTCCTGAAGTAGAATATGATCAAGTTATTAAGGTTAGAGGTTTAGATATCGTTATGGTAACTACTGCTAATACTAATGAAGAAGCTCTAGCATTATTAACTGAATTTGGGTTACCTTTTAGAAAGTAGGAAAGGAAATATTTATGGCAAAGAAAAGTAAAGTTATAGCTCAACAAAGAGGTAGTAAATTCTCAACTAGAAATTATTCTAGATGTACTAGATGTGGTCGTCCACATGGTGTATTAAGTAAATTTGGTCTATGCCGTATTTGCTTTAGAGAGTTAGCATATAAAGGACAAATTCCTGGTGTTAAAAAATCAAGTTGGTAGTACTACATTAATAGGTGATTTACCTATTGATGTACTCATTACTGATGAGACAAATACTTATTTTAGATATGCTTATTTAAAACAATCTTTGTTAGAGAGTGATAATATAGATCACAAATTAATTGAAGAATGTGATGAAAAAATGCGTGAATGTGAAGACAATATCGCATATTACAATGAAATATTAACAGGAGAAAATCCTGTAAAACCAAACATTAACAGGCGAGTGTTAATAAGAAGGGAGGCCTATAATGGTTAATGACACTATAGCAGATATGCTTACAAGAATTCGTAATGCTAATGCTATGAAGTACAAAACTGTTGAAATACCTGGTACTAAAATGACTAAAGGTATTGCAGATATTTTAACTAAAGAAGGTTTTATTGATGGTTATGATACTAATAAATTAGCTGTTGGTGAAATGATCGTGTTAAACCTTAAATATTCAAAAACTAAAGAAAGAGTAATCACTGGCTTAAAAAGAATAAGTAAACCAGGATTACGTGTATATGCTAAAGCTGATGAAATGCCAAGAGTTCTTAATGGACTAGGTATAGCTATTGTTTCTACATCAGAAGGTCTTATGACTGATAAGGAAGCTAGAGCTAAAAAACTTGGTGGAGAAGTTTTAGCTTACGTATGGTAGGTGTGTTATGAGTAGAATCGGAAATAGAATATTAGCTATTCCATCTGGAGTAGAAGTTACTGTTGATGGAAACAAAATAACAACAAAAGGACCAAAAGGAACATTAGAATTCAATTTTAAGAATGAAAATGTTAATGTTAAAGTTGAAGATGGTAAAGTTTTAACTACTAGAAACAATGATTTAAAAGTTTCTAAACAATTACATGGAACTACAAATTCAATTATTAATAATATGTTAATCGGTGTTAGTGAAGGATTTAAACGTGAACTAGAAATCAATGGTGTTGGTTATAGATTCCAAGTACAAGGAAATAAAATTATTATTTCTGCTGGATATAGTCATCCTGTTGAATTAGTTATTCCAGAAGGATTAAAAGTTGAAATGCCTGATAAATCTACTACTGAATTAATAATTAGCGGATATGACAAACAATTAGTATCAGAATTTGCTGCTAATGTTAGAAAAGTAAGACAACCAGAACCATATAAAGGTAAAGGTATTAAGTATAAAGATGAACATATCCGTCGTAAAGAAGGAAAGAAAGCTGCATAGGAGGTAAAAGGGAATGATAAAAAAAGAATCAAAAAATGTTACAAGAATTAAAAGACATAAAAAGATCAGACAAACATTGTCTGGTACTGAATCAACTCCTAGACTTTGTGTTTTTAGAAGTAATACAGCTATTTATGCACAATTAATCGATGATGTTAAAGGTGTTACATTAGCTAGTTCATCTTCTTTAGAACTAAAACTTAAAAATAATAATCTTGAAGCAGCTGCTGCAGTAGGAAAAGATATTGCAGAAAAAGCTAAAAAAGCAAAGATCAAAACAGTTGTATTTGATCGTGGCGGATATCTATATCACGGACGTGTTAAAGCATTAGCTGAAGCAGCTCGTGAAAATGGACTAGAATTCTAGGGAGGAAACGTATGGACGGTAAAAGAAGAACTGATCGTGAACCTAAGAAACTTTATGAAGATAAAATTATTTCTATCGGAAAAGTTACAAAGGTTACACAAGGTGGACGTAATTTTAGATTTTCAGCTACAGTTGCTGTAGGAGACAGAAAAGGTAAAGTTGGAATTGGTACAGGTAAATCTAAAGAAATTCCAGTTGCTGTTAGTAAAGCAATTAAGGAAGCTGAAAAGAATATAGTACATGTAGATTTAGTTGATAATAGAACTATATCTCACGAAGTTACTGGTGTTTGTGGAGCTGCTAAAGTGTTAATTAGACCTGCTAAAGCTGGTCGTGGAATTATCGCTGGTGGAGCATCAAGAATAGTTTTAGAACTTGCTGGTGTTAAAGATGTTGTTGCTAAATCTTTAGGAAGCAATACACAAATTAATACAGCTAAAGCAACTATTAAAGCTTTAGAATCACAAAGAACTATTGAACATGTTGCTAGTCTTCGTGGTAAAACTGTTGAGGAGGTCTTAAAATAATGAAATTACATGAATTAAATAGATTAGATGGATCAACTCATAGAAGAAAAGTTGTTGGACGTGGACCAGGAAGTGGACATGGTAAAACATCAACTCGTGGTGAAAAAGGACAAAAAGCTAGAAGTGGCGCATCAATTCATCCATGGTTTGAAGGTGGACAAACTCCTTTATTTAAAAGAGTTCCTAGACGTGGATTTTCAAATGCTAGATTTGAAAAGAAATATGCAATTATTAATGTATCAGATTTAAATAGATTCAAAGATGGAGATGTAATTACTCCTGAATTATTAAAAGAATCTGGTCTTGTGAAAAAAGAATTATGCGGAATCAAAGTATTAGGAAATGGAAAATTAGAAAAGAAATTAACTGTTAAAGCTAACTTATTTACTAATTCAGCTATTACTAAAATTGAGGAATTGGGTGGAACTACGGAGGTGATTTAAGATGTTTGCTACTTTTAAGCAAATATTTAGATCTTCTAACAAAGATTTAAGAGCAAGAATACTATTTACATTAGGTGTATTATTCATTTTTGCTTTAGGTAATTCCATAACTATTCCTGGTATGAATGTTATTACTGGAGATATTGGATTTTTAGAATTATTTAATGCTATGAGTGGTGGAGGTTTAAAGCAATTCTCTATATTCGCTTTAGGTGTTATGCCTTATATTACTGCATCAATTATTATTCAAATTCTTCAAATGGATATTATTCCTTATTTTAAAGAATTAAAAGAAATGGGTGAAGAAGGAAGACGTAAGATTGCTAAAATAACTAGATATTCTGGTTTAGCTGTTGCGTTTATTCAAGGTTTCTTCTATCCAATGATGTTTTTAGGTAAAACACAAGAACCTATGATGTATTTCAAAATTGCCATTATTTTAACAGCTGGTACTGCCTTCTTGTTATGGTTAGGCGATGAGATTACAAATAAAGGAATTGGAAATGGTGTTTCATTAATAATTATGGCTGGTATTGTTAATACACTACCAAGTATGTTTGTAACAGCGTTTCAATCATTAATTCCGAATGCAAATAATGAAGTGTTAGCTTGGGCTAAATTTATAATTTTTGTTCTATTATATATATTTATAGTAGTTGGAGTTATATTTGTTGAACAAGCTGAAAGACGTATACCAATTCAATATTCAAATAGAAGTTCATCAAGTTATGGTGGACAACAAACATTCTTACCATTAAAATTGAATTCTGCCAATGTAATGCCTGTAATTATTGCAAGTGTTATAATGGGAATTCCATCAATTCTTGCTTATTTTATTAAGAATGCTAAAGTAATTACATTTTTAAATAATTATTTATCTACATCTAAACCAGTTGGTTTTGTAATATATATATTATTAATAATAGCATTTACTTATATATATACATTCTTAACAATTAATCCAGAAGAATTGAGTAAAAATTTAAACAAAAATGGTGGCTATATTCCTGGTATTAGACCTGGAAGCGAAACTAAAAAATATATATCAAAAATTTTAGGAAGAATAACTTTTATGGGAGCATTCTTCATAGCTCTATTAGCATCAATACCTACTATATTTACAGCATTGACTGGTCTTCCAGAGACTGTTAAATTAGGTGGTACATCAATGTTAATAGCAGTTGGTGTTCTTCTTGAAACATACAAACAACTTGAAAGTTCTGTTGCATCTAGAAATTATAATAATAGGAGATAATATGAATTTAATTTTAATTGCACCACCTGCAGCAGGTAAGGGTACTCTTGCTTCAATGTTAACAAGCAAGTATGGACTTGTAAGTATCTCTGCTGGTGAACTTTTAAGGGGTGTTGATCCAACAACTGAACTTGGAAAACAAATTAGAGAGATTCAATCAAGACGTGAATTAGTTAATGATACAATTACTAATCAATTGATGAAAGAAAGATTAATGAAAGATGATGTTAAAAATGGTTTTATACTTGATGGTTATCCAAGACATATGCCTCAAGTAGAAGCTGTTGAAAAGATATCAAAAGAACTTAATCTTAAAATTGATTATGCAGTACTTCTTAATGTTGATTATGAAACTGCATTAAAAAGAACTTTAGGAAGAGAAATTTGCCCTAAATGTAAAAAAACATATAATCGTTTAACTGGAGTTAATGCTCCATTAAAAGAAGGTATATGTGATGATTGTGGTGTAGAATTAACTACCCGTAATGATGATAATGAAGAAACATTTAAAAAAGGTTTCTCAATGTTTATTGAAAATTGTACACCAGTTATAGAATATTATAGAAACAAAGGTATTTTAATTGAATTAAATGCTAATGGTTCTGCTGATGACACAATGAAAGAGTTTGAGAATATTATAAGGAAGTAATAAAATGATTAGTATTAAAAATGAACAAGAAATTGAATTAATGAGAATATCTGGTCAAATAACTTATGGAGCTCTATCAAGTTTGAAAGATTTTATTAAACCTGGTATTACAACAAAAGATATTGACAAATATTGTTATGATTATATAATAAGTCATGACGCTGTTCCATCATTTCTTGGTTATGAAGGGTTTCCTGCAACTGCATGTGTTAGTATTAATGATATGGTAGTTCATGGAATCCCTGATGATACTGTCATTAAAGATGGAGATATAGTATCAGTTGATCTTGGATCAATTTATAAAGGTTATCACTCAGATTCAGCTTATACTTATATAGTTGGTAAAACTAGTAAGAAAAATAAGAAATTTGTTAGTGATACGCAGAAAGCTTTGTATAAAGGTATTTCTGTAATTAAAGAAGGTATTAAACTAAACCAAGTTTGTTCTGCGATAGGTAGGGTTGCTAAAGAGAATCATTATGGAGTATTTACTTGTTTAACTGGACATGGTGTTGGACGAGATCTTCATGAAGATCCATATATTCCTAATCTTAGTAATCATGAAAGTGAAGGAATCATACTTAAAGCAGGTATGACTTTAGCAATAGAGCCAATGTTTAGTCTAGGTACAAAGGAAGTGTGGCTTCTTCCTGATGAATGGGGAATTGTTACTCAAGATGGAAGTTTAGCAGCTCACTTCGAACATACAGTTCTTGTAACTAAAGATGGTTATGAGATATTAACAGGAGAGTGAAAAATGGCCAAGGAAAAAGACGGTTATATTGAACTTGAAGGAAAGGTATTAGAAATTTTACCTGGAGGAGACTTCAAAGTAAAATTAGACAATGGGCATATAGTAGAAGCTCGCGTTTCTGGAAAAATGCGCTTAAACATGATTCGTATTTACCCAGGTGATACTGTGCTTATGGAAATACCTATTTGTGATTTAACACGTGGGCGTATAATTTATAGAAAGTAAATGGAGGGATTGAACGTGAAAGTAAGACCATCAGTAAAAAAGATTTGCGATAAATGCAAAATAATTAAAAGAAACGGAAAAGTTAGGGTAATTTGTGAAAATCCTAAACATAAACAAAGACAAGGTTAAGTAGGAGGAAAATATGGCACGTATTAAAAATATTGACTTACCAAAAAATAAGAGAATAGTAGTTGCACTTACTTATATTTATGGAATTGGTCCAACTAGAGCACATGATATTTGCGCTGCTGCAAATGTAAGTGAAGATACTAGAACTGATAATTTAACAGTTGAAGAAATTAATCGTTTAAGAACTGAAGCTGATAAATATGTATTAGTTGGTGATTTAAAAAGAGACGTTGAAATGAATATTAAAACTAAAATGGAAATCAATTCATATCAAGGTACTAGACATAAAAAAGGTTTACCAGTAAGAGGTCAACATACTAGTAGAAATGCTAGAACTCGTAAAGGTAAAGGCAAGACTATTGCTAATAAGAAGAAATAGGAGGGATAACTTATGGCTTATAATAGAAGAAAAAGAAAAGCAAAGAGAGATATCACTGAAGGTCAAGCACATATTCATTCTACATTTAATAACACAATTGTAACAATTACTGATAACAATGGTGGAGTAATTAGTTGGGCTTCTTCAGGAACTGTTGGATATAAAGGAAGTAAAAAGAAAACTCCTTTCGCAGCAGGTATGAGTGCTGAAGCTGCTGGTAAAGCTGCTTTCGATGCTGGAATTAGAAAAGTAGAAGTTTTTGTTAAAGGAATTGGTGGAGGTCGTGAAACAGCAATTAGAAGTTTACAAACTGCTGGATTAGAAATTACTGGAATTAACGATGTAACACCAGTACCACATAATGGATGCAGACCACCTAAGAGAAGACGTATATAAGAATTAAGGAAGGGGAATAAATACCATGTTAAAATTTATTAAACCAGATTATAAAGTAAACGAATATGTTGAAAGTAATTATTATGGAAAGTTTGTTTTAGAACCACTTGAGAGAGGTTTTGGAACAACTATAGGAAACGCTCTTAGAAGAGTTATGCTATCAAGCTTAGAAGGTAGTGCAATTACAGATGTTAAAATCGAAGGTGTTATGCACGAATTTCAAAAAATGGATGGAGTAGTAGAAGATGTTACTGAAATTATTCTTAATCTAAAAAAATTAGTATTAAAAAATCATAGTGAAAACGATCAAGTTTTACATTTAAAAGCTAATAGTGAAGGTGAAGTTCATGCTTCTGACATTGATAAAAATGGAGAAGTTGAAATTATTAATCCAGACCTATTAATTGCTACATTATCAAAAGGTGGAAGCCTAGATATGACAATGACTGTATCCAATGGTCGTGGTTATGTTGATGGTAAAATCAATGCAATTGCTGTTAGAGATGTAGTAGGTGCTATTGGTGTAGATTCATTATATAGTCCAATTGAAAGAGTTAGTTATGAAGTTGAACCTGCTCGTGTAGGACAAAATGACAATTATGATAAGTTAACTTTAAATGTATGGACTAATGGAGCTATTAAACCAGAAGAAGCTGTTGCTCGTGCTGCTAAAATAATTATTGATCATTTTGAAGTTATCACTGATTTACATAATTTAACAGGAATCGAAAGTGTTCTTGCTGATAAAGAAGAAAACTCAGTTCAAAAGACATTAGAAACTCCTATTGAAGAATTAGATCTTTCTGTTAGAGCATATAACTGCTTAAAGAGGGATGCTATTCATACTTTACAAGATTTAACATCTAAGAGTGAATCTGAAATGATGAAAATTAGAAATCTTGGTAAAAAATCATTAAAGGAAGTTTTAGATAAAGTTAGAGACATGGGACTTAAGTTCCGTGATGAAGATTAATTAGGAGGATACAATGGCATTATATAGAAAATTAAATAGAGAAACTCGTGTTAGAAAAAGTATTCTATCTGGTTTAACTAAAAGTGTACTTGAATTTGGATATGTAGAAACTACTGAACAAAGAGCTAAAGAAGCTCGTAAATTCGTTGAGAAAATGATTACATATGCTAAGAAAGGTGATTTAGTTTCTAGAAGAAAAGCACTTGCTTTCTTAAATAACGATAAAGATTTAGTTAAAAAATTATTTGATGAATATGCTACTAAATATGCAGATAGAAAAGGTGGATATACTAGAATAATTAAATTAAAAGAAAGAATTGGCGACGATGCTTTAATCGTTCGTTTAGAATTAGTTTAAGAAGATTGATTGATTTCAATCTTTTTTATTTTAAAAATATTGCTTTAAAATTAAATTTATTTGTTGTATAATTTTTTATAGATGATAGAGTGGTGTATGTATGATTAAAGACATTAAAAAAAGTGCTGAATTCAATTTAATGGAAGTTATTGTAATTATTCTAATTACTGGTATTATCGTTAGTGTAACTAGTGGTTTAATAGTTTTTAAAAACTATGATAAATTATCTAATGTTGGCAATGAAAATTTTAGTGAGCTTTCTGAATTTAATAAGGCCTATGATCATATAGTGAATAGTTATGTAAAAGAAGTAGATAGAGAGAAACTTGTCGATGCTGCAATTGATGGCATGTATGGTTATTTAAATGATGAATATAGTGTTTATTTAGATAAAGATTCTACTGAATCAATGGAACAACGATTAGATGGTGAATATTCTGGCGTTGGAATAGAAATTGTAACCAATAAAGAAAATAGTAAGATAATCATTAGTAAAGTATTTAGTAATTCTTCTGCAATGGATGCCGGTCTAAAAGTTGGAGATCAATTAATTGCTTTAGACGATGTCTTACTTGAAGAAAAAGAGAGTAATTATTTATCAGACGCTATTAAAAGTAGTAAAAAGGATACTTTTAAAATAAAATATATTCGTGATGATAAAGAGTACGAAGTTACTTTAAAAAGAAAAGTAGTAACAATTGATTCTGTTATTTCAAAAGAATATAATAATGTTGGTTATATACAAATACAAACATTTTCTGCAACAACAAGTAAACAAGTTAAAACGAAAATAAATAGTTTTGGAAACAATATTGATTCAATTGTGATTGATCTTAGGAATAATACAGGTGGTTATTTAAGCGCTGCGTATGAAATTGCTGATTATTTTGTTCCTAAAGGAAAGGTAATTTATCAATTAAAGGATAAGAATAGTAAAATATCTAAATATAATGCAAAAAGTGGTGTTTTGAAGTCATTTAAAGGTATTTCTGTTATTATTAATGAATATAGTGCATCGGCGTCTGAAGTGCTTGCTTTGGCCTTAAAAGAGAGTGCTAATGCTAGTATTGTTGGTGTTAAATCTTATGGTAAAGGTACTGTTCAAGAAAAGGATGTTTTATCTAGTGGTGCTATGGTAAAATACACTACAGCTTATTGGTTAAGCCCTAACGGAAATAGCATTAATAATGTTGGAATTAAGCCAGATATAGAAGTTAAAGATGTTAATCAACAATTGAATACAGCTATTAATCTATTTAAAAAATAATTATATTCTAAATTATAGGAAGTGCAATTTAAATATTGTACTTTTTATTTGCTTTACACTAATATATATAAATAATTTTAATTTTCTTTATGTTGTGGTAAAATATGTTTAGAAAGAGGTGTCTTATGAACATTAAAGTTGGAGACACACTTGTTATTCATTGCTATAAACATGATGGTGTTATTCATAAATCGTGGAAATCTGCCGTTGTGTTGGAGGTAAATGATGATTTTATTGTTTTAGGAAACGAAAATGTATTAGTTACTAAGCAAGATGGAAGAACATGGCATACTAAGGAGCCAGCAATAATGTTCTTTTATAAAAAAAGATGGTTTAATATAATTGCCCAGTTGAAAAGCAATGGTATATTTTATTATTGCAATATTGCTAGTCCATATGTTATTGATGATAATGTTGTAAAATACATAGACTATGACTTAGATTTAAGGGTGTTTAATGATGGTGCTTTTAAAATATTAGATCGTAATGAATATAATTATCATAAAAAGCTTATGAAATATCCTCGAGAGGTAAATTATATTATTAAAGAAGAATTGTCATCTTTAATAGAAATGAAAAAAGCAGGTGAGTTTCCGTTTAATACTCAAGCTATTGAATATTATTATAATATATTTAAAAATATTCAAAAAAATCACTAAATAATAGTGATTTTTATTTGTTTTATTCATATAATGATATGTAAATATTTGTCAAAAAATTAATTTAAAAAAATTAAAAAAAGTATTTACTTTTAAAAATGCTTGTGTTACTATATATCTCGTTGTTTGGAAAAAATAACAAAATGATATGCATTCGAGTTTAAAAAAATAACTTTTTGTCTTAATAATTAAGCAAAAAATAAAAAATGTCAAAAAATTAATAAAATTTAAAAAAAGTTGTTGACATTGAAAAATGAAAATGCTATATTATATGAGCAACCGCAGGAAATGCGATTGAAATGATCTTTGAAAACTAAGTAAAATAATGAGTTTT